>CAVZKY010000017.1:0-228163 GCA_963775825.1 uncultured Actinomycetes bacterium
AGCACCGTCCTGGAAGAACCCATGTCCGCGCCCGCCGCAGAGCAACTCGGACCGCCCAGCTGAGGCCGACGGCTGATAGCGGTGCCGCGTTCCGCAGGCCGGGAACGACGTTGACCTCCGCTGGACTACCCGCTAGACCCGTCCTGGATCATTGCGTCTCCTTATCGTGGGCAAGGAGTTCGGTCAGTGCTTGAGCGACCGCACTCGGGGACTCGGCTGGCGGCAGATGTCCGCACCCTGCGAATACCTGCAGTCGGCTTCCGGCGATTGCGTCGGCGTCCTGCTGCGCGCGAGCCGGTGGCACGACACCGTCGTGCTCGCCGGGTCCGAGCACGAACGGCACCGTGACCCGGTCAAGGTCCGGGCGGCGGTCGAACTCCGCTAGTGCCTCGCAGGCCAGCGAGTAGGACTCGTCGTCGGCATCAGACAGGGTTTGCAGCAGCCGCCCGGCGGTGTCGCCGTCGCGCTCCAGAAAACCGGGGGCGAACCACCGCTGAGAGGAACCGGCCACCATAACCGGCGTACCGGCCCGGCGGACGAGTTCGGCCCGCTCCGTCCACGAGGACGCCTCGCCGATGCGTGACGCAGCCGCCACGGCAGCGACTGCCCGGAATGGGCCAGGGACCAGACCGAGCTCGAACGCCACCGCACCACCGAGGGATACACCCGCGTAGTACGCCGGTCGGCCGTCCGCGGCCGTGTTGGCCAGGGCCCGCACTGACGCAGCCAGATCCTTGACCGTGAATCCTTCCGCAGCAGGCCGACTTAGCCCATGCCCCGGCAGGTCCCATCCGACCACCTCGAAGCCGGCTAGCTGTGCCGCGCACGGCCCCCAGAGCGGCCCGACAGCAGTGCCGAGCGACGGCCCGACGACGAGGAGCATCCTCTCGGCGGCGGTCCCCGCTAGCCGTGTCGCTGCGAGCACCGGCTCAGCCATCGGAAGCCTTGCGTGCCGCCCGCGGAGCAAGCACCTCGTCGACCAGAGTCCCGGCCGGGCCGAGGTATGAGGCAGGATCCGCATCCCGCCCGGCCGTGGCAGCACCGCCCTGAGCGAGGGCGCGCATCCAGGCCACTTCCACGCGCATCATGGCCTCGACGATATCGTCGGCGGCAAGGCGCCGCACGGTGGGCATCTGGTGTGAGTAACCTGACGTGAGACTTGATGGTGGCCATTTGGCCGGTGATGTAATACCGCGTTGACTCCTCGCCGTCTGGACCTTTGATCGGCGCGATGCCAGCATAACGACATGCATTCCACCATGCGAGATGCGGCTGCTCGGTCGGTGCTTGAGCGAGCCTTCAGGATCCTCGGCGCCTACACCCCGGCCGACCGAGAGCTGACCCTTGCGGAAATGACTCGCCGCACGGGAATCCCGAAGCCGACGGTCCACCGCCTGGCCGGCGAACTGCTCGCGCTGGGCCTCCTGGAAGGCGAGCGCGGTGTTTACCGGCTCGGGATACGGATGTTCGAGCTCGGTCAGCTCGTTCCCCTTCAGCGGGATCTCCGGGAGGAGGCGTTGCCCTTCATGCAGGATCTTTTCGAGGCGACACACGAGACCGTCCATCTGGCTGTGCTCGACGGCACCGAGGTCCTTTGCTTATGAACGGGAGGAAGATGACGATCATCGAAAGGATCAGCCCGGAGATGATGGGGGTCTTGCGAGCTATGGTCGTCGCCACGCCACGGCGTAGCATCCAGTCCGACCAGCTACCCGCGGCCAGGGTGCCGAGCAGCGCGACCAGGTACGGAATCGTGACCATGATGCCGGCTTTGAGCAGCGTAAAATGCTTCTGCTCGACCAGGTAGGTGAGATTATTTCTTATTATAGGGGAAGAAATAGAGGTATTAGATGTAATATTATAAATAGGGAATAGATAAGGGAAGAGTTAGTAGATGAGAATAGGAGAGAAATAGAAGTAAGAGAAGGAGTGATAGAGAGAGGAGAGGATATTGCTAAAATAAGTGTAGAATAAGAGTTGAGAGTATAAGAGTTATGTGAGGAGAAAGAGATTGAAAGGAGAGATAGAGATGAGGTCGACGACTATATACGCTAGGTAGGCAGCGGTGAGGTCTGGCTGAATGGAATTTTCGAGTGCTGCTTTCAGGCTGGACGACTCGAATGCATAAGCGTCGTGACTGGCAACGTGCGACGGAAACGGCTAGATCGCGGCCACATCGCCATTCAGATTGGCTGCGATCTGCACGTTCATGCCCGCGAACTTCACTTTCCCGGAAAACAGGTCCGGAATAGCGTTCCAGTGGGATGTTAGTCATCAGGCCCCCCCCCACCCGTGCCCCGACACGCCCGCCCCCCCCCCCCCGCCACCCCACCCCCCCACCCCGCCACCACGGCAAAAGAAACGGGAACCAGGTCAGGAAGAAGAACAGTGTCGAAGTATTCGCGAACTGGCCGATCAGCGCGCCGACCATCCTCTTGTGGCGCATGAGCTTCGGGATGTCGGAGAACTTCGCGTGCTCGCCGCCCTCGGAATGCGCCGTCTTCACTGCGCCCCCGCCGCTTTCGATGAGGTCGATCTCGGAACGGGACACCCGCTTGTCACTCTGGGGAGTGTCGCGGATAAAGAATAGCCAGACGAACGCGAATACGATTCCGAGCCCGCCGGTCAGGTAGAACACCGAATGCCACCCGTACGTAACCGCCATCCAGGCCAGGAGGGGAGCGGCGATAGCCAGCCCGACATACTCGCCAGCGGTATATGCGCCCGTGGCGAAGCCACGCTCTTTGGTCGGGAACCACCTACTGACCAGCGTATTGTTGGCGGGAAAGGCAGGTGTCTCGGCCACGCCCAGGGCGAGCCGCAGCCCGAGCAGGGAACCGAATCCCTTGGCGAGGCTGATGCTCCCGGTGACTATCGACCAGAAGATCAGGGCGACCCCGAAGGTAATCCTCGGCCCGACCCGGTCGAGGACCCATCCGCCGGGGATCTGCAGGGCCGCGTAGGTCCACGAGAACGCGGAGAAGATTAGCCCCAACTCCGCTGCGCTGATGTTTAGGTCCTTTTTAACATCTGGCGCGACGATCGACAGGTTCGCGCGGTCCATGTAGTTGATGGCGGTGGCGACAATTATCACCCCCAGAATGCCGTAGCGGACGCGAGTGCTGACAGCCTTCGAGGGCCTCTCAAGATCTTCGATTTCTGTCGTCGTGGCCATCTCGATCCTCACTTCGGGCATCGGCTGCTAAGGCAGATGACTGCTACCGGCAAGGTAGCTCCAGGTAAAAAAGAGTGCCACCGTTCTTTCCGCTGAGCGGACCAGCGGGTCTGCGGGCCACGGGACCATCGGGCCAGGTCCCACCGAGGTCCCACCGCGACGCCGGTAACAAGTCGCCGCGGCGCGCTCTTGGGTCAAGTGGCCTACCCGCGCTGATGGGGCAATTCCCGGCAGGCGGAAACGGTGCGGGAAACCCTGCTACCTGGCCCTAACATCAAGCTGGCAGTGCCGCCGCCGGAAGCCAGCAACTCTCAGGGTGAGGCATCATGAAGACAGTTCTCGTGCTGAACGGACCGAACCTCAACCTGCTCGGGACGCGTGAACCAGGCATCTACGGCCTTCAGACGCTCGCCGGCGTCGAGGAACTCTGCCGCGCCGAGGCCGCGAAGTACGAGCTCGAGGCCGACTGCCGGCAGTCGAACCACGAGGGCGTGCTCATCGACTGGATCCAGGAGGCCGGAAGCCGGCAGGCGGCCGGGGACCTGATCGGTGCTGTCTTCAATCCAGGTGCTTACACCCACACCTCGCTCGCACTGCACGATGCCATCAAGGGAGCTAAGCTCCGGCTGATCGAGTGCCACATCTCCAACGTGCACACCCGCGAGGAGTTCCGGAGCCACTCGTTCATCTCCCCCGCGGCCGCCGGGATAGTAGTGGGGTTTGGCGTGGATGGCTACGCCGTCGCCATCCACGGCCTACACCTTCTCTCCACAGCGGCAGTCCCTGCCTGACGACCGAGACGGCGGCCTGGCCAGATTAGGCTCTATTTTCTGGTCAGGGCGCTATTCCGGCGCCGCCGGCGGGTGCGGCAACCGCCAGGAGACGGGCTACCGCCTGCCGGGCGCGGCGGGCGAACTCGACGGCGCCGAGTGATTCAAGCAGGGCGAGGTTGGGCGTCTCCACGCTGAGCGGCAACCCAGCTGGTTCCGCCGAGACGATCTCGGCCAGGGGAAGTTCGCCATCGCCAGGCAGCAAGCGCACCGCGCGTGCCTCGAGGGCCAGGTCCGTGATCCCCTCGACGGATTGCCCCCGGGGAAGTTCCCGCGGCCGCGGCAGGTTATGCGGGGCGGCCAGCGGCGCGTCACAGAGCTGGCAGTAGGCGATCAGCTTGGGATCCAGCGAACGCACGTCGCCTGGTGTGCCGCCGGCGCGCTGCAGGTGGAGCGGATCGATGATGATTCCGCCGCCGGACTCGCCGACCAGAATGGTCGCATCGGAGAGCGTCTTCACCTGCATATAGGGGATGGCTTCTATCGCCGGGCGCAGGCCGTAGAGGCGTGCGGCCTCTGCCAGCGCCGCGAACGTGTCCCGAGCCCTGTGCAGCTCAGGATCGTCGGCCATGACGTTCAGGAAACTGGCGCCCAGAGCCGCTGCCGTTTCGAACAACGGCTCGTACTTCGCGATGACCGTCTGCGGGTCGAGACGGATGAGTTCCGCGTCAAGCACCTGCACGCCGGTGTCACCCATCCGGCGGAGCGTCTCGGCGAGCATCGGGGAGCCGGCCCTCATCGGCCATTCTTCTTCGGTGGGACCGATGGCAGCCGCCCGGATACCGACCGCGTCGAAGCCAGCGTCATGGGCCAGCGACACCCAGTCTGGCGGTGCGATATCGAGCATGGTCAGATGACCAATGCCCACCAGCGGCATATCGGCCTCCTCGGTGTCCTCATCGATGCTGCGGCCTGCGGACCGCCGCAGGGCATCTGCGGCACCGTGGGTGCCCGGTCTCGACGCTAAGGACGCTGCCCGGCCGGCGCGGCTGGCGCAACGCACATCCCGCCCAGTGGGCAGGAACCGCCTCTCCGGCCGGGCACCGGCTTGCGGTTCCGGTCAGCGGGATCAAAAGCCCGGTACGCATTGACTACGTGCCACATTGACTGCGGGCCCGTTGAGAGGATGCGGGCGCCAATCGTCACGGTGAGAACACCACACGAATCCCGGATCTCAGCCCGTTGGAGGCGCGGTGACGGCGCAGGATTCCCGCGCCAGGCATACCGAATGCGACCTGCTGGTCGTCGTGTCGGGGGCGGGCGGGCTATCGGCCGCGACCACGGCGGCATGGCGCGGCGATCAGGCCGATTGGGGTAATGGGACACTGCCCGCAGTGGATTGGCATCATCAACACGGTCAGCCCTAACCTGCTACAGACTCATGCGAAAGATCCGGGCGATAGACCTCACGTCCGACCAGTACGCCCGGCCTGCCCGCCCCGGGGCAGATCTCGAGATTGGTAAATGAACGTGGACGCTACCACTACCGCGGTTGACCGGACGATACGGCGGGCGGCCGTGCTCGGCTCCCCAGTGGAGCACTCGCTCTCCCCCGTGCTGCATAGTGCGGCTTACCAGGCACTTGACCTGCATAGCTGGCACTACGGCAAGATCGAGTGCGACGAGCCGAGCCTGCCGCGCCTAGTGGACGGAATGGGACCCGAGTGGGCCGGCCTGTCGCTGACGATGCCGCTCAAGCGCGTGGCGCTGACCGTCGCCGATGGGATATCGCCGCTGGCCCAGGCGGTCGGGGCCGCTAACACCCTGGTGTTCCCCGTGGGCGGCCCGGCCGGAGGCAGGCAAGCGCACAACACTGACGTCGCCGGCATCATGGCGGCGCTGAGGGAAGCCGGGCTGACGCGGATCGAGCAGGCGGTCATACTTGGCGCGGGTGGCACGGCGCAAAGTGCCCTCGCCGCGGTGCGCGAGCTAGGCAACCAGTCGCCGGTTGTCCTGGTGCGCAATCTGGCCCGTACCGGTGAGCTGCGCGAGACCGCCGAGCGACTCGGGATGCGGCCGACGATCTCCGGCGGCCTGTTCACCGAACCACTGCCCGCCGCCGATCTGGTCATTTCCACACTCCCGGGCAGCGCAGCCGACTCGTTGAACGCTACCCGCTGGAAACCCGACACCATGGTCCTCGACGTGGTGTACGCGCCATGGCCGACGCCCTTCGCCGGGTCAGCCCTGGCGGCCGGCTGCCCGGTGGTCAGCGGTCTCACCGTGCTGCTCCACCAGGCGGTCGCGCAGGTCCAGCTGATGACCGGCCATCCCGGCCCGGTGGAGGCGATGCGGACCGCCCTGGTCGCCGCGGTGGCGGCCAGGCAGGGCTAAACCAGCAGGCGGCCACGATTTCGCGCCCTATCTCGGAAGGATGCGGAGTGTTCGACCTTAGCTCGCTCCGTATGGTCCACTCCCATCTATCCGAGATTGCGGAGGTGGTTCACGGGCGGCTGCGTCGCGTCGTATGGCCAGTTGCGCAGGCGGCGGTCGCGGCCGGCGTTGCCTGGTACATCGCGCACGACCTGTTGGGTCACTCGCAGCCGTTTTTCGCCCCGGTTTCCGCGGCGGTCTCGCTGGGCGCCAGCGGGATCATGCGTGGTCAACGTGCGCTACAACTGATCACGGGGGTCGCACTGGGGATCGTCATCGGTATCGGTGTGCAGGCCGTCGCGGGGGTAGGTCCGGTCGCCTTGGGGGTGGCTGTGTTTGTGTCGATGTGCCTGGCGTCGGTGATTGGTCGCGACTTTGTTGGGGCGGGAGGGATGTTCATCAACCAGACGGCCTCCTCGGCGATCCTGGTCATCGCCCTCCACCGCACCGGCACCGGACCGGAGCGGTTGATCGACGCACTGATCGGCGGAGGCGTGGCGCTCACGATGGCCGTGCTCCTGTTCCCCGCAGCACCACTGCCACTGATCCGCGACGCCACCCAGGCCGTATTCGCCGCGCTCGGTGAGGCGCTTGATCACCTCGGCGAGGTCCTCGCCGGCCAAACCCGCCCCGACGCAGCCTGGACAATCTCCATAAGCCAGCGCATTCATGGTCGACTGGCCACGCTTACCGATGCCCACACCACGGCCGTGCGGATCGTCGGGATGGCGCCGCGCCGCTGGCATGACCGCATGCCGGTGCGACGCGCCGAGGCGCACTGGGGAGAGCTCAACCTGCTCGCCGGTACCGTGCTGAGTCTGCTGCGCGTTGCTACCGCGGCTGTCCGAGCAGACGTGGCGGTACCGAGTCGGCTACAGGAGGCAATCGGTGACCTCGCCGCCGCGCTGAACGTCCTTGCGGACCGAGGACCGGCCGACGTTTCGGACTCAATTGCTGCCGCTAACCATGCAGCCGAACTGATCGATAACCGTCCGCTCAGCACCGAGAGCTATCTCGCGTTCATCGGCTCGCTCACTCGGCTGGGCGCGGCCGACCTCTGCCGGGCCGTCGACCTCGACCCGACGACAGATAAGTGACAGGAAACGACCTCGGATCGGGAGAGTTGGCTGACCTCGCACGCTGCATTCCGAAGTGCTCGTCTCGACGGCCGAGACCGTTCCGGACGAGCCAGCGGTCAGGTAGGCATAACGAGGCGGTACCAGCCCGCTGCTCGATGGCTTGGGTGTACAGCCGCCCGGCCCGGTAGGAGGACCGCACCAGCGGCCCGGACAGCACGCCCGCGAACCCGAGTTCTTCCGCCTCCTCGCGCAGTTCGGTGAACTCCCCGGGCCTGACCCAGCGCACCACCGGGTGGTGCCGCGGCGTCGGCCTCAGGTACTGGGTGATCGTCAGCAGGTCACAGCCCGCGGCCCGCAGGTCCCGCATCGCCCCGGTGACCTCATGCCGCTCCTCGCCCAGCCCCAGGATCAGGTTGGACTTGGTGACCAGCCCCGCCTCCCGCGCCGCGCGCAGCACCTCCAGCGACCGCGGATAACGGAAACCCGGCCGGATCCGCCGGAAGACCCGCGGCACCGTCTCGATGTTATGCGCCAGCACCTCCGGCCGGGCGCCGAACACCTCCGCCAGCCGGCCCAGCTCGGCATTGAAGTCCGGGATGAGCAGCTCCACCCCGCAGCCCGGGACGGCGGCGTGGATCTCCCGGCAGACCTGCGCGTACAGCCACGCGCCGCCATCAGCCAGGTCATCACGCGCCACCCCGGTCACGGTCGCGTACCTCAGCCCCATGGCGGCGACGGACTCCGCGACCCGGCGCGGCTCGCCCGCATCCAGCGGCAGCGGCTTGCCCGTGCCGATCTGGCAGAAGTCGCACCGCCGGGTGCACCGATCGCCGCCGATCAGGAAGGTCGCCTCGCGGTCCTCCCAGCACTCGAAGATGTTCGGGCAGCCCGCTTCCTCGCACACCGTATGCAGGCCCTCGCTGCGGACCAGGGTCTTCAGCTCTGAATACGACGGCCCGGTACGGAGCCGGGTCTTGATCCACGGCGGCTTCCGCTCGACCGGGACCAGGCTGTTCCTGGCCTCCAGGCGGAGCATCCGCCGACCCTCGGGTGCGAGTACCACCCCTTTAGGGTAAGTTGCCGGCCGCCAGGATCGTAAGGGGACAACACGATCTTGAGCGGGTCGTGGTTATGGAGTTTGAGGTTCCCTGGTGGCTCGTCGTGATGGCGTCTCGGCTAGCCGGGCGTCGATCCACTGGGCGTTCTCGTATTGTGCCGCCTCGATTAAGTCGAAGTGGCCCTGGCCCGGGTACCTGCGGTAGGCGAGAATCGCGCCGCCCCATCGCTGCGTCTGGTTTGCGGTCTCCGCGGGCCGAGGAACCGGGTGCCCGGCCTCGATGTGGCCGGCACGGTGGTCAGGACCGGCTCGGCCGTAACCAGCTTCTCCGTCGGTGATGAGGTGTTCGGGTTGGGCCGGGGCACCTTCGCCGAGTACGCCGCGGCCCGGGACGACAAGCTCGCCCCCAAGCCGGCGAACGCCACGTTCGAGCAGGCCGCGGTGGTGCCGGTGTCCGCGCTCACCGCCCTGCAGGCCCTGACCGACGTCGGCCGGGTCGCTCCCGGGCAGAAGGTACTGGTCACCGGCGCGTCCGGTGGTGTGGGCAGCTACGCCGTACAGCTGGCCAGGGCGTTCGGTGCGAAGGTCACCGGCGTGTGCAGCACCGCGAAACTCGATCTGGTGCGATCCCTGGGCGCCGATCATGTCATCGACTACACCCGGGACGACTTCGCCGAGGACCTCCCGCTGGCCGCCATGGGCGTCAAGGGCCGGACCCGGGCGGCCATGACCGCCGAACTGCTAGCGGCCGCGGGGACCTGCGGCCTGTCCGCCCGTCCGTCCCGGCCCGACTCTATGCGAAGGCCCGATGATCATGCCTCAGGCTGATAGCCCGATGGCTGGCTTCCGGCCCTTCTTCAACCCGGCGACCGGCGAGTGGATCACCTACACCGCCATCGCCGAGGACAACCACGGCCAGCTGGTCCGGTTCACCTGGCGCAGCGTCGCCGGCGGCGTGATCACCGAGCACATCCATCCCCGCCAGGAAGAGCGCTTTACCATCCTGGCGGGCCAAGCCCACTTCACCCTCAATGGAGAACAGCGCATAGCGGGAGCGGGCGAGACGATCGTCGTCCCGGCCGGTGTCCCGCACTCCGAGGGAAACCCCGGACCGGGCGAGATCGAGGGCATCGTCGAGCTCCGCCCGGCCTTGCTCGCCAAGGAGCTGCACGAGGCCTTCGCCGGCCTGGTCGCCGACGGCAAGACCACGCCCAGAGGCGCGCCGCGCAACCCGCTCCAGCTCGGCGCCACCTTCTGGCACTTCCGTCACGAAAGCCGGGTGACCTCACCGCCCATCTGGGCCCAGAACCTTATGCTCCCGCCTCTGTGGGCGCTGGCGAAGCTCTTCGGTGTGCATCCCTACTACGACCGCTGGGACAGCCGGATCCTAGGTATCGAATGAGGACTCGATCTGCTGCGACGCCCGAGAACCGGTAATGCCGACGCCGTGAGCTTCGCCGTGGAGACCCGCCCGCTGCCCTGCGCAGGGCATGATGGAAGGCGGGGTGGCGGAGGGAGAGAGAGCGGTGGAGCCATTCGACCCGACCAGGCCGAACGTCGCCAGGGTCTGGGACTACTGGCTGGGCGGAAAGGACAACTTCGCGGCCGACCGTGAGCTCGCGGAGAAGATGCTAGCGATCCACCCGGTCTCCGCGCGGATGGCCCGGGAGAACAGGCAGTTCCTCGGGCGTGCCGTCAGCTACGTGGCGGCCCGCGGTGTCCGGCAGTTCATCGACGTCGGCGCCGGCCTGCCGACCGCGCTGAACACGCACGACATCGCCCGGCGCGTCGACCCGCAAGCGCGGGTGGCGTACGTGGACAACGACCCGATCGTGATCTCGCATGCCCGCAGCCTGCTCGCCAAGAGCCCCGGGGTGCTCGCGGTGCCGGGCGATATGCGCGACCCCGGGCGCATTCTCGCCGATGCCGGGCTGGCGGAACTGATCGACCTGGCCGGGCCCGCCTGCGTGATCCTGTCTGCGGTCCTGCACTTCGCCGATGCCGGGACTGCCCGCGACGTGGCCGCCGCCTTCGCCGCGGCGATCGCCCCCGGCAGCTACCTGATCATCTCCGTTGGTTCCGGCAGCCAGTCCGAGGGGAACAATTTCACCTCGGCGTACACTGCCGCGCGGATATACATCCACTCGCCGGAGGAGATCGGAAGTTTCTTCGGCGGCCTTGAACTCGTGCCTCCCGGCGTGATCTCGGTACGGTGCTGGTACGGCGACGGCCCGGCACCGAACCTGAAGCCGCGCACAGCGACCTTCCTCGGCGGCGTAGCCCGCAAACCCTGAGGCGCTCCGCCAGGGCGAGGCCGGGCCGGCACCACCCTTGACGGGTGAGTGACCCGTACCAGGGCCGTGGCAACCTGAGAAGCAGGAGGACATCATGGCGAAGCGGGAGGACATCATGGCGAAGTTGCCGCGGCCCCAGGCACCCGCGAGATTCCGTGCTATGTTCCCGGACCTAGCCGACTGGCTCGAGTCGCCTTGGACGGGCCCGCCGCCGTTCATGGCGGCTCAGACGTTCCGGGTCGAAGAAATGATCCGGGACAACCGCTACGTGATCCGGGCCGAGCTTCCCGGCCTGGATCCGGAGAAGGACATCGAGGTCACCGTCGAGGGCAGGACCCTGACGATCCACGCCGAACGTCGCCAGGAGGACACCGGACCCTACCGCTCAGAGTTCCGTTACGGCTCGCTCACCCGGCAGTTCAGGCTGCCCGCCAAGGTGGACCCCAAGGACATCGCGGCCCGCTACGAAAAGGGAGTCCTCGAGGTCAGTGTCCCGGTGCGCGAGGTAGCGCCGGAAGGCGTCAAGGTCCCGATCGAGAACGCAGACTGATCCCGGGCAGGAGCCGACCGGACGCACGCCCGTCACCCGAATCGCAGCCGATGCCAGATGCTGCGTTAGGGGGTTAGCTCCGGGACAGGAACCGCAGCTGGGCGGCTCGTGCGTCCCAGGAGTAGATGACCACGGTGGCGGCGATGACGTCGTGCAGGGCGCGGCGCCGGTCCCCCAGCAAGATGCCGGTGAACCCCAGTCCCAGGAACACGAAGCTCAGCGGGAACGCCAGCGTGCGCAGCACCGCCCGGCGCCCGGTGAGGTCGGTGCCGTCGTCTCGCACCACCCGCACGCCGAACAGCGCCATCCCGGCGGTCCGGCCGCTGGCGGCCCAGGAATAGGCGAAGTAGAAGAACGCCCAGGCCGCATACGCGATGATCACCCAGATGTCGCCCCTGTGCCAGGTGATGCCCGTGCCGGTCAGCACCGTGGCCGCGAACGAGATGGCGGCCAGGGTGAGCATGAACACCCCCAGGGTGACCCCCATGTCGACCGCGAACGCGGAAAAACGCGACGCGAAACCGGAGTACCTGCCCTGCAGGCCCGCCTGGATGACGGCCGGGGGCCCCGCGGCCGCCGCGCCGCCCGCGGGCGCGGTCACGAGGGCACCGCCCCGGCCGGCCGCGCGCCGGGCGGGTCCGGCGGGTCCGGCGGGCCCGGCGGGCCGGTGTAGGGGCGGCGGCGCAGCCGCCCGATCCAGCGGGCGATGAACTCATCCAGCCCGACGGCCTGGCTGCGGACCACGTCCAGCGCATCGCCCGCGATGCCGCTGGAGGACGCGGCGATGATCGCGCCCAGGTCGGTCTGCTTGATCAGCGCGTCGACGTCGAGGTGCTGGAGGAGGTCGTTAAGGTCGATCCGGGCGAGCAGCTGGTTGATGTCGACCTGATCCAGCACGGCATTCAGGTCAACCTGGTCCAGCAGCTCATTGACATCCAGCGCGGACATCACCAGGTCGACCGCACGGTCGGTGACGGCCTGGGCCAGCGCCTCCCGGCGCGTGACCTCCCAGCTCTCGGCAAAACGCCGCCGCTCAGACGAGTCCACAAGATAACTCTCGCCGCGCAACCCGGGCCCTGGAACACCCCCCAAGGGTGAGCCGCTCGATCCGGACGGCGTCGGCGGCGCGATTGGTCTAGCGGGTTGCGGTGCGCAGATAGCGGGTGATGTCGCGCATGGCGGGAAACCAGGTCGGATCTTCTGGCTAGCTGGAGGCTAGCTCGGTGGCGCCTGAGATCACCAGAATGCGGCCGGCCGCGGCGCGAGAAGGCCGAGGCCGAGGCAGATGTCGTAGCGGGGCGCGGTGCGCTTGGGGAGTGCCCCGTCTCGCATCACCCGTCACGGGTGACGCGGGCGTGAGAGCCTCCCTACCAGTGGCGATGTGCGGCCCGACGCGGCCGATGAGGAGATCCAGCTGCCCCAGTCCGGCATGCAGCCACGGCGGTCGCGGGTCCGCACCGGCCTTAGGGCCGCCAGTAGATGGCCTTCACCCATACCGTGCACAGTGCGTCCAGCGCCCGGACGTCATCGAACGGGATGCCCTTCTCACCACCCTGGCCGAGCCAGATATAGCAGAAGTGCTCCAGCATGGCCGCCAGCGCCGAAGCCGTCAGCACCGGATCGATGCCCGGGCAGTAGCCGTCCGCCTGCGCCGCCCTGATCGCGGTCGCTATCCGGGTGATGCCTTCACCCCGCAGCTCAAGCCACCGGTCCCGGAAGCGTCCCTCGATCATGGCGGCCTGGAAGATGCCGATCAGCTCGCCGCGCCGCTTGGCGTAGGTCCGCCAGAAGCCGGCTACCGCCTCGCGCAGCGCCTCCTCGCCGGACAGGCCGGCCCGGTACGGCAGGACCGCCAGCTGGGTGGCCTCGGCGTGGAACTCCTCGGCCAGGGCGATGAGCAAGTCGGCCTTGGTGTCGTAGTAGTTGTAGAAGGACGCGACTGACCGGCCGGCTGCGGCGGCTATGTCACTGATCTTGGCGTTGAGGTAGCCGTCGCGGGCGAACACCAGCCGGGCCGCGTCGCGGAAGGCCTCGTCGGTCTGCCGGCCCTTGCGCGTCGCCTTTTCCGGCCGGGCTGTCGCCGCTTCCGGCAGGCCCAGGGACGGCAACGTCCTAGACTCGGACGCCGGTCCGGTCGGCCGCGGTCTTGGGCTCGTGCCGGACGTCGCCCGGCTGGCCCATCGCCCGCCGCCAGCAGGCGAACTCGAGCAGGATGCCGTCCGGGTCCTGGAAGTAGAACGAGCGGACGAAGACGCCGGGGTGCAGTTCCCTTGCCACGCCGAACTCGCTGTCGTCGTGATCGAGGATCGGGCTCACCCGCACGCCCTTGGCCTTCAGCTTGGCGCGGTAATCCAGGAAGCGTTCCTCGGGAACGTTGAACGCGATGTGGTTCATCGAGCCGACCGCGCTGGTCCACTCCCCCAGGCCCGGCACGGTCACCGGTGCCGAGACGCCCGGGACCGGGTCGGGGGCGTCGGGGAACCAGAAGAACGCCAGCGCGTTGCCGCCGCCCATGTCGAAGAAGAAGTGCTGGCCCGCGCCGCCCGGCAGGTCAAGCGTCTTGATCAGCCGCATGCCGAGCACCTCGGTGTAGAACTCCACGGTCCGCTTCATGTCCGAGCAGACCAGCGCCAGGTGATTGACGCCGCCGAGATCGAACTCCTCATTCCGCCACTCCATGAAGTCCTCCATACGCGCAGGCCTGGCCTAACCGTCAGAACTAAATCTAAACTCAGTTTCAGTTCTACACCAGGGCAGATACCGAACGGGCGTACTACCAGCCCGGGCAACGGCGGATCGGAGTAGCGGGTGACCGAGATCGTTAGGGAGTTCGTCGGGCTGCCGTCGCCGGTGGTGGACCGGGCCGGCGCGGGCGGTCACCCCTGCCAGGGCATCTACCATCGCCCGGCAGGCACCCGGCCGCGGGTGGCGTTCATCGCCACGCATTACAACGTGGACTTCAGCGAGCACTACCTGGCCAGCTTCATGGCCGAACGGGGCTTCGGGTTCCTCGGCTGGAACACCAGGTTCCGCGGCAACGAGGCGCACTTCCTGCTCGATCACGCGCTGGCCGAGATCGGTGTCGGGGTGCGCTGGCTGCGCGAGCAGGCCGGTGCCGAACGGGTGGTGCTGCTGGGCAACTCCGGCGGCGGGTCGCTGATGGCGGCGTACCAGTCTCAGGCCACCGAGCCCAACGTGGGGCCTATCGCCGGGATGCGGCCGGTGCCGGCCATCACCGAGCTCCTGCCCGGCGACCTCTACGTAGCGCTGGCGGCGCATTCGGGCCGACCCGAGGTCCTGACGGCCTGGCTCGATCCTTCGGTGACCGACGAGAGCGATCCGCTGTCGGCCGACCCGGCCCTGGATCCGTACGACACGCGCAACGGGCCGCCGTTCAGCGCGGACTTCCAGCTCCGTTACCGGGCGGCGCAGCGCGACCGCAACGAGCGCATCACCGGCTGGGCGCTTGATCAGCTGGACTGGGTGGCCGGGACGCGCGCCAGGGACCGGCTGTTCACCGTCTCGCGCAGCTGGGCTGACCTGCGCATGATCGACCCGTCGATCGAACCGTCGGACCGGCGGCCGAACTGGTGTTACCTCGGCGACCCGATGCGGGCGAACTACGGCGTGTTCGGCGTGGGCACCGTCAGCACGCTGCGCAGCTGGCTGTCGATGTGGAGCCTGCGCACCTCGCAGTGCACCGCGGCGCCGCACCTGGCCCGGATCACCGGGCCGGCGCTGGTGGTGCACGCCACGGCGGACGCCTGCGTCTACGAAAGCGACGCCCGCGCCCTGTACGACGCCATCGCCGCGCCGGACAAGACCCTGGAGTTCATCAAGGCCGATCACTACCTCCAGGAGCCTGAGAGCGCGCGGGCGCAGGCCGCCGACCTGATCTCCGCGTGGGTCACCAGCCGCAGCTAGCAAACCCCGCCGCCGCCCACGGCTGCGCCACCGGCCAGCACCCTTCGCCTCCCGGCCCCGTTTGCCCGGGGGACGTGTGACCATCGGCATGCCGAACCCGGATACCTGCCCAGCCGGAAACTGCGGCACCTGGTGGAAGCTCACCTGGGAATTCCTGGAGGAGTACCGGTGGGAGTCAAGCGCGGTGCAGCCCTCGCTGCTGCGGGACGAGCCGCCTGGCACTGGCGATGAGCGATGGGACGCGTTGCTGGCGGCGCTGGCTGAGCATCTGGCGGCACAGCACGATCTCGCGCCTCCGGAGTGGGCTGAGCTGCGTGTTCTGCAGCGGCCGTGGTTCCCCGCCGAGCTTCAGGTCCAGCGCGCTGACGCACTGGTACGCGCGCCGGCCGCATTCCGCAAGCACGGGGTTTACTTGTCCGCCGCGGACTTGGAAGCAGCGTGACCGACCCTGGGGGCGTCCTCCTCGACCGGGTACAGCTCGAGCGGGCGTTCACCGCCCTCGGCGAGCGCATGGTCCGGCGGGGCATGGTCGCCAACGTGTTCGTGGTAGGCGGCGCGGCAATGGCGCTGGCCTACGATGCCACCCGCGTGACGCGCGACGTCGACTCGCTGTTCGTGCCGCACGGTGTCGTTCTGGAGGAAGCCAGGAACGTGGCGCAGGACCTTGGGCTGCCCGCATGGCCGCCGCGCTCGCCCTGGCCCCAGCCCCGGGCGGGTTCACCGTCGCCGAGCATGCCGCCCGGGTCCGGCAGATCACCGGCCACGACGGCTATACCATCCGCCAGGCGGCTTATGACCTGCGCAAGCTCCCCGGCAAGCAGCTCGCGGGCAAACCCGGCAGGACCCGCCGCTACCACGTCCCGCCACCCGCCGCCCGCACCATCAGCGCCTTGCTCACCCTCCGCGACCATGTCATCGCCCCGATCCTGGCCGGAGTCCGCAGCCCCGGATGGGACGCAAGCCCAGAATCTGGACCGCCGCCGACCGCGACTACGAGACCCTGCGCATCGGCATGCAAACCCTGTTCCAGCACGTCGGCATCGAGACGCAGCCAGCAGCCGCATAGACAACATTTTGTCGATCAGAGAATGCAAGCTCCTAGCGCGGCAAAGGCGCGAGGAAGACAGTATCCGCAACCCATTTTCCCAGTTCAACAGCTATATATGCGAATGCAAACTCACTCCACGGTGCAAACGATAATGACACACATTGTCCATCTGGCTCCCAGAAGGAGCCGGCATGTACAAGGACCAGGACAACGACGGCAAATTCCCTGATGAAAGCCCAGTCGAAGTCCGCTACCCCCGCTCGAAGCAGGAAGAGCAGAGCGACCGCGAGCGGTGGCCGTGGCTGCCAGGAACCATCGTAGAACAGTGCGGCCCGGACGAATGGTACGTATGCGTCGAGGTGCGCGACCTGGCGGTCCTGCGCGACGGTCGGCGGGCACCGCGTGGCACGGCCAGCCGTAATCTCTACTATCCCTGCTGTTTCCGGGACAGCACGGAGATCCGCCCACGGCCCGCATTGAGCGGCCCAGCGTCGGCGACGAGGCGCGTGGCGGCCCGGTGACCGGGGACCGGGCAATCCGCTTCACGACGGCGGCCGTGGTCTGCGCCGTGGCCGCCTTCGCGGCGGTGGTCAGCTACTCCCACATCTACGGGCTGGGTCGGCCCCACGGGCAGGATGGCACGGCGGCTCGGCTGCTGCCGCTTTCCGTGGATGGGCTGATCCTGGCCGCGCCGCTCGTGCTGCTGCACGAGGCTCGCAACGACCGGGACGCGCCAGGGCTGGCCCGGTTCATGCTGTGGCTCGGCATCAGTGCCACCATCGGCGCGAACATCGCCTACGGCGCGGGATACAGGCTGCTCGGCGCGCTGATCTCGGCCTGGCCCGCGGTGGCGTTCATCGGCTCGGTGGAGATCGCCATGCAGCTCGTGCGCCGCTCGCACGGGCCACGCGCGGCCACCAGCGTGCCAGCCGTGCCAGAGGTGCCCGGGGACATGGAGCAGGCGGTCCGCGCGGCATATGCGGCGTCGGTCGCGGCTGGTGCGCCGTTGAGCCAGCGGGCCATGGCCGACCGGTTCGGCCTGTCCCGCCGCAAGGTCAGCCAGCTCATCACCCAGGTCATCCCGTCCGGCAATGGCCGCCAGCCCGAGAGCGAGGCAGCATGAGCATGAAGCCGTACGACGAGCTGCCGTGGTGGTGTCAGCTCTTGTGGCCTTGGTTCGGGCCGCCGTGGTATGAGCAGGTCGAGGACTTGGACGCCTACATCGCTTTGTTCCGGCATGCGTTGACCATGCGGGACGAACTGGCTGAGGACTTAGCTGGCGACGACCAGCCGGGTGAGGGATACCGGGCCAAGGCGGGACGGCTGACCGCCGCCCGCCTCCAGGCTGAAGAGATCATCAATCACGAGAACGGTTCACTTGCATCGCCTGGCGAAGACGACGAGGACGGCGAGTTGATCCCGGACGTTGAGCGGCCGGTAGCCGTAGACCGTGACCACCCATCGTGGGCCGAGGTGAATGCCGAGCAGCAAGAACGCATTCACGGTTCTGCCACGGACTAACCCCGGCTCTTGCCAAAGAGGCTGACGCCCCGCCGAACCTGCCCGATCGGCGGGGCGTGGGCATACTGCAGTGATCAAGGCGGTTCGGGGTTATAGCCGGTCCAGGGCCGATCGCACGCGGCGCAGGATCTCCGGGTCGACCGGTGCCCAGCTCCTTATACCTACCGCATCCGGCCGCGGCCTGGACGGCAATGCTGCGGCGGCACTGGCTAGGACGGGGTGTCAGCTCATCGGAGCCCTGCTGTCCCGATGGCTCCTGCCATGGGGTACCTCGGTATGGTAGAGGGCTGGTCGTCACGCGCGAATTTCCTTCCATGCATTCTTCGTGCCGTGGTCCTCTATTCCGTGGATGGTTGAGCCCGTAGCTCGCACCAGACCACCTTGCCGCTGTTGTGTTGCGGCAGGAAGTACCAGTCCCACCGCGTACTGAGGGTTTCCACCAGCAGCAGGCCACGGCCGTTCTCGTCGTCCTGGCTGGTACTCTTGCGCACCGGAGGTAGCGGGCTGGAGTCCCACACCAGGATCAGCATCCGCGTCCGGTTGGCCATTATCCATAGTCGTACGGGTGTAGTTTGCGTGTCCGCGCATGATATCTGTACCGCGTTCGTTACCAGCTCCGAAATAAGCAATTCAGCGATGTCGCTCAGGCCGGTAAGCTGCCATTCCCATAGCATTTGCCGGGCGTGCAAACGGGCGCATGGCACGGCACCCGGAAAGGCGCCTAGTTCCAGGAAGCTTCGCAGCGGCCACTGGCGAATCCAGCTATTATCCCGCGACGCCACGAATGGCGGAATTCTCACCGCAGTGCTGGGCTGGCCAGTGCGGGGATCGCCGCGGACGAGTGGCACCGCTCGCTCCGTTGTGTCGACCTGACGGGCGTGTACGCCGACGCTGTCCTGCCTGGCAGCACTCGTCTTGCCATGCATGGAAGTCTCTCCCATAATGCAGTCAACTGGTTGCGGACGCGAAGAAGCTCACGAGCTGGTCACGGATGAATGCCGCAGATTGTTCCGGGGGTCGTTTATTGCAGTCCACGCGCAGTACGTCAAAACCGGCCTGGATCAGCCTTTCGGTTGCCTGCCGGTAGAAATGAGCCTCGGCGTGGCTGCTGCCTGGCGTGAGCTGGAAGCGGTTATGCGGACCCCGCGCGGCCAGCCTCTCCGCTATGGTGTCCGGGTCAGCTTCAAGGATCACGGCGAGGTCAGGGCGGTCAGCCTCGGAATTGAGATGCCACAGGAAGGACGGGTCGATACCGTCAAAACGCTGCATGACAAGGCCGGACGGGATATACCGATCGCTGATGACGGTCTCTTCGCTTTCCGTATGCGGGCGGATTTCCGTTTGCACATGGTGGTAGCGGTCGGCTGCATACAGGCAGGCAAGGGCGTGGCCGGTAACCGATTCAGTCAGCTCCCGGCACAATACGCCGATCGGCCCGGTTGACGGCTCGGCTGTTATATGCACGTTCTCGCCGGCCGCTACCAGCAATTGCGCCAGGTGGCGGACTATCGTGGATTTCCCCGCGCCGCTGGGGCCGTCGACGCTGATGAACATGCCTCGGTCCCGGCTAGAAAAGGGACGCAGCCTCATCTGTGCCTCCGGGTTTCTGGGCTCCTGTCTGCCCGCGAAGCTCATCGAGCGAGACCGGGCTGCCGTCGTGGCGGGCGGCGAGCCGGGCGAACAAGCGGGCCGTGACCAGCACGTCATAGGCGGCGCGGTGAGGTTCCAGGCCGGGGGGCATCCCGTCATCCAGTGACAGCGTCCTGACCAGCGCGCCGAGCTTGTAACTGGGCTGGCCTGGGAGCAGTCGCTTGGCGAGCTTGAGCGTGTCGAACACCTCGGGGGACTCCCAGCCGTCCAGCTCGCGCCGCAGGACAGCTACGTCCACATGCGCGTTGTGGGCGACGAGCACCCTGTCCGCTAGCGCCCGTCGCACCTGGTGCTCGATGTCGCCGAAGGCGGGGGCGCTGGCGACGTCCTTACCGGATATCCCGTGAATGCTGGTGGCGAAGGACGTGATCGGCCGCGGTGGCTTGACCACCCAGCTCACCGGCTCACCGATGATGCCGTCGGTGATCGGCAGGACTGCCAGTTCTACCAGGTCGGGGGGCTGCTGACCGTTGCCTTCCACATCGGCGACGGCATAGCGCAGGCTTGTCCAGTCAGCCATCGTGAGGCGTGTCCCATCCGGTATCGGCGCGGCCGTGACGGTGCTCGTGGTGCGGGTGCCGCACGTCGTGCATCTGGAAGCCGAGCGCATGTTGCAGGTAGTAGCGCGGCTGTTCATCGCCCAGCCCGGACACGACGGCGGCCCGCTCGCTGATGTCTTCTACTTGTATGCCTTGCGTCTCCGGCAACGCGCGGGCCATCTGGTAAATCCTGGTCCGCCGAAGGTACCCGGTGCGCGCTGCGGCACAGGCTGACCTGGCTGGCCGGGCAGATGTCGCACAGTTCCCGGATGCCGTAATGACCGTTGTAATCGGGCAGGCCGTGCGCGTAGGAGACAGCGCACGAGGTCTTGCGGAATAGCGAGGCTGAACCCGCGAAGGCTGCCAGCACTCGCTGTTCGACTGTTTCGGGCACGATCTTCCGGCGCGCGGTGGCGGCGTAGGGTTCGGGCAGCTTGTTGGCCCGGTAGTACCGCGCGATCTGATCCCGGTAGAACAAGCCGGTAAAGACCGTGGCGTCGGCTAGCCGGCTCAGCGCGTACGCCCGCGCAAGATGCTCATCGCTATCGTTCAGGCCAGGGACCAGCGGACGCCAGTACAAGATGGTCCGGTACCGGCGTCGCCCCGGGGCGCTCATGAGCTTCAGCGAATCGGCCGCGACCCGGGACGGATAGGGCTCGATGCTCTTGTCGTCGATGCCGGAATAGGTGAACAGCAAAGTCACCTTGAGGTTCACGAGATGGTTCAGCCGACCGACGTCGCCGGGCGTCATCCGGTGCCGCGTGATGACAAGCACGTGGTTACGCAGGCCACGGCCGTCGAGATCGGCCAGCACCGCCAGCGTGTGCGGCCGGACAACGGGCAGGAACGGGTCCGTCGCACGGTTGAGAAGCTGAACCGGGGTGACGTGCGCCCGAAAGTAGCGATTGCTGACCAGCTGCTCCACCGCTTCGGCGTCGGTCATCAAGGCGCGCGGCTGGCGCTGATCCCACAGGCCGTAGGTGTGACGGATGCAGTAAGCGCAGTCCAGCGGGCAACCCTGAATGTGGTTCAGGCTCAGCCCGCTCTTGCGGTACTCGACCACTTCGCGGGCACCCGCCGGCAGGCGCTGCACCTGTCCGGTGTCCAGCAGCGGGACGAACGTACTCACTCCGGCCTCCCGGCCGCCCGGTATGCACGGGCGCTTCATTGGGAGAGTAGGGCCGGAAGGCACGACTGGCCAGAAAGTTTCTAAGAGTTTCTAGAAATAAATGTCTCATGAGACGGGACGGGAATTACGAGCCATCCTCGGGTATCTCTGGCGCAAGGTCGTCGATGACACGGGTCACGATCGCACGCGCCGCCCGGCCATAACTGGCCACGGCCGCCATCTGATCGAAGATGCCGACATACAGGTCGATCTCCTGCGGCTGGGCGAGGTTCAGTTCCGCCGAGAACGTCTCGACCATCACCCTGGCATCGTCCAGCAACCAGAAACCATGCGCCGGCGCGACCACGTACGCGGTATCGAAGCCGACAATGCCGAGCCGCACGTTGGGCAGTGCCGCGAATGAGATCAGCCGGTCCAGCTGCCCGAGCATCACCGCGGGCGCACACAGCCGGTACCGCAGCGCGGCCTCGGTCAGCACGAAGTGGAAGCGCTTGTCCGGCCGGTACAGCATCTCCTGACGCCGCACGCGCGCCCGCACCGCCTCATCAATGTCATTGGGCACCTTGAACACGGTGATGCTCTGCGCGAAACGGGCCCGGGCGTATCCCGCCGTCTGCAATAGCCCCGGAATGAACGTCGGCTCGAACGCACGGAAGAGCCGTGTTCTCGCGTCCAGGTCGGCGATCTCGTCCTGGTGGGGCCGCAGCCCGGTCTTGAGCTGGCGCCGCCACTCAGCATGCTGGACCTCCAGGGTGTGCAGCGAGGCGAGCAGCGATTCAGCCTCACCCCCGGCATGGGTGACGCTGGCCCAGCCGCGGACATCCTCGTCGGTCGGTGTCTGCCGGCCGTTCTCCAGCTTGGAGACCTTCGAGGCAGGCCAGGACAGCGAGTCCGCGACCTGCCGGCCGGTCAGCCCGGCCTGCTGGCGAAGCTCGCGCAGACGCTGTCCCAGCGCGTGGCGCGCCTCGTGAACACTGAGGACGCCGCTAGTTCTACTCGGAGGCAAAGTCGTCCCGTCGAACCGCGCGATGCCAGGCAGCATCGCGCCAGTAACCGTGCTGCACGATCACGGCCGGGTCCTCGATCACCTCACCGCCGAGGAAGTTCTCTTCGGTATCGAAGTGCATCTTGACCAGCAACCGCGAGTCGAACAGCCAGTAATCGTAGTCCGGCAGGTCACAGGCTTGATCGCGGGTCAGGTAACGAATCTCCTCGCCAGCCGCGTTCGTGTACTGCGAGCAGAACACACCAAAGCGGCTGTACTCGGTCAGCGGCACGCTGACCACCCGGACACGCGAAAACCGGCGTCCCTCGGCGGTTGCCGCACGGATCATCGACAGCCAGTTCTGGAACCAGCCCATGTCAACCGGCTCTCCCGCGACGAACTGAGCCAGCGCCTTCGACTCGTTGGGCGAGTAGTAGTAATCTCGCGCCTCCAGCCGGAAGGCCGTGTGCTCGAACGTGCGGAAGAGCCCGGAGAACTCCTCACCGATGAGCAGGCTCAGCGGACCTCCTCCGCGAAGCGCAGGACATCGGCGGGAATCTCGATCACAGCCTCACCAGGCGGGATGTCGCCCAGCTCCGCCAGCGCCACCGGATCGGTCACGACCTACCCCTGGGCGATGTAGGTCTTGCGGTCGGTCCGGTCGGTCGCGAACAGGGTAGGCGACTGCCCCTCCTGCGAGTCGGGGTCCTTGCCAAGGAAGCGGACGTGCATGAGAAGTTCTCCTTGCTCGAATGACAGAGAAACATTCTCAAGCATCGTCACCCCAATCACCTAACCAGTCAAGTGCACGACAGAGAGCATCTCAGTAGGCGGCTTGGCCGGGCGGGAGCAATGATTGCGGCACTGCA
Organism: uncultured Actinomycetes bacterium; assembly: GCA_963775825.1. Classification (GTDB taxonomy): domain Bacteria; phylum Actinomycetota; class Actinomycetes; order Streptosporangiales; family Streptosporangiaceae; genus Bog-532. The sequence continues at coordinate 23,024 of CAVZKY010000017.1, forward strand.
GCTAACGGCGCGAATAGAAACGGTGCCACGCCGGAGGTCCAGTAGCTCGACTTTGAACTACAGTTGGGAGTTCTGCGCGGTCTACAGTGCATGTGACGGGGTTGCACCACATTTGGACCGCTCTCGTTAGCCGGCCGCAAGCCGTTGCCGCGCGGACGTTGCAGGTCGCTCTGTCCGCGCCGTGGGGAAAGCCGCTGACGCACCAGGTGGACCCGCGCGAGCTACTCGGCCTCCCGCTTGCCTTCACCCAGAACGCTCTCCTGCCGTCTGGCTGCTCAGACGGGTGTCAGCGCTGGAGTTCTGGGGCAGCGCTGATCGAGGAGGCGGTGGCGTCGATCAGGTCTCGGATGAGGGCGTTGCCCTCGTCGTGGGCGGCTCGGAGGGTGCGGGCTAGGTCGGCCAGGCGGCGGAAGGCCGCGCCGTGGGTCCGCTGATCCTCGATCGAGAGGACCGGGATGCGGACGCGGCGGGGGTCGAAGCGGATGGTGTCGCCGAGGGTGCTGGCCATTCTGGCGGCCTGACGGCCGCTGTCGCTGCTGGAGAGCAGGCCGGCCAGGTACCAAGGATCAAGGACGGCGGAGTCTGGCCTGATGAGGACGACCGAGGAGGACAAGGCGGCGCCGACGTCCTGGCCCTGCGCCACCCGGGCGATCAACTGGCGAGCGACGTGGGGGACGAGGACGTCGCCTTCGCGGACGCGAGGGCTGAGTACCTCATCGTCGAGGACGTCGTTCTCTTCCGCTGGGGGGACCGCCCGGACCAGGTCACGGCCGGTGATGATGATCCTGCGGACCTTCGGGAGGCCGCTCTCCTCGATGATGGCTCGGGGCGCGGTTCTGCGGATGTAGAGCATGCCGCTCTGGGCCAGTTCCTCTAGGGACGACTCCCGGGGGGCGGGTCCGGTGAGGGGGCGGACCGGCGGGAGGTCGGGCAGCAGGTGCGGCAGTTCCGCGAGCAGGGCCTGGAGACTGGAGCGGTGGCGGGTCAAGATGTCGAGCGATACCCGCGCGACCGGGACCGATGGCAGGTGGCGGGCGGGCGTGATGTCGACGTCCTCGCCGAGGAGGTCTCCAACGGGAACGGGGGCGGCGACAGAGCCGAGGTCACTCCCGATGCTGGCATCGCCCGTGCCGCCAGCATTGTCGGGGAGGCCGCTGTCGTGGCTGCTGAACGTGGCCCAGGCGCGCTGGATGAGGGTGCGGACCTCGTCCCAGGTCGGTACGGTGTCGGACGGCCTGGCACCGGCGCGGGACTGCCCGGAGGCGGCGAACCCGGAGGCGTCGATCATGAGGACGGGCCGCGGGGAGTGTTCCTTCGCGGGCTTTGTGAGGACCCAGACCTGGAGGGCGAGCGCGTAGTGGGCCGCGAGCCGGGGCGGCAGTGAGATGACCGCGCGGAACGCCCCGGCCTGCAGGAGCCTGGACCGGATGCGCCGTCCGGAGGGGCGAGCAGCGGCGGCGGGCGGCATCAGCATGACGACCGTGCCGCCAGGCCTGGCATGCCAGAGCGCGTGCTGGACCCAGGCCAGCTCGGACTCCAGCCGGGGAGGGACGCCATACTCCCAGCGGCCGAGGTCACCGGCCGCGTCCTCGGCGCCCCAGTTGCGGTCGGCGAAGGGCGGGTTGCACACGACGGCGTCGGCCGTTCCTCCGGTGTAGGCGTCGTCGCGGAGCGAGTCCCCGACGTGGACGTCAAAGGAGGCGCCGCTGGAGAACGCGACTCGCAGGGCCGCCACGACGGCTAGCGGAGCATCGGCTTCCTGGCCCTCCGCCCGGTCGTAACCGCGCCTGACCGCCGCCCGCAGGATCGTGCCGCTCCCGCAGGAAGGGTCCAGGATCCGCCGGGCGCCGGGCGGGACCAGGTCGAGCATGAGGTCGGCGAGCCCGGGCGGGGTCACGGCGAGCCCTGCGCGCGGGCCAGGGTCGAGGACCCGGTTGCAGAGGTAGTCGAAGACCTCGGCGGGGTCGGCCTCGGCGGCTGCCGAAGCCACGGCCTCCAGCATGGCGGTCTCTGCTGTGCCCGCCTCTAGGCGCGGCAGGTGCGGAATCAGGCTGAGCAGGCCGCCGGCCACCGAGCTCTTGCCGGAGGCCCCCTGGCCGGAGCCGCCGTCACCAAAGACGAGGGATTGCGGAGCCCGCTCCATGAGCCACATGATGTCGGCGCGACCGGTGTGGGAGGGCATGGGGCCGTGCGGATGCCTGCTCAGGTGGTAGAGCAGGATCCCCGCCGTGGCCAGCGCCTCGGTGAGGGACATCGTGCCATGGGCCGACTCGAAGGTCTGCCAGAGCCGTTCGAGCGCCGGGATTTCCGGGGCCTTGCCCTGCGCCCGCAGCCACTCCTCGACGTCGGCGAGGCGGAACCGGGGGCTCTTCTCGGTGCCGGCGACCGGGCCAGGGAAGTCTCCGTGACGGCGGCGCCAGTTGCTCACCGCACTGGGCCGCACGCCAGCGATCCGCGCGATGTCCGACGCGGACACCTCTACCTGCTGTCCCACTTGTCACTCGCCTCCCTCGGCCTCATCCGGCTCACTCGGCACTGTCCACAGCTCACCACTATACGGAGCATTCGGTCAAGAACTTCACAGGGGTGGTTGTCGATGCCAGCGCAAGGTGGTTGTCCTAGTTCACACTCTGTTGTATTGTATCTCACGGGCGCCGAAACCGGCTTTCACGCGCTCCCCGTGCTGGTCATCGCAGGGCGGGGTTTCTGATGGCCTCCGAGGAGATGAGGTGAGGCGCGGTGAGCGCAAACTGGCCCGGCATGACTGGCCCCACGGACCACGTGCGGGTGGGCACCCGCTCCGTCGGTGAGGGCACCTGTCCCGACTACGCTGCGGCGAAGGCCCATCCCGCTCTGTGGCCGGCCGAGCGCCTCCGCGCACGGAAAGAGAAGCTGGACACGTTCCCGCTGGGGGTGCTGAACGCGGCCCTCGACGAGATCGAGATCAATGGCGCGACCGTGGCGCAGGCCATTGACCGCGCCGTGGGGGAAACAGAGCAAGAGGGCAAGCGCTTGCACCCCGGGGTGCTCACCTGGGCCCGGACAGCAGTGGGCCGGTACCTCGCGGGCGCGGCCCGCTACCAGCACCAGGATCGGTCCGGGACCCCGGCCACGGTGCCGGTGCGGGACTACTGGGTGGCTCGGGAGGACCACCGGTCCAGCGGGGACCGCCTGTGGGAGATGTACGCCTACGGCCGGCGGTATGAGTCCCCGGACGGCTCCGTCCGGGAGATCCGGCTCCTGCACTACGGGATCTTCGATCCCAGCCGTCCCGCGCAACAGGACCAGCAGGACCCGGATAGCTGGGGGGACCGCGGGCAGCCCGGCCGGGCAGGCCAGGAGGCCATCGCCGCGTACAGCGCGGCGTTCGGTGTGCCGTCCCCCTGGCCGAGGCCATGGTCCAAGCCGTTCCGCCCGGCCCGCGTCGCGCGGGTGGATGCGCAGCCGGTCGGCATGGTCCGGGTGGTTCAGGTTGGGCTCGCCGATGGCGAGCATCACCTGGTGTTTGAGGGTGCCCCGGCCGTGGCCAAGCGCAAGTACGACGATGACGGTGCCGGCCAGGTCCGCCGGGCCGTCACGCGGGGAACCCCGCAGCCGGGCGGCGGGTGCGCGCAGTGCAAGCTGCGGACCGCGTGTGAGGCGCTTCGGCCCCGCCCCGGAATCCTCGGGGTCACCGATCCCGAGGCTCCGCCGCGCACTTGGTCGGCCACCAACGGCCGGTACTACCGCACTTGCCCGGCGCAGGATCATCTCTACCGGCTGCACCTGCCTCGTGATGGCGAGTACAGCGAGAGTGCGGTCGCGGGCAGGCGGTACACGCCTGGCTCAGGCGGGCGCACGGTAGCCCGAGCCGCATCGCCTGCACGATGCAAGACATCCCGCCGATGCCGGATGACTGGTCTGCCGGAGGATGGCATGTCACCGGGAAGGAGGCCCGGCGTGGCGCGCTGATGCTGGCCAGCCACGCGGAGATGTGCCTGTTCCACCGGGCCAGCCGACTCGGGGAGGTCCGGGTTGAGCCGCTGCTGGTGGTGCACGACACCGCCGCGAACGTCATCGTGACGGCGCGACCCGATGTCTTCTACATAGAGGACGGGGCCTGGGTTTGGCGCGAGATTAAGAGCAGGGTCAGGCCGCCTAGGCCGGGGACCGACCTGCTGGAGGAGTTTCCGCAGCTCGCGCTCGGCATGATCCTGCTGGCCGAGAACCTGCTGGAGGGCAAGCCGACGGGCATGCGGGTGGAACTGGAACTGCTCTACCCCGACTCCAGCGACATGATCCTGCTTGACCCGAACGACCCGGCCCACCTCGCCAGGGCCCGCGAAGTGATTCACGGCCTTGCCGCTCCCTGGCATGCGGATGAGACCGCGGCCCCGCGGCCAGGCGAGGAGTGCTGGACGTGCCCGGTGCGCCAGTGGTGCCCGGCCGCGCTGCCCCTGGCGGGCGGCGGCCCGGCACCGGACGGAGATGAGGAGGAGCGCGAATGACCAGGCAGACAACGACCGCCACGGCAGGCCCTGAGCAGGGCGCGCCCGCGGGCCACCTTGGTCCGGGGCGGGCTCCGGGGCTGGACGGCGTGGGGCTGGTGCGGACGGTGGCGACCGCGCTGGTGCGGCTGTCCCGCTGGCGGGATGTGGGAGGCCGGGTGTACGCGGACGGGGTGCAGGGCGCCTACAACCACTTGGTGCTGCGGGCCATTGCTTGCGGCGGCGAGCCGCCTGCGAGCGTGCCGGATATGGTGACCTGGGCTGGCAGGACGCCGCTGGCCCAGTGGCCGACGGGACTCAGCCCAAAGGCCCTCGGTGAGGCGGGGCTCGATGGCGGGGACTTCCTGGTGGACGCCGAGACCCGCACCCCGACGCAAGTCTGCTTCGAGTGGGCGATGGCCGTCCCGGACGTGCCTGCCGAGCTGTTCGAGAACGCGGTGATTGACGAGGCGCTCGCGAACTGCCGGGCCGCTGGCGCGCCGGAGGCGTACACCGCGTTCCGCAGGCTGTTGATTACCCGGCCGGTGCTGACCGCCGTCGAGCTGGCCGCGCTCGGGGCGGAGCTGGACCTTATGCCGGCGTTCGAGCTGATCCGCCGCTGCTATGAGCCCGTCCCTGCCACCTACCGGGGCGCCAATGGTGAGTACAGGCTGTGCGGCCGGTGCGGCTGCGTGCTGATCCCGCTGCCTGCCGGCGGGTTCCGGTGCGAGCTGGACCGCTGCCGTCACGACGGCCGGGAGCAGCCGAACCGGGTCGAGGCCGCGCCTGGTGGGCTGCTCCAGGCGAGGCGGCCACTTCGGGTCTTCATCACCAGCCCGGGGCTGGCCGAGACCGAGCTGGAGGCGGCCCTGCGCGGCAACGGCGGCAAGCGGTCCGCCCCCGAAATCGGGATCGAGATGTGGCCGGCGTTCGACGCGTACGACCTGCGCCTCACCTTCGCCGATGGCACCGCGTGGGCGATCGACGTGAAGGACTGGGCCAGCCCGTCGCTGCTGGGGGCACGGACGCGGGCCTTCGCCGGCGGCCCCCCGCATGACCGGGCGCTGATCGTCATCCCCGCGTACCGGTTCCGCCGCCGTGAGGACTACGCGCGCGCCTTCCGGCATGCGCTGGACCCTGACCTTCGGCGGCACATCGAAATCTGCACCGATGCCGACCTGGTGAAGCAGGCCAGGCGGGAGGCCCGCCGTGTCGCGGAGGCCACCCAGAACGAAGGACGGTAACCATGCGCAGCGCCAACGGCTGGCAGCAGCCCCTGACGCGGCAGCTCGCCGACGCGTGGCCGGCGGACCTGGCCCGGGACTTCCCGGCGGCGGCGATGCTCAGCGTCGAGCTAGGCCTCTACCTTCTCACGAGGGTCCTGCCTGGCAGGCCCGCCCGGGATGCGTGGACCCTATTCGGCGGCTACCCGTACGCGGAGGCGGCGGGCCATGCGCGAAACCCGCGGGAGCGGCTGGAGATCCGCCGCGCCCGGCACTACCTGTGGACGATGCGCCGCCGCCGGGTCTGGCTCTCCCAGTTGGAGCAGTACGCCCGCATCCCCGAGGAGTTGCGCGGCTACCTGCTCGACAGCCCCGACGCTGTCCCGGAGCCCAGGTCCCCGGCGCGGGCCGCCGCGCGGTTCGAGCGGTTCGGGAAACTGCTCTCGTCCCCGCCGGAGTTCGCCCGCCGGGACATCCCGCTCGCGAAGGCAGGCGAGCACCGGTTCCCGGTCCGGGACCGCAATCTCGCGGTCACCATCCCGCCGGAGTTCGCCGGAGGGCCTCCGGCGCCGATGCATGACCTGGCTGCCGGGGCGCCCGCGCAGGGCGAGTCGACCCCGGCGACCTGGGACCAGCTCCAGGAGGCAGCACGGGCGATGGATGAGGCCGAGGAACGGGCGGAGATCCCGGAGACGGGCCGTAGCCACTGGGCGGACCGGCTGGGCCGCGTCGAGCTGCTCGTCCGGCAGGAGGACGAGTTCGCGCCGGGGGTGCCCCTAGAGGTCAGCGGCCTGCTCCACATGGTGGGGATGGTGGGCGCGGGCAAGAGCACGCTCCGCGACGTCCTCGCCTACTGGTATGTCACCAGCGGCCACCTCCACCGGCGGCGGGTCACCATCGTGGTGGGCGACGTGGCGGAGGTGCTCGCAGTTACCGACACCTTCCGCCGGATCGGCGTGGCGGCCGCCCCGGTGCTGGGACAGTCCACGCGCGAGCGGAACATCCACCGGCTGCACCGGCGCCTCGCGACAGCCGGCGCGCCCGCCGTGATGACTCACGACAGCCCCGGCTTCCGGTACCTGTCGAGCGCCTGCGCCCTCGATGCCCTCCGCGGCACGGAGGCGGACAGGGCGCTGCAGGTCGGGGACGCCCCCTGCACCACGCTGTACGAATCGAAGGACTCTCGGGATGAGGAAGAGCCGGTACAGGAGCGGGGCCGCCAGCACCGGCCTCCCCGCCGGGGCTGCCCGCTGTGGAGCAGGTGCCCGCGGTACCACGGCGCCCGCGACCTGGTGACTGCCCAGGTCTGGGTGGCGACCCCGGCGAGCCTCGTGCACAGCGCGGTCCCGCCGCACCAGGGCGGGGAACGGATCCGCTACCTGGAGCTGGCCTGCCGGATGAGCGACCTGATCATCGTCGACGAGGCGGACCGCGTCCAGTCCAGACTGAACATCGGCCAGGACTTCCCCAAGCCGGAGGACCTGGCACGCGACGCCGAGGGCTGGATCCGGGGACGCGACGGCGTCCAGGCAGCCGTGGCATACCACACAAGCATGTTCAACGGCCATGGCGCGGGCACCGGAATGATGCCGTCCGAGCGGCGCCGGCTGGTGCGGTGGGCGGGCGAGGCACTGCGGCCCCACTTCGAGCCGCTAGGCGAGCTGAGGCCCAGCAGGCACTCGGTCAGAGAGGCCCTGCCGGCGAGGACCTTCGCCAAGCGCATGGGCGTTCCGAGGGAGCCGAAGGGAGAGAAGGCGACCCCGGAGAAGCTCGAGGAGTATGCGGCCGAGCGAGCCGTGGCCGAGGCGGCAAACGCCTTGATTGACAGCGGCAACGCCCGGCTGCGCCGGGAGCAGCTGGCACGGGTAACGGGCGCCAGCCGCGCGCTCTCCTGCCATCTGCTGTACCAGACCGACGCAGTCCGAGACGCGATCATCGCCGCCGCCGAGTCCGGTCTTGACCTGAAGGAGCACCGCGCCCTGTTCCCCGAGGACATGACCGGGTGGCGGGAGAGCACTCTGGTCTGGCGGGCGCCGGACCTGGAGCTGCGCATGCACGTCAGGCAGGCGCACACCCTCGTGACGGAACTCGGCGGGGCGGAGGCACCCCGGCGTGGCCGGGAGACCCGGGACGCCATCGCGGGCCGCCGGGGAGAGGTAACGGCCTTCCTCCGCGACGAGGACGCCTCGCAGCTCGCCGTGGTGGAGATCGAGCCCAAGAAGACGTTCGCCAAGCGCACCCGTGATCCGAAGTTCGCGGTCCGGCTCGGCTGCGCGGACGCGGGACGGGTCAGCCAGTTCATCAACCCGGTCCCTGAGACCGAAAGCGGCCGGAGAGGTAAGAAGAAGGACCTCGCCGCAGACCTCGCCTACCGGGCGGAGGCTGCCTGGGAGGACGGGCTCCGCCAGCTGGGCCTGAGCTTCGTTCCGGAGCACAGCATCAAGGGAGACGCCATCCCCGACAAGCTGAACCAGGTGGCGTTCTGGATGGTGCGCCGTAACGTCTCCGCACAGTTCAGCGCCCGGCAGTTCACGCCCATAGCGGTGCTGATCAGGCCGGACCAAGACTGCATCATGGGGCGGACGGCCGGGATGCAGCAGTGGGTGCCCTATCCGCAACTGCTCCGGCGGCTGCCCGGTCAGGAACGGGGCAACGTCATGAAGACCAAGGCCCAGCGGCGCGCCGAGACCGCGCGGTTCGTCCGGCAGGTCCTGTACACGCTACGCGGCGAGCACACCGTGGTCCTCACGCACGCCCAGAACGCGCGGCAGAGCTGGGACTGGCTGCAAGATGGCCTGCTGGAGCCGGACAAGATCCAGTTGGGGGACGGCCCGGTACAGAGCCTGGCGCTGCAGGGCAGGAATCTTCGGATCATCCGGGTGCGGGACGGCGAGCGGGACGAGACCGCGCAGTGGTGGGCACCACACGAGGACGACGAGGATAAGGCTGGCCTGTCGAAGGGCCTGTGGGTTCCGCCCGGCCCGGAGGACGACCGCCGGGTGTTCTACGCCACAGGAGCGAAGGGTGCGAGCCACCAGTTCAGCCGGGTCGAGGACGCCAAGCTGACCGGCCATGCCACGGACGAGGCCCCAGATGGCGAGATCAACGCGGGTTCGGCCGCCTGGAACCCGACCTTGCTCGAGATCACGGTCGCAGGCTGCGCAGCCGGGGACAGGCCGGTCGACTGGGCGATGTGGGTGCAGCAGCAGCGCTTTCCCGACCACTACCGCGACGAGGGCCTGAAGCTTCCGCTCGCGCTGCACCTGGCCGCGAAGGCGACCGAGTACGCGCTGCCACAGGAGTACGCGGAGGCCAGGCTGCTGGAGGACCTCCCCGAGGACGGCACCACCATCAGCGATGACGGGACCGATGATACCGAGGAGACGGGTGGAACTCTCGCCCTCGCGGACGACGAGGGAGAGGCCTAAGGGGACTACTAGCGGCACTCCCGCCGCGCCATCCCGCTTCCCGTGTCGGGATGGCGCGGTTGCGACTTCGACCAGCGGCAGGTCCGTTACCAGATATTCATGACCTGCTCGACCTGTTCCCGCCGTGGGAGGCGCAAGTGAGCGCCTCGTCTCCGGCTCCTCAGTTTCGCCGCCCGGGCCGACCACCTGCCTGCCCGCTGGAAGTCGTGATCTACGTAGTAGTGTTGCGCAACCAGGGCTTGAGCTATGCCGAGATCGGCAAACAGTTGAACCGCGAGGGCGTACCGACCCCCGCAGGCCGACCGATCTGGCAAAAATCATACGTTGACCGCTTGCTGCATACGCGGTACGCCCAAGAGATCTGGGCTGACGTTCCTCACCCGAGTTGGCTCATTTAGTGCGGCAACGTGCGCCGGGGTCCGCGGCCGGGGGTCGTGAAGGGGTTCGCAGGCAGGTGCCGCGCGGTTTCCTGGTGTTCTGTGGTCGCGGTGGCCGCCGCGGGGCCTGCTGTTACCGCAGCGGTTCAGCTGATGCTTCGCGCAGCCGGGCTACCCATCCGGCGACGGCCAGGGCTGAGCCGGCGGCGATCCTCGGCTTGCGCTGCTGCGCGGCCCGGGCCGCCCGCAGGACAGTAAACGCGACGCCCGGGGCTTCGATGGCGATCACGGGCACCGTCAGCCGCTGCGGGGGGCGCAGGCCCGACCGCACGCCGTTGACCATCCCGATGCCAGTGACAGTCCAGGCAGCAACGCCCCACCACCATTGCTGGCGGGCCGTCAGAGCTCGCGTTCCGGCGGCCGCGGCCTTCGGGTTCAGCTCGAGCAACCGGTCCCGTTGCTGCCGCCGGATAGGTTCCACCTCGGCCCGGGACGGCGCTTCGGTGCCCCGGCCCCACGCCACCAGCCCGAACCCGGCAGCGCTCGCCCACGCGGCCAGGGCCCGCTGCCGCCGCCCGGCGGCCCAGTGCCCGGCCCCGACCACAGCCCGCGTAACAACCGGGGCGACACAGGACACCCACTCCAGCGGCCCCGAGGGCCGGGTCCAGTCCAGACTGAGCATCAACGCCTCCCGCCGCGACGGGACCCTGCTGTCATCACCAGCCATCCCGGCATTGTCGCCCAGGCGGCGCGTGCGTGCCAAGCTCCCGGGCTGCCACTACCCCGACGTTGCCGCCCAGCGGGGGCAGCGCGGCGGCGATGCTCAGGTCCGGCCGCATCCGCGCTCGCACCCTCGCTGTCCGAGGAGTCGTCAAGTTCTCGTAGAAATGCTGTTGTCTCGCTAGCTTCCTGGCCTAGGTCATCGAGGGCCGTAGCAAGAAGTGCTTGACGAAGCTCGTCAAGGGTAGCATCTTCGTCCTCTGTGATCCATGCATGCCAACCGTCAAGTGGATAGCCAGCCACGGCACTTGCTGCTGCGGAAGGGGATCTGAACTCTCGTCCATCCAGGAATACGATCGCTCCATCCTCACCGATTGTCGCTGTAGTAATTGAGCCAACTCTTTGCCGCGGCTTATATCGAAGATAAGCGCCGGGGGCAAGGAAACCGCCTGACAATAGATCAGAAATGCGGACACGCCGTCCATCTAGGAGGTGCTGTCGACGCCTTGGGATGTGTGAATCTTTAGCGAAATGGCCTTCATCTGTCACGCCAACGGAATCAACGACCACGAAACGTGTCTTCTGAAGTGCGTCAGGTGTTACCGCTCGCAGCGAGTTAGAATCAATCCGGCGGGAGCCCCGAGCCAGCATCTGCTGGAATAGAACCTCCGAACGAACGTCTCTCATGAAAACTATGCATTCAAGAGGAGGGATATCCACCCCTGTAGCCAGAAGGCTGACCGTGACGACGATCCGTGGAGCTTCCCTGGAGCGGAATCTATTGAGCAATTCTCTTGGATCTTCAGTCTGTGAGGTGATCTTGACTGCAAAACCAGCGTCCGCCTCGAATACCTCCCGGCATAGAACTACAATGCGGTCTGCATGCGAGTTACTTCTTGCATAGATGAGCGTCTTGGGAACAATCTCTCGCTCCGGAAACATAGCAGAGAAAAGTAGTGTCTTGAATTCATACAGCACTGCGCGTATCTTGTCCGGGGCTTCAATGACATCGCCCGCCGAGTCTGCATCTTCATCGTCCAGAGGACGGATCATCGACTCCAGGCGAAAGACGTCATAATCCAGAATGTAGCCATCTCCGATGGCTTGTTCGGGCGTGTACTTCCAGAGCAGTCGCCCACCGAAGAACTCTAGGGATTTGGAATCGGTGTTAGATGTAAACCCAAGCAACGGGACGGAGAAGCCTTCAAGGACACTTCGCATCGGTGTACTCATCATGTGCCAAGTCTCTTCCACGACGACCAGGTTGTAGATTTTGAAGAAATCTTGGCTACTCGATTGTGGCATCAAGTCTTGCTTAGTAAGTCTTAGGCGCTGGTGGTGTCCGTGCCGGTGTCGAGGATGACCGGCCAGGTCGCGGGCACGATCGAGGCCGAGCTACGCGAGCGCGCCGCCTGGCTGGAAAGCCAGCTTCGCGGGGCCGGCGCTATTTGACGCCGACGCCACCGTCGGAGTGCACCACGGTGCCGGTGATCCCGCAGGCGCGGTCGGAGGCCAGGAACACGTAGCTGCCCGCGTGGTCCGCACCGGTGAGCGCGACCTGCAAGGGCGTGCGACGACGCAGATCCTGCTCGCGGCCGGGCGCCGCTTCCAGGACATGTTCGGCTAGGCCGAGGCTCCGCGGCCCGGTGAGCTCGGTGCCCAGCGTTCCGCCCGGCGCGACGCCGTTGACCCGCACGTCCGGGGCCAGCTCGTGGGCCAGCGCGATCACGCAACCGCGGACGGCGAACTTGGACGCCACGTAGAGCACGCCGCCGCGGCCCGGATAGAAGCCGGACGTGGATACCGTCAGCACGACCGACCCGCGCGCCCGGCGAAGCTCGGGCAGCGCGGCGCGCACGGATATCAGCTGGCTCTTCACGTTGACGGCGAAGATCTCGTCGAACGCGGCGTCGAGCTCATCATCGGCGAGGTCGGCCAGGCCGCGGTAGAAGTCGAAGATGCCCACGCAGTTGACCAGGACGTCCAGGCCGCCGAACGAGTGGGTGACAGCCCGGACGGCCGCGCGGGCCTGGGCCGGCGTAGCGGCGTCGCCCTGGGTGACCACGCAGCCGGGCAGTTCGGCCGCCAGCCGTTCGGCCTTGGCGCCGTCCAGCTCGAGCGCGGCGACCTGCGCGCCCTCGGCGCGGAACGCGGCCAGCACGGCGCGGCCGATCCCGGAACCCGCCCCCACCACCAGCGCGCGCTTGCCGTCCAGCCAGCCCATCAGGCGCTTTCCTGCGGCCCGTGCGGGGTCTGCAGCAGCCGGGAGAACAGCTCGTGGTCCTGCCAGGTCAGGGCCTCCAGCTCAAGCGGACAGAGCAGGATCGCCTGACCCGAGCTCGGCACCGAGATACGCAGCCGCGCGCCGTTGCGGGTCTGTACCCGCTCGACCACGACCTCGGTGAACTCGTTGGCGAGCCGGATCACGCCTTCAGTCAAAGGAACACCGCCAGGTTCTGGGTGCGCAGCACCGACTCGTCCACGATGATCTCGCGCCGGGCCAGCCGGAGCCCGTCGCCAGTCTCCCGGAGCAGGTCCGTGCGGCCTGCGGAGATCAGGTCAGCCTCGCGAGTATCGCCCCGGCTGCGGAACAGGAGCAAGGCGGAGTCCACTCGCAGCTCACTCGTTCGGTTCCGAAATGTCCTGATGTTGGTCACGAAATGCCGGGTCCGTGACGGCGGGTCCTCCGTCCAGGCGTGGTCGGTCGCCAGCCGCTGCACGCGCTTGCGCAGCGCGTACATGTCCTCGTCGAAGTGACCCATGTCAGCGAGGGAGTCAAAGCCCGCGCCGCGCGCGGTCGTGACCCGGACCGGCATGACGTAGCGGATGTCCTCGCACAGCAGGTTCAGCCAGCCGGTGTAGTCCGCGGCGTCAAGCAGGGCGGCCTCCTCGACCAGGAACTGGTGCGCGGCCAGGTGCGCCGGGTCGCCGTAAGGCAGCGGCCTCACCGGGCACCTTCCAGGTGATCGCTCCACATGCTCAGCCAGTGCCGCTGGTTGAACTCACCGAAGCCCTGGTAGGCCAGGCCGGGGCCGGCGAAGGCCGCGAGCGGCGGCTTGATCGGCTTCCCGGCCGAGGTCAGCCCCATCCGGCTGTTCAGCTTCAACCGCCGCGCCATCGACCCAGCGGCCATGTCGGTGATGGACACCCAGTTCTCCACGTCGTCCTGCTCGAACATGCCGGAGCTGCCGAAGCACATCAGGTAGGCCTTGTACGAATTCCGCTTGAACTCCTCGGGCGCCCCCGCGTCCACCGCGAACCAGGAGAGCACTTCGGTTTCCCGCTCGCTGACCGGCTGCCACTGGCGCAGCGAGATGAACGGGGCGACGGTCCCGCTGGCGTCGATCTGCGGCCAGTTGTGCACCAGGCTCAGGTTAGGGAACAGGGTCGCCGCCGAGACCATGAAGCCGCTGTCCGCGACGAGCACCCGCTGGCGATCCGACCACGCCGCCGCCATGACCGGGATCATCGCGTCCTGGTAGCCCACGTAACGCAGCTGACCCGCGAAGTCACCGCCGGGCGGCAGCTTGTAGGTAGTGCCCGCGCCGGGCCCGGCGGTATACAGGGCGCCTTCCTTGCGCTTGCTGGCCTTCGGCTCGCGGAACAGCCCGATGTCGACCACGCTGGCGTGGGTATGCGGCGTGTGGTAGCTGTCGCCGGCGAAATTCTCGGCGCCGATCTTCCAGTTGGCCTTGATCCGCCAGCGCTGGGGGCCGCGCAGTTCCATGCCCGCCGGGCTCTGGCGGGTGTAGAAGTCCAGGTAGAACGCGAAGTCGCCCAGGTATTCACGCAGCGGCAGGGCGTCAGGATCCAGGTTGATGAAGATCAGCCCATTGTGGGTGTCCATGGCGGGCGCGGGTAGCAGGGTCTGGCCGTCCCGGGAAAAGCCGTCCTGCCCGCCGTAGGCCTCGGCGTAGAAGGGCAGGCCGACCAGCCGGCCGTCGTTCCGGTAGGTCCAGGCGTGGAAGGGGCACCGGAAGTGCGACGCGTTGCCCATCTCGGCCCGGCATACCTGCATGCCACGGTGCAGGCACATATTGAACAAAACCCGGACGACGCCCGACTCATCCCTGGCCACGATGAACGAATCGGCCAGGACCCGGCGGACCACGTAGTCACCCGGGTCAGGGATCTCGGACTCGTGCGCGAGGAACACCCAGGACCGGGCGAACAGCCGGTCACGTTCCAGCGCGAAGATTTCCGGGTCGCCGTAGATGTGAGCCGGGATCATGCCCTGCCGCACGTCGCTGACCACGGCCGCTAGGTCGAGCATGGCTGCGCTCCGGTGCTGGTCAAGTTTCCCTGCCAGGAGTCTGTCCTACGCAGGTCGGCTCTGCAACGATACGTTGCGGACGAAAGGTAGTAATGCAGAGCTGGATCCACGTCATCGAGTGGCGGGCCAACGTACGGCCGCAACTGACGGCGCTTGTCGACGACAGGGGCGCAGCCTAGAGATCCGCCGGCGCGAGCGGGCGCCGGCGCTGGCCGCCAAGACCGCGGCGCAGCTGGACCAGGCGGCCGATGGCCGGTTCATCCTCGGCCTGGGCGTCGGGAACGCGGTGATGAACGCCAGGTTCGGGATCCCGCCGCAGCCGCCGCTGGCCATGAGCGAAGAGTACGTGGGCGTCATCCGGGCAGTCCTGGGCGGCCAGGCCAGCGCCCCTCACCCTGACCGGTCCGGTTAGTAAGGCAGCCGCAGACCGGGTTCGGCTTATGTCCTCAGTGTCCCGGAGCCAGATTGCGGACCCCGCCGGGGGATGGCATGGGCGGGCCGCCCGCCAGGGCAGCATGGCCCTCGGCCAGGCTATCCGGGTAGAACCGGCGGGCCGTCTCGATCACCTCGTCCAGGGACGGCCACCACGGGCCGTGCCGTAGCGAGCCGAGGGCCTGCAGGACGCCGACGGCCTGCTGAGCGGGCTCCGCGGCGGCGACGACCGCCACCCGGTGCGGCCGGGCCGAGCGCAGCGGCCCGAGGTGGAAATCCGGCCCGGGCTCGTCGGCGTCGGCGGCACTGGCGCTCGTGCCGCCGAGGCCCGTGGCACCGGCGCCCCTGGCGAGCACCAGATAGTAGTCGGGCAGTTCGAACCGGCCCGCCCGCCAGGCGGTCAGCGCCTTCGCCGCCTCCTGCTCGAATTCAGCCGGGCCTTGCTGGCGCGACACGTCCCACATCGCCCGCCAGCTGGCCGCCACCGCCCAGAGCGGGTCGGCGGCCACCAGGGCATAGGGCGACGTGGCCCGCCCGGCCCGCTGCAGCGCATCGGCAGCAGCCGCCACGCCGTCACCGCCCGAGTCAGCGGGCTCTTCCGGCCGGATCAGGGTGACGTTCATGGACCGGCCGACGGCGGCCAGGACCTCACCTGGTGCCGGACCCGCCAGGACCACTACGGTGCTGGAGTTACGTCGCATCGGCTCGATGTTAGCCGCCCGGCCCGCGGCTGCCTTCGCCCTGGCCGGGGATGCAGCCCATGCCTGGCCCGGCGCCAGATGCTCGCGCCAGCTATACCAGGTAAAGGGCAAGCGTGACCTGTTACGCGGCGCCCGGTACCAGCCGTATACCGCACGGTTCCCGCGCACCCCGTGCGGAAGAACGGGGCCGAGCCGGCCTCGAGCCGTGAGTCCGCAGGTCGGCGCGGTTCTGGTCAGGACGGGCTCCAGGAAGAGCCGGATCGTGGCCGACCTGGCCGGGCCGCCGACCTTCGAGGGCCTGGCCGCCCTGCCCCGGTCGAGGCGGTAGTTTTCTCGTCTCCCGGCCCTGTCGTCACGGCGCCTCCCCGCTGGCACGATGCACGGCAAGCGTAACGCGGCCGCCCCTCCGCCGGCCATCCGCGCAAGCCGCTACATCGGTCGCGGTAGGGACCGCCATTGCTGGCGGCCCCCCGCACAGATCCCAGCGAGCGGAATTACCGCACTGGGCTCCTGTTATGAGTACCTGGCGGCGAACCGCTTGTCAGGCCATGGATGCCTGATCTTGGCCGGAGGCAGGTAACGGTCGACAATGCGGTACATCCGTTCCCAGGTGACCCGGCCTTTCTGGCTGCGACGCCCGAGGGCGTGCCGCCAGTGCCGGATGACGTGGCGCCGGAATGCTTTCACCGCTTTCGAGTTGCCGGGAACGGCGTAATACGCCTCATGTCCCCGGACGACACTCGTCAGCCACTTCCCCTGCTCGGGGACAGGCAGATGGCGGCGGCGCATCAGCTCGGCTTTCACCGTCTTCAGCTTGGCCGTCATCTTCTTCTTGTCCGTGGTCCGCTGGACCCAGGAACGTCCCCTGGTCATCCGGGCGATGTGCCGGAATCCCAGGAACGTGAACGTCTCCGGCTTCCCCTCCCCCCGTGCCTTGCGCAGCCGGGCCGCGTGCGGCCCGAACTCGATCAGCCGGGTCTTGTCGGGGTGCAGCTCCAGGGAGAACTTCGCGAGCCTTCCGCGCAGTTCCCCCACGAACCTCTCAGCGTCGTCCTGGTACTGGAAGCCGACGATGAAATCGTCCGCGAACCGCGTGACGATAACATTCCCGCGCGCCTGCGTCTTCCTCCAGTGATCGACCCACAGGTCCAGGACATAATGCAAATATACATTCGCAAGCAACGGGGACAGCGAACCGCCCTGTGGCGTTCCTTCCCCGCTATCGGACAGCTGCCCGTCTTCCAGCACTCCCGCGTTCAGCCACTTGGTGACCAGCCGCAGGATCCTCTCGTCCGCGATCCGGTGCCGGAGGAACTTCACCAGCCATCCCCGGTCAAGATGGTCGAAGGACTCCCCGCCTGACCCGAAAATTAGACATTGCGTGGGCAGGCGGAAGCACCCGGCGGAGCTTGCGGAGCCGGGTTCACATCACGTGGCGGGTTAGCTGGCTGCTCAGTCGCTGGGGCGGCGGCTGGGCATCAGGTAGCGGGCGGGTTGAGGGTCAGGCGATCTCCGGGCAGCCGGTCAGGTCCGGGACCAGGGTGTATCCGAGCTCGCTGGCGCGCTTTTGCAGGGCGCGGACCTGGCGGCGGGTGCTGGCCCGGTTGTCGTAGTAGTCGACGCCGAGGTCTTCATAGCGCATGCCGGGGGTGGACAGCAGCTTGTGGTAGACCTTCAGCTGGGTGTTGCCGAGCGCGACGCCTGCTTTGGGTTTGCCTCGGCGGCGGGCGATCCGCCGGTAGCGGGCGCCTTCGCGGGTCTGGGTCTTGCCGGCCGCGACGGCGGTCTCGCCGGTGATGGCGGCCAGGTACCGGTTGCCCTTCTTGGATTTCGCGCGTCCGTTGCGGCTGCCGGACTGGTTGTCCAGCGGGGTGCGGCCCGCCCAGGAGGCCAGGTGGCCGCCGGTGCGGAACCGGGTCATGTCGACGCCGGTCTCGGCAACGGCGTCCTGGGCGGAGCGGCGTCCCCAGCCGGGCATCGACTCGGCTTGCTGCAGTTGTTCCTCATACGGTTCCAGCAGGGTCTCGACCACCGCGGTGAGCTCGCCGATGCTGGCGTTGAGCTGGTCGATGCGGGCGAGCATCCGGGCGAGCAGGGCGGCGAGCTGGGGAGTGAAGAACTCCGCGCCTTCCAGCGCGGCCTCCAGTTCGCTGATCTTGCGGCGGGCCCGGGCCCGGGCCAGCTGGGCCAGCACCTTGGGGTTGCGCTCGCCGGCGATCAGGTGGTCCATGATGTCCCGGCCGGTCACCCCGTGCAGGTCGGTGAGGACGCTGGACAGCTTGATCGCGGCGGATTCCAGCAGCTTCTCCGCGCGCTGCTTCTCCCGGGTCCGTTCGGCGGTCAGGTCCCGCCGGTACCGGGTGTGCTCCCGGATGATCCGGAACTCCGGGATGGCCACGAAGCAGGAGGTGATGGCGCCGCGCTCGAAGCACGCCGCCAGCCACCGCGAGTCGGACGGGTCCCGCTTGGGGCGGCCGGGCAGGTGCTTGACCTGCTTGGCGTCGGCCAGCACGCACTCGAATCCCTCGGCCTCCAGCCGGTAGAACACCGGCTTCCAGTAATCCCCGGTCGCCTCCATCACCACCGCGGGCACCTGCCAGGACCGCAGCCAGTCCGCCAGCGCCAGCACCTCCCGTTTCGTGGTGCCGAAGCTGCGGGTCTCCTGCGCCCGCCGCGCCGGGTTCGCGTCCGACGGCACCCGGATGGTGGCGGCCATCCCGGCCTTGCCGATGTCGATGCCGCACACCCGGTCCCGGTACAGCGGCTCATCGGTCACCTCTTCCATGTCTCACTCACCTCACCCTTGCTGGACTGCTAACCTGCGAGGCGGTACCGCCCGGGGAACCGGGGGCGTGCGGAAGAAACTGACCCGCGTGCTCGAAGCAACAATGAACGGCCCCTCAGGTAACCGGCTCCCGGCGTCAGGCTGACCGGCGGCCTCAACCGCACCAGAGTGGAAACGACGTCACGGGCGGTACCACCCGCCAATTTTCACGCCGGTACGGCGTCGGCGCAGCGATACAGGTGGCTGACCGGAAAATTACCAGTCGTAAATGGGCGCGCGGCAGCCGACCCGGGCCTGGTGTGGTGATCGGGCCTGGTCAGAGGCGGTATGGGGTTACGGGGCCTTCGGCGTGATGGTGATGGGGTGGCCCAGCAGTGCTTCGATCTGCCGGATGTGGTTCTTGATCTTCTTGTCTTTGTCGGTGCGGGCCTGGTAGTAGCCGGGGCCGAGGTCGGTGAACCGGGCGGCAGGGTCGGCGAGCAGGTGCCAGATGATCACCAGGATGGACCGGGCGACGGCGACCTGGGCCTTGGCCTTGCCGCGGCGGCGGGCGATCCGCCCGTGGCGTTCGCCGAGGAAGGTGGCGGTGCGGGCGGCGCCGTTGGCGGCCTGGCCGAGGTAGCCGCGCAGCCAGGTGTCGCCCTGGCCCTTCTTGCCGGCCCGGGTGCGGGGCCCGGACTGGCGGGCCGACGGGCACAGCCCGGCCCACGACACCAGGTGACCCGCGGTGGGGAACCGGCTCATGTCCAGGCCTGTTTCGGCGATGATCGCGCGGGCCAGGTCGGGGCTTACGCCGGGGATCTCCGCCAGCCGGGCCGCCGCGGGCAGCACCGCGGCGTCCGGGCCGGCGCCGGCGTCCGCGCCGGTGGTCCCGTCCGCGTCGACGCCCCAGGCGGCGGGCATCGCCGTGACCGCCGCGGTGATCCGGGTGGTGAGCTGGGTGATGCGCTCGTCGAGGAAGGCGATCTGGTCCAGCAGCATCCGGGCGAGCTCGCCGTGGTGGTCATCGAACATGCCGTCCAGCGCCTCAACCAGGTCGTCGTGCTTGGCCTTCATCCGGGTGCGGGCCAGCCCGGCCAGCACCTTCGGGTCGCGCTGGCCGGCGATCATCGCCTTGACCATGTCCTTGGCTGATTCGGTGGTCAGCTTGGAGGCCACGCTCGACAGCTTGACCAGGGCGCCTTCCAGCAGCTTTTCCAGCCGCTGGTAGCACCGGGTGCGCTCTTGGACCAGCCGGGTGCGGGCCCGGGTGTAATCTCGCAGCGCCCGGATCGCCTTCGGCGGCACGAACGATGCCCGCAGCAGGCCCATCTCGGTCAGCCGGGCCAGCCACTGCGCGTCCAGCTTGTCTGTTTTGGGCCGGCCGGGCAGGGTCTTGGCCTGGGCCGCGTTGACCAGCTGCACCGCCAGCCCGCACGCCTCCAGGACGAAGAACCAGATGCGCCAGTAGTCCGAGGTGCTTTCCAGCGTCACGATCTCGATCCCGTCCCGGGCCAGCTGGCGGCCCAGGCTGCGGATCGCGGCCATCCGCGCCTTGACCGTCCACACGGTGCTGCGCCGGGCGCCGGGCCGGGACGGGTGCGGGGTGCGGGTGCACGCCATCCCGGAGTCCTTCGCCACGTCGATCGCGGCGACCCGGTCATGGACCCGCTCGTGTTCCTCGTCGTCGATTACCTGCGGTCTGCTCACCGCTTCCTCCTATGCTGGGGCTGATGGGATAGAAGCGGGCTGCCCGGGGGTCCCGGTCGGCGGGCACCAGGCCCGGAATACTGACCGTCGTGCTCAAAGGCAACAGTGCGCGACCCTCAGGTCAAGACCCCAGCGCCAGGCTTACTAACGGGTTCGTATCCCAAGGTGGGCCGGCGTCACGGGCAGCCCGCCCCTACTGTCCCATCCCGCACGCCCGCAGCGCGCCGCGAGCCCCTGCTGTCACGCGGCAGCGGCCCCAGCCCGCCGCGACCCTGCACCGGCCCGGATTTTCACGCGACGCGACCATCCCCCCGGATGTAATGGCTTACTACGTGCTTCGATGACTTTGCTGAGGCGATCCGGGCGTGGGCGAAGGGCTGGCTGCCCACCGAGGCGGCCGCTGAGCTGCTGATCTCGCACCGCACGTGGCTGTTGCGGGAGGATTTCCTGCAGGTCGCGGTCGAGGTCGGGTGGGAGCCGTTCCGGGGCCGGGAGGTCGCGGCGGTCGACTTCGCCGCGGCAGCGGACGCGGTGCAGGGGATGCTGCCGTGCTCGGACGGCGAGCGGCAGGTACTGCTGGTCGCGGCCAGCATCGCCGAGGGCATCCCGGTTGACCTGCGCGAGGCGGCGCTGTGCATGGATGCGGTGAACGCCGCACGGGCCGCTCAGGCAGTGTGCCATGCGGCTGGCCGCCGGGTGCAGGTAGTCACGGAGGCCGGCCGGTGACCGCCGTGCAGCCGGGCACGGTGAGGCTTACCCGGCCACGGCACCCGTTCGACGGCCGGCAGTTGCCGGTGCTGGGCAGCATGCGGCGGCATGGCGCGGCGGAGTTGCTGGTGGTGCTGCCGGACGGGTCCAGGCGGCTGATCCCGGCGGCCTGGACTGACCTGCAGTCCCAGCCGGCCGGGGACAGCGGCGACGCGCCGGGGACGCTGGGGTCGGTGGCGGACCTGCTGGGCCTGTCTGTGCTGGTTTCGGGCCTTTGCGCCCGCAGCGCGGGCAGCGGGGAGCAGGCTGCGCGGAAGTCACCGTGCAAGGAGGACGACCGTGCAGCCTGTTCAGCTCAGTCTGCTGCCGGACCAGGTTCCGGCGCCACCCCCCGCCCTGATCGGGCATCTCCCCGCCGTGCAGGTGGAAGCGGCGTTGGTGCTGCTGGCCCGCCTGATCGCGAAAGCCGCCGGGACGGCCGGAGGAACGGGGGACAGCGATGAGTGAGTCCGGCAAGATAACCAGCTCCCACCTCTCCAGAGCGGCCGTAATATACGTCCGGCAGTCCACCCTGGCCCAGGTGGAGCGGAACACCGAGTCGACCGCCCGCCAGTACGACCTGGTCAACCGCGCCGGTCAGCTGGGCTGGCCGCGGGAGGCGATCCGGGTCGTCGATGGTGACCTGGGCATCTCCGGGTCGGTGACCGGGCAGCGGGACGGGTTCGAGGGCCTGGTCGCCGAGGTGGCCCTCGGCCAGGTCGGGATCATCCTGGCGCTGGAGGTCTCGCGGCTGGCGCGGGACAACAGCGCCTGGTACCGGCTCCTTGACCTGGCCGGGGTATGCGACACCCTGGTCGCCGACTCCGACGGCGTCTACCACCCGGCGTTGTTCAACGACAGGCTCATCTTGGGCATGAAGGGCATCATGGCCGAGTCTGAGCTGCATGTCCTGCGGGCCCGGCTGGAAGGCGGCATCAAGAACAAGGCCGCCCGCGGCGAGCTGCGCCGCGGCCTGCCGGTCGGGCTGATCTGGGGCGAGGCCGACGGCGAGATCCGCCTCCACCCCGATGAAGCGGTCACCGGCGTGCTCGCCGCCGTGTTCGGGCAGTTCGCCGTGTCCGGGTCGGTGCGCGCTACCTGGCTGTGGCTGCGTGCCCAGGGCTTGCGCTGGCCGCTGCAGCAAGCCGTCTACCTGCACGGCAAGCCCGGTGAGATCACCTGGGTCGAGCCCGCTTACCATGCCGTGCACACCACGCTGACCCACCCGGCTTACGCTGGCGCGTACGTCTACGGCCGCACCCGCGACGAACACTGCCTCGGCCCGGACGGCGCCCTGCGCAAACGACGCCGCACGCTGCCCCGCGACCAGTGGGAGGTCCTCATTCCCGATCACCACCCCGGGTTCATCGACTGGGACACCTACCTGGCCAACCAGGCCCGCATCGGGTCGAATACCCGCCCGCAGGCCAGCCAGCCGGGCACCGGCGCGGTCCGGGAAGGCTCCGCGCTGCTGCAGGGCCTGGCCACCTGCGGGTCCTGCGGCCGCAAGCTGGCCATCTTCTACCGCGGCCCGGCCAAGACGGTGCCGAACTACTACTGCCAGGGGTCTGCTGACCTGGTTAACGGCCGGGGATCCCGGCACATGAACGTCGGCGGGCAGGCCATCGACGCCGCCGTCGCCGAGGCGTTCCTGGCCGCCCTCCAGCCGGCCGCGCTGCAGGCCTGCCTGCAGGCCGCCGAGCAGATCGAGCAAGGCCACGACGCCGCGCTGGACCAGCACCAGCGCCAGGTCGAGCAGGCCCGCTACAACGCCACCAGGGCCGAACGCCGCTACCGCGCCGTCGACCCCGACAACCGGCTGGTCGCCCGCGGCCTGGAAACCGAATGGAACACCGCGTTGCAGCAGGTCGCGGATGCTGAAGCCGAGCTCGCCCGCCGCCAGACCGCACGTCCGAAGACCCTCACCCCGGCCGAGCGGGGCGCGATCCTGGCCCTCGGTGACGACCTCGGCCAGGTGTGGGACGCGCCCACCACCACCGATAAGGACCGCAAGCAGCTGCTGCGCACCCTGCTGGAGGAGGTGAACATCACCGCCCGCCGCGACGACCCGGACCCGCACGCCCGCCTGGTCCTGCGGTGGAAAGGCGGCGCGATCAGCGAGCTGACCGTCCCGCTGCGCCGCCCGCAGCCGAAAATCCGCACCGATGAGGACACCATCGACCTGATCCGCCGGCTGGCCATGCACTACCCCGACGCCGTCATCGCCGGGATCCTCAACCGGCAGCACCGCACCACCGCCCGCGGAATGTCATACACCGCCAATAGAGTCGGCTCACTACGAACCCACTGGGGCATCCCCCGCCACCAGCCCAGCCCTGCCGCACCCCGGGAAGGAGAACTGCTCAACGTGACCCAGGCCGCCCGCCAGCTGCAGATCGCACCGTCGACCCTGCTGCGCTGGCTCAATGACGGCTTCATCGCCGGCGAGCAGGTCACCCCCGGCGCGCCCTGGCGCATCCGCCTCACCGAAGAACTGCGCGGCATGCTCACCGACAACGCACCCGACGGCTGGCTCGCCCTGCACCATGCCAGCCGCGCCCTCGATGTCTCCCGCCAGACCGTATTGCAGAAGGTCAAGCGCGGCGAGCTGCGCGCCGTCCTGACCCGCACCGGACGCAGGAAAGGCCTGCGTATCGAGGTGCCAACCCCGCAAGAAGGCCTGTTCTAAGCCGCACAATCAGCAAAGGAGCAGTATGACCATGGATCCAAGCAGGCTTTGATGTCAGCGTCCACGACCCACTCATAGGAGCGGGACGCGCGAAGTGGTGCACCTCGGCCAGCGCGTCGTGCGCGCGGCGCTTCGGGCGGAACCCGTAGGAGCACCGGAGGAAATCCTCCTCGAAAATCGGCTCCAGCACCAGCTTCAGGGTAGCCTGGACCACCTGGTCCGCGATGGTCGCGACGGACGATTCATATTGCCCCTCCTGCAATCGCGTGTCGGGATGTTCGGGCGTGGTGCGGGTTTGCGCGGGCCAGGGCCGCATTCACGGGTTCGCTGGTGTGATCATGTCAGGCAGTGCCGACAGTTACGGCGGCGGCCTCGTGCCGCTGGGGCCTGTTCCGTGGCCTGGTGCGGCGGGCGGCCGGGTTCAGGTGGCCGGATCCGGCGATGCGTCGGCGGCAGGCGGCCTCGATGTTGCTGGTCCACGGGATGCACAGCCTGCCGCCGGGGCCGCGCCGGGCGTCGAGCTGGGCGGATTCGATCCAGTAGTAGATGACGCCGGTGCCGCAGCCCAGCCGCCGGGCGGCTTCGGCCACCGAGATCTCGCCGCCGGCGTAGGGGGCGGGGGCGGGGATGTTGTAGGCGTGGCGGATCCACTGGACGGCCTTGACGTCGAAGGGGCGGCCGTGGCCGGTGGCCAGCCCGTCGGCGTTGAGCCGGCGGACTAGCTCGTCGTTGCTGGTGGCCGGTCCGAGCTGCCGGACGAGCTCGACCGCAGCGGCCGGAGTGCGCCTGGCCGTGCCGGAGTGGATGGGCCGGCCGGTGACAAGTTCGTCGGTGGCGCCGGTGTGCCAGCGGATCCCGATGCGCACCTGGCCGGGTTGCTGCTCGGGGAGCAGGGTGATGTCGGCGATCAGGGTGCGCAGCAGCCGCTTGCGGTCCTTGCTGCTGGTGGCGGGCGCGTGCCAGAGCCCGGGCAGGTCGGCGGCGAGTTTCTCCAGCTCCGCCCGGCCGGGCAGCGGCGGCAGCGTGTCCCGGGCGGCCTCCAGCGCCTGCTCGGCCTCGGCGAGGGCGGCGAGCCTGTCCTCCCAGCGGGCTTCCAGGCTGCGGGCGACCAGCCGGTTCTCCGGCTCGACCTGGCAGAACGCGCGCTCGGCCCGGCCGGCCTCATAGCGGGCCCGTTCCACGGCCAGCTCAGCGGCCCGGCTGACCCGCTGGTGCCGGCCCGCGACCGCGTCGGCGGCTGACAGCGCCAGGGCGACCTGCTCCGGGGTGAGCGCGTCCAGCAGCATGCGCGCGACCGCGTCGTCCACGGTGGCGGCGGCGACCGACCGGCAGGCGGGCGTGGTCAGCCGGTCGCGGTGGGAGCTGCATTCATAGGACGGCCGCTGATCGGTGTGGTAGCTGGTGCGCATCGGCTTGCCGCAGCTGCCGCAGCAGATGATCCCCTGGCACAGCGCGCAGCCCTCGCGGGGCGGCCGTGCTCCGGCGTTGGTCCGGTTGGCCGCCAGCCTGGCCTCGTTGGCCAGGTAGTCCGGCCAGGTGATGTATCCCTCGTGGTGGTCTTTGATCAGCACCGGCCATTCGGCGCGGGGCCGTTCCGCAATCGCGGTGTGTACGGTGCCGGACGGGTCGACGGTGCGGCGCGAGGCATACCGGCCGAACACGTACGCCCCGGCGTAGCCCGGGTTCTTCAAGACCCCCAGCACCCGGGCGTGGGTGAGCCGCCCCCACCGCAGCTGACCGGCCCATGTCCCGCCGTAGGCGCGCAGCGGGAACTTGCGGCTGGCGAACGCGGCGACCACCCCGTAGGCCGACCCGCACGCGGCGAACGCCGCGAACACGTCACGGACCGCGGCCTGGACCTCGGCATCGGGGTCGATCACCACCTCGCCGGCGTCGTCGTGGACGTAGCCGACCGGCAGCGGGGTGCGCAGCTCGCCGCGCTGCGCCGCGGCGCGCTTGTTCGCCTGCAGCCGCTGCGCCATCACGTGCAGTTCCATCTCTCCCATGGTGCCCTTGAACCCCAGCAGCACGCGGTCGTTCACGTCGGCGGGGTCGTAGACGCCGTCCGGGTCGATCAGCAGCGTGCCGGTGATCCGGGCGAACTCCGCCAGCCGCGCCACGTCGGCGTTGGACCGGGCCAGCCGGGTGATCTCGATCCCGAAGATCGCCCCCACATCGCCCCGGCACATCCTGGTCACCAGCTCGGTGAACCCCTCCCGGGCCACCCCCCACTTCCCGGAGATCCCCAGGTCGGTGTCGATCACCTCGATCGACGTGCGCGCCCAGCCCAGCGCGGCCGCCGTCTCCGCCAGGCCGTACTGGCTCCTGGTCGACTCGGTGTGCTCGCGGACCTGGGCCATCGAGGATTGCCGCAGGTAGATTAGCGCCGTCCGCTCCCGGTGACTGCTCGTGATCTTGTGCTCGCCGTTCACCGCAGCCTCCCAGCGCCGGAGCAGTGCGCGGCGTCATGTTGGCCAGCGCCGCCACCGCCTCGGCCCGCGCGGGCCCGGACAGGACGGCGTCCACCGGCTACTGCAGTTCTCTGCGGGCCAGCAGCTCGGCGTTGATCGCCGAGATCTCCGCGAGCAGCTGCTCGATCTCCTCGCCGTTGCGCAGGTACCGGCGCACCACCCCGGCCAGGGACGCCGGGACGTACCTCAGCCGGCCCCGGGCCGCGGTCTTCGGGGCGAAGAAGGCATACGGGCCGTGCGGCTCGCCGCCGGCGCACCGGCAGCCGGCCTTGCCGCACCGCCGCGTCTGCTCGGTCAGCGAGCCGGACAGCACCTGCTCGGCGCCCCCCAGCCGCGCGGCCAGAGCACGCCGCCGCGACAGCAGCCGCCGTGTCGGCGTGCCCGCCAGATCGGTCTCGTTCGTGTTCTTTTGCTCTTTCATCACAAAAGAGTATGCCGCTGCCAGGCATGACGATCAACGACCTTGCAGTGCGCGTGTCACAGCGCCGAGTGCTGCGAGCCCCTCGGCCGACAGCCGGCCAGTCCCGGGCGGCTCCCCCCGGCCGGTCCACGATTCCGGCAGCGTGATCGACCCGTAGGCACCGCCCGCGCAGACGAACACTGTGGCACCGGCCCGCCGCTTAGCGAACAAGACCTCCAGCCGCTGACCCGTCAGGGGATGGAACGGATGGGTGACGACAACGAAACCCAAAGGATCACTGGACGATGCGGCACTATGCCGCCTCCGTGGCGATCCCCAGATAGCGGACCTTACCGGCCGCCTTGGGGATCGCTCGCTGCCGGACCGGCAGAGGCTGGAAGGTACGGGCCTTCAAATCCGCCCGCAACTCCGCCAGGAACCCCTCCACCCCGCGCTCAGCCTCGATGTAATGGGCGGTCTCACCGTCCACTCCGGCTGTGCGCGCTCCCTTGTTTCTCCGCACCCGATCCCACGCGACCAGCAAGAACGCGGGATCGGCGACGAGATTGAACAGATCATCGAACCTGCGATGAGGATCATCACCGGCCCAGCGGTGCAGCTTGGCCTGAATCTCCAGTACCCGGCGCTCAGCTGAATACAGCCCAATGAACTCCGGTTCGCCGGTATTCACCGGCGGCCTCCTGGCCTTTCCTGACCTCTGCTGCTGACTTGCTGGCCCCCTTCGCCATGTGCACGCCTCTCGCGTGCCCGGACTACTACGGGGCCTCCGCCCCCTCCCGCGCTTTCGGCCGACGACGGGCCTATCCCACGACCCCGGGTGGATCCCGGACAGCGGGAACGGCACGGGACGGTTCCCGTGTTCACTGCAAATCGATTGACCGGCTTGGCATCCAGCTCTGCTCCGGCAGCATCGCCACGGCTACGCCGCAGACCTTCACCGTGACCTTCCCACCGGCATCGCAAACCGGCTACGAAGTCGGCCGCCATCAAGCGGCCGTGCGCTGCACCCCGGCCCATATCCGCCAGATTTGAGCCGGTGACACGCTTACGGAGCTTTACCACTGGTTCCTCTCGTATACCGTCCGATCTCGCTCGCCGGACCCGGCCCGTCTGGCAGTACCAAACCGTCCCGGCTTTGTCGGCGCTGCTTCCCGCCCTCCCCGGCGTCTCCCGGATCAGGCTGCGCCCAGCTCCCACCGGACTGCTGCGACAGCCCAGCGAGGAGGTCTTGCACCTCCCTCGATTTCCAGCGCCTCACGGCGCACCGCGACCTCGTGTCGCACGATCTGGTTCAGCCAGGACGCGTGCACCGGGGTGTGGATCATGATCGCGTTCGGGTGCGCCCGGGCCAGCCGGGCGACGGCGGCCTGGCCGCGGTGATCTGAGCCGTTATCGACGATGATGAATACCCGGGGCGCGTTGCTGTACTCCGGGCGGGCCATGACCTGGCCGGCGAGGTCCATGAACGGCTTGATCCCGGTGGTCACGGGGGTGGAGGCGAACACCGTGCCGGTGTGCACGTCCAGCCCGGCGAGCAGGGCGAGGGAGCCTTGGCGCTTGTATTCGTGCTCGTAGCGGACGGGTCTGCCGGGGGCGGCGGGCAGGGTGGGATGCAGGCGGCGGCGGGCATTGATCTGCGGCTTGGCGTCGAAGGACAGGATCCGGTCACCCGCGCCGAGCGGCTCGCCCTGGTAAAACCCCTGGTACAGGTCCACGATGACCTTCGCCTTGGCCTCGAAGTCCGGGTCGCGGGGTAGATCCACGACTGGTACTGCCACGGCTTGACCGGGTGCTCAGCCAGGATCCTCAGGACCGATGATGCCGACATGGGGCTGGCCAGCCCCCGGGCCGCCAGCTCGGCGGCCAGTTCCGGGCCGGTCCAGTGGGCCAGCGGTACCCCGGTAACGGCCGGCAGCTGGCAGGCCAGTGCCACCACCGCCGCCCGTACCTCCGCGCTGATCTGCCGCGGCCGCCCAGGCCGTGGCAGATCACTGAGTCCTTCCAGGCCGCGGTCAGCGAACCGGCCCCGCCACTTGCGTGCCGTGTCCTGGCTGATGCGCAGGTCACGGGCGATCCGCGCGTTGGAGCGTCCCATCGCGGCGGCCAGCACGATCTGCGCCCGCAGCCGGTCCCGCCAGGCGGTCCTGGTCCCGCGGATGCGTTTCTTCAGCACCTTGCGCTCGGCGGCGGTCACGGTGACGGGCACAGCAGGCAGCGGCATGAAGGACTCCCGGACGGGATGACACCGGCGTCATCCGCTCCCCGCGCGGGATCGTATCCACCGCCAGGGCCGCCGCGCGGCACAATGAGCCACATGGCCGCCATCCCGGAGTCCACCCGCAGCTCGGTCGCTCTGCGGCTCCTCGACCACGCCGAACAGCACTGGCCGCAGCTCCACCGGGTCCAGGTCACCAGCCGCGCCGGGTTCGCCTATGTCACCGGAATCCTCCCAGACGGCGAGCAGATCCCGCTGTGCCGGCTGCGTTACGGCGGCTCAGCCCACTCCTTCGGGTTCGCGATCTACTCCGCCGCCCGGGCACGCTACGAAGACGCCGTCCTGCTCACCGGATCACCGGTCGGCACACCCCAAGAAGCCCTCGACACCGCCTGCACCGTCCACCTCGCAGGCCTCGGACACGAACCCCCGACGAATTAACGGGGCCACCCACTTAAGTTAAGCCACCGGCCAGACGCTGGAGCGTGAAGCTGGAGCGTGGAGCCGTGAAGCGCGTCGCCAAATAGAGCCGTATTTGATCAAGGCGCCGCCGCGACGCGGCGGCGCGGGCCCGGCGTCAGCGCCTCCCTCCGGCCTTGACGGCCCCGGTCGGCGCACGCCGGGCCACCTGGCCGGACCGGACGCGGGCCATCCCCTCACGGTGCGGGCCTTATTACTTTCTAAGCTCACGGCGTTAGGTCTGCTCGACCAGGCCAAGCAGATTGCCCTCACTGTCTTTGAACCAGGCACCCCGGGTCCCGCCCGCGTCGGCTATGCCCGTCGCCTTGTCGAAGCCAGGGAAGTCATAGTCCTCGAACTGCACGCCCCGCTCCCGCAGGTCGCGCACCTCCGAGGCGATGTCGGCGACGATGAAACCCATCTGGCTGTGCGAGCCGGACGCGCTTCCGCTGCTGGGGAAAAGAATGAACCTGGTACCGTCGCGCTCCACGTAAAACGCCCCGTCGGGTCCTTCGTCGGCAGGAGTCAGGCCGAGCTTCTCCGCATAAAACGACTTGGCCCGCTGCAGGTCGCTGCACGGCAGCGCGGTGTCAAACCTCGCATCAGACAACATCGGCGTCCCCTCCCAGGCCAGGCAAACGCCTGGCCAACTACCTGGTTACACTTACACGACAGCCGGGCTGCGCGATATCCGGTATAGCACTGCTCTGGGTGCGTCACGAGCACCCCACCGGATCACCGCCGCACCAGCCCGGATTGACCACAAGTTCGCGAGCGGCGCACCGTGGAGCGCGAAAGCAAAGCAACGTTCCCGTACAGCCGCCAGCGACGACCATGGGCACACCGCGCTGGCCGAGGTAACCGTCGAGTGTCCAGCACAGCCGCTGGTTCGGGACGAAGAGGCTCGTGCCCGCGCGGGTCAGCTGAAGAGCTTGTCAGCGGCGGCCTGGTCCTCAAAGAATGACCAGTGTTCCGTGGCCTTGCCGTCTGCCAGATGCCAGATGTCGGCCGACCGGAGTGCCACCGGCTGCCCGTCCCGCTCGGCATGGAAGGTCACCAGTACGACGCCGTGCGTGTCGTTGGCCAGGATGTCGTGGACCTCTCCGCGGAAGGTGCCACCGCTCAGCTCCATCACTTTGCCGAAGAAGCCCAGGATCTCCTGGAAGCCGCGGTAGTCGCCGGCGAGCTGGTTGGATCCTGCGGCGTGCCAGAGCATGTTGTCATCGAACAAGGCCTGGATGGTGTCCATGTCGCCGGAGTCGTACGCCGCGTATCCGCGCCTGAGCAGGTCCTCGTTGGGATGCGCCATTGCTGTCCCTCCCCTTTATGCGGCTGATCACCAGCCGCAACTGCCCTGGCCTGACCGGCCAGGTACTGATCAAAGTATGGTCCGTCCGCTCATACGGGGCGAGGCTTGGCGGCATATCCCCAGATATTCCTGGCCTCCTGATGCACGCGTCTGTTATGCGGTCAGGCCATATAGAAGGCCCGGATTGCACAGATTCCCAAGCTGATCGTGCGAGTTTGTCTAGGTCCTCTGCTGGGGCACCGATGCTTGAGCCGACGAAATGATGCGGTCCCGGTGAGCACCCATCAGCACCAGTGCGCCTGGGAAGTAACCCCCGTTTCTCTGATTGGGCGCTCGTGCGAACACCGGGGTACGTCTAGCTCTCTGTATGGTACCTCCCTAGGGAGGTACCATACAGTATCTCCCTAGGGAAGTCTGCCTACGGAGATGGTTGGCGGACCTCGGCGGGATGCCGCTCGCTGAGACCCGGAGCATCGAGCGTCAGGAGATTCCGATGCGCATGTCCGGAGCTGGAGTAAAGCCAGGGGACGGGAGAGCGGCCGACGCGGTCGACATAGCGTGCCCGTCGCCCAGTCCCGTGATGTACAAGATTCCCGAGGTCATGGCGATGCTGCGCATGAGCCGCCACGCCGTGTACGCCCAGATCCGCCGGGGCCGGCTGCGGATCGTCAAGGAGGGCCGTGCCACCTTCGTGACCCCGGCGGCCATCACCGCCTATGTCGAGCTGCTGGAACGTGAAGCCGAAGCGGGCAGCCGATGACCGCGACCAGAGCCCGCCGGGGCCGTCCGGCAGCTTACGGCCCTGTCCCGCAGCCGCAGCGGGCTGCACGCACGACCTCCAGGCCGAACCACCTTGCCTCTTCCCAACGGTCCAGCTCGCCCCCGCCGCCCGCCGACGGGTGGCTCACCGTCGAAGAGATCTGCGCGGAGCTGAAGATCTCCCGCCGCACGTTCGACCGGTGGCGCGCCCGCGGCACTGGGCCGCGGTGTGAACCGCTCGGCGGCCATGGCCCGCTGCGCACCCGGCGAAGCTGGCTCGACGCCTGGGCCGAGAACGGCCCGGACGCCGCATGAACGGTGAAAACTGGAGCTACGACGTCAAGTTCTGGAACATCGACATCCGTCAGAACCGGCCGACCCCCTACCGGGTCCGCTGGGTCGTCGCCGGTCAGGTGTTCAGCGACTCATTCACCACGTTAGGGCTGGCCGACGCCTTCCGGTCACAGCTCGTCACGCTGGCCCGCAACGGCGAGCCGTTCAGCACCGAGGAAGGCCTGCCGAGGTCACTGCTGCGCAAGCACCGGGACGTGTCATTCCTCGCCCACGCACGCGAATACGCGGCCTTCAGCTGGAAGGACGCGGCCGGCAAGAGCCGCGTATCGATCCTGGAGACGCTGAGCAGGGTGGTCCCCGTGGTGACGCGGAACATCCCCGGCGCGCCAGACCCCGGCGTGCTCCGGTCGGCGCTGCGCAAAGACCTCAACCAAGGCGCGCACGGTGGCCAACTCGACGACGCCGAACGCAAGGCGCTGGCCTGGCTGGAGAAGGCCTCCCGCCCGGTGAGCGCGTTCGAAAACGACGCCGTCGTCTGCGATGTCCTCGACGCCCTGGCCGTCAACCTCGACGGAACCCAGGCCGCACCCGAATACTTCTCGCGGCGCCGCCGGGTCCTGCACCGGGTCCTCGGCTACGCCGTCCGCAAACAGCGGCTGGAGAAGAACCCGCTCAGCAAGGGCAACCTGCCCGAGAGCTGGACACCGCCGCAAGCACCAGAGAATGCCATCGACCCGCGATGTGTGGGAAGCCCAGCGCTCATCACCGAAATGCTCGCAGCGTGCAGCTACGTCGGGCGCCGCCAGGGACCGCGGTTCGTCGCGTTCTACGGCTGCATGTACTACGCGATGATGCGCCCGGCCGAGGTCGCCGCCCTCACCCGCGACGGCTGCCACCTGCCCGAGCATGGCTGGGGACGGCTCACCTTCACCGACTCCAGTACCGCGGCCGGCAAGGCGGTCACCGACGACGGGCAGGTCCACGAGCACCGCGGGCTCAAAGGCCGCACCAAGGGCAGGCCGCCCAGCGGACGGCGGGCACGCAGGCCCGCGCGGCAGGTCCCCGTGCCGCCGGAACTGGTCACCCTGTTGCGCGGCCACCTCGAGCGGTACGGCACCGGCCCGGACGGGCGCCTATTCCGCAGCGAGAGCGGGAACCCGCTCCAGCCATCGACCTGGTGGCGGGTCTGGCAGAAGGCCCGCGTGTTCGGCCTGACCCCAGCACAGCAGGCCACGCCGCTGCTGCACCGCCCCTACGATCTGCGCCACTCCGGCGTCACCTGGCGGCTCAACTCCGGCGTGCCCCCCACGGAAGTAGCCGCGTGGGCCGGGCACAGCGTCGAAGTGCTGATGCGCGTCTACGCCAAGTGCATGCCCGGCCTGGAGGACGTCTGGATCGGCCGCATGAACGACGCCCTGCACCTGCAAGCTCCGCAGCGCAACGACGGCCGCAGGAACCGCGGACCATGGCGGGGGAGACCCGGAATGATCCTGGGACGCGTCTGGGACGTGGAAGGCGTCAGATCGTGGCGTTTCATGTCACGTGCTGGCATCAGCGATGACAGGCCGCTCGGCTGTTTTGCCAGCTCAGCATCGTATTCGCGCTGCTCACGGTGGGTGCCCCCAGTAGGATTCGAACCTACGCACACGGCTCCGGAGGCCGTTGCTCTATCCCCTGAGCTATGGGGGCTCAGCGTCCCGCACACCCTCAGGCCCCGCCCCAGAGCGAGGCGAGCCATCCGGCGCCGAATTGACGCAGCAACACTACCAGTGCGCCGCATCGTCCGGGCAAATGACGGGCACGCGACGGGCCGCCACAGACACGCCACAGACACGCCACAGACACGCGACGGGCACGCGATGGGCGGCAGGCCCACAGGTCCGCGACGAAAGCACATTGCACGGGCGCGCCGACCGACACGCGACGGGAACGCCCGCAGGTGCGCGAGGAACATATGGCCACGGGCACCCGGGCCGATACGGGGACGAGCATGCCACTGGTACGCCGCAGGTACACGTGAGACGCGCGCCCGACCTGAGCCGGACAAGCGACCGAACTTCGCGCGCTGCGTGGCCCGGAGCGGATAACCTCGCGCGGGTGACGCAGGCACTGGGACGGGTCCTCGTCGTGGATGACGACGAGGTGATCAGGCAGCTTATTGCCGTGAATCTCCAGCTTGAGGGGTTTGACGTGTCGACCGCGGTAGACGGGCAGGATTGCCTGGACAAAGTGGGGACGATCGCGCCGGACGTCATCACGCTGGACGTGATGATGCCAAGGCTGGACGGCTGGGTAACCGCGGTTGAGCTGCGGAAGAACGCCGAGACTTCGCACATCAAGGTGGTCCTGATCACCGCCCGGGCGCAGGAGGACGACAAGCAGCGCGGGCACCAGATCGGTGTCGATGCCTATCTGACCAAGCCGTTCGACCCGGGGGAGATGATCCGCGTGGTCCGCGAGCTGGTCGGCGCGCCCCCGGCCCCCATCGGCTGACCTCAGGCTGTAATCCGGCTGAAGCTCGCGGCTAAACTCCCGAACGCCCGCCGGTACCCTCACCAGCATGCTCTCCGCCGACCTCCGCCACGCGCTCGCGGCAGCGGCGCGGGCCGCGGGCCATCCTGGTCCGTGGCGCGACGTGGGCCTGCGCGACGGCGGCGCGCCCGGCCGGTACGCCAGCAGCCTGCCGTTCCGTTTCGCCGACCCGCCGGGGACGGCCCGGGCCATAGCGGTGGCCCTGCGCGCCGAAGACTGGATCGCCGACGCCGAGCCCACTGGTCACGGCTACCTCACTATCACCGTCACTCCCGAGGCACTCACCCGCACCGCAGTTGAAGCGGCCGAGACCGGTCCCGCGTGTGCCCGCAGCGACGCTCTGGCCGGCACCACGACGCTGCCGCCCCGCACCGGCCCGCTACCCGCCGGCCCGCCCCGCACCGGCCCGCCCCCCGCGGGTCCGCCCCGCACCGGCCCGCCCCCCGCCGGGCCGCCCCCCGCCGGGCCGCCCCCCGCCGGGCCGCCCCCCATCGGCCCGCTGCCCGCCGCCGCGACCTGGGCCGAGGCCAGGGAACTGGTGACCGCGCAGGTGACCGCCCGGCTGGCCGCCGCTGCGGGCGCGACGGTGGCCGCCGATGCTAATGCTGAACGGGCTTGCGTGCTCCCCGTCACCACGCCCCGGGCCCAGCTGCCGCAGGGTGCCGGACAGTACCTACCGCCCCCGGTCACAACATCAGGGCTCAGCCCGGTCGTGTGCGCCATGGAGTTCGCCGGGCCGGACGCCATCCGCTACGCCCTGGCCCGTATCCCGCCGGAACGGCCCGCCGCTCTCGACCCGGTCGCCTGCGCGCGGCACGTCCCGGCCAATCCCGCCTATGCTGTTCAGTACGCGCACTCCTGCGCTGCATCGATGCTGCGCTGGGCCGCTGCCCTTGGCTTGAACAGGGGCGAGGCGGCAGCCGTGCCGCCGGGCTCGCTCGCGCACCCCAGGGAGCGGGCTCTGCTCGCCGCGTTGTCCTGGCTCCCCGAACAGGTGGCCCGGGCTGCGCGCCGCGGGCGGCCGGATGAGTTCGCCGTCTTCTTGGAGGAGCTGGCGGAGACGTACCAGGTGTGCCGCGTGACCTGCCCGGCCTGGCCGGTGCCGGAACACGTCGGCGCCGAGCACGACGGGGCCTCTCGCGAGTCAGCGGCGCCGCACAGTGGGGCGTGGCTCGGCGAGGCCCGGTATGCCGGGCGGCCGTGCGACGCCCGCACCGTGCGGGCCCGGCTGTGGCTGGCCGCGGCCGCGGCCGCGGGGCTCGCGGCGGGCTTGGAGCTGTTCGGCGTGGCTGCGCCGGACCGGCTCTGACCTGCTGAGCCGCCCAAGCCGCCCGGACCGGCGAGCGGCCGGCCTGGACCCGGCTGAGCGGCCGGACCGGACCGGCTGAACGACCGGACCGGACCCCGGCTGAACGGCCGGCCTGGACCCCGGCTGAACGGCCTGGACCCGGACCGGCGCCCACCGCCCGACCACGAAGGAATGGCAAAGGAATGTCATGAGCCGTGTAGCCCACCCGGCGGGGCCCCGTTATGCCGATGTGCTGCCCGCCGACCACCCGCCGTCGCCGCCGGCCGACCTGAACGAGCTGTCCCCGGCGATCTGGCCGCGTTCGGCGCGCCGTGACGGCGGCGTGCTGGCGGTCGGCGGCATGGACGTCCGGGAGCTGGCCGGGACGTACGGCACGCCGCTGCTGCTCTGTGATGAGGCCGACTTCCGCAGCCGCTGCTCCGACTACCGCGACACGTTCGGGGCCGACGCCGGGGTGTTCTACGCGGCGAAGGCGTTCTGCTCGCGGGCCGCGCTGCGCTGGGTCAGCGACGCGGGGCTTGGCGTGGACGTGTGCACCGGCGGCGAGCTGGAGGTGGCCCTGGCCGCGGACGTGCCCCCGGACATGATCACCATGCACGGCAACAACAAGTCGCTGGCCGAGCTGACCCGAGCGGTGCAGGTCGGCGTCGGGCACATCGTGCTCGACTCGTTCGAGGAGATCGCCCGCCTGGCCCTCGTCGTCGACCCGGACGGGATGAGCCAACCGGCCCGCCGGCCGCGCGTCCTGGTCCGCGTCACCACGGGCGTGGAGGCGCACACGCACGAATTCATGGCCACCGCGCACGACGACCAGAAGTTCGGCTTCTCGCTGGCCTCCGGGGCGGCCGACGAAGCGGTCCGCCGCGTCCTGGCTTGCCCGGATCTGGAGCTGGCTGGGCTCCATTCGCACATAGGTTCGCAGATCTTCGACACCGCCGGGTTCGAGGTGGCCGCGCACCGCGTGCTGGAGCTGGCGGTCCGGATCCGTGACGAGCATGGGGTGGAGATCGACGAGCTTGACCTGGGCGGCGGTTTCGGCATCGCCTACACCGACGAGGACAGCCCGCCCCAGGTCAAGGAGCTCGCGCAGAGCATCCGGGACATCGTGGACCGGCAGTGCCGCGCGGCGGGGCTGTCCCGGCCGCGGCTCACCGTGGAGCCGGGACGGGGGATCGCCGGGCCGGGCACCATTACGATCTACGAAGTTGGCACGATCAAGGACGTGGACGGCCTGCGCACGTACGTCAGCGTGGACGGGGGCATGAGCGATAACATCCGCACGGCGCTGTACGACGCGACGTACACCTGCGCGCTCGTGTCCCGCGCCTCTGACGCCCCGCCCATGCTGACCCGGGTGGTGGGCAAGCACTGCGAGAGCGGCGACATCGTGGTCCGGCACGCCTATCTGCCGTCTGACCTGGCCCCGGGTGACCTGCTGGCCGTCGCGGCCACGGGTGCCTACTGCCGGTCCATCTCCAGCAACTACAACCATGTCCCGCGCCCGCCCGTGGTGGCGGTGCGGGACGGCCAGGCCCGGCCCATCGTCCGCCGGGAAACCCTGGATGACCTGCTGCGGCTGGACGTCGGATGACCGCCGGAGACCTGAAGCCGGCCGATGCCGGGCGCCAGGAGACGAAGACCCTGCGTATCGCGCTGCTCGGCTGTGGCTCAGTCGGCTCCCAGGTCGCCCGGCTCCTGCAGGAGCAGGCCGATGACCTGGCCGTGCGGACCGGGGCACGACTGGAGCTGGCCGGCATCGCGGTACGCCGCCCGACTCATCCCCGTGCCGCCGGGATCGACCGCGACCTGCTCACGGCCGACGCCGGCGGGCTGGCCACGCGGCCGGACGTCGACATCGTGGTGGAGGTGATCGGCGGCATCGAGCCTGCCCGGTCACTGCTGCTGGCCGCGATGAAGGGCGGCAAGTCGGTGGTGACCGCGAACAAGGCCCTGCTGGCCGAGAACGGCGCGGAAATCCACGGCGCGGCCCGCGAGCACGGCACCGACCTGTACTACGAGGCGGCCGTCGCGGGCGCCATCCCGCTGCTCCGGCCGCTGCGCGAGTCGCTGGCGGGGGATACGGTCCACCGCGTGCTCGGCATCGTCAACGGCACCACCAACTACATCCTGGACCGGATGGACTCCTCGGGGGCGGGCTTCACCGAGGCCCTGGAGGAAGCCCAGTCGATGGGCTACGCCGAGGCCGACCCCACCGCGGACGTCGAGGGGTTCGACGCGGCCGCCAAGGCCGCGATCCTGGCCGGGCTGGCGTTCCATACCGAGGTGACCGCGGCCGACGTGCACCGCGAAGGCATCACCGACGTCACCACCGCCGACATGGCCAGCGCCCGCGCGCTGGACTGCGTGGTGAAGCTGCTCGCTATCTGCGAGCAGTCCAGCGGCGGGGTATCGGTCCGCGTGCACCCGGCAATGATCCCGCGCTCGCATCCGCTGGCCTCGGTCGGCGGTGCCTACAACGCGGTCTTCGTCGAAGCCGCCTCGGCCGGACGGCTCATGTTCTACGGCGCGGGCGCGGGCGGTACCCCGACCGCCAGCGCGGTGCTCGGCGATCTCGTCGCGGTGGCACGGAACCGGCTGGCCGGCACCCGCGGGCCCGACGCGTCGACCTACGCGGCGCTGCCCGTGATGCCGATGGGGCAGACGCTCACCCGCTATCACGTCTCGCTCGACGTCGCCGACCGGCCAGGCGTACTGGCTCAGGTGGCCGACGCGTTCGCTCGCCACGACGTGTCCATCCGCGCGGCCCGCCAGGAGACCCGTGGCGATGACGCGCAGCTGATCATCGTGTCCCACCAGGCCCGCGACGCGGCGCTGGCCGCGACGGTCGGCGACCTGGAGTCTCTCGGCGTGGTCCGCGCCGTGGCCAGCGTGATGCGGGTCGAAGGTGAGGAGAGTCCGCGATGACCGAGCCAGGTGTCCGCCTCCCCGAGGCGCCTCCCGCTGAAGCCCCGGCCGTCCCCGCCCGCACGGGCCGCCCGGCCGGCTCCGCCGGCCCACGTCTCCCGTGGCGCGGGGTGATCGCCGAGTACCGGGACCGGCTGCCGGTGGACGAGGCCACGCCGGTCGTCACCCTGCGCGAGGGCGGCACCCCGCTGCTGCCCGCCCCGGTGCTGTCCGCCCGGACCGGCTGCGACGTCTACCTCAAGGTCGAGGGCGCGAACCCGACCGGCTCGTTCAAGGACCGCGGCATGACCGTCGCCATCAGCGCCGCCGCCGGGCGCGGAGCGCAGGCGGTGATCTGCGCGTCCACCGGCAACACCAGCGCGAGCGCCGCCGCCTACGCCGCCCGGGCCGGGATGACCTGTGCGGTCCTCGTCCCGCGGGGCAAGATCGCGATTGGCAAGCTGGCCCAGGCCCTGGTGCACGGGGCCAAGCTGCTCCAGGTCAGCGGCAGCTTCGACGACTGCCTGGAGGTCGCGCGCAAGCTGTCCGCCGAGTATCCCGTCGCCCTGGTCAACTCGGTCAACCCGGACCGGATCCAGGGGCAGAAGACCGCCGCGTTCGAGATCGTGGACGCCCTCGGCGACGCACCCGACGTGCACTGCCTGCCGGTAGGCAACGCCGGCAACATCACGGCGTACTGGAAGGGCTATAACGAGTATGCGGCCGACGGGCTCGCGACGCACACGCCGCGCATGTTCGGCTTCCAGGCCAGCGGGGCCGCCCCCATCGTTACCGGGCAGCCCGTGCTGGCCCCGCAGACGATCGCGACCGCGATCCGGATCGGCAACCCGGCCTCGTGGCACCTGGCCGAGGCCGCCCGGGACGAGTCGGGCGGCCTGATCCACGCCGTGACCGACCGGGAAATCCTCGCCGCGTACCGGATTCTGGCCCGTGAGGAGGCGGTGTTCGGCGAGCTGGCCTCCTCCGCCAGCGTGGCGGGCCTGCTGCGCACGCACGCCAGCGGCCTGATCCCGCCCGGGTCCCGCGTGGTCTGCACGATCACCGGCAACGGCTTGAAGGATCCCGACTGGGCGCTGTCCGGCGCGCCGTCGCCGGCCACGATCGCCGCTGATTCCGGCGCGGCGGCGGCCGCCCTCGGGCTGGCCTGAGGACCACCTGGATGATCGGCTCCGTGCGCGTCCGGGTTCCCGCGACCAGCGCCAACCTCGGCCCGGGCTTCGACGCGCTCGGCCTCGCGCTTTTCCTGCACGACGTGGTAGAGGCGCACATCGGTGAGCCCGGTCTCACGATCGAGGTCGCGGGGGAGGGTGAAGCGACCGCCGCGGCGGGTGAGGGCCATCTGGTGGTGCGCGCGATGCGGGTCACGTTCGGGCTGCTGGATGGCCAGCCACCCGGCCTCACACTGCGCTGCGTCAACCGGATCCCGCATGGGCGGGGGCTTGGCTCCTCCGCGGCGGCGGTCGTCTCCGGGGTGCTGGCCGCCCGTGCGCTGACCGATGGCGGTGACGAGCGGATGCCCCTGGAGGCCGTGCTGAGGCTGGCCTCGGACCTGGAGGGCCACCCGGACAACGTGGCCGCCTGCTTGTTCGGCGGGCTGACCATCGCCTGGACCGGCGCCGGCGGGGCGCGGGCGATCCGGCTGGCCCCGCGGCACGCCATCGTGCCGCTGGTCCTGGTCGCGCCGGAGCCGCTGGCCACCGAGACGGCCCGCGGCGTGCTGCCGGAGTCGGTTCCGCACGCCGCTGCCGCGGCCAATGTCGCTCGCGCCGCCCTGCTGGTGGCCGCGCTCACCAGCACACCGGAAAATCTCCCCGCCGCCTCGCACCCCGCCGGGATCGCGGGCACCACAGACGCCGGGGCCACCGGCGCCGCGGATAGCACGCTCACCGGGACGCAGGAAGCGCTGCTGGCGGGGACCCGCGACTGGCTGCACCAGTCCTACCGGGCCGGGATGATGCCGGTGACCGCCGAGCTCGTCCGGCGGCTGCGCGCCGCGGGCGTTCCCGCCGTGGTATCCGGGGCGGGACCATCCGTGCTCGCGTTCCTGGTCAGGCCAAACGCGTCCGGCCTGGCGGCGGTCGGCTCCGGCATGGACGGCTTGGACATCGTGGATTCAACCACCCGCGATATGGGTATTGGGTGGGACATAAGCGTCCTCGACGTTGACCGGCGAGGCGCTACTATCCAGTCCGTAACGCCAGGCTCCGTTCCCCCAGGCGGCACACAGTAGTGATCACGCCAGGGGACGTGCGCATCCGGCGGCCGGACGCGATATTCGTCCCGTGCATTGCTGGTCGTCCACTTCCGCGACACACGGATACCGGTGAGGGAATGCGGTGGGCTCTTGTGGTGTTAGGCTGAGTGTTGCACCAGGTGCCCCGGTCCGGGGCGGGTGCTCACCAGCCACCTGCAACCCGGCAGTTCCTGCGGCCGTGGTCAGGCAGTGGCCCCCGGCAATGCGTCAGTTAGATGTTTTCGTTCCCGCCCGGTATGCCGGGGGAGGACGGGTTGGCAGGCGAGCGGGATCCGGCAGCTCAGGCGGGCAACCGCGTGAGCGCGGGGTCTGTTTCGTTCGGCTGCGGGCGCACCGCACATCTTATGGAGGACATCCCGAAGCGCCAGGGCCATGACGCATATCAGGGAAAGTGCGAATTCTGCCTGGGTACCGCGACAGTGCGGCACCTGGCCAATCGGCCGTAAGGACCGGCCGAGGATCGTAATGGAAGGACCATTAGTGAGCGACACCACCGAATTCCTCAGCGGCGCGACGGATGCGTCCGGGGAAACCCCCCTCGGTCGTCCGGCGTCCGCGGGGGACACCGGTCCTGAGGGTTCCCACGCCGGGTCCAGTGCACCAGCCGGGTCGGATGGTGCTGCGGCCACCGGGCGCCGCCGCCAGGGGACTGGTCTTTCCGCGCTGCGGCTGCCCGAGTTGCAGCAGGTTGCGCACCAGATGGGGATCGCGGGTACGGCCCGCATGCGCAAGAGCCAGCTGATCGCGGCGATCCAGGAGAAGCAGGGCGGCGGCGCCGCCACTGAGCCTCGCCGCAGTTCCGCGCCCTCCGCCGACCGCCCGGCCGCTGCGGCCGCTAGCTCCGAGGCTGCTACCGCGGCTGCTGGCTCCGAAGTTTCGGCCCCGCGGGCCGCGTCTGCGGGAGCCGACGCGTCTCGCCCGCTCAAGCAGGACGCCATGGAGACACAGACATCCACGGAAACCGGCGACCGCCGCAACGGGCGGGCCGGCAGCAATGGTGTGCAGGCTTCCAGCCGCGGCGACCAGGATGGCCAGCAGCTCAGCTTCGACTCGGGCTCCGCGGCCGATGCCGCCCCCGCCTCAGCGGGTTCAGCGGCCCCGCAGGCCGCGTACGGCGGCTCGGAGACCGCGACCGAGAGTCCCCGCGGTGATGGCCAGCACACTGACGCCCCGCGCGGCGACCGCCGCCGCCGCAGCAACGGCCGGGACGGTCAGCAGTCTCGCGGGCGCGGTGACAACAACCGGGACAGCAACCGGGACAACAACCGCGGTGAGCGCGCTGACAACGGCCGGGACAACGGGCGTGGCGAAGGCCGCGACCGGGGCGACAGCCGGGATCGGGCCGACAGCCGGGATCGCGGCGACAGCCGGGATCGCGGCGACACCCGCGAGCCCGCGGCCGCGCAGCCGTCCGGTGGCGACCAGTCTTACCGCGGCGGTGACGACGATCTGGACGGCAACGGCCGGCGTCGCAGCCGGGACCGGTTCCGCAACCGCAACCGGCGCCGCGAGCGCGGCCCGGGCGGCGAGCCGGAGCCGACCATCGCCGAAGACGATGTGCTGATCCCGATCGCGGGCATCCTCGACGTCCTCGACAACTACGCCTTCGTCCGGACCACCGGCTACCTGCCCGGGCCGAACGACGTGTACGTGTCGCTGTCCCAGGTGCGCCGCTACGGCCTGCGCAAGGGCGACGTCATCGAGGGCGCCGTGCGCCAGCCGCGTGACGGTGAGCGCCGGGAGAAGTTCAACGCGCTGGTCCGCCTGGACAAGGTCAACGGGCTCGACCCCGAGCAGTCCCGCTCCCGCGTCGAGTTCTCCAAGCTGGTCCCGCTCTACCCGCAGGACCGCCTCCGCCTGGAGACCGAGCCGGGCATCATGACCACCCGGATCATGGACCTGATCTGCCCCATCGGCAAGGGCCAGCGCGGGCTGATCGTCTCGCCGCCAAAGGCCGGCAAGACGATGATCCTGCAGGCCATCGCCAACGCGATCACCAAGAACAACCCCGAGTGCCACCTCATGGTCGTCCTCGTCGACGAGCGTCCCGAGGAAGTCACCGACATGCAGCGCACGGTCAAGGGTGAGGTGATCCACTCCACCTTCGACCACCCCGCCGACGACCACACGACCGTCGCGGAGCTGGCCATCGAGCGCGCTAAGCGCCTGGTGGAGATGGGCCACGACGTGGTGGTCCTGCTCGACTCCATCACCCGCCTCGGCCGCGCCTACAACCAGGCGGCCCCGGCCAGTGGACGAATCCTGTCCGGTGGTGTTGACTCCACCGCGCTGTACCCGCCGAAGCGGTTCTTCGGCGCCGCGCGCAACATCGAGAACGGCGGAT
Source organism: uncultured Actinomycetes bacterium (assembly GCA_963775825.1). Taxonomy (GTDB): domain Bacteria; phylum Actinomycetota; class Actinomycetes; order Streptosporangiales; family Streptosporangiaceae; genus Bog-532. The sequence continues at coordinate 65,846 of CAVZKY010000017.1, forward strand.
CGCTGACCATCCTGGCCACCGCCCTCATCGAGACCGGCTCGCGGATGGACGAGGTCATCTTCGAGGAGTTCAAGGGCACCGGCAACATGGAGCTCCGGCTCCGCCGTGAGCTGGCCGACAAGCGCCTGTTCCCGGCGGTGGACGTGGACGCCTCCAGCACCCGTAAGGAAGAGATCCTGATGGCGCCGGACGAGCTGAAGATCATCTGGCAGCTCCGCCGCGTGCTGCACGCGCTCGACCCGCAGCAGGCTCTGGAGCTGCTGATGGAACGGATGCGTGAGACCAAGAGCAACGCCGAGTTCCTGCTCCAGGTGCAGAAGACCACGCTCAACTCCTGAGCGGGCTCCTGGCCAGAACGTGATGCCCGTGTCCCCGCATCCCGGGGACACGGGCATTGCCGAGCCGCGCGCCGGATCCGCGTGCCCGGCCGGCCTGCCTGCCTAGCCCGCGCACCTCATAACGTGCTGCTAACCAGAGTGCGGCAAAGGAACCGCGCAGAGTTAGCGGAGTCGGTTCGTGACGGATCTTGTTGCGCTGGGCCGATCGGGGCGCCGCTCCAGTCCACGCAGTAGCGGGTGAGGGGCAGGCGGGACAACTGAGCGACGAGCGCCGCCGTTCTCAGCGGCGACGCCCCTCCGCCCGGTAGACTGTATCCAGGCCCGGCCGGAGGAGAAATGGGTAAAACCTGCCCGATTTCGGGCAGGAAATTTGCCTTAAGCAGGTAATGCTGGCAAATTGATCCCATGCCGGAGCTTGTTCCGTCCGCGGAGCCCAACCTGGTCCGTCACGTTACGGCCTCTACGGGATTGCCGCACGCCACCGCGGTCCGGGTGATCGCGGATGTGCTGGCGTACTTCGACGAAACGATCGAGGAGTTCGTGCGGCGGCGGCATCAGGAGATGAAGCTCCGGCAGCTTAAGAACGCCGAGATCTGGTCGGCCCTCTCTGCCGAGATGGCCGCCCGGAGGTTCGGCGCACCCGAGCTGACCGAGCGTCAGCTCCGCCGGATCGTGTATGGCTTAGCTCCAGGGGAGGAGACGCGTTCATGTGCGGAATCGTGGGTTACATCGGCCGCCGGGAGGCCGTGCCTGTGCTGATCGAGGGACTGCGCAGGCTGGAGTACCGGGGCTATGACTCTGCGGGCCTGGCCGTCATCTACCGCGGCAAGCTCCAGGTCATCAAGACCGCAGGCCGGGTGCAGGACCTCCGCGACCAGGTCAACGATCGGATGCGCGCCAACATCGGCATCGGGCACACCCGGTGGGCGACGCACGGCGAGCCGAACGAAATCAACGCGCACCCGCACCTGGACGCCGGCGGCCACATCGCCGTGGTGCACAACGGCATCATCGAGAACGCGGAACAGCTGCGCGATCAGCTGACCGCAGCCGGGGTCCGGCTCGTCTCCGACACCGACACCGAGGCGCTCGCCCACCTCATCGCGGCCGAGATCGACGACGGAGAGCCCGGCACGAGCCTGGAGGACGCCGTCCGGCGCGCGCTGAGCCGGGTGGAGGGCACCTACGGGCTACTGGTCATGGACGTCCGCCGCCCGGATGAGCTGGTCGTGGCGCGCAACGGCAGCCCCATCGTGCTGGGCATCGGGCAGAGCGAAATGTTCGTCGCCTCCGACGTCGCCGCGCTCGTCCGGCACACCCAGCAGGTCGTCTACCTCGACGACGCCGAGATCGCCACGGTGCGGGCCAATGGCTTCCAGACCCGCACGCTGGACAACCAGAGCACCAGCAAGACCCCGATGACGGTCGAGGCCGAGGCCGGCGACTACGAGCTCGGCCCGTACGAGGACTACATGCGCAAGGAGATCCATGAGCAGCCCGAAGCGCTGCGCCGGGTGCTCCGCGGCCGCCTCGACGAGCGTTTCGCCACCGCGCGCCTGGGCGGTATCGACCTGGACGCCCGCCAGCTCCGCTCGGTGCGCCGGGTCAAGTTCCTCGGCTGCGGCTCGGCCTACTACGCCGGTCAGATGGGCGCGGTGCTGGTCGAGGAGCTGGCCCGGGTGCCCGCGGACGCCGAGCCCGCGTCCGAGTTCCGCTACCGGAACCCGGTGGTCGACCCGGACACCCTGTACGTGGCGATCAGCCAGTCCGGGGAGACGCTGGACACGCTGATGGCCGTGCAGGAGCTGAAGCGCAAGGGCGGCCAGGTACTGGGGGCCGTCAACGCGGTCGGCAGCGCGATCGCGCGCGAATGCGGCAGCGGGGTGTTCCTGCACGCCGGCCCGGAGATCGCGGTCGCCTCCACCAAGGCGCTGACCAATATGACCGCGTCGTTCGCCCTGCTCGGGCTGCTGCTCGGCCGGGTCCGTGACATGTCCGCCGCCGAGGGGGCCCGGATCGTCGAGGGCATGCGGGCGCTGCCGGAGCACATCAACCGCGTGCTGGCCCAGGAAGACGAGATCGCCGCGATCGCCGGTCAGTTCGCCGACGCCGATCACATGTTCTTTATCGGCCGCGTCCGGGGCTGGCCGGTGGCACGCGAGGGCGCCCAGAAGCTCAAGGAGGTCTCCTACGTGCACGCCGAGGCGTACCAGGCCTCCGAGCTGAAGCACGGGCCGCTGGCCCTGATCGACCCGAGCATGCCGAGCGTGGTGCTGGTCCCGGACGACGAACTGCTCAGCAAAAATATCTCCACGATCGAGCAGATCAAGGCGCGGGGCGGTCCGGTCATCGCGGTGACCAGCGGAGACCTGCCCGCCGACCTGGCCGACGCGGTGATCCGGGTGCCGCACTGCACCCCGGAGCTGGACCCCATCCTGCTCACGATCCCGCTGCAGATGTTCGCCTACCACATGGCGGCCAAGCTGGGCCGGGACATCGACAAGCCCCGCAACCTAGCCAAGAGCGTCACCGTCGAGTAGAGGAGTTAATGCAGGGTGCGGATTCGGGGTTCGCCTTCGGGTCCTGGCAGCGGCTGCTCACACCAGACAACCTTGCCGGTGGCCGTCCGGCGGGCCCCCCAGCGCTGTGCGAACTGGCTGACGACCTGCAGGCCGCGCCCGTTCTCGTCGTCCCGGCCGGCTTGCCGTAGCCGGGGCAGCGCGGCGGAGTTGTCGCCCACCTCGCAGACCAGCGCGCCCTCCCGCACGAGGCGCAGCGTGATCATGCCGGGGGAGTACCGCAGCGCGTTCGTGACCAGCTCCGACACCAGCAGCTCGGTGATCGGGATCATGTCGTGCAGGCCCCAGCGCTCCATCGGCTCGCGGATCAGCGTCCGGGCCTGGCCCACCGAGGTGAGCTCCCGGCCCAGCGTCCAGGTCGCGTGGTGGTCGGCCGGGATGCGGGACAGCCGGGCTAGCAGCACCGCGATGTCGTCGCGCTGCTGGTCGGCGTACACGCCATCCAGCGTGGCCTTGCACAGATCCTCCAGCGAGCGGGATGAGATGTCGCTGTCGCTGAAGATCTTCTGCAGCCGCTGCAGGCCGTCATCGATGTCGCGGGTGCGGTTCTCCACCAGGCCATCGGTGTAGAGCAGGAACAGGCTGTCGTCCTCGATCGGGAACACGCGGCTCTGGATCGGGCCCTCGCCCACACCCAGCGGCGGGGCGGGCGCGACGTCGAGGTACTCGTTGCTGCCGTCCGGCTGGACGAGCAGCGGCGGCAGGTGCCCGGCCACCGCCACCTCGCAGGTGCCGCTGACCGCGTCGAAGATCGCGTAGGCGCAGGTCGCGAAGTGCGGCTCGCGTTCACCCAGCGTGTGCATGAGCTCGTCGAGCTGCTGCAGCGATTCGGCGGGGGGCAGCTCGAGCCGGGCCAGCGTGTGGATGGCGGTGCGCAGCCGTCCCATGGTCACGGCGGCCCGCACGCCGTGCCCGGCCACGTCGCCGACGACCAGGGCGACCCGCGCACCCGGCAGCGCGATGGACTCGTACCAGTCCCCGCCGACCTCGATAAGCTTGCTGCCGGGCAGGTAGCGGTGCTGCACGTCTACCGACGACGGCGCGGACAGGCCGGTCGGCAGCAGGCTGCGCTGCAGGGTCAGCGCGGTGGCGTGCTCACGGTTGTAGCGCCGCGCGTTGTCGACGAAGATGGCCGCCCGGGTGGCGAATTCCATCCCGATTTCCTGGTCGTAGGCGTCGAACCGGCGGTACCCGGGTTTCCGGACGCAGACGAAGAAGCCCAGCGCATGGCCCTGCGCGATCAGCGGCAGCACCAGCATCGAGCCGTCGGCCAGCAGGTCCGCGACGGGCTGGCGCTGCCACTGGTCGGCCAGCTCGGCCGCCTCTTCCTTGGTGATCCGGCTCTTCAGCACCGGCTGGCTCGTCTCCATGCACACCACATACGGCGAGCCAGCCGGGTAGCGGAGGATCTCGCCGATCGGGAAGGTGGCTTCCCAGGCCGCATCCTCCACGTCGCTGGACACCGCCAGGCGGCGCAGCGGGTGCGAGCCGTCCGGGAGGCCCGAGGGGAACTCCTCGTCACCGATCAGGCTCTCTAGTACGGCGATGCCGCCCGAGTTGCAGAAGTGCGGCACGAGGGTACCCATCAGTTCCCGCGCCACGTGGTCGAAGTCGAGGGTGTCGCCGATCCGCTTGAACGTCCGGTCCAGCAGGACCTGCCGCATCAGCGCCGGGTCCACGAACCGCTCGGCCACCGGGGCGGGGATGCGCAGCAGGGCCAGCGCGGCCACGTCCGAGCTGCCCGCGCGCATCGGGTGCACGGTGACCACCGCGTCCAGCTTGCCGTTCTCGGTGGGGATCGAGAGCATGCCGGTGCCCTCGCGGTCGGACCGGATCGCCTCCAGCAGCCCCGCCACGATGTCGGCGCCGCTCTGACCGGCTGTCCCCTGGCCCGCTGGGGTGCCCTGGCCCGCTGGGGTGCCTCGGCCCGCTGGGGTGCCCTGGCCCGCTGGGGTGCCCTGGCTTGCTGGGGTGCCCTGGCCCGCTGGGGTGCCCTGGCTTGCTGGGGTGCCCTGGCCCGCTGGGGTGCCCTGGCTTGCTGGGGTGCCCTGGCTTGCTGGCGTGCCTGGGCCCGCTGGGGTGCCCTGGCCCGCGGGGGCACTCTGACCTGCGGAACCTCCCGCGGGCGCGGTCCCGTTGGACGCGCTCTTGGCGTTGGTCCGCCCCGCGGAATTTCCGGCGCCCTTGTCGCCCTGGCCGGCCGGGGCGCCGGACTCATCGGTCTTGTCCCCAGGGCTGGCCTCGGTCAGCAGGTCGCTGAGGCTCGCGCCGAGAAGCTGATCGGCGGGTCGGCCCAGCACCGCGGGGGCGATGCGGTCATGCTGGACGATCCGTCCGGAGCGGTCGATACCGAGGATGATGGTCCGCACCGAGGAACTCTGCGGCGGTGCGCTGTTATCGACCGTCGTCCCGATTGTCACGTGGTGCTCCCTGTCGGCTCTCACCCGTTTGGTGCCACGGTGATTGCCTGGATCACCGCTCCGTGTCCCGACACCCATTCGCCGGGCCCTGTTAGCCCAATTATGAGCCAAGCATGGCCCGCAGGCAGCAGATCCGCGTACGCGCCTTAAGCCGGTTGAATACACCTTTGCGTGATTTCGATGAAAAAACGGTGCCGCCTTTCCGTGCGATCTGCGGTTTCTCTCGCCTTCCCGCACCGGTGCCGGGCGAGACGGGTTAGGTCAGCCGGGCCACGGCTAGGCTCGCGGCCAGCAGGACCAGGCCCCACGACATCGCCCGCAGCGCCCCTTCCAGCGGCTCAAGCAGCGTTTCCGTGCTGACCGGGGCGGAGGTCCCGTCGGCCAGGGTAATCGAGCCGTCGACCCGGGCCGCGCGGCGCCGGATGTACCGCGCCGGGGTGCTGAGCCGGCGTTGCGCCGCCGAAAGCGCGAGGGCCGCCGCGGCGGCGCCCACGGCCGCCGGGGCCAGGTTCCCGTCCTGGGCGGCGTACCCGGTGAGCACCGGGAAGGCGCCCCACGCGGCCGCGAAGCCGAGGTCGTTGTGCACGAGGCCGCCGAACAGCTCCGCGTTGTACGCGATGACCAGGATGGGACCCGCCACCATGAACGGCACCAGGATCCAGCCCGCCTGGGTGATGCCGTAAACGCCCAGCGCGACCGCGCCGGCCAGGCTCGCGGCGGCCGCGGCGACCAGCGCTGGCGCCGGGATGGCCGTGCGCAGCGGGCGGCCGTTCAGTTCGTCGAGGGCGTGCGCGGCCACGCCGACGGCCAGGAAGAACGCCGCCACCGTGTACAGCAGCCGGTTGACGTAGACCCGCGGGGCCAGCGTGGCCCCGATGACCACGTAGGACAGGTGCCACGCGGTGTACGGCGGATGGAGCAGCGTCCACCAGTCCCGCCACTGTCCCGGCCGGGCGGCGTAGTAGGCCGGCCGGTCAGTCACGGGTGCGCTGTCCCCACATGACCAGGCCGCCACCCAGGCTCATGATCTTCGTCTGCACGCCGGTGAAACCGGCGCGCCGCCACGCCTCGGCCGTCCACGGCACGGGGTATCGGCGGTAGTGGCCGGTGATGTTCGGCCCGAGAAACCGGCCGACCCGCAGCCAGGCCCGGCCGCCCAGCGCCAGCCCGCCGGAGGGCAGGATGATCCGCGTGTACAGCACCCACCAGGCCCGCCAGAAGGCGGAAGGCGGGACGCAGAATTCCAGGCTGGCCATCATCCCGCCTGGCTTGACCACCCGACCCAGCTCGGCCAGCACCGCCTGCGGATCGTCCACGTAACGCAGCAGGTAGGTGAAGGTCAGCGCGTCGAAGCTGGCGTCGGGGAACGGCAGTTGCTCGGCCTTACCGGCCACCAGGCCGATGCTGCGGCCCAGCCCCGTGCCCGCCACATTGGCCTGGCCCTGCCGCAGCATCGCCTCGGTCAGATCGACGCCGACGACCCGGGCGCCGGTCCGCGCGGCCAGCTGGATGGCGACCCCGGCGGTCCCGGAGGCCACGTCGAGGACGAGGGGCGGCTCTGGCGCTGAGCCGACGCTCGGCGGCCGTGCTGCGGCCTCGGCTGTGGCCGTCGCCGGTGTGGCCGTCGCCGGTGTGGCCGTCGCCGGTGTGGCCGTCGCCGGTGTGGCCGTCGCCGGTGTGGCCGTCGCCGGTGTGGCCGCCGCCGGTGTGGCCGCCGCCGGTGTGGCCGCCGCCGGTGCGGGATGCGCGGCGATGCGGCTGACCATCTCCCGCCGCCAGCGGCCGTTCTGGCCCATCGAGAGGATCTCTGCCAGTCGGTCGTAGCGCGCCGGCAGCGGCGTGAACAGCCGCTGCGCGAAGCGGTTACGGCCCCCGGTCCTCACTGGCTGAAGCTCGTGTTCGTCCCGGCGATGCCGATGAGCACGCCCTGCTCGGTCACGCTGACGTTCTGTATGGTCATCCCAGCCGGCAGGTGGGGCACCGTGACGGTGAAGTTCTGCAACGGTCCGAGCGCCGACAGCGGGATCCCGCCGGCCGAGACCACCCGGACGCCGATCTGGTGCGGTCCGGCCTTGGCGACCTGGGCGAAGGCGTTCCCGCTGATGAACCCAAGGTTGATGGACGCCTTCACCTCCCCGTTGCCTCCGTCGGACAAGGTGATCCCGTCCCCGATGCCCCCCGCGCGGCTCAGCCCGGCGAACGTGATCAGTGCGGTCCCGTTCAGCTGATCGACGGTCGCGCCGTTGAAGCCGGAGGTGATGTGCACACCGTGCAGGGTGGCATTGATGCTCGCGATGTCGACGGGTCCCTCGGTCACGTTGTCCGCGGCGATGTCGACCTGATGGAAGTCACGCGCCGCGAGCTGGGTCAGGAAGGGGAATCCTTCGATCGTCACCTTCGGCTTAACCGGGAATCCCTGCGCCTTGATCTGATTGGCGGCCTCGTTCTCGGCGATGCCCGCCGCCACCCGGTCCGCGACGACCAGCAGGATGAGCAGGACGACGACGGTGATCGCAGTGATGGTCAGCCCGCGGTGCCTGCGCCCCCGCCGTCCGCGCCGCCGCGGCGGCGACCCGCCGCGCCGCGGCGCCTCGCCTCGGTATCCGCCAGCCGAGCCGTAATCCCCGGGCCTGATCGGTCGGGTCGGGTCCTCGCTCATGACACCAGCTCCACTGTCCGGGGCGCGGATCTGAGTTTAATGTAATTAACGGGCTATCGAACAAAGAGGTTCGGCATATTCCCGTTTATGGGTCCCGCACCTACACTCGGTAGACATGTCAACGCTGCGTTCCGGCCCGGCGGGGGCTGGCCCGGTGCTCATGGTACGCACGCGGCAATCGGATCATCGATTGCAGGCTGGGACTGCTTACCGGCTGGGCCGGGATCCGGGCTCGGACATCGTCATGTCCGACTCACGCGTGTCCTGGCGGCATGCGGTCCTTCGGCATGAACAGGACACCTGGATACTTGAGGACGTCGGAAGTACGAATGGGACATTTATTGGCACCAGGCGTGTGGACCGGATCACTATCAGTGCCGAATGCGTTATCCGGCTCGGAAATCCTGACGACGGTCCGGTGCTGCGCTGCAGCCGGCCGCCCGCCCGGTGCACGCGGAGACCGAGATATCCACCCCGGCCGCCGCCGCCCGCGCCCTGCTCAACAGGCCGGATGGCGACGAGCGGGGTAGCCCGCAGGCCCGCCCGGAAGCTGGTCCAGGCTGGGGCGATCCCGGCAGCGGCCAGGCGCAGCGGCCAGGGTAACGGCGGTCAGGACGATCATGGCCCGCGTAGCGGCCGCGGCCCAGTGGACGGCGGCGCGGGCCCGGTCTCATCGCTTATGGACCCGGACCGGGTCCGGCGACCCGCGGATTACCGGCTCAGCGTGGACCGGCGCCCCTCCGCGGTGCTGCCGCTGCCGGCCCGCCTGCTCCATATCGGGCGGACGCCCGACAATGACCTCGTCCTTTCCGACCTGAGTGTCTCCCGGCGCCACGCGGAATTGCGGAAATCCAGCAGCGGAAAGTTCGAAATCGTTGACCTCGGCAGCCACAACGGAACATTTGTCAATGGTCAGCGAGTTACTTCCGCCACCCTGACCGAGAAAGATATTGTCAGCGTCGGGCATGCGACATTCCGGCTGACCGACGGTGAACTCCGTGAATACATTGACGCCGGCGACGTGTCGCTGGTCGCGCAGGATCTGGTCGTCCAAGTCGGCGGGGGCAAGATCCTGCTGGACCACGTAAGCTTCCCGATCGCCGAGCGGTGCCTGGTCGGCATCATCGGCCCGAGCGGCGCAGGCAAGTCGACCCTGCTCGGCGCGCTGACCGGGATGCGCCCCGCCGACCGGGGGGTCGTGCTGTACGACAACCGCGACCTCTACAAGGACTACGCGGAGCTGCGGACCCGGATCGGCCTGGTCCCGCAGGACAGCATCATGCACACCCAGCTGACCACGCAGCGGGCGCTGCGGTACGTCGCCGAGCTGCGTTTCCCGCCGGACACGCACGCCCGCGAGCGGAACGCCCGGGTCGACGAGGTCATGAGCGAGCTGGGGCTGACCAGGCACGGACAGACTCGCGCCGACAAGCTGTCCGGCGGCCAGCTCAAGCGGGTCAACGTGGCCCTGGAACTGCTGACCAAGCCGTCGCTGCTGTTCCTGGACGAGCCCACGTCCGGCCTGGACCCGGGGCTCGACAAGTCGGTCATGGAGCAGATGCGCGACCTCGCGCACGACGGCCGGACCGTCATCGTGGTCACGCACAGCGTGGCCAACCTCGACGTGTGTGACCGGCTGCTGGTCCTGGTGCCCGGGGGCAAGGTCGCGTTCTTCGGGCCGCCGGAGGAGGGCCTGAGCTACTTCGGCCAGCCCGGCTGGGCCGAGGTGTTCCAGGCCTTCGATCGGCAGCCGGAGCGGGACTGGGCCGGCGAGTTCGCGGCCTCGCGGATCTACGCGGAATACATCACCCGCCCGCAGGCGATCCCCACGGTCTCCGGTGGGCCGAAGGCCGCGGGCACCCGGGCCCCGGTCCGCGGGGGCGCGCTCCACCAGATCGGCACGCTCTGCCGCCGGTACGCGCGGGTCATCGCGTCCGACCGCGGCTACCTGCTGTTCGCCGCCCTGATGCCGGTCATCCTGGGCGGCCTCATCTACGCCCTGGGCGGTACGAAGGGGCTCCGGGGAGCCCCGGGCAGCAACCCCAACGCCCAGACGGTGCTGATCCTGGTCATCGTCGGCGTGTGCTTGTCCAGCACGGTCAGCTCGATCTGGGAATTGGTCAAGGAACGGACGATCTACGTACGAGAACGGGCGGCCGGCCTGTCGGCCGGGGCCTACCTGAGCTCGAAGCTGATCGTGCTGGGCGCCATCTGCATCCTGCAGGCCGTGGTGCTGGCGGCGATCGGCCTGCTTGGCCGCCCGCTGCCGCTCACGGGCTCGTTCCTGGTGCACGCCCCGTTCGCCGAGCTGGTCATTGGCATCGCCGTGTTCGCCGTGACCTCGATGTGCCTGGGCCTGATGGTGTCCTCCCTGGTCACCACGATGGAACGGACTATGCCGCTGCTGGTCCTGACCATCTTCGTCCAGATCATGCTGTCCGGCGGTGTGGTCCCGGTCGGCGGGATGGTCATCAACCAGATCTCCTGGCTGGTTCCGGGGCGCTGGGGCTACGCCGCGGTCGCTTCCACCGTCGACCTCAACCGGCTCCTTCCCCCAGGGTCCTCAACCATCAATTCGCTCTGGCAGCATCAGGCGAGCACCTGGCTTACGGACATCGGCGCGATGATCGCCCTGTCCGTCGTGTTCATTCTCATCACGTGGTGGCGGCTGAACCGGCTGAGCCCGGGGCGCCGCAAGTGAGCTCGTCCCGCCGTAGCGCCGGTTACCGCCGTCCGGACATTGATCATCCTCAACGGGACCAGGTGTAACTGGTCCAGCAGTGCGCCGCGCAACCGATGCAGCGACCGGCTGTCCAGATCCAGTCCGCGGGCCAGGAACGCCTCGAACGACCCATACCGCCGCCACACCTCGTCGAAGGCGGCGTCGAGGTAGCCGGGGCTCAGCTCCAGGATCGGCCGCAGCAGCCCCGGGTCCCGCATTATGCCCGTCTTGGCCAGGTCGTTGCTGAGCTTGAAGTAGCGGGCCTGGTAGATGTCGTTGCACGCCAGGTAGTCGCTCATTACGTCGGCGTGCGGCACGCCCAGCGCGGTCAGCACGATCGCGGTCATCCACCCGGTGCGGTCCTTGCCGCTGGTGCAGTGGTAGAGCAGGGGCAGGCCAAGCGATGGGTCGGCGATCATCCGCAGCGCGATCCCGAAGCCGTCGCGCTGCCGCTGGTCGGCCACGAAGTCGCGGTGCACCCTGCGCATGAACTCGGCCGCCCGCCCCTGCCCGAGGGCCGCCTCCTGCCGGCGATGCTGACCGCTGGCGATCAGGTCGTAGAAGGCACCCAGCTCCCCGCCGGCCACCGGCAGGCTCACCCGGGTCGCCCCCGGCGGCAGCCGGTCTTCGCCGTTGACCAGAACCTCGCCGGGCAGCCGGAAGTCAACCACGGTGCGCAGCCCGACGGCGCCGAGCGTTTCGATGTCCGCCTCGGTCAGCCGGCTGAGCGCGTCGCCGCGCAGCACCCGGCCCGGGGCGACCTCGGGCCCGAAGGCGCTGTGGTGGCCGCCGACGTCCCGCACGTTCGCGGCACCCTCGAGCGGCAAGAGACGGCTGTTCATCTCGCCAGAATTTTCCCAGCTCTGGCGGCTCAGAAGCTAGTTTCCCTACACACAGGTACGCCTCCGTACTCAAAGGCGACGGTCAACGGCCCACCGGCCTGTCGGACGTCTCCGGACACCCGGCGCTGTTCGCCGAGCTGCTGCCCCGGGGCTGGACCGAGCCGGACCGTGCGGCGCTGGCCGGCGGCAACCTGCTGCGCGTCCTGCGGGACGCGGAGAACGCGGCCACGTCACTGCCGGGGTGACGCTAAGCTCGCTCGCGATGATCGCGCCCCCTACCACCCCGTCCGTGTTCCGCCAGGTACCCGGCCATGACGGCCTTGCGGGCCTCGACGTGCTGACCTGGCCCGCCTTCGGTGGCTTCGACGTGGACGTGCTGGTGACGACCCGCCGCGGCGGGGTGTCCGCCGGGCCCTACGCCAGCCTGAACCTCAGCCTGAACGTTGGCGACGATCCCGCCCACGTGCTGGAGAACCGGCGCCGGGCGGTGGCCGCCCTCGGGGCCGCCCTGGAGGATGCCGTTTTCGCCCAGCAGGTGCACGGCGTGGCGGCCGAGGTGGTCGGCCGGGCGGATCGGGGCCGCGGCACCCGGACCGGCGCCGACGCCATACCCGGCGCCGACGCTCTGGTCACGGCCGATCCTGGCCCGGTGCTGGCCGTGCTGGCCGCCGACTGCGTGCCGGTCGTGCTCTACGATCCGGTCGCGCACGTGCTCGCGTGCGCCCATGCGGGCTGGCGGGGTACGGTCGCCGGCGCCGCTGCGTCCGCCGTCCGGGCCATGGTGTCGCTGGGCAGCCTGGCCGACGTGGTCGTCGGCCTGGGCCCGGCGATCGCCCCCGGCCGCTATCAGGTCGGCGCCGAGGTCGCCGAGGCGGCGGCGAAGGCCTTCGGTGAGCGCGCCTCCGCCGTCCTGCACCCCGCCGGGCCGGAACAGTGGCGGTTCGACCTGTGGACCGCGAACCGCATGGTCCTCCAGGCGGCGGGCGTTCCCGGCGGCCAGATCCACGGCACGGACACCGCCACCGGCCCGATCACCCCCGCCACAGGCCCTACCTCAGCCGGGCCCGCGTCGCCAGCCCCATCCGCACCCGCCTCGCCAGCCCCATCCGCACCCGCCTCGGCGGCCGCAGCCATCTCACCGGCCCCGGCGGCCCCACAGCCCCCTGATGGCTGGTTCTTCAGCCACCGGGCGGAACAGCCCTGCGGCCGGTTCGGCCTGCTGGCCCGCCTCCGGCCCCGGGAGAGCCGATGAGCACGCGGACCGCCGACGCGGCCACCCCCCCGGAGGTCCGCCGCGGCCAGGAGTTCCGGTACGAGTCCTACCGCCTCGATCCCGCCTCCGGCCTGCTCAGCTGCCGGTACAGCCTGGATGGGCAGGCGTTCGAGGAACGGGTCACGTTCAGCTCGCCCGGCCCGGCGCCCCGCTGGGACAGCCCGGCGGTGGCCGCGGCCGGGCGGCTGGTCTTCCTGCTCGCGGGAGTCTCCTACTACAAGACCGCCGCCCCGCCCGTCATCAGCATGGGCGGCACCGCGCTGACCCCCCGGGAGCGCGCCTTCCTTCGCGCGTTCTACCTGGACGGCCTGGGCGAGTTCGGCTACCGCAACGGCATTGACCTGTCCGGCCTCCGCATCGAGGGGCCCGAGGCGGAGCAGATCCCGGTGGCTGGACCCGTGTCGGCTGGACCCGTGTCGGCTGGACCCGTGTTGGCTCAGACCCCTGCGGCCGGTGCTCGGCGCGCGCTGGTGCCGTTCGGTGGCGGCATCGACTCCATCGTGACCGTCGAGTTGGTCCGCGATCACGCCGACGTGGCCCTGTTCGTCGTCAGCCGGCCCGGCGACTACTTCGACGCGATCGAGCAGCCCGCCGCCGTGACCGGGCTCCCGGTGATCCGCGCCGATCGCGAGATCGACCCGCAGTTGCTGCGCTCGCGTGAGCTCGGGTTCCTCAATGGCCACGTCCCGGTCACCGGCATCATCTCGGCCATCGCCGTCATGGCCGCGGCGCTGGACGGCCGGGTCGCGGTGGTGATGTCCAACGAGTGGTCCGCCTCGGTGCCGACCATGCAGGCTGGGGACCGTGCGGTGAACCACCAGTACTCCAAGAGCGCCGCGTTCGAGGCGGCCTTCCGCGGGGTGCTCGCGGAGACCTCAGCCCGGCTGCCGCAGGGGCCGGGGGCCGCGGTCATGCCGGACTACTTCTCGGCGCTGCGGCCCCGCACCGAGCTGTGGATCGCGGCCCGGTTCGCCCGGCTGCAGCAGTACCACAGCACCTTCCGCAGCTGTAACCGCGCCTTCCACATCGATAAGGCCCGGCGGCTCGACCACTGGTGCGGGCAGTGCGACAAGTGCTGCTTCATCGACCTGATCCTGGCGCCGTTCCTGCCCGCGGCGGAGCTCGGGACCATCTTCGGCGGCCGGGAGCCGCTCGCGGATCCCGCTCTGGCCGGCCGGTTCCGCTCGCTGCTCGGCGACGTGGACCTCAGCAAGCCGTTCGAGTGCGTCGGCGAGGTCAACGAGTGCCGCGCGGCGCTGCTGCTGGCGGACGAGCGGGCCGACCGTACCGGGTTCCCGCTGCTGCACGAGCTGGCCGCCGAGGTGCGGGCGCTGCCTGGCCGGCCGTCCACGGAAGGCTTGCTGCAGCCCGTCGGTGAGCACTTCATTCCCGTCCCCTACGCGGAGGAACTCCTCGCGTGACCGGAACACGTCCCAAGCTTTCCTGGTCTGATCTGTCCGGCGCCCGCGTCGGGCTGTGGGGCCTGGGCCGCGAGGGCCTGGCCAACCTACGCAAACTGGGCGCCATGGGCATCGAGCCGGTGCTCGTCGACGACCGCCCGCCCGCGGTGGCGATCGGCGGCTCGCCGGTCCTGACCACCGGCTACGGCGGGCTCGCCGCGCTGGAGAGGTGCGACGTCATAGTCAAGTCGCCAGGCATCAGCCGGTACCGCCCCGAGGTGCTGCGGCTGGAAGAGCGCGGCGTCCCGGTGGCCGGTGGCCTCGGCCTGTGGCTGCAGGAGGCCGATCTGACGCGGGTGCTGCTGATCACTGGCACCAAGGGCAAGAGCACGACCGCGGCGGTCACCGGCCACCTGCTGACCGGGCTGGGGCACCGCTGCCTGGTCGGCGGCAACATCGGCCAGCCGCCGTGGGATCCGGACTGCCCGTCCGGGCCGGCCGGGGGAGCCGCCCCCTGGGACTTCTGGGTCATCGAGGTCTCCAGTTACCAGGCCACCGACCTGCCCTGCTCGACGCCGGTGGTGGCCGTTACCTCGCTGCACCCCGATCACCTCGACTGGCACGGTGGCGTGCAGAACTACTACCGCGACAAGCTGTCCGTGTGCTCGCAGCCGGGGGCGGATCTGACCGTCGCCAACGGTGACAGCGACCTGCTGCGTGAGCGGGCCGCGCTGCTCGGCCCACGGGTGGAATGGGTGCGTGTCGCCGACGACCCGGACGCCACCTGGATGGAGCCGCTCGGCCTGCTCGGCGGCCACAACCGCCGCAATGCAGAGATCGCCCGCCGCTGCCTGCTCGCGTTCGGGATCACCGGAGCGTCCGACGACGCGGCGCTGCGTTCCGCCGCGGAAGGGTTCCGCCACCTGGATCACCGGCTCCAGGTGACCGGGCGGGTCGCCGGGGTCACGTTCGTCGACGACAGTCTGTCCACCAAC
This sequence comes from uncultured Actinomycetes bacterium, assembly GCA_963775825.1. Lineage (GTDB taxonomy): Bacteria > Actinomycetota > Actinomycetes > Streptosporangiales > Streptosporangiaceae > Bog-532. The sequence continues at coordinate 81,074 of CAVZKY010000017.1, forward strand.
GTGCTGCCGACGCTCGCCGCCCTGGATGCTTTTCCGGGCCGCCGGGTGGCCCTCATCGCCGGGGGCCAGGACCGGGGCATCGATTACGCTCCCCTCGGGGCGGGCTTGCTGGACCGCGCCGCCCCGACCCTGGTGCTGACCCTGCCCGACAGTGGCCCTCGGATCCGCGCCGAGATTGAAGCCACTACCGGGTTCCCGGCCCGATCCGGCCCAGCAGGAGGCCTGGCGGGCGTCGAGGAGTGCCCCGACCTGGACGTGGCGGTCGCCCGCGCGTTCGCCTGGGCCCGGCCGGACGGTGTGGTGCTGCTGTCCCCGGCGGCCCCGAGCTTTGGCCAGTTCCGGGACTACCGGGAGCGCGGCGAGGCCTTCACGCGGGCCATGCAGGCGTGCGGCACCGGGGCTTCCCCATCAAGACCGCAGTGATTCCGGGCCTCGCGATAGCCAGGTTTCTTTCTTAACCGAACGGTTGCCTGCGCGAGCCGCTGAGCTGCACGTTTTCTGGCTCAACGTGCCGGCGGCATGACCGTTCGTCAGGAAATGTTACGAAATCTTCTGCTAACCGATTTCTTTCCCGGAGTGCGTAGCGATGCCGCGTACCGGCCCATAATCTGTCAACGCAGGCGGGCGTTGAAGGGGGCACCGGTGGTGTGGGGAGTTTCGGCGGCCGTACTCGCCGCGTTTGGGTCAGCCCTGTCGGCCGAGGTGGAAGCGCTCCCTGGGCCAGAGACGGTCGCCTGCTCCAGGGCGGCGGACGTTGACGCGCTACTTCCCCGGCGCACCCCCTTGGTGGCGGTGCCGGACGGTCCGGGAAACGGTGCCGGACTGACCGCGCTGCTGGCTGAGCGGGCGCGGCCGTCCGATGCCGGGGCCCCGCGGCAGTCCGGAGGAACACGATGCAAGCCCACGAGGGACCCGGCGTCGGCGCCGGATCTCGCCCTGCTGGCTCAGGTCCTGCACGGACTCCTGCACATGAACTGACGGGCCGCCGGGCCGGCCCCGCTGAACCGCTTTCCAGCATCAAACGGGATCCAGGCGATATCCGCCGGAAAGGACGCAAGGGGGTTTGCCGCTGCCATTGTTTTCGGCGATCGGCGGCGTTTTCGCTGCTATTGCTGCACTGTTTCAAGTGGTCACCAAAAGTGGCCATCGTGTCGCAGGAAATTACCGCTAGCTGACCTTTTTTGGGACCTTTGGCCCCTTTCCTAAGGTGCTCGTTCGGGCCTATTCTTATGAGATTGGGTCGTATCGTCGCACCTCGGACACGACCGGGAGCAGCCTGTGAATGTGCGGGCGCCATCGCAGGGATTTCATTCAGGGCGTACTGGGGGAGGCCGTATATTGGCTGAGCTTGGCTGGGAAGCACCCGTGGACCGTGTCCTTAACGAGCTGGCCAGACTCGGCCGGGGTGCTGCCACCGGGGCCGTGGAAATAAGTGGTCGTCCCGGCGGAATTTTCTACCTTAACCAGGGGCGGCTGACCTTTGCTGAATCGCCCGGCGTGCCCGATCTGGGTACCCGCCTGGTCGGGTCCGGGCGGGTGGCGCCGGACGTCTGGGGCCAGATTGTCCGGGAGAGCCCGCCGGGCTCGCCGGGCTCGCCGGGCGTCCCGGATGGCGTGCCCGGTTCGGCGCTGGCTGGCCGCGGGATCATAACCGCCACCGAGCTGCAGCGGCTGCTCCAGTCGATCGCCCTCGACGCGCTGCTGGCGCTGACTATGCCGTTCGTCGGCGAGTGCTCGGTCAGTGGCCTATGGTTCATGACGCAGCGATCGCACTGGGCGGAAACCGTCCTGGCCATGGACATCGGCTCGGTACGCGACTACATCGACCACATGGCACAGCGGCTGGCCTGGTACGACGTCTCCCCGCGCTGGTGCCCGCGGTGGTCTGGCCCCGGCCGTCCCGAGGCGCTGGTGAATGCCGTGCAGCGAGCCGTGGCCAGCCGGATGGACGGGCACACCGCGGTCAGTGAGCTGGCCTGGCAGGGTGGCCTCGCACTGCACGACACGATGGATGCCGTCGGCCAGCTCGTGCACGCGGGCCACTGCACCGTTCCGGCTCCGGATCCCGTGCTTGCCCTGGCCGGGGCGCCGGCCGACGTCCCGGTCCTGGCGGACGCCCTGGGTTCTCCGGCTTCCCCGCAGCCAGCCCGCTCTGCGCTGCCGCACCGGGCCCCGCTGACCGACGAGCGCGCGGCCCGTGCGGCCCAGGCCGATCCGCTGGACCTGGCCCTTCTGCAGCGGGTCCGGCAAGGCCTGGAGCGGATGGGCCGGCCCGGTCCCGGTTAGCATTCCTACCGTTGCCGGTAGGCGCGTTCACTGCGGGTCGTAGCCGAGGTTGGGGCGCAGCCAGCGTTCCGTCTCGGCGAGATCCATACCCCGCCTGCGGGCGTAGTCCTCGGCTTGATCCTTACCAATGCGTCCCACGGTGAAGTAGCGGGAGCGGGGATGGGCGAAGAGCAGCCCGCTGACGCTGGCAGCGGGGGTCATCGCGCAGGATTCGGTGAGGGCCAGGCCGAGCGATCCGGCGTCCAGCAGGTCGAAGAGGGCTCGTTTCTGGCTGTGGTCCGGGCTCGCGGGGTAGCCGAACGCAGGGCGGATGCCACGGAACCGCTCGGCGTGCAGGTCCTCGATCGCCGGGCTGGCCCCCGGTTCGAACCAGTCGCTCCGCGCCTCGAGGTGGATGTACTCGGCGAACGCCTCAGCGAGCCGGTCGGCTAGCGCCTTCACCATGATCGACCGGTAATCGTCGTTATCGTCCTGGTAGGTGGTAGCGAGTTCTTCGGCGCCATGGATCGCGACGGCGAACCCGCCCAGGTGGTCTCCGGCCGGGGCTACGTAGTCGGCGAGGCACCGGTTGGGCCGGCCTGCCGGTTTGGCAGTTTGCTGACGCAGCATCGGCAGCCGCAGGCTGCCGCGCCCCGGGTCGGCGTCCAGGTCGATCAGGATGTCGTCACCCTCGGAGTGCGCGGGCCAGAAACTGTAGGCACCCCGGGCGTGGAACTGCCCGTCGGCGATGATCTGGTCGAGCAGGGCGTTGGCGTCGTCGAACAGCTCGCGCGCGGCCGGCTGGTCGAGGATAGCCGGGTACTTGCCCTTCAGTTCCCAGGCCAGGAAGAAGAACTGCCAGTCGATCATCGCGCGCAGCGTGGCCAGGTCGGGCTGCACGGTTCGGGTGCCGGTGAACGCCGGAATGGGCAGGTCATCGAACGGGATCTGCTCACGGTTCGATCGGGCCTGGTCGAGGGGGAGCAGCGGGCGCCGCTGCGTCTTCTCGTGCTGCTCGCGCAGGCGTTCCTGCTCGGCGCGGTTGGCCGTGTCCAGCAGTCCGGCCCGGTCATGGCTGAGCAGGTCCGACACGACACCGGTGACGCGGGAAGCATCGATCACGTGCACGGTGCTGCCGTTGTAGGCGGGAGCGATCCGCACCGCGGTGTGCTGGCGGGACGTTGTGGCGCCGCCGATGAGCAGGGGCAGTTTCAGGCCGCGGCGCTCCATTTCCGCGGCGACGAGGACCATCTGATCCAGCGACGGGGTGATCAGTCCCGACAGCCCCACGGCGTCCGCGCTTTCGGCGACCGCGGTATCGAGGATGGTCGTGCCAGGGACCATGACGCCGAGGTCAATGACCTCGTAGTTGTTGCAGCCGAGGACGACTCCCACGATGTTTTTGCCGATATCGTGCACGTCGCCCTTGACCGTCGCGAGCACGATCCTGCCCTGGTGACGATCGGCGTCGGCGCGCCCCTCCCGCCGGGCCTGTTCCTTCTCGGCTTCCATGTAGGGCTCGAGGTAGGCGACCGCGCGTTTCATCACCCGCGCGCTCTTGACCACCTGTGGCAGGAACATCTTCCCTGCGCCGAACAGGTCGCCCACGACCTTCATGCCGTCCATGAGCGGTCCCTCGATCACGTCCAGGGGCCGCACCGCGCGCTGCCGGGCCTCCTCGGTGTCGGCCTCGACGAAGTCGACGATGCCGTGCACCAGGGCGTGCTGCAGGCGCTCCGCCACGGGCGCCTCCCGCCACGCGAGATCCACCGTGCGGCTCCTGCCGGGCCCGTTCACCGTCTCAGCGAAGGCGACGAGCCGGTCCGTGGCGTCGCCGCGCCGGTCGAAGAGCACATCCTCGACCAGCTCGAGCAGGTCGGCGGGGATGTCCTGGTAGACCGCGAGCTGTCCTGCGTTGACGATGCCCATATCGAGCCCGGCGCGTACCGCGTGCAACAGGAACGCCGAGTGCATCGCCTCGCGCACGACATCATTGCCGCGGAAGGAGAACGACAGGTTGGAGATGCCACCGCTGGTCCGCACCCCCGGGCAGCGCTGCTTGATCAGTGGCAGAGCGTCGATGAACGCCTTCGCGTAGCCGTTGTGCTCGGCGATGCCGGTCGCGACTGCGAGCACGTTCGGGTCGAAGATGATGTCTTCGGCCGCGAAGCCGGCCTGCTGCGTGAGCAAGTCATAAGCGCGGCCGCAGATCGCCACCTTGCGTTCGGTGGTGTCGGCCTGGCCTTGCTCGTCGAAGGCCATCACCACCACCCCAGCGCCGTGGTCCCGGATGTGCCGGGCCTGCTCGAGGAACGGGCCCTCGCCCTCCTTCAGGCTGATCGAGTTGACCACGCCCTTGCCCTGCAGGCACTTGAGCCCGGCCTGCAGCACGCTCCACCGGGAACTGTCGATCATGACCGGGATACGTGCGACCTCGGGCTCGGTTGCGATCAGGTTCAGGAATGTGGTCATGGCCTGCTCGCTGTCGAGCAGGTCGGCGTCCATGTTGACATCGAGCAGGTTGGCCCCGCCGCGTACCTGCTCCAGCGCGACGTCAACGGCCCCCTGGTAGTCGCCCGATTCGATCAGGCGCCGGAACCGCCTTGAGCCGGTGACGTTCGTCCGTTCCCCGATCATGACGAAGCCGGTGGTCGGCTCGATCTCGAAGGGCTCCAGCCCGCTGAGCCGGGTACGCGCCGGTGGCGCGGGAACGCGGCGGGGCGGGACACCGGACACGGCGGCCGCGATCCGCGCGATGTGCGCTGGTGTCGTCCCGCAGCACCCGCCGACGATGTTCACCATCCCGGCTCCGGCGAACTCACCAAGCAGCCGCGCGGTCTCCTCCGGCGCCTGGTCATAGCCGCCGAACGCGTTCGGCAGGCCGGCATTGGGATGGCACGCCGTGTACGTCCCCGTGAGCCGCGACAGCTCCGCGATGTGCGGGCGGATCTCGTCGGCCCCCAGCGAGCAGTTCACCCCGGCCACCAGGGGATCGGCGTGCTCGATCGAGCGCCAGAACGCCTCGACCGTCTGCCCGGACAGGGTGCGCCCGCTCCGGTCGACGATCGTCACCGAGATCCACAAGGGCAGCTGCGGAGCCACATCGCGGGCAGCCACGATCGCGGCCTTCGCGTTGAGCGTGTCGAAGATCGTCTCGACCAGCAGCAGGTCGGCACCGCCCTCGGCCAGCGCCTGCACCTGCTCGGCGTACGCGGCGTATACCTGGTCGAACGACATAGCCCGGTACGCGGGGTCTTCCACCCGCGGAGACAGTGACAACGTGACGTTCAGCGGGCCGATCGACCCGGCCACGAAACGTCCGCCCACCTCGTCTGCCGCCTGCCGCGCCAGCTGGGCGCCGCGCACGTTCATCTCCCGCACCAGCGCCTGCAGCCCGTAGTCCGCCTGGCCGACGCTCGTCGCGGTGAACGTGTTCGTCGTGATGATGTCCGCGCCCGCCGCCAGGTACTGCCGGTGAATGTCGAGCACGACATCCGGGCGGGTCAAGTTCAGCAGATCCGGATCACCGGTCACATCCTGCAGGTGATCACGCAACCGTTCCCCGCGGTAGTCGGCCGCGGCTAGCCCGATGCCCTGCAGCAGGGTGCCCCAGGCTCCGTCGAGCACCGCGATGCGCTGGCCGAGCAGCTCCCGCAGAGCCTCGCCTGCTCCTGCAGCTGGTGACATATCCGCCGTGCACCTCCTGTAACAGGAGGCGCCCTTGCTGCGCAACACCGGCCGAGCGTGGCGGGCGTTGGCCCGTTGCAGCGCCTCTCGACCTGACTCCCACCATACTGTGAAGACCAGCACTGGTCACGGGACATGGCGAGCTGCTCGATCAGCAGCCACCCGCATTTGCCTCGGGCAGGTACCGGGCAGGTACGAGGTCGACGACGAGGCCTCTGTCGTCTACATCATCAACATCGGCCACATCTCATGAACGGCGTCCGCGCGGTGACGCGGGCCCGCTTCCGCCGGACCCCTCCCTGCCGACCGCCGCTACACCAAGCCTCTGGTTAGGCGTCGCTGATCTGGATACCGAGCTGCTGGGCGAGCACCGGGGCCAGCGACATTAGCTGAGCGGTGCTCATGATGGCGCCGCGCAGCGACTCGAAGCCGGCGGTGATGTCCAGCTGCGCTCCGCGCAGGTCTACCTTGTCCAGCGTGGCCCGGGAGAAGTCGGCGCGGGTCAGCGTCGATCCGGGGAACCGGAGCTGCTGGAGCTTCGCGCCGCCGAAATCTACGTCCCGGAGCAGGCAGCTCTCGAAGGTGACGTCGGCCAGCCGGGCACCGCGGAAGTTCACCGAGTCGAGCTTGCAGTCGAAGAACTGGACCCGCCGCAGGTTCGCGTCGAACGCCTGGACCCCGGCCGCCGCGCAGCCGATGAACGTCGCGTCCAGCCAGCTGGTCGCGGCCAGCTCCACCGACAGCAGCCGGACGTCACGCAGCCACACGTCGCTGAACCGGCTCCGGCGGGCGTTGACGTCCTCGAGCGTGACCTCGGTGAACGCGCACTCCATAAAGTGGCCGTTGTCCGCCCGGGCGGAGATGAAGACCGTCCCCGCGGTGAAGTGGCAGCCGTCGTAGTGCCCATCGATCGTCAGGTCCCCGTCGTGCGGGACAAGGTCCCCGGCGAACGGCAGATCGCTCAGTTCGCGCCGCAGCTTCATCACGCCTAACCTAGCCCATTGTGACCGAGCCGAATGATTTCAGCATCGGCAGATCCCCGTCGTCATCCTCGAGCCCGTTAACGACCGTTAGGCGATGGCGCCGCCTGCCGCCGGCCCTGCCAGCACCGCGCCGTTGGCCCGGAGGTCCGGCGGCCATGCCTGCGGCCGGCGGGAGAGCAGGCGGATGCCGGCGTCGCCGTCTTCCGCGGTACCCCGTTCGCCGAGCCCCCAGGTGGGCGCGCTGCGTTCCGCCGCCCCGCGCGGGACCCGGCGCAGGGCCCGGCGCGGGGCCGGAATCCGCGATACCGTCACCTTCGGCCCGCCCACCGGTCCGGCGTTTCACGCTCATCTGACTGAGCCGTTACCCGGGCGATCTTCCCGTCCGACTGAGCCGTTACCCGGGCAGTATCCCCGCCAGCGTTTTTCCGGGCGAAATGAGGAAACCACCAAGAGAGGGGTACGGGGCGCGCGACCGGCCAGACCCAAGGCGGCGCCGGGGCCGGCCTGTTTTTCAGGCCGGCAGCCGGGTAACGCGCCGCAGACAGCGATGCGAGAGTGGTGGGAGAAACGTGCGGTTCGAGGAATGGCGACTCGATTCGATCTGGCCCGTTGACCTCCTGGCCCGCTGCCTTACCGGGCATCGCCGCGCAGGCCACCGGATTGTGTTCACCAACGGGAGCTTCGACGTGCTGCACCGCGGCCACGTCGAATGCCTTCAGCAGGCGGCGTCCCTCGGTGACGTGCTGGTCGTCGGGGTCAACTCCGACGAGACCGTGCGCAAGCTGAAAGGCCCGGACCGGCCGGTCAGCCCGGCGGAGGATCGCGCCGCGGTCGTCGCGGCCATCGGCTGCGTCGAGTACGTGACCATCTTCGAGGACGACACACCGATCCGGCTGCTCGAGGCGGTCCGCCCGGACATCTATGTCAAGGGCGGCGACTACGACGCCGACACCCTTCCGGAGCGCCTGGCGGTCGAGTGCTACGGCGGTAAGGTCATGACGGTTGGCTACCTGCCGGGCCGCTCGACGACCGGCATCGTCGAGCGCATCCGTGGTACGGCCGGGCGCCCCCGGATCCCCGCTGAGCAGGGAAATCACATATAGGAAAGATCATTTTTGTTTAGCCGCCCGGCACTGTGGTAGCTGGCCGTCGGTGCCTAAGACGCAGGCATGCGAAAACCTTACGAGCTTCGGCCCCCTGGGAGTTTGCATGCGCATGCTCGGTATCAACGCCGTGTTTCACAACCCGGCCGCGGCTGTTGCCCACCAAGGTCGCTCTCGGGGGGTGACGCGATGAAGATTGCCTTTGTCTCGGAGCACGCGAGCCCGCTCGCGACCGTGGGTGGCAGCGACTGCGGCGGGCAGAACGTGCACGTGGCCGAGCTGGCCCGGGCGCTCGCCGCTCAGGGGCATCAGGTGACGGTGTACACCCGGCGCGACGGCAGCTCGCCCCGGGACCGGGTCCGGATGTGCCGGGGCGTGACCGTGGTGCAGGTGCCAGCGGGCCCCGCCAAGGTGCTGCCCAAGGACAAGCTGTTGCCGTACATGTCGGCGTTTGGCCGTTACCTGGCCGCCCACTGGGTCCGGGACACACCCGACGTGGTGCACGCGCACTTCTGGATGAGCGGGCTGGCCGCTCTGGACGGCGCCCGCGAACACGGGGTGCCGGTCGTGCAGACGTTCCACGCGCTCGGCGTGGTCAAGCGCCGGCACCAGGGTGCGGATGACACCAGCCCGGAGTCCCGCATCCGTACCGAGGTGGCGATCGCCCGGGACGTGGCCGCGGTCCTGGCCACCTCCTCGGACGAGGAACGCGAGCTGGCCAGGCTGGGCGTGCCCACGCACCGGATCAGCGTCATCCCGTGCGGGGTGAACGTTTCCGCCTTCCGGCCCGATGGGCCGGCCATCGGGCGCGGCGCCACGCCGCGGGTGCTCGCCGCTGGCCGCCTCATCAAGCGCAACGGCTTCGACACGATCGTCCGGGCGATGCCGGACGTGCCTGGTGCGGAGCTCGTCATCGCGGGCGGCCCGCCGGTGGGCCGCCTGCGCGGCGACGCCGAGTACCGCCGGCTGTCCCGGCTGGCCGCCGGGCTCGGGGTCGCGGACCGGGTTCTCGTTCCGCGGCCGGGTCGGCCGGCCGGACATGCCGGCCCTGATGCGATCCGCCGATCTGGTGGTCAGCGTGCCCTGGTACGAGCCGTTCGGCATGGTGCCGCTGGAGGCGATGGCCTGCGGCGTCCCCGTGGTGGCCTCGGCGGTAGGCGGCCACACCGACGCCGTGCAGGACGGGATGACCGGCGCGCTCGTCCCGCCCCGCGATCCGGGTGCGCTGAGCCAGCTGGTGGCGGCGCTGCTGAGCCGCCCGGACCTGGCGCGATACGGCGCGGCCGCCGCCGAGCGCGCCCGGGCCCGCTACTCCTGGGAACGGATCGCCCGCGAGACCGCGGCGATGTACGAGCAGGTCCGGGCGGCCGGCCCCGCGGTCCGGACCACTCAGCGGACCGGGTGAGCCGGTGCGCTGCCCCGACACCAGCCTGGCCGCCGGCATGCCGGGCTCGGCGGCCCTCGATCGATTCCGTCGACGGGCTCCGGCGCACCATCGCCGGTTCCGGGCCGGACTGGGCGCGCCGGAGCCTCGCGTCGAGGCCTGACCGGCGTCAGTTGCCCGATCCGGACGGGGCGCTGGTCAGGTACGTAGCGCTCATGTCCTTGTCGCCGTGCTCGCGCGCGCCCTCGGCCAGCCGGTCCCGCAGCACCCTGGTGAGCGGCGCATCCACGTGATGCCGCTCGGCGGCCTCCGCCACCAGGGCGGCGTCCTTGGCCGCCAGCTTGAGCTGGAACGCCGGGGTGAAGTCCCGTGACATGATCGCCTTGCCCTTGATCTGCAGGTAGGGCAAATCCAGGGTGCCACCGCTGACCGCCTCGAAGAAGAGCTGCGGATCGAGGCCGAACCCCTCGGCCAGCGCGATCGTCTCCGCGGTGCCTTCCGTGACGGTGAGCACCCAGTTGTTCGTGACGAGCTTCAGCCGCGTCCGGCCCCGGCCTCACCCACCCACAACGTCTTCTGCCCGATCGCGTCGAAGATCGGGTTCAGCCGGGCCCGCAGCGTGGCCGGCCCGGACGCCAGCACCACGAGCTTGCCCTGCTCCGCCGGCTGCCTGGTGCCCAGCACCGGCGCGTCGACGAACGGAATCTCGTGCTGCCCGGCCAGGTCCGCGCAGCGCTCCGTACCCGCCTCGCCGATCGTGCTTGTCTGCAGCCAGATCGACCCCGTCCACCGTCCCCGAGCCGGTCGCCGGGGGCAGGGCGGAAAAGGCGCCCCGTGCACCGGTGACCACGTTGAGGACGGCGTCCGCGTCCGCCAGCATGGTGAGGATCACGCTCGCGCCCTCTGCCGCCTCCGCAGGGCTGTCACAGACCTGCGCGCCGTCCTTGGCCAGCGGTTCCGCCTTGTCCTGCGACCGGTTCCAGGCCCGCACGCTGATCCCGCTGCGGGCCAGGTTGCGCGCCATGGGGAAGCCCATCATCCCCCCGGCGCCCAGTACCGCCACTGTCTCCTGGCTGGCCATCATTTACCTGCCTTCTCCTCGACCTCGTGACCATCGGCCGGTTACCCGCCCGGTCTCTGGCTACACCTGATTGTGCATGGGCCGCCGCGGAGAGGGTAACTGTGCGCCCATGGCTGAGCTCACTGCACTGAAGGAACGCGTCACCCGGAGTTGGCGGCGCCAGCAGCAGGAGTACGCGCACGGGGAGAATTTCCCACTCGGCGGTTACACGGCCGCGATGTCGGCGTACGGCGGGGTGGTGGCCGCGCTTACCGCGGCCGTCCGGCTGTCTGGCATGCCGCTGCCGGACCGGATCAGCCCGTGGGACACGGCCCTGACCGCCGTGGCCACCCACAAGCTCAGCCGGATTATCGCCAAGGATCCGGTCACCAGCCCGCTGCGTGCCCCGTTCACCACGTTCGAGGGCACCTCCGGGCCTGCCGAGCTGGCCGAGGAAGTGCGGTCCGGAAGCGGCCGTAAGAAGACCGTCGGGGAGCTGGTCAGCTGCCCGTTCTGCCTCGGGATGTGGGTCTCGACCGGGTTCACCGCCGGCTACGTGTTCGCTCCCCGCGCCACCCGGCTCGCGGTCACGACGCTGGCCGCGCTGGCCGGCTCGGACTTCCTCCAGTTCGCCTACGCCTACGCCGAGCAGAAGACCGGATAGCGGCCCCGGCAGGCGGACCCGAGTAGCGGACCGGGCAGACGGACCGAGTAGGCGGACCGGGCAGAAGGCCGAGTAGCGGACCGGGCAGAAGGCCGAGTAGCGGACCGGGCAGAAGGCCGAGTAGCGGACCGGGCAGAAGGCCGAGTAGCGGACCGGGCGGAAGGCCGAGTAGCGGACCGGGCAGAAGGCCGAGTAGCGGACCGGGCAGAAGGCCGAGTAGCGGACCGGGCAGAAGGCCGAGTAGCGGACCGGGCAGCGGACTGGGCAGCGGACCCAGCCGGGATCACGGCCTGCGGCCGTATTTTATTCTTGACAAACCGCGACCGGGGCCCGCCCCGCGCGCGCCGGCCGCGTCGGAGGCTCGGCCGCGTCGGGGCCGGCGACGCTAGGGCCGGCGACCCTACGGCCGGCGACGGTCGGTGGCGCTTGCGACGTTGGCCACGATGGCCGCGAGCGGCGGAATGACCAGGGCTACCGCGGACATGATGACCGCCGCCAGCACCGAATACCGGTCCACGACCGCCCAGGACACCACGAACAGCGCAATGCAGACGCCCATCAGCACGAAGTAACGCCGCTTGTCCGTCCGCAGCGGCTCCGGCCCGGGCTCGTCCCGGCGGAACGCCTGCTGCTCGGGCGTCTCACCTTCGCGGGCCGCCTGCTGCCCCGCGGCCTCGCCTGTCCGCGTCCGCTCCGGCCCCGGCCCGTCCCGGCGGGCCTCGGCCTGCCCGGCCCCGTGCCCGTCCCGTTGCCCGCCACCACCGCCTCCCGCTCGAACCGGCCTGCCCGCGCGTTACCCGGCCCCCTGCGTCCCCAAACCCACTCGCCATCCTGCTTCCCCGCTGACCCGCGCCTCTATAGGGAGCATTTTCAGTCGTATCCACTGGTGCTCCCATAGAGGCATGATCTGCCGCTGCGTCCCCGCGTGTGGTCGGCGGGCTAGCGGAAGGGCGGGAAGCCGTCGGCGGGCAGCGAATGCGCCCGGTCGGCGGGCTGGCGGGCTAGCGGTGAGCGAGCGGAGCCGTCGGCCCGTCGGGACCCTGGGCCGCCGGAGCTTGAGCCGTCGCCCCTGCCAGTCCTGCCGGTCAAGCCCCGGGGTACCCGCCGGGACAGACCGCCCATGTGGTTTGCTTTTCAGCAGGGACGTATGGCTCGCCAGGACTAAGGGGCGTGGGCGTGCGCACGTGGATCGAGGGATGGCCGGTCTACCGGCAGCTGACCGGGCAGGACAAGCTCGGCCTGGGCGCCGCGACCAAGAGCGGGGCGACCAGCCGGCATAAGCCCCGGGTGGCCGAGGCCGACAAGGTGGTCAAGTCCATCTGCCCGTACTGCGCGGTCGGCTGCGGCCAGAACGTCTACGTCCAGGACGAGAAGGTCACCCAGATCGAGGGCGACCCGGACTCCCCGGTCAGCCGGGGCCGGCTGTGCCCCAAGGGCTCGGCCAGTCTTCAGCTCACCACCGGCGAAGCGCGCGAGTACCAGGTGCTGTACCGGCGGCCGCACGGCACCGACTGGGAGCGGCTCGACCTGGACCGGGCGATGGACATGATCGCCGACCGGGCCATCGCCGCCCGCCGGAAGGGCTGGCAGTGGGAGGTCGACGGCCAGCGGACCCGGCGCACGCTGGGCTTCGCCAGCCTGGGCGGGGCGACCCTCGACAATGAAGAAAATTACCTGCTCAAGAAGCTGTTCACCGCCATGGGCGCGGTACAGATCGAGAACCAGGCCCGTATTTGACACTCCTCCACCGTCCCCGGTCTGGGGACCAGCTTCGGGCGCGGCGGTGCCACGACCTTCCTGCAGGACCTGCAGAACTCTGACTGCATCCTGATCGAGGGCTCGAACATGGCGGAAGCGCACCCGGTCGGCTTCCAGTGGGTGATGGAGGCCAAGGCCCGAGGCGCGACGGTCATCCACGTCGATCCGAGGTTCAGCCGGACCAGCGCGATGGCGGACCGGCACGTGCCCATCCGCGCGGGCAGCGACATCGCGTTCCTCGGCGGAATCATCAACCACGTTCTGGAAAACGAGCTGTACTTCCGCGAGTACGTACTGGCCTACACGAACGCGTCCACGATCGTCAGCGAGGACTTCGCCGATACCGAGGACCTGGGGGGCGTCTTCTCCGGCCTGGACCGTGAGCACCGGACCTACGACTTCGAGGCCTGGCGGTACCAAGGCAGCGACGTCGGGGCCGCCGCGGGCAGCCGTGACCGGCTCACCGGCGGACGGCAACGGCCGCCGGCGGCAGGTCCGCGAGTCGTCCCGCGGCGAGGCGCACGGCTCGGGCGGCGCGGCCGCGCACCCGTCGCCCGACACGGACGAGACGCTGCAGCACCCCCGGTGCGTCTTCCAGCTGCTGAAGCGGCACTTCTCCCGGTACACCCCGGAGATGGTCGAGCAGATCTGCGGCATCTCGGCGGAGAACTTCCGCGCCGTCTGCGACGCCGTGACCAGTAACTCCGGCCGGGACCGGACCACCGCCTTCGTCTACAGCGTCGGCTGGACCCAGCACACGGTCGGGGTGCAATACATCCGCACCGGCGCGATCCTGCAGACGCTGCTGGGCAACATGGGCCGCCCGGGTGGCGGAATCCTCGCTCTGCGCGGGCACGCCTCGATCCAGGGCTCGACCGACATCCCGACCCTGTTCGACCTGCTGCCCGGCTATCTGCCCATGCCGCACGTGCACAACAACGACGACCTCGACGCCTACGTCGCGGCCGAAGCCATGGACAACGGCTTCTGGGCCAACATGCGGTCCTACCTGGTCAGCCTGCTGAAGGCCTGGTGGGGACCGGCCGCGACGCCGGACAACGACTTCTGCTACGGATACCTGCCCCGGCTGACCGGCAGCCACGGCACCTACGAGACCGTGCTGGCCCAACTGGCCGGGGACTGCCCCGGCTACTTCCTGCTCGGGGAGAACCCGGCCGTCGGCTCGTCCAACGGCCGGATGCAGCGGCTGGCCATGGCCAAGCTGGACTGGCTGGTGGTCCGGGACTTCTCGCTGATCGAGAGCGCCACCTGGTGGAAGGACGGCCCGGAGATCGAGACCGGGGAGATGCGCACCGAGGACATCGGCACCGAGGTGTTCTTCCTGCCGGCCGCCGCGCACACCGAGAAGAGCGGCAGCTTCACCAACACCCAGCGCATGCTGCAGTGGCACCATGAGGCGGTCGAGCCCGCCGGGGCGGCCCGCAGCGACCTGTGGTTCGCCTACCATCTGGGCCGCATCATCCGCGAAAAGCTGACCGCGGAGACCGCCGCGGCCGGGGGAGCGGGGGAGGTCGCGGAGATGAACCGCCCGGTGCTGGACCTCACCTGGGACTACCCAGTCAAGGGCCCCCAGCAGGAACCGGACGCCGAGGCGGTCCTGGCCGAAGTCAACGGCTGGGGCGCCGACGGGAAGCCCGTGACCTCCTACACCCAGCTGAAGGACGACGGCTCGACGGCCAGCGGCTGCTGGATCTACTGCGGGGTCTACGCCGACGGGGTCAACCAGGCCGCACGGCGCAAGCCCGGGGAACAGCAGAACTGGGTGGCGAACGAGTGGGGCTGGGCCTGGCCGGCCAACCGGCGCATCCTCTACAACCGCGCCTCCGCCGACCCCGACGGCAAGCCCTGGAGCGACCGCAAGGCGCTGGTGTGGTGGGACCAGGATTCGGGCCAGTGGGCCGGGCACGACATCGCCGACTTCATCGCCGACCGGCCGCCGTCCTACCGGCCCGAAGAGGGTGCCACCGGTGTGGCTGCGATCGCCGGGACCGACGCGTTCATCATGCAGGCGGACGGCAAGGCCTGGCTGTTCGCGCAGGCCGGCCTGGTCGACGGGCCGCTGCCCGCGCACTACGAGCCGCAAGACTCGCCGGTGCAGAACCTGCTGTACCCCCGGCAGGAGCACAATCCGGTCCGGGAAATCCTCCGCCACCGTGACACCCGGTACCAGCCGAGCGGCGACGAGCCAGGCTCGGACGTATACCCCTACGTCGCGACCACCTACCGGCTCACCGAGCACCACACCGCGGGCGGCATGAGCCGCTGGCTGCCTTACCTGTCCGAGCTGCAGCCGGAGTTCTTCTGTGAGGTGTCACCAGGGCTGGCTGCCGAGCGGGGCCTGGAGCACATGGGCTGGGCCACGATCATCAGCGCCCGCAGCGCCATCGAGGCCCGGGTCATGGTCACCCGGCGGATGCCATCGCTGACCGTGCAGGGCAAGCGGCTGCACCAGATCGGGCTGCCCTACCACTGGGGCCGGAACGGGATCACGACCGGCGACAGCGCCAACGACCTCGCGCACTTCTCGCTGGACCCGAACGTGCACATCCAGGAGGTCAAGGCGCTCGCCGTGGACATCCAGCCGGGCCGCCGGCCACGTGGTCCGGCCCTGCGGGAGCTGGTACGTTCCTACGCCGAGCGGGCCGGCATCACCGAAGAGACAGGCACGGAGGTGTGAGGTGAGCATCACGGAACGCCCCGGCCTGACCGGCGGGGCCGACCCGGCCGAACGCGCCGGCTGGGGGGAGCACCCGCCCCGGATGGGGTTCTTCACCGACACCTCCGTCTGCATCGGCTGCAAGGCCTGCGAGGTCGCCTGCAAGGAATGGAACGCGGTGCCGGAGGACGGGCTGAACCTGACCGGCATGTCCTTCGACAACACGATCGGCCTGTCCGCCTCGACCTGGCGGCACGTCGCGTTCATCGAGCAGGAGGCGCCCGAGGGCGGTCCGGCCCAGGCCGCGGGCGGCCCGCAGGATACCGGGGTGATGCGCTGGCTGATGTCCAGCGACGTCTGCAAGCACTGTACGGAGGCGGGCTGCCTGGACGTCTGCCCGACCGGGGCCCTGTTCCGTACCGAGTTCGGCACGGTGGTCGTCCAGGACGACGTGTGCAACGGCTGCGGCTACTGCATCCCGGCCTGCCCGTTTGGGGTGATCGGGCGGCGCGAGGACGACGGCGGCGCACACAAGTGCACCCTGTGCTACGACCGGATCGGCGACGGCCTGGAGCCCGCCTGCGCCAAGGCCTGCCCAACCGAGTCGATCCAGTTCGGCCCGCTGGACGAGCTGCGCGAGCGGGCCCAGGCCCGGGTGACTGACCTGCAGAGCAGCGGCCGCCCCGACGCCCGGCTCTACCTCGAGGGCACCGATAACGGCGTCGGCGGCGCGGGCGCGTTCTTCCTGCTGCTGGACGAGCCCGAGGTGTACGGCCTACCGCCGGATCCCGTGGTGCCCACCCGGTCCCTGCCGCGCATGTGGAAGCACGCCGGCCTGGCCGCGGCCGGAGTCGGGGCCATGGTGGCCTCCGCGTTCCTAACCTCCCGAACGGGACAGCGGTGAGCGCCGGCCAGCCGCAGCCCGGTCCTGCCCAGCCGGACGTGGCCGGGAACCGGGCCCGGGCCGGCGGCCGTCATGCCCGGAACAGCCGGAATGGCCGGAACGGCGGCCGGAAGACCGGGGGCGGCCGCGGCGAGCAGTTCATGGTGCCGCAGGCCGAGTTCCGCTCGTACTACGGCCGGCCCGTGATCAAGGAGCCGGTGTGGCAGGCGCCGGACGTCCCCGGCTACCTGTTCTTCGGCGGCCTGGCCGGTGCCTCCTCGGTGCTGGCCGCGGCGGCTCAGCTGACCGGCCGGCCGCGGCTGGCCCGCGCGGCCAAGGCAGCTGGGCTCGGCGGGATCAGCGTGTCCACCGTCTTCCTCATCAATGACCTGGGGCGCCCCGCCCGGTTCCACCACATGCTTCGCGTCTTCAAGCTGTCCTCGCCGATGAGCGTGGGCTCCTGGATCCTCAGCGCCTACGCTCCCGCGGCAGGCGCCGCGGCGCTGTCTGACTTCACCGGCATCCTGCCCGTCGTTGGATCGGCGGCGACCGCCGCCGCTGCGCTGGTCGGCCCGGCCGTGACCACCTACACGGCCGTGCTGCTGTGCGACACCGCCGTGCCGGCCTGGCACGAGGCTCACCGCGAGATGCCCTACGTGTTCGCCGGGTCGGCCGCCAGCGCGGCCGGTGGTTTTGGCCTGCTCGCAGCGCCCCTGGGTGAATCCGAACCCGCGCGGCGGCTGGCCGTCGTGGGCGCCGCGGTGGAGCTCGCCGCGAAGAAGCTGCTGGAGTGGAGGCTGGGGCCCCGGGGCGATCCCTACCAGACGGGACGGGCCGCGACGCTGCTGCGAACGGGGGAGGTCCTCACCGCCTTCGGCCTGGCCGGCGCGGGGCTGTCCCGGCGCAGCCGGATGGGCTCGGCGCTGTCCGGTCTGGCTCTGCTCGGGGCCTCCGCGCTGACCCGGTTTGGTATCTTCGAGGGCGGCCTGGCCTCAGCCCGCGACCCGCAGTACACGATCGTGCCGCAGCGGGAGCGCAAGCGGGCCCGGCAGCAGGCCGGGCGGACCGGCCGCCAGGCCACCGCGCCGTCCTGACTTCGGCCGGGGCGCCGTGGCGAGTGGCCCGCGGGCGTTTAGGCTGACGGACATGGCGAGGCCACAGCCAGGGAGGTTGATCCGTTGCCGATATACGCGCTGGGCGACGTCGAGCCCGAGATTCACCCCGCTGCCTACGTCCACCCCGACGCGGTGATCATCGGGAACGTGCGGCTGGGCGAGGAGGCGTCGGTCTGGCCGAGCGCCGTGCTCCGCGGTGACCACGGCTGGATCGAGGTTGGCGCGCGCACGTCGGTGCAGGACGGCACGGTGGTGCACTGCACGCACGACTGGCCCACGATCATCGGCGCGGAATGCGTCGTCGGCCACAACACTCACCTGGAAGGCTGCGTGGTCGGTGACCGCTGCCTCATCGGCTCCGGGTCGATCACCCTCAACCGGGCGATCGTGGGCGACGGTGCGCTGGTCGGCGCGGGCGCCCTGGTGCCGGAGGGATTCAAGGTGCCGCCGGGCTCGATGGCGCTCGGCGTGCCGTGCCGGATCCGCGACATGACCCAGCCGGAGGGCTGGATCGACGAGCCCATGCAGGCCTACCTGGAGTCGGGCCGCCGGTTCCGCGCCGAGCTCCGCCGCATCGGCTAGCGGCCATGACCGGCGAAGTACGGCCCGGCGTGCAATCGGTCGCGGCTCGTACACGTGTTTTCGCATTGCGCGGGTAGGTTGGCGCCGTGGACTACGCGATCACGCTGGTAGCAGCCGTGCTGCTGGGCGTCGGCTTCGTTCTGCAGCAGCAGACCGCCGAGACCGCGCCGCAGTCCCACTTTCTCAGCCCGCGGCTGTTCCTCGACCTGTTCAAAAAGCGGAAATGGCTGGCCGGGATCGGCTGCATGATCGGGGGCCAGATCCTCGCCGCGTGGTCGCTCGGCCACCTCTCGCTGGGCCTGGTCGAGCCGCTGCTGACGTTCAACCTGCTTGTCGCCCTCATCCTGGCCGTCCCGATGTCCCATCAGCCGGTACGCATCACCGAGATCGTCGGCGCGCTGGTGCTCATCGCCGGTGAGACGATCCTGTCGCTGGCCCGGGTCATCCAGCCGATCGGGCAGTCGTTCGGATCCTTCTCACACTGGCCGGCCGCCGCGGGCATCGCCTTCATCGCGTTCGCCGCGGTGCAGGCCGGCGCCGATCGGGCAAACGGCGGGCCACCCTGACCGGCCTCGGGGCCGGCCTGGTGTTCGGCATCCAGGACGCGCTCACCCGGCAGACGCTGCAGATCCTGCAGCATCACGGGATCTCCGGGATGCTGCAGAGCTGGTCCGCGTACTGCCTGGTGGCCACCGGCGCGGTGGGCATCCTGCTGATGCAGAGCGCGTTCAACTCCGGCCCGCTGCACACGTCGCTGCCGACGATCACCGCCGGTGAGCCGGTGGCCGGGATCCTGCTCGGCATCATCGTGTTCGGGGACCAGATCTCGCTCACCCCGGGCAGCCTGGCCCTGCAGGCCGGCGGGCTCTTCGCACTGGTCCTCGGGGTTGTCCTGGTCGCCCGCGCACCCGCCCTGGACAACCTGCGCAAGGCGGTCGCCGAGCCAGGCCATCTGCCCCTGCCACATCTGCGCGATACCGGACCGCACCGCGCCCTCCGTTCGGCGACGGCGCACCTGCACGTGCCCCAGGTCTCGCGAGAGCCGTGGGTCTCGCAGGGACCACAGGAGCCACTAAGCTCCCGTCCGGGCCAGGAGCCGCCGGGCCAGGGACCCCGCCCGGCCAGGGACCCCGCCCGGGCCAGGGACCCCGCCCGGGCCAGGGAACGTTCCCGGGGCGCACGCCCCGCCGCGGCGACGCATCCCGCTCCGGCGACGTACCCCGCCCGGGCCCCGAGGCGGCGCCCCGGATCCCGGATCAGGCCAGCCCCGCCGGGAGCCCCGGTCCCCGGCTGCCGGGCGCACCGGCCCCCGGCGAGCCACCCGAGTCTCTCGATCACACCGGCACCGCCAGTTTCGTCCTGCCCACCGAGCCGCCCACGCCAGTTCCCCCCGACCCGCCCCGCTTAGGCCCCGCCCACGTTCATGATCGGCAGGGTTTTCCGCACCTGGCGCGGACTTGAGTTGTAGGGCTCCTGCGCCAACGCCGGTCCCACCCCCCACCTGCCCGTAGCCCGGATGACGGATGAGCCCGGCGCCGCCGCCGCCCATGATCGGCCCGCCTCCGCGCCGCTGACCGCCGCCCATGATCGGCCCGCCCCGCGCCGCTGCCCGCCGCCCATGATCGGCCCGCCCCGCGCGCCGCTCACCGCCGCCCCCGCGTGCGCTGTGGCCCGACCCGCAAGCAGGTGCCCCTGGCGCTGCTGTGACTGCCGAGTCATTTTCCGGGACGCCTTACCCGGCACCTCGGCTTACTGGGCACGTCCTCAGGGCTATCCACTGAGGATGCTCCCCGTAAGCATCGGCGCCCCGGCCTGGGTACCTCCAGCGGCACAGGAAACCCAACGCGCCTCAGCCGCCCCCGATCCAGCCCGACGTAAAAACTCAAGGTGCGCCAAAGCAGCGCCGATCATGGGGAACAGCGTCCGTGAGCCCATTCCTCCGCCATCGGTGCAGCAGGGCGCCCGGCGATGACCTCCGCCGAGGATCGGGCCGCCCCGGACAGAGCCTTGGTGACGGTGTGGCTTCAGCCTTCCGTGTTGTGGGAAAGCTTTGAGCGTGAAGCTGCTGGCGCCCGTGTAGGTCACCGATCCGGTGAAGTCGTCACCTGCTCGGGCGTTCTTCTGTGTGTGAGGGTGGACGCTGTTCAGCCCAAGATTGGCATGATCCGACCGAATCCAACATCACAGCAACGTAAAAGAAAATCCTAAATTACCCATTAATTGTTAAGTACGCATTTCGCCAGCTAACTTGGTAAATCGACGATGCGAACGTTGTCAAATATGCTCAAAGAGATATTGCATCATTCCGATTGGATGATTATTCGGCGGTAGACAATGGCGCGGACGGCGAGCCCGCCGCCACGGCCCGCCTGGCCAGCGGCGGTAGCTCACCGGCCGCGACGAGCCCGGCCACGGCCCGCTGCCGCCGCGGCCTTAGCGGTGGTGGCTCACCGGCCGCTCGGCGAGCCGTTCCGACAGCCGCGCGTCGGCCAGGATCTCCTCCTCCGACGGCGCCAGCATGATGACGATCAGGGCCAGGAAGCTGAAGATGCCGATCCCCAGCACCAGAGGCAGCACGAAGCCGCCCGCACCCTCGCCTGACGTGACCAGGCCCTGGCCGGCGCCGTAGACGCCGCCGGTGGTCGCGTATACGCGCATCGCGGCCATTCCGGTGTAGTGCATGCCGGTGACGGCGACGCCCATGATGAGGGCGGCGGCCAGGGTGGACCAGATGCCGCGGACCCGCAGCACGGCCCACAGCGCCGCGGTCCCCGCGGTGATGGCGATGACCACCGACAGCGCGACCAGTGGGATGCTGTACTTCATCATGTCCGGCATGACGATCGCTGCCATGCCGAGGTAGTGCATGCTGGCCACGCCGAGCCCGACGATGCCTCCGCCGGCCACCAGGGGCACCGTGCCCTGGTTCCGGCTGAAGCCCACGATGAACAGCCCAATCGCGACCACAGCCACCGAAACCAGCATGCTGAGGATCGTTAGCGGCACGTTGTACAGGATGGTCTGGCCGGGGATCGTGAAGCCGAGCATGGCGATGAAGTGCATAGCCCAGATACCGGTCGCCCCCAGGGATACGGCGGCGAGCAGCAGCCACAGCGCCCGGTGGAGGCCCTGATAGGCCCGGGCCCGGGTCACGCAGCGCAGGCTGATGAAGGCCCCGAGGCAGGACATCAGGTAGCCCAGCACCGGGTTCAGCAGCCCGTACGAGAAGTTATTCACATGCACGATCGGCACGTCATCCCCCACGGATCCGTCGATACCGGGGAAAGATAGCACGGCATGTCACGATATGGGCCGGATGCCGGAATACGCGCACCCGATGCCAATAACGCCCAGATCACGGGCGTCGGATCTTACGTGAGCCACCGGATAGTCACGCACGTATCCGTGGTGCGCCGCGGGCATCTTGGCGCTCGGTGCGGGGCATCCTTAGGGTCACGGCAAAGCAGCAGAGCAAGCAGAGCCGGACATTTACCAGCATAGCCGCACAGCTGGCCTGGTATGCACGGCGGCGAACCTCTGCGCTGGCTCAGAGTACCCTGAATCCCTTCTTCAGGAGGGTCCGTGACGGCGCCGCTACCCAATATGATGGGGAACCGGCAGCCGGGCCTGGGGTGCTGTCTGGCGGACTGCCGCGATGCGGGTACGGGCCGCCGCGATACAGCGGGGCGACCGCCCGCCGGTAAGAGCCGCCGGGCCAATGACAGCGAGAGGCTAGGTTACGGCACGCGATGGGTAAGGCAAGCAGGACCAAGCGGGACGGGACCCGCCAGCAGAAGATCGCCGCTCAGCGGGCCGCTGCGCGCCGGGCCGAGATCCGCAACCGGGTACTGATCGTCTCGGGTGTCGCCGTCGTCATCATCGCGGTCGTCCTGGCCTTCGTTGTGGTCAAGCTGAACTCCAAGTCCGGCACGACGGCCAGCGGAGTCAGCAACGGGCCGACCGGCGCGGCGCTGTCCAGCGTGGTCACCGACACCACCAGCGTCCCGGCCAGCACCCTCGACAAGGTCGCGCGCCGGCGTGGCGTCTCGGCTCTGCCGGTCGCCATCAAGGGCGGGTCGCCGCTGACATCCGGTGGCAAGCCGGAGGTGCTGTACATGGGTGCGGAGTACTGCCCGTACTGCGCGGCCGAGCGATGGGCCATGGTGGTGGCGCTCAGCAGGTTCGGCACCTTCTCGGGCCTCAGCACGGTGCATTCGTCCAGCACGGATCAGTATGCCAACACCTCAACGTGGACGTTCGCGCATGCCACGTACACCAGCAAGTACCTGACGTTCACGCCGGTCGAGCTGGAGACCAACATCCCGAGCGGCCAGGGCTACACCGACCTGCAGACGCCCACCTCGGCCCAGCAGGCCCTGCTGGCCAAGTACGACGCGCCGCCGTACGTGCCCTCGGCGGACAACGGCGCCATCCCGTTCATCGACTTCGGCAACAAGTACATGATCAGCGGGTCCAGCTACAGCCCGCAGGTGCTGCAGGGCAAGAGCTGGAGCCAGATCGCCACGGCCCTGAAGGACCCGACCAGCCCGATCGCCAAGGCGGTCGACGGCGCGGCCAACTACTTGACCGCTACGATCTGCAGCTCACCGGCAACCAGCGGGCCACGGCGTGCACCCCGGTGGTCAAGCAGCTGGAGGCGAAGCTCTGATGGCCAGGACCGCCCGCCCCGCGGCCAGCTCGGCGGCCGCCGCCCGTAACCGCGGCGGAAACGCCGCGAAGCCGGCCGCGGCCAAAGGGGACGCTGCGGCCAAAGGGGACGCTGCGGCTAGGGGCAGCGCTGCGGCTAAGGGCAGCGCCGCCAAGGACGCCAAGGTGCGTGTCCCGGCGGGTGGCGGGGCGGTCAAGGGCGGTGCGGTCCAAGGCCGGCGCAGCGAAGGGCAGTTCGGCCAAGGGCAGTGCGGCGGGGCGGTCCGGTTCCGGGAACTCCGCGGGCCGACCGGCGCCGGCGAACGGCGCCCGGGGCCAGGCGCGTGCGCGCCGCGACGTGGCTCCGCCCGGGCCGTCCGCCGAGCCCGAGGGCCCCGCCGCCTGGCTGCGCTGGGCGACGTTCGGGCTCGCGATCCTGGGCCTGGCCGCGTCCGCGTACCTCACGTACACCCACTTCACGGACTCGGCCCTGGCGGGCTGTACCGAGACGAGCGGCGCCGTCAACTGCGGCAAGGTGACGACCAGCCCGCAATCGGTCGTGTTCGGGATCCCGGTCGCCGTACTGGGGCTTGCCTTCTACGTTTTCCTGGTTGCGATCATGAGCCCGATCGCCTGGCGTTCCCGGCGCCGGGAGATCGCCCTGGTCCGCATGCTCTCCCTGGTCGTGGGCATCGGCTTCGTGCTGTACCTGCTCTACGCCGAGCTGTTCCAGATCGATGCCATCTGCCTGTACTGCACGAGCGTGCATATCATCACGTTCCTGCTCTTCGTGCTCACCGGTCTCGCGGTGGCCATCTGGGGGCTCCCCCCGCGCACGGCCAAACCTTAGGCTTCGCCGACCGGCGGCTGAGCGTCGGCTGACGGACATGTCAGTGCCTGGCCGGACATTCCGCTCTGCCCGGCTACTGACACGTTAAGATGAGGCGTCGAACGGGTGCTTGCTGTGCGTAATCGGCGCCCGGGTTATTTGTCATGGTCCTTCAGTTCGGCCCAGAGCCAAGGGAGGGCTCACATGCGATTTCCGCCCGCCGGGGTGGTTCTTATCGTCGCCTTCAGTACCGTCGTTGCTGTTACGGCGTGCAGCAGCAGCGGCAGTGCCAAGCCAGCCGCGTCCGCCAGCAAGTCATCCGCGGCCCCGTCCTCGGCCGCCCCGTCGTCCGCGGCCCCGTCCGCCAGTGGCAGCTCGTCGGCCGCGGTGGCGCAGATCAAGACGAACTGGGAAGCGTTCTTCGATCCCAAGACGCCCGTGTCGAAGCGGGTCAGCCTGCTGCAGAATGGGTCGGCGTTCGCATCGATCATCCAGTCACAGGCCAGTTCGCCCCTCGCGTCCTCGGCCACGTCGTCGGTGACCGCCGTCACTGTGGAGCCGCCGTCGCAGGCCAAGGTGACCTACTCGATCCTGGTCGGCGGGACCCCGGCGCTGAAGAACCAGCCTGGTGTGGCCGTCTACCAGAGCGGCACGTGGAAGGTTGGCGACCAGAGTTTCTGCGCCCTGCTGACCCTGGAAAACAGCGGTAAGGCGCCGACGGCCTGCGCCAGCGCGGCCAGCTAGCCACGCCGGTGGACCCGGGGAGCTTCATCAGAACGCGGTCAGGGCACTCCCAGGGCCCGGTGACCGCCCGGCGCGGCGGCCGGTCTCTGGCGCTGGCCGTGCTATGCACGCTGCTGTTCCTGACGTTTCTCGACAACACGGTGGTGAGCATCGCGCTGGGCAGCGTGCAGACGACGCTGCACGCGGGCGTCTCGGCCCTGCAGTGGGTCGTCGGTGCCTACGCCCTCACCTTCGCGAGCGTCATGCTGGCCTGCGGGATGATCGGTGACGAGCTCGGCCGCAAGATCGTCATGCTGTCCGGGGCGGGCGTCTTCTGCGCCGGGTCCGTGCTGTGCGCGCTGGCGCCGAATCCGGGCGTGCTGATCGCCGGCCGGGCCGTCATGGGACTGGGGGCTGCCGCGAGCGAGCCCGGCACGCTGTCCATGCTGCGGCACCTGTATACCGACCGGCGCAGCCGGGACCGGGCCATCGGCATCTGGGCGGCCGTGTCGGGCCTGGCCCTCGCGCTCGGGCCGGTGATCGGCGGGGCGCTGGTGGGGGCGTGGAATTGGCGCGCCATCTTCTGGTTCAACCTGGTGTTCGGCCTGGCCGCCCTGGTGCTCGGGGCCGTGATCCTGCCCGAGAGCGCCGACCCCGACGCGTACCGCGTCGATACGGCCGGTGCGCTGCTCGGCGCGGCCGTGCTCGCCACCCTAGTGTTCGCGATCATCACCGCCGAGACGGCCGGATTTGGCGCGCCCAGTGTGATCGGGCTGCTGCTCGTAAGCGCGGTGGCGGCGGTCGCGTTTTTCTGGCGGGAGGCCCGGGCCGCCCATCCGCTCATCGACCTGAAATACTTGCGGGTCGCCCGCTTCGCGACCGCGAACGTGGTGGCCTTCTGCACCTACTTCGCGACGTTCGCCATCTTCTTCTTCACCGCGCTGTACCTCTATGAGGTCGCCGGGCTGTCGGGCTACCGCATTGCCCTGGTCTTCCTGCCCATGACCGTGCTCATGATCGTCGCTTCGCTGCTGACCGGGCGCTGGCTGGACGTCATCGGCCTGCGCTGGGCCATGTTCGGCGGCTGCGTGCTGTTCGGCGCGGGCCTCTTGCTGTCGGACCTGAACCTCAGCCCGCACCCGCACTACCTGCCGCTGCTGGTGGCGCTGGCCCTGACCGGGCTGGGGATCGGTGCCACCGTCGTGCCGATCACGTCCTCGGCCCTGTCCGCGGTGCCGCCGGAGCGGTCCGGCATGGCCGCGTCGGCCACCAACACCAGCCGCGAGGTGGGCGCGGTGACCGGCGTGGCTGTGCTCGGCGCCCTGGTCAACGGTCAGCTCAACACGAGCATCGCCAGCCAGCTGCGCGCGCTGGGGCTGCCGGCCAGCATCCAGTCCATCGTGATCCGCGGGGTCGAGACGGGCCAGGTCCCATCCAGCGGGAGCAGCTCCGGGGTGGGTCCGGCGGGCCAGGGTGCCCTCGTCCAGAAAGTAATCAACGCCGCATACACTGCCTTCCACGACGGCCTGCGCGACGCGCTGTTCCTCTCGGCCGGCCTGGTGCTGGCGGCCGGGCTGCTCGCGGTGGTGACGCTCCGCGCCCAGCCAGCGGACCCAGGCCCAGCAGGGAGCACAAGCGCACCAGGGAGCACAGGCCGGAGCGATGAGTAGAGCCAGCGGAGCCGGGCAGAGCGCAGGCCGGCGGGAGCGGATCGCCGCCCAGCGGGCTGCCCAGCGCCGCCGTGATGTCCGTAACCGGGTGCTCATCGTGTCCGGCGCGGTGGTCGTGATCCTCGTGATCGTGATCGTCTTCGTGGTGGCCAAGGTCAGCTCCAAACCGCCCACGACCAGCGCGTCCAATGGGCCGACCGGTGCCGCGCTGGCCAAGGTGATCAGCGGCGACCACCAGCGTGCCGGCCAGCACCCTGGCCCAGGTGGGGGCCGGCAGCGTGTCCACCCCCCCGGCGGCGGTCTCCGGCGCCCCGCTGACTTCGGGCTGGCAAGCCCGAGATGCTGTACATCGGTGCCGAGTACTGCCCCTACTGCGCGTTCGAGCGGTGGGGGATGATCGTGTCCCTCAGCCGGTTCGGCTCCTTCTCCGGCCTGCGCACGATCCACTCGTCCAGCACCGACGTCTACCCGAACACGCCGACCTGGACCTTCTACAAGTCCACCTACACCAGTAAGTACGTGACGTTCACCCCGGTGGAGGAGACGACCAACGTCCCGGACAAGAACTCGCCGGCCGGGTACGTGCCGCTGCAGACCCCCACGCCCGCTCAGCAGGCCCTGCTGAGCAAGTACAACCCCGGGGGGTCCATTCCGTTCGTTAATTTCGGCAACAAGTACGTGATCACCGGCGCGAGCGCCCTTCCCTCGGTGCTGGCCGGCAAGAGCTGGGCCACGATCGCCGCCGAGCTGAGCGACGCGTCCAGCCCGGTGGCGCAGGCCGTCAATGGCACCGCCAACTTCATGACGGCGGCGATCTGCAAGATGACCAGCAACCAGCCCGCGAGCGTGTGCACGCCGTCCGTGACCGGGCTGCAGGCCAAGATGGCCAGCGCGTCCGGCAGCTGACCTGGCCGCAATCCCTGGCCCGAGCGGGTGGGAGAAAGGGGAGGGCCGGCCAGCGCCGGACGGATGGCGGACTGAACCGGCCCTGCCTCACCGGGGCTGCCCGTGCCCCGCCTTCCGGAGGGGCGGCCGCGGGACCGCTGCCTCTCCGAGGGGCGTTACTTCTCCGAGGGGGAGTGAACGCTGGGGGGGATGGCGTTCACTCCCCCCGGAGAGCGGTGGACGATCCTGGTACAAGGTCGCCCGGTGTGACGCCTACTTTCGCTCTGGGGGGGAGGAGCGAGGGCGGTGCCCACCGGTACGGGCCTTCAGGAACACCCACCCGTCTGGGGGTCGGCCGACCGCTGGAGGTTGTGACGGAGACGCTCGCAGCGAACTCGTTCGGCGAGTTCGCGGAGCAGCCGTTCGTCAGTCCCCTCCTCCAGGTCGTCCTGCGGCCGCATTTCGGACGGCCGGATCTGTGCCGCCGTGTCCCGGTGCGGGGAACGGGCGAGGCTCACGGGATGACCGGCGCCGCCGACCTGCCCATCAGTCACGCTCGTCGTGCCGGTCACGATTGTCACAGTCTTCCCTTGTTAGGGTCAGCTTCTGACAGCGGCGGGAACCGAGCGTGCGCCAACGTGTCCGGGAGCGTCCCGGAACCGCCAGCCCTTTCTGTTTCCCGCCACTACTAGTGATAGGACACGACTCCCTACGTGTTATGGATTTTTTCTGGATGCAACGCACATATGCTGTAACTCCGGCCAAAATGGCCGGGTCGTGGAGAGACAGCGATGGCCATCGATGACGTGGACGGCGGCAGTCAGCTCCCCGAGGCGCTGCGTGTAGGCGTCCTGGGACCCGTGCGGGCCTGGCTTTCCGACCGCGAACTCCCGCCCGGGCCGCCCCGGCAGCAGGCCGTACTGGGCATGCTCGCCATGCGGGCCGACCGGGTGGTGTCCCGTGATGAGCTTGTTGATGCCGTGTGGGGCCAGCGGGCCCCGGCCAGCGCCGAGGGCGGCGTGCACACCTACGTGGCCGGCCTGCGTCGGCTACTCGAGCCGGGCCGCTCCCGCCGGGGGCCCAGCCAGGTGCTGGCCACCGCGGGCACCGGGTACGTGCTGCGGCTGAACCCCGAGAAAGTCGACGCCATCGTCTTCGAGCGCGGGCTTCAGCGAGGCCGCCGTCTGCGGGCCGCGGGGGACCTGAGTGAGACGATCGCGGAGCTGGAAGCCGCGCTCGGCGAATGGCACGGGTCCGCGTTCGCCGGGGTGCCGGGGCCGTTCGCCACGGCCGAGCGGGTCCGGCTGGCCGAGCTGCGGTCGGCCGCCGCCGAAGAGCGTGCCGACGTGCTGCTCGAGCTGGGCCGTCACGAGCAAGCCGTGCCCGAGCTGGCCGCGCTGGTCGCGGAGCACCCGCTGCGCGAGCGGATGCGCGGCCTGCTGATGATCGCGCTGTACCGCTGCGGGCGCCAGGCCGAGGCACTGCGGACCTTCCACGATGCGCGCCGGGTGCTCGGCGACGAACTGGGTATCGACCCTGGCCCCGAGATCAGCCACATTCATCAGCAGATTCTGGCGCTGGACCCGGAGCTGGACGCGCCCGGCCGGGCCCCGGTGCCGCTCGCCGCGGCCAGCATGACTGCGCTGGCCGCCCCCGATCCGGCCCCCGCCCAGCTTCCGCTGGAGGCGCCCGGCTTCTCCGGCCGTCATGCTGAGCTGGACCGGATGCTGCGCGTGGCCGGCCCGGGGCCTGGCGAGGAGGCCGGCGCCGACGCCGGTGAGCTATCGCCAGGCGCCGTGCAGATCATCGCGATCACCGGAACGGCGGGGGTGGGCAAGACCACCCTCGCCATCCGATTCGCCCGGCAGGTAGCCAAGCGTTTCCCCGACGGGCAGCTGTACGCCAACCTGCGCGGCTTCGACCCCTCCGGGTCGGCGACGAGCCCCCACGACGCGCTGCGCTACTTCCTCGATGCGCTGGCCGTGCCACCGCAGCGGATGCCGGCTGGCCTGGAGGCCCGGGCGGCCTTGTTCCGCAGCATGCTCGACGGCAAGCGGGTGCTGATCGTCCTGGACAACGCCCGGGACAGTGACCAGGTTCGCCCGCTGCTGCCCGGCTCACCCGGGTCGCTGGTCGTCGTGACCAGCCGGTCGCAGCTGGCCGGCCTGGTCGCGGCCGAGGGCGCCACGCCGCTCAGCCTTGACGTGCTGACCGAAGACGAAGCCCATGAACTGCTGGGCCGCCGGCTCGGCCGGACGTCGTCGCGGCCGAGCCGCAGGCCTCGGCCGAGCTGATCGAGCTGTGCGCCCGGCTGCCGCTGGCGCTGGGGGTCGCGGCGGGCCGAGCGGCCACCCGGCCCGGGCTGTCACTCGCCGCGCTGGCCGCCGAGCTGCGGGACACCAGGAACCGGCTGGAGGCCCTGGATGCGGGTGACGCGGCCACCGACGTACGCGCCGTGCTGTCCTGGTCCTATGAGCAGCTGAGCGAGCCGGCCGCCCGCATGTTCCGGCTGCTCGGGCTGCACCCGGGGCCGGACGTCTCGGTCGCCGCGACAGCCAGCCTGGCCGGGGTGTCCCGCCCGGACGCGACCGCCGCGCTGCGCGAGCTGACCCGGACCCACGTGGTGGCCGAGTATCAGCCAGGCCGGTTCGCGTTCCACGATCTGCTCCGCGCCTACGCCTTCCAGCAGGCCGAAGCCCTGGACACCGAGGCGGGGCGGGCCGCCACCGTACGCCGCTGCCTGGCCCACTACCTGCACACTGCGCACGCCGGGGCGCTGCAGGTCAACCGCGTCCGTAAGCCGATCGACCTGCCGCCGCCCGAGCCAGGCGCGGTGCCGGAAGAATTCTCCGGCCGGACCCAGGCCCTGGCCTGGTTCGACGCCGAGAGCCCGGTCGTCTTCAACCTGCTCGCGCACGGCATTTCCGCCCGTGCCGACGAATCGGTATGGCAGCTGGTCTGGACGCTGGCCCCGTTCCTGTACCGGCGCGGCCGGTGGCATGAGTGCATCGGCATCCAGCGCCTGTCGCTGCGCGCTGCCCAGCGCCTGGGCGACCCCATCGGCCTGGGGCACGCGCACTACGAGCTGGGCCGCGGGCTGGTCAACATCGGCGATTTCGCCGACGCCGAGCCGCACCTGTCCAGGGCGCTCGACATTTTCGGCCAGCTCGGGGACCGGGCCAACGAGGCAACCGTGCACCAGGGCTTCGGTCACCTGTTTGAGCAGCAGGGACGGTACGCCCAGTCCCTGGTGCACGCGCGGGAGGCGCTGTGCGTGGTCCGGGAGATCGGCCCCGACCAGACCGTGGCCAGCATCGAGAACAGCGTCGGCTGGCTGTACGCCCACCTCGGGCACTACGAGGAGGCCCTCACCTACTGCCAGCGCTCGCTGAAGTTCCAGCGCCAGATCGGCCATCGCGCCGGTGAGGCGGACACGTGGGACAGCCTGGGCTACACGCACAGCCGGATGAAAGACTACGAGCAGGCCGCCGAGAGCTACTCCCAGGCGGTGGAGGCCTTCCACGAGATCGGCGACCGCTTCCACGAGGCCGGCTCGGCCATCGGCCTGGGTGACGCGCAGCTGAACGCCGGTGATCCGGCGGCCGCCCGCAACAGCTGGGAGCAGGCGCTGGCGATCCTGGAGAGCATCCCGCACCAGGACGCCGCGCAGGCCCGGTCCCGGCTGGCGCAGCTCATCCCGGCCGGCCCCGAAGGGCCCGCTGTACAGGCCACATCTTCCGCGGCATCAGCCCCGCGGCCCGTTACGGGCCCCGCCGCGCCCGCCGCCGGGCTGGCCAGCGCCTGAGCGCCTCAGGCGGTCGCGGCATCCCGTTAGGCTAGGGATCAGCCGGTCACGCTTGCCCGGGTGCGCTCACCGTGGGGCACCCTCGTGACCGCGAGGGGATAGGGGTGCTGACGCTGGACACGACGAAGCCGCCGATGCGGGCGCTGCTGCTGGAGAACATCCACCCGGATGCCACGGCCCTGCTGACCAAGGCAGGCTACGAGGTGGAGACGCGCAAGGCTGCGCTGAGCGAAGACGAGCTGATCGAGGCGCTGCCCGGTTTCAGCCTGCTCGGCATCCGCTCCGGCACGCACATCACCGAGCGGGTCCTCGCGGGGGCGCCGGACCTGGCCGCGATCGGCGCGTTCTGCATCGGCGTCAACCAGATCGACCTCGCCGCCGCGTCGCGCCGCGGCGTCGCGGTGTTCAACGCGCCGTTCTCCAATACCCGCAGCGTCGTCGAACTGGTGCTCGCGGAGATCATCTCGCTGGCCCGGCGGCTGCCGGAGAAGAACGCCAAGATGCACGCGGGGGAGTGGGACAAGTCCGCATCCGGCAGCCACGAGGTCCGCGGCCGCCGGCTCGGCATCGTCGGCTACGGCAACATCGGCGCCCAGCTGTCCGTGCTGGCCGAGAACCTGGGCATGTCGGTGTACTTCTACGACATCGCCGACAAGCTGGCCATGGGGAATGCGCGCCGCTGCGGCACCCTCACCGAACTGCTCGAATCCGTGGAAACCGTCACCCTGCACGTAGACGGACGGCCCGGCAACAGCAGGCTGTTCGGGGACGCCGAGTTCGCCGCGATGCAGCCGCGCAGCCTGTTCCTGAACCTGTCTCGCGGCTTCGTCGTCGACCACGAGGCGCTGCGGCGGAACATCGAAAGCGGGCACATCGCCGGCGCCGCCATCGACGTGTTCCCGGCGGAGCCCAAGAGCAGCGGCGAGGAGTTCGTCTCCGTGCTGCGCGGCCTGCCGAACGTCATCCTCACCCCGCACGTCGGCGGCTCGACCGAGGAGGCGCAGCAGGACATCGGCGAGTTCGTCGCGGCCAAGCTGAGCGACTACGTCGCGGCGGGGGCGACCTCGCTCAGCGTCAACATGCCCGCGGTCGCGCTGCCGACCGCGCCGGGCACCCACCGCCTGGTCCACATCCACCAGAACGTGCCCGGCGTGCTGGCGTCCATCAACCGGGTGCTGGCCGACCACCACGTCAACGTGGAGGGCCAGATGCTCGGCACCCGCGACCACATCGGCTACGCCATCACCGACATCGGCACCGAGTACAGCGCCGAAGTCCTGGCCCAGCTGCGCGCCATGGACGTCACCATCCGCCTGCGCACCGTCCCCAGTCACCTGGCGGGAGCGGGTCCTGCCTGACGGATGGACGGCCAGATCCGTGTGACACCCTCCCTTCACGGATTCAGGAACTGGTGCCAGCCGCCCGGCAGGGTGGTCTGCCCGACTTCGATCAGGTACCCGTCGGGGTCGCGTAGGTAGCAGCGGATCTCGGTCTTGTGGTGTTTCGGTGGCGTGAGGAACTCGGCGCCTCGCGCGCTCCACTCCGCGTACACAGCGTGGATGTCCGAGACCCGGATGTTGAGGAAGCTGCTGGCCAGATCCGGATCGCGCGGTGTCTCCAGCCTGACGGCCGGCTTGTCGTCAGTCGGGCCGCCACCGACGTTGATGATGATCCAGCTGTTGGCGAGCGCCACGTACGTCGGCTCACCCGAGCGGATGGTCTGGCCGCCGAGCACCTCCGTATAGAAGCGACGAGAGCGCTGCACGTCATCAGAAACGATGAAGTGCGCCAGTGCGATCTCATATGCGGGCTGGCTGCCTTCAGGCATCTTGTCCCTCCATGGTCCGGGTAGGGTACCAGCTTCTGGCTGCCCGCCGCTGGCCGGTAGGCCAGGCTATCGGCCCGGGACTTACCCGGGCGCGACGGCCCGGCCCCGAGCGGGACCATGGGGTCAGGGCCAACCCGCCGATGACCGGAGGGCCAGCTCCGCAAGGAGACGGGGCAGGCGACGATTGCGCCGGCCAGGTTCTACAGCTTCACCGACGCCGAGGCGAACACCAAGGAGCAGATCCAGAAGGCCAGGTCACATCCGTGGATCTCGCCGGACGTTCCAGTCAGGGGATTCGTCTTTGACGTCGGCACCGGTCGGCTCAGCGAAGTGTTCCCGGACCGGAAGACCGGGTAGCCCGGCGCGCCGGCTTCTGCTGGAACGGCGCGCCGCGCCGATCAGCGCGCGGAACAGCCGCGGGTCCTCGCCTTCCTCCGGATGCCACTGCACGCCGATGGCGAACTCCGCTCCGTCCGCCGCGCCGGCCGAGGTGAACTCGACGGCTTCCACGGTCCCGTCCGCCGCGCTGGCCGAGGTGAAC
Source organism: uncultured Actinomycetes bacterium (assembly GCA_963775825.1). Classification (GTDB taxonomy): domain Bacteria; phylum Actinomycetota; class Actinomycetes; order Streptosporangiales; family Streptosporangiaceae; genus Bog-532. The sequence continues at coordinate 114,163 of CAVZKY010000017.1, forward strand.
TCGACGGCTTCCACGGTCCCGTCCGCCGCCCAGGCCGTGGCCAACAGCCCTGTACCCAGCCGGTCGACGGCCTGATGATGGTGGGTGGGCACCTCGAGCCAGTGACCGATGGCCGCCGGCCAGTCGAAGCCCTCCCGCACCGCCGGCGCGGGCTCCGTTCGGGCTGGTTCCGTTCGGGCCGAGGATCTTCCCGATCAGGCCCGCCTCGCCGATCCGGACCATATGCCGGCCGAAGTCGTCGGCGATCCCGGAGTGTTCCTCGTGCCCGACGATGTGCGGAAGGTGCTGGTGCAGCGTCCCGCCGCGGATGACGTTGAGCAGCTGCATGCCGCGGCAGACGGCGAGCAGGGGGCATCCCGTCTCCAGCGCGCTGTCGAGCAGGGCCAGCTCCCAGGCATCGCGTTCGGCGTTGGGTCGGCCGGTCGCGGGGTGCATCGTCGCCCCGTACCGGGCCGGGTCCACATCGTCGCCGCCGGCCACGACCAGCCCATCGAGGTCGGCCAGGGTCAGGGCCGCCTCCGCGGCGGTGCCGCCGGGCGGCAGCAGCACTGGCCGGCCGCCGCCCCGGCGCACCGCGTCCACGTAGGTCCGCGGCAGCACGGCGGCGGGCACCGCCCAGTCACGCCACCGGGCGACGTCGCTGTAGGTCGTAATGCCGATGAGCGGGGTCATGGCACGTGAAGTTACCGGGGCCGCAGCCGGAGCGATGGCGGTGGTGGTGCGGCCGGTCCAGGTTTGCTCATGCGTCGAAGGTACGCCGCCCAGCGGCGGCGGCGGGTGTGACGAAGGCCGCGATCTGTTCGGCGAACGGCCCGGGCGCCTCCTCGGCCAGGTGGTGGCCGGACTCCATCGGTGCGCCCGAGACCTCGCCCGCCCACGCCCGCCAGACCTCGATCACGTCCCCGTACAGGTACTCCAGGTCGTCGCGGGTCGCCCACAGGATCCGGGCCGGGCAGCGGATCCGCCGCCCGGCGGCCCGGTCGGCGTCGTCGGCGGCCCGGTCGGGCCCGAGCCCGGCCCGGTAGTCCTCGCACATGGCCAGCACCGTGGCCGGGTCGTGGATCGCGGCCATGAAGTCCGCCCAGTTCTCCTCGCCCATCAGCGCGCGCTTGTCCTGGCTCCGGTACCAGGCGTCCGGGTCGGCGCTGATCATCCGGTGCGCTTCGGCTTTCGGGTTGCCGAGGAAGAACCAGTGATACCAGGCCTGCGCGAACCGGGCGTCGCAGCGGGCCAGCGCCTCGCCGATCGGGACGGCGTCCGCGACGATCAGGTGGCTGACCGCGTCGGGATGATCCATGGCCAGCCGGAAGGCGACGTAGGCGCCGCGGTCGTGCCCGACGACCGCGAACCGCTCATAGCCGAGTTCGCGCATCAGGGCCAGGCAGTCCCCGGCCATGGCCCGCTTGCTGTAGGTGCTGTGATCCTCGGCGGCCGGGGGTTTTGACGAGAAGCCGTAGCCGCGCAGGTCCGGGCAGACCACGCTGAACTCTGCCGCGAGTAGCGGAGCGACCCGGTGCCAGGTGGTGTGCGTGCGGGGATGCCCGTGCAGCAGCAACACCGGGTATCCGGAGCCGCCGTGGCGGACCCGCAGCTTGACCGGGCCGGCGTCGATGTACTCCAGCGCGAATTTGTCGAACAACCGCCACCTCCCTCTCACGATGCGTCCAGCAGTGAGCTAGTCCCGCCGCCCAGGGTAGTGAGGTGATGGCCAAAGCCGCAGGGGCCCGGTAGCTCGACCGGGCCGACGTGACCACCGGCAGCGATGCGGTCCGCAGTACCCGGCGGCCCTGCGCCTCCAGGGCGGTCACCAGCGCGTGGTCTTCTGCGGTCCGCAGTGCCGGGAATCCGCCGACCGCCCGGTAGGCCAGGGCGGTGAAGCCGAGGTTGGCGCCGTGCACGTGCGGGTGCGGGCCCTGCCACCTGCCGTACTCGTGGTGGAACGCGGTGGCCGTGGCGGCGCAGTGGCCGGTCCAGTCGGCCACCATCACCGTGCCGGCCACCGCCTCCCAGCCGGCGTCGGCGTATTGCAGCTGCTGGGTCAGCCAGTCCGGCGGCACCAGCGAGTCCGCGTCGGTGGTCGCGAGCCAGCCGGCCCGGCCCCAGCTGGCGCGCAGGACCTCGCGCAGGCCGGCCGCCCGCGCCCGGCCCACGTTCCGCGCGCTGACCGGCACCACCGCCGCGCCGGCCCGCTGGGCCAGGGCGGCCGTCCGGTCAGAGCAGGCGTCGGCGGCCACCACGATCCGCACCCGAAGGCCCGGCCGTTCCGCGGCGGCCAGCGCGGCCGCCTCGCGCAAGGCAGTCAGGCAGCCGGGCAGCAGCTCTTCTTCGTCGTGCGCGGGCACGACGACCCCGATGGAACTGATCACGCCGGGCCCGTCAGGACGAGCCGTCACCTGAGGCCCTCGGCCGCGGCAACCGATACCGACGCCGGGTCCGTGCCGGCCGGGACGGCCAGGTAGACCTGGGCCAGGAAGTCCGGCTCCCGGTGATCGGTGAGCAGGGTCAGCTCCGGCCGCGCAGCGAGCGCCGCATGCACCTCATCGCCGGTGCGCGGATAGTCGGCCACCGGATGCCGCCAGTGCACGGCCAGCAGGGTGCCGCCGGGCTCCAGCGCCGTAGCGGCCAGATCGAGCGTCTGGCGCAGGTCCTCGTCGCCGAGATAGTAGAGCATCTCGGAGAAGACCACCAGGTCGAAACGGCCGCCGGGCCAGCCGCCGGGCAGCGCCCGCTGCTCGACCCGCACCTGCGGGAACGAGGCGGTCCGCCGGGCGGCCGCCGCGACGGCGGACGAGGCCACGTCGCAGCCCAGCAGGGTGCCGCAGCGGGCGGCTAGCATCGAGGTCAGCACCCCGATGGAGCAGCCCGGCTCGAACCCGCTCCGGTACCGTTCCGCGGGCAGCAACGCCACGCTGATCGCATGCTTTCGGCGCTCGTACCAGCGGGACGTGAACCCCCACGGGTCCGGTGTGGTCGCGTACTGGCCGTCGAAGTACCCGGCGGCGAGCGTGGCCCGCTGTGTCTCGCTTCTGGCGCCTTCACTTCCGGCCGTCACCGGATCAGTACTTCCTGGTCGCGGGTGAAGTGCGCGATGACCTCGGATGGCAGCACCGCCGGCTGCTGCGGGCCCCGCGGCCGGAGCTGGCTGTCGAAGCAGTCGATCGCCGCGCGCTTGCGCCGGGTGGCCTCGGCGGACAGGGGAACCTGGACGGCGCGCTCCCACGGGACCCGCGAGTCACGCGGGTGGGCCCAGTGCCAGGTCCAGATCGGATAGGACAGCAGGCCGACGCCGGCCACCTGGCAGGCGCCGCGCGCCGCGCGCCCCGCGGCCTCGTGATCGGCGTGCAGATCGCCGTCCCAGGGAGCCAGGCACATCCCGAACCCGGAGACGAGGTAGCCGAGCGCCTCGCGTACCTCCGCTGCCCGCCGGGCCACGCCGGTGTCGGGGATCCGCAGCCGGATGATCTCGGCCGGCGTGCCCAGGCGCTCCAGCGCGTGGCACGTCTCGGCGGCCCGCCTTTCGGCCAGCTGCCCGGCCGCTACCTGGTCCATCCCGGGGTGCGAGGCTTCCCCGTCGGTGATGGCCACCAGCCGCAGCCGGGCCCGGGCGGCAGCCAGCATGGCCAGGAGGCCGCCGGTCCCGAGCACCTCGTCGTCCGGGTGAGCGGCGATCACCACGACGCTCGACCAGCCGCGGATGTCCAGGGTGGGCAGCTCGCCCAGCGGGCGCCAGGACCGCCAGTCCGCCTCGGCGGTGCCGGGCGCGTCGATCGGGTTCGGTTCGGCATCACCCTCGTGTGCTGCGTCCCGTGTCGCTGTCACCAGCCGCTCCCGTCCCTCGCCAGCAGCCGTCCCAGCGCTTCCAGGTCACGCTCGGCGTGGTGCTGCCGGACGTACACCATCAGGTCGGCCGCCCGCCGGGCGTGCTGGGCGTTGTGGCCCAGCGGGCCCGCGCCAAGGGCGTGCCCCACCCGGGCCGCCACGTCGGAGGCGGCTTGCTCGGTCAGCGCCCGCACCCGCAGCGTGCGGCAGGCCGAGGCACCCTTGTGGTCGAGCGGGTCGTCGTCGATCTCGTCGGCGGCCTGATCCAGGGCGGCGGACACGGTGCGCAGCCCGATGTCGATGGCGCCCAGGTGGGCGAAGGCGTGCGGCCCGATGTCCCGTTTCCGGGCCGCGGCCAGCAGCGGCTGGGCCATGCCCCGCGCCCCGCCGTACCAGCACGCGGCCACGCCGCATCCACCGTGGCCGAAGCCGGGCCGTGCGGTGTAGCCGCCGGGCGGCCCGACCGGTTCGGCGGGCACGTGCGTAAAGCGCACGTCCAGGGTGTCGCTGCCCGCCATCCCGACCGCGGGCCAGGTGCCGGGGACAGGCCGCACGCCGTCCGCGCCGGCCCGGACCGCGAACAGCCGCACGCCGTCCGCGGTGTCGGCGGTCACCAGCACGTGGGTGCAGACCCGGGCCCCGGAGCAGTACTGCTTGGTGCCGTCCAGGCACCAGGTGCCGTCGCGGATGGCCGCGGACAGCGACGGCCCCGGCGGCCGGGCCGCCCACACGCCCCACCGGCTGCCCGGCGCGGGCGGCGGCCCGCCCAGCTCGTCCAGGATCGCGAGCGCGTCGACGTGACCTTCGCCCAGCCGGGCCAGGGACAGGTCCGTCTCGGCCAGGTCGGCCAGCGCCGCCCATCGCACGCGGGTCCGGCCGTGCCCGGGCAGCGGCAGGTCGAGTCGGCCCGCCGCCACGGCGTCGGTGAACGCCTTCGCTGTCTCTTGCCAGGGTTGCAGCAGGTCAGAAGTGATTGTCACGCCAGCCAGCTACCCGATGATCAGCATCTCTACCATCGGCGTGCAGAACCCGCCCCGCCAGCCGGCATCGGGGCCCTAGCCGGCCTCGGGTTCAAGCCGGCCGCTGGGTTCAAGCCGGCGGCCTACCGGCCCTTCCGGGCCACGCCTGGCCTGGAGGCTCCCGATGGTCCAGCCCAGCCCGGCCAGCGCGGCGGCTCCCACCGCGGCCACGGTCCCGTGGTGGTGGGAGGCCCACAGCTGCACACTGCGGGCGTGTGCCCGGTTGCCGAACGACCCGTGCGCCCCGAAGTCGGTGCCTTCGTCCGCGGGCCGCTCGAGGTTGTCCGGCTCGTCGGTCGGCTTGGCCTGCCCGGTCTCCTGCGAGGAGAAGCCCGTACGGGCCAGGTAGCGGTCAAGGATGCCGGGGGCGACGGCGTTGGCCGCCAGGGTGAGCGCGGTCGACCCGCCGACCCAGTATTCGCGCCGCTGGGGATGATCGGCCGCGTACACCACGGCATCCGCGGCGACCTCCGGCTCGTAGATCGGCGGCACCGGCTGGGCGCGCTGCGGGAGCCGGGAACGGACCCAGCCGAACTGCGGGGTGTTGACGGCCGGCATCTGCACCATCGTCACCCGCACGTGGCTGCCGTCGTGCAGCAGCTCGCACCGCAGCGACTCGTTGAACCCCTGGATCGCGTGCTTCGCGCCGCAGTAGGCGCTCTGCAGCGGGATGCCCCGGTAGGCCAGCGCCGACCCGACCTGGACGATCGTGCCGCGGTCGCGCTTGAGCATGTATTCCAGCGCGGCCTTCGTGCCGTGCACGAAGCCCAGGTAGCTCACCTCGGTGACCCGGCGGAATTCACCCGGGTCGATGTCGCTGAACTTGGCGAACACGTTGGTGAAGGCGTCGTTGACCCACACGTCGATGGGGCCCAGCTCCTCCTCGGCCCGGGCCGCCGCGCTTTGTACCTGCCCATAATCTGCTACGTCGGTCTCGATGGGCAGGGCCTGGCCGCCGAGCCGCTGGACGTCCTCAGCGGCGCCCGCCAGTCCGGTCCCGCCCCGCGCCAGCAGCGCCACGGTGTCACCGCGCGCCGCGAACGCCCGCGCGGACGCCCGGCCGATACCCGCGCTCGCGCCGGTCACGACAACGACTCGGCCACTCATCCGATACGACCTCCGATCGCTCACGTTTGCCTGTCTGCCCGTTAACTACCGCACGACCGGCTGATCATGCCCAGGTTCGGGAGGTACGATCCGGACGTGCCGTGGCCCCGGGGCAGGAAGACGCTGAGCAGGAGGACGTTCCTGGTGGCCCTGAGCGCCGCGGCGGGGGCGGCCGCCGCTACGGCCGCGGTGGGCGGGGATGGCGTGCAACTGGCCCCGCCGCCTAGCCGCCGATGCCCACCGGCTACGCTCCGGACGGCCGGGCCGGGGCGACCGCGGCGTTCCCGCTGTCCCAGGTCAGGCTCCTGGATGGCCCGTTCCGCGACAACCAGCGCCGCAACACCAGCTACCTGCTGTTCGTGGACCCGGATCGGCTGCTGCGCTCGTTCCGGCTCAACTACGGTCTCACCTCGTCCGCCCGTCCCTGCGGCGGCTGGGAGGCACCGCATATCGAGGTGCGCGGGCACAACACCGGGCATCTCATGTCGGCGCTGGCCCTGACCTGGGCCAGCACCGGCGACCGGAGCGCCCTGGACAAAGGCCGCTACCTGGTACGGGAGCTGGCCGCGCTGCAGGCGCGTGCGGCGGGGAGCGGGTTCAGCGCCGGCTACCTGTCCGCTTTCCCGGAGAACTACTTCGACCGGCTCGAAGCGGGCCGACCGGTGTGGTCGCCGTACTACATGATCCACAAGTACCTGGCCGGCTTCATCGATCAGTATCAGCTGGCCGGCGACGAACTCGCGCTGGAGGCCGCGATATCGCTGGGCGACTGGGTGGACTGGCGCACCGGGCGGCTCAGCTACCCGCATATGCAGCGGATTCTGGAGGTCGAGTACGGCGGCCTGCCGGAGGCACTCGCGAACCTGTATACGATCACCGGCGAGCAGCGCTACCTGCTGGCGGCCCAACGGTTCTACCACGCCCGCGTCCTGGACCCGATGGCCCGCAACCAGGACCGGCTGGACGGCATGCACGCCAATATGACCGTGCCCAAGCTCATCTCCTGCCTGCGGCTGTGGGAGGAGACCGGCACCGAGCTCTACCGCCGGGCCGCGGTGAACTTCTGGGAGATGGTTGCCCGGCACCACACCTACGCCATCGGCGGGGCCAGCAACCACGAGCACTTCCATAGGCCCGGGGCCATCGCCGGGCAGCTGTCCAACTACACCTGCGAGAACTGTGTCAGCTACAACACGCTGAAGCTGACCCGCCTGCTGCACTTCCACCAGCAGGACCGGACCGACCTGGTGGACTACTACGAACGCGCGGTGTTCAACCAGATGCTCGGCGAGCAGGATCCCGACTCACCGCATGGCTTCAACATCTACTACACCGGGCTGTCCCCGGGCGCTTTCAAGCAGCAGCCGCTGAACTACTTCCCGCACGGCGACCCGGATGTCTACGCCACCAACTACGCCACCTTCACCTGCGACAACGCGACCGGCATGGAGACGCAGGCGAAGTTCGCCGACACGGTGTACTCCCGCGACGAGCGCGGGATCTCCGTGAACCTGTTCGTCGCGTCCGAGCTGACCTGCACCGACCGCCGCGTGACGCTGCGCCAGACCACCCGCTTCCCGGACGAGCCGCGCACCCGTATCGAGGTCACCGCCGGGATGGCCCTGATGACGATCCGGGTCCGCGTGCCGGCCTGGACGGCCGCGGCGCCGTCCGCCCTGTTGAACGGCCGGCCGGTCCGCGTGACCGCGCGGGCCGGCGGCTGGCTGGCGGTGGACCGGCTGTGGCAGCGCGGCGACGTCCTGGAGGTCACGCTGCCGATGCGGCTGGCGCTGGAGCCTGCGCCCGATGACCGGACCGTGCAGGCGGCGGTCTATGGCCCGGTCGTGCTGAGCGGCGCCTACGGCCGGGATGCGCGGACGGCGATGCCGAAGCTGCACGCCGGGTCGGTCAAGCCGGCCGGCGAACCGCTGGCGTTCAGCGCGAAGGCCGACGGCCGGGACGTCCGCCTGCTCCCGGTCGCGCGTACCCAGCATCAGCACTACACCGTGTACTGGAAAGTCTGACTACTGGAAAATCTGAGACCGGGCCGTCGCTCACCGCGCCGTCCACCTCACCGCGCTGTCCACCTCACCGCCACCAGGGCTGCTGGCGCGACTCGGCCAGCAGGGTGGCGGGACGGCTGATCGCCGGCGCCCGCGAGCGGAGATGGCGCAGGTGCTCGTGGACCCAGAGGATTTCCGGCTCCTCGGGGCCGGCCGACGGCAGCGTGCCTGCCACCGTGGCGGTGTTCCGCGCGAGCATGCTCTCCGCCATCCCCACGTCCAATTCCGCCGGCGAACTGCCCACGTCCGCCGCGCCCCTGTCGCTGTCCGTGCCGGCGGCCCAGGCCGGATCTTCCAGCCGCACCGGCTCCAGCGCGGGTGCGGAGGCGGGGGCCGGGGCAGCGGCTGCCGCGCTGGCCGCTGGCCACCGCACCCGCTGACCAAGCCCGGGGTGCGCGGCCTGGCCGACCTGATCGGCGACCCGGCCGTAGAAGTCGGCCAGCTCCGCCGCGCGGCGCTGCAGCCGCAGCCGGGTCTCGTCCGGGCGGCGGTCCGGCGGTGCCGCGCCGCGCAGCCCGGCCAGCGAATGCGCGGTCAGCCGCAGCCGCATGGTGGACATGACCAGCCGCCACAGGTCGTCCTTGCTCAGCCGCTTCGTGCCCTGGTCGGCGAGGAAGCCGCGGAGCGCGTCATCCAGCCGGAGGCCCGCGGTCACCGCGGCGATCGCGGTGTCCGGCTCGGCCGGCCGTAGCCCCAGCGCCCAGTCCACCGCCTGGGTGAGGTAGGCGCTGCCCCGGCGGAACGCATCGGCGAGGTCGTCGCCGACCAGTGCGCCCGCGCCCCGCGGCCAGAACAGGATCCCGATGACCAGGCTGACCGCACAGCCGATTGCGACATCCTGGATGCGCAGCAGGCCGACCCGCCAGCCGGCCGGCGCCAGCAGGTTGAACAGGACGACCACCGTGACCGTGAACGCGGCCTGCCCGACCAGGAACGGCGCGGTACCCGGCGCGTACGACGCGATGCACACGGCGATGGGCAGTGCCACCCACAAGGCGACCTGCCCGGTGCCGAGGGCAGCCAGCAGGCCGGCGCCGATCGCGAACCCGACCACGGTCCCGGCCAGCGCCCGCCACGCCGTCGATCCGGTCGAGGCGGCACTGGTCCGCAGCACTGACACGGTGCCCAGCACGACCCAGAAGCCATGCTGGACCCCGCTGAGGTCGGCGACGGCGACGGCCACGGCCAGGGCGAACGCGCCGCGGGTGGCGTTCAGGAACCATACCGAACGGAAGCTGGCGTGCCTGGAAATGACGCCGAAGCTGCCCGCCAGGGCGACCAGCCGTGACTCTGGCCGGGGCGGTCCCGACTCCGGCTCGCCGTACCAGCCGCGGCGCTCGGCGGCCACCGTGCCCGGATCCGCGCGGCGGGTCGCGATGAGCGCGTCCGCGGCGGCGGTGCGCGCGGCGACCGCGATCGTCTGCGCGTAGAAGGCGTAGGACGCTGCCGCGTGCACCGTCTCCCGGTCACCGGAGACCTCGCCCTGCTGGGCCGCGCTGGCGGCGCGGGCCGCCTCCAGCCGGTCGAGGCCCGGCTGCACGTCGGCCCCGGCCAGCAGGTCGGCGGTGTCGCTGAGCACGTCGGCGGCGACCCCCAGCAGTTCCCGGTCGGCCGCTCCGGCGCAGTTCAGCCCGGCGTGGCCGTCGCTGGCGTCGGCGGCCAGCGTCGAGCACCATTCCAGCACCTGGACGACGTTGGCCATCGCCTGGTCCGCGGTGGCCAGGCCGGTCGGCCGGTAGGGCGTGCCGGTGAAGGTCTCCATCAGCGTGTGCTTGGCGGCGGCGGATGCGTCGATGTCGGCCTGGCTCACCTCGCCCCGGGCCATCGCGTGCAGCTGGCGCCCGAGCGCCGCCGCGACCGCCGAGGCGCTGGCCCGCAGCCGGTCTCCGGGGCTTTTCGGGGACAGCAGCAGGACCGCCAGGGTGCCGGCCGCCGAGGCGAGCCACCAGCCCTCCAGCCGGGACGGAATGGTTGACACCCCGCCCGCGGAGGCGACCGGGAGGACGTAGCCGAGCAGCGCTCCGGACACCCCCGAGGCGGCGTTCGGTCCGATCACCCCCCCGAAGAAGATGGCGAAGGCGACCGGGATCGTGACCAGCGCCGCCAGCCAGGTGATCCCGCTGACGACCGTGCCGATGATCAGCGCCAGGCTGCCGGTGACAGCCAGGCCCAGGTGCGCGACGAGTTTGTCCCGCCGGGTACCGCCGAAGTTGGCGAAGATCAGCGTGGCGAACCCGCCGAACGTGGCGAACAAGGTCATCTGCGGATCTCCGATGACCTCGAACGTGAGCGCGAACAGGCCCGGCACGACGATCGTGGCCCGGATCGCCCGCATCGCGGCCGGGACCGACCAGCTCACCCGCCAGGGCGAGCCGGTCAGCCGGTGCCGTTGCCCGCGGAACCGGCGTGCTGCGGGAGCCGTGGCGGCTGACTCGGACACGGAAGAATCATACGTAACACGGAGGAAGTTTCCCCAGACAGGAAGGAAGTTTCCGCAGCTCGTGCGGCACCGTGAAACGGCCGGGCCGCCCGCCTGGCTGCGCCCGCCTGGCTGCGGCCGCGCGACCGCGCTCACCAGGCGATGGGCTCCTCGGCCGCGATGTACGCGGCGCAACCGGTCCCGCGCGCGGTCAGCGCGGCCCGGACCCGGCCCACGAGAAAGGATGGCAGGCGATCGCCGAATTCGTCCGGCGCCGTGAACCGCCAGTCGTCCAGTTCCTCCTCCTGCAGCCGGATGCTGCTGGGATCGGGGAGGACCCCGCCGTCGAAGATGAAGCCCACGATCGGACGCGGCCGCTCACCGTCCGGAGCCGTCCAGGCCACGGTCAGCAGCGGCCCGATGGGCAGCGCCAGGCCAAGTTCTTCCTCGACCTCGCGGAAGCACCCGACGTGCGGCGGTTCCCCCTCTTCCAGGATGCCGCCCGGCAGCGACCAGCCAGCGCGGTAGTTGGGCTTGACCAGCAGCACCCGGGCGGACGGGCCGTCGGTGTCGGTGATCAGCGCGGCTGCCGATCCGTACATGGTGGGGAGAGAGGCGAACCAGCTCCCGGTGTCCATCAAGGCCACGATGCCCAAGCTTAGAGGGCCTCCGTGCCCGCCGAGGGCCGCGATGGTCGCCCCGGCATTACCAGAGGGTGGCATCGAGGGCGGCCATGGCCGCGGCGCCCTCCAGCCGCAGGAGAAGTTCCTTGCGCTCCAGGCCGCCGCCGTACCCGGTCAGGCCCCCGTCGGCGCCGATGACCCGATGGCAGGGGATGACGATCGCGACCGGGTTCTGGCCGTTGGCCGCGCCCACCGCCCGGGACATCGCGAGCGGCTTGCCGAGCTGGCGGGCAATCGCGCCGTAGCTGGTGGTCGTGCCGTACGGGATCCGGGTCAGCGCGGACCACACCGCCAGCTGGAACGGCGAGCCGGACGGGGCCAGCGGCACGTCGAAGTCGCGCAGCTCCCCGGCGAAGTACGCCCGCAGCTGGGCCGCGGTCCTGGTGAATGCCGCTGGCTCACGCCGTGCGCCGGGCGGGGTGCTCGGCGGCCGCCCGCCCGGCGCGCCCAGCATGTACAGGCCGGTCAGCGCGTCGTCGCTGCCGGTCAGCAGTAGCTCGCCGATGGGTGAGTCCACCAGGTCAAAGGCGGTCGGGGCGGCCGGGTCCACGGCCACGAACGGCGCGATCAAGAGTTCTCCTGCTCGGTCAGCGCCCACAGATGCTGCAGCGCGTAGGAACGCCACGGGCGCCAGCCCTCGGCGAGCCGGGTGGCGGATTTAGGGTCGGCGGCGACGCCGAGTGCGGTCAGCCCGTGCCGGACGCCCGCGTCCGTGGCCAGAAACGCGTCCGGGTCGGACAGGGCACGCATCCGGATATAGCCGGCCGTCCACGGCCCGATACCGGGCAGCGCCAGCAGCCGTGCTTCGGCCTCCTCGCGGCTGGCCCCCGGGTCCAGGCTCAGGCTGCCGGACGCCAGCGCCGTCGCCAGGCCCACCAGGGCCTGGGCCCGGCTGCGCGGCATCGGCAAGCTGGCCGGGTCGGCCGCGGCCAAGGTCTCCGCGGCCGGGAAGCAGTGCGTGACCGAGCCGTCCGAGCCAGCCGTCCCGCCGATGGCCACCGGGCGGCCGGCCGCGGGTGAGCTTCCGAGCGGCTTGCCGTAGGCCTCGGTCAGCCGCGTCCCGAGGCGGCGGGCAGCCGCTACCGACACCTGCTGGCCGAGCACGGCCCGCAGGGCCAGCTCGTCCCCGTCGACGTGCCCCGGGACACGGCGGCCCGGGCAGGCCGCGACGGGCCGCCGCAAGACATCGCTGCGGGTCAGGAACGCCGTGACGGCGGCCGGATCGGCATCCAGGTCGAGCAGCCGCCGGCAGCGCTGGACCGCCGGGGCCAGGTCCCTGAGGTCCTGCAGCTGAAGCTCACAGTCGACGTAGCGGGAGCCGGGTGGCGACGCAGGCCGTAGCGCCGCCACCGCGGTCCCGTTCGGGAGGTTCATCGTTCGCCGGTAGGTGCCGCCGGTCACCGACTCGACGCCGGGAATGGCGCGGGCCGCGAGGAACCGGAGCAGGCGGCCGAGGTCAATCGGCGGCCGGTACGCGAGCCGCAGCCGGACAACGCCCGGCGCCGGGTCCGCCCCGGCCCGCGCGGGGCCGCCGGTCCGGCGGCGGGCGCTGCGGTCCCGCAGCTCGCCGGGGGTGCCCGCGAAGACCTCGTGGATCGTCGCGTTGAACTGCCGGATGCTGGCGAACCCGGCGGCGAACGCGATCTCGCCCAGCGGCAGCGATGTCGTCTCGATCAGCAGCCGGGCGGTCTGCGCCCGCTGCGCCCGGGCCAGGGCCAGCGGGCCGGCCCCGAGCTCAGCGGTGACCGTCCGGTTGACCTGGCGCTCGCTGTACCCGAGACGCCGCGCCAGGCCTGTGACGCCGTCCCGGTCGACGATGCCGTCCGCGATCAGCCGCATCGCCCGGCCGGCCAGGTCGGCGCGGACATTCCATTCGGGCGAGCCGGGCGAGGCGTCCGGCCGGCATCGCTTGCAGGCGCGGAAACCGGCCTCCTGCGCCGCGGCCGCCGTGGGATGGAAGCGCATGTTGGCGCGTTTCGGGGTGATCGCCGGGCAGCTCGGCCGGCAGTAGATCCCCGTCGACGTGACCGCGATGAAGAAGACGCCGTCGAAGCGCGCGTCCTTGCTGACCGCCGCCTCGTACCGCTGGTCGTTGTCCACTCCTCCACCCTGCCGCGCCGTGCAGGCGCGATGCTAGCGGAAATCGGACATCGATAGCGGCGGCGCCTCCGGCGGGCCGCTGGTAAGTTGCACGGCAAGGACCACGGCCCGGGCGCGCGAAGGAGCAGTCATGCAGGCGGAAATCAAGGGCACCACCATGCCGGTGCTGGAAGTTACGGTTCAGCCGGGCGAACAGCTGATCTCCACCCATGGCGAGCTGTCCTGGATGACGGCGAACATGCAGATGTCGCAGACCGCCGGCGGCGGGGGCTTCCTGGGCGGCCTCAAGCGCGTCATGGGCGGCGGCGGCATCTTCCTTACCCGGTACGAGCCGTCCGGCGGCCCCGGCATGATCGCGTTCGCCGCGAAACTGCCCGGCCACATCGTGCCCATCGACATCAGCGCGGGCCACTCCTACCTCGTGCACCGGACCGGCTGGCTGTGCGGCACGGCCGGCATCACGCCGAGCATCGGCCTGCAGCAGTCCTTCCGCGGCGGCCTGTGGGGCGGGGACGGGTTCCTGCTGCAGCGCCTCGACGGCGAGGGCCGGGCCTGGATCGAGCTGTCCGGCGAGCTGGTGCACTACACCCTCGCCCCCGGCCAGACGCTGCTGGTACACCCCGGCCACGTCGGCATGTTCGAGGCCAGCGTCCAGTTCCAGATCACCCGGGTACCCGGCGTGACCAACCTCCTCTTCGGCCAGGACGGTTTCCACCTGGTCGCCCTGACCGGCCCGGGCCAGATCTGGCTGCAGTCCATGCCGCTGCCGAACCTGGCGCACGCCCTCGCGCCGTACCTCGCCCAGCAGGTCGCGCCCGACGCGGCGGCCAGCGGCGCCGCCGCGGGCACGGTCGGCGGCATCATCGGCAACATCATGCGCAGCTGACGAGCATTCAGTTCTGCAGCGGCAGCATTTCGGCCGCGAACCGGTCCAGGAACTCCTCCAGCGCCCCGGGAGTGTCCGACGCCGTGGCGGGCCGGACGACGAACTTACTCAGCCCCGCGGCCACGTATTCCTCGATCATCCGGCGGGCGCTGGCCCAGCCGTCCGCGATCAGCGCCGCCGGGTCGGCCTCCGGACGCCGTTGCCGCGCGGTGGCGGCCACCTCGTCCGGGAGCCCCCCGGTGGCTACCGCCAGCACGAAGGTCCGCCAGCAGGTCATGCACGAGCTGCGCACCCGCATGTTGAGCCATTTGCAGCGCCAGTCGATCGCCTTCTTCACCCGGAGGCGCACCGGCGAGGTCCAGTCCCGCATCACCAACGACATCGGCGGGATGAAGGCGGGAGCCGTGCGGTCGAACCGAGCATTGATCATCCGTCATGGGTCAACCTTGAGTTGACGAGAAGCGGGCGTCAACTTATGGTTGACCCATGACGACAGCTGAACCCATCACAAACCCGATCCGGCTCGACGATCTGATCCAAGCCATCAAGAAGACTCACTCCGCCGCCCTCGACCAGCTCACCGATGCAGTGCTGGCTGCCGACCACCTCGGTGACGTGGCGGATCACTTGATCGGGCACTTCGTTGACCAGGCGCGCCGCTCCGGCGCTTCCTGGACGGAGATTGGCCGCAGTATGGGCGTCACTAAACAGGCGGCCCAGAAGCGCTTCGTCGCCAAGGGCGAGACGCCGGACCTCGACGCCAGCCAGGGGTTCAGCCGCTTCACGGACCGGGCCAGAAAGGTCGTCGTGACGGCGCAGGAAGAAGCCCGCGCAACGGGCAATAGCCAGATCAGCGTGGCTCATCTGGTACTCGGCCTGGTGGGGGACCCGACCGCGCTTGGCGCCCGGACGATCGTCGCGCAAGGCGTGTCGCTCGACGCCGTCCGCCAGACCGCCACCGCGACGCTGCCGACGGCGGTCGACTCTTTGCCCGCGCTTATCCCGTTCGACGCGCACGCCAAGAAAGCCCTGGAGTTGACCTTCCGGGAAGCCCTGCGGATGAACCACAACCACGTGGGCACCGAACACATCCTGCTCGCGCTGCTCGAACTCGAAGACGGCACGGGCGTCCTCGCCGGCCTCGGCGTCGACAAGGCCACCGCCGAAGCGTTCATCGCTGCCAGGCTGGCCGCGTCACCGGAATCGTAGACTCTCACGGCCATCCTGCCCGCCGCGCTGAGCGAAGTGATCACGCTGGGCCGCACTCTGACGAAGAGGGCCGCCGACGTGCTCGCCTACTTCGACCGCCCCGGCACGTCCAACGGCCCGACCGAAGCGATCAACGGCCGACTCGAACACCTCCGCGGCTCCGCCCTCGGGTTCCGCAACCTCACCAACTACATCGCCCGATCACTCCGGGAGACCGGCGGATTCAGACCCCGACTACACCCTGGATAATGAAGAGCCGGAAAATGGTCTTGCACCCGTTGCGCTTCGGCTGTCCCACGGACTGCGGCGCTCAGCGGCGCCAGAAGTCGAAGCGGTCCCGTCCTGGCCGGAAGCCGGCCGCCTCGACGATATCGACGGCCAGATCGAACCGGTCCCCGACCCGCCAGTCCTGGTGCGAGTCACTGCCGAACGAGACCGCGCGGCCGCCCTCGTCACGCCACCAGCCGAGCAGTTCGACCGAGACGAGCGGGCTCTTGGTGTTCAGCTCCAGCACGCGTCCGGACTGGGCGAGGGCGCGCAGCACCGTACGGTACTCGTCCTCGAACTCCTTTTCCTCGTACGGCCCGGCGCTGGCGGGCCAGTAGCGGCGCGGGAAATCCGGATGGGCCAGGACCTGGAACAGCCCGCTGCCCTCGACCAGGCGGGTCAGCTCGGCGAAGTACCGCCGCAGGACCTCATCCGGGCCGAACATGCCGAACATCGTCGGCAGTCCCACCAGCCTGCCCCGCAGCGGCACCGCGTGCAGTGAGCCGAGGATGCGGTCAAAGCGGTTCCTGCCGACCACCGCGTCAGCGCTGGACGCGAACAGATGCGCCTCACCCGCCTCGACCCCGGACAGAATCCGCAAGTCAGGAAAGCGCTGTCGGCACTCCTCGATCGCCGCGAGATACCCGGGGACGTCCAGGGGCCGGATCTGGCTCTTCCGGCGCGGCTCCAGGCCGGCCGCCGCGCCGGGGTCGTTCGCCGCCCAGCGGGTGAAGTCGAGATGCTCAGTAAAGGCGATCGCTGGAACCCCGACGTCCAGCGCTCGCTGGCACGCCCCCGTCATCGACGCCTCGCCCGTGGTGTCGTACGACCACTCGGAGTGCGCATGGTTGTCGGCCGGCACCACGCGCCTATCTTTCCATGCCAGCGGCCTGAAGAAGAATTCGGCTCCGGAGAGCCGAGGCAGGAATTCACCCTAGTCCGGCAGAAAATCCCCTCCTGCCGAGCGACCGCCGCATGCCACACTCGATGTCATGCAGCGCCGGTTCTGCCAGGTTGATGTGTTCGCCGACGAGCGGTATTTCGGGAATCCCGTCGCTGTCGTCCTCGACGGCAAGGGCCTGACCACCGAGGAGATGCAGCAGTTCGCGAGCTGGACGAACCTGTCCGAGACCACGTTCGTCGTCCCGCCGGAAGCCGCCGGCGCCGACTACCGGGTCCGGATCTTCACACCCAGCCGTGAGCTTCCGTTCGCCGGTCACCCGACGCTCGGTACCTGTCACGCCTGGCTGGGCGCGGGCGGCACGCCCCAGCTCCCGGACGTGATCATCCAGGAGTGCGACGCGGGCCTGATCGAACTGCGGCAGATCGACGGCGCGCTGGCGTTCGCGGCGCCGCCGCTGCTGCGTTCGGGGCCGGTGGACGAGCAGACGCTGGAGCGGGTCGTGGCGGCGCTCGGCATCGCCCGAGTCGCGGTGGTCGACGCGCAGTGGGTGGACAACGGCCCGGGCTGGGTGGGCGTGCTGCTGGAAAGTGCCGACGCGGTGCTGGCGCTGCGGCCTGGCCTGGCCGATCTCGACATTGGGGTGGCGGGGCCCCACCCGGCGGGTTCACCGGTGGCGTTCGAGGTCCGCGCCTTCAGCCCGGCGCTGGGCGGAGTCGGTGAGGATCCGGTGACCGGGAGCCTCAACGCGTCCCTGGCCGGCTGGCTGCTGGCGGCGGGTCATGCCTCCGCGCCGTACGTAGCCAGCCAGGGCACGGCGCTGGGCCGCCGCGGCCGGGTGCGGATCAGCCGTGCCGCGGACGGCACGATCTGGGTCGGCGGCAGCACCACGACCGGCGTGACCGGCACCGCCGATCTGTAAGGAGGCCGGCCGCTCAGGACCGGACCGGCTGCGGCCGGCGCTCGAAGCCGATCTGTGTCTCGGTGTCGGCGAACCCGACGGACCGGTAGACCCGGATCGCGCTCGCGCCCGGATCCGCGACGATGACCAGGGTCCGCGCCGCGAGCTCAGCCAGCGCCCAGCGCCCCGCCTGCCAGACCAGCGTTCCGGCCAGGCCTTTCCGGCGCGAGGCTGGGTGGGTCTCGACGTTCTGGTAGCGGGCGATCCCGCTGCCGTCGGAAAACACTCCGAGCTGGGCCACCAGCCGGCCCCGGTCGAACGCGCCGAACCACGCGCCGTCACCGTTCTCGGTCAGCCGGCGGGCATCGACCGTGCGCTGCTGATAGAACGCACGGGTCACCGCGGCTTCACTGCCGTCGTCAGCGGCCAGCCGGAGTTCCAGCGAGCTCCGCCAGTCCTCGTCGCCGGCCAGCGGCCGGTAGTCAGCCGAACGGTCCGGGTACGGCGGCTCAGTCAGTCTCGCGGCCGTCAGCACGATGCTCCGTTCGATGCGGAGACCGGCCTTGAACAGGCCCGAACGGTCGGCCGCGTCCGGCTGCGTGGCGTCGATGCCCAGCGCCACGTGTTCCGCGGCGGGGAAGAGCTCGCCGAACCGCGCCAGCCAGCGCGGGGTCTCCCGAGGCTGCGGAGCGGCCGCGAGCAGCAGGAAGTTGCCCCACCAGTACGCCGGGTGCGCTGGGCTCCGGACCACGATGTGGTTGCCGCAGTCGGTGACCTCGCTGCCCTCCATCGCGCGGACCATCAGATCCGTGCGGTAACCGAGGGAAACAACGTTCACGGCCGCAGCATAACGGTGGGCCCGGGCCCGGCCCCGCCCCCCGCCACCCAGCGCGGCGGACGGCGGCGGGTGCGGTGCAGGTCACCGGTGCGGCCGCCGGGGGGCCGCCGACGTGATGACGTACACCTGCTCGGTTCTGTTGTCCGGTGGGGGCGGAGCCAGACCGGGAGCGGACGGTCCCTCGCGCGCCGGGCGCGGCGAGGAGACCTGGGACGGGCGGGATGGCTTGTGCTCGTCGTGCGGTCCCGGTGCCCCCCGGCCTGGCCGGGTTCCGTTCCCGTCAGCCTGGCCAGTCCCGCTCGCCTGGCCAGTCCCGCTCGCCTGGCCAGTCCCGTCAGCTCCGCGAATCTTGCCCGCCCCGCCAGTGGCCCGCCCGCCGGATCCGTTCCCCCGGCCGGGGGTACCGTCCGGCGCTGCGCCAGGCTGCGGCCCGGGCCCCTCGCCGTCCGGCTTCATCGCGTCAGCGATCTGGTGCCAGCGGTCTTCCCATTCGGCAACGTTGCCGTCGCACGCGCGGACGTACGCCGCGGTCACCGGGAGCGTCGGCAACGCCAGGCCGCCTGCAGCGGCGGCCAGCGTCTTCATCGTGTAGTGCGAGAGCTCTGCCATCTCCGGATAGCCGAGCCCCACCTTGGTGCGCAGCTCGCGAAGGTCCTTCGCGAAGTCCGCCAGTTCGTTCCCGGGGCCGGCCGGAGACCGCTTGGCGGACGGCTCCTTCCGGAGGACCAGCGCGGTCCCCGGCTTCGACGGTTGGCCCGTCCGGTCTGGTGGTGCGGAACGTCCGGACGCAGCCGCCATCGGGTTCCCAGCTGCGGCGGGCTGTGCGGGCGATTCGATGGACCGGCTGCCGGGCGGCCGGGGCGGAGCCGCGCTGCGGTCCGCGGGTGGTGCACCCGGGCGGCCGTTCGCGGGCGCGCCTGCGTGGCCGTTCGGGCGCGCGGGTGGGTTGCCGCCGAACGCTCCAGGCGGGCGCCAAGCCGGCGGACTGGGCCGTCCCGGTGATGCGACCGGGCGCCCCGCCAGGACCGGGCGCGGGCCGGAATTCGACGGGCCGGCCGGTCGGCCGGGCCCTCGGCCGTGCCGGTCCGCCTGCGGGCCGTAACCACCGCTGGGACCGTAGCCGCCATCGGCCCGGTCGCTGCCGCCGGGCGCGTACCTGGCATCCGCCTCATGGACGTCCGGCCCGTAGCTAACCTCGGCCCCTTGGTGCCCGTTTGGCTCATATGCCGCGCCGGGGCCGTAGGCAGCGTCTGAGCCGTACGTCACCCCCGCCTCGTATGCAACCTGTGAGCCATGGGCGCCGTCAGCGCCGTATGAGTCTTCTCGCCCGTACGCGGCATCCGGCCCGTGCCTGAGTCCCTCGGCCCGGGGCTGGCGCTCCCGCATCGGACCGGACCCGCGTCCTGCCGCATCTCGTGGTCCGGGCCCGGATGCTCTCCCGGCCCCGTAGCCGTTCCCTGGCCCATGCTGATATTCCGGATCGCGCCGATGGCCGTAGGTGTCTTCCGGTCCGGGCCGGTATCCCGGTTCGGGTCCCCGGCCGTAGGCGTCTTCCGGTCCGGGCCGGTATCCCGGTTCGGGTCCCCGGCCGTAGGCGTCTTCCGGTCCGGGCCGGTATCCCGGTTCGGGTCCCCCGCCGTAGGCGTCTTCCGGCCCGCGCCGATAGCCGGGCTCGGGGCCGTGGGCATCGCCCCGCCCAGGCCCGTACGCCGGTTCAGGGAACCTCTCGTAGGCGTCTTCCGGCCCGCGCCAGGGTCCTGGCCCAGGTTCATGGCCGTAGCCGTCTTCCGGCCCGTACTCGTAAGCCTGCCCGGCATCGTGGCCATAGCGGTCCTCGCTAACCGGGCCATAGTCTTCGCCGGCAGGGCCGTACCCGTAGCCCGGGTCACGGGCGTAACCGGCTTCTGGCCTCGGCCCGTACCCCGCTTCCGGCATCCGGTCGTAACCGTCCGCTCTGGGCCCGTACGCTTCGTCTGCCTCCGGCCCGTACCCTTCGTGCCGCCCGTACCGCGGGCCTGGCCCACGCCGGTAGGCCTCGGTCGGCCCAGGTCGATAGTCCTCACCTGGCCCGCGCCGGTAGTCGCCTATCGGCCCGTGCCCGACCTCAGGCCGATAGGCCCCCGGCCCGTGCCCTTCCCTCGCATCCTGGCCACCCGTATAAGGCGCTTCCGGATAAGGGGTGCCGGGGTATGGGGCCGCCCCTGGCCAGGGACGCGTCCTGCCGCGCGGCTGTTCCGGTGCTGTCCCGGAAGGCCCCGACCCGGTCCCGGGCATCCCGGGCCCTCGCCCAGGCATTCCCGGCGGAATTCGGCGGCCTCCCGCGTATTGGGCCCGGTTCGCGTCCGCCGGCTTTCCCGCGCCGCCGGCACCGCCCTGGTATCCGGCTCCGCCGCGCGGGTGCCCGGCTGAACCCGGGGGCCGCCCCGGCCCGGCCGCAGTGCGAGGACCCTGGTAGCCCGGGTGGTCACCCTGACCGGGTGCCCGCTGCGGGCGCGGGACCCGGGAGGGGATTCGCGACGCAGGAGCCGGCCGCGGTTCCGCCCATTCCGTGTCCGACCAGTGGGGATCCGGCCACACCTCGCGCAGCGGGACCCCGTTGCCTGGGGAGCCCCGGTCGCGCCAGGGGCCGCCGTCACCCTGCGGAACGCCGTCAGCCCGCGGGACGCCAGGGCCTTTCCACTGCCCCTGATGGTCCTGGTCCGGCCCGGGACTGCGCCGCTCCTCGTAGCGATCCCGGCCCGGGCCGCCGGCCGGGGGCCCGTCGTATTCGTATTGGTACTCGGGCTGATGGCCCGGATGCCCGCTCCGGTGCTGCGCGGGACGGCCATCTACCCCGTACCAATCACGGTCGGGTGCGGCGTCACCACGTTCCACCGGGCACCTCCTGGACACTCTGACTCGGACGCGCCCGCCTATTGCGGCATTCATCCTGAAAAAAGTCTAGGACGGGCGGAATACCCAATCAGTGCGGAATGCAGATTGTAACTTTTATGCGGAATTAGTACGTTCGTACGCTTTCGGAGCCTAGCGTGCTTCCGCGGCTACGGTGAGCCGAATCGCGGCTCCGTGATTGGCCACACAGTCCGCGAAGGGTAACAAGTGCGGTACGCAGCCGCCGGAGTTACCCTCAAAGCAGGGCCTGGGCGGCACGCCCGGGCCTAGGCGGACGGTTCGGAGCGGAGTCGCCGCTGTAGCTGCGGAGCTGTGCGGAGCGGCCATGACCTGGATCATCTGGCTGATCTTGGCCGCCGTGCTCGGCGTTGTCGAGCTGCTGACCGTGACACTCACCCTGGGGCTGATCGCGGTGGCGGCCGCCGTCGCGGCCGTCGTGGGTGCGCTGGGTGTCTCGGTACCCCTGCAAATCGTGGCTTTCGTGCTGGCGGCCGGCGCCGGCCTGGGCCTGGTCCGGCCCATCGCCAAGCGCCACCTCAAGCAGCCCCCGCCGCTGCGAACCGGGACAGCCGCGCTCGTCGGCCGGAGTGCCCTGGTCCAGCAGGAAGTCAACGGACACCATGGACGGGTCCGCATCGGAGGCGAGGAGTGGTCCGCCCGCTCCTACGACGAGACCCTCGTGATCCCGGTGGGAGCCACCGTCGACGTCATCCAGATCGAGGGTGCGACCGCCCTTGTCTACCCACGGGAGTGATCATGGCCCTCGCGGAACTCCTCATCGGCGTCATCGTCGCCGTGCTGCTGATCCTGGTGGTGGTCCGCTCGGTGCGGGTCGTGCCCCAGGCACGGGCCCGGAACGTTGAGCGCCTCGGGCGCTACCGCAAGACGCTGCAGCCTGGAATGAACTTCATCATCCCGTTCGTGGACCGGGTCAAGCCGCTCATCGATCTGCGTGAGCAGGTGGTCTCCTTCAAGGGCGCGCCGGTGATCACCGAGGACAACCTTGTCGTCCTCATCGACACGGTGCTGTTCTTCCAGGTCACCGACCCGCGCGCGGCCGACTACGAGATCGTCAACTACATCCAGGCCATCGAGCAGCTCACCGCTACCATGCTGCGGAGCGTGATCGGCTCCATGGACCTGGAGGCCACCCTCACCTCCCGGGACAAGATCAACAACATGCTCCGCGGCGTCCTTGACGATGCCTCCGGCAAGTGGGGAATCCGGGTCACCCGCGTGGAGATCAAGGCCATCGACCCGCCGAAGACCATCGTCGACGCGATGGAGAAGCAGATGCGCGCCGAACGCGAGAAGCGCGCCGCCATCCTCAATGCCGAGGGCGTCAAGCAGGCCAAGATCCTCACCGCCGAGGGTGAGAAGCAAAGCAATATCCTGACCGCGGAAGGCGAAAAGCAGTCAGCCATCTTGCGTTCCGAGGGCCAGGCTCAGGCCATCGGCGCGGTTTTCCAGGCCGTGCACCGCAACGATCCCGACCCGAAGCTGCTGGCCTGGCAGTACCTGCAGACCCTGCCGCAGCTTGCCCAGGGCCCCGGCAGCACGTTCTGGGTGATCCCGAGCGAGGTCACGTCGGCGCTCAAGTCGATCACGTCCGCGTTCGACGGGCGCAGCGGCACCGACAGTTCCGGTGCCAGCCGCGACGCCGCTGCGGCCGGTGCGCCGGGCGATGACAGCCGGATAGTCCCGGCCGGTCCGACTCCCCCGGCCAATGCGCTCGGCCCGGGGGGCCCGGCCGGCGCCTTGGCCCAGGCCGTCAACGGGTTGGCCGCCCTGACCGGCGCCGAACCGGCCTCCGGTGTGCCGAGCAACAGCGCGGGCTCGCCGGACGCCGAGGCCAACGGCGCCGAGACGACGGAGCAGAGACGACGCCGCCGAGCCATGGCCGCGAGACGGCAGGAGCAGAGACGACGACCGCCGAGACCATGGCCGCAGAGACGGCAGGAGCAGAGACGACGACCGCCGAGACCATGGCCGCAGAGACGGCAGGAGCAGCGACGATCGTCCCCTGACCCGGGTCCAGCGGGCGCAGTGGCCAAATCTTTGCCGGGCGCAAGCCGGAGTTCTTCAGGGCGGGGAGAAGTCAGCCCTCGGTCCGCGACCCTGCGGTCAGGAGGGTCCCACCGACCCTGCGGTCAGGAGGCTAGCGCCAGCCAGATCAGGGCCGCGATGAGGGCCACCGCCAGCACGATCATGACCATGGCCATGATCGTTCGCCCTGAGCGGCTTCCCGGCGCCGGGGGGGCTTCCGCCGAGTGCAGCGGCCCGGTGGTCTTCTGTGCCGCCGAAGCCCGGTCGTCCCGGACGGCCGGACGCGCTCCCCTGGTCTCGCTCTGCGTTCCGCTGGTCTGCGGCGGGGGGCCGCCCGGGGACTCGGGGCGGCGGAAGGCCGGGGTACCCGCGCTGGGGCCCGCCGCGCCGGGGCAGGGCACCCCCCGAAGCCGACGGAGCGAAGCCCGAGGGGGGTGTCGTGGACGGAGGACCAGTCGGCCGGGGCGCCGGAGAGAACTCCGCGGGCGGACCCGGGACGCGGGAGAAGCCCGAAGTCCCGGACGGCGGAGCCTGCGAGAAGCCGCCCGGGGCGGTCGGCGGGACGGGAGCCGGCGGGGCAGGCTGCCCGGCCTGACCCCACGACGGTGCGGAACCACCCTGCCGGTCCAAGCCAGCCTGCCGGTCCAAGCCAGCCTGCCGGTCCAAGCCAGCCTGCCGGTCCGGGCCAGCCTGCCGGTCCGGGCCACCCTGCCGGTCCAAGCCAGGGCGCTGTTCCGGGCCAGGCCGCTGTTCCGGGCCAGGCCGCTGTTCCGGGCCAGGCCGCTGTTCCGGGCTCCAGGCCGCCGGTCCAAGCCAGGCCGCTGTTCCGGGCCCCACGTTTCGCGCGTCCCTGGCCGCCACGTCGTCAGGCTGTCCGGCATGGACGAGGCCGGAGAAGCCGGGGGCTGGGCGGCCGGAGCGGCCGGAGCCGACGGGTACGACGGCGGCGGGGTGCTGGCCGATTCGGGCTGTTCCGGGTCTGCCCGGCTGAACCAGGAACTCGTCCCGGCTCCGGCCGGGCTGAGGCCGGCCGCGACGCGGGCCAGCCCGAAGCCGATGGCGGCCTGTTCGGCTGGGTTGACCGAGCCCGTACCTACGGCCGCCCCGAACGGCCCGGCCGGAGCCCGGCTCACCGTGGGCGCGCGGGTGGGCAGCGCCGTCTCAACGTCAGGATCCTGGGTCAGGCGGCGCCATCGGTCTTCCCACTCGGCCGAACCCGCGCTTGCACCGCATCCGCGCACGTAGGCCTGCAGCACCGGAAGGCTGGGCAAGGCGGGGCCGGCTTCGGCGCTGGTCAGCGTCTCCTCGGGGAAGTGTGCCCGCGCCGCGAGTTGCTGGGGCCGCAGCCCCGCCTGGTCACGAAGCGCCCGAAGATCACGCAGGAAGGCAGCCCGCTCTGCGTCCCCCCCGCTGGGCGGGGCGGGACGGGGATGCGTCATAGAACCCCTCCCGATCGTCGCCATACCTGCGTGTATCCGACTGTGCAATCGATGATCGCCACTACGGGGAAAGCGTAAACCCAAACATTTCCCCACGTCGCAGCATTCGTCACGATTCGCAGGTCACGCCGCCAGGGGCGTCCGCCGCTGCACCGGGAGCGGTCGCTCGCACGGGAGGAACGGCCTGCCCACGCGCAAGCCACGGTCCGCTCAGAGGCGGACGGCGAGCCCGATGGTGAGGGCGGCGCCGAAGGCCAGCTGCAGTCGGCCGGTCTGCCCGAGGACCCGGATGAGCGCGGGCCCCGCCGCCCCGGACCGGACGGCGCGGATCGGGCCGAACGCCAGGGGCAGCGCGGCCAGCGTCAGCGCGGCGAGCGGCCGCGCCGGGGTGATGGCCAGCGCCACGGCGAAGGGAGCCAGCAGGCAGGTCAGGTACACCGCCCGGCTGCGCGCGTCGCCGAGGCGGACCGCGAGCGTGCGCTTGCCCACGTCGGCGTCGGAGCTGATGTCCCGCAGGTTGTTGATCATCAGCAGCGCACAGGACAGCAGCCCGGCCGGTACCGCGGCGATCAGGCCGAGCCAGCTCAGCGCGGACATCTGCACGTAGGCGGTGCCGGCCACCGCGGCGAGCCCGAAGAACACGAACACCGCCACCTCGCCCAGGCCCTCATACCCGTACGGGTGCGTCCCGCCGGTGTAGAACCAGGCCGCCGCGACCGCGGCCGCGCCAACCAGGATGAGCCACCAGGAGGTGAAGATCGCGAGTACCAGGCCCGCCACGCACGCGCAGAAGAAGCAGCCGAACGCCGCCGCGCGCACCTGCCGGGCCGGGGCCAGTCCGGCGGCGACCAGCCGGACCGGCCCGACCCGGCGCTCGTCCGAGCCGCGGATGCCGTCGCTGTAATCGTTCGCGTAGTTGACGCCGATCTGCAGGAAGAGCGCCACGACCAGGGCGAGTACGGCCCGCCAGGCGGAGAACCGGCCGTACCCGATGGCCACCCCGGTTCCGATCAACACGGGTACGACCGCGGCCGGCAACGTCCGCGGCCGGGTACCCGCCAGCCAGTCTCGTGGCTGCGCCACGACCGCTCCTTGTGCGCTCAGCACGTCCTCCTTGTGCTCAGCCGACCGGGGCGGTCAGCGCTACGTGCAGCCGCAGGATAGGGACGCGAACGCCCATGTCCAGCTCGCTCCGCGCGCCGTCGGCGGCCCAGCCTGCGGTTTCCAGGAAACGCCGCGTGTCCGTATCGGCTTGCAGCACCCAGGCGGACACCTCGGTGAAGCGATCCTCCGCCAGGGTGTCGGCGACAGCGTTGAGGAGCCTGCCGCCGTGGCCCTGCCGGGTCAGCCCGGGCCCGACGCGCAGCTCGTACAGTTCGGCGTCGGTAGCTGGCCAGCGGTCAGCGTCGCTGGCGGGGCCTACCGAGGCGAAACCCACGGCGGCCCGGTCATGCGTGCCGACCAGCACCCGGTGCCTGCTGGTCGGCGGCTTGCCGATGGCTTCCGCCCAGCGTTCCCGCCACTGGCCCAGCGCATCGTCGCTGGTCAGCTCGGCCAGTACCGCGTCCGGGATGAGCCCCGTGTATCCGTGGCGCCAGCAGTCGACCTGGATGCGGGCCACGTCGGCGGCGTCGGACTCGCGCGCGGCCCGGACGAAGTCGTGCGTGCTCACCGGCCCTCTGAGTTGCCTGGGGGCCCGGCCACCGCGCCGGCGGCCAGCTGGCAGACGTCCCGCGCCGCGCCGGTCGCCGCGGAGGTCGTCATGGCCGCGTAGGCCTGCAGGGCCGCGCTGACCGGCCGGGACCGGTCGGCGGGCCGGTAGCCGTGCAACCGGGCCAGCGCCTGGTCCCGTCGCGTCGCGAGCTCGGTGTCGGAGACCTCCAGCGTCAGATCGCGGCGCGGGATGTCGATCGTGATCCGGTCGCCGTTGGCCACCAGCGCGACGACCCCGCCCAGCGCCGCCTCCGGCGCGACGTGGCAGATGGAAAGGCCCGACGTCCCGCCGGAGAACCGGCCGTCGGTGATCAGCGCGCAGGCCCGCCCCAGGCCTTTCCCCTTGAGGAAGCTGGTGGGGTACAGCATCTCCTGCATGCCGGGACCGCCGCGCGGGCCCTCGTAGCGGATGACCACGACGTCCCCGGCGCTGACCGCGCCCGCAAGGATGCCGTCCACCGCGTCTTCCTGGCTCTCGAAGACCCGTGCGGCGCCCTCGAACCGGAACAGCTCCTCGGGCACGCCGGCCGTCTTGACGATCGCGCCCTCCGGAGCCAGGTTGCCGTACAGCACGGCCAGGCCGCCGTCGGCGGTGTAGGCGTGCTCGACGTCCCGGATGCAGCCGCTTTCGCGGTCGGTGTCCAGGCTTTCCCAGCGGGCCGACTGCGAGTACGGCCGGGTGGTGCGGACTCCGCCGGGGGCCGCGTGGTAGAGCTCGACGGCCTCATCGCGGACTGAGCCGGAGCGCAGGTCCCAGGCGTCGATGAAGTCCCGCAGCGAATCGCTGTGCACCGTGCGGACGGATGTGTTGAGCAGACCGCCCCGGTCCAGCGCACCGAGGATGGCGGGGATGCCGCCGGCCCGGTGCACGTCCTCGACGTGGTAGTTGCTGCTCGGTGCCACCTTGCACAGGCAGGGCACCCGACGGGACAGCTCGTCGATCTCCTTGAGGCCGAAGGCGACTTCGCCTTCGTGGGCCGCGGCGAGCAGGTGCAGGATCGTGTTGGTCGACCCGCCCATGGCCACGTCCAGGGCCATCGCGTTCTCGAACGCGTCCCGGTTGGCGATAGCCCTGGGCAGCACGGACTCGTCGTCATCGGTGTAGTAGCGGCGGGTCAGCTCGACGATCGCCGTCCCGGCCCGTTCGAACAGGCCGTGGCGGGCCGCGTGGGTGGCCAGCGTGGTCCCGTTACCCGGCAGGGCGAGGCCGATCGCCTCGGTCAGGCAGTTCATCGAGTTGGCGGTGAACATGCCGGAGCAGGAGCCGCAGGTCGGGCAGGCGGATTCCTCCATCTCGAGCAGTTCCGCGTCAGACACTGACGGGTCCGCCGAAGCGACCATCGAGTCGATCAGGTCGAGCTTGCGCCCGCCCGTGGTCAGGCCGGCGATGGGCTTGCCCGCTTCCATCGGCCCGCCGGACACGAACACGGTCGGGATGTTCAGCCGCATGGCCGCGATGAACATGCCGGGCGTGATCTTGTCGCAATTGGAGATGCAGATCAGCGCGTCGGCGCAGTGCGCGTTCACCATGTACTCGACCGAGTCGGCGATCAGCTCCCGGCTTGGCAGCGAGTACAGCATCCCGCCGTGGCCCATCGCGATGCCGTCGTCGACCGCGATGGTGTTGAACTCACGGGGGATCGCCCCGGCCGCGCGGACCGCGTCCGAGACCACCCGGCCGACCTCACGCAGGTGGACATGCCCGGGCACGAACTCTGTGAAGCTGTTGGCGACCGCTACGATCGGCCTGCCGATGTCCTCGCGGGCGATGCCTGTAGCCCGCAGCAGGGCGCGGGCACCCGCCATGCTTCTGCCGTGTGTGACAGTGCGAGACCGAAGCGGTGGCATGCCGGTCATCTCCGAATTCAGCCGAGGGAATGCAGGGAAGCCCTGCTCGCAAGTATCTCCTCAGCCTACCGGAGTGCGCTGGGCGCCATTGTTGAGCGGCAGGACCCGGGCCGCGGCGGCGTAAATCTGCTCGATCTCGCCCGCGCTGAGCTTCGGCCGGTCCTTCATCGTGGCGTTTCGCCGCAGGTACTTGCGCAGCCGGTCGCCGCTGAACACGTCGACCTCGCGGATCGTGGCCACTAGCCAGGGCACCTTGGGGCCATAGACGGCCAGCACGGGCCGGACGTAGACCTGGGTGCCGAGCTCCTCGCTCAGCCGGTCGCTGGCCTGCTGCGCCTCCCAGCGGGCGTGCTCGAGCCGGTCCTTCATGGTGAACGGCCCGTGGTACAGCTGACGCGCGTTCCGGGTCCGGATCGGCAGCCGCTTGTCCCAGGATTCGGAGTCGATGGCATAGGCGCCGGTCGGCCCGACCACGAAGTGGTCGATGGATTCCCGGCTACCCGGGATCGGCCGTGAGTGCAGCGCCCGGTACCCGGACCGCTCCATCCGGGCCAGCTGGCGCTGGGTGCGCTTCTGTGCGCCGGTCAGCCGGACACCGGGCGGTATCGACGCGGTGGTCCGCGACCGGTAGATGGCGTCGGCGATGGCCGCGAGCACCG
Source organism: uncultured Actinomycetes bacterium (assembly GCA_963775825.1). Classification (GTDB taxonomy): domain Bacteria; phylum Actinomycetota; class Actinomycetes; order Streptosporangiales; family Streptosporangiaceae; genus Bog-532. The sequence continues at coordinate 142,972 of CAVZKY010000017.1, forward strand.
CGGCGGTCAGCCCTGCCCGCCAGGTGAAGATGAACGCGAAGATCAGGCCGGCGATGAGCGCGACCAGCAGGCGCCGCTTCCAGATCCGCATCCGGGAGTCGGCCATCAGGTCACCGAAGTGCAGCCGCTCCGCCTTGCGCCCGGGATCGTCCGGGCGAGAGGTCACGGACCCGCCGGAGTCGGCCGGATCCGGGCCCGCCGTGATCGCGAGCCGCCGCACCGGGGAAGCGGTCGTGGCCCGCGGTCCCGCGGCCGACGGCACCGGCGGGTAGTCGGGCCGCGACCCGCGCTGGCCCGCGTCCGCTTCTGGTCCCGGCTGGCCTGTCTCGGGCTGGCCCGTCTCCGGCCGGCCGGTGCGCGGCTGATCCGTCCGTGGCTGGCTGGGTGCCGCAGTTTGTCCTGAACTGGCCTGTTGTCCTGAACTGGCCTGGCCGGGGCCCTTACCCTCCTGCGGGGCGGCCCGTCCCGGGCGCTGGCCCGGCTCACCGGCCGGTGCCGGGCCGGTCCGCCTCCGGGGGCGCAGCAGCGGCTCCTTGTACAACCGGCGCGGCTCCCAGATGTCGGGCCCGGCCTGGTAGGCAGCGCCCTGATACCCAGCACTGGGTACCCCGGGCACGAACGGCCGGGGGGACCGGCCGCCGCAGCAGCGGGGAGATCAGCGGTGTGGCGGCCCCCGGCGGGCTGATCGGGTGCGGGCTGATCGGGTGCGGGCTGAGCGGGAGCAGCCGTGCCGGACGCATCACAGTCGGAAGCAGTCGTCCCGGACGGATTCCAGCTGGAAGCAGCCGGATCGGGCGCGGGCTCGGCCGGGCGCGCCGGCTCGGCCAGCCGGTCTTCCGTGCCGGGCCAGACCAGCTGCGTCGCCGCCCGGAACGCGCTGTTAGCCGCGGCGGCCCGGAGCGCGGATTCCCGCTCCGGTTCGCCCGCCGGCCTCGGTTCGCCTGCGGGCCCGTGCTCGGCCGCTGGCGTGGGCTCGCCTTCCGGCGTGCGTCCGCCGGCTGGCCCGTGCTGGCTCACCGGCGCGTGTCCGCCTTCCGGCCCGTATCCGCTCGCTGGCCCTTGCTCGCTCTGTGCGGGGTCCTGACTCCGTGCGGGGTCCTGATTCTGTGCGGGGTCCTGACTCGCCGGTCCGTGCTCATCGTGGGTCCCGTGCTCGCTGTCCGCCGTGCTCCCGGTACCCGGTTCTGTGCTCCCCGTGCCCGGTTCTGCTCGGCCCGTCGCGTCCACTGCCTGGGCGGGCGGGACGGCTCCGGCGCTCTCATCGGGCGTCGGCGCGGGTGACCCCACGACCTCGGGGCCGGCCTGCGGCACAACGGCGCCAGGCGAATGATGCGGGCGCGCACCATTGCGCCCCTGTTCGTTCGGAGGGGCCGATGACCTATGGCTTTTCCGCATCAGCCATGTCACCTGTTCCACACACCCAGCGTAACTGACGAATGGCCGGACGCAAGTCGTCACAGGTTGAGTTAATAGTGTCGCTCTAGGGAGTGTATGAAGGCCTGCTGCGGGAAGGAATGCATTTTCGGCCCGCTCGCCGGCTCGGTCTACCATTTGGTGACATGACGCAGATTCATGAGCTCACGATGACTGGCCTGGCGGCTGCGATCCACGAGCGCCAGCTTTCTCCTGTTGATGTCGCTAATCATTATCTGCGCCGGACCGAAGAGCTAAACGCGCAGGTAGGAGCGTACTACACGGTAACCGCGGAGCTGGCCCTAGAGCAGGCCCGCGCGGCGGAAAAGGCTGTAACAGACCGTTCTGGATCGGCACCGCTTCCGCCACTTCTGGGTGTTCCGATCCCCATCAAGGATCTGAACTCCGTCGCGGCCGTCCGGCAGACGTTCGGCTCGTCCGTCTATGACGACTATGTTCCCGCCGGCGACGATTACGTGGTCGCCGCGATCAGGTCGGCGGGGGCGGTCATCACCGGCAAGACAGCGACACCGGAATTCGGCCTTCCGTGTTACACCGAGACGGCCGTTGGGCCGCCCGCCCGGACGCCGTGGGACCTTACCCGGTCGGCCGGGGGGTCCAGCGGCGGGGCGGCCGCCGCGGTGGCCGCACGCCTCGCCCCGGCCGCGCAGGGCAGCGACGGCGGCGGGTCGATCCGCATCCCCTCCAGCGCGTGCGGGCTGTTCGGTATCAAGCCGTCCCGCGGCCGGGTGTCAGAGGGCCCGATCGTGCCGGACCTGTTCGGGCTGGCCACCAACGGGCCGATCACCCGGACCGTGCCGGATGCCGCCCTGCTGCTGGACGTGATGAGCGGCAACTACCCCGGCGACATGTACACACTGCCGCCGCTGCCCGAGGGGGAGACGTTCCTTGGCTGGGCCCGCCGGGATCCGGGCCGGCTCCGGATCGGCCGAACGATGGTCCCGGTGGTCGAGGGCGCCGACGTCCATCCTGATTGCGTGGCCGCCTACGAGGACGCCAGCGCCCTGCTCAGTGACCTGGGCCACGACGTGGAGGACGTGGCCCTGCCGATCGGGCCGGACGTGGTGCCGTACTTCGAGACACTCTGGTACGCGCACGCGACGCTGGCCCCGATCGACCCGGCGCACGAGGACGGGTTGCTGCCGTTCACCCGTTACATGCGCGAGCGCGGGCTGGCGACGGGCGCCGGTGAGCTGATCTTCGCGCAGGCGTACCTGCAGGCCGTGCTGCGCCCGGCGCTGGCCGCGATGAACGCCTACGACGTGATCCTCACCCCCACACTGGCGTCGCCGCCTGCACCGGTCGGCTACTTCACCGAGGTCGACCCGGCCGAGAACTTCGAGCGGCAGAAGCGCTTCACGCCGTTCACCGCGGCGTACAACCTCTCTGGCCAGCCCGCGGTCAGCCTGCCGCTGTACTGGAATGTGGACGGGCTGCCGATCGGGGTCATGCTGGCCGGGCGGATCGGTGCGGAAGGCCCCCTGATCTCGCTGTCGGCGCAGGTCGAGCAGGCTCGCCCCTGGCAGGACCGCGTCCCGCCCGGCTTCTGAGCCGCCGCCGTCCGGGGGACGACCCACCCCGGACCCCCGCAGCCCGCGGTGGTGCGGACCGTAAGCGCGGGGGGTTCCGGGGGGCGCCCCCCGGGCTAGCACTGGCTGAGCCGCGAGCACCGCAGCAGGACCTACGGCGAGGCGTCTCGTTGCCGACCCAGCGAACCGGGCCTTGGCCCGGTGAATGGCTGGTGTGTCGGCGAAGTACCACCGCGCGGGCGCGGAGCGCATGCGGGGGGCTCCGAGGGGTCGCCTCCCGGGCCAATACCGTAGCGTCTTCGCGTGCGCAGAAGCCGTCGGCGATCGGGCAGGTTCGGCCGCCGCGCCAACGTGGTGGCCGCGGCTGCGGTATCCGCCGTCCTGCTGTGGGTCCTGGCGGCCGGCTTTGGCCCGATCCCGCCGCTCGGGGCGGCGCTGGACGCCGGGAGCGGTGCCTGGACCTCCGCTGCCGGCGGGCGGCCGGCCACGTCGCAGACCCTGCGCCTGCCAGGCCTGCAGCATCCGGTCTCGGTGAGTTACACCGCCCAGGGCATCGCCTCGATCCGCGCCGCCACCGACCATGACGTCTTTCTCGCCCTCGGGTACGTGCACGCGTCGTTCCGGCTGGGCGAGATGGACGAGGAGCGCCGCCTCGGCGAGGGCCGCCTCGCCCAGTTGGCCGGCTCCTCCGACCTGCCGGTCGACGAGTTCGAGCTCCGGCTCGGGCTGCTGCGCACCGCCCAGCGGGAATGGGCCGAGATGCCACGGTCCAGCCCGGCCGGCCAGGCGCTGCTGGCCTACGCCCACGGGGTCAACGATGACATCGCCCGGGTCCGTGCGGACGGCGACTGGCCGGCCGCGTTCTCGCTGGCCCAGGTCTACCCGGCGCCGTGGACCCCGGTGGACTCGCTGGTCATCCAGGGCGTGCTGACCGAGGAGCTGGACTTCACCACCACGCCGCTGGACTACGCCTTGCTGGAGAAGTCCCTCGGCCTGGCCCGCACGATGGCGTGGTTCCCGGTCATCCCGGCCAACACCCAGAGCCCGTACGATCCCGGCCCATATCAGCACCCGGCCCCGACGCCGCTGCCGCCGGACGCGGCGAGCACGGCTCCGGGCTCGGTGGGGGCAGGCCTTTCCGCCGTAGCTGCCGGGCCGGCCGGGCCGGCTCCCGCCACGGCCCGTTCGGCATCGTCAGCGGCGGCCGCGACGGCGGCGGACACGCTGCTGGCCCAGATCAGCCGGCTCCCGTCCGGGCTCGTGCACCGCGAGCCCGACAGCAACGCGTGGGCCGCCAACGGGCCAGCGGTGGCCGGGAACGGCGCGATGCTGGCCGGCGACCCGCATCTGCCGCAGACGCTGCCGTCCATCTGGTACGAGGCGGCGCTGTCCGCCCCCGGGTTCGACACGAGCGGTGTCACCGTCCCCGGCATCCCCGGCGTGCTCATCGGGCACAACGCGCACATCGCTTGGTCGCTGACCGACACCCAGAATCAGTCCGCCCTGTTCTACGCCGAGCAGACCAGCGCCAGCCGCCCGGATCAGTACTACTGGCGTGGCGCCTGGCGGCGTACCCAGAAGGTGCACTACACGATCGACGTGCGGGGTGGCGCGCCCGTGCCGCTGACCGTGTACCTCACCGTGCACGGGCCGATCATGACCCGGGCCGGTCAGACGATGGCCGTCGACTGGATGGGCAACGTGCCCTCCGCCGACCTGAGCGCACTGCTGGGCGTGGCCGAGGCCAGCAACTTCGGCCAGTTCAAGGCCGCGCTCGCGAGCTGGCATGCTCCCACGCAGAACTTCGTCTACGCCGACGCTCGCGGCCACATCGGCGTCATCTCCGCGGGCTACTACCCGCAGGTCGCCCACGGTGACCCGTGGCTGCCGCTGCCCGGGACCGGCGCGGACGACATCGACGGTGTTGTCCCGTACCCGGCGGAGCCGCAGGTGTACGACCCGCCCGGGCATATCGTCGCGACCGCGAACCAGCGGCCGGTCGGCCCGTCCTACCCGTACTACGTCGGTACCAGCGCTGACTTCTTCGACAACAGCTTCCGCGCCAACGAGATCTACTCCTACCTGCGCGGCCACTCCGGGATGACGCCGGCCAGCTTCGCCGCGTTGCAGGGCAGCGTGACCGACAACCTGGCCGGCGTGATCGTCCCGAAACTGCTCGCCGCGCTGCGCCAGGCCCCCGGCCCGCTGACCGCGCCGGAGCGGGCCGCGATGAGCCTGCTCGCCCGCTGGCACGACGCGATGACGACCGGCTCGGCAGCCGCGTCGGTGTGGTGGACGTTCTGGGGCGACTACATCTCCGCGGCGTTTCAGCCGTGGTGGACCGCGGCCCACGTCCCGGTGGGGAAGGACCCCGCCGTCCTGTCCCTGTCTTCCTGGCCGACCAGCCTGACCGAGGACCTCACCGCCTGGACGTCCGGTAAGGCGCCGCCCTCGGCGGCCTTCACCCTGCCGTCGGGCGCGCATCGCAGCGCGCCGCAGGTGATGCGGTCAGCGTTCGGCACGGCGGTGGCTCACCTGGCCACTCAGCTCGGCGGGGCGCCGGGCGGCTGGGCGTGGGGACGGCTGCACACCCGCTACTTCCCGTCCCTGACCGGTGCATCCGGCCTGGGCTACGGGCCGCGCGCATCCAGCGGGGACGCCTGGACCGTGGACGCGGCCGAAGGCGGCCTGGAGTCGAGCATCGGCCCAAGCTGGCGGATGATCATGGGGTTCCCTGGCTCCGGCGGGTCCGCGACCGCCGAAGGGGTGTACCCGGGCGGGCAGAGCGAGAACCCGGCGTCCCCCTGGTACGCCAACCTGATCACTGACTGGTGGGACGGCCGCTATCTGCCGATGCCGGGAACGGCCGGTGCCGGTACCGGGGCCATCCACTGGACGCTGCGGCCCGGCGCGCTCCCGCGGGCGGCCAGTCGTGGCTGAGCTGCGGAAACTCGGTAAAAAGGGGAGTTACCGGCTCGGCTTTCTGGCCGGCCGGCTCGGCGGGGCACCGCCGCCCCGCTCTCCGCGCCGACTGGGGCAGCTGGGACGCGCATCGCACGGCCCGATGTTCGGCCCGCAGCCTCAGGTGCGGTTCGGCTGGTGGCTGGCTGTCGTGGTCATCGGCGCCGTGGTGATCGCGGTGACCGCGGAGTTCGGCCTGTGGTTCGTGCCGTTTGTGGCCGGGCTGGTCACCGGCCTGGCCGCGCCGCGAGCTGGCTGGCGGCTGCGGCACACGGTACCGGCTGTGCTCGTGATGGCTGCCGCGGGCTGGGGCGTCCTGCTGCTGTGGCAGGCGGTGCGCGGTGCACCGGCCGGTGCTACCGCGCGGGTTCTCGCGGCGCTCGCTGGGCTGCCGCCGCACGCAATTATCGGCGTCGTTTTCACGCTGCTCATCGCCGCTTCGCAGGCCGTCGTCGGCCTGTGGCTCGGCCGCGCCGCGCGGCCCGGCCGCGGTGCGGCCTGACTGCCGGACGAGGGGACCCGGGGCGCTGGCCCGGCTCTGCGCGACCGGCATCCTCGGCTGTCTCATCTGTCACACCCGGCGCGCACGGCACGGGGCAGGGCATGGTTGCGGCCACGCCCGTACGGCTCTGTTCCGCGCAACGTTCAGTACATCAAGCTGCGATCAGGCACCTGCCAAGGTTACTTGTGGTTGCCCAGACCGTGCTGGGTTCGCGGTCAGGCCAAGCCGGGCTCAGCCCCAGGTGGTGTTGCGCATGGCGCGCCTCCTTTGCTGTGCGGGCGGACGGTGGGCCGGGTGGGGTTCAGCCCCAGGTGGTGTTGCGCATGGTGTGCCTCCTTTGGTGTGCGGGCGGACGGTGGGCCGGGTGGGGTTCAGCCCCAGGTGGTGTTGCGCATGGTGCGCCTCCTTTGGTGTGCGGGCGGACGGTGGGCCGGGTGGGGTTCAGCCCCAGGTGGTGTTGCGCATGGTGTGCCTCCTTTGGTGTGCGGGCGGACGGTGGGCCGGGTGGGGTTCAGCCCCAGGTGGTGTTGCGCATGGTGTGCCTCCTTTGGTGTGCGGGCGGACGGTGGGCCGGGTGGGGTTCAGCCCCAGGTGGTGTTGCGCATGGTGTGCCTCCTTTGCTGTGCGGGCGGACGGTGGGCCGGGTGGGGTTCAGCCCCAGGTGGTGTTGCGCATGGTGTGCCTCCTTTGCTGTGCGGGCGGACGGTGGGCCGGGTGGGGTTCAGCCCCAGGTGGTGTTGCGCATGGTGCGCCTCCTTTGCTGTGCGGGCGGACGGTGGGCCGGGTGGGGTTCAGCCCCAGGTGGTGTTGCGCATGGTGTGCCTCCTTTGGTGTGCGGGCGGACGGTGGGCCGGGTGGGGTTCAGCCCCAGGTGGTGTTGCGCATGGCGCGCCTCCTTTGCTCTGCACACGGCTCGGGATCTGGGCCGGTTCAGCCCCAGGTGGTGTTGCGCACGGCGCGCCTCCTCTGGGTGCCGATGATGGCCATGGACTGATCGGAATCAGGTTTAGCCGGTGTTGCCTATGGCGGTCGCCTCTCCGGCTAAGCTCGCCCTCAGCTGGGCGTGACCTCCGGACGAGCCAGACATGTTGTGCCAGACATGTTGTACATGTCCCTAATGTCGGAAATATCCAATACAGGATGATTTCACGACCCCTCGCTGGCAACTGCCGGTTGAGACAGTGTTTGCAGCCCAGGGGGCTCTTGCGCCATGGTGTAATCAATACCTGACAGTAGGTATCCTTATTCGCGACTATGCGGCACACTTAGACCAGCGCCCTGCGTGAGGGATCTGTAACCGCGCTGACCATCAAGGAGGTGCCGATGACTTTTGCTCATCGCGGCCTCGCTCGATGTGCGACATCGGTGCGCGCATGGCCTATCTGGGAGCTGCCCAGCTGGCTGGTCGCGGTCATTGTCCTGGTCGTTGCGGCCCACGCCGCCGCCATCGCTTTCGCGGCGTCACTGCTGACTATCCGCCCCCACGACCTGGAGGTTTTCGGCACACTGCTCGCCTGTTCGGCTGCCACGGTCGAGCTGCGGCGGAAGCAGGGTGACAATGCCGGGGTCAATAACGACGTCTACGGGGTGTGGGAGCTGGCTATTGCCATCCTGCTCCCGCCGGCCTACGCTCTGGTCGCTCCCATCCTGCCCGTAGCGCTTACCCAATGGCGGATCCGGCGCGGCGTGCCCTACCGGCGCATTTACTCCGCGTCCTCTGTTGGGCTGTCCTTCGGCGCTGCCTCGGTCACCTTTCATCTGCTGGCTGGCCCAGTGCTTGGGATCTCGTCTAGCCCGCTGCGTGAGCTGGCGCTGGTGGCCATCATCCTCCTCAGCGGAAGCGTGAAGACGGCGCTGAACAAAGTGCTGATCATGGTGGCGATCAAGGGCAGTGATCCGTCGGCGCCCGTGATGCAGGACATCTTCGGGCGCGAGGCTCTGTACAACGGGCTCGCTGAGTTGTGTATCGGGACGCTGCTCACGTTCAGCGTCTCTAGGAACATCTTCCTGGCGCCGGTGGCCCTTCCCGTGCTGGTACTGCTGGAGCGCTCCCTCAACCATGCTCAGCTGCTCAGCGACTCGCGTACTGATCCGAAGACGGGGCTGCTCAACGCCCGGACCTGGGAACGGGAGGCCACTGCCGAGGTCGCACGGGCGGTCCGGGCCCGGGTAGCGCTTGCGGTGGCGGTCCTCGACATCGACTGGTTCAAACTCGTGAACGACACTTACGGTCATCTCTTCGGGGACGAGGTACTGAAGGAGATCGCGCACTGCCTGCCCGGCGTGCTGCGCGAGTATGACGCGGCTGGCCGGTTCGGCGGCGAAGAGTTCGTGGTGCTGCTGCCTTATACCCGGGCGGTGGACGCGTTCCGCATCGCGGACCGGATTCGTGACCATATCTCGGGACTGTCCCTCCGTGCCCCCGACGGCCAGGCCGTACAGGTCACCGTCTCCGTCGGGGTGGCGGCGCTGGACGCCGGCTCGCGCCGTGAGCTGGGCGAACTGCTCTCGGCGGCGGACGCGGCCATGTACCGGGCCAAGCGGGACGGCCGGAACCAGGTCCAGATGATCAGCACCACCCGGGGCCTGAGCGCCGTGGGAGCCCGCACGGTCTCCGACGGGGACGTGTTCGGCGGGGCACCCGCCAAGCCCAGCGCCTGGGACGTACTGCCGCGCGGCAAATCCCGGACCACTGGTGACCCGGATGAGGTCCCGGCACCGGTTTTGATGGCGCGCGATTCCTGATCGTCCACAGCCGTCTGCTCCGAGCCATAGGGTTCTACCGTGCCGACCGAACGTATCCAGCCTGCCGTGAACGCGATCTTGCTCGACGCTGGCGGCGTCATGATCTTCCCGTCGCCGGACCTCCTGCTGCCGCCGCTGCGGACCGTCGGCGTGCAGCCCAGCGTCGCCGACCTGGCGCGGGCCCACTACCGTGCGATGGCCGACTGTGACCAGCCGGACCGGGAGGCCCCGGACGGCCAGTGGTGGCGGGAGTACCTGCGGGACTTCGTTGCAGCGTGCGGCGTCCCTCTGCCCGAGGTGGACACCCTGGCCGCCGACATCGTGGGTCTGACGCAGGGATTTTCCTGGACCCACGTGGGGCCGGGAGTGACCGAGGCGCTGCGCGGGATCGCCGCCCTCGGGCTGCCGCTCGGCATCGTCTCCAACTCCACGGGCGAGGTGGAGGAGACCTTGCGCCGGCGAACGTGTGTTACGCCGGCGACGACGCCGCCGTCAGCGACCAGCCTGGCCGCCGGTGGCTTCGGTACCGAGGTCGGCGTGGTCATCGACTCGGCCGTGGTCGGCGTGTCCAAGCCCGACCCGGCCATCTTCGCCGTGGCCCTGGAGGCGCTGGGCATCCCGGACGCGGAGCGCAGCACGGTCATGCACGTGGGCGACAGCCTGCGCTACGACGTGACGGGCGCGATCGCCGCCGGTGTCCGGCCCGTGCACCTGGATCCGCACGGGTACTGCCCGGCCCCGGCCGGCCACGAGCACATCCGCCGCCTCGACGAGATCGTTGCGCTGGCCGCAGGGGCATGACCCAGGACGAGCCTCGCGCCCGGCTCCTGGGCCGGGCGCGTCGTCCTCAGTCGGCTAGGGCATCGCGGGCGCGGCAGCGCAGCGCACGGGCCACGTCGTCGCGGCCCTCGACCAGCAGCCGGCGCAGCGCTGCGGGCGGCTGGGTCCGCGCGAGGTAATCGTCGGTGAGCGCGATGGTCTCCGCGGAAACGGGACAGATCGTGTACCCGACGGCGACAAACCGCTGCGCCATGTCCGAGCTCCACTCCCGCCAGACATCGGCCAGCGCCGCGAAGTACGCGTCACGGAAGCGCTCGGTCAGGTCGCGCTGATCGGGGTCGGCGAACCCGCTCAGGGTCGCGCGGAACGTCGCGTTGGGCAGCTTCCCGCTGACGATCTCCTCCCACATCGCGCGCTTGTTCTCGGAGTCGGGGACGGCCGCGCGGCAGGACGCGGCGTGCCGCTCGCCGGCGTCGGTGGCATCCCGGGCCAGTTCGGAATCGATCTCCGCAAACCCGGCGAGACCCCTGCTGACCAGCCGGTACAGCAGTGTCCAGCGCAGTTCGGTGTCGACCGACAGCCCCTCGAACATCGTCGTTCCGTCGAGCAGGCCGACCAGCAACGCGAGGGGAGGATCGGAGACCGCGACGCCGGCCAGCGCCTGGACGTAGGCGAGCTGGGCGTCGCTGCCGGCGTTTCGCGCCGATCAGCAGCTCGTGCAGCCGGTCGCCCATCAGGACCAGGCCGGTCTCCGCCCAGGACGGCTCGGCGAACCGCCGGACCGCCTGCGCAGCCTGCCGCAGCAGGGTCTGCACCACGCTGATGTCGGCCACGGAGCCGACGCCGAGCAGGACCAGGCGGACATAGTCCCGGGCAGCCATCTCCGCGTCCCGGCACATGTCCCACGCGGCCGACCAGGCCAGCGCCGCCGGCAGCGGCTCGCGGAACTCACTGATGGCCTGGATCAGGGTGCCGAGTGAGTGGTCGTCCAGCCGGATCTTGGCGTAGGTCAGGTCATCGTCGTTCACGAGTACCAGGTTGGGCCGCTGCTCGCCAGCCAGCTCGGAGATCTCGGTCAGCTCCCCGGCCACGTCGGTTTCCACCCGGCGCCGCCGCACGAGCCCCTCGGCACCCCGGTCGTAGAGCCCGATCGCGATCCGGTGCGACCGCAGCACCGGGAACTCGGGGACAGCCTCCTGGCGGACGGCAAAGGTGGTGAACCGGCCCTCGGCATCGGTTTCGTACTCCGGCCGCAGGGTGTTGACCCCGGCGGTCTCCAGCCACTCCCGGGACCACTCGCTCAGGTCCCGGCCGGAGGTCTCCTCCAGCGCCGCGAGCAGGTCCGCCAGGGTGGCGTTTCCCCAGGCGTGCGCGGCGAAGTAGCGGCGTACTGCGGCCAGGAAGTTGTCCCGGCCCACGTACGCCACGAGCTGCTTCAGCACGGAAGCGCCCTTAGCGTAGGTGATTCCGTCGAAGTTGACCTCGACCGCGTGGATGTCGGGGATGTCGGCCGCGATGGGGTGGGTGGACGGCAGCTGGTCCTGCCGGTACGCCCAGGCCTTGTACAGCTGGGCGAACGTGGTCCAGGCCGAGGTCCAGCGCGTCGCCTCGGCCTCGGCCAGCGTGCCGGCCCAGGTGGCGAACGACTCGTTCAGCCACAGGTCGTCCCACCAGCGCATGGTGACCAGGTCGCCGAACCACATGTGCGCCATCTCGTGCAGGATCGTCTCGGCGCGGGCCTCACGCGCGAAGTCGGTGACCCGGGACCGGAAGATGTAGCTTTCCAGGAAAGTTACGCAGCCCGCGTTCTCCATCGCGCCTTCTTTGAACTCAGGCACAAAGAGCTGGTCGTACTTGCCGAACGGGTACCGGACCGCGAACGCCTCGTGGTAGAAGCCGAAGCCCTGCTTGGTGACCTCGAAGATCTCGTCGGGGTCCAGGTACTCGGCCAGCGACTGCCGGCAGAAGATACCCAGCGGGATGCCGTCGCAGGAGTCGCGGACCACGTGGTACGGGCCGGCCGCGACCGCCGTGATGTAGGTCGCCATCACCGGGGTCGGCGGGAAGTGCCACCGCGCCGCGCTCTCGCCTGCGGGGCCGCGCTCCTCCGGTGCCATGTTGGAGATGACCTGCCAGTCGTCCGGCGCGGTGACGGTCAGCTCGTAGGTCGCCTTCAGGTCCGGCTGGTCGAAGCAGGCGTAGATCCGGTGCGCGTCGAAGGTCTCCAGGTCGGAGTACAGGTATACGCCACCGTCGGCCGGGTCGGTAAACCGGTGCAGCCCCTCGCCGCTGCGGGAGTAGGCGCAGTCGGCGACCACCCGCAGCTCGTTCTCGGCAGCCAGCCCGATCAGCGTGATCCGGTCCCCGTCGAAGGCCTCCAGGCTGACCGGCGCTCCGTTGAGCCTGATCTCGCTGACCGCTGGCGCGGTCAGATTGATGAACGTCGCTGTCCCCGGCCGACGGCACTGGAACCGTGCCACGGTGACCGAGGGGAACGTCGTCTCGCCACCGGTCAGGTCGAGCTCGACCTGGTAGGACGACACGGTGATGAGGTCAGCCCGCTCCCGGGCCTCATCCTGCGTGAGATTGGATGACACCTGGTGATCCCCTTCGTCTTCCCGCGACTATGGTTCGTCTGCTCCCCGCGCGCGTCGTGTCCTGGCATCCTCCCACGCGACGCGGAATGAGCCGCGCTGGTACCGGGTTGTCGCAGGCGTACGCAGACCGGAAACGTCACTGCTGGCCTGATCGCGGGCCTGGACCAGGTGCCGGGTGACACGCCACGAGGAGCGCCCATGACCGAGCAGGAGACCACCGTCGTCGATTTCTGGTTTGACCCTATCTGTCCCTGGGCCTGGATTGCCTCGCGGTGGATACACGAGGTGGCGAAGGTCCGCCCGGTCACGCCGCACTGGCATGTGATGAGCCTGTCCGTGCTGAACGAGGACAAAGAGGACCTGCCCGAGCGGTACAAGGAGCTGCTGGCCACCGGCTGGGGCCCGGTCCGGATCTGCATCGCGGCCGAGCAGCAGTACGGGCCGGAGGTGCTGGGCCGGCTGTACACCGCGCTGGGCACCCGTTTCCACCAGGAGAAGGCCCCTCGGGACCGGGCGACCTACGAGGCCGCACTGGCCGAGGCGGGCCTGCCCAGCCACCTGGCGGACGCCGCGGACTCCACCGAGTACGACGAGGCGCTACGGGCGAGCCACCACGATGGCATGGACCGGGTGGGGTATGAGGTCGGCACGCCGGTGATCTCGGTGAACGACATGGCGGTGTTCGGCCCGGTCCTCTCGCCCATCCCGCGCGGCGAGGCCGCGGCCCGGCTGTGGGACGGTGTGCTGCTCATCGCCGGCACCGACGGTTTCTTCGAGCTGAAGCGCTCCCGCACCCGCGACCCGATTTTTGATTAACCGGGAGGCGTCCTAACCGGCCCAGCGATCCCGGGCCGAAGGCTCGGGTGAGTGGCCGGTGCTGTCGGCGGGAACCGTAGCGGGTTTACGGCGGGGCGATCGTGACCGGCCCAGCGAACCGGGCCTTGGGCCCGGTGAGCGGCCGGTGTGTCGGCGAAGTACCACCGCGCGGGCGCGGGAGCGCAGCGGAGGGTTCCGGGGGGTCGCCCCCCGGGCCAGCGCTGTCGGCGAAGTACCACCGCGCGGGCGCGGAGCGCAGCGGGGGGTTCCGGGGGGTCGCCCCCCGGGCCAACACTGGCACACTTGGGCCGTGCGCGTATATCTGGGATCTGACCACGCGGGATTTGAACTCAAGGGCCACCTGGTGGCCTGGCTTTCCCAAGCCGGGCACGAGCCGGTGGACTGCGGGCCGCCGGCCTATCACGAGGACGACGACTACCCGCCGTACGTGATGAAGGCGGCGCAGAGTGTTGTGGCCGACCCCGGCAGCCTGGGCATCGTCATCGGCGGTTCCGGCAATGGCGAGGCGATCGCGGCCAACAAGGTTCCCGGCGTCCGCGCGGCGGTGGCCTGGACGGTGGAGACGGCGCAGCTCGGGCGGCAGCACAACGACGCCAACGTGCTGAGCCTCGGCGCGCGGATGTACCCCATCGACGACGCGGTCGCCTTCACCAAGGTTTTCGTCGAGACACGGTTCTCGGGCGCCCCCCGGCACGCCCGGCGGCTGGCCGAGATCGCCACCTACGAGAAGACGGGCGATCTGCCGCCGATCCCGGCCCCATCCTGACCGGCGCCCCTGACCGGCGCCCCTGACCCGCGCCCCTGACCGGCGCCCCTGACCGGCGTGCCGTTCAGCGGCGCTTGCGCCGGGGCCGGCTTCGGCGCCCGCTGTCCTCGCGGGACGGCGCGTCTGCCGTCACGCCGTCGGTCTCATCCGGGCTACGCTCGGCCCGGATCCGTGCGGCGTCATCCGTGCTGTGCGGGGCCCGGGTCCGTGCGGCCGGGCCAGGCCGGGATGGCATGCTGGCCTGGGCGGCTGCCTCCTCGGCTGCTTCCTGGTCCTCGGCGGTCGGCCGCGACACATCCCGCGCCCGCATCGCCGCGCTGAGCGTCACCTTCATGCCTGGCATGGTGCCCAGTGTCGCACGGACCCTGGATCCCGGCGGCCTGTCGCACCGGCCAGAAGATGCCGGCTCTGAAGATGCCGGCTCAGAAGACGACTGGGCACCACGGCGCCGGATCCCAGGACATGGCGGCGGACAGCCGGGCCAGCGCACCGGTGCGCTGCTGGGTCACCCGCCCCGCGGCCGCCAGCGCTCCCAGCCGCGTCCCGCCGAAGAAGGCGGCGCCGAGCTCGGTGATCCCGAGGGACAGGTCCGCGGCCTTGTCGACCGGGTCGCAGATAGCCGTCCCGGACTCGTCCGCTTGCAGATGCCACGGCCCGGCGTTGGCCGGGAACAGGCTGTCCTGCACCTCGATGATCACATCCACCGGGCTCGCGTAGCTGCGCAGCGTCAGCGCCGCGGGCAGGTCAGTGATCCGGGCCCACAGCCCATCGGTCACCACCGGCCGCAGCCGCCGCGGATCAGCCAGCTGGAACAACAACGGGTCGTCGACCGGGCGGACCGCGGCCCGGATCGTGGTGACCAGGTCCCGGCTCAGCAGGTCGGCCCACAGGGCGGCGCTGGCGGCGGGGTCGGCGGCGACCAGTTCTCTGATGTCGAGCTGAGCGTCCGGCAGGAACCGGTCCTCGTCCCAGCGTCCGACGCCTGAGTAGAGGGCGTAACCGCGCGGGCCGGCGTCGTCTTCGGCCAGCACACAGCGCAGCGGGGAGGCGTTCCCGCGGTCGGTCTCGGGATCATCGAGGATCCGGTTCCACCACGCATCGCTGCGGGCGAAGAAACCCGGGCGGATCTCCAGCACCGTGTCGTAGACCTTGGCCAGCTCGGCCCGCACCTCGTCGGGCCGGGTGATGCGCAGTCGCAGCCCGGGGTCACCCGGCAGGTGCGGGGCGATTCTGCCCTCGCCCCGCTGGATGGTGAATGTGTCGTGCCAGGTCGCCTGGCCGTAGCCGTAACGCCCGTAGATCGCCGATTCCGACGCCCACAGCACGGCCAGCGCCTCGCCACGCTCCCTGATGTCGGTCAGCTGACGGCGCATGATCTGGGTCAGGATGCCCTGCCGGCGATACGTCGGCAGTACCCCGACCCAGCTGACCCCGGCTACCGGTGCGGTGGCCCCGGGCAGCCGCATGCGGAAGCCGAACGCGCCGGCGATCCCCACGGGGGTGCTGCCGTCGAACGCGGCCAGGCTCCGGTCGAACTCGAACCGGGAAAGGATCTTGGCCCGGCCGGTCGCGGACGGCGGCGAACCGTGGAACGCGTGCTGGTCCACCACGTGGAAGGCGTCGAACTCGTCGGGGGTGATCGGCCGGATCGGGTAGCGCTCCGTCATGACGCCCTTGCTACACCGCCCGGCGGCGGAAGGCCAGTCCTTTTCAGCGGCCCAGCCAAGTAAGCGGAGCCGGGGCTGGCGGGGGCGCGTCGGCAGGTCGTCAAGCCGGATTTGCGGATACAGTGCCGCCATCATGGTTTCCTGGCCCGCGCGTTTTTCGCAGCGTGCTCGCCGCGGCCTGCGGGCCCGCGGGCAGCGGCTGCGTGCGGTGCTGAGCCGGCAGTTCATCACCCGGAACCGGCGGATGGCCTTCGGGCTCGCGGTGGCGATCATCGCGATCGGTGTGGCCGCGGCGCACCTGTCGGAGTGGTGGTTCTCGCCAGGGGTAATGATCCTGCCGATCCTCGCGGGCGGCCTGCTGGTCTGGGTCCGGGCCCTGCGCATCCTGTTCGTCGTCGCCGCGGTGGTCGTCGCCTACGACGTCTCCGTGCACCGGGCGGGCCCGGGCATCGTCGCGACGATCGTGGTGACCGCCGTCTTTGCGGACGTCCTCGCGCGGACCCGGGCCAAGCTCGGCCTGCAGGGCCTGCGCGGTGATCAGATGCTCATCGAGCTGCGGGACCGGATCCGCGAGCAGGGCAAGCTGCCCGCGCTCGGCGATGGCTGGGGCTCGGACGTAGTGCTGCGGCCGGCCGGGGGCGCGTCGTTCGGCGGCGACTTCGTCGTGTCCTACTCCGACGGCAAGACCCTGGAGGTGGCGCTGGTCGATGTGTCCGGGAAGGGCATCGATGCAGGCACCCGCGCACTGTTGCTATCCGGCGCGTTCGGCGGCCTGCTCGGGTCCGTGCCGCGGACGGATTTCCTGGCCGCCGCCAACGCTTACCTGCGCCGCGGCCGGTGGAGCGAGGGCTTCGTCACGGCCGTGCACCTGTCGCTGGACCTGACCTCGGGGGACTACGTGATCGACTCGGCCGGGCATCCGCCGGCCGTGCACTATGAGGCCGCCAGCGGCCGGTGGCGGGTCACCCGGGCGCGTGGCATTGTCCTCGGCGTCGTTTCGGACCTGCAGGCCATGCCGACCAGTCCCGAGGAGGGCGTGCTGCGCCGCGGGGACGCCCTGATGCTGTATACCGACGGGCTGGTCGAGGTTCCCGGGCGGGACATCGACGAAGGCATTGACAAGCTGCTCGGCGAAGCCCAGCGACTGGTCCCCACGAGGTTCCGGTCGGGCGCGGCCGACCTGGTCACGGCGCTGCAGGGCAACGTGGCCAGGTCGGATGACTGCGCTCTCGTCCTCGTCTGGCGGTCCTGACCTGCGCGGGCGCGGCGTCCCCCGTTCGGCATCGGACCGCGACACAGGAATTGCCACCGTTTCATAGCGCTTAGTGACGCTTTTGCGCAGAATAAAGGGCAGTCTCACGTCGCTATCTCGGGTCACGCGGAACTCTGCGGGTAGCGGGCCGGCTCACCCTGCCGGTCAGTGCCGCCGGATGAGGAGTTAACCGTCACGGTGTGAGTGCATTCTGTATGCCATCCCCTATCGTGCGCAGACTGCCGGCGTTTCTGTGGCCATACACTATTGTCAGGCAGCGAAACGCGCCTCAGTATGGCATCAAATATGTATCGGCTTTGTATCTGTGATGTGTCGCCCAGATGTCAAACGGCCGTCAGTGCCGCTGCCCAGTGCCGCTGCCGAGTGCCGCTGCGCAGCACCGCTGCTGGAGAGTGGCTCCGGGCGCCGGACGGAGCGGGGACAGCCAAACTGTATATCACCACGAGCTTTGGTCATGCAAATTATTACCCGGGACCCGGTCACTAAGCCCTTGTGCGGGCGGGAAAACTGTGCTGGGGTAACTCCGGAAAGGACCCGTCGGCTGGCCGCGGAAACGTGCCTGGCCGGGAGGCTAAACATGGCCGCCCGCAGCCCAGCGGAAACGCCTGCCACGCTGTTCTGATAGCCCAATCCCCGACACGTGTGTCAGGTGACGCCGGTGTCATTGTTTGCATTCATTACGCGGCACCCCGAAAATGTGGACATGGCTGCCAACGTTAGCGGTGCTGGGCCTGCGCGCGCCCAGGCGCCTGCTCAGGCTGCCCCCGTGCAGGCAGATACCGGTCAGGCCGATACCGGTCAGGCCGATACCGGTCAGGCCGATACCGGTCAGGCGGCCGCCGCGCCGGGGTCCGCCGCCGAGGTCTCGCTGGGCGCGGCCGCGCAGGCGTCGGCCGAGAACTTCCCGGTGGCCATGCGAATCCTGCCCGCCCGGTACCGGCGGCACCTGATGGCCCTGTACGGCTTCGCGCGGCTGACCGACGACATCGGCGACGAGGTGACGCCCGAAGCCCGGCTGCGGCTGCTCGACGAGCTCGAGGCCGACGTGGCGCGCATCTTCGACGGCTCCGGGCCGCGGCTGGCCGTGCTGCGCGAGCTGGCCGTCACGGTGACCGAGTGCGGGGTTCCCGCCCAGCCGCTGCTTGATCTGATCCAGGCCAACCGGCAGGACCAGATCGTCACCCGGTACGAGACCTTCGAGGATCTGGTCGGCTACTGCCGGCTGTCGGCCAACCCGGTGGGCCTCGTGGTGCTGTATATCTTTGCTGCGGCGTCCCCGGCGCGTGAGCGGCTCTCCGATAGCATCTGCACTGCTCTTCAGCTGGTCGAGCACTGGCAGGACGTGGCGGAGGATCTCCGCCAGGACCGGATCTACCTGCCCCGGCAGGACATGGAACAGTTCGGCGTTACGGAGCAGGATCTCGCCGCGTCCGTGACGGGACCGCGGGTTCGCGCGCTGATCGATTACGAGGCGGCCCGCGCGTCCGCCCTGCTGGACGAGGGAGCGCCGCTCGTCGGGACGCTCCGCGGGGCGGCGCGGCTGGCGGTGGCTGGCTATGTGGCGGGTGGCCGGGCCGCGCTGTCCGCACTCGCGAGCTGCGGGAACGATGTCCTGGCGACGACCCCGCGGCCCGATAAGCGGGAGACGGCCACCAAGGCCATGCGGGCATACCTGCGAGGGAGGTGAGGACCTGTGGACACGGCTGAGGCCTACCGCGCCTGCGAGGAGATCACCTGGTCGCAGGCGCGCAACTTCGCCTACGGCATCCGGCTACTGCCGTCCGGCAAACGGCAGGCCCTGGCGGCCCTCTACGCCTTTGCCCGGCGGATCGACGACATCGGTGACGGGACTATGCCGCCCGCGGCCAAGCTCGCGGCGCTGGAAGAGGCCCGGGCGGACGTGCTCGGCATGACCCGGGCCGGCGATCACGTCCAGCCCGGCGACGACCCGGTGCTCATCGCCCTCGCCGACGCGGGCAAGCAGTTCGCCG
The DNA here is from genome assembly GCA_963775825.1 of uncultured Actinomycetes bacterium. Taxonomy (GTDB): domain Bacteria; phylum Actinomycetota; class Actinomycetes; order Streptosporangiales; family Streptosporangiaceae; genus Bog-532. The sequence goes on from CAVZKY010000017.1 coordinate 162,054, forward strand.
TGCCCATGGCGGCGTTCGGCGAGCTCATCGACGGCTGCGTCGCGGACGTCACTGGCACCTACTACGCGACCTTCGACGACCTGCTCTACTACTGCCGCTGCGTGGCCGGTTCGATCGGCAGGCTCTCGCTGGGAGTGTTCGGCGCGGCGGACATGCCGGCCGCGGAGTCACTGGCCGACTCCCTAGGTGTCGCGCTGCAGATCACCAACATCCTGCGGGACATTCGCGAGGACTACCGCAACGGCCGGGTGTACCTGCCCGCCGAGGACCTCGACCGGTTCGGCTGCACGCTGGCGCCCGCCGGGGCCGAGCGGCCGCCGAGCCGGCCCCGGATCCGGCGGCCGAGGCCCGCTTCGTCCGGCTGATCGAGTTCGAGGCGGCCCGGGCCCGGGACTGGTACGCGACCGGCCTGCAGCTGCTGCCCATGCTCGACGGGCGCAGCGCTGCGTGCACCGGCGCGATGGCCGGTATCTACCGGAAACTGCTGGACCGTATCGCCGCGGAGCCGGCGGCTGTGCTGCACGGCCGGCTTTCACTGACACCGCGGGAGAAGGCGATGGTCGCCGTGCGCGCGCTGGCCCGGCCGATGCTGACCGGCCGCGCCTGCGGCGGCCGGCCGGCCGCACCCTCGCCGGCGGCCGCCGACTCGCCCGCCGAGGGGCGGCGCCGGTGAGCACCCAGTCCCTGACCACCCGGCGGCGCGTGGTGGTCATCGGCGGCGGCCTGGCCGGCATCACCGCGGCCATCGCGCTGGCCGAAGCCGGGGCCGCGGTCACGCTGCTGGAGGCCCGGCCGCGGCTGGGCGGCGCCACCACCTCATTCAACCGGGGCGCACTGGTCGTCGACACCGGCCAGCACGTCTTCCTGCGCTGCTGCACCGCGTACCGGGGGCTGCTGACCCGGCTGGGGATGACCGGCTCCGTCCGGATCCAGGACCGTTTCGACGTCACCGTGCTCTCGCCCGACGGCGCGGCGCGGCTCCGCCGTAACGCGCTGCCCGGCCCGCTGCACATGGGTGCCGCGCTGGCCCGTTACCCGCGGCTATCGCTGGCCGAGCGGGCCCGGGTAACCCGCGCCGCGCTGGCCATGCGGATGCTGAACCCGGCCGATCCCGCGCTGGACCAGCAGCGGCTCGGTGACTGGCTGGCGGCGCACGGGCAGGACGAACGGACCCGACGGGTGCTCTGGGACCTGTTCACGGTCTCCTCGCTGAACATCCCCGGCGACGACGCGTCGCTGGCGCTCGCGGCGACCGTGGTGAAGACGGCGCTGCTCGGCAAGAAGGACGCCGCCGACATCGGTGTCCCGCTCGCGCCGCTCGGCGAGCTGCACGGTACCGCCGGCCTGGCCCTGCTGCGCCGCCTGGGCGCCGAGGTCCGGCTGGGCGTCAAGGCTGCCGCGGTGGAGGTCACCGGGCCCGCGGAAACCGGCGGCCCGCGCTACCAGATCCGCCTCGCGCGCGGGGAGGATGGCGGCGAGGAGCGAGCCGGACGGCGCGGTCGGCCCGGGCACGATCGCCGCGGACGGCCTGGTCATCGCGACCCCGGCCTACACCGCGGCGAAGCTGGTGCCGGCCGCTGCGGGTGTCCCGTCCGGGACCTGGGCAGATCTCGGCACGTCGCCCATCATCAACGTGCACGTGATCTATGACCGGCGGGTGACCCGGCTGCCGTTCGCCGCGGCCGTGGACTCGCCCGTGCAGTGGGTGTTCGACCGGACGGAGATCTCCGGATTCGGCGCGAGCAGCCGCGGCCAGTACCTTGCGGTGTCGCTGTCGGCGGCGGAACCGTACGTGGATGTGCCCGCGGCCCAGCTGCGGGAGCTGTTCGTGCCGGCGCTGGCCGGGCTGCTGCCCGGCGCGTGGGACGCGCGGGTCAGTGAGTTTTTCGTAACCAGAGAGCGGCGGGCGACGTTCCGCCAGGGCCCGGGGTGCGGGCGGCTGCGGCCGCACGCGGCCACCGCACTGCCTGGCCTGGCGCTCGCGGGAGCGTGGACCGATACCGGATGGCCAGACACGATGGAGGGTGCGGTGCGCAGCGGACTGAACGCGGCGATCGAGCTGAGACGGGGAATCGGCGGTCTGGGCGGCGGCCCTGCGCTGGGCGCGGGACTGCACGCCGGAGTGGTCGCGTGACCGCCGTGATGCCGGCCGGCGTGGGCCTGGCCCGGGACATCGTCGGCCCCGCCATCGAAGCGGCCATCTCGCGGCTGTCCCCCGAGGTCCGGGGGGTGGCCGCCTACCACCTCGGGATGACCGACGGCGAGGGCAACCCGTCCGGGGACGGGGCGGGCAAGGCGCTCCGGCCGGCGCTGGCGCTGCTGTCCGCGCGCGCGGCGGGGGCGCCGTCGGAGCGCGGCGTAACGTCGGCGGTGGCCGTGGAGCTCGTGCACAACTTCTCGCTGCTGCACGACGACATCATGGACGGCGACGCCGAGCGCCGGCACCGGCCGACCGCCTGGACGGTGTTCGGCGTGGGTGCGGCGATCCTGGCCGGCGACGCCTTGCTCGCGCTGGCGCAGGAACTGCTGCTGGAGGACAACGCGCCGCAGGGGCTCTGGGCGGCCCGCTGCCTGTCCGTCGCTGTCCAGCGGCTCATCGCCGGCCAGGGTGCGGATCTCGCCTTCGAGAAGCGGGCTGACGTCGGCCTGACCGAGTGCCTAGAGATGGCGGGCGACAAGACCGCCGCGCTGATGGCCTGCGCGTGCAGCATCGGTGCCATCCACGCGGGAGCGGCGCCGTCGCTGGCCATGGGCCTGGCCGGTTTCGGGGCCCACATCGGCCAGGCTTTCCAGCTCACCGACGACCTGCTCGGGATCTGGGGCGCGCCGGACGTCACCGGCAAACCGGTCCAGTCCGACCTGCGGGCGCGCAAGAAGTCGCTGCCCGTCGTCGCGGCCCTGAACAGTGGCACCCCGGAGGGCCGCGAGCTGGCCGGGCTGCTGGCCCGCACCGACGCGCTGAGCGAAGAGGACCTGGCCCGGGCGGCCGGCCTGGTCGAGGCGGCCGGCGGCCGGCGGTGGGCCGAGGCCGAGGCGGACCGTGAGCTGAGCTCGGCCAGCAAATGCCTGGCCGAGGCGGACATCCCCGGCGACGTGCGGGCCGAGTTCATGGCGATCGCGGAGTTCATCACGGCCCGGCAGTGGTAACGGCCGCCGGGCGCCCCGCCCGTCGGTCAGGAACGCAAACAGCACGCGAACAGGAGAAGCGCGATGACGGTCACGCACGCGCTCGGCGAGACGGCGGATGGCGGCTCGCGGGTCCCGGTCACGGACTTGGCCCGCGAGGCGCTGGTCCGCGCGCGTGATCACTTGCTGAGCCTCCAGCACGAGCTGGGCTGGTGGCAGGGCGAGCTGGAGACCAACGTCACCATGGACGCCGAGGACCTGCTCATGCGGCAGTTTCTCGGGGCCGGGGACGCCGCGCACACCGCCGCCGAAGCCCGCTGGATCCGGTCCCAGCAGCGCGACGACGGCACCTGGGCCAACTTCTACGGCGGCCCCGGTGACCTGTCGACCACCATCGAGGCCTACGTCGCGCTGCGGCTGGCCGGCGACCTGCCGACCGCGCCGCACATGGCTCAGGCCGCGCAGTGGATCCGGGCCGAGGGCGGGCTGGCGGCGAGCCGCGTCTTCACCCGGATCTGGCTGGCCATGTTCGGCGAGTGGCCCTGGGACGACCTGCCGGTCATCCCGCCCGAGCTGATCTACCTGCCGGCCTGGTTCCCGCTCAACATCTATGACTGGGGCTGCTGGGCCCGGCAGACGATCGTGGCGCTCGCCATCGTCAGCTCCCAGCGCCCGGTCCGCAAGCTCCCGTTCTCCCTGCCGGAGCTGCACACCGGCGGCACCCCGCCGGGCCGCCCCAGCGACCCGTGGGCGAAGGTCTTCGACCGGCTCGACGAGGCCATGCACAGCTATGAGCGCCGCGCCCTGGCCGGCCCGGCCCGCCGCCCGGCGCAGGCCGTCCGGCGGGCCGCGCTGCGCCGCTGCGCGGACTGGATCATCGCCCGGCAGGAGCGGGACGGCTGCTGGGGCGGAATCCAGCCGCCCTGGGTGTACTCGCTGATCGGGCTGCATCTGCTCGGTTACCGCCTGGATCACCCGGTGATCGCACGCGGCCTGGCCGGCCTGAACCGGTTCACGGTCAAGGAAGACACCCCGCAGGGGCCCGTGCACCGGCTCGAGGCGTGCCAGTCGCCGGTCTGGGACACGGTGCTGGTCATGGTCGGCCTGGAAGACGCCGGCCTGCCGCCGGACCACCCGGCGCTGGTCCGGGCGGCCCGGTGGGTCCTGGGCGAGGAGGTGCCCGGCCCCGGCGACTGGCAGGTGCGCCGCCCGGACCTGGCTCCCGGCGGGTGGTCGTTCGAATTTGACAACGATTACTATCCCGACACCGACGACACCGCCGAGGTCATCCTCGCGCTGCGCCGGGTCGAGCTGCCCGGATCAGCGGGCCGCCGTCGGGGAGCCCGGCCCGCCATCGACCGGGCTGTGCAGTGGCTCAACGGGATGCAGTCGAAGAACGGCGCGTGGGGCGCGTTCGACGCGGACAACACCCGCGAGATCGTCACCAAGCTCCCGTTCTGTGACTTTGGCGCGGTGATCGACCCGCCGTCGGCGGACGTCACCGCGCACATCGTCGAGGCGCTCGCCGCCGAAGGCCTGGCCGCGAGCAAGCCCGTCCGCCGGGGCGTGGTCTGGCTGCTGCGCAACCAGGAACTAGACGGCTCCTGGTTCGGCCGGTGGGGCGCGAACTACATCTACGGCACCGGTGCGGCTGTCCCGGCGCTCATCGCGGCCGGGGTACTGCCGTCCAAGCCCGCCATCCGCCGTGCGGTCGGCTGGCTCGTGGAGCACCAGAACCCGGACGGCGGCTGGGGCGAGGATCTGCGCTCCTACGGGGATCCGGCGCTGGCCGGGCGCGGCGTGTCCACCGCCTCGCAGACGGCCTGGGCGCTGCTGGCCCTGCTGGCGGCGGGCGGTGCCACCGGCGCCGTGGAGCGCGGGATCGGCTGGCTGGCCGCCACCCAGCGGGCCGACGGCTCCTGGGATGAGCCGCAGTTCACCGGCACCGGGTTCCCCGGCGACTTCTACATCAACTACCACCTGTACCGGCTGGCGTTCCCGGTCAGCGCGCTGGGCCGTTACGTGCGTGGCACCCAGGCCGGCCTGCCTGGCCGGCAGGCCTCCTCTTCCGGTTCCGGGCCAGCACTGCGAGGTACCCGATGACCGAGCCGATCCACTCACCACCGGACGGCCAGGCCGGCCCGTCCGGCCCGCTGCTGGTCTGCGCCCCGCTGCGGTTTGAGGCCCGCGCCGTCCGGCGTGGCCTGCGTGACGGAGACCCCGGGGCCGACAGCGGGGCGGGCGGCGGCATCGCGGATACGCCCACCGTGCTGCGGACGGGCTACGGCACCAGGCGGTCCGCCGGCCGCCTGGAGAAGATGCGGCAGGTTCCGTTCGGCACCCTGGCCATCACCGGCACCGGCGTCGGCCTGGCCCCGGGCCTCAGTCCGGGCGACCTGGTTGTGGCGACCGAGGTCACCAGCATCGGCGACGGCGCCCGTGACGGCGCCAGTCGTGGGCCCGGCGGCGACGGTCCCGCGCTGCGCTCGCCGTCCGCGCCGCTGGTGGCCGGTGAGCTGCGGCGGGCCGGGCTGCGGGCGCGCGCGGGCCGGATCGCGACCGTCGATCATCTGGTCCGCCCATCGGAACGGGCCCAGCTGGCCCAGCGCGGCCTGCTCGCGGCCGACATGGAATCGGCTGAGCTCGCCGCGGCGGCGGCCGGCCGCCCGCTCGCGGTCATCCGGGCCATCTCCGACACCGCGGAGCACTCGCTGCTGCACCCCGGCACGGTGACCGGGGGCCTGAAGGCGCTGCACGCGCTGCGCGCGGCGGGGCCGGTCCTGGAGCGGTGGGCGGCGGCCTGCGGCCCGCGCCGGGTGCTGCTGGCCGGGCCCCGGTCGTTCTGTGCCGGGGTGGAGCGGGCCATCGAGATCGTCGAGCGCGTGCTGGCGCAGCGCGGATCGCCGGTGTACGTGCGCAAGCAGATCGTGCACAACACCCATGTGGTGCACGACCTGGAGCGGCGCGGGGCGATCTTCGTGGACGAGCTCGATGACGTGCCCGACGGGGCGCCAGTGGTGTTCTCCGCGCACGGCGTCGCGCCGGCCGTGCGGCAGGAGGCGGCGCGGCGGGAGCTGTCCGTAGTGGACGCGACCTGCCCGCTGGTGGCCAAGGTGCACAAGGAGGCGCTGCGGTTCGCCGCGGACGGCTACCTGGTCGCGCTGATCGGCCACCAGGGTCACGAAGAGGTCGAGGGCACGCTGGGCGAGGCACCCGGCTCTACCGTGCTGGTCGAGACCCCCGAGGACGTGGCTACGCTGCGCCCGCGGGACGAGAACAAGGTCGCCTACCTCATGCAGACGACCCTCGCCGCGGACGAGGCCGAGGAGGTGGCCGGGGCGCTGCTGGACCGGTTCCCCGGAGCACGCGGCCCCGGCAGCGACGACATCTGCTACGCCACGACCAACCGCCAGCAGGCGGTCCGCGTGGTCGCGGCCCAGGCCGATCTGGTCCTGGTGGCCGGCTCGGCGAACTCCTCGAATTCCCGGCGGCTGGTGGAAACCGCCGAGCGGGGGGGAACTCCCGCCCACCTGATAGACGGCCCGGAGGACATTCAGCTCGGCTGGCTGGCCGGAGTGTCCACCATCGGGCTGACCGCAGGCGCGTCGGCGCCGCCCGCCGTGGTCAGCGAGATCATCGACGTGCTCGGCGGGCTCGGCCCCGTCGAGGTGGCTGAACGCGTCACTACGACGGAGTCAATCCGGTTCAGCCTGCCCAAGGAGGTACGGCATTAAATGAGCGTTTCCATGCGGCAGAGCATGCGCATCGGTTCCTACCTGATGAAGCAGAAGCTCTCCAAGAATAAGAAGTTCCCGCTGATCGTGGAGCTGGAGCCGCTGTTCGCGTGCAACCTCAAGTGCGCCGGCTGTGGCAAGATCCAGCAGCCGCACACTGTGCTCAAGCAGCGCATGCCGGTCGAGCAGGCCGTGGCGGCGGTCGAGGAGTGCGGCGCGCCGATGGTCTCCATCGCGGGCGGCGAGCCGCTGATGCACCCGCAGATCGACGAGATCGTCCGTCAGTTGCTGGACCGCAAGAAATTCGTGTTCCTGTGCACGAACGCGCTGCTGCTGCCGAAGAAGCTGGACAAGTTCAAGCCGTCACCGTACTTCGCGTTCGTGGTGCACATCGACGGGCTGAAGGAGCGGCACGACGAGTCGGTCTGCAAGGAGGGCGTGTTCGACGAGGCGGTCGCCGCGATCAAGCTGGCCAAGTCGAAGGGGTTCAAGGTCAACACCAACACCACCTTCTTCAACACCGACACGCCGCAGACCATCATCGAGGTCCTGAACTACCTGAACGACGACCTCGGCATCGACGAGATGCAGATTTCCCCCGCCTACGCGTACGAGAAGGCCCCGGACCAGGACCACTTCCTCGGCGTGACCGAGACCCGGGAACTGTTCCGCAAGGCGTTCGCCGACGGCCGGCGGAAGAAGTGGCGGCTGAACCACACGCCGCTGTTCCTCGACTTCCTCGAGGGCAAGGAGGACTTCGCCTGTACCGCCTGGGGTATCCCGTCCTACTCACTCCTCGGCTGGCAGAAGCCCTGCTATCTGATGAGCGACGGGTACGTGAAGACGTACAAGGAACTGATCGAGACGACCGACTGGGACTCCTACGGCCGGGGCAAGGACCCGCGCTGCGCCAACTGCATGGCGCACTGCGGTTACGAGCCGTCGGCCGTGCTGGCCACCATGGGTTCGCTCAAGGAGACGATCCGCGCCGCGCGCGGCATCTGAGCCGGTGAGAACCGTGACGCCCGGGCGCTCCTGCGCCCGGGCGTTACGCATGCCCGGATTCGCCGGAGCTGCATTACCGATTCGTGTCCTAGATCGGGGTTTCCCTGAAGTCGCTCCTCAGGATCCATTCAGGGACGGGCGCCACTATCTGAGGCGGCACGCACGAGCACTGTGTGTCGTGCCCGGCGCGATCTGCGCCGCCACTGCGGGCAGGCCCCGCGCGCGTCGCGCGGGTACGGGATCAGTAGGAGCCCCACATGTTCCTGACATACCTCCGGCGCGAGCTGCGCCGGCGGATGCGCCAGGCGATTATCGTTGCCGTCGGCCTGGCCCTCGGTATCGGCCTGGTGATCGTCGTGACGGCCGTCTCGTCCGGCGTGAAGAATGCCCAAGCCAGTGTCCTGCACGCGCTGTACGGCGAGGGCACTGACATCACCGTGACCAAGACCCCGACCGCGGGTAGCGCCGGCGGCGCTTTCGGATTCCGGGGCCAGACCGGTACCCGGACCCGGCCCGCGGCCGGGACGACCATCGACATCGATACCCTGCGCGGCGCCGGCCTCGGCACGATCAGCTCGTCCTCGGTCACCACGGTGTCCAAGCTGACCGGCGTCGCGGCCGCGGCGGGCGGCCTCACCCTGACCGACACGAAGATCACCGGCAAGATCCCCGCCATCAACAGCAGCACCGGCGGCTTCGGCGGCGGCGGCGGGGGCGGGGGCGGCGGCGGCTTCGCCGGCTCGTTCACGCCCACCTCGTTCGGGGTCGACGGCGTGGACCTCGCCAATGGCGAGCTCGGCCCGCTCAGCTCCGGCAAGCTCACCTCGGGGCGTACGTTCACCTCGTCCGACGCCACCTCCAATGTGGCGGTGCTGGACTCCGACTACGCCACCCAGAACAAGCTGACGGTCGGCTCGACGATTACCATCGCCAAGACCAGCTTCAAGGTCGTCGGCATCGTCAGCGAGCCTTCCGGTGAGAACAACTCGGACGCCTACATCCCGCTGGCCCGCGCGCAGGCCCTGGCCAGCATGAAGAACGACGTGAACACGATCTACGTCTCGTCGACCAGCGCGGCCAACGTGGACTCGGTGTCCAGCGAGATCTCCAAGGCGGTCCCGTCGTCCACCGTCACCAACTCCAGCGACCTGGCCAATAAGGTGACGGGCTCGCTGGCCAGCACCTCCAGCCTGGCCAACAACCTGGGCAAGTGGCTGGCGATCATCGTGCTGATCGCGGCGTTCCTGGTCGCGAGCCTGCTGACGATGGCCGCGGTGTCCCGGCGGGTGCGTGAGTTCGGCACGCTGAAGGCCCTGGGCTGGCGCAGCCGCCGGATCGTCCTGCAGGTCATGGGCGAATCGGTCGCCATCGGCATCCTCGGCGGGTTGATCGGCGTGGCTCTCGGGTTCGCCGGCGTCGAGCTGGTGAACAAGCTCGCGCCGCCGCTGAAGGCCTCCGTCGGCACGACCACCGGCTCGGCCACCCCCGGCGGGGCCCGCCAGTTCGGCGGGTTCGGCGGCGGTGGCGGCGGTGGCGGCGGTGGCGGCGGTGGCGGCGGGTTCGGCGGTGGTACCGGTGCCGGTGGTGCCGGTGGTGGCGGGTTCGGCGGTGGCTTCCGGCGGGCCGCGGCCGACACCTCGCACACGGTGGCGGTCCACCTCAGCCCCACGGTGACCATCGGCGTGATCGTCCTCGCGGTGGTGCTGGCCGTCGCCGGTGGCGTGATCGCCGGATCGTTCGGAGGCTGGCGGGCCGCGCGGCTCCGCCCGGCCGAGGCTCTCGCGAAGGTGGCCTGATCATGTACAAGCTGAGCGGAGTGACCAGGGACTACCAGAAGGGCCGCCAGACGGTCGCCGCCCTGCGGGGCGTCGACCTGGTGATCGAGGACCGCGACTGGCTGGCGATCCAGGGCCCGACCGGGCACGGCAAGTCGACGCTGCTGCAGATCCTCGGCGGCCTTGACCGGCCGACGTCCGGGATCGTCGACTTCGACGGCCAGGACCTGGCTCAGCTGCGGGAGACGCAGCTGACCCGGGTGCGGGCCGAATCGATCGGGTTCGTGTTCCAGACCTTCAACCTGATCCCCACGCTGTCGGCGCAGGAGAACGTGGAGGTGGCCCTGGTCCCGCTGGGCATCCACGGCGGCGACCGCAGGGCCCGGTCCATGAAGGCCCTGGCCGATGTGGGCCTGGCTGACCGGGCCAGGCACGTGCCGTCGGAGCTGTCCGGTGGCCAGCAGCAGCGCGTCGCCCTGGCCCGGGCGCTGGTCAAAGAGCCGACGGTGCTGCTCGCCGACGAGCCGACCGGCAACCTGGACGAGGACACCCGCGACGAGATCCTGGCGCTGCTGGAGGAGTTCTGGCGGGAGTTCAGCCTGACCGTGGTCGTCGTCACCCACGACAGCGTGGTCGCCCGGCGTGCCCAGCGGATCGGTGTCATGCGCAACGGCCGGCTCACGTTCAAGCAGACCTCCGGCCGCAACGTCCGCTGAACCTTCCGCGGCCCCCTCCGCTGGCGCCTCCGCACCACCGGCCCCGTAAGCCGCACAGGCCGCCCGAAATCCTGCGGGGGCCGCGCGCGATCCCCTCCTCGCGCGGCCCCCGCCGGCTAGCTTTAGCCCAGGCGGGCCTCGTAGCGCAGCAGCGCCGGGAGGTCTTCCGGAGCCGGGTCCGCGCCCGCCAGGCCCCGGGCGGTGAACCAGGCGCCCACGTTGGCTGCGTCCCGTTCCAGGTACATCGCGCCCTGCGGGTTGGCGATCACGTCGACCACCTGCGGCAGGTCGATCATGATCAGCCGCTCCTGGTGCACCAGCAGGTTGTAGGCGGACAGGTCACCGTGCGCCAGGCCCTGCCGGGCCAGGGCGACGACCGACGCCACCAGCTGGTCCCACAGGGCGCGCAGCTCGCCGCCGCCCGGGCGCGTCTCGGCCAGCCGCGGTGCGGCGGTCCCGTCCGGATCCCCGAGGAACTCCAGCAGCAGTTCGGTCCCGGTGACCTGCACCGGGTAGGGGACCGGGAGGCCGGCCACATGCAGCCGGACCAGCGCCGCGAACTCGGCGATGGCCCACTGGCCGGCGATCGCCTGCCGCCCGAACCCGGTCCGCCCGGCCATGGCCCGGCTGGCCCGTGACTCGCGGACCCGGCGGCCCTCCAGATAGCCGCTGTCCCGGTGGAACATGCGGTGACCGGCGTCGCGGTACCGCTTGGCCGCGAGCAGGCAGGACGGGCCGGTCCGCGGTACACCGCGGCGCAGCAGAAAGACGTCGGCTTCCTTGCCGGTCTTCAGGATGCCCAGCTCGGTGTCGACCGCCGCAAGCTCGGTGACCAGCCAGCCCGGGTACGGCTGCGGGCCGCGCTCGCCCGCGGCCGGCTGGTCCCACGTGGACCAGCGGTCGCCCTCGGGCAGGCCGTCGGTGATGTCGAACGTCTCGACCGACGGCATGGCGACGCGATGCCGGCTGCGTTTGATGAAGTACGGTTCGTCGTCGTCAAAGCGCCGCCTACCGCGGCGGGCGCGACCAGCGTCGTACGGGTGTGCGGAATCCTCGCGCACGGCAGGTACTCCTCAGGAAGATGACGGTCGGGGCAGGCGCGAAAAGGCCCGCGACAGGCGTATGCATCAGGCGCCTCCCTTCGTCATCGCCGGCCTGCGCCAGCTCTTCCTTGGTGCTGTGACCGTGCCACACGCAGGCCGGGCCGCACAACCGAATTAACGCGCCGCGCCATTACCTACCGTGCGGCGCCGGCCTGGTTCCCTGGCGCGGGCTTGGGTCAGATGGAGAAATCCTCGCCGTGCCAGATCCCGGCGTCGGGCGGGTGGATGGTGTGGTCCACCAGATGCCCGTCGGCCAGCGACTCCAGCCGGTCGAGCCGGTACATCAGCGACTGGAGGCTGGCGCCGACCAGGTCCGGCAGCAGCGCGTCGTCGTCCCGCGGCAGGGCGGTGGCTTGCCGGGGAAGACTGCGCGCGATGACCTGGCCGGGCACCCCGACGACCACCGATCCGGCCGGGACCGGCTTGACCACGACGGCGTTGGCGCCGATCCGGCTGTCGTCACCGACCTCAATGGGGCCGAGGACTTTGGCGCCGGACCCGATGATCACCCGGTCGCCAACGGTGGGATGGCGCTTGCCGGTCTCGGTGCTAATACCGCCGAGCGTGACGCCCTGGTAGATCGTGACGTCGTCGCCTATCTCGGTGGTCTCCCCGATCACCACCCCGGTGGCGTGGTCGATGAACAGGCCGGGGCCGAGCGTGGCGGCGGGGTGGATGTCGACCCCGGTCAGTATCCGGGTCAGTTCCGCGGACAGCCGCGCGAGCAGCCGGGCGTGCCGGTACCACAGCCAGCGGCTGACCCGGTGGCCCCAGATCGCGTGCACGCCTGGGTAGCACAGGACGACCGTCAGGGCCGAGCAGGCGGCCGGGTCCCGTTCCAGGGCCGCCCGAACGTCACGCCGCAGGCCCGCCAGCACGGCTACCCGGCCAGCCCGGCGAACAGCGGGGTGCTGAGGTACCTCTCGCCGAAGTCCGGGAGCACAACGACGATCAGCTTCCCGGCGTTCTCCGGCCTGCGCGCCAGCTGCACGGCGGCCCACGCCGCCGCACCGGACGAAATGCCGACGAGCAGCCCCTCCTCGGTCGCCAGCCGCCGCGCCACGGTCAGCGCGTCCTCGTTGCCGACGGTGATGATCTCGTCCACCAGTGCCATCTCCAGGACCCGCGGGACGAACCCGGCGCCGATGCCCTGGATCGGGTGCGGGCCCTTGGCCCCGCCCGACAGCACCGGTGAGGCGGCCGGCTCGATGGCGACGAACTGGACCGACGGCTTCCGCTCCTTGATCACCTCGGCGACACCGGTGATGGTGCCGCCGGTGCCGACCCCGGCCACGAAGATGTCGATGGCGCCATCGGTGTCGCGCCACACTTCCTCGGCGGTGGTGGCGCGATGGATGGCCGGGTTCGCGGGGTTCTCGAATTGCTGCGGCACGAAGTACCGCTCGTCGGTCTTGGCCAGTTCCTCGGCCCTGGCGATCGCGCCCGGCATGCCGTCCGGGCCGGGAGTGAGAATGAGCTCGGCGCCGTAGGCGCGCAGCAGCATCCGGCGCTCTACGCTCATGGTCTCCGGCATCGTCAGTACGCAGCGGTAACCGCGGGCGGCGCACACCATGGCCAGGGCGATGCCCGTGTTGCCGCTGGTCGGCTCGAGGATGATCGTGTCCGGCCGGATCAGTCCGGCCTGCTCGGCCGCGTCGATCATGGCCACGCCGATGCGATCCTTGACGCTGGCGGCCGGATTGAAGGACTCCAGCTTCGCCACGACGTCGGCCCCGGCGCCTTCGGTGACCCGGCGCAGCCGCACCAGCGGCGTGTTCCCGACCAGCTGTGTGATGTCCTCGGCGACCCTCATGGCCCTCTCCTCCGCTAACGTCTGCCATGGTTCTGGCGTGGCTTGATCTCTATTCTCGACAGGAACGGTTTATGAGGGCCGATGGGGGCCCGTGGGCCGGGAGTCCCGCGGCGCCGGGTCCCGCAACTCGCACTCGCCACACACCTAACAGGCAAACGGTTTGCGGGGAGCTTTTTCAGCGAATACGAATACAGCTGAAACCGCTCCCCATAACGGAGACCACGCCCGGAGCCGCGCATCGCGGCCCAGCCCGGGGTGCACCGGTTAGCCGATTCTGCGGTCGTGGCCAGCCCATTCCTTGGTGCGTAGTTCCGCCTTCTGGATCTTGCCGGTGGCTGTCTTGGGCAATTCGGTGATCTCGACCGCGGCCGGCCGCATGTAGCCGGAGAGGTGCTCCTTGGCGAAAGCGAGGATGTCTTCGGCGGAAGCGTCCTCGCCGTCTTTGAGCTGGACGAAGGCCTTGGGCCGCTCGCCCCATTTCTCGTCGGGCGTGGAGACGACCGCCACGTCGGCGACGGCCGGGTGCCTGCCGATCGCCGTCTCGACCTCGATCGTGGAGATGTTCTCTCCGCCGGAGACGATGATGTCCTTCTTGCGGTCACGCAGTTCGATGTACCCGTCGGGATGGCGGACCGCGAGATCGCCGGAGTGGTACCAGCCGTCCGCGAGCGTCTCCCTGGTCTGCTCGGGATCTTCGAAATAGCCGGTCATCACGTTGTTGCCGCGCATCAGGACTTCACCGAGTGACTCGCCGTCCGCCGGTACCTCGCGGCCCTGGTCGTCGACGACCCGCACCGGATCAGCGATCACGTAATTCACGCCCTGGCGGCCCAGCAGCCGCGCCTGCTCCTCGACCGGGAGTTCCGCCCAGCCCTCCTGGCGCTCGCAGATCATATAGGGGCCGAACAGCTCGGTGGCCCCGTAGACGTGGATGGGCCGCAGCCCCATGTCGGTCAGACGGGCGAACAGCCGAGGGGTCGGCGGCGAGCCGGAGACCGTGGTGATGATCTCGTGGTCCAGTTTGTGGGCGTTCTCGTGGTCGAGGATCGACGCCTGGACCGTAGGGGCGCCGTTGTAATGCGTCACGCCCTCGCTGTCGATCAGCTCCCAGACCCGCCCGGGCTCCACCTTGCGCAGGCAAATGTGGCGGCCTCCGACCGCAGTGACCGCCCAGGTGAAGCACCAGCCATTGCAGTGGAACATGGGCAGGGTCCACAAGTAAACGCTCTCGGGAGTCAGCCGGGTCTCGATCACCTCACCCAGCGCGTTGAGATACGCGCCGCGGTAGTGATAGACGGCGCCCTTGGGCGTCCCGGTCGTGCCCGAGGTGTAGTTGATGGAGATCGGCTCGTCCTCGTCGCCGAGCTCGCTCGGCACAGGCTCCGCGGTGCCTTCGGCGAGGAATGCCTCGTAGGGATCGTCAGCGGCGCCGGTGTCGTCGACGCGTACGGCACGCTCGACGCGCGCGCCTTCGGCAAGATGCTCGAACTCACGGTCGACGAACAGGAACCGGGCTCCCGAGTGCTCCAGGATGAAGCCGATGTCCTGAGCGTTCAGCCGGTAATTCAGCGCCACCAGCACGCCCCCGGCCGCAGGCACCCCGTAGTGGGCTTCCAGGAGCGCTGGGATGTTGGGGCAGATGAACGCTACTCGATCGCCCTTCCGCAGTCCCGAGGCCCGCAACGCCGAGGCGAGCCGGTTCACGCGCTCCCCGAACTCCCGGTAGGTGTAGCGGCGGTCCTCCTGCACCACGGCCACTTTGTCGGGATATACCAGCACGCTGCGCTCCAGGAACTGCAACGGACTGAGCTCGGTCCGATGAGCGCGCCGCACCTCGGCGGCATCGCTGGATTTGGTCATGTGCGTGCTCTCCTTCGAGCGACTTCGTTTTTGTACCCGGCTCACGTCTCTACCCGTCTCTACCCGGCTCAGACCTGGGCATTCTCCGCCCGGTGATCCGGTATCCGGCCTGGAGCCGGGACGGCACCAAAAGTTGCCGGGGCGTTTTCAGTGGATAGCGCCGAAAACGCTCCCAACCGCGGAGGACACGGCCCCGGGTGTCAGACTTGGACGAACTCGATGCCGGCGATGCCGCAGAAGTCCCGCCAGTCCGCCGCGCGGTGGCCCAGGTTCATCACCTCATGGTGCGGGCCGCCGGCCCGCAGCCATCCGTTCAGGCACGTCTTCAGGCCGGACGCCGGCCGGAACTGCCCGTACGGCATTTCCAGGGCCGGCAGCTCCTGGCTGTCGAGGTTCTCGCCCTCGGCGCAGACCAGCCGGAACCGCTCGCCTTCCAGCGAGACCAGGGTGGCGAGCGTGGCCGGCCCCGGCTGGAGCTGGAACAGGAACGTGGGCGGGTCGGCCAGCCGGCCGATCCCGAGCGGCCGCTTGATCAGCTTCACCGGGCGGTCGGCGCGGGCGACCTTCCAGTTACCCTCGCCCATGTGGCTCTGCAGGATCGAGTCCGACGGGAAGTCCATCGCGTACATCTCGGTGAAGTGCGCGTCCCCGATGAGGATGTGCCCGGCGTAGACCAGGCACGCGGTGAGGACATCGCCCTCAGCGGCGTAGCCGAAGCCCTTGGCCATCAGGCTGGACGCCGCCGCCAGCGGCAGCCGGCGGAAGCGGCCGTCCTCGCCGATGGCGTCGAAGTGCGCGGTGTAGGCGCCGAACCCGCGTTCGGTCAGGATCTGCTCCAGCGCCAGCTGCATCCGGGCGTGGTCCTCGCGTTCCGCACGCGACAGCCGCGGGTCGATCTCGAAGTTCTTGTCCTCGGACGAGATCAGGTCGGCGATCGCGTCGCCGGTTACCTGCTCCATGCCGCGGTACAGGTCGCCGGGCGCGACCGCGATGATCTCCGGGCCCAGCGTCCTGATCAGGGCGCTCTCGTCCACCCTGATGTCCCCCATGTCGTTCATCGCGTAGCCGAAGATCGCGGTCCGCAGCGACTTCCACGCGGTGACGGCCGCGGCGGCGCGCGCCCACCGGCCCACGTCGGTCCGGAAGCTGTCGCTCTTCCAGTCGTCGGTCACCACCTGGAAGCGCTTGCCCGCCCGGACCATGGCGTTCGCGGTGTCCTGCGCGCCGTGGACGCCCTGGTTGTAGGTCATGTCGGCCATGTCCCACTCGGGCGTGACCGACGGCTCAGGCTGGATGTTGGCCAGCAGGACCGGCAGCCGCGACTCGCTGAGCAGCCGGGCCACCCGCATGGCCGGGCCGTAGGTGAGCATCACGACCATGACCCCGTCCAGGTCGGAGTCCTCGAACTCACGCATCGCGCGTTCGGCGTCCTCGCGGTACTTGATCGCCTTGCTGGGGATGAATTCGCCGACGTCAGACAGCTGACTGGCGATCTCCGCGGCGTATCCCTCCTGCCGGTGGGCGATGCCCGGGATCATGTCGTCGTACAGGTCCTGCATGATGCCGAGGATGCCAATGCGCGGCTTTCGGTCAGCCATGGCTGTCTCCTTCTCGAATAGCGCGCTCAGGGCCAGTCGCGGGGCGAGAGTTTCAGTGCTGGCCGTAGTGCTCCTTGTAGCGCTTGTGCAGCGCGTCCACCTGATCCTGCGGCAGCGGCTCGGGATGGCCCAGCAGCCGCGCGGCGTGCACGGTGCGGGCCACGTCCTCGCACATGATCGCGGCCTTGACCGCGTCCCGGACGGTCGGCCCGATCGTGAACACGCCGTGGCTGCGCATCAGCACAGCGGGGGAGCGGTGCCCGGACAGGGTGGCCACCACACCGCGGCCGATCTCGTCGCTGCCGATCAGCGCGAACGGCCCGACCGGGATCTCCCCGCCGAACTCGTCCGCCATGGCCGTGATCACACAGGGGATCGGCTCGCCCAGCGCGGCCCACGCGGTCGCGTAGGTCGAGTGGGTGTGCACGACGCCGCCGACCTCGGGCATGTGACGGTAGATGTAGGCGTGCGTGGCGGTGTCGCTGGAGGGCGTGTAGCCGTCGCTGACCGGGTTGCCGTCCAGGTCGCACACGACCATCGACTCCGGGGTCAGGTCGTCGTAGCCGACGCCGCTCGGCTTGATGACCATCAGGTCGGCGCCCGGTACCCGGGCCGACACGTTCCCCGACGTCCACACGACCAGCCCATTGCGCGGCAGCTCGGCGTGCAGGTCGGACACGATCTCGCGGAGCTCGGCCACCAGCTCGGTGCTCGTCAGGCCGTTGGCGCCCATCAGGAACCTCCCGTTTCGTCATCGAACGCTGCGGATGTGGTGTCGCCGTCATCGGGGTCATCGTCGGCGCGGCCGCCAGCGGCCCGGTCGCGCAGCGCGCGCAGCCGGTGCATGACCTCGTTGCCGCCGCGGCCGAAGTAGTCGTGCAGCGTGACGTACTCGGCGTACAGCTCGTCGTAGATGTCGGCGCTCGCCGGGTCCGGCTGGTAGACGTCGCGCTTGACCTTGCCCATGGCCTGCGCCGCGGCCGGGACGTCCGGGTACGCGCCGGCCGCGACCGCCGCGTGGATGGCCGAGCCCAGTGCGGGCCCCTGGTCGGAGCCGAGGACGCTCAGCGGCCGCCGCATGACGTCCGCGTATATCTGCATGAGCAGGTCGTTCTTGACCAGTCCGCCGGCCACGATCAGCTCGGTCACCGCCAGGCGCGCTGACTCGAACGCCTCGATGATGACCCGGGTGCCGAACGCGGTCGATTCGAGCAGTGCCCGGTAGATCTCATCCGGCCGGGTGGCCAGCGTGAGCCCGGCGATCACCCCGGACAGGTGGTGATCGACGAGCACCGACCGGTTGCCGCCGAACCAGTCCAGGGCCACCAGCCCGTGCGCCCCGGCCGGCTGCGCGGCCGCCTCCTCGGTAAGCAGGTCGTGCACCGAGATGCCGCGGTTCGCCGCTTCCGCACGGTAGGAGCCGGGCACGGCGTTGGTCGTGAACCAGGCGAAGATGTCGCCGACGCTGCTCTGACCGGCCTCGTATCCCCACTTGCCGGCGATGATGCCGCCGTCGACCGCGCCGCACATGCCCGGGATCTCGGCCAGGTCGGCGCTGTTCATCACGTGACAGGTCGAGGTGCCCATGATGACGACCATCTGGCCCGGCTCGACCGCCTGGGCCGCGGGCGCGGTGACGTGCGCGTCGACGTTCCCCACGGCGACCGCGATGCCTTCGGGCAGCCCGGTCCAGCTCGGCGGCATCGGCGGTCAGCGTGCCCGCCTGGGTGCCGAGGGCGGAGACCGGATGCTCGAGCTTGTCGGCGGCGAAGTCCGCGAAGTCCGGGTTGAGCGCGGCCAGGAAGTCGCGCGACGGGTAGTGCCCGTCCTGCCAGATGCCTTTGTAACCGGCGGTGCACGCGTTGCGGGTCTCGGCGCCGCTGAGCTGCCAGATGATCCAGTCGGCGGCCTCGATCCACCGGTCGGCCCGCCCGTACAGCTCAGCATCCTCTTCCAGCAGCTGCAGGGCCTTGGCGTACTGCCACTCCGAGGAGACCTTCCCGCCGTACCGGGCGATCCAGGGTTCCTTCCGCTCGTGGGCCAGCGCATTGATCCGGTCCGCGTGCGGCTGGGCTGCGTGGTGCTTCCACAGCTTGGGGTAGGCGTGCGGGCGCCCCTCCAGGCCGGGCAGCATGCACAGCGGCGTCCCGTCGGCCGTGGCCGGCAAGACCGTGCAGGCGGTGAAGTCGGTGGCGACGCCGATCACCGCGGCCGGATCGATACCGGCGCACTGGACGGCCGCGGGTACCGCGATGCGGAGCACGGCCAGGTAGTCGGCCGGGTCCTGCAGGGCCCAGTCCGGCGGCAGCCGCTCGCCGGTGGCGGCGAGCTCGCGGTCCATCACCCCGTGCCGGTACTCGTGTACTGCGGTCCCGGCTTCCGTCCCGTCGCTGACCCGGACCACGAGCGCACGGCCGGACAGAGTGCCGAAATCGACGCCAATGACATACCGGTCGACGCCAACGACATTGGTCGTTGTTAGCGCTAACAACCATGTCCGCCTCCCATGTCATGCTCCTGTCCTTCGGCTTCCCGTTTCCCGGCTTCTGATGCCCTGGACTTGCCATCATGGTCCGGTTCAGCGTGACGCGGTGCTCGCGCGGGTCACAAGTTCGGCAGGTACCGCCAGGTGGCTGCCGGCGCCGGGCCCACTGGAGATCCGCTGCACCAGTGCGCTCAGCGCGCGGCGGCCGAGTTCGCTGAAATCCTGCCGCACCGTGGTGAGCGGGGGCAGGAAGTACCCGGCGTCCGGCACGTCATCGAACCCGACCACGCTGACCTCCTCCGGGACGCGGCGGCCACGTTCGGTCATGGCCCGCACCAGGCCGAGGGCCATGTTGTCGTTGCCGCAGAAGACGGCGGTGACCTCGCTCATCGCGCCCAGCCGCTGGCCGATCTCGTAGCCGGAGCGCGCCGACCAGTCACCGGGGATGACCTCCGGTTCCTGGGCGCCAGCCTCGGCCAGTGCCGCCCGCCAGCCGGCCAGGCGTTCCCGGGCGTCCAGCCAGCTGCTGGGCCCCGCCACGTGGTAGACGGTCTCATGGCCCAGGTCGAGCAGGTGGCGGGTGGCCCGGGCCGCGCCGCCGGCGTTGTCCACCGCGACCGATGTGAGCGGCGCGCGAGTGCGGCAGCCGACCGCGACCAGCGGCAGATCGAGCGGGAACGTGGCTGAGCGCGGCGACCGCCGAGGTCTGCGGCGCGATGACGATGACGCCCTCGACCGCGTGGCCGAGGAACCGGTCCACGGTGTCCAGCATCGAGCGCCGGTCCAGGGTAGGCAGGCTCGCGATGAGGACGAAATAGCCGTGCTGGGCCGCGCGCTCGATCCCGTTCAGCATCATGGCCGGCCCGTACAGCGGCGAGTCGATGCCGATCACGCCGAGGGTGTGGGTCCGGCGGGTCACCAGCGCCCGCGCCGCGGCGTTGGGCCGGTAGGCCAGCTGCCGGATGGCCTCGAGGACCTTCTCGCGGGTGTGCGGCCGGACATTCGGATGATCGTTGAGGACGCGGGATACCGTCTGGTGGGAGACCCCGGCCAGCCGGGCGACGTCCGCCATCACCGGCGGGCGGCCCAGGGCGTCGGCCCGGCGACCGGCTGCGCCCACCTTGGCCCGTGCCTGCCCGCCCTGACCGGGCTTGCCCGGGTTCCGCGGCGACGACGCCACCTCGTGCCTCCCTTGGCCACCGGCAGCACAGCGGAACGGCCCGCGCCGCGCCCCGGGTCACCCGGGCGCCTGGTGGCGGGCAGGTCGGGTCGCTACTGGTGATTTTTGATGATGTTATCGCTCACATTTTCGGCTGGTCAAGGGACGGATCACCGCAAGTAACACAACAGTGACATCTTATCGCATTAGTCAGCATATATGTGCTGGCCACGGGTCCGTCTCCCCGATGCGGATCAAGGAAGTATGCAGCGATTCCGGCCGTGCGGAAATCCACATGTACAGCGAGAGAATGTGCGTTCAGTCGATAACTTACAGTAACGAGTCGTCCGAATTAATGTCGAGGTCTGCGCCAGGAACGGGCCGCGAGAGGGTGACGGTTACCGGTCCCGGTCGCCCATGGAGCGGCGCAGCCGCAGGTAGGCGGCCCGCGCGGCCGCTTCGGCCTCCTGGATCGTCGCTTCGGCCTTGCGGCCTCGCTCGCCCGTCCGGAAGTCCCGGACCGCAGCCTCGGCCTTGCGCGCGGTCTCGCTGTCGCGCAGGTCGCGCACGGCGCTCGCGGCCCGGCGCGCTGTTTCGCTGTCCCGCAGATCCTGGACGGCTTCGGTGGCCTTGCGGGCGGTCTCGCCCGTCCGGAAGTCCCGGATGGCCTCCTGGGCGCGCCGGCCGGCTTCGCCCGAGCGCTCCCGGTAGGCTGCCTCAGCTTTACGTGCGGCCTCGGTGCGGCCGGGAAAGGTGCTGCGCGCGCGCCGGCGCCAGCCGGATCGGATCGACGAAATCAGATCGTGGAACTGCCGCTCAAGCTTCCCCATCGGGGCATCCCTTTCCATCCCGTACCGGCCAACTTACCCTCGCCGCAGGAAGGTCCAAACGTGCTGACGCCGGGTATGGCCGCACGCCAGCCGGCCGATCGGCCCGGGCGCCGTGCTCAGGACGTGGCCGGCAGGCCGGCCACGATCACCTCGACCACCTCCCGCACGAAGCGGTCCGTCAGCGGCAGGTGCCCCAGCAGCAGGCGATGCTGGGCCGCGCCGAACAACAGATCCAGGATGACCTCGCGGTCCGTTCCGGCGGGGATCTCGCCGCGCGCGATGGCCCGGTCCAGCATGACCCGGTGCTGCTGGCGCAGTGGCTCGAGCACCCGCTCCCGGTAACTCACGGCCAGGTCCTCGTCGTGCTGGGCCTCGCCGATGAGGTCGCCGAGTATCCGCCCGGCTGGCGTGCGCGTGACCGCCCTGACCCACGCCCGCAGTTCGGCCGCCAGATCGCCGCGCAGGCTACCGGTGTCGGGCAGGGGCTGCTGCTGCTTGAACTCGGCGAGGAACGCGTCGAGCGCGAGGGCTCCCTTGGAGGACCAGCGCCGGTAGATGGTCGCCTTGCCGACCCCGGCCCGGGCCGCCACTTCCTCGATTGACATGCCCGCAAGGCCCCGTTCGGCCAGCAGTTCCAGGGCGGCCGCCATGATCGCGCGGTCCGCCTGCTCGCTGCGCGGCCGCCCCCGTGGCGCGCCGGGACGCCCCGCGCCAGCCGGAATACCCGCGCCGCCGAGACCGTTCAGCTCATTGGACATCCGAAACGAACCGTTCCGTATTTGATTGCCAAAAGGACATCATGCCGCCGTCACGCACGCCGGACGGGTCCAGCCGATCAGTCTCGTCACGGCCATTGCCGCTGCGTGCCCTCACCGCAAGGAACCACACCACGCACCTTCGTCACGCCCCCGACTGGCGCCGCGGCACGCTGCACCGTATCCGGGACGCCCGGTTGCTCCCGGACCGGATCGCCGGCCGCGCCGCTCACGTAACCGCGCCCATTCCTGCGGCCCGCGAAACCGGGCCCCTGCCCACGGCACAGCCTGACCGTACCCCGCCCGGCCGCGCCAGTACCCTTGCCGCACCGCCGGTCCGCTGCCCGCAGGCCCGCCCGCGGCCGCGGACTCCTCCCGCCGGAAGGCCTTGCGTCTCGCGCTCATCCTCGTCGCCTCGTTCATGATGGTGCTCGATTTCTCGATCGTGAACGTGGCCCTGCCGTCGATCGAGCGCGAGCTGAACATGTCCGCGTCGCTGGTGGACTGGGTGGTCACCGCCTACGCCATCGCCCTCGGGGGGCTGCTGATTCTGGGCGGGCGCGCCGCCGACATGCTCGGCCGCCGCCGGATGTTCGTGATCGGCCTGGTGGCGTTCTCCCTTGCCTCGCTGTCCGGTGGCCTGGCCCAGGACCCGGTGCTGCTGCTCGCCTCCCGCGTCGTCCAGGGCGCCGGCGCGGCCGTCGTCCTGCCCGCGGCGCTTTCCCTCATCACCACCGGGTTCCCCGAGGGCCGGGAACGGACCCGGGCGCTCGGCCTCTACGGTGCCACCGCGTCCCTCGGCTTCGTGGCCGGCCAGGTCCTGGGCGGGGTACTCGTCGAGTTCACGAGCTGGCGTGCGGTGTTCCTGGTCAACGTCCCCGTCGGCCTGATCGCCGCCATCATCACGCCGAAGGTCCTCGGCCACTCCGCCAACCTCCGCGACGCCCGGGCTGGCCACCGGCTCGACGTCCGGGGCGCGCTGCTCATCACTTCCGCGGTGGCGCTGGCCGTGTTCGCGGTGTCGGAGGGCGACACGTTCGGCTGGCTGTCGCCCGTCGTGCTCGGCGCGGCCGCCGCGGCGGCTATCGCGTTCGGCGCGTTCGCCCTGGCGGAGACGCGGCATCCGGAGCCGCTCATCCGGCTGGACATGTTCCGGCATGCGGGCCTGCGCCGGGGGAGCGCCCTGGCGCTTGCTGATGGGTCTGTGGAACGGCGGCGAGATGCTCGTGCTGTCGCTGTACTTCCAGCAGGTACTGCACGAATCACCGCTGGTGACCGGGTTGGCCATCGCCCCGCAGGGCATCGCCGGCTTCACCGCCGGGATGTTCGGCACCCAGCTCGCGGCCCGCTTCGGCGGGGTCCGGCGCCTGCTCGCCGTGACCGCCGCGGCCAGCGCCGCCGGCTTCCTGGTGCTCACCCAGCTGCCCGCGGCCGGATACAGCCCGCTGCTGCTGGCCGTGATGCTGATCGGCTTCGGCACCGCGGGCACCGCCTTCGGCTCGATCGTGATCGCCAGCCGCGGCGTGCCCGACAGCGATCAGGGTGTTGTCGGTGGGATGATCAACACCAGCCGCCAGATCGGCGCGGCCATCGGCGCCGCGCTGCTACCGGCGGTGGCTCTGGGCGTCGGGCACGAGGCTGGCGTGGCCGGGGTGACGGGCGACCGTGCGGCGATGCTGACGGGCGCGGTCGCATCCGTGCTCGCGATGCTGCTGGCCTGGCGGGCCAGCCGCGCGGGCGACCCGGTGGCGCAGCCCCGCTGACCGGGCCGGCGGCCCCGCAAGGCAGGAGCACCGGGCAGCAGCACCCGGGCAGCAGCACTGGGCAGGAGCGCGGATGACGGCGGCACCACGGGTAACCGTGCTGGGCAGTATGAACATGGACATCTCGGTGACCGTGCCGCGGCTGCCCGGCCCCGGCGCGACCGTCCTCGGTTCGGCCGCCCGCTTCGCTCCCGGTGGTAAGGGCGGTAACCAGGCCGTCGCGGCGGCCCGGCTCGGCGCCCGGGTCCGGATGGTCGGCTGCGTCGGCGACGACGTCTTCGGCGCCCAGCTGGCCGGTGCCCTGCGTGCCGAATCGGTCGACACATCCGCCGTCCGCCTGATACCGGAAAGGGCCTCGGGACTGGCCCTCATCACCGTGGACCCGGACGGCGAGAACATGATCACCGTGGCCTCCGGCGCCAATCAGGCTGTCGGCGATGTGGAGGTGTCGGCCGCCCTCGCGGCCCCCGGCGGCGTGCTGGTCGTTTCGGCGGAAATCCCGGTTCCCGCCATCGCCGCCGCCCTCGCCCGGGCCGCCGCCGACCGGGTCACCTGCCTGCTCAACCTGGCCCCGGCCCCGGCTGCTGCGGCGCGCCTGCTGTCCGGGGGCGTGGACTGGCTTGTGCTGAACGAGCCGGAGGCGGCCGCGGTGCTGGGGCATCCGGTGGCTGGCCTGGCGGGCGCACGGCCCGCGGCCACGGAGCTGGCCCAGGCGGGGGCGCGGCACGCGGTTGTCACGGCCGGCGCGCAAGGCGCCGCCTTCGCCGGCCCGGGCGGCGCCGGCGCGGCGCCCGGCTTCCCCGTCCGCGCCGTGGACAGCGTCGGGGCCGGTGACACGTTCGTCGGCGCGCTCGCCATGGCGGTGGGCGCCGACGTGCCCCCGGCTGAAGCGGTGCGGGCCGCCTGCGCCGCCGCGGCGGTGGCCGCGGCCAGGCCCGGCACTCAGGACGCCATGCCGCACCCATCGGACGTGCTTGCTCTCACCGGCGTCCGCTGGCCGCCCAGAAAGAGCTAAACTCTCGACGGGACCGCATTTGTGCATTTTTTCACAAAATTATTTAACATCCCGTGTAACACAAAGTTTGCCTGCCGTTCTGTTGCTGGCCATGTCGGGTAGCGGATGGTACCGTCCGCTCGTGGAGGCTCTTCGCACGAATTCGAGATCGCGGATCCCGGGCCGCCGCCGCTCGGCCGGATACGCGATGAGCTGGCCGTGGCCTTCACCGTGGCCGGTGACCGGCGCGCGAAGCGGATCCGGCGTATCTGGCTCGACACCTTCGACTGGCGGCTCTACCGAGCTGGGCTAACGCTGCAGTACGTCGGCGGATCCGGCCCGGGCGAGCTGGTGCTGACCGGTGGCGGCGGCCAGCAGCTCACCGCGCGTGCGCGGCAGGCCCGCTGGCCGTGCCTGCCGGGCGGTCTGCCGCCTGGACCGCTCCGGGACCGGGTCGCGGCCGTGGCCGGTCTTCGCGCGCTGCTGCCCCGGGTCAGTGTGGTCAGCCAGGTCAGCGAGCTCCGGCTGCTCAACGAGGACGAAAAGACCGTCGCCCGGATCGTGGTGGACGCCATGACGCTGCCTGCGCCGCAGGGCGCGGCGATCGCAGTGCGGCTGGCCGTGGCCGAGGTGCGCGGCTATCCCGCCGCGGCGCGGCGGGCCGGGCGCATCCTCATCGGCACCGGCGCGGTGGTCCCGAGCCGGCAGACGGCGCTCGACGCCGCGCTCGGTGCGGCCGGCCAGCGCGGCGCCGACTACACCGGCAAGGTTGCCGTGCCGTTGCTCCCGGCCATGCCGGGAGCCGAGGCGGTCTCGGCCATCCTGCTGCAGCAACTGGACGCGCTGGAGGCGAACGTCGACGGGGTGCTCCATGACATCGACACCGAGTTCCTGCATGACCTGCGCGTCGCCGTGCGGCGGACCCGGACCGCGCTGAAGCTCCTCGGCCACGTTCTGCCCGGCGAGCTCACCTTGCGATTCGCTTCCGAATTCCGCTGGCTCGGTGACGCGACGACACCGCTGCGCGATCTTGACGTGCAGTTGCTGTCACTGCCGTCAATGGCCGCCCGACTGGTGGCGGCGAGTCCTGACGACCTGCAGCCGCTGGCCGCCTACCTGGCGCGCCGCCGCGCCGCCGAACGGCGGAAGCTCAGCCGGGCCCTGCGCTCGGCCCGGTTCGACGCGATGGTCGGCGACTGGCGCAAGGCGCTGCTCGTCCCGCGCGCCGCGGGTGATCGCGTCCGGCCCGCGCGGCCTGCGGGCCACGCCGCTCCGGCCCGCGCGCGGCGGAGCTGTCCACGGACCGGATCAGCCGGGCCCACGCGCGCGTACTGCGGCTCGGCTCGGCGATCACCGTCAGCTCGCCCGCGGAGAGCCTGCACGACCTGCGCAAGCGCTGCAAAGAGCTGCGGTACGTGCTGGAGTTCTTCACGTCCCTGCATGACCCGCTGCTGTACGCAGCGGTCCTGGCCGATCTGAAGCGCCTGCAGGATTGCCTCGGCGAGTTCCAGGACAGTGAGGTCCAGAGCGCGGAGATTCAGTCCCTGGCAGCGGCGATGCTGGCCCGGCAGGCCGCGCCCGCGTCCACCCTGCTCGCGATGGGGGAGCTGGCGGCTCAGCTCGGGACCCGCCAGCGCGCCGCCCGGGCCGAGTTCGCGGACCGGTTCGCTCAGTTCTCGGGCGTCGCTGGTCGTCACCGGATGGCGGCGCTGATCGCGGGAGACAGCGGATGAAGGTGATCGCCACCTACAACATCAAGGGCGGCGTGGGCAAGACGACCGCGGCCGTCAACCTCAGCTACCTGGCCGCCCAGGACGGTCTCCGCACGCTGCTGTGGGACCTGGACCCGCAGGCCGCTGCGACCTACATGTTCCGGGTCCGGGCCCGGGTCAAGGGCGGCGGCCAGGCCCTCATCCGGGGCACCCGCGCGCTGGACCGGGCCATCAAGGGCACCGACTTCGATCGCCTCGACCTGCTGCCCGGCGACTTCACCTACCGCAACATGGACCTGCTGCTCGACGGGGCCAAGCATCCGGCCCGTCGCCTTTCCCGGTTGCTCAGCCCGCTGGCTGGCCACTACGACCTGGTCGTGCTGGACTGCCCGCCCAGCATCTCGCTGGTGTCGGAGAACGTGCTGCACGCCGCGGGCCTCATCCTCGTCCCGCTCATCCCGACCACCCTGTCGCTGCGCACCCTGGACCAGCTCACGGACTTCGTGGCCAGCTTCGACGGCCCTCGCCCGGAAGTGCTCGCGTTCTTCTCCATGGTCGACCGGCGTAAGCGGCTGCACCGGGAGATCGCCGAACGGCTCCCCACCCAGCGGGCTGACGTGGCGGCCGCCGCCATCCCGGCCCTGGCCGTCATCGAGCGGATGGCCGTGGAGCGGGCCCCGGTGCCCGCGTTCGCGCCGCGCAGTCAGGCCGCCCGCAGCTACCAGGATCTCTGGGCCGAGGTAGGCAAGCGCGTCCTGGGCTTAGTACGGCCGATGGGCCCCGCGACCAGGACGGCCGCCTCAGGACACCCGTGCCGCGAGTCCAAGTTGTTACATTTCGGCCTGTTGCATCACGGTTAACCGCCGATTACGGTCGATGGGGACCGTGCCGCAGGGGCCGCCCGGTGGGGCAGCGTGGCCACCATCCGGGGCCCTTGCGCGCGCGGTTAACTTTTGCCCGGTCATCTTTTGCCCGGTCATCTCTTGCCCTGGGCGGCTTTCGTCGCCAGCCCGGCCCACGGTGCGTACCGGATCCGGCTGAGGCGTCAGCTGACCTGGAACGATCGCTTGGACAGGCCTGCCATGTAGCCCTCGATCACGGTGTCCACCGGCCGTTCCTCGCAGGCCGCGGCGCCGAGCGTGATGAACAGCGGGATGTAGTGGTCGACGGTGGGGTGCGCGTACGGCATCCCGGGTGCCTTCGACCGGTAGGCGGCCAGCGTGTCGACGTCACCATGGCTCAGTGCCTCGGCGGCCCAGGCGTCGAAGTCAGCCGACCAGGAGGGCACGACCTCGCCGGCCATCATCCCCCGGGTAAGGAACGGCAGGCCGTGGGTCATGAAGCCGGACCCGATGACCAGCACGCCCTCCTCGCGCAGCGGGCGGAGGTGGCGGCCGAGGTCCAGGAGCCGGCCCGGGTCCTGCGTCGGCAGGCTGAGCTGCAGCACGGGCACGTCACCCAGCGGGTACATGACCTTGAGCGGGACCCAAGCGCCGTGGTCGAGGCCGCGGTGCGGGTGCTCGTGCACCGGCTCGCGGCCCGGCAGCGCTCGCGCCACCCGCCGGGCCAGGTCGCCGGCGTCCGGCGTGGCGTACGTCATCTGGTAGTACCGGGGATGAAAGCCGCCGAAGTCGTACACCAGCGGGGTGCCGGCCGCCGGCGCGGACAGCATGATCGGCGCCGACTCCCAGTGCGCGCTGACGATCAGGATGCTGCGCGGTTTGGGCATGCTCTGGGCCCAGGCGGCCAGCTCGCGCATCCACGGCCCGTCGTCGAACAGCGGCGGGGCGCCGTGGCTGAGGTACAGCGCCGGAAGCGGCCCGTCGTCCGGCACCCAGGACCGCTGCGCACGGCTGGCCTGGACGGCGCCGTCCACGAAGGCGTCGAACGCCCCGCCGGGCACTGCGGGTTGGATGATTGAGGTCACGGCGTTCCTTCGGTCGGGTTCGGAGCCAGGATAGCGGCCTGGCCCGCTCAACTTGAAGCTTCAAGTAGCTTCGAGCCTACGGCCCTGAATTTGAAGCGTCAAGTCAAGGCAGGCCGCCCGCGGGCGGCTGCGGGTCCGGCGGGCCGTCGACTACGCCGCGTAGGCTGAAGGGATGGAGCCCGCCGACCGCCGTGACCAGGACAAGGCGCGGGTCCCGGCCGCCGGGCCGGCGGCCGAGCCGCAGTGGCTGACCGGGGAAGAGCGCGATGCCTGGATACCGCTGGTCGGCATGCTCATCAAGCTTCCGGCCGCCCTGGACGCCCAGCTCCAGCGCGATGCCAGCCTCAGCCACTTCGAGTACATGGTCCTCTCCCGGCTGTCGGAAGCGCCGGGACATACCCTCCGCATGAGTGACCTGGCCATCCTGGCCAACGGCTCGCTCTCCCGGCTGTCGCACGTGGTGACCCGGCTGGAACGGCGCGGCTGGGTCCGGCGCGAGTCCTGTCCCGCGGACGGCCGTTACACCAATGCGGTCCTCACCCGCGATGGCTGGGCCAAGGTCGTCGCCGCCGCGCCGGGGCACGTCGCCGCGGTCCGGCAGCTGGTGGTGGACGCGCTCAGCCCGGAGCAGATCGGGCAGTTGCGGGACATCGCCCAGCAGATCATGGGCCGGGTGGTGCCCGGCGCCGATTGGCTGGGCGGGCTGCCGCATCCAGCCCGGCGGTTATCCCGGCCGGCTGACCTGCGTAGCGGCAGATAAACCCAAATTTCGGCCCTAATTGGTCATCAGCAGTTCGTTTAGGGCGCAATCTTGAGGGAATCCGGACGAATGGTTCAACCCAATCCGGGAGGTAATCATGTCAACCGGAGCCGTGATTGCCATCGTCGTCGTCATCGTCGTGGTGATAGCCGTCGTGGCGGTCGTAGCAATGGAGATGCGCAGACGCAGGTTGCGCCGGCAATTCGGTCCCGAGTACGACCGGCTGGTGACAGAGCTTGGCAGCCGGCGTAAGGCCGAGGCCGAGCTGGCCGCGCGTCAGCGCCGGGTCAACAAACTCGATATTCGCCCACTCACCCGTGCGGAAACCGCACGTTACCTGGGTGAATGGAATGCGATACAGGAAAGGTTCGTCGACGCGCCGCTGAGTCCGTGGCACAGGCATCGACGCTGGTTAGCGCGGTGATGAGGCTCCGCGGATATCCGGCGGACGACCAGAACGAAGCAATGGAAGCGCTGTCGGGTCGAACACGGGCCTACGCTCGGCCGCTACCGGGAGGCTCGTTTGACGAGCGAACGCGCCCGCACGGGCTCGGCGTCCACCGATGACCTGCGCAACGCGATGCTGCAGTACCGGGCTCTGTTCGAAGAGCTCGTCGCCCGTTCGCCGGACAGCGACGAACTGGGGACCGGCCGGGTCGACCGGCACGGGACCGCGGGCACCACGCCGGACGGTACGTCCGGCAACGTCACCAGCGGCCGCGAACCGGTCGATGGTGCTGTAACAGCGGACGCGGCCGTCCCGGCCGACGGCTCCGCTCCGGCCGGGACCGCCGTTCCGGACGGTGCGGTAACCGGCGACGCCGTACCGCCTCAGCGCTCAACGAGAGGGTGAGATGATGCCGCGCGATCAGGAAACTACGAGCGAACCGGTTCCGGTGGGAACCAGGACCGGCGCCTGGCCGGCCGACACCACGGCCAGCGGACCGGATGACACCGCCGCCACCAACGGCGGGGCCTTCGCCGACCGCGATGTGACCAGTGCTGACCAGGATATGACCAGCCCGGCCGACCCGACCGTGGGCACCGACCCCATCAGGGCCACCGTCCCGGACCTGGGCGACCCGGACCTGGGACGCGGTGCCCGATGCGGCCGCCAGCCAGTCCACCGCGCGTCGCCACGGGCACGGACACCACGCGGCTCGGCCAGCCCGCGACCGGCGCCCACGCGGCACCGCCCGCCGGGACCCCGGGCAGCGCCGCGGGCGCTGACGCCGCCTTCGCGGCGGCGGGCGCCGCGTTCGTCACCGACGCGGACGGCTACCGTGCCAGCTGGGTGCGGATCCAGTCCGGATTCGTCGATGACCCGCGCGGATCGGTGACCGAAGCTGCGGAGCTCATCACGCAGATCACCAGCACGCTTCTCTCGGCCGTCCAGGAGCGGGAACGTACCCTGCGCGGCGCCTGGGACGGCGGCGGCGGCGCCGACACGGAGAACCTGCGCAACGCGCTGCGCGACTACCGTTCGTTCTTCGAGCGCCTGATCGGCGTGTAACGCCTCGGTCGATGTCCCGTCCCGCCCGGTTCGCCGGGCGCGGGCGGGACATCGACGCGTCGGCCTGATCGCGCCTGCGGTCCTCGAGGCGGCCGGGCGGAGACTCGCGATATGGACCTGGCTGGCCATAAAGCAGCCGGGTGCTGCACGGCCGCTTATGTTTACTCACGTGTACCGCAACAGCACGTCAATTGTTCCGTCGCCGACAGATGTGAGCCGCGTGCCGAGCCTTCGTACCCAGTTCGTAGCCCGGCTGCCGTTGCTGGCGCTGGTCCTGCTGGTGGCTGGTTTCCTCGGCCTGGGGCTCGCTGAGGCCTGGTCCGACGCACCGACGTTCGACGAGCCGGTGTACGTGGCGGCCGGGATCGCCGGGGTGCTGCACCACGACGTGACGTTCAACGACGAGCACCCGCCGCTGCCTAAGGTCCTCGCGGCGCTGCCCGTCCTGCTGGCCCACCCGGTCATCCCGCCGAACGGCCGGTGGTCCGGCAACGATGAGCAAAGTTACACATCCCGGTTCGTTGCCGCCCAGCTCGCCGCCGGCACCCTGCGCCGCGTGACGTTCGCGTCCCGGCTGGTCCCGCTGGCCGAATCGGCCGGCGTCGCGTTCGTGCTGTTCGCGCTCGGTGCGGAACTGTTCGGGCCGGGGGCAGGCGCGCTCGCCGGTGCGCTGTGGCTGGCCTCACCGTTCGTACTCGGAATCGGTCACCTGGACGGCGTCGACATTCCCTTTTCCCTGACCACTGCGCTCAGCGCGTGGGCGCTGGCCCGGTGGCTGCGATCGCGGCGCACCCGCGGGCTCATCTGGGTCGGGCTGGCCCTCGGAGCCGTGGCGATTACTCAGATCTCTGGCTTGCTGATCGTGGCCGGAAGCCTGGCCGTGATCCTTGCTGTCGAGTGGCGCGCCGGAATCCAGCGGGCGGTCGCGCGCGTCGCGCTGACCGGGCTGGTCGCCCTGATCGCCATCTGGGCCAGCTATGTGGTGCTGGCCCCGTCCGTCATCTGGAAGTCGCCCAGCGTGCTCCCGAGGCCTTACCTCGACGGCGTCAGCTACCTCGCCAGCCAGGACACCGTGGGGACCACGGGGTACGTGGCGGGCATCGCCTATCAAGGCGGCCGCTGGTGGTTCTGGCCGGTCAGCCTGGTCATCAAGTGGCCTGCGGCGAGTCTGCTGCTGCTGGTCGCTGGGGCCGCTGTGGCCGCCCTCGGCTGGCGCAGGCTGTCTGCCGGTGTGCCCAGCCGCCTGGCCGGGGCAGTCGTCCTGCCTGCCGCCCTGCTCACCGCGTTCACGCTCACCATGCCCCGCGATATTGGCCTGCGCTACCTGCTCCCGGTCATGGCGCTGTGGGCCGTGCTGGCCGGCGCCCTGGTGCCCGCGGTGACGGCATTGCGCCCCCGGCCGCGGCACCTGGTCCAGGCCAGCGTGGCGGGCCTGCTCACGCTGGCGCTCCTGGCCACCATCTGGTCCTTTCCCGATTCCCTGGCCTGGACAACCAGGCCGTTCCGGCCCGCGTACCGGGCGGTGACGGACTCCAACATCGACTGGGGGCAGGGCCTGTACGCGCTCAGCGCATGGAGCAAACGTCACCATCCCTGGATCGTGTACTTCGGCCCCCGTGGCATAACTCCGGCCGCCATTCCCGGTGCCCGCGCGCTGCCCGGCTCCGCCCCGGCCGGGATCTCCGGCTGGGTCGCGGTGTCGGTGACCGCGCTCAACAGCACCAACCGTTCCTCGCTGGCCTGGCTCCGGCGGTGGTGCCCGGTCGGCGTGCTCGACGGCTCGATTCTGCTCTACCGCTTCCGGGAGCCGCCGCTGTCCGCTGCGCCCATCCCGGTCCAGCCGCCCGCGCTATGCCCTGGCCCGTGGAGCTCGGCGCGGTAACGGCCCGCCCCCGGGAGCTGGGCTGACATCGGCAGGTAAAACTGCTGTTTCGTAATGAACTTGCTGGCCACAAGTTATTCCGTTAACGCTCAAGTCGCGTCAGAGTGTCTGCATGACGAACACGCAGCCGCGTTTGAGCGGTATTGAGGTCCGCTCAATCGACTACGTACCGCTGAATGAACGGCACGGCAGGGTCTGGCACCTCGGACCGCTGTGGTTCATGTCTAACGCGCAGATTGCCACGCTGGCCGTCGGCCTGATCAGCATCAGCGAAGGTGCCTCGCTCTTCTGGTCGGTGCTGGCCATCGTGATCGGCACGCTGGTCGGGACGCTGTTCATGGCATTCCACTCCGCGCAGGGACCGCAACTGGGCCTGCCGCAGATGATCCAGTCCCGGCCCCAGTTCGGGTACCTGGGCGCGCTGCTGGTCTGGCTCTTCGCCTATGTTCAGTACGCGGGCTTCAACGTGTTCAACACCATTCTCGGCGGCGAGGCGATGAGTACGACCGCCCACGGCAGTACCAAGCTGTGGGTCGTCATCGTGACCGCGGTAGCCCTCGTGATCGCGTTGGTCGGCTACGACCTCATTCACCGGGCCGAGCAGTGGCTGACCTACGCGATGATCCTGATCTTCGGCATCTTCACGATCACGCTGTTCCTGATCCATTACCCGGCGGGCACGTTCGCGCTCGGGACCTTCAAGGCCAGCCCGTTCTTCGGCCAGTTCGGCGTGGTGGCCGGTTACCAGATCAGCTGGGCGATCTACGTTTCTGACTACTCCCGCTACATGCCGCCCAGCGTCGGCGTGCGCCAGACGTTCAACTGGACCTACTGGGGCTCGGCCATCGGCGGCGGCTGGATGATGATCGTGGGCGCGGTCCTGGCCGCCTGGGCCGGCAAGAACTTCGACGGCACCGGCATCGCCGAGCTGAATGCGGTAGGGAACCACGTCTTCGACGGGTTCGGCGCGGTCGTGCTGATCCTGGCCGCCCTTGGCCTGGTTTCTGTGACCGCGCTGAACATGTACGGCGGCTCGCTCACGCTCATCAGCGCGATCGACTCGTTCAAGCGGGTCCGGCCGACGCTGAGCATCCGCGTCGTCACCGTGGCCCTGACGGCGGCGCTCTCGCTCATCGGTGCGCTCGCCGCGACGAAGAACTTCCTGGGCAACTTCAACAACTTCCTGCTGCTGATCCTCTACCTGTTCATCCCGTGGACCGCCGTCAACCTGGTCGACTACTACATCGTGCGGCGTGGCCACTACGCGATCGCGGAGATCTTCAACCCCCATGGCCTGTACGGCCGCTGGGGCTGGCGGGGCCTCGTCGCCTACATCGTCGGCTTCGCCGCCATGGCCCCGTTCTTCAACGTGGGCACGCTGTACGAGGGCCCCGCGGCCAAGGCGCTGGGCGGCGCGGACATTTCGTTCTTCATCGGGCTGCCGGTGGCCGGGATCCTGTACTACGTGCTGGCCCGCTCGATCGACGTGGCGGCGGAGACCCGGGTGGCCGAGGCCGAGAAGACCGAACTGGAGGCCGCGGCGGCCGAACATGACCTGCCCTGACGCGCCACCCTAACCACCTGCCCTCATTAGCGGCGCTGGCGAGCGGGCGGCGTCCGCCCCGTCCGGGCCGGATGACTCCTGCGACGTGGCTAGCGCCGCCGGTCAACGTCCTCGTCCAGCGCGTACGCCCCCAACCGGCGACGCCTGTCCCAGCGCCGGTAGGCCCGGATGGGATGAACGAAGGAA
Organism: uncultured Actinomycetes bacterium; assembly: GCA_963775825.1. GTDB lineage: Bacteria > Actinomycetota > Actinomycetes > Streptosporangiales > Streptosporangiaceae > Bog-532. Next base: position 196,314 of record CAVZKY010000017.1, read on the forward strand.
CGAAAGAACTCGACGTCAACGCCGCCGAACCAGTCCACCGGGAAGCCGAGGACGCGCTGTGGCTCCCGGCGCGGCGGCCGATACCGGTCCTGCCCGCCGGGCAGGCCGAAAACTCGTTTTGGTTCTTCTGCGTTCCCGGGCATGGGGTCACCTCGCTGACGCTGGCCAAGCGTTTTCGCCCCCACCACGGTAACGCCGCCCGCCTCGCGGCCTGCACCGGGCAGGACCCGGCTGTGCAATTGCATAGCGCATGTCCGCCAGATAAGCTAGCGGTCAGCCGGCGGCCAGCGGCCGACGGGCCCGACCGACGAGACGCTGACCGTGCCGTCAATGGTCATGGCTTCCTCGGAAGCTGCCTCAATGTTCACGCGATCCGTCCTCCTGTCCTGCTTGTCATAAAAGATCCCGAGCAAACCGTGATCACCATTAAATGCCGTCTGAATCGCGGGTTGGCCAGCGCGCCGCATCAGTACACTTGACTCACCGAGATCGCAGCACCGAGCGGACGTAGGGATGGGTGACCAGTTCCGGTGGATATCCGTGCCTCATGCATTATGGGCCGTTTGTTCCAGGCAATCCTGGCGATGTCCTGATGCACGAGGAGCCACGGTGGGGGAGTGATTCCGGTTGACCAAATCAGATGCGCCAACGGGTCCGCAGGTCACTGCAGTCCTGCAGAGCCTCGCCGTGCAGCGCGCTTCCGGCGTCCTGGAGATCGATGGGAACCCGGCCGGGACCATTTACCTTGACCGGGGCCATATCACGTTCGCTCGCACGTCCCAGGTTCCGGATCTGGTTGCCCGCCTCACCTATCTGCTGCGGCCGAGCGGTGAAATGGGTCATCTGCTGCACGATGGCGATCAGCCGGATCGTGATATGGGGGCGCTGCTGCTTCGGCGCCGCGCCATCGGCGCGGACCAGTTGCAAGCCATTGTGCGCTCGGCCGTCGTGGACGCCGTCCTCGTTTTTTTAGTTCCGGTCGTCGGCGAATCATCCGTTTCGGATATCCGATTTCACGTTCCCGGTGCGCACTGGGCCGGGTCATATTTCCGGCTGCCGGTGGATGTGGTCCGGGCCGAGGCGGCCGACCGGGCCGAGCGCATGGCGCGGCAGGGTCTGGCGTACACCGCTGCTCTGCAATTGCGTGCGGTTACGCCGGCGTCGGCCGTGCTGACACCCCGGCAGTCGGCTGTCGCCGGCGAGATCGATGGGACACGATCCGCCCAGGATCTGGCGTGGCGCTGCGGTCTCGCGCTGTACGAGACCGTCGAGTGCGTGGGCGAGCTGGTCCGGGCGGGTGTATGCGGCCCGATCCCGGCCAGCCGGCCCCGGATAGCGAGGCCCCCGTCCGTACCCGCCGGCCGCCCGCCCGCGGCCCGGTCCCGCCCTCCCGGCTCGGTCCCGGTGGCGCTCCCGCCGCCGCGCCAGCCCGCAGCCCACGCGCCAGCCCAGTCCGCGCCAGCCCAGCCCGCTGCCGCAGCGTGAGCCCGGCTCCATGGTGCACGGCCAGCTCGGCCCTGGAACCAGCGACGCCGACTCCACGGCGCCGGCCCCCGAGTTGCTTCGCCGGGTCCTGGAGGGGCTCCGCAAGCTCGGCTGACCGGTGCGCCACCCGAGGTCAGGCTGGCGCCCCGGCGCGTCCAGCTGCCCGTTAAGGCGTGAGGAAGTCCAGCAGCAGGGCGTTCACCTGCTCCGGTGCGTCCAGCTGCATCCAATGACCGGGCCCGTCCAGGCGCTCGTACCGCCACGGGCCCGCGACCTGCGCGGCGGAGTCGGTCATCTGAATTTCGGTCAAGGCCCTATCGTTGCTGCTCCAGACCCCCATCACCGGAGCCTGCACGGGCGGGAGCGCGGGCGGCGGTCCCGCCCACGCGCGGGGCGGCAGGTTGGCCCGGTACCAGTTGAGGCCGGGCGTGAGCGAGCCGTTGGCTTCCAGGTCGGCGATCACCTGCTCGGCGTCGGGGTGCCCGGCCCAGGTCCGGAAGTTGGCCCAGCCGTCCTCGGTCAGCCAGCGCTCGGCGACGCCGGGGAACTGAAACAGCAGCATGTACCAGGACTTCTCGCGCTGCTGGACGGTGCGGAGGATGGTGGCGGGATGACCGACGGACAGCACGGCCAGGTGGTCGACGCTGTTGGGCGCCAGCGAGGCGAGCCCCCAGGCCAGGGCGGCGCCCCAGTCGTGGCCGACCACGTGGGCCCGGGAGATGCCGAGGTCGGCCAGGACCGCCGCGACGTCTGCGGCCAGCAGCGGCAGCGAGTAGGCCTGGACGTCCCCGGGTTTACCGGACCGCCCGTAGCCGCGGAGATCGGGGACCACGACCTGGAACCCGGCCCGGGCCAGCTCCGGCACCTGATTCCGCCAGACCCGGCCGGAGTCGGGGAACCCGTGCAGCAGTACCAGCGGCGCCCCGTCCCCGGTGACCTCGTACTCGGTAGCCACCCCGTCGACCTCGACCCGGCGCACTGTCGTCTCCCCAGAGTAAAGAGCGGCTCACCGGTGCCGCATCCGTTCTTCCCACCCGGCGACCCTACCGCTCCGGCCGCTGAGCACCAGGACCAGATCCTCAGCCGGCCCGCGCAGCGGCGGGCCCGATCCATACGACCAGTCGATGTCGGTGGCCTGCAGGCTGAGCCCCGCGACATCGATGCCGAATGGGTTGTGATCGCCGCCCGCGGTGAGGTCATCGAGGACCACCCGGATGGTGTCGTCCGGCGACCGCCGCGGCACCCCGAGCGGTACCGTCACGTCGAGGCCATGGATGACCACATGGGACAGTGCGCCGTGCCATCCGCCGCCCGGCGGCGTCCAGTTGCGCATCACCTCGGAGCTCAGGTTGGCGACCAGCTCAGCCGTGGGCAGCTCGGCGTCCCGGCTGGCGATCTTGTTGGACAGGCGCCCGAAGTCGAAGTCGCAGCGGTCCAGCTCGGCCATGAACTCCGGCTCGGAGTACCGCGCGGCCATGGTCATGTGCGCGACCACTTCGCGTACTCGCCAGCCCTCGCAGAGCGAGGCAGTGTCCCACTGTGCCTCGGTGGCGGAGCCGAGCAGGTCGGCGAGGGCCGCGAACTCGGTGCCGACGGCACGTGACAGGTCGATGTCCTCCATGTCAGCTCCCCATCAGTCTCAGAACGGTGATTCTCGTCAGCTCAGACGAACTGGCTGCGCCGAATTCATCGCGCCGCAGTGGCCCCGGCGGGGCGAAGACCATCGTGGTCTCCCTCCGGTAAGTGAGCCGCGCCGTAAGCCGGCTGGTTCCCTCCCGTGCCAACTGTACGTTGGCCTTGTGCCTGACGAGCCGGTCTCCGACGTGATCAGCGGCGGCCGTGATCGTGATCGCCGCCGCGGGCGGCCCGGGCGGCTGATCGCCGGCGTGACGGCTGCCGTGCTCATCGTCAGTGCCGCCGCCATCCATCTGATCCTGGCTGGTTCCCACCATCCGCCGCGCCCCAGGGCCCGGGCAGCACCGTCAGCCGTGGCCCTGACGGCGCCGTCAATGCTGCACGGAACTCCGTTGCCGCCGGGCGGCGCGCCCAGCACCAGGCTGTTCCTCGGCGGCGACCAACTTCGGCTGCTGACTGTCGGGGGCCGGGCGCCCGCCTCGCTGACCACCGTGCTGCTGGGTGCGGCGGCGGCAGGCGATCCGCTCGGCTCCGATCCTGCGGTGCAGCAGATCACCTCGGCGGCCGGCGGTATCGTCGCGCTTATTTTCAGCCATGGCTCAGCGGGCCTTCCCGACATTGGAGACGTCATCTTCGTCCCCGTCAGCGCGTCGGGTACCGGCGCCCCGCGCATCATCGCCCGGGCGAACTACATGGCTCTGGCCCCCAACCGCCGCGACATCTGGGTCGAGCAGGCCGCGCCGCCCTGGGGCAATGGGCCGGCGGGCAGCCCTGCGTGGCTCGTCGATGAGGATGGCCACCGGCTGACCGGGCCCCGCGACCTGGGGAGCCGGGCATTGGTCGCCGCCACCGTCCGCGGCCTGTTCGTCCGCGGTCCCGACCAGAAGCTGGTGCTCATCGACGCGTCGAACGGCGCCGCCGAGCCCACCGGCGTCCCGGGGAACGCGGTCATCGCGGGCGCCGATGCGGATGATGTGGCCTGGCAGGCTGCGACCTGCGCGGCCGGCTGCCCGCTGCACATCACCGATCTGCGGGGCCGTCCGGGCACGCAGATCGCCCTGCCGCCGGGCACCGTGATCGATCCCAACGACACGTCAGATTTCGACCCGGCCGGCCGGCGTTTCGCTCTTCCGCTCGACATCATCGATCACCAGGGGGTGGTGGCCGGTGCCTCCGTCTACGTCGCGGACATCAGCGCCCGTACGCTGGTGCGTCTCCCGGGCGGGCCGATACCGGTGGCCAACCTGCCCGCAGTCGTTGGCGCATTCCCGGCAGGTTCCAGCGACGTCGTCGCCGCGCGCTGGGCTGCGGATGGCTCGGGCCTGTGGATCATCGCTACCGACGGGCTATACTTCCAGGTCGCCTACTGGACCGGCCACGGCCCACTTCAAGTCCTCCGGCCGCAGGCCGGCCTGGCCTACAAATTCGACGTCCCGGGGACCGGCCCAGCCGGTCCGGCCAGCAGCCAACGATTACCCCGCCAGGGTGACGACACTCCGAAGACCGCCCGGGCAGAGTCGGGGGCAAGGACCCTCGGCTGGATGGGAGAGGGCGGGCGACCGCGGTGCTTAACCTGGTTCTCATCGGCTTGGCGATCACACTCAGCTCGCTGTGGTAATCCTCTTCGCTTTGCTGACCGCCTTGTCCAACGCGGTCAGTGTCACCATGCAGCACATCGCCAGCACCGCGGATCCACGCCGGGACTCGGGCTGGCGCCTGGTCCTCTACCTGTTCCGCAATCCACTGTGGCTCCTGGGCTGGGTGGCCCTGGCTGGATCATTCTTGTTCCAGGCCCTCGCTCTGCACAACGGCCAGGTTTCGGTCGTGCAGCCGCTCCTGGTCACCGAGCTCATTTTCGCGCTCGTGCTGCGCCAGTTCTGGCTGCACCAGTCCATCCGCCCGGTCACGTGGGGCGGCGGCGTTCTGACGTGTGCGGGCCTGGCCGTGTTCCTCGTCGCCGGGGAACCCAGGGGCGGCCGGCCCACTCCGACCAGTCACCACTGGATCGTGGCCGCTGCGAGCTGCACGGTCGCTGCGGCCGCCCTGGCCGCCTTGGCGCAGTGGGGATCTCCGGGCCGGCGCGCCGCTCTCTACGCCTCTGCGGCCGCGGTCATGTGGGCGCTCGTGGCCGTCTTCATAAAGACCGTGACAGACACGTTCACCCAGTTCGGGGTGGGCGGAATGTTCCTGCATTGGCCGGTATACGCCCTTGCGGTGAGCGGCGTCGCCGGCGTCTTGCTGGAACAGGCGGCGCTGCACGTTGGACCGTTGCGGAGTTCCCAGCCGTTCTTGGTGATCATCGACCCGCTTGTCAGTATCGCCTTGAGTGTGTGGCTGTTCGACGAGCATTTCCTGCCTAACGCCGCCATCTTGGCTGTGGCGGCGGTCGCATTCGCCGTGATGTGTATCGGGGTCGTCCTGCTGACCCAGACGACACCAGCGACAATGGATGCCGATAGTCAAGGCCCTTAACGACGGCCCGCGGGTTCGTGTGCCTCCCCTGAAGGCTGAACGCAGCGGTAGCCCGCCCGGCGCTGACGCCTGGAGATCTCGTCATGCCAGGCGACCGCGGTTACGCTCCAAAGTAAGACGCACGTGCCGGGGAACCGGTGCGGAGAGGAGATCCTGGAGGGCTGGGGAAACCGTTTCATGTTCACCAGATACGACAGCTTCGTGATACTCGCCGAGACGCTGCAGTGGGATGAGGCGACTATCGATTTCGGGCCCGACAAGCGGGCGTGGCCGGGTCTCGACGACGCCGAAAACGCCCAGGTAATCGGATTGATCGCGGGCTTCTGCATCGCCGAGTCGGCGGTGTCGGGGCACCTCGGTTCCTTCCAGGCCGCAGCCTCCGACGACTCGGTTGCGGCCTGCTTCCGCGCGCAGGCCCGTGACGAGCACCGCCACGCCCGCTTCTTCAACCGTGTCGCGGCCGAGGTCGCGGCCGTCCCGGGCGCCGACATCGCGGCTCGGCTGGACGTTCTCCGCACCCTCGTCAGTCCGGAGCTCGTCGCCCTGTTCGAGGAGCGCCTCCCGGCCACTGCCCTGCGCCTCGCCGAGGACCGCAAGGGTCTGGCCGCCGCGGTCGGGCTGTACCACATGGTGCTCGAGGGCACGGTGCTCCTGGCTGGGCAGAATGCGATGCTCGACACGCTCGACCGGCTGCCCGTCGGGCTTCCGGGCGTTCGTCGGGGGGTGGAGTTGGTCCTCCGTGACGAGCGCTGGCACATCGGGTTCGGCACGCGCCTCGTTCAGGGAGCCGGGCTCGGCCACGACGAGGTGGAGGCGCTCCTGGCGCTAGGGCAGGCGGCCGCAGGAGCCTGGGGCGACCTCGTGTCACCCGACGCAGCCGACAGGGCAGTGCGCATCCACCGGAACCGGCTTCGGACCGTTGGCATCAAGTTCTTTTGAACCCGGCAAGACCCGCTCGCGCGGCCGGAAGCGCATCTCATCAACCGCGCCGGACCAGACATCTGGTTTACGGGATGATGCTGCCCGAGCCGCCCCATTTGGCCGAAAGGTGATAGATAGCGAACCCGTTCCCTTAGGTGATCGCGGACCAGACCGATTCACCTTCCGATGGGCCACATGACACCCCCCGTTCGCGGCCTGGGGTTTCCCTTACCCTGGCCCGCATGACCAGCTTGGAAGGCGTGCCGCCGGGCCATTACCCGCGTGTCGCGTCAACTCGCGCTAGCTAACGAAGTGGGTGACCAGCTTTGGGGCCAGGCAGACTTCACGCGCTCATCAACGGCGTCTTCGCCATCGCCCTGACCTTGCTGGTCTTGGACCTTCCTCGGCCTGCCCACTCCGCGCAGCTCGTCCATGATCTGCTTCGCGCCTGGCCTTCGTACGTGGCCTACCTGGTGTCGTTCCTCACGATCGGCATCCTGTGGATCGAGCATCACGGCATGATGAGCGCCGTTCGCGGCATCAACCGGCGATTCCTGGAGCGGACCCTGGCCTTTCTGCTGTTCATCTCCATCATCCCGTGGCCCACTGCGCTCGCCGCGGATTACGCCAACCAGTCGGTGTCCGAAGCACGGGCGGCAGCGGTCCTGTACGCGGCCACGATGCTCATGATGGGCCTGACGTTTGGCTGGGGATGGCGCTATCTTGCGGCCCACCCGGAGTTGGTCGCCGAGCCCGCCCGCCCCGCATTCCCCGCTGGGGCGCGCCGGGCACTGCTAGGAGGCCACTGAATAAAGGGTGATCGGGGGCGGGAAGAGCGCCGACAAGGCCGTCTGTGCGGCAGTAGGCCAGGCCCTTTGGGCCGGCAACGTGGTCGCTCTTCCCGCCAGGGCCAGCCTGGCAGGCTTGGCGGGGTAACTGCAAGCGGGCCCGATGGCGGCTGGTGGTCAGGCGAGCACCCATGCCCGGTTATCGAAGGCCAGGCCGTGGCTGAGGAGGTTGCGCAGGTTGAGGGCAGCGGTGCGGTTGCTGAGCCAGGCGTTGTTGCGGGTGGTGCCGAGGTAGCGGAGTTTGAGGCGCCGTCCGCCACGGCTGGCGATCTGGGATATCACCCGTTCGATGTTGGGCCGGTACTTCCTGTAGTCCTCGCGTGGCCCGGGCGAGACAGCCCAGCCGGCGCGGGCGGCACGCAGCAGCGCGTCATGTTCGTGCAGAATCAGGGCCCGCCCGGTCTTGGAGGTAGTGCAGCGAGCCCGCAGCGGGCAGCCGCGGCAGGCGGCACCGAAGGTCACGTTACGGCGGGCGCTGATGCGCCGGATGAGCCCGGCCGGGCAGGTCACGGTCCCGGCGGCCTCATCGACAGCGAAATCGTCCAGGGTGAACCCGCCCTCGACCGCGGGCTTGAGCGGCCCGGGCTTGATCACTGCCGCATGCCCGGCCTCGTGCACCGCCTTGCGCAGGTCCCCGGTGCCGTAGGCCGAGTCGGCGTACCACTCACACGGCGGGCTGCCGTCAGCGACGTGAGCAGCCAGGAACTGCGCGGCCAGGGCGGCGTCGCTGTTTTCTTCCCCCGAGGCCCGGGTCAGCTGCTCCCCGGTGATGATCCCGGTCTCCGGGCACGCCACGACATGGGCACGGTACCCGTCACGGCGGTTCTCCGGCGACTTGCGGGTGTGCCGGGCATCGGGATCCACCGTAGAGATGACCCGCCCCGCAGCGACCTTGCGGGCGATCCGCCACCGCCCATCCGTCCCGTCCGACCCCTCAGCGGGCTCAACGTCCTGCCCGGCGACCAGCGCCAGCAGCCCCACCGCCGAGGCGGCCTGCTCATCCAGCTCACGCTCCGCCAGCACGGCGACCAGCGCGTTCGCGTCGTTCACCAGCGCTGAGACCAGCGCGTCCTTCGCCTGCGGGTCATCCCAGTCGATCTGCGGCTTACCAGGCTGGGAGTAGTCGTGGCCGGTGCACACCACCGTGATCTGCCCCGCCGCCCCGGGCACCACCCGGCCCACCCGGCGGATCGCGGCGATCAGCTGGGTGATGGTGTCCTGGGTGGCCACCGCATCAGCCAGGATCGTGGAATCCACCGCGCGCCGGCGCTTGCCCTTCAAGACCCCGGTTTCCCCGATCACCTTCCTGACCGCATCGCTGATCCGGTGGGGCCGGCCCGACTTCGCCAGGCGCCGCCGCCAGTACACCAGCGTCGAGGGATCAAACCCCCCATGATCCAGCGGGAACCCGCACGCCGCCTTCCACCGCAGGTCACAGCGGGCCGCCTCCGCAGCCTCCGCGTCGGAGTAATCGTGCAGCACCTGCAGCACCATCACCGAGGCCATCACACTCGCCGGGGCCGACGGCCGGCCTTTCCCTGACGGGAACAAGTCCGCGAAGTCCTCATCACCGAACAGTTCCTGCCGGTGCGCGGCCAGGAACGCGAACATGCTCCCCGCCGGCACCAGATGCCCGACCAGCGCGCCAGCATCCAGTAACTGCCGATCCGCCCGTTCCCTACCCTGCATGTGGCAATCATCCCAGATCATCCAGCACACGGCCGGCAGACGTCCCATCCGCAGCCCTCTTTATTCAGTGGCCTCCTAGGCGGCCTCGTCTACCTGATCGCGATCGCCGCGGCCTTCCTCAGCCCCATGGCATCATTCGCGATCGACGCCATCGTGGCCGTCTACTTTGCCGCTTCCAGGAGCGGGGTCCCCGGTCTGATTGTCCGACCGGCGCCGGCCGATGAGTCCGACTAAATCTGGTCATGCGCGGCACGGCCCTGTGATAGCAGACTGCTAGTGCCTGTCGGGGGCATGGACATACTCGGCTCACCTCGACTCAGTCCGACGCACGCGCGGGGTCAGGGTGCACACTCGATTGAGACCGTCCGTGGCCGGGCTTATGCGGGAAGGAAGCAGGACATGCGGGTGATGTTGATGATCAAAGGGGACCCGGAACCGGGCGCAGCGCCCAGCGAGGAACTCCTCGCCGCGATGGGCAGGTACAACGATGAGCTCAAGGAGGCCGGAGTGCTCCTCGACCTCTCGGGGCTTTACCCGAGCGCCGGGGGGAGGCGGGTCAAGTTCTCCGGGGGGAACCGTACTGTCATCAACGGGCCGTTCGCCGAGTCGAAGGAGCTTGTCGCGGGCTACTGGATCCTCCAAGTCAAGTCGATGGACGAGGCCGTCGAATGGGCCAAGCGTGTGCCGTTCGAGGCACTTTCGCGGATCTACCCCGGCGAGTACGGCGCCGTGGGCGAGATCGAAATCCGTCAGCTGTTCGAGCCGTAGCGTTCTGACGCATCGAACTAGCGCGACATAGCCAGCGTCCGGCCGGTACCTCACCGTTCCGTGACGTTTACATGCGGGCGCCCGCCGAACCGGATGCGCCGATTATTGAGGTTGCGCGACAAGGGGTATGCATGCGGGAACCGGCCACTAGGAGGGCATTATGACCACGAATCAGGGTCCGTTCCCAGCTCAGTATCCTGTTCAGTTCGCCGTCGAGTACCCGGACCGGCCGCTCAACCGGCTGACCTCGTTCTTCCGGATTTTCGTGATCATCCCGATCGCGATCGTGCTCGGCACCGTTTCGGGCGCGACCTGGGAATCCGCGGGAAGCAACTCCACACTCCACCACTCCACCACGTACTACGGCCCCGCGGGCGCAGGCGGCCTGCTGTTCTTCGGCCCGCTGCTGATGATCTTGTTCAGGCAAAAGTACCCCCGGTGGTGGTTCGACTGGAACCTGGAATTGCAGCGCTTCATCAACCGGGTGTGGACCTTCCTGGCCCTGATGAACGACAGGTATCCGTCCACCGATGACCACCAGTGGGTCCAGCTTGATTACGCCTATCCGGACGCGGCCACGGACCTCAACCGGTGGCTGCCGCTGATCAAATGGCTGCTGGCCATCCCGCACTACATCGTGCTTTTCTTCCTGGAAATCGCCGCGTTCGTCGCGGTGATCGTGACCTGGTTCGCGATCTTGTTCACCGGCCGTTATCCGCGTGGCGTATTCAGCTTCATCGAAGGTGTATTCCGCTGGCATAACCGGGTCGCCGCCTACGCGTTTGTACTGGTCACCGATCGGTACCCGCCGTTCAGGCTGGCGCCGTGACCCCCCACCGTTGCGGGGCCGCCTGGCGGGTGACTCCGAGACGGGCTGCGATCTCGGTCGAGCGGCAACCGGCCGTGCGCAGCCCGGTGACTGCTTGGCTGATCGCCTCATTCAGTTCGGCGGCCAGGCCCGTCCGATCGCGGACGTAACGGGCGCGCCTCGTTAGCTGTCCAACGTTTTAGCGAAGTCCTAGGACGGTCGTGAGGGCTTCGTCGATGCCCCATTGCTCTTCGGGGGTGACCCGGGCCACAAGGTCTCCAAGCCGTCCCGCGTCGATGGCTCCGACTTGCTCCACCAGGACGCGGCTGGTCTCGTTGAGCAACTCGATCTCAGGACGGAACGATGCCGCCCTGGCGGTGTGAGACGTAGGCGCGACGAGCACCACCGAGCGTGGGAGCAGTTCGTTGGCCTGGACGATCACTCCGTATCGACGGCCGCGCTGTTCGTGGCCCGTTCCGCGCGCAGGGCGGAACTCGTGAACGTCACCCCGCAGCACGCATGCTCTCCATGAGAGCTGCGACATCGAGCATCTCGCGCCGATCGTCCTCATCAGCCTCAAGTGCTGCGACCTCCGCGGCAAGGGTGGCCTTGCGCTGTAGTCGGGCAGCACTGTCAAGGATCGCGCGGCGAATCGCCTCGGATCTGCTGAGACCGGTCGCCTCAAGCAGGGCTAGCGCTCGTAGCGCCTCAGGATCGAGACGCACGCTGATAGCTGATGCCATGCAGACACTGTATCACAATTCGTCATACAAGCGATGTCGACGGTGCGGAACTCGCTGCCAGAAGAGCGCGCGCCGGGAATGCCGACGGCATCCAGTCCAGCTGGCCTGCGTTGGAATGAGCGGAACGGCGGATCTACGGTCCTGTGGTCTGGGTCAGCAGCGTGCGCTCGCGGTCGCCATGGCCGGGCCACCAGGCGCGGTTGCCGATGAGCGCGGTGAGGCTCGGGGAGAAGAACATCGACATAACGAACGCCGCCAGCACGATGCCGCAGGCGACCGCGAACCCCACCTGGGTCAGAATCGTGTTCCCGGCCAGGGTCAGCGATGAGAAGGTGCCGGCCAGGATCAGTCCCGCCGCCCCGATCGTCGGCCCCGACTGGCGGATGGCGTGCGCGGCGGCGTCGTGCGGATTCATCCCGTCCCTGGCCTGCTCGCGCAGCCGCGCGATCATGAGGATGTTGTAGTCGGTGCCCAGCGCCACCACGAACAGGTACATGTAGATCGGCAGTAGGAACACCAGGCCGGCCTGGCCGGCGAGGGTCTGGAACACCAGCACCGACGCGCCCAGCGTCGCGCCGAATCCGAGCCCCACCGAGATCATCAGGTACCACGGTGCCACCGCGCTGCGCAGCAGCAGCCCCAGGATGAGCAGGATGATCACCGCGGCGACAGGAAACACGACCATGTAGTCGTGGTTGACGGCCCGCTGGATGTCGGCGAACACCGCTGTGGTGCCGCCCACCAGCGCGTAGGTGCCCGACGGCGCGGCCGCATGCGCGTCCGGCCGCAACTGGTTCTTGAGCACGTTCACCGCGGCCGTGGAGTCTGGGTTGTAGGACAGCGTCACCGTGTAGGCGGCGGTGGACCCGTCCTTGCTCACCGTCGGCTGCGCCACCGCGCCGACTCCCGGCATGGTCTTGAGCTTGGCACCGTAGGCAGTGACCTGCGACGGCGACAGGGAGCCGGACGTGGCATGCAGGTAAATCTCGGTCGGATCGGTAGCGCCCGGCGGCAGCCCCTTTTCCAGGGTTTTCAGCGCGGTCACGGACTCGGCGCTGGACGAGATCCCGGCCGAGGCCAGGTCGAACGTGGGCTTGAAGCCAAGCGCCCCGATCGCCAGTACGACGAGGACGAGGCCGGAGACGGCCGCGAATACGGCGGGCCGCCGCCCGACGGCCTGGCCGATGGCGGCGAACCTGGTTCCCTTCGGCTCCCGTTGCCATGCCTTGGATGGCCAGAACACGCGCGGGCCCAGCAGCGACACCACCGCGGGAACCAGGGTCAGCCCGGCGACCAGGGTGACCGCCACGGCGATCGCCAGCGTCGGCCCCAGCGACCGGAACAGGCTCAGCGTGGACAGCAGCAGTGCGAGGAACGCGACGATGACCACCCCGGCCGCCGATGCGATGACCTCGCCGACCCGGGTCACCGCGGTCACCATCGCCTGCTTGGGGTCCTCGCCGAGGCGCAGCCGTTCCCGATAGCGGAACATGAGGAACAAGATGTAGTCGGTCCCGATGCCGAACAGCACCACGATCAGCAGCGTGGTGACCGAGCTGTCCGCGTTCAGGTGGAGCGCGGTGTTGACGGCGCTGATCAGCCCGGTCGCGACCTGGGAGACGATCGCGATCACGATCAGCGGCAGGAGCGCGATGATCGGGCTGCGGAAGATCAACAGCAGCAGGATCAGGATCAGGACCAGCGTGGCGAGCGTGACGATCTTCTCCGCTTTGTTCCCGGACTGCTGGCTGTCCAGCTGCTGCGCTGCCGTCCCGGTCACGCCCTCGGACAGGCCGCTACCCTGCATCAGCGGCTTGATATCCGCGCGCAGCACCTTGATGGCGTCGCCCGCCGCATTCGACGTGCCGTTGAGAATGCTGTTGTCCATCGAGATCAGTGCCGTCTGCACCAGCTTGTTCGGCGAGGCCGGGCCCGCCGTGACGGCCAGGATGTTCTTGATGTGCCGCGAGTTGAGCGCGGCCGCGACCGAGGCCACCTTCGCGGCGTCGGCGCTGGTCAGTTTCCCGCCGTCGGCCCGGGCGAACACGATGATCGCCGCGTCCGCGCTCACGTGCCCGGCCTGCGGGAACGCCTTGTCCTGCAGGCTGGATGCGCGGATCGACTCGTAGTTGCTGGGCAGAAAGCTGGATTCGTTGGTCGTGGTGGGCAGCGCGGGTGCAGTGGCGATGATCGCGACGGCGGCGATCACCCACAGCGCGATCACCCGCCACGGATGCCGCACCACCGCCCGCCCTAGTGCGGCGAAGAAGCCGCTGCCCACACCGTCCGGTCCCGCATCCGCGCCCCCAGTGCGGCGGCCAGACGTCCCCGTCGTATTGGACACGTCTGGTCCCCTTCAGCTCATAGCAGTCGGCTTATCGCCCACGATGCCGTACATGGGCGGCCAGGCGCACATTCTTTCCTGGCCCGCTGACAGGGGAAGGAGTTGACCATGGCCACCTTCGTGCCGGAGCAGATCGAGCAGCCAGTCGGCGGCTCCGCCGTTGGGGACGCGGGGCGCTGAGGTGTGAAAGGTCATGGCGAGCAGGATGGGTCCTCCGCCGAAGCCGTCGAGGCCGAGCACCCACACCGCGGGTTCGTTCCGATCTGAAGGAAACAGGACGAGGTGACCGGCGCCCGCATCACGCCAGAAGGGCCGTCTTGACCGGGTCGTCACCCCGTCACCGTGGCTCCTCAAGTACGCGCTTGAGCCGTGCGAGGTCGGCGGCCACGGCATCGCCGTCTGCTTTAAACTCGTCCTCGGTCATGCCCGGGCGGCGGCGTACCGTGAACACCACCTCGGAACCGCTCTCGTCCGCGATCACCCTCATCGGGACGTAAATGATCGCACCTGAATTCAGCGTGAGGTAGTGATCGAGCACCCCGAGATCGTTCCGTGGGGCGAAGGCGAGGCGGACGCGTTCCGCCGGGGTGTCGACGAACCATTGCCCGTCGACCTCCTCAACGGAATTCCCCAGTCCCGGAGCCCATCGCGGCAGATTAGCCGGGTTCGAGACGTAGGCGTATACCTGGTCGGCGGGACGGTCGATGCGCTCGCTGATGTGCCAGGATTCCGAAGCCATGCCGCCATCATGCTGGATGCTCCTGGCCGCAGGATTGAACGAAACGGACATGTTCGGTTGTCGGCGGCGTGCCCGCACGCCCTGAGTGACCGCGAGCTACCGGGGTTTACCGTCCCATCGGGCACGTACCGCCGGTGCATCCGGGCGAGATCCTGCTCGGGGAGTTCCTCAATCCCCTCAGCGTGAGCCAGTACCGGCTGGCGAAGGAGATCGGTGTCCCGGCCCGGCGGATCAACGAGATCGTGCACGGTCAGCGTCGCATCAGTGCCGACACGGCGCTGCGGCTGGCTCGTTACTTTGGGACCTCGGAGCGGTTCTGGATGAACCTGCAGACGCGCTACGACCTGGAGATCGAGAAGGACCGGCTTGGGGTGGTCCTTGATGAGATACATCCGCTGAGCGCCGCAACCTGACCAGCGGGCGCTGTGCCCGAGCTGCCCTGCGCCGGGCCGCACGTCGGTAGGCTCCGATCCATCACACAAAATGGAGCGGTCGTGAGCCAGGACGATTCCGCTGGGGCCATTACCCCGGCCGAGCGAGAGGCGCACTGGCCGCTGACGGTGCGGTTTGCCATCGAGGCAGCTAGCGAGGCCGAGGCCCGGGCCATAACCGGACAGGTCCTGGCCAGGCTGGACCGGGAGCTGCCTTTGCAGGACGAGCCCGCGATTGCCCCTTTGAGGCTTCGGGATGGTATCTGGGTGGCAACCCTCAAACTGACCTGACCGTCCTGTCTTGGTTGAGCCCGACGACGCGCCGAATCGCTGCCGCTACGTGTCCAGCCACTTTGGCGTGGGCGTGACCTGGACTTCTCGCGATGGCAAGCACGGGGCCAGGTGGGATTGGCCGCCGGACATCTGGTCGAGGCAGCCGGGCCAAGATGACGTCCTGTTGCACCCTACGATGCAGGCCGTGATGATCTGGTGCGAGGCAAAGTGAGCCTGACCTACTGATTAGAAGACCGTCCGCGTACTGGGCGTAACCTGCTCCGCCGCGCGGGCAGACATCTCGACCTCTGGGCCTCCGAGTCCGGTCGCTATATAGCGCCGCGCGTGGTCCTGCCCGTTGATCAGACGGTGAAGGTGACACCGGTGATGTGCTCGCTTTCCTGCCACAGCCGGGTGCCTTCCGCGGGATCGTCGGCAGTTCTAGGGAGTCGCACCGGCTTGGCCGTCCCTGAGGTCTGGTCGATCCCGGCAGGGCCGATGAACTGGCCGCTGCGGGCGTCGGGGCTGGTCGCCGCGTAGAGCGAGGGCCAGGCGGCGCCTGCGGGCGATCCCATCGCCAGGCGGCCGACCACCGGGGTAAGCAGCCGTACCGGGCCGCCGGTGTTGCGCTGCAGGCTGGTCATCGCCGCTCCGGGGTGGACCACGATGGCCTCGACCGGGGTTCCGGCGGTGCGGCGGGTGAGTTCCAGCGTGTAGACGACGTTGGCCCGCTTGGACTTGGCGTAGGCGCCCATCGGGCGGTAGCGCCGCTCGGTCATGAGGTCCTCCAGCCTCCCTGAGGGCGGTAGCGCGGCTGCGGCTTGAGCTGGGCCGACGTTCATGCTGGCGGGACGGCATCTTGTAACCGGGACTGACCGCTGCTGACCGTCAGTGGTCTTGGGGTGTGGCACGTGTGCCACGGCCAGCTTCGCCCCGAAACCGGGGCCAGACTCAAGTAGGTGAGGTGACCCCTCGCTTGTAAGTTCGGATGACCTCGGTGTCGTCCGGCCTGACCTGCCCGTCCTGCCGACCTTGCGGGACCGTGGTTGACCCCCGACACCTTGACGAATTGCACGTTAATGGCACGATGATCTTTGGAGTGCCCGCAACCGTCGGTTACCCGGAGGAGACGGAACTATGACCAGGACCTGGCATCCTTAGTGAGGCATCGGGGCGCCCGCGACGCCTCCCTTCGCTCGCCGAGCAGACACATCCGCCACCGTGCAGCTGCGGCAGGACCCGAATGCGGGATTCATCATTGACCGCGGGTTCTTGTTCCGGCGCCGCTTCTGGTTCGTCGGAACCTGCTGCGCGCCAGTCCGCATCGAAGCGGAGCAGTACCGCCAGCTCGACGCCCCGCAACATAGGCAACCGGTACCGGTCGGCCGATCCGGGGGCCGTGTCTGGTGGTGGTTCGAGGACCGGGTAATACTGGGAGTCAGGCCGGTATGGCGAGCGAGATGTAATGGCTCTGATCAGAGACCGTCAACGACGATCGGCGCAGCGGCTGGAGCGGGCTCACATGCTGCTCAACGTCGAGGAAGGCCAAGCTCCCAGGGTGCGGGGCAAGCGTGAGACCATCCCGCACGAGAAGCGCCGGGCCGTCTTCGAGCGCGACGGCGGGAAGTGCGCGCAGCGGGCACGGGTGGAAGGGAAGCCTGCACTCGGCTGGGCCGGAACCACGGGCCGCGGTGACGTGGCTATTGTCCGCTGGCGCGCTGGCTGCGGTTGAAGTACTTCCGGCGTTCCGGGCTAGCAAGTAGATGGAGTTGGGTATGTCTGGCGGCAAGGACATGAGCCGCGATAAGGAAATCTTTCAATAGAGGCTGACAAGGAGGCTGAGACAATGGCTAGCACCTCCGGGCAGGAAGAGTTCCTGGCCGTCATCCGTAAGAGCCAGGAAGCCGTGATCGCCGTGGTCGGGAACTTGGCCGAAACCGTAAGGACAGCCAGTCCGAAGCTGGCGTCCGTTTATGCGCCGCTCACGGACAATCTCCCCAAGCCGCCGTCCGCTAGTGTGCTCTTCGGGGACAAGGTGCCCGCGCCAGAGGATGCCGTGGCCCGCGCCTACGAATTCGGCGAGCAGCTGCTTGCCAGCCAGCGGAAGTTCGCCGAGGACCTGCTGAAGGCGAAGCCAGAGGGCGCCGTGGCCAGCGCCTACGACTTCGCCGAGCAGCTGCTTGCCAGCCAGCGGAAGTTCGCCGAGGACCTGCTGAAGGCGGCGGCGCCGCTGATACCTGGCCGCACCGAAAGCGCGTCAGCGACCGAGACCTACAAGCCAGGCCAGGTCGTTCCTCGCGACGGGACAGTCGAATGCGCGCGGCACCACGATGTCCAAGACCACGTCAAAGCCGGTACCCGATTCCCGCCGTGCTCTCATCACCATGAGCATAGTGAGGGCTGTACCTGGCAATACGTCTAGGGCGTGACAGGACTCGATGCAGGGCACGTCCCCTCCGCCCCTCTGTGCAATCGCTCCTGGTTCTGGTTGGCTCGGCTCCGTCGCCGCGCCCGTCATCATCTAGAGCGCCAACACCCGAACACCCCCTACGACCGTGGCCGCCGCCCACGCCACAGCGGATAGGAGGCTGGAGCGGCTTGAACGTGGGGGCCTTTGCGCCTCCGATCCGGCCACGGACGCGTCCGTGCGATGAAATCATCCGGCCAGGTCTACGCCGTCAGCGACGTGAGCGGTGAAGCTTGGCCAGGCGTTCACCCAGGCCGCTCCACGACTCGCGGCCGTCCTCGGGCCGCCCAAGACCCGGGCCGGACGCAGGATCGTCGGCGTACCTCGGGCCATCATTCCGGCTCTGCAAGAACGCCTGGCCAAGTTCGTTAGCGCGGAACCCGGCGCGTCGTGCCAGCGGGCCAGCGGGGCCCCGGTGCAGCGCAGCGATTCCGGCAAGATGTCCGGCGGGCCGCACGCGGTCCGCTCGATGGCCCGGACCCGAAAAACGTGCCCTCCGCCGAGCCAATCGAACACTCGAAAAATCGCCCGGAACCAGCGCAGACATAAGAAGAGCGGGCGACCGGGTCGAACCGGCATGACCAGCTTGGAAGGCTTCGGGTACCGGGCCGCTGATCAGCCCAAACGCAGGTCAGGCGGCGTGCCCGCCTGCCCGTGAGTGACCGTGAACCACCCTGGTTTACCGTCCGATCGGGCACGCAACGGGCACGCCGCGTGTCGATGGCGGGCTGTGTGACGGAGCCTTACTCTGGAGTCATGAGCGAACCCGCGTACGAGATGACCTTGGAGGATCTGGCCGACAGCCCGCACCTCTGGGGCGAAGCGCTGCTCGGTGGCGCGTGGACGCGTGGTTCATCTGGTCCAAGGCGATCAGAGCATGTCGCCGACCTCGTGCCTGACGGCGCTCTCGAAGAACTCGAAGAGACCGTCGAGATTCTCGCCGATTCCGAGGCGGTACGCGCCGTGTCGAGGCGCGCGAGGCCGCGGCTCGGGGTGATGTCGTCCGAGGGGCGGACGCCGTGCGTGCTCTCCTCGACGAGCGACGTGACTGAGCCGTCTGACGTCTATGAGATAGCTCTTGCCCCACCAGCGCGGCGGGCTATCACGAGCAAGCTTCCGGCGGATGTGGCGGCTGCCGCCGTCGACTTCATACCGGGACCACTGATCGCAACCCGAAACGGCTGGGGAAGCCGCGGCACGCGCCCGCTGGATGGTACCTGGAGCGCGCGCCCCCTGCGGGACTGGCGCGTGCTGTACGAGATCGATGAGGAGAAGAACGAAGTCCTCGTCGTTGATATCAGGCATCGCGCCGACGCCCTACCGGCGCCGCTAATGGCTTGAGAGCGGGCGACGGAAATCGAACTCGCGTGACCAGCTTCGCAGCAAGGGGGTGCTGCTTGTAGCGTGGTCAGCGTATGCGGTGACCTGCGCGTACAGGTCAGTTGTGCTCATGAGTGACCGTGACTGACCACTGTTTACTCTCGTGTGGCACTGCATGGCACGAAGTACTGCGGCCAAGTGCCTTCCGGCAGCTTGGTTATTCCTGCAAGACACGCGAAGCGGTCACTGGGTAGCACAACCTGCGATGACCCGGTTGCAAGCTCATCCTGCAACCGCGTGAGCGATCGTGACTCAGTGCGGACCGCACCGTCAAACCATCACGTTAAGAGACGACGTTCCAAGCCGAGGCGCCGAAGAGCGACCGGTCAGATGAAGGGACCCTTCATCTGACGGGCGTTGCCCGCTCCGAGGTCTGCTCGGTCGCGGAGCACGGACTCGAACGCGTCGGGCTTGTCGGGGGTGACATGGGACTGACCTTGCGTCCGAGGTCAACGAGGAAGCCGGCCTTCTTCTTCGGTCGCTTCGTGTCGAGGTTGGCCCAGTACCGCGGGTTGCCCGTTCCCCAGATGCGCCACTTGCCGGACCAGACGCCATTGATCTCGATCCGTTGGAGACCCTTGATCTGCGTATACGGGACGCTCTTGGTACCGAATGGGAAGTAGTAGGAGTGGATCTCCAGCCGGTCGGGGCCGCACAGGATCGTGCCGTCGTCATATGTGTCGGTCACGTTCGAACCTCTCCATGAGCGCTCCATGGTGATCACAATGATTAACACCAGCGCCCCGATACGCCAGTGGCAGCCTGCGGCGGCTGCTCAGGCACAACCTCAGGTGCCCGTAGCTGGCAGCCTGGCCGTCGACAGCCGCCCGTCAGCCATGGCATGGGGGTAGCAGGATCAGCCGTTGGAGGAGCGGCTGCTCGCAGTGTCAGCGGTCCCGGCGATCCCCAGAACCAGGACCCGCGCGGTCTGAGTCGCGGAACGCCGCATTCCCTTCGTTCGTGTCGGACGACATGTCCGCATCCCCGAGTCCGTGCTGCCCGAGTTCATCGCGGCGGGCCTCATCGAAACCATCACCATCAGGCAGAGCCGCCGCTGACGCCGGGCCAGCGGCGCCGCAGGCGCCGCCTTGATCAAATATGGCACTATTCGGCAGCGCATCAAGTCTTCGCGGTGGCCAATGAACGGTCCGCTTGCATGACGGCTTGGTCTCGGTAACCTCGCGGTGCTGCCGTTGGGTGGCAGCCGTGATCGGTGCGGTCGTCTTTGATGTTGGCGAGTGCCTGGTGGACGAGTCGCGCGATCACCGCGACCGATGGGAAGCGGGAGTGAGGAGACCGCCCCTGATGCGATGAGGGGATCAGAGAGCGGGCGACCGGGATCGAACCGGCATGACCAGCTTGGAAGGCTTCGGTTACCAGGCCGCTGATCAGCCCGAACGCAGGTCAGGCTGCGTGCCCGTCTGTCCGTGACTGACCGTGTATCACCGCTGTTAACCGTCCGATCGGGCACGCAACGGGCACGCCGCAAAGTAACGGGGCGAGCCGAGGTGCGCTGCGTACACTGAGTCTGTGAGCGTGCAGCGCGAGGAACTGCTTCGGCTCGTCGAGGAGCTTCCCGAGGACGAGGTCCCGGCGGTGCTTGATGATGTCCGCCGTCACCTCCGGGCCGTCAAGGACCGGTCCTGGCCTCCGGCCTGGTTCGGAGCCGGGGAAGGCCGGACGGATGACGTGGCGGCCCGGTCTGAGGATCTGCTTGAGGACGGCTTCGGTCGTCCGGCGTGATCGTTTGTGACACCGGGCCGCTGGTGGCGGCGGCGCTGGCCAACGATTCGGATCACAAGGCTTGTGTCGCGCTGTTCGATGGTCTGCACGCGGCCGGAAGGCAACTGCTGGTACCGGCAACCGTGGTCGCGGAGGTTGGATACCTGCTGGCCCGGGAATCCGGCGCGCGTCTTGAGTCCCTGTTCCTGCGGTCACTGGCGGAAGGTGACTTCACGCCCATGGAGCTGACCGCGGCTGACTATGCGCGGATGGCGGATATGGTGGTCAGATACGGCAGCCTGCCGCTGGGCACTACCGATGCGTCGGTGATCGCCGTAGCAGAGCGGCTCGGACTGACCGAGGTAGCGACGCTGGACCGGCGGCACTTCACGGTAGTCCGGCCGAACCACGTTGACGCCCTGACACTCCTGCCCTGAAAGCTCCGTAGAGCGGGCGACCGGGCTCGAACCGGCATGACCAGCTTGGAAGGCTTCGGTCCCTCGGCAGCTGACCAGGACAAGCGCAGGTCAGGCAGCATGTCCGCCTGCACGCGAGTGACCGCGAGCTACCGTGGTTTACCGTCCCATCGGGCACGTAACGGGCACGTCGCGTGTCGATGGCTGCGGCGTGATGGAGCCTTACTCTGGAGTCATGAGCGAACCCGCGTACGAGATGACCTTGGAGGAGCTGGCTGAAAGCCCGCATCTCTGGGGCGAAGCGCTGCGCTCGGTGGCGCGCGGACGCGTGGTCCACCTGATCCAGGGCGATCATGAACATGTCGCCGACATCGTTCCTGACGGCGCCCTCGAAGAGCTGGAAGAGACTGTCGAAGTCCTCGCCGATTCCGAGGCGGTGCGAGCCCTGATCGAGGCACGCGAAGCTGCAGCCCGAGGTGACGTTGTCCGAGGGGTGGACGCTGTGCGTGCTCTTCTCGATGAGCGACGTGACTGAGCCGTCTGACGGCTACGAGATAGTTCTTGCCCGCCAGCGCGGCGGGCTATCACGGGCAGGCTTCCGCCGGATGTCGCGGCTGCCGCCGTTGACTTCATAACGGGACCACTCATCGGCAACCCGAAACGGCTGGGGAAGCCACTGCACGGTCCGCTGGACGGCACTTGGAGCGCACGCCTCATGCGCGATTGGCGCGTGCTGTACGAGATCGATGAGGAGAAGCACGAAGTCCTCGTCGTTGATACTGGCTCTATGACTGAGACCGAGACCCTGATCGCCGAGGTCCGCCAACTGCGCGTCGATGTCGCCCGGCTGCACGCCGCGCATACGCCGGTGCACACGCGGCACGGCTGGATGAAGCTGTTCTTCAAAGACCTGTCCACCAACCCGTACACCCAGTACAAGGTCCACATGTGGGGCGCGATCTACTGGCTGATCAACTTCCCGCTGATCTGCTGCCTGTTCTTCTTCACGCCCACGCTGTGGCTCAAGCTCGGCATCTTCATCACGCTGATTTACTCGATCTACGCCAACCTTGCGACCGACTACGGCGCCATGTCAGCGGCCGAGGCCGCGTTCGGGGAGCCGCAGCCGCCACCGATCCCACTTGAGCCGCCGGCGATATGAGACGGCGCAAGCCTCCGAGCGCTACCGGCTGCCCGTACCTGACGCTTGCCAGGGCCAGTCACTAGTGCCGCATCAAGCTACGTTTGCCTTGTCGACGATGCGGCGGAGTCGTTCGTCGTAGGCGTGGTTGTTGCGCCAGATGATGTACCGGCGGATCATGCTGGCTTGCTCTTTGTGGCTCGCATGGTCGGTGCCGTCGAGCGTGAAGTAGCGCAATGCCGTGAATTGCGCCTCGATGCGGTTTAACCAGGATGAATTGGTCGGCGTGTAGGCGATCTCGGCGTTGTTCGCCGTGGCCCAGGTCCCGACCCGGGTGTCTGTGCGCGTGCTCAGGTGCGGGCTGAAGTTGTCGCAGATGATCGCGATCCGGACAGACGACGGGTAGAGGGAGCGCAGGTAGCGGCAGAACTCCAGGAACCGGGCCCGGGTCTTGCGCGGCTTGATGTGCCCGAACAGCTTGTCTTCGCCCAGCTCGTAGGCGGCGAACAGGTGCCGGACCCCGGCGGTGCGGGTGTAGGTCGCGCGCATCCGGCGCCGCGGCGCCCGGCCAGGCTCTTTCCTCTTGCCGCTGACCGCGGCCCACTGCCGTCCCGGGCGCGGCTGCAGGTTGAGCGGCCCGAACTCATCCACGCAAAAGACGACCTCCGGGTCGCCGTCCTCCGGGGCCGCTTCCCGGTCGGCGATCGCGTACAGCTGCTCGACCCGCGCCTTCTTTTCCGCATACTGCGAGTCCTTGGAGGCCTTCCAGGTCTTCAGCCGCTGAAAGGTGACGCCCTCCTGGCGGAGCAGGACCCGCAGGCCCTCGTGGCTGATGTCGTCGACCACCCCCTCGGCCACCAGGAAATCGGCCAGCTTGGCCAGGCTCCAGGTGGAAAACGGCAGGTCATGCTCGGCCGGCCTGGACTTGGCGATCTTCTTGATCTCCCGCCGCTGTCCCAGGGTGAACTTCGGCGGGTGGCCGCCCTTGTATCTCGGGTACAGCGACCCGAACCCGTCAGCGCTGAAGTTGCGGATCACATCCCGGACCCGGTCCTCGCTGGTGAAGGCCACCTTCGCGATCGCGGCCACATCCATGCCCTGGGCTGACAGCAGCACCATCTGCGCCCGCCGCCAGGTCACCACCGACCCGCTGCCCCGGCGGATGATCCGCACCAGCCGCTGTCCCTCGTCATCGTCGATCTCACGCACACGCACGCGATCTGTCACTGGCCCAGTCTCAGCGATCAGCACCTGCAGGCAAAGGCCGCTGCCGCCGGACCTCACCTGCTACCGCACTGCCGCACCAAGCTGCATTCGCCCGGTCGCTGACGCAGCGCACCGGGAATCGTGGCAGCAAAATGCGCTGACGCTCAGTGCCCTGGCTGGCCTACTGTCCAGCCATGGACGATGCCGCTCCGCCCCTGCTTCTGTTCGTCGTCGGCCCGCCGGCCGTGGGCAAGATGTCGGCCGGGCAGGCCATCACGGAGCGCACCGGGGTGGCGTCCAAGATCCGGTGTAAATAAGACGACGGGCGTAGGTTCCCCTTCAAGAGCTACCAACTCATCGAAGGAAGGGACCTACACCCGTGCCTGTTCGAGTATCGCCTACCGACCGTATCCGCCGCCACATCGACGAGCTGTTCGCTGACGGCCGGCCGCTGCCAGAGATCTTGGAGGAGGTGGCCCGGCTCGGGGCACAGTTGCTGATGCAGGCCGCCCTCGAAGCCGAGGTCACCGAATTCCTGGGCCGGGACCGTTACCAGCGGGCCGCGACCTGCGAGGACGCCCGTCCCGGTTCGCGTAACGGCTACCGGGACGTGACGGTCAAGACGACCGCCGGGCCGGTGGCGCTGGCCCGGCCGAAGCTGCGCGGCACCACCGGGGCGTTCGCGTCCCGGCTGTTCGGCGCGCACGTGACCAAGACGAACGCTCTCGAGTCGCTGGTGATCGCGTCCTTCGTCCGCGGCCTGTCGGTACGGGACGTGGAGGCCACCTTGGCTGAGGCGCTGGGAGATCAGGCCGCGATCTCCAAGTCCACCGTCTCCTCAGTCTGCCAGGCCATCAAGGGCGAGTATGAGGCCTGGGCGCTGCGCCGGCTGGACGAGATCACGCTGGACTACCTGTTCCTGGACGCCAGCTTTTTCCGGATGCACCCCGGCTCCCCGGCCGAGCCGGTGCTGGCCGCCTGGGGCATCACCACCGGCGGCAAGCCCGCCTTCATCGGCCTGGCCCCCGGCACCGGCGAGTCCGCCGATGCCTGGCACGACTTCCTTACCGATCTGAAGGACCGGGGCCTGGCCTCCCCGCTGCTGATCATCTCCGACGGCGCGCCCGGGCTGATCTCGGCCATCGAGCAGGCCTACCCCAGGGCCCTGCGGCAAAGATGTGTCATCCATCGCGCGCGGAACATCCTGGCGAAGATCCCGGCCGGGATGCAGGCCGAGGTCAAGGACGCCTACTGGAAGATCTTCGACACCGCAGAGCTGAAGACCCCGCCCGGCCCGAAGCTGGTGGAGCTGATCGACGCCCGGATCAGCGAGATGGCCGCACGGTACGGGCCCACCTACCCGGCGGCGATGAAGTGCCTGACCAGCGACCGGGACGGGCTGACTGCCTACCTGCGGTTCCCCGCCGAGCACCATCCCCGCGTCCGGCACTCCAACTTCATCGAGCGCACCTTCGGCGAGACCCGCCGCCGCACCAAGGTCATCGGCCGGCTCCCCGGCGAGACCAGCTGCCTCACCCTCGTCTGGGCCGTCCTGGACCGCGCCTCGGCCGGCTGGCGCGGCCTGGCCATGACCAGCGACGGGCTGCGCCTCCTGCAGGACCTGCGCCGCTCCCTCCTGGAACCACCCGCCCAGCTGCGGCCACACACCGTCACCACCAGCCCCGCCGCCGGCAGCCCCGAAACTGTCAGCACCGTCGCCTAACCTGATCATGAAGCCGGAACCACGCCCGCCGATTTACACCGGATTTCGGACGCCACCCGCACCGGCCTGCGGCTGTTTCACAACCACATCTCCATCGAGCTCGCGCTGCGCTACTTCGGCTACGGCACCCCGGCGTTCTGCCGCATCGACGCCGAGATCCGCGGGCGGATCATCGAGGAGGTCGCGGCCAGCGACCTGCCAGGCCTGGTTTTCACCTTTGCCTGGGCGTTCAACCTGCCCGCGGACCAGGCAGCCATCGACGAGTACGCAGGGCCGTTCCGCGCGCGCGGCGCGCGCGTACTGTTCGTCGAACTTGAAGCGACCCAGGCTGAGCGGCTGAAGCGTAATGAGTGCGTATCGCGCCTGGCCGAGAAACCTTCGAAGCGTGACCTCGAGGCGTCCCGGCGCCGCCTGCTCGAAGCCGACGCACGGTACCAGCTCAATTCCGGGGGCAAGTTCGACGAGCGCCAGGACTACCTGCGTATCAACAACACACTCCTGACGCCCGGCGAGGTCGCCGACCGGGTAATCGAGCACTTCGATCTTCCGCGTTTCACTGGGGCAAACCCAACCTGACGCGGCACTAGTAAGCGCACATGGCGTCCAGCGCGTCGCCACGCTCACGCTGTCCGACGTGGTGATGGCGATCCTGGAGAGCCGGGCCGACTACCCGCTGGCCGCGTCCGCGGCCGTCATCCGGGAGCCCGGCGGGGACGGAACCGTCGTGCACCTAGTGCTGCTCGACGGCGAGCAGCAGCCGCTCTTCGCCGGGCCCGGGGCCATTATCGCGGTCAGCTACGAGGCCGGCCAGCTGGACCGGGACGTCCTGGCCGCGTTCGGAGACCGGGACGTCATCATCCTGAAGTAAGCAACGCATGCCGGGTCACCGGCCCGGCCGACACGCGGGGCCGGCCGGGCCAGCCCCACGCGGCCAGACCGGACAGGTCAGGGGGCGGGGCGGCGGGCACGGTAGTCGTCCAGCCAGCCGAACGAGTCGCCGGTCGCCCCCGACGGCCGGTACTCCAGGCCGACCGCGCCCCGATAGCCGTTCCGGTCCAGGTGGTCAAGGACGAACGGGTAGTTGATCTCGCCGGTACCTGGCTCATGCCGCCCGGGCACGTCGGCGATCTGGACGTGACTGATCAGCGGCCAGTACTCATCCAGCGTCGTGACCAGATCACCCTCCGTGCGCTGCATATGGTAGACGTCGTACTGCAGCCGGATGTTGGGCAGCCCGACGCTCGCGGCGAACGCGGCCGCGGCAGCCGTGGTGGTCAGCAGGCACGGGCCGTTGTCCCACGGGTGAGCGCCTCGATCAGCACCTCACAGCCCACGCGGGCGGCCTCGGCACCCGCCCAGGCCACGTTGCCCCGGCGCAGTCCAGCTGGTCGCTGCGGGAGTACTCGGCCTGCCGCTTGCCGATCAGCAGGTTCAGCCGGGCACAGCCACAGGCCCGCGCGATCTCCAGCGCGACCGGCACGTTGGCGCGCAATTCGGCGCGGCGGCGCGGTCGGCGGCCAGCCCGCGCTCCCCCGCCGCCAGGTCACCGCCGTCGAAGTTGAGCAGGGCCAGCCACAGCTTCCAGCGGGATGCCAGCCCCGGCAGCGTCGCCGCGGCATCGTTCCCCGGCCACCACAGCTCGACCGCGCCGAACCCGGCCCGGGCGGCAGCCTCGAAGCGGTCGGCGAGGGGCAGATCCGTCCAAGCATGGACAGGTTCGGCGCAAAAAGCAGGGTCACGTGTGATCCGCAGACTCGGCGAGCTTAGCGGGCAGCTCAGCGGCCCAGCTCAGGCAGGCAGCTAGGGCGGCAGTTCAGCGCGGGCTCAGACGTGCGGCTCGTCGAGCCGGAAGCCGACCTTCAGCGTGACCTGGAAGTGGGCCAGCCTGTTGTCCTCGATGTGCCCGCGAATTCCGGTGACCTCGAACCAGTCGAGGTGGTGCAGGGTCTTCGAGGCACGGCCTATCGCGCCGCGGATAGCTTCGTCGATGCTCTCGTCGGAGGTGCCGACGATCTCGCTGATCGAGTAAACGTTGTCCGTCATTGGCTCATCCTTTCGTAGTGCCGCGTCGGTGTCTCTTCTGTACGGCTTGTCTTGGGTGCGGCTGTCTTCCCGTGCGGCGCGAGCCTTACCGTTCGGCCCGCTTAGCGATCTACCCCCGGAGTTCGGCGCGTCACCCCGCCCGGCGCTATTGATCTTGATAGCGTGGCCGGGCTCTAGCGCGCGGGGGGCACACACCGGGGATACGGCGGAATGGCACGTCGGGGCGTGTCGTTTTGCCGGAAACTTACGTAAGTGTGGCCTCTTGAAGCTTTCCTGAGGTTTCAGTTGAATCTCCTGACTGCCGGCTCGGTGCGCCATCTCCGTCGGGGGAAGGAATCCATGAGAAGACCTCAGCATGTCATCGGCCTCACGGCCGGGCTATCGCTCGCGTGCACCCTGGGTGGTGCGGCCACCGCGAGCGCCGCGACAACGTTCCCGCCCGGTGCGGCGACGACGGCGGGGTCACCCGTCATCGTCGTACTGAACAACCAGTCCGGCAGCCCGGCCGCAACCGAGTCGCCGGTGATCTCGCAGGTGAAGGCGGCCGGCGGCACCAACGTGATCGGGTACAGCGCGGTGGCGTCGTTCGCGGCCACGGTCACCCCGGCGGAGGCGCGGTCGCTCGCGGCCGACCCCGCGGTCGCCTCGGTCGTCCCGGACCAGAAGATCAGCGTCACCCCCGCCTCGGCCAATCAGGTCGCGGCCGCGCGTTCCGGTGCCAGGTGGGCCCGGGACCGGACGTCCGCGATCTGCGGTACCCCGTCCAAGCCGCTGCTGCCGGAAGACCTCACGACGACGCACGCCAACGAAGCGCATTCCAGGGCATCACGGGAGCCGGGTCACGGTGGCCTGGATCGCCGACGGCCTGGACCCCGGCAACCCCGACTTCATCCGCGACGGCAAGTCGATCTTCAAGGACTACGTTGACTTCTCCGGCAATGGCCCCGACACCCAGACCGGCGGCGAGGAGGCGTTCGGCGACGCGTCCATGATCGCGGCGCAGGGCAACGAGACCTACGATCTTCGACCTACAACAACCCGGCCTACCCGCTGCCGAAGAACTGTGACATAAAGATCGAGGGGATGGCCCCGGGCGCGTCACTGATCGGGCTGAAGGCCGGCGGCGAGTTCATGGCCAACTCCGCGATCCTGCAGTCCATCGACTACGCGATCACGCACGGCAGCAACGTCATCAACGAGTCGTTCGGGGCCAACGTCTACCCCGACAACAACGCCCGCGACACGATCCAGCTCTTCAACGACGCGGCCGTCCGGCACGGCATCACCGTGACCGTCTCGACCGGTGACGCTGGTATCTCGGGCACCAGGCCAACCCGTCCACCGACCCGAACGTGATCTCGGCGGTGCCTCGACCGGCTTCCAGAGCTACGAGCGACCGGCTACGCCGGCGCCCGCGCCTTCTCCAACGGCAAATGGGTGTCGGATAACGTCTCGGCGCTGTCGTCCGGCGGGATCAGCCAGGGCGGGCAGGTCCCGGACCTGGTGGCGCCCGGTGAGGCCGACTGGGCGCTGTGCTCGGCGGACACGGCCATCTACGCCGAATGCCTGAACTACCAGGCAAGCCCACGCCGATCCTGCTCTTCGGCGGGACCAGCGAAGCCTCCCCCGTGACGGCCGGCGCCGCAGCACTGGTCGTCCAGGCCTATCGCGAGTACCACCATGGCGCATCCCCGTCCCCGGCCCTGGTCAAGCAGTTCCTGACCGGCACCACCACCGACCTGGGCCTGCCCGCGCCCGAGCAGGGCGGCCTGCTGAACGCCGACGCGGCGGTCCAGGCGGCGGAGAACTACCAGCGCGGCAACGGCAGCAACCAGCCTGACCAGCTCGTGACGACACCGAACCAGACCCTGCTGACCGGCGCGCCCGGCGCGCACGTCAGCGCCGGCGTGGCAGTCACCGACAGCGGCGGCCGGGCCGAGAAGGTCTGGCTAGGCACCCGCAACTACGCCCAGACCTCCGGTTACCAGGCGAACGTGGCGCTCGACGCGGCAGCAGGCCCGACCTTCCGCTACCCCACCAACGGCCTGCCGTCGGCGTACAAGAAGGTGACCTCCACGTCAGCAGCGGCGCCGCCCGGCTGGGCGTGTCTATCGATTGGAAGGGCGATCCCAAGGGCGTACCGGGCGGCTCGGTGGTCCGGCTCACGCTGGTCGGGCCGGACGGCGCGTTCGTGACCAACACCCGGCCCAGGGCGCCACCGTCTCGGCCAACTACGGCTTCGCGGACGTCGCCCATCCCGAGGGCGGCGCCTGGACGGCGGTGCTGTACACGCCGACCAAGGCAGCGGCCGTGAGGGCAGTCGCAGCCCTACACGGGCAGCGTCATCCTCAGCGCCTACACCCAGAAGACCGTACCCGAAGGCTCGGTCAGCCCGTCGCGCTCACCCTCGGCCCCGGCCAGACCGGTGACGTCCGGTGAACACCAGCATCAGCGGCGATCAGGGCGACACGGCCAGTCGGTCACGTTGGCCACCTCCGGCGGCCAGCACGGTCGATCCCGGTAGTGCTGCGCCCGTCATCCCGATCTCCGGCGGCAAGGGCACCTTCACCGGAACGATGAACGGCGGCAACGCCCGAACGGACACCCCGACGCAGACGAACACCTACTCGTTCAACGTGCCGCGGGGTGAGCAGGACCTGAACGTCGGGATCCACCTCAGCTCCGATCCGAACGTCCTGATCGAGGGCGCGCTGATCGGCCCCGACGGCGAGATCGTCGACGTCGACAGCAACGCCACCTCGGTGAACCGCAGCAAGGCGTGATCAGCCGCGGGCCCGACCTCCAGCTGGTGCAGAACGCACCGGAGGCGGGCCAGTGGCGCTTCGTCCTGATCGTGGTCAACCCGGTCACCGGTGGGGAGGTCTCGCAGCCTTCTCCGGCGTCATCGGGTACAACGAAGCCAAGGTGTCGTCGAACCTGCGGGCCAGTTCCACCGAGCACGCTGACCGCGGGCCAGGCGACCAGTTACACCATCGGCTACGGCGACCCGGGCGCGGTGCCCGAGCCGGTCCAGGTCGACCCCCGACTCCAGGGCAGCAAGAGCGTCATGCTGCCCTCCCCTGTCCGGTGCGCCGACGGTGACGCTGCCGCTGAGCGTCAGCAAGCTTCCTCGTTCCGCTCTATGAGGTGCCGCCGGGCACGAGCCAGCTCACGGTGGCGGCCACGTCCAGTTCGCCGTCTCAGCTGGAACTGTCGGGGCAGCTCGGCGAACCGGACATACTGGGTGACCTGGCGGCCGCGCAGTCGGGTGACCTGACCTCGGTGGCCCCGGTCACCGAGACCGGCGGACGGCACCAGGTCGCCCGGGGCTTCTGGGGCACCTTCGTCCAGCAGATCGGCCCCTTCAGCGACGCGAGGGCCCCGGCGGGCAGCAGCACGCTGACCGCGACGGCCGTCACCCAGCCGCTCGACCGGAGCGTGACGTCCACGGCGGGTGACCAATACGCGCCGGGCTTCACCGGCCGGTCCGCCACCGGCACACCGGTGGTGGTCCAGCCAGGCCGGACGGGCGACATCAAGGTCACGATCACCCCAAGCGCCAAGGCCGGGACCGTGGTGCACGGCGTGATCTATCTGGTCACGTCGCCGTTCAACAGCGCAGCCATCATCGCCGGTGCCCTGACGGGTGGCCTGGGCGGGGTAGAAGACCAGCGGCGACGTGCTCGCCGCCCTGCCCTACACGTACACGGTCGGTTAAGCCGGGGAAGTGACTGAGGCGGGGGGCCGCCCGTTCGGCGGGCGGCCCCCCACTAACGCGGATGGGCGTGGCGGAGCTGGTTCGCCATACCGAGCTGCACGAAGCCGAACACGATGAGCCAGATCCCGGCCAGCACGGCCAGGGTCAGAACCGAGATCGCGGGCCAGACCAGCAGGATGAGGCCCGCGATGATGCCGAACACGCCGGACAGCACGCTGAGCCCGCGGCCCGGCATGCCCCGGTGCTCTATCGCGGAGACGACCAGGCCGATCCCGTCGACCAGCCAGAAGATGCCCAGCAGCAGGCCGAGGGACAGCAGGGTGATCACGATGTGCCGGAGCGCGTAGAAGCCGATCAGCAGGCTCAAGATGCCGAGGATGGCCCACAGGGTGCGGGCCCCCCCGCTGGCGTCGCCAATGGTCACCGCGCCGACGAGGCGGTAGATCCCCCAGACGATCAGTTCGATGCCGAACAGGACGGCCAGCACGACGAGCGTCGGGCCCGGCCAGACCAGCGCGAGGATGCCGGCCATGATCGAGATCACCCCGAACAAGGCCGGCCTACACCACCAGGACCCTCCCACCCGGGTGACGTGACCGCCGTAATCCGTGCTTCCCCCAGGGAAATTGCGGAATCCCATCTGGTTCACAGCCTTCACCATCCAGGTAAGTACGCGTGGAATTCGGGCCTAAAAGTGCCTCAAGGGGCCCGTGTTACAGGGATGCCCCAGTTATACCCCGGGTGCCCGGCTTGGCAACCCGGCCCCGAACCGGGCCGCCCCCCGACACCACGAAGCCCTCGATTCATGATGCAAGTTAACTTTCACAAAGAGAGCCAACTTTGACTTATGCATGACGGGCGGCGATTATGAAACCATG
>CAVZKY010000018.1:0-20519 GCA_963775825.1 uncultured Actinomycetes bacterium
GGCCGAATAGCCGCCCGCGCCGGGGAAGCCGGCACCGGCCCCGCACTGAGACGGGAGCGGATGCTCGGGATCACCGTTCTGTAAGGTCCTGGCCGGTGTCCTGTTCCTGCTACGCGGCTGGCCACCCTTCCACGGCCGGCGCGTTCGTCCGCAGCCCGTTCCCGTTCCCCGACCCGCAAAAAGACCCTGACCTATCCCGCCTGCAAGGAGCCCGCGCATGAGCCCGCCGCCACAAACCCGGCGGTCAACGAGGGCCGCCGGAAGCTCCGCCGCATCGCCGGCGTTCCCGTGCTGCTCGCGCTCCTTCCCTGAAACCCACCGCACGGTTCCGGACACCCCGCACGGTTCCTGAAACCCCCGCACGTTCCCTTTTACGCCCGCACGAAAAGAGTCTCAGTCATGCGCCATGCGCAGAGTTCAGCATTGCCGGAAACAGCCTGTTACACCCCTGAACGCCCCCCGCCGGCCTCGCGACGGCCCTTCGTCGAGCGCATCGCCGGGTGGAGCGCCGGGCACCGGAAGACGGCCGTATTCGGCTGGCTATTGCTTGTCGTCGTGATCTTCGTGGCCGGCCAGGCGCTCGGCAGCAAGAGCGTGCCAAGCTACGACGCCGGCCAGGCCGGGCAGGCCGAGCGCACCCTGCATCAGCTCACCGGCGCCGCCGCCGCGCCGGCCCAGGAGAGCGTGCTGATCCAGGTACGGGCGCCGGGGCACGCGTTCGCGTCGACAGCATCATCCCAGCTGGGCTCAATGCGCCACGCGGTGCGTTCGGTGACCGCAGCGCTCGCCGCATTGCCCAGATCCGCCAC
This sequence comes from uncultured Actinomycetes bacterium, assembly GCA_963775825.1. Taxonomy (GTDB): domain Bacteria; phylum Actinomycetota; class Actinomycetes; order Streptosporangiales; family Streptosporangiaceae; genus Bog-532. The sequence continues at coordinate 810 of CAVZKY010000018.1, forward strand.
GGACATCCGGGGCCCGCAGGTCTCGGCCAACGGGCGCAGCGCCCTGGTCACGTTCACCGTGCCTGGCAAGTCGAGCGACGTCACTTCTGGGGTTGAGCCCGCACAGCGCGCCGTCGCCGCCGTCCAGGCCCGTTATCCGGGCCTGATCGTCGCGGAATCCGGCGACGCGAGCATCTCCAACGCGGTCGGCAAGGCGCTGGGCAGCGACTTCCGCAAGGCGGAGGAAACCTCCGTCCCGGTCACGCTGATCCTGCTGCTCGTCGTCTTCGGCTCGCTGATCGCGGCGGGCATCCCGCTGCTGCTCGCGTTGACCGCGGTCATCGCCGCGATATCCCTGCTGTCGGTCGCCGGCCAGTGGCTGCCGGTGGGATCGAGCACATCGGAGGTCGTGCTGATCATCGGCATGGCGGTCGGCATCGACTACTCGCTGTTCTACCTGCGCCGTGAGCGCGAGGAACGCGCCCGCGGAAGGTCGTTCGCGGAGGCGCTGCGGATCGCGGCGGGCACCTCGGGAAAGGCCATCGTGATCTCCGGCCTTACCGTCATGGTTGCGCTCGCGGGGCTGTTCCTCACCGGGCTGAGCGTCTTCGACGGCGTGGCGTTCGGCTCGATCGCGGTCGTCGGCATCGCGGTGGCCGGCTCGCTGACCGTGCTGCCCGCGCTGCTGTCCTGGCTGGGGCCGCGCGCCGATCGGGGCAGGATCCCGGTTCTGCGGCGGCGGGCGGGCGCCCGTCCTTCCCGGCTGTGGGCGGTCCTGGTCCGGCGCGTGGTGCGGCATCCCGTTGCCTGGGGCGGCGTGGCGGCGGTGGCGATGCTCGCCCTTGCCGCGCCCGCGCTCGGCATGCGGATCGGGTACCCGGCGATCGACGCGCCGAAGGGCCTGGCTGTGGTCCAGACGATGGACAGCATCGAGCGGGCCTTCCCGCAGGGGCCGTCGCCGGCCCAGGTGGTGGTCACCGGTCAGGACCTGGGCGGTCTGGCGGTGGCCCGGGCGGTCGCGGCGCTGCAGGGGCGCGCCTCGGCTTCCGGGCCGGTTCGCGCGCCGGTCACCGTGGCGTCGGTGGCGGGCGGCCGCGGGCTGGTGGTGTCGGTGCCGCTGGCCGGGAACGGGTCAGGGTCCGCGTCTGATTCCGCGCTCGTGACGTTGCGGAACCAGATCCTGCCCTCGACGCTCGGCAAGGTTCCCGGGCTCAGCTACGCGGTGACCGGCGATACGGCAAGCAACCACGACTTCACCCAGCAGCTGCACTCCCGGGTGCCGCTTGTGTTCGCCATGGTCGCGGGTGTCGCGTTCGTTCTGCTGGCGGTCGCGTTTGGGTCGATCGCGATCCCGCTGGTCTCGATCCTGCTGAACCTGCTGTCGGTTGGCGCCGCGTACGGGCTGATCACGCTGATCTTCCAGGACGGCCGGCTGCAGGGTCCGCTCGGCTACACCTCGTTCGGCGGGATCATCGCCTGGGAACCGCTGTTCATGTTCGTGTTCCTGTTCGGGATCAGCATGGATTACCACGTATTCCTGCTCAGCCGGATCCGCGAGCTGCGGTCGCGAGGGTCGTCGACGAAGGAGGCCGTGGTTGGCGGTATCGCGTCCAGCGCCGGGGTGGTGACCAGCGCCGCATTCATCATGGTGGCGGTGTTCTCGGTCTTCGCGACGCTGTCGCTGATCGACCTGAAGATCCTCGGCATCGGCATGGCCGCTGCCGTGCTGATCGACGCCACCATAGTCCGCGGCATCCTGCTCCCCGCAGCCCTCGCCCTGCTCGGCGACCGGACCTGGGCGGCACCCCGGTGGCTGCGCCGGCGCGCGGAGATCACCGGCTAATCCTCTCCAGCAGCTGCGACCAGGGCATCTCCGACGGGCGTGCGGTGCTATAGCACGGACCGCCCGGAGCGTGCCGCAGCCAGTTCCCGTTCCCCCATCCGCAAAAAAGGCCCTGACCCGTCCCGCCCGCAAGGAGCACGCACATGAGCACGCCGCAAACCCCGCCCGCACGCAAGCGCATCACGCTGCTCGCCCTGTGCCTGGCGGCATTCATCATCAGCCTGGACGTCACGATCGTCAACGTGGCCCTGTGCCCACCCTGGTCCGCCAGACCGGCGCGACCACCACCGACCTGCAGTGGATAGTCGACGCCTACAACCTGGTCTTCGCCGCACTCGTCCTGATCGCCGGCAGCATGTCCGACCGGCTGGGACGCAAGGGCATGCTGCTGGCAGGCCTCGGCGTGTTCAGCGCCGCCAGCCTGGCGGGCTCCTTCTGCACCACCGCCCACCAGCTGATCGGGGTCAGGGCGGTGATGGGGCTCGGCGCCGCGATGATGTTCCCGGCCACCTTGTCGCTGCTGACCAACGTCTTCACCGCCCGGCGCGAGCGGGCCGCCGCGATCGGCCTGTGGGGCGCCACCACCGGAGTCGGCATCGCCACCGGCCCCATCATCGGCGGATGGCTGCTGGAGCATTACTGGTGGGGCAGCGTCTTCCTGTTCATGGTCCCCGGTCGCGGCCGGGGTCGCCGCCCTGGCCGGCTGGGCCGTGCCCACCTCCCGGGACCCGCATACCCCGAAGACCGACTGGCGCGGCCTGATCCTGTCCGCCGCCGGGATGGGCGTGCTGGTCCTCGGGATCATCCAGGCACCCGGCTGGGGCTGGAGCTCGCCGCGGGCCATCGGCACCCTGGCCACCGGCGCTGCCCTGCTGGCCGCCTTCGCGGCCGCATCAACCGGATGGCACAAGAGTCGGCGGATGCGCTGGGTCCGCCAGCAGGTCGCCGAGGCGGCTGCCCCGGCGACCTGCGAGCACGGCTCGAGGCCGCCTGGTCGATCATCAGCGACGGCAGCCAGCCGGTCATCTGTGGCCCGGTAGCTGATCAGGCCGTCCTGCACGGGCTGCTGAACAAGGTATGCGGCCTAGAGCTCGCCCTGATCGCACTACGCCGGCTCGCCCCAGAGTGACCACTGGGCGGCACCGCGCCGGAGGCAGCAATGCGAGGAGGCGACCACAACGGCGGCCGGCAACGTGAACTTCAGCAACGACGGCCAGCAAACATCCGGGCGACTTCCAGCGCCCGGCCGAAACCAAAGGATCATCATGAACACCCTGACCCGAACCAAAGCACCCCCCCATCCGCGCACCCGAACGGCGATGAGCCTCGCCTCGGTCAGTTCCCGGCGGCCACGCCGGGCGCTGCTCGCCTGGGGGCTGCTCGTCCTGCTGTCCCTTGGCCTGGCCGCTACCTCACTGCACGGCCTGACCAGCACCTCGCACGTGGTCGGGACGACCTCGGCCAGCCGGGCCGAGGCCCTCTACAACCGGGTCACCGGCGGTAGCGCCGGCCGGCAGCCGACCGACGTCATCGTGGTCAGCTCCAAGACCGCCACGGCCAGCAGCGCAGCCTTCCGGTCCGTCATCGGCGACCTGGCCGCCCGGCTGCGCTCCGATCCTGGCATCAGCGGTGTCCGGGCCGATCTCGCCCCCGGCAGCCCGCTCGTCTCAGCCGGTGGGCACGCTGCCCTGATCGGGCTGCACGCGGCGAGCGATGCAGACATCAAACCCGTCGTGAGCGCCGTGCGAGCCGCCAACGGCGCAGGCGGGTTCGCCGTCGCGGTCACCGGGGATCACACGGTCGGCAACGACTTCACCACACTCTCTTCCAGCGACCTGCGCCACGGAGCCGGCCCTGCGCGGGGACCAGTGGCACTTCCCCGTCTTCGGTGACGTCCCTGCCGTCGACGTCGTCCTCGTCCGTCCCGACGGGTACGTCGCATGGGTGCAGCCAGCGTCAACGCCCTCCGGGACCGAGGGGCTGACCGACGCCCTTACCCAGTGGGCCGGCATTCGCCGGTAGCCGGCCCGGCCCCGAGAATCCGCCAGCACTGCAGCACTGAAACCGGCCCGGCCATTACCGCCGGATCGGTGCCCGTATAAGTTCCACTATCCGCAAGCCAGAGGGCACGTCGGCTCCCCGGCAGGTACCGCGGGCCGTGGACCGCAGGGCGGCTACTGCAGGCTGCCTTCACAAAGGCGGGTAGTAGTACGGGTTCAGCATCCGGCCTAGCCCGGGTCAAGTTGAGGGCCGTGCCGGGAGGCGGCGCGGGAGCCGGGCGATCTTGCCGTCCCGTTGGACGGTGAGCACCGGCCCCACAGGCTGCTCGCGGATACGAGCGTGGAGGAACGCGAATCCGTCGTCGGCCATCTGCTCGGCGAAGGCATCGAAAGTCGCGCCGGCTTCCCCAGGTAGGTCATAGAGCGGGACGACGCGGGGAGCGAAAACCGGGGCAGGATGATCCGGGCCAAGGCCTGCATGCAGACTCGGCGGGCGCTGAAGGAGGCGATGAGCACGAGGCCGGGTTCCTGGATGATGTCCCTGGCGAACACGTGCTCGTCCTTACAGCCGGACCAGCGGTGGTCATACGGGAGGAACCGCCCGGTCCCGGCAACGGCGAGGACATCGGCGAGCATACCGGCGGTCAGGCAGTCCGGGTGCCTGATCGTGAAGGTCCCGCCTGAATCGGCGGACCTCGCCGACAGTGGCGGCAAGGAACGGTCCCCGCTCGCCGGGCAGGCCAGAGGCGGAGGTTCCCGCGAAGCTCCCGTCCCCTACAGGGCCTGACCATCTGGCTGAACGAACGTGGCCTCTGTGTCCACCCGGCGTCACGCCTGCTCCCGCGCGAGCCTATCGGCAGGCTAGAAATCTGGCCTATACTTTGGCTATGGTTTCTCTCTCGTTGGCTGAGGCCAAGGACAAGCTTTCGGCCGTCGTGAACGATGTCACGTCGACTCACGAGCACTACACGATCACGCGCAATGGTCGCCCCGTAGCGGTTGTCCTGCCCGTCGATGACCTTGAGTCCCTGGAAGAGACCGTCTTCTGGCTGGAGCGCGAGATCGCCCGGCTGCGCGCTGGCGAGCCAAGCGCGGACGGCCCTGACATCAGCGGCGAGGAGATGGCGGCGATCATGGATCGCCGCCGCAGGGAGGACGGGCTCGCGTGAGTGAGCCCTATCATCTCGTGATCAAGGCGCAGGCGCGCCGCGCGCTTGAGCACCAGCTCGCGCCGTCGACGGCCTTCGCGGTGTGGGAATTCATAGCAGGGCCGCTCGTGGACAATCCGCAGCGCGTGGGGAAAAAGCTTCTCTCGCCGCCGTTTCAGGGCGACTGGTCCGCTCGGCGCGGACATTACCGTGTCAGGTACCAGATCGACGATGAAAAGCACGCGATCACTGTGATCGACATCGCAGACAGGTCGGACATCTACCATCCGGGACGCAAGTAAGTCGTGCTGGCTCCGCGCCGCGATCAGGGGACAGAACAGGGCGGGGCCTGTCAATCTTGAAATTATGTCCCGGGCCGGGGGAGGGAAGTTCGGCGTCTGCCTGCGCGGTAGCCATGCGCTCCGGCACCTTGAGTTCTCGTGTCACTACGAATCGCTTACCTCGCGGTGCTGCGCATGTTCGGCTGGCTCGCCCTCCTCGCCCTCCTCGCCCGATCCGACCGCGCCAAGGACGCGGAGATCTGTGCGCCACGAACACAGCTGGGGGTTGCGATGTAGGAGATCGTGTCGCTGGTTGTGATGCTGCACTGGTGATGGAGGTGGGCCCTCCGGGACCGCCCATGCAGGGGGAGGTCCGAAACCACCGCAGGCTGCTCCGGTGAATGAGCCGGGGTGGTGAGCACTGCGGAAAAGGCGCACAGGATGCGTCAGGTGCGAGCCGAGAAGGCGAACGCGAGTGAACCACTGCTGAAGTGCCGAAAGCGTGCGGATGGCATCGAAACCGGGGCCGGGATCTTGCCCCGGGATGAGCCTGGCGGGTGCCTGCGGTCCTGGCCAGGCGGTGTCCGGAATGAAGGTGGCGCGAGCTCGGGTCAGGCGCCGGTGCGGAACGTGGGAACCCCTCGCCGTGATGCTACCGACGGGCATGTTGAGGCCGGCCCCGCGTCTTTGAGTACGGTCGTGAGCCGATTGCTGCCGAAGAACATCGTCAGCGGCAGGGCCACGCCGACGATCCCGAATACCACGCCGCCCAGCGTTGATTTTGCGATGGCCGGGACCTTCAGCCGGCCGAACAGCCGTGCCGCCGCCATCATGAACCCGGCCTGCAGCGTCACCACGAGGGCCGCGAACAGGCCCAGGGGGACACCGGCGAGCAGCTGCCAGTCCTTGAACGTGTACTGCGGCACCTGGTAGTCGTCGAGGAACACGGCGCCGGCGATGGCGAAGTAGATGCCGAACGAGATGCTCGATGCCACGATCTCCGCGGCGAGGGCCTTGGTGAGCCGCTGCCGGCCCGGGCGGGCGACCTCCAGGATCAGCATCACCACGATCACCGTGCTGGAGAACAGCCCGCCGTAGGCGCCGGCGAAGCCGGCCAGGGTGTTCACCTGGGAGTCCTCTGTGCTGAGCGCCCTGCGCTGGGCGATCCAGCTGCCCGCCCCGCCGCCCATGGTGCCCAGCGCCTTCTCCGGGCCGAGGCTGGCTCCCCCGATCAGCGACACCGTCGAGACGGCCACGATTCCCGGCACCAGTCCCGGGTCGACGTGCTCGGCTTGCAGGTCGGCGAACAGGCCAGGAACCTCCTGGGGCAGCTGGGTCAGGCGGCGCAGGAGCCCGACCACGACACCGGCGGCCGCGGCGACCGCGATCCACCACCAGTGCCCGCCCAGCCAGCCCGGATAGGCATCGGTGTACCACTTGCCCCCCAACTTGATCACTCCGATGAAGACCAGGCCGGCGAACGCGCCGGACACCCCCAAGGCGACCGCGTACCCCAGCAGAACCCAGAACTCCCGTTTTCTGGGTAACTGGCGGTGCCGCGGTCGGCCCGGATGACATGCTCACGACGCGCACCTCAGCGCAGCTGAACCCCGACCCCGCCACCGCCGCCAGCCCGGATCGCCGCGGCCGGCGCATCCCAGCGTGACCAGCTTCCTTGTGACGGGGGTGATAGAGCCCCAACTCCCTCGTCACTCGATTGTCGGGGCGCTCGCTGTCAAAGGCACCGTTTGGGGTTAAACGCACTTTGGCCGGCCGATGTCGGATATCGGCGTGTCGCTGGCCTCCGGCAGCGACAGCGAGGCCTGGGGCTCGGTTCTCCATCTCCTGCTCAACGTCACGGTTCTTACGGCTGTCGCGGTCGCTGGGCTCCCGGTACAGCGGGCCATCTGGCGGCGGGCTGCCCGCCGGGCCGCCGGCCGGTAAGAACCGGCCGGTAAGAACCGGAGGCTGATGTGCGACAACTTCGTCGTGCGGCATCGCTCCGCCGTGCCACCCGCTGCCAGGGCGCGGCTCATCCCCCGGACGGGTGAAAGGACCGGGCCTCACCCTCAAGCAGCCCCAGCTGACGCGCCCGGGTGACCGCCTGGCCGCGGGAGGAGGTCGCCAGTTTCCGGTACAGCGAGGCCTGCTGCGACTTGACGGTGTGCACGGACACGGACAACTCGGCGGCGATCTCCGCCGCTGTCAGGTGGGTGGCCAGCAGCGGCAGGACGCGCAGCTCCGCGGCGGTCAGCGCCGACGGTCCAGGACTGGCGCCCCCGCGCTGCCGGGACAGCTGGACCCGCAGCTCCGCGGCCTGGCCGACCAGGATTCCCATGCCGGGCCGCCGCCTCAGCAGCTCATCGACTTCTCGCATGAGCGTCCTGGCTCCGGCTAGGTCGGCGAGGGCGAGGTAGACGCGGATGAGTTCGATCCTGACCTGAATAGCCAGGTGGGGAAACGCGTAGGTCAGCGAAGGCCGCAGCTCCTGAACGCTGACGAGCTCCTGCCGCGCCCCCGCGGTGTCGCCTCGGTGCAGGGCGCAACGGGCCTGCACCGCGCAGAGCAGAGAGAATTTCTCGATCCCGGCGCAGCGCAGAACCGAGCGTGCCTGGTCGGCGAAGGCCTCGGCCTGGCTCCATCGATCGCATTCCATCGCCACCAGGGAGCGTTGACAGAGCGCCCACGTTAGCATATCGGGAGCCGAGCCTTCACGCCCGATTCTGGCGGCGTCCGCCAAGAACGCATCGCCGTCGTCCCTGTCTCCGCAAAGGACGCGCGCGACCCCCTGGCCAGTCGGAACCATCGCCGCCACGAGGCCGACCGCCGCGAACCTGTCCGCTGCCTCGTCGGCGTCGGCGCGCATTTGCTCGACCCCCCGCCGGCACAGCGTGCACCGCAGTGCGGCTGCCCACGCCTCAGCGACCGGGTCGCCGGCCCGGGGAGTGTCGTGGTATTGCCAGCGATCGACCGCGTCGGCTCACCGCTCAGCCTCGACCGGTCGCCCGGATACCGCGGCGACAGACGAGGCCCAGATGGCGGCTAGCGGATGTCCCTCGATCCCGCCCCGGTCGCCCAGCCACTGGAACCACCGCTGCAGGGTCGTGATCCGGGCTTGCCGGTAGACCGGCAGGTAGAGCTCCTCCATCAGGCGGGCAGCCGCCTCGACGTCCCCGGCGGCGATGGAGTACTCCAGCGCCTCCTCAGGCTGGCCGTTACCCTGGCACCAGCCGGCGGCGCGCCGCCGCAGCACCGGGATCAGGCCGGGTTCCAGCCGTTCCAGCTCCGCCAGCAGCATGTCCCGGAACAGGTGGTGGTAGCGGTACCACTGCCCCCGCCGGTCCAGCGGTACCAGCAGCAGGTTCGACCGGGCCAGCTCGGCCAGGACCACGCCGGTCCCAGGCTGGTCCTGCACTGCCTCGCACAGCGGCCCGGACATCCGCTCCAGCACCGCGGTCCTGGTCAAGAACGCTCGCTGCGAGCTGGAAAGGCGCGCCAGGAGCTCCGACTCCAGGTACTCACTGACGAATCGGTCATCACCGCCGTACGAGGCCGCCGCGCCTGGCAGGGTCGCCGAACTCGGCGAGGGTCAGCGAGAGCGGGTTCGCCGCCGCCGGCTGCGACGGCGCCGGGCCGGTGTCGGCCGGGAGGCAGGCGGGCGGCAGCGGGGATTGCATGGCTGCGGCAAGTGGGCTGCGCAGCGCGCCACGGCGGGGATGGGCCAGGGCGGCGGTGCGAGCGGGCATGGCGGGGCTCCCTCCGGCGGGGAGCTAGACCGCTTTTCTAGCGTTAAGTCAAGCGGTCTAGCACCGAGATGCCTTGCCGGGACACCCCGCTCCAGCGGGCCCTCGCGGTGCCGCCGGGGCGGCGGAACCGGTAGCCTAACTGCGATCCCGTCGCCAGAAGTCACCGTGCGGCGCGGGGGCGCATTAGCTCAGCGGTAGAGCACTCGCCTTACAAGCGAGAAGTCCTTGGTTCGAACCCAAGTGCGCCCACTTTTTTTCGAATATCCGTCCAACTTTCGGTGGCTCCTCACTCGTTCCAAGGCCGGGTGGCCACCCGGGTCAGTGAAGGCGAGTGACTTGACCTCGGCGTGTCGCGGCGAATCGAAAAAAGCCCGAATCTACCCTGGGCGTGTGGGGCAGGATCTGTGCGGTAAGTGGATGCCGCGAAGGCGGACGATGTGTGCGCGCACCCGGGCCATCAAGTTTTGCGCGAGGGGACTGCCGCCTTCAGGCGGCAGCGGAATCGCGTCCCCCTCGCTCCTCCTTCCGTGTTATGCAGACGGTGCGTGTATACTAGTCTCATGGTTCGGGCGGTGGAGGTTTCAGCAGGCGGAGTGTATGACCTCGGACTGCACGTGGTCTGGTGCCCAAGTACCGCCGCCGTGTCCTGGGCGGCCAGGTCGGGGTCCGGCTGCGGGAACTGATCGACGCCAAGGCAGCCGAGCACGGGTGGCGGATCGTGGCCTGCGAGATCATGCCCGACCACGTGCACCTGTTCGTGAAGACCCGGCCGAAGGACTCCCCGTCGTACGTGGCGAACCAGCTCAAGGGCTTCACGTCGCGCCGTCTCCGCGAGGAGTTCCCGTACCTGCGGTCCCGGTTGCCGACGCTGTGGTCCCGGTCGTTCTTCGTCGCATCGGTGGGGGCGGTCAGCGCTGCCACGGTGCAGCGGTACATCGACACGCAGTACGAGCGGCCCTGGCGCAAGGAGCGCGACCGGTGAGGCGCGCGTACAAGTTCCGCATCTACCCGACCACGGGGCAGGTATCCCGCGCGGCGCAATGCCTGCGGGACCACCAGCGGCTCTACAACGCCGCCCTTGAGGAACGCCGCGAGGCGTGGCGGATGCGGAAGGTCAGCATCCGGTACGGGCAGCAGTCCGCCCAGCTCAAGGACGTCCGCGGCCTGGACCCGGATCAGGGCCGGTGGTCGTTCTCCAGCCAGCAGGCCACGTTGCGCCGCCTGGATAAGGCGATGGCCGCGTTCTACCGGCGCTGCAAGGCGGGCTCGGGGCGTGTCGGGTATCCGAGGTTCAAGGCTCTGGACCGGTGGGATTCCGTTGAGTGGCCGTCTGACGGTGACGGCTGCCGGTGGAAGCCGGACATGGGCCGCGTCTATCTCCAGGGCGTCGGTCACGTCAAGGTGCACGCCCACCGCTCCGTGCAGGGGCGGGTTAAGACGATCAGCCTCAAGCGGGAAGGGCGACGCTGGTACGTGGTCCTGTCGTGCGAAGACGTGCCAGCCGAACCGCTCCCCGCTACCGGCCGGGAGATCGGCTTGGATGTCGGCGTGGCCCGGTTCGCGACCACCAGCGATGGCGAGGTAATCGCCAATCCGAGATTCACCCGCGAGTCGGCCAGCGAGCTGGCTGCCGCACAGCAGGTGCTTGCCCGTAAGAAGCGCGGGTCGTCCAACCGGCGACGGGCTAAGGCGAAGATCGGCGGGGTTCACCGTAAGATCCGCAACCGCCGAGCCGACTTCCACCACAAGACCGCGCGGGCGCTCGTGAACGAGTGCGACGTGATCGCGCTGGAGAACCTGAACACCGCCGGGATGACAAAGCGTCCCGCACCCAAACCGGACCCTGATCAGCCGGGCGCGTTCCTCCCGAACAACGCCGCCGCCAAGGGCGGCCTGAATCGTTCGATCCTTGATGCGGGCTGGGCACAGTTCGCGGGCATCCTCGCAGCTAAAGCGGAAGAAGCTGAGCGGCGAGTCGTGTTCGTGAACCCGGCTTACACGAGTATCGACTGTCACCAGTGCGGGCGGCGATGCACCCGCCCGCAGCAAGACACTGTTGTCTGTACCGCGCACGGCGGCATGGACGCCGACGTTAACGGGGCACGCAACATCTACACCAGGGCCGGACTGGGATCTGGTCAGGCACATGCGGCCTGAGAAGCTGGCGGCTTAAGCCGTCAGAGCAGTCACGGCGGATCGTGCAAGACAGCCAGCCGAGGTCATGGAGCGCCAGAGGAGTACTCGCGCACCCACCCGCATCGCGAGTCAAAGGAGTCCCGCAAGAAATCCAACCGGAAGTACCGGATTTCGAGTTATGGACTCACCCAGGAACAGTTCGACCTCATTCTGGCGGCGCAGAACTACGCCTGCGCGATGTGCCACGAGCCGTTTGAGGAAGGGCAGCTCATCCACGTGGACCATGACCACACGTGCTGCCGGGGGAAGAACCGATCGTGCGGAGAGTGCATCCGAGGACTCCTGTGCCATACCTGCAACATCGCGCTAGGCCACATCGAACGCCGATAGGCGATGCTCGCGCCTACCTGGACAGTCCTCCTGGCGGGCTCCTCAACGCCGCCTAGCCGTCAACTAGGAAAGTCCTGCGATGAGACTGCAGCAACCTGCCTCGATCAGAGCGGCGGGATAGGTGGCACAATCGGCCCGGAGCATCCAGGCCGTAAGGTCAGTGACCACTCAACTTACGAGCCACCGCTCAACTAACGGGTAGGTCATCGCAGGTCAGCACAGCGCTCATACGCTGACTGCTTACAAGCGAGGGGTCACTGGTTCGATCCCAGTTGCGCCCACCAGGCAAAACGTGCCTAGAGAGCTCAGGTTGAAGGGCGCGTACAGCAGCAAAGTACAGCAGTAGGGGCTACCGGAAAACTTCCGGTAGCCCCCGCTGGCTCACAGATTCCCCCGGACCACCCGGCGCTCAAGAGGCGATCAGTTGCCGAACGCCTGTCGGCTGTCACGTTAGGTGACGTCTTCCCTGCTTTCCCGGGTAATCCTGCTCTGAGCACAAGGATGCACTTTGCGTAGGGTCATGACGACAGAGAGCGAAATAGGGCTTTCTGCGCTGGGGGGAGGCAAGACAATGAAACTCCAGAAGGTAGTCGCAATCCCGGCGATCGCACTGGCCGCAGGTCTAAGTCTCGCCGCGTGCGGCTCTGTAAAGGCCCCTGGCGCAGCACCGGCCATCACTCATACGGTGACAGCGAAGCCAGCGCCAACCACGGCCAAACCTACTACCGTTGCACCGAAGCCTGCACCGACTCCTGTCGCACGGGTACCTGCTCCTTCGTTCACCAATGCAGTAGCGGTGCTTGACCAGTATTACCAGGACATCACCAATCAGGATTATTCGGCCGCGTGGGCGATGGGCGGCAGCAACATCGCGGCAGAGAACGGTCAGACTTATGACTCGTGGGTGGCTGGATACGCGAACACGGCGAGTATCACGCTGGACTCTGGTGGCACCTGGAACAACGGGACCGTAAGCGTGGACTTGACTGCTACCGAGACTGACGGCACCGTGCAGACTTACGCGGGTCAGTACTACATGAACAGCGGCGGCATCATCCAGAGTGGGACCATGACCCTGGCCAGTGGTGGTGACGCAGCGGCACCCGCTGCACCATCCGGGCTGACTAGCTGTGGCGATGACCTGTACGTGCGCGGACACGAGTGCCCGTTCGCGCAGAATGTCGAGGCGAATTACACCGGCCTCGGCCCGGACCATGCCTCCAGCCCCGTCACCGGGGAGAACTACACCATGAACTGTGTTGCTGGCTATGGCAACTTGAACGGTGGGGATTCTGTGGTGTGCACGGGCGGGGACAATGCGCTCGTTGAATGGGGTGCTAACTGAACCTGATCGTTGACCGTGATGCCCTTCGGGGCATTGCGGCGAGCGATGCAGACAGCATGAATATCAAGCTCATCGCGGTCCCGGCCATCGCATTGGCCGCAGGCCTCCGCGTTTGCGCATGCGGCGGCAGGCTACCGCTCGGTCGGCTGGAAGGCGTGGACGTCGACTGGCCTGAAGGTCAGCCCCCTTCCTGGCCCGGATCGTCCTCCCGGCGCTCGCCTTCGGGCCAAGGGCTACCCGGTTCTCCTGTGTGTGAATCGGCCGGCGGGCTCAGCTCGTCGCCAAGGCGCTTGAGGGCGTCCCTGGTGGCTTCTGAGGTCGCCTCGGTGTAGATCTCCATCGTGACGGCTATGTGGCTGTGCCTGAGAATCTGCATGGCCACGCGCGGGTGCACGTCGAGGGCTGCCAGCAGCGTGCCGCACGTCTTGCGGGTGCCGTGCACGTTGATCCGCCGCACCGCGGCACGCGCAATCCTGTAGTCGAATCTCCTGTTGAAATTGCGCGGCTCAATCGGCGTCCCGTACCGCGTGGTGAACACCAGCCCAGTTTCAGTCCAGCGTTCCGTGTAGGCGCGACGCGCGGCGTCCTGCTGCTTCTTTCGGAGCGTGTAGCCGGCGGGCACACTATAGCCGCCGCCCCGTATCAAATCCGCCGTTCCGTAGAGGCCAAGGTGCGGTCGGATACCGAAGCCGTTTTGGTGTCAACGATTGGTTGACAGTAAACGGGCTGAAACCCTGAACCAGCCTGAGACCCGCTACGATCCCGTGATGGAAACCCCTGTCGGCCAGCTGATGAACATCGTCGTGGACTGCCCGGACGCCGACATCTCCGCCCGGTTCTGGGCGGCCGTCCTCGGCTGGGAGCGGGTGCAGGAGGACGCCGACTCGGTCGACATCGCGGACGCCTCCGACGGCCGACGACGCCTGGTGTTCCAGCAGATCGCCGATTACCGCCCGCCCGGCTGGCCGGACCAGGGGCCACCGCAGCAGCTTCACCTGGATGTGCGGGTCGACGACCTCGAGATCGCCGATCAGCGGGTGCGCGCCTTGGGCGCGGTCCCGCTCGGGGAACGTGTCGTGTGAGGACGAAATCTACCGGGTCTACGCCGACCCGGCCGGACACCCGTTCTGTCTCGTGCAGCTCGAAACCACCTGAACCACGCCTGCTGCTCTGCCCGGGGAACATCGGTGTCGATCGCCTCGTCGGCGTCGGCCACCCGGTAGATGACGACACTCGGGCCGAAGATCTCCTCGCTGAACGCCCGCATCTGCGGCGTCACGTCCGCCGGCCATCCCTGCATAGCAGGGGGCGATCACACTCGCAGAGCCGGAGCGGGCGAGCTGATTCCCATGGCGCTGTGCGATTAGCGTGCCGTGTACCTTGCTCACATGACGCGGAGCCCTTTTCAGGTCGTATGTGAGATAGAGCCGCCGACCCGGCCTGACCTCATGCATGTGCGCCATCAGATCGGGACTCTCAGCAAGACTGCGGATGCTTTCCTGATTCCGGACAATCATCTGGGTCGGGCGACCGTGTCGAGTGTGGCCGTCGCGCACGAGGTCGAGGCAATGGGCGGTCGCAGCATCGCCTGTCTGAACTCGCGGGATCGCAATCTGCTGGGATTCCGCCGGGACCTGCTCACGGCAGCGTCCTATGGCGTGGATCAGTTCTTGTTCGTCTACGGGGACAAGCCAAGTTCTGGCGGCCGGACTAGCGAGCTGTCAGTGCGGACGATGATCGAGGAGGTCCGCGCGCTCCCCGCAGACCAGGCCTTCGCCGGGGTGGCAGAGTTCCGGGTAGGGGCCGCTGCGGCCCTGCGTCCCCTGCCTGCCTGGAAGCAGATCGCAGACTTCTTGTTCGCACAAGTCAGCTTCTCTGTTGACGCACTGATGCGGTGGCGGGACGCCAACCCGGTCGAGATCCCAGTCTTCGCTGGCGTGATGGTCCTGGCCAGCGAGACGCACGCCCAGCGGATGGCGTCTGTAATTCCCGACATTGACATTCCCGCCGACCTTGCGAACGGGTGCGGGCAGATCGCCTCGCGGGCGTCGAGGCAGCCTGCGATCAGGTCATCCAGCTCCGTGACTCGGGCGCATTCGACGGGGTGCATCTGGTCCCGGTCGGCCGGTACCGAGAGGTAGCAGGCCGGTTGGAGCAGCTGCTCCGCTAAGTCCGACGAGCGGTCGCGCGGCGCCGTCGAGCACCTGGCCTACGCATTACGGGCGCGCTCTAGGCGTGTCCGACAGATGTCCCCGAACCGCCATCAACAGCCAACGGTCGCCGCCAGCAGCAACCTATAAACGTGAAGCTAGCGCGGGCTTTGAACTCCAGACCAGCGCACGAGAACACGCTCGTAATGCGTAGGTCGGTAGGTGGCGACGAGCCGCCCGTCTCGGTGTGACCCGCCAGGCGGCACAGCAGCGCTGGGGGAGAGGCTGACACCGGCCGATGCGTGCCAGCCAGATGCGCGGGCCGTTCCATCTTCCGGTCACCGGCAGCCGGACCTGGGAAGCCAACAGTCAGTACCGCCGGTCTTCACGGCGTTCCTTGCGGCGTCTGTGACGACGCATCACGCCCAACCCGAACCACACCAACGCCCCGAATACCGCCATCACAATGGTGTAAGCCACACCGACCAGATAAACTCCAGACTAGGAAATGGACCTTGACGTCCTCCCGGTTCTGGATGACGAAGATGAGCAATACCGCCAGGCCGGAAAGCGAGGCGATTACTCCGGCGCCGAGTCGTCGACCCGCCTGCTTCTCTTTAACTTGCTGGCTCATCACACTCTCCTAGCCACACATAACACCCGTACGGCGCTTCCAACCCCCGTGCTCGCGAACTCCCGCTGTTTCGCGGCCCTCGCCGTCTGCCCAGGCACGGGACGTAACCGCTGGCACCTTCATGCTCGTGCCGCTTGCCCACTCAACGACAGGGCACAAGGTCCCGCTGGCAACGTGCCACCCAGGGACCCCCAATAGTCAGCGCCACCTGCGGCACGCGATCCAATGTCAAGGTTTCGGTTAGATCAAAGCGGCGGGCACGGGTCGTCGAGAACGACAAGTACGCCGCGTTTGTCCGGCGCGTCATAGCCGCCTACAGCCGCCGCGTTGCAGCCGGGGACATCGACGCCCTCAGCGACATGACCAGCATCGCCGCCGAGCTGGACGACGCCATCAGCCAGGCCGTGACCGGGCTCCGGGCAGCCGGTTACTCCTGGGCCGACATCCCCGCCCGTCTTTGGCGTCACCCGCCAGGCGGCACAGCAGCGGTGGGGAGGGCTGACACCGGCCGATGCGTGCCCGCCGGATGCGCCCGCCGTTCCGGCTCCTGGTCATCGGCAGCCGGACCTGGGACGACCCCCGCACCATCGAGCGGGCCCTCGCGGTCATCCTGGCCCGCCATCCTGAGGGCGTCGTCCTGGTCCACGGCGCCTGCCCGCGGGGAGCCGACGCCATCATCACCGCTCCCCAGCGGCGCCGGTAGAACCAGGACGTCCGTCGCGGATCACCGTAATGGCCTGCCTCAGCCACGCCTCAACCGGTTGTGAAACAAGCCGCCTGCCATCGCGACCTTGGCTCACCCTGGCTGATGAGGAAGGATGGATGGGCAGCAGTCCAGAGGGGATCGGGCTTAGGCCGTCTGCTCAGATCCGTCCCTGGCGATCGCGCACGGTGATGGGTCATGGACGAAGAGCAGGATATCGTGTCCTCCGGGCCACGATGGGGCCACGGCGCCCGGTGGCCCCGGCCTGGCCGCAACGGCTGGATCGCGATTTTCGTGCTCGGCGGTGTCCTGGCGTGCCTGGGCGTGACCATAAGCCTGGCGCTGCAGGTGGCGCACCAGAACGACACGATCAGCAAGCTGCATGCGGCCGTACGGAACGCCCGCCAGCCGGCGCCGACGACCGCCGCGCAGCCGACCATCGAGGCCACCGTCGCGTACCCGCTTCCTGAATCAGCCAACGGCTCGTATTCTGTGGTCGCGGTCGGCATCAGGCCCAAGCCAGACTCGGCGGTCCTGACCTGGCTTTTCGTCTACGGTTGGCACACCCACCCGGGCGAGCGCTACGGTCTGCGCCAGGCCACCTGCAGAGGCCAGCACGTCACCAGGTCCGACCTGGCAGACGCGACCGCGGACCAAGACGGCAACCTCACGATCGTGGCGCCCAACCTCGCCATCATCCCCCGGGAAGGTGCCTGGGTCGAGGTATACCGGTGGGCGGACGGCACGGCACTGGGCGGCATAGAGGGTCCGCCGATCGGCAGGGGCGCCATAACGTTTCGGGACGCTCCGACCTGCTAAGCGGCCGCGCCCTGGCTTCGGGCGGGCGGTCGTCGATGGCGTCTGCCAGCGCCCAATCCAGCGCCAGATAAGGAGACCCTCGTTATTGCCCCGGTCGCTCCGGCCATGAGCTTCCGGATCAGGTCTAAACAGTTGGATCTTCTGGCGGTTCGACTGGCTTCGCGTTTTATGGCGCGCGATGAGGCGGACAACTGGGCGCTCATCGTGCTGACGGTCTTGTGCGGTGGTGAACTCACCGTTGACCTGGGCCGTCACCACGAAAGCAAGTCAGAACTGGAGCAGCTCACGGACCTCGACGTAGCCGTAGGTAGGCAGCTTGTTTGCCCACTCGAGTGCGGCGTCCATGTCCGGGAGGTCCATGATGTAGAACGCCTGGATCTGCCGCTCGCCTTCGGCGAACGGCCACGTTCCACCGCATCGTTGACGGCGTGGCCAGCGATGGCGGTCTGCACGAGACGGGCGTTGGCCAAAGGCCGGCGTGAGCGCGCCGTTGAGCACGAATGCGCCCGCGGTCTTGACTTGCTCATCGAAGTCGGCCCAGGCCTGAAAGTCGCTCTCGTCACCGCTCGCGGCATCCGCGTCGGCCCAAATCAGCATCAGGTAGCGCATGCCCGCATCGTAGGTGAGGAGTAGGACATCAACAGGCAACGTACAGCAGATAAGTGCAGCAACCCTAAGGTCCAGCATGGACCTCGTCTGACCAACACGGCTGGGCCTCATTGCGGCACGTGTCGCTCACGTCGTCACGGACCGGGCTGGCTCACGCACAGGAGCGGTCCACTTGCCGGTCACGGCATCGTAGGCTGTCTCCCACGTGTTGCCGTCGAGCCCGATGCCCAGGAGTTGCGCGGACTTCCACAGTCCTGGCGGGGCGGGTGCTGAGGTGTGCAGCGGTGGCGGTGGCACGGACGGCCAGGATTTGTCGGCCACCGACAGATCGCAATTGGCCTGCGCGAGCGTGAGGCCGGTGCCTGGCACCAGCGTGCCGGGATTGCTCGACGGGCTCGCCCACTGCACGGCCTTGATCGGAAACGGGCCATTCTGCCCGGTCACCAGGTTCGTGGCCTCGCCCTCGGAGAGGTCCCAGTTCGCGACCCACAGGTACCCCGAGGTGATCCCGGCTGCCTCTAGCGTGTTGAGCAGCGGTGTCAGGTTGGAGACGCTGGTGTAGAAGCTGGGCACATGGCCTTGCGTCTTACGGGCGCGTGCCCACGTCACCGCGTTCGCGTTGGTGGCCGCGCCAGGCTCGATGTCGAGTACGTCGGCGCTCTGATCGGATCCCTCATCCTGGCAGATGCGGACCTTGCTGTGTGAAAAGCGCGCCCAGTCCGCGGCCGTCCATACGATGTCCGGCGTGCCCGTCGTGTAGCCCGCGACCTTCGGCGCGCTGGCTGGGACGTTGTGCACGCTGGCATGGATCGTGTCGATCATGGGCTCAACCGTGATGCTCATCCTCGTCCTCGTCCTCGGTCTCGTTGTCGGGGGCAACTATCGGGAAGCTTGATCGGCTGAATGGCGATCGTCAGACCGGTGGCATCGACAAGGATGTTATGCCAGGCTGGCTGGCCCGGGTCGGGAAAACAGCCGAACATCTGCTTGGAAAACCCGATAAAGCGCCTCATATGCAGCCAATCGAGTCTCCTTCGGGCACGGTCCCAACCGGGTCTTGCACGCGGAGGCGGATGCGCGCGCATTTACGCCGGAGTACAAGGAGCCACCTGTAATTTCGTCGAGGCGAAAGCAGAACCTATCCGCAGCTACCTTGCCCTATCTACCGCATCCGCGACGGCCGCATCAGCAGAGAGTGGGCAGCATCAGCGAAGAGTGGGCCGCAGACGACATCGCCGCGATCATGAACCAGCTCGGCGCGTTCAGCCCGCCGTGGCTCGGCTGAGCTATCACCTTCTCCTCGTGACCAGGCTCGTAATCGGCAGCCCTCGGGGTCATACGGTAGCGAAGAGCACCGGGAAGGGTTCAGCTAGTGGGGAATGACGGCGGCGGGCCCGGTTCGGTGCGGCTGGCTTCGGCTGCCGGTCGCTGGGTGCTGGCGGTGGCGGTGCTGGGTGAGGCGATGGTGCTGCTGGAGGCGACGGTCGTCAACGTGGCGTTGCCGGTGATCGGCCGTGATCTGCACGCGGGCGTCGCGGGGCTGCAGTGGACGCTGGACGGTTACGTGCTCACGCTCGCGGCGCTTGTCCTGGCAGCCGGTTCGCTCAGCGACATCTATCGCCAACGCCGCGTGTTCACCCTGGGGACGGCGGTCTTCGTAGCCGCCTCCGCGCTGTGCGCGGCGGCCCCGACGATTCAGCTGCTTGTTGCCGCCCGGTTCGTTCAAGGGGTTGGCGGCGCTCTTCTCACCCCTGGGAGCCTTGCCATCATCAACGCGGTATTTCATCCCGATGATCGCCTCCGGGCGATCGGCGCGTGGGCGGGCCTGACGGCGGTGGCGGCCGCGGTCGGCCCTCCCGTCGGCGGCTACCTGACCGACGCGGTGTCATGGCGCGCGGTTTTCCTGATCAACCTGCCGCTGGGGGCA
>CAVZKY010000019.1:0-9451 GCA_963775825.1 uncultured Actinomycetes bacterium
TTCTCCGCCCTGGTCACCGCGTTCTTGATCGCGTCCTCGACCTTGCTCTCGCCGACAATGACGAGCCCGGCCTGGCCCGGGTCGATGAAGTCCCCCAGCTGCTTGGCCTGCGAGCGCGACATTCCCCCGGCTAGGTGCCCGCTGACCCCGCCGACCACGCCGCCGACCGCGGCCGCGCCCAGCACCGCCGGCGGGAAGATGACCCCGATCGCCGCCCCGGCGGCAACGCCCCACCAGGCACCATGGCGGGTGCTCGTCTCGTCCTTATTCTCATGGACCTTGCCGTTGGCATCCTTGGTGACCACAGCCGCATCGTAGGAACCCACCAGGCCCGCCGCGTGAGCGTCCTTGACGACCTGGTAGTCATCCTGTGCTGTTGCCTCATCCGGATATGTTGCCACCAGGATGAACGTGCTACCGGACCCGGACATGACGACCTCCTCCAGTTCCGCCTGGCATCTTTTGCCAGGCGGTTCAGCCAATCCGCCGCAGCCGTTACCCGGCCGCAGCATCGCAGTCTCACGCTCACCCCCGGGCAGGTGACCCCGCATCACCTGCCGGCCGAATTCCCCTAGGGGAGAAAGCCGCCGCCAGGGCGGCACAGACCGGCTGCGAACCGGCCCGCCAGAGCACGAGCTGCCGCACTCGCCGGACCGGGCGCCCGCCCCACCGGAGCTGCCACCGCCAGACGGGGTGTGGCCGCCGGTCCCGCGATCAGCCCCGGTTCGGGTCCGCCAGGTATGCGACAATCGCCGGCGCTGCCGGCGCCGGATCAGCCACATGTCGGCGCGGCGTCCGAGCACCCAGACCACGACCGCGACCCCGCAGGTCAGCGCGACCGCAGCGGCAAACATGCCACCCGACAGCGGGTGGCCGGGCAGGACAGGGCCAGGCCGAACGGCTTGCCCTCGGCATCGACGAAGCTGATCACGTGCTTGCTGGCGCTATGGGTGAGCACGAGCAGGATGACGGCTGGGACGGTCATCAGCACGCACAGGGCGGGCACCAGGGCGTAGGGGACGACCGCGAGGATCAGCCAGCGGACGATCATCCGGCGCAGCGGGACGCGGTGGTCCCAGCGGTAACGCAGCTGTAGCGGGTGGTATGGCCAGCGGATGCCGACCAGCGCGGCGACGGGCAGGCAGGCGACGGGGACGACGCAGATCGCGATGATCTCGGCGCCGATGAGCAGCGCGGCGTGGTGCTCCAGCCCGGCAACGAGGGCCAGCACCGTGCACAGCGGGGCCACGAAGACCCAGAGCACCACGGTCTTGGCCAGCAGAAGCCGGCTGATCATGGTGCCGTTGCCCAGGGCCGCCAGGACACGGATCCGGTCCGGGGCGAGCACGTTCGTCGCCGGGACGTCGGCGTACATCCAGCTGGACAGGACGACGGGAAAGGCGAGCGCGCTCTGCAGCGTGAACAGCCAGCCGCGCGGCAGCAGGAACCATGCGGCGGCCATGAGCAGCCCGTTGACCGCGACCACGATGGGCACCTGGTACGGCGGGCTGAACGCCTGTCCCAGCTCGGCGGCGACTGCGGCCCGTAAGGTGGCGGGCAGGACCGCGCCGCGGTCCCGCTCGCGTTCCCTGAACAGTGCCAGCGACGTCCGCACTCGCCCACCACGCCGGCGTACCGCGGACTGGCGCCTGTGCCATGGCCACCCCCCGAGTCTGCGGGCCGCCCAGGCCACGCCACTGCCCCACTGGCGGGGCCTTACGGCGATTCATCCGGCTTTGCGGCACGACACCCGCAGCATAACGGCGGGCCAGAACACTCTGGTCTTGCCGGCCCGCGGGCCAGCAAGACCAGGGGATCGGTGCGGTGACGTCGAACCCTCCAACTCGTGCCAGCCGTTTCATGGGTCTGCACGCGCCTGGCCTGCCAGATCGGCAGCAGTTCTGCCATGTGTCCGCGGCGGCAGGCAGGCCCCCGGACAGGCGTTCAGGCCCGGCCTGATCTGGCTGCGGCTTCCCCTAGGTGAATTCGGGCTGTAGGCGATGCAGGGTCACCTGCCTGGGTGTGAACCTGAAACCGTGACGCAGCGGCCGGTAACGACTGAGGCGGATTCGCTGAACCGGCTGGCAAAGAATGCCAGCGAAACTGGAGGAGGGGCCCCATGACCGCCGATACACCTGTCCTTGACACACTCGCCGACATGACCGTGGCGTCGGCCGCGCACAATTCCCTTACCCCGCGCGAGCTCATGCTCGCGAGGATCGCTGCGCTGATCGCGGTGGACGCGCCGCCTGCCTCCTACCTCGCCAACGCCGGGGCCGCCGTGGACACCGGGGTCACCGCCGACGATCTCCAGGGAGTCATGATCGCGGTTGCCCCCGTGGTGGGCACGGCCCGGGTGGTCTCGGCAGGCGGGAAGATCCTCCGGGCGCTGGACATCGCGATCACCGTGGCCGAGGCCGAGATAGCCTACGACAGCGACGTCAGCCAGTAGCAGCAACCAGGGCTAGCTCAACCCTCCGTAAGTGGGCGGAAGCAGCAAGGTTGCTGGCCGGGTTGCGAGCTCTCAGCTCCCCCGCGTGGCCCGGCCCACTACCTACCTGGATCACCTAGGGGAATTCGGCTGGCAGGGGATGCAGGGTCACCTACCCGAGTGTGAGGCTGCTGGGTGACCGGCCTTCGCCCCTGGCGGGAACGGCTGGCCCGCTTGTCGCGTGGAGGGATGCCGGGTTTGCTCCGCCCGGGTGCAGCTGGCGGGCCTGCCCGGCCGCGGGTGGCTGGGCGGCTCCCGGTCGGTGCGGTCGTCCGGTGCGGCTGCGGGAGGGCTGCTTGGCCGGTCTCAGGCCAGGGTGCTGAGAGGTGAATCGTGAGCCAGGTGGCGAAGGTGTTCCAGCTCAACCGGCAGGGATTCAACCTGCGCGCGGGCGCCGTCTTCGCGGTCGTGCTGGGGCTGCTGATCATCGTGGGCGTGCTCCCGGCGGAGCGGAGGTATTTCCTCACGGCGATCTTCGGGGCGGTGATCGTGGCCGTGAGCGACCCGGGCGGGAAGTACGGCTACCGGGTGCCCCGGCTGGCCGTGGTCGCCGGGATCGGTGCGCTGCTGACGGCCCTGGGATTCGGCATCGGCGGCGGGGCCTGGGGGTTCGTGGTGCTGGCCGCCTTCGTGGCCACGTTGCTGGCCGGGCTGGCGGTGACATACGGCCTGCACCGATTCGTCGCGGCCTATGTTCTCAACGTCTGGTTCATCGTCGCCCTCGGCCTGCCGACTCTGATCTCCTTCCAAGTGCCGGGTCTGTTCGGCTCCGGCCTGACCCACACCGAACCGTGGAAGCAGGCGCTGGCCTGGCTGGTCGGGTCGGCCCTGTGGATCGCTTATACCTTCATCATGTGGCTGGTACGCAGGGGGGTCGCCGAGCCCCAGCCTGTCGCCGAGATCCCCGGCGATATCTCGCCGCGGCCGCTGACCCGGCCCATTATCCTGTTCGCGGTGATCCGGGCCGCGGCCCTGGCGACCGCCGTCGCGATCTCCTTCGGGCTGAAGCTGCCCAACGCCTACTGGATGCCCATCGCCACCATCATTGCCATGAAGCCCAGCCTGCAGCAATCCGCCCTCGTCGCCGAGCGGCGCATCGCCGGGACGGTCGTGGGAGCCGGGGTGGCCGCCCTGGTCCTGCTGGCGGTCGACAACCGGACCGCGCTCGAGGTCATCGTCGTCGTCCTGGTCGCGCTGGCCGCGTCGATCCACGGCGTGAACTACGCCTGGTACACCGCAGCCCTGGGCGGGGCCATCCTGATCGCCGCGGACGTGCCCCACCCGTCCGACCTTGCCGATGAGGGACGCAGGATCCTGTTCACGTTCGCCGGCGTCGGGATCGCCATCATCGTCATGTTCCTGGCGGACCGGCTGCAAAAGCACGCCGCCAAAACGGCACCACAGGCACCTGCTCACCCGGCCCCGGCGGCGTGAGCGGCCAGGGCGCCGTCGGCCCGGCGCCAGGCACGCGACTACGGCCACGACAAAGACTCCGGCCACGACAAATATGCCAGTACGGCCAGGACATCAAGGCGAAGGCCGGAACCAGCGGGGTTGTTTCCTCGCTGGGACGTTCGGCCCTATCGATGGCTTGAGCATCCGGGAAAGTTGCGGCAGCCATCAACGGTCACGATCGGATTACGCGGCACGGGCCCAGCCGGGCACGGCGGCGTGAGAGAGGAGCCACGATGAGTGAAGTCACCGAGCAGCAGCTTGAGGACATGGAGGCATTGTTCGTCCAGACCGCGGCGAGCATGAGCAGCGACCGGGGAACCATCACGTTGCATGGCGTGTCGCCGTCGACGCTGTACTTCGCCGACCGCCCCCAGCGCGAGGTCGGGCACATGTTGTCCAGTCTCTTCGTCGCCAACTGGGCAGCAGGGGACAACAGCTTCGCGGACAATCCCCCGAACGCCGTCCTGTCCTTCGGGGAGCCGGGCGAGAGGCCTCCCGAGGATGCGGTCGTGGTCATCCAGGATCCGCACCTGGACGGAGACGTGCTCAGCTACAGCGTCAAGCTCCTCGACGGCACCGTGCCGGCCGCCACCGGGCCATGTGCGCTGTTCATCGACCCGCTCGGGCGTCCTTTGTCGCCGGTCTCGGTAGCCGGGATGCACCGGCGTGCGCGTCGCCGGGGGCGCTGAGGACCCGACGGCTCCCAGCGGTCGCGGAAGAAGAGTGAGACCTGCCTACCGGCCTGCGCACAGGCCCGCTGCTTG
Organism: uncultured Actinomycetes bacterium; assembly: GCA_963775825.1. Classification (GTDB taxonomy): domain Bacteria; phylum Actinomycetota; class Actinomycetes; order Streptosporangiales; family Streptosporangiaceae; genus Bog-532. Next base: position 4,711 of record CAVZKY010000019.1, read on the forward strand.
CCGCCCCCGACCTAGACGGGGCTGGAGCAGTGGCTGCAGTCAGGCACACGGACTATCAACGAGATGCTGGGCCGCGGCCCGGTAGATAGAGGTAGCGAGATGAAGACGGTGATCGTGGGCGGAGTTGCGGGCGGCGCTTCGACGGGGGCGCGGCTGCGGCGGCTGGATGAGTCAGCGGAGATCGTCGTGTTCGAGCGGGACCACTACGTCTCGTTCGCGAACTGCGGCTTGCCGTATCACATCGGTGGGGTGATCCCGGACCGGGACAGCCTGCTGCTGCAGACCCCGGAAAGCCTGGCCAAGAGCCTGGCGCTGGATGTGCGGACCGGGCAGGACGTGATCCGCATCGACCGCGATGCCAGGGAAGTCGAGGTGCGCGACCTCGCGCAGGGGCGGACGTACCGGGAGTCCTACGACAAGCTGGTGCTGTGCCCGGGGGCCGAGCCGATCCGGCCGCCGATCCCCGGGGCGGATGACCCGCGGGTCGATGTGCTGCGCAACATCCCCGACATGGACCGGATCATTACCCAGCTGGACAAGGATGCCACCAGCGCGGTCATCGTCGGCGGCAGCTACATCGGGCTGGAGCTGGCCGAGGCGTTCCGGGACCGCGGGCTGGCCACCACCGTGGTCGAGCGGACCGAACGGCTGATGCCGTGGCTGGACCCGGAGATGACCCGGATCCTGGACTACCACGTCGTCACGCACGGGGTGGACCTGCGGCTGGGCACGTCGGCCACGGCAGTCCGCCAGGGGGCGGACGGCGGGCTGGTGGTCGATCTGTCCGACGGCACATCCGTGGCGGCTGATGTTGTCGTGATGGCGGCCGGGGCGCGTCCCAATGTGGACCTGGCCCGGGACGCCGGCCTGGAGATCGGGCCGCGCGGCGGCATCGTGGTCGACGCGCAGATGCGCACCTCGGCACCGGACATCCTCGCGGCCGGGGACGCGGTGGAGACCGCGCACCTGCTGACCGGGGAGCCGGTGCTGTCGATGCTGGCCGGCCGGCGAACCGGGAAGGCCGGATCGCCGCCGACACGATCGCCGGCCGCGAGGATGTCGGGGGCTACCGGGGCACCCAGGGCACCGCCGTGGTCAAGGTGTTCGAGATGACCGCCGGGGGCACCGGCCTGACCGAGACCGAGCTGGCCGCGGCTGGCCTGGACTACCGCAAGGTCTACACCCATCAGAACGGCCACGCCGCCTACTACCCCGGCACCGCGCCGCTGTTCCTGAAGGTGCTGTTCGACCCGGCCGGGGGCAAGCTGCTGGGCGCGCAGGTGCTTGGCTGGGACGGCGTGGACAAGCGCATCGATGTCCTGGCGGTCGCGCTGCGCGCCGGGATGACCGTGTTCGACCTGGAAAACCTCGAACTGGCCTACGCCCCCCGTACGGGGCGGCGAAGGACCCGGTCAACATCGCCGGCTTCCTGGGCTCGAACCTGCTGCGCGGCGACATCCATCTGTGGTACCCCGAGGACTACCCGGGCTGCTCGGGGCGGGTGACGATCCTGGATGTGCGCACCCCGGCCGAATACGAGGCCTGGCATATTCCGGGGGCGGTCCTGCTGCCGTACACCGAGCTGCGGCACAGGCTGGATGAGGTGCCCCGGGACAGGCCCGTGTACACCTACTGCCGGTCGGGTTTCCGCAGCTATATCGCCTACTGCGTGCTCAAGCAGAACGGCTGGGACCAGGTGGCGTTCCTGGCCGGCGGGATGATGACCTACCACGGCTACCACATGACGCCGCTGGCCGTCGGCACGGGCGGCATGCCGATGGTCGCCCACGCCGAGGACCAGCTGGCCCAGCGCCCCGGCGCGCTCGAGCACATCTGACCAGCCACGAACAGATCGCACGCCGCCGTCGTGGGTGACGTCGCGGTTGATCCTCCAGATGCTCAACAGCGACCCGGGCAGGGCTAGAGCAAATAGGGACCTTCAGCCTATGGCTTCAAGAATCCGTATCGGGCAGCGTGAACGCTATGTGCCCTGTGCAGGAGGTATCCGGCGGCGGGCAGGCACCGAGTCTGTCGCGCAGTCAGGCAGTGCCGCAGGCCCGGCAGGGCACCGCTGAACGGCAAGACTCCGCCGCAGGCGACGGGGCGCGACAGGGCGTCCTGGTCAGCACCAAGCTGCACCCGCCGCCCGTGCGCGAGGAGACGATTCCACGCGAACGCCTGCTGGAACGACTTCGAAGCGGGTCAGACCGCAGGCTCACTCTGGTCGCCTGCCCGGCGGGCTTCGGGAAGACCACCCTGCTGGCGGCGTGGCGGGAGGCCGAGGCCGCGCGGAAGCCCGTCGCGTGGCTGACGCTGGACGAGGGCGACAATGACCCGGTAGTCCTGTGGACGCATGCGATCGAGGCGCTGCGCCGCGCCAGCCCCGCCGTGGCCAGGTCGGTGTCGGCGGATACGGTCGTGGCAGCACAGGTCGTGGACGTGGTCCTGCCGCGCCTGGTCAACGAGCTGGACGGGCAGGGTGAGATCACGCTCATCCTGGATGACTTCCACCGGCTCTCGGGCGTCCCGGCCCGGGCCAGTGTCCGGTGGTTCATCGACCATGCGCCGCCCGGGTTCCAGCTCGTGCTCGCGAGCAGGGCAGAGCCGGCCCTTCCGGTCGCTGCGCTGCGCGCCCACGGCGAGCTGCTCGAGCTACGGGCCGGCGACCTGCGATTCACCTACGAGGAGGCGGACGCCTTCCTGAACGGCCGCCTCGGCCTCGGCCTGGCGCGCGAAGATGTCGAAGGCCTGGTGGAGAAGGCGGAGGGATGGCCGGCCGGGCTCTATCTTGCCGCGCTCTCGCTGCAGCACGCCGCCGACCGTCACACGTTGGCGCGCAGAGTTCGGCGGCTCGAACCGTCACGTGGTGGATTTCCTGGTGACGGAGGTACTCAACGCGCATGACCCGCCGGCGCAGGCGCTGATGCTCCGCACGTCGGTTCTCGAACGGCTGTCCGGCCCGCTCTGCGATGCCGTGCTGGAGCAGGAAGGCTCGGGCGCGATGCTCGATACGCTGTCGCGAACCAACTTGTTCCTGGTCCCACTCGACGACGAAAACGGGTGGTACCGCTTCCACCACCTCTTCGCGCGGCTGCTCCGGGTGGAGCTCGAGCGGCGTGAGCCGGGCCTGGCCCCGGCGCTGCATCGCCGCGCGTACTGCTGGCATCGTGATCACGGGACGGCCGACGAGGCGATCCGGCATGCCATAGCAGCCGGGGCGTACGCCGAGGCCGCCGAGCTGATCCAGGGCTCCTGGATCAGCTACGCCAACACGTGCCGGTACGACACCGTGCTGGCCTGGCTGCGGCGGCTCCCGGAGGAGATGCTGAGCCGCGACGTGCAGCTGCTCCTGATCAAGGCGTGGGTGCTCTCGCTGTCCGCCAAGCGGGAGGAGGCGGCACTGGCCATCGCGGCGGTCGAACGGCTCGGCGATCTCAGCGAGGGGCCGCTGCCGGACGGTTTCAGCTCGGGCGAGGCGAGCCTGACGATGCTGCGGGCCTGCTTCCCGTGGGGAGACGTCGGCGCGCAGCTGGAAAATGCCCGCCGGGCGGCCGAGCTCGAGGGCCCCGGGTCGCCGTGGCGGCCATTGGCGTGCTGGGCGGTCGGCACGGGCCTGTATTTCCGGGGTGAGCCCGACGAGGCCGACGGGTGGTTCGCGGAATCGGCGGCGCTGGCGCCTGCGAGCGCGCAGTGGCTGGCGGGCGAGGCGTCGCTGGCCTACCGATCGTGGATCGCCGGCGAGCACGGCCGCCTTGACGAACAGCGGGTGCTGGCCGAGGCGGCCGCCGGGTTCGTACGGGAGCACGGCACCGGGAAGGTCATCGGCGTGGCTCCGCTGGCGCTGGGAGTATCGCTCACGGCGCGCGGCAGGCCCGGGGAGGCACTGCCGCTGATCGAACGCGGCATCGCCTACTCGCGGACCTTTGGCCAGCCCATCCAGCTGGCGAATGCGCTGCTCGCCCAGGCGCCCGTGCTCCGGGCCCTGGGCAAGCACCAGCGTGCCGCGGATGCGATAGCCGAGGCGAGATCCGTCCTCGGATCCTGCCCTGATCCGGGGATCCTGGCCGGGAGACTGGCTGCTCTGGACCGGCCACCGCAGATCCGCCGCGTCCAGTCCGCAGATCAGGAGCTGACGCAGCGGGAGGCCCGGGTGCTCAAGCTTCTGCGCGGCGATCTGTCCGAGCGCGATATCGGCCGTGAGCTGTTCGTCTCGCACAGCACAGTCCACAGCCACGTCCGGGCGATCTACCGCAAGCTCACGGTCTCCTCGCGGGCCGACGCGCTCAAACGTGCCCACGAACTCGACCTCCTGTAGCGAGCATCCCAGGGATAACGCACCGGGCGCCGCAGCCGGCGCCGCGCAGGCCTGCCTGCCACGTTGCCTGTGACCGCAGGCGCCCGGACGGCGGGTAGGCCAGGTCTGGCCAGGCAGCAGTTTCCCCTAGGGGAATCCGGCCGGTAGGTGATGACGGATCGCCGGCCTGCGGGTGAGGCTGCGTAGACATGGACAGCTACTGGGCGCAAGGCCGCAGGTACCGGCTTGTCCTTCACGGGGAGCTGGGCGATGCGTTCGGATTCCTGTTTGACGGCATGCGCCTGCAGCGGCTTGCGGGTACGACGGTGCTGACCGGCCAAGTGACCGATCAGGCGCACCTGCTCGGGCTCATCGAGCAAGTCCAGGAGCTGGGCGTCGAGCTCGTATCCGTCAATCCGGACCAGGAAACGGGCGGTGCAGCGGGTC
>CAVZKY010000020.1:0-11654 GCA_963775825.1 uncultured Actinomycetes bacterium
TTGATCCGGTACAGCCCAGCATCCTGGAGCACCGCGCTGACCACCACCAGCGCCATGATCACCGCTCCGGCCCACGGCTGGGGACCCTTGAACCCGGCCGGATGCCACATGCCGTGCGAGTTCAGCGCCCGCAGGTAGAAGTAGGCGAACACGAAGCAGCCGAACGCGAACGACAGGCCGCCCACGGCCAACCGGACCCCGGTCCAGGTCGCGTTCAGCGCCGCCTCGTGGTAGAAGCCGGCCTCCTCGGATTCCCGGGTCAGGCCCTGCGGGACGGGCGGAGGAGTTTCCGTATCGGACATCGCTATGCCTCCGCCCCTTCGGCGACCACGCTCGCGTCGGCGCTGCTGAGCACGCCCAGGGGCGGATCCAGGTCCGCCACCGGCGGTGCGTCCGGCACGCCGTACTCATACGGCCCGGACAGAACGACGGGGACCCTGGCGAAGTTGCCGGGCGGCGGCGGCGAGGCAACCTGCCATTCCAGGCCGCGGGACCGCCACGGGTTGCCTTCCTCCCGCACCCGGCTGATCACGGTCGAGTAGACGAAGTTGGCCAGGAAGATCAGGATCGAGACGCCGAGCAGGAAGGAGGAGATCGAGACCCAGTCGTTCAGCGTCTCCAGGCTCCGTGCGTAGGTGTAGACCCGGCGCGGCTGCCCGGCCATCCCCACCGCGAACAGCGGCAGGAACGTCGAGTTGAAGAAGACGAACATCGTCCAGAATTGGATCTTGCCCAGGGTCTGGTTGAGCCGGATACCCATGATCTTCGGCAGCCAGTAGTACAGGCCGCCCATGAAGGCGAACATCAGGCCGCCCATGATCGTGTAGTGGAAGTGCGCCATCACGAAGAACGTGCCGTGCTCCGTCGTGTCGGCGGGCACGTCGGACAGGAACACGCCGGAGATCCCGCCGATCAGGAAGTTGAAGTAGAACCCGAGTGCGAACAGCATCGGCACGGTGAACCGGATCTTCGCCTTCCAGAAGGTGCCCAGGCCCACCAGGAAGATGAACCCGGTCGGGATCGAGATCAGCTCCGTGGTCAGCATGAAGACCGGCCGCATGTCCGGGTTGATGCCGCTGGCGAACAGGTGATGCTGCCAGACGAAGAAGCTCAGCAGCGTCACGCCGACCATCCCGGCCGCCGCGACGCGGTAACCGAACAGCGGCTTGCGGCAGAACACCGGGAGGATCTCGCAGACGACCCCGAAGCCGGGCAGGGCCAGGATGTACACCTCGGGATGGCCGAAGAACCAGAACAGGTTCTGCCACAGGTAGCTGCTGCCGCCAAGGCTGTCGGTGAAGAACGCGGTCTGCACCGTCCGGTCAGTGATCAGCATGTACATCGCGCCCACGAGAACCGGCGCGGCGAGCACCATCAGGAACGAGGTGGTCATGATGGCCCAGACGAAGATGGGGATCCGGCTCCAGCGCATCCCCGGGGCCCGGTAGCAGATGATCGTGACGATCAGGTTGAACCCGAGCAGGATCAGCGAGAGTCCCATGATCCCGAACGCGACCGCGTAGGCGTCCGCCCCCTGGGTGGCCTGGACCGACAGCGGCGCGTACCCCGTCCAGCCGAACGGGAACCCGCCGAACATCAGGCCGGACAGCAGCACGATGTAGGCGGCCGGGGTCAGCCAGAACGACAGCGCCTCGATCCGCGGAAAGGCCATCCGCTTGGACCCGATCATCAGCGGCACCAGGTAGTTGCCCAGTGGCCCGAGGATGATCGAGCTCATCATCATCATCATCATCGTGCCGTGCTCGCCGACGATCGCGGTGTAGGTCGCGGAGCTGAAAACGTGGTACGAGGGCGACAGCAGCTCCGTCCTGATCGCCATGGCCAGCAGGCCACCGGACAGGAAGTAGCCGATCATGCCGACCAGGTACTGGATGCCGACCACCTTGTGGTCCAGCGAGTACCTGAAGTACCTGGCCAGGCCGCTCGAAGCCGCCTTCGCCTCCTCCTCGGCATGGATCGGCCGGCCGGCGATCTGCCGCCCCAGATCGTTGAAGACCCCGAGGCCGGCCAGCCAGCCGACCGTCCCGAGGGCGTAGCCGAGGATGATCGCGAAGTCGTTCTGGCCGGAGTTCATCACCTGCGAGTAGCCACTGGCGATGTAGTTGCCCAGCCAGTGGCCCAGGAAGTAGCCGAGCACCGCGCCAATGATCCCGGTATGGATCGCCGGGCGCAGCCACCAGGCACGCGCGGGCCGCGGCGCACCCGGCCCGCGTCCGCCGGGCGCCTCGGCCCTATCCGGCTGTACGTCGATGGCCATACCGGTCACCTCTCCACGGAAGGAGCGGAACTGTCACTGCGTGCCCGCCGGCCGGTCATGGCTGCACCGGGTACTGGGGACCGTAGTACTGGCCGCCGGCACCGGTCAGCCCGGCCTGCTGGAACACCTTGCCGAGCTGGGCGACCGAGTTCGGGTCGTAGGTCAGCGAGTAGGGCGGAAGGTTCCTGGTCAGCGCGGCGAGCTGGATCTTGGCGGCCGACGCCCACGCGCTGAACGCGGAGTCGCTGACCACCTGGCCGAGGGTGGTCATGTCGGCGTGCCAGAGGCCGCACAGCTCGGCGCAGCGCACCTGGACCTGGCCGGTGTGCTCGGGCTTGGTGTAGGCCACGTTGTTGATGCCCGGGTTCGCGTCCGCCTTCACCCCGAGCTGGTAGGCCCAGAAGCTGTGGATGACGTCCAGTGAGGTCACGTTGAACTGGACGTTCTGGCCGACGGGCAGGACCAGGCTGGTCGTCTCGAACCCGCCGAACTGCGGGTAGCGGTAGGTGAACCGCCACTGCTGGCCGATCACCTGCACCTGCAGCGGGGTGCCGCCGGACGGCTTCCAGATCGGCGTGTTCCCCTCACCGGACCCGGCCCCGGCCGGAACCACGAGTTCCACCGTGCCGAATACGAAGAGACCCAGCACGAGCGCGGCCGTGAGCCCGATCCAGGTGGCCGCGATCCGGGTGTTGCCGTGGATCGGCGGCCCATCCTCGTCGTCCCCCTCCCGGTGCCGCCACACCACCAGGGCATAACCGGCGTAGATGAGGATGAAGGCCATGACCGGGGCGGCCATCACGGCCATCACGTTGATGTCGAACTGCTGGCTGGACGCGGACGAGGACAGGTCGCCCGGCGGCATGTGCGGTCCCCAGACGAACCAGATGATCAGGTCCGCGGCCAGGGCGACGGGAAGCCAGATCAGGAAGATCCGCAGCCCGTGGTTGGGCTCACGCCGCTGCGCGTCGGCCGATACCGCGGCTTCGGTGGCGGCCATCAGGACACCACCTGCATGTTGCCCGTCATGTAGCCGATCGTCTGCATAGGACCACCGTTGCCGAGGAGGAAGGAGAGCCCGCAGGGGACGAAGCACTGCCACCGGTACGCGCCCGGCTGGGCCGGCGTCACGAAGCTGAACGTCGTGGTCGAATGCGCATTGTTCGTGCAGGGCCCGGTCGTGCAGGTGGCCGGTCCCGCCTCGACGGGCACGCTGAGGTTCAGGCTGGGGATGGCGAACGTGTGCTGGATAAGAAAGGGACCGTTCCAGCCGTTGACCGTCTGGACCGGGATCTTTCCGTAGTGCGCGATGCCGCCGATCGTGCCGCTGACCCGGCCCCAGACCTGGTTGCGAACCGGCGTGGAGCCGTCGTAGCCGAGGATCGTCACGTTGATCCGGGTGTGCGCGGGAACCTGGAACAGTGTGGTGTGCACCCAGGCGCCGGTGGCCGGGCTCTTGATGAAGTAACTGACCCACGTCGGATGGTCGGGCACCGCCGCCGGATCGGATGACGCGTCCGATTGGATGGTCATGTTGACCACACCGGAGGAGGCGGCGGTGAAGTCGACTGTCGGCGGCCCGCCGAGCAGATAGTGGGCCACGACGAAGATGGCGCCGCCGACCACGGCCAGAAAAGCCACCGTCAGGGTCGCCACCCGGGCCGGCAGAGACACCAGCCACCACCTCGCTCCTGCGCGAAAATTCTCCAGCCGGGCACGGATGAGCATGCGTCCGGGATCCCGGAAGCTCAGCTACAGGTCCAGAGCTTGGCGCCGGCACGGTCAGCACGGCAAGGAGCAGGCCTTTGTATGACGAAATTGTCATTGTTCACCGGCCGGACCTGCGGTTTCGTCGCTGCCGGCCGCTTGACTCGTAACTTTTCGGCAAAGCACCAGCGGGTCCGGTGCCCCGCCGCAGCGACGCTGACACGTTCGGTCAGCCCGGGGGTGCAACGGATTGCATTCAGGTCACGAAGCTTGACTGAATGACCGAATTGAGTGAATCGTCTGCTCAGTACCCAGTCAGAAACCGACACGTAACCGAGTTCGGGTTTCGGTCGCCACACCTCCGATGTGGCCAGGTGCGAAGTGAAGTGCCTGCAATGAGCACAGATCCAACGGCCCGTCCCCTGCCAGGCCCGGCCATTCTGCTCGTCGACGACGAGCCGCGCATCCAGGGCTTCGTCAGCCGTGCCCTGATACGGGCGGGCTACCGGACCCGCTGCGCCTCCGGCGGTGCGGAGGCGCTCCGGCTGGCCAGCACGGGTGAGTACGGGCTGGTCATCCTGGACCTCGTCATGCCGGACATGGACGGGCGCGAAGTGCTGGCCAGGCTGCTCCGCGTGCACCCGGACCAGGCCGTGCTCGTGCTGTCCTGCCTGGACGACGCGACCACCAAGGTCGCTTGCCTGGATCTCGGCGCGCACGACTACCTGACCAAGCCATTCGCACTGGAGGAACTGCTCGCCCGGGTGCGGGTCCAGCTGCGCGGCGATACCCGGCACGAGGTACTCAGGTCCGGTGAGCTGAGCCTCGACGTGGGCCGGATGCAGGCCGACATCGGACAGGGCCCGATCCCCCTCACCCGGCTGGAGTTCTTGCTGCTCAGAGAGCTCATGGAGCACGCCGGCCATTCGGTGCCCAAAGACCGGCTGCTCGCCTCGATCTGGGGCTATGACTTCAACCCGGGCTCCAACGTCGTCGACGTGTGCGTGCGGCGGCTCCGGTCGAAGCTCGGCTTCGAGCTGATCAGGACGGTGCGTGGTGCGGGATACCAGCTTGCGTCCTAGCGGCGCGGGCAACCGCGTACCGGTGGGCTGGGCCAGCCCGGCATGGCTGCTGCTCGGGCTGCTCAGCCTGGCCGGGCTGGCCGCCCTGCTGACCTTCGCCCGGCGGGACAGCACGATCTTCTGCCCCGTCTGGCTAGGCCTCATTCTGGCCTCCGGCCTGGGCCTGGTGTGGCACGGAGACCGCGGCAGGTCCGCAGCGGCCGGAAGCGACCGGGCCGGCGAGGAGACCGGTCAGCTGCTGGCTTACCAGCGCACGTTCCTCCAGGATGCCGCACACCAGCTCAAGACCCCCATCACCATCGCCCTGGGGCACGCCGAACTGCTGGCGGCCGAGCTGGCCGGCCATCGCGAGCAGCAGGACGTCTACGTGATGGTGGGCGAGCTGACGCGGCTCAAGAGCCTGAGTGAGCGCCTGCTGCTGATCGCCGCGTCCCAGGACCCCGAATTCCTCTGCCTGGCGCCGGTCGCGCTGGACAGCTTCCTGGTGGAGGCGCTGCGGCGCTGGCAGCCTACGGCGCGCCGGGTCTGGGCCACCGGGCGGCTGGACGCGGTGACCGTGCCCGTCGACCACGAGCGCCTGGGGCTGGCCCTGGACGCCCTGCTGGAGAACGCCGTGCAGCACACCGGCGCTGGCGACACGATCAGGCTCTCGGTCCGGCAGGACGATGATGCCAAGTTCGCCCGGCTGGTCGTCGAGGACTCCGGGGAGGGCATCATGCCCGCCGAAATCGACCACATCTTCGAGCGGTTCCGGACCGGCCCGGCCCGGGGCGGCCCTCGCGGGACCGGGCTCGGGCTGACCCTGGTCCGCGCGGTCGCCCTCGGCCACGGCGGTGAGGTGCAGGTGCGCAGCACACCCGGCGCGGGCAGCAACTTCGAGCTCGTGCTCCCGATGACCACGCGGCCTCGGCACACGCTGCGGATCCGGACCGGCGGGCGGGCCGCGGGCCAGCAGGACATGGCCGGGAGCGACGGGACCGGGACCGGGACCGGCCGCGGACTGCCCGGATCCACCGGCGACAGCCCGGGCAGCCCCACCGGCGACGGCCCGGGCAGCCCCACCGGCGACGGCCCGGGCAGCCCCACCGGCGACGGCCCGGGCAGCCCCACCGGCGACGGCCCGGGCAGCCCCACCGGCGACGGCCCGGATGGCGCAGCGCGGGGCGGCAGGCCGCTGCGCCGCGGAAGATGGCCGCGCCCGGCGGTCACGGCCGTGGCCGCCGTGTGCGCCGCGGCTATCGCCGCCGTGATCACGATCGACACCACCAGCCACCGGAACACGCCGGTGACCGAGCCCGCCGCGCCTGCCTTTACGCTGCCGTCGCTGCGCGACCCGGCGCAGCTGGTGTCGCTGAGCGCATACCGCGGCCACCCGGTGATCGTGAACTTCTTCGCATCCTGGTGCGGCCCATGCGAGCGGGAAACGCCGATCCTGGCCAGCTTCTCCCGCACGTCGGCCGGCCGAGCCGTGATCATCGGTGTGGACGCGGACGACAACGCCACGGCCGCCCGCCATTTCGTCGCCCGCGATCGGGTCGCCTATCCGGTTGGATTCGAGACCACACCGGCGGTGACCAACGTGTACGGGGTGAGCGCGGTCGGTATCCCGGAGACCTTCTTCCTGAACTGGCGGCATCGCATCGTCAAGCGGATCCTCGGCGATGTGACCATGCGGGAACTGACCCAGGAAAGCGCCGCGCTGGACGGGCCGCAGGTGAACCCGGCCGGGACAGACGGTTACCAGAATCGAGGCTGAGCGGTGCAGTCACCTCCGCGCACGAATCCGCCGTACGTACCGATCCGGCGGACCGCGTGGCCGACACGGCGCTCGCCGCGGCTGCTCCTCGTCGCGCTCGCGGTGCTGCTGGTCATCGGCGCGGGCGTCGGTCTCGCCCACCGGCCATCCACCGGCGAGCGGGCAGCTGATCTGCGCGGATTCCTGACCGACATGACCACTGACATCCAGTCGTGCGCGGGCGGGGTCGGCGAGTCGCTGACCGCGCTCCAGGGGATCGAGTCCGGCTCCAGCCACCAGGTGGCCGACGCGATCGGCGTCGCCACGGACGGCGCGACCAACTGCACGCTGGCCTACAGCATGCAGCTCGACGATCTGGCGTCGTACCAGGTCACCGAGTCGCTGTCGAGTTTCCATCTGGCCTCCGTGGTCGAGGGCCTGGTGAACTGGGCGGATCCGGACGCCGTGAACGTACAGACGGACGTCGCGCACGTGCTGGCCGCGCAGACCCCGCAGGCCAAGAGCAAGGCGAACGCGTCGCTGCAGGCCGCGCTGAAGACGATGAATGCGCAGCGGGCGGCCGTGGACGCTGTCCTGCAGCACGCGATCACATCGCTGTCCTTGGCTGCCTCCCCGCCCAAGCTGCCCGGATGAAGACATGATCACCCGCCAGGCACCGTTCCTGCGCAGCCACAGGGACGCCGACCAGAGGAACAGTGAGCCGCGATGCCGGGCATGAACTCCGGCCTGAACAGCGACAATCCGACCCTGGTCGCTGCGTTCCGTGGTGCGCTGCTGCACCAGGCGATCATCGCGGGTTGCGTCTTGGCGATCCTGGCGGTGGCCCGGGCAGCGATCAGGGAGTGGATGCGGCCGCCAGCCAGCGGGGACGCGGGCCGCGGCGAAGCCACGGCCGAGCCCGCCTGGCGCCAGCTGCTGCGGATCGGCTTCGGCGCTATCTGGATCTTCGACGGCTTGCTGCAGGCCCAGCCGACCATGGCCGTCGGGCTTCCCTCGCAGGTCATCCAGCCTGCGGCGGCGGCCTCACCAGGTTGGGTCCAGCACCTCGTGAACTGGGCGGGGACGAGCTGGTCGTACCACCCGATCCAGGCCGCCGCCGCGGCGGTATGGATCCAGATCGGGATCGGTGTCTGGCTGATCACCGCGCGGCGGGGACCGTGGTCCAGGCTCGCCGGGCTGACCAGCGTGGGCTGGGGCCTGCTGGTCTGGGCGTTCGGCGAGGCGTTCGGCGGCATCTTCGCTCCCGGCCTGACCTGGCTGTTCGGCGCGCCAGGCGCCGTTGTGTTCTACTGTGCCGCCGGCGCGCTGATCGCGGCACCCGAGCGCAGCTGGCGGACACCGCGGCTGGGCCGGGCCACCCTGGCCGTGCTCGGCACCTTTTTCCTCGGCATGGCGGTGCTGCAGGCCTGGCCGGGACGTGGCTTCTGGCAGGGAACGCTGCAGGGCAGCAGCGGCACACTCGCCGGCATGGTCAGGTCCATGGCGACCACACCGCAGCCGGCTCTGTTCGCCGGGTGGGTCAGCAGCTTCGCATCCTTCACCGCGGCGCACGGCTTCGCGGTGAACCTGTTCGCCGTCATCGCCCTGGCGGCGGTCGGCGCGGGCTTGCTGACCGCGGGCAGCGGCCGGCCGGGGCTGCTTCGCCTCACCGTCATCGTGATGGTCGGGCTCTGCTTCGCGGACTGGGTCCTGATCGAGGACTTCGGCTTCTTCGGCGGGCTAGGCACCGATCCCAACAGCATGATCCCGATGGCCCTGGTGGGGGTGGCGGGTTACCTGGCGCTGACCCGCGCCCCCAGCCTGGCGCCGGAGCCGGCCGTGACGGCCGAGCCGCCGCCGGCCGAGGCAACCCCAGCCGAGGCAACCCCAGCCGGGGCGGCGGCTGCCGGGGCAGTGGCCGCCGGGATGGCAGCCGGGGCAGTGGCCGCCGGGACAGCAACGCCGGGACGGTGGCTGCGTACCCAGCTGCGGCCAGCGCGCCTGGCCCGGGTGGCGGGCGCGTTCGCCACCGGGGGCACGCGGGCCATCGTGACCACCTGGGCGGTGGCGATCATCGTGGTCGGTGCGGCACCGATGGCGATGGCCCAGGCCAACGGCGGCGCCGACCCGATCATCGCCCAGGCGATCGACGGCAACGCCGCCCCGCTCGACTTCAGGGCGCCGGCCTTCACGCTGACCGACCAGTACGGCCGCCCGGCGAGCCTGGCCGGCCTGCGCGGCAAGGCGGTGCTGCTCACCTTCCTCAACCCGGTCTGCACCAGCGACTGCCCGCTGATCGCCCAGGAGTTCCGCCAGGCCGATCAGATGCTCGGCGCGACCGCACGGGACGTCGAACTGGTCGCAATCGTCGCCAACCCGCTGTACCGCCCCGTCGGCTACACCCAGGCCTTCGACCGCCAGGAAAATCTCAGCACGCTGCCGAACTGGCTCTACCTGACCGGCAGCGTGGCCCAGCTGCAGCAGGCCTGGAAGGACTACTCCGTCACGGCCCAGATCCTGCCGGCCGGCGGAATGACCGCCCACAGCGACCTGGCCTTCGTCATCGATCGAGCAGGGCATACCCGGACGGAACTCGACTTCGACCCGGGACCGGGCACCGCCACCACCGTATCGTCCTTCGCCGCCGAGCTGACCAGCGCGGCCAGGCAGGTCGTGAAGCCGTCGTGAGTGTGTCACCACGCCCCGCTGCGCCCGCCGCGCGCGCCGCCGCCGCCCTGATCGCGCTGGCTTGCGTCGTGACCGCGGGCTGCGGGGCCACCGCGGCCCCCCGGCCGGGGCCAGCGGCGACACCCGCCCCGCCCGCGCCGCCGCCGCTGGCCATGTCCGTCACCGATTCCGCGGGGGCAGGGCGGGCGATCGTGGAGATGGGCGGCGCGGCGGCCCAGGAGAACAACTTCTGGGAACTGTTCGTGCGGCCGGCCGGAGCGGCACCGTGGCGGCTGGCCACCCCGGCCGGGGTGGCCGACAACGGCGGCCTGGAGGTCGCGGGCACCGGCGCATCGCTCGTGACCGGGTTCAGGCCCAGCCAGGATCTGACGTTCTCGCCGCTCGCTACCACCAGCGACGACGGCGCGAGCTGGTCTCCGGCCTGCCGGTGAGCCCCGGCCTCGCGGCCGCGCCCGACGCCCTGACCGCCGGGCCCGGCGACCGCCTCATCGCGCTGGCCACTGACGGGTCGGCTCGGCTCGGCACGGGCGGCGGGAAAGCGTGGACCCCCCTGTCCAGCGTCGCAGCATTGACCGCCGCCCCGGCGGGTCAGGCCTGCGGGCCGACCGGCCTCACCGCGGCCGCGTTCAGCGGTGCCGGGGCGCCGATGCTGGCCGCCGACTGCAGCCGGCCGGGGACGGTGGGCATCTTCGCCGACCGCAGCGGCGCCTGGCACCCGGCCGGCCCGGCTCTGCCCGCGTCACTGGCCGGCGAGGACATCGGCGTACTCAGGCTGACCGCCTCCGGCGACGGCATCGTGGCCCTGCTGCGGGCCGGGTCCGGCGCGGCGGCCAGCCTGATCGCCGCCTGGTCGGGCGCCAGCGGCGGCCCGTGGACCCTGTCGGCTCCGCTGCCCATCGGCACCAGCCAGGTCCGGGCCACGTCGTCCGGCGCGGGCAAAGCGATCGGGGTCATCCTGACCGGAGGCCGCGGCGAGACTCTGGCCGGGCCGGGATCGGCGTGGCGCGCGCTTCCCCCGCTGCCGGCCTGGGCGGCCACGCTCACGGTCGGGCCGGGCAGCCAGTTGGACGCGCTCGCAGCGCACGGCGGCACGCTCTCGGACTGGCGGCTCGGGCCGCGCCCCGCCGGATCGGAATCCGCCGCCGCGGGCCCGGCGGGCTGGCGGCTGACCCAGACGGTCCACGTCACGATCCCCTACGGCTCGTCGGGCTAGCGGCCATGAGCTACCTGACGGCGCACTGGTCATTCGACCCGTTCCTGATCGTCGTGATCGTCGTGGCCGGATGGCACGAGATCGGCCTCGCCCGGCTGGCGCGGCGCTCCCGCCCCGAGCGCACCCGGGAGCGCAGGCGGCGCTCCTTCTGGTTTTACGGCGGGCTGGTGGTGCTGCTGCTCGCGGTGGAGTCACCGGTGGACTACTGGGGCGACGACTACTTCTTCGTGCACATGATCCAGCACCTGCTGCTGATGTTCGCGGCACCGACCCTGGTCGTCGCCGGCGCCCCGTGGCAGCCGCTGCTCGACGGACTGCCTGGCCGGGCCGGCCGCAGCGCAACCGCTGGGGTGCTGCGCGGCGGCTGGTCACGGCCGCTGCGCGCCACTGCCGGCTGGCTGCTGCGGCCGTGGGTCGCCGTAGTGACGTTCAATGTCGTGATGCTGGCCTGGCACGTCCCCGTGCTGTTCGACCTGGCGCAGAATAACCAGGCCGTGCACAGCTGGCTGATGCACGGCAGCTTCTTCCTGGCGGGAGTGCTGTTCTGGCTGCAGTTCATTCCTTCGCCCCCGTTCCGGATGCGGATGCCCCCGGTCGCACAGGCGCTGGCGCTGGTGGCCACGAACGTGATCATGTGGATCCTGGCCATGTCGATGAGCTTCCTCACCGTGGTCTCCTGGTACCCGGTCTACGACCACATCGCCGGTGTGACGCTCCCGCCGTTCGCCGATCAGCAGATCGGGGCCGGGATCCTCTGGGTCTGCGGGGACTTCTGGGCCATTCCCTGCCTGATCGTGGTGGTCCGGCGCATCATCAACGCCGACGGCGATGTGGGCTCCGCGGTCGACCGGATACTCAACCGCCGTACGGCCGACGGAAAGGCCACCACGGCCGCCCCCACCTGGGCGACCCGGGCCAGGCGATAAGCAGCACCGAATCCGCGTGGGACCT
>CAVZKY010000021.1:0-23940 GCA_963775825.1 uncultured Actinomycetes bacterium
GAGCGGGAGTGAGCGCCGGGAGTCAGGGCGATCGCGCGTCGGGAAATGGCACCTGAACCAGAATCCAGCAGCAGGCCCAGGCTAGGTCGCACCCTTGAGACGAGGGCCGTTTTCGTCCCGGGGAGAAACCGTAGCCCAGCCCGCGTCACCCGCCGTCTTGAGCAGGCGGTCATCGTAGCTGACGATGGCGTCGAGGTCGGGCCCGAGAACGCGGCAGCGGCCAGGTGCCGTTCGGCACCGCGCACCATTGGCGGGCGCCATGGTCAGCGACCGGCCGTTATGACGAGTGCGCCCAGGTCACCTGAAACTTCTGGCCGCTATCAGTCAGGCCGGACACGTAATCCTCGAAGCGCGAACTGTTATCCTCCATGACGACCTTGGTATGCGGGACACTTCCCATCGAATGGCCGTTTACCTCGGCTGCACTGAAGTAGACATTACCGAAGTCAGCCAATGGCAGGACACCTGAAGCGCTCGACGGGGCTTCCGCGATAACCTCAGCCGATGAGTCCGCCAGCCCATGACTGGTGATGTACACCGTGTGGGACCAGCCACGGTTGCTATCAGCGATCTTCAGCGTGTAGTACGCGCCATCCCGGACGTTAACCGATGCAGTGAAATGATCTCCCGGGCGTGCGGGATTGGTGAAGTAAACCGGGAACGCCGGGTACATCTCAAACCAGGTGTCATAGACCGGCGTCCTGCCGTTGCAGGCAGAGTCAGTCCCGAGCTGCTCGACTGAGTTGCTTTTGTAGCCGTCCAAGCCGACCCAGAAGGAACTGTACTGAACCTGGGTAGCCGGGCACCTTACCCCAGGCTCCGTCCACGTTGCCGAGATGCTCTTATACTGCCCAGTATGTGCCGCGTAGCCTGACCATAGCGCGGACTTCCGCTCCGGCAAATCAGCCTTAGCTGTTTTGATGGGGGCTGGTCGCTGACCTGCAATGCTCCGGAGGCCGGGCCGGGATATCCGGTCCTGGCGAAGGTATGAATAGCGGTTGGATCGCGCGACTGAAGATCGTTATCTATACGAGACATAGCAGGCTTGCGGGTGAAATGCCGGTTCAGGATCGCTCATACGGTTGGAAACAGGCACGGGAAGGAAGCTACCGGGCGAGATGCCGGCGGGACGGGTGACCATGGCCCTGTGATAGATCACACGGCATGACCGCGGTATCGGCCCCACGGCCGGGATGGGAGCTGCTGGCCGGCCAGGTGAACCAGCGGCGGTATGAGGCGCTGCGCGCCTACCTGTATGAGGGCGCCTCGCTGCAGCAGGCCGCCGATGCCGCCGGCGACACCCGCAGCGCGCTGGCGTCCCTGGTCGCGACCTGCGGGCCGGGAAGGTGACCGTGTTCGCGCCACCGGGCGTCCCGGGCCGCAAGGGCGCCCCGAAAAAGGACGCGGCCCGCGGCCGGGTCATCGAGCTGCGCCGCGAGGGCTTGTCGGTCTATGAGATCAGCATGCGGGTCACCCGGGAGGGGACCCCGCTGGGCCGCAGCGCGGTCAGCGACATCCTGCGCGAGGAAGGATTCGGCGGCTGGTCCGCGGCGCGGCGCCTGAGGCCAGCACCAGCCCGTCCACCTCCGGCCGCGACACCCGGCTGCCGGCCGCCTCGGTCATCGACTTCGGCTCTGTTCCCCCGCGCGCCCATACCGCCATGGCCGGGCTGCTGCTGACAGTCCCGGACCTGGTCGCCCTGGACCTGCCTGGCCTGGCTGAGGCGGCCGGCTACCCCGGCACCCGCGTCATCCCGGCCGTGTCCTGGCTGCTGTCCCTGCTCGCCCTCAAGCTCACCGCCACCCGGCGCGTGTCTCATGTCGATGACCTGCTCGCCGACCCCGCACCCGCGCTGCTGGCCGGGCTGGCGGTCCTGCCGAAGAAGACCGCGCTGACCGACTACTCCTACCGGCTATCGCATGACCACCAGCTGCGGTTCCTGGCCGCCCTGGACAAGCAGATGATCGGCTCCGGCCTGGCCACCGCGGACGAGGCGATCTTCGACCTGGACTTCCACGCCATCATGCACTGGGGCCACGACCCCGCGCTGGAGAAGCACTACGTCCCCACGCGGTCCGAGCGCGCCCGCTCGGTGCTGACCTTCTTCGCCCAGGACACCGGCACCCACAATCTCGTCTACGCCAACGCCGACCTGTCCAAGGCAACCCAGAACCGCGAGGTCATCGCCTTCTGCGACCACTGGAAGCACGTATCGGGAGCCGACCCGGCGATGCTGATCATGGACCAGAAAGTCACCACCCAGCCCATCCTCGGCGAACTCGACGCCCGCGGCGTCAAGTTCGCCACCTTGCGGATGCGCTCGCCCAGCCTCCTCAAACGCATCAGCAGCCTGGCCGCAAGCGACTACAAGACCGTCACCCTGAACCGGCCCGGACCCCACAACCGGCCCCGCGTGCACGAGGACGCAGCCGTGAAACTCACCAGCTACCCCGGAACGGTCCGCCAGCTCATCGTCACCGGCCTCGGCCGCGACGCCCCCACCGTCATCATCACCAACGACACCCAGATCACCACCAAAGCGCTGATCGGGCACTACGCCCGCAGGATGACCATCGAGCAGCGGCTCGCCGAGATCATCCAGGCGTTCTGCGCCGACGCCCTCTCCAGCGCCGTCAACCTCAACGTCGACCTCGACGTCGTGCTATGCGTTCTGGCCCAGGCCCTCACCGCCGCCTTCCGGCTCCGCCTGCCCGGCAACTACGCCCACGCCACCCCCGACACCCTCCAGCGCCGCTTCCTCGACACCCCCGGCGAAATCATCAGCGACGGCACCGGCATAACCGTCAAGATCAACCGCCGCGCCTACTCGCCCGTCCTCCGCCACGCCACCCTGCCCGGTGACACCACCGTCCCCTGGTGGGGCGGACGCGAGCTCCACTTCGAATTCACCTGACCCAAGGGCCGAAGTACCGGTGGGAAGGGTTAGCGCTCCCGACCGTATCGTTGGCAGCGGCGGACGCATAACCACCTGCACCCCGCGCTGGAATCATTGGGCCTGATACAGCCGCAGGCTTACCGGTAGAAAGTGCAGCGCTCCTGACAGTCACCTGGCCGCATGCAGCGAGGCCGATTCCTGCGGCCAGCGCGAGCGCTGGTATCGCAGCGAGCTTGAGAAGCTTCATTGCGCTTCCCCCCGTATGACGATTCTGTTCTGAGCTGTTCGCCACCGTGCCCCTTTCGGGCGCGATGGCCAGCAGTCAGCTGGAACCGATCGCTTCTCCAGGCTGTGCTGGGGTTGTCTTGTGGGTGTCGGCTTGACCAGGTTCGGCTGGTTGCCGCCGAGTCGCCCCAGCGGTGCGGTGCGGGTGACCGCGGCGTGGCCGGGGACCTGATTGGCCGCCGCACGCGGCGAGGCCGACTCCGAGTGCGATGGCCGGGAATGCGGCGAGCTTGATGGGTTCATCGTTCACCTTCCCTCAGCGCAGAAAAGCCCTATTTAACCCTCTGTTAACACAAAAATACGGACCGTGCATACTGGTCCCCAGAGGAGAAAGAACTAGGAAGTCAGGGCAAACGTCACCCAACGTGACAGTCGATGAACGCTCGGCAACGAATCGCCTTCTGAGCGCCGGGTGGCCCAGCCCCGCTGCCGCTCCCGCTCCGGTTCGACGTGCGGAACCCGTGCTGCGCCGCATTCGACAAGGGAACCCTCGCGGTCCTGCTGCCGGGCTGCCGTCCGAACCGCCTCCCGGCAGATCCGTAGTCATGAGTAGGCGACGATTTGCGGAGGTGCCTGCGTTGCGACAGGGACCCGCCCTGCGTACCGGGGGAGTGCTGGGCGCCTCCTTCTGCGTGGCCGCGGCGATGACCACGCCCGCTCTCGGCGCACCCGACAGGCTCGCCCAGGCGGCGCCCGCGATACCTGCCGTCGCTGGGCAGGCCGGGGCCGGGCGGTCCGTGCTGCCCGGGCCGGAGGGGGACTGCCCTGGCACCCACGGCATCGCGGCCCCGACATCCACACCGTGGGCGCAGCAGGCGCTCGCCTACTCCAGCGCCTGGCGGCTGACGCAAGGGGCTGGCGTCACGGTCGCGCTGGTGGACAGTGGCGTGGACGCCAACCCGCAGTTCGGGGACCGGGTCGCGGTAGGACCGGATCTGGCCGGGGCAACCGCCGGCGACGTACCGCCCGGCGCCGACTGCGTCGGGCACGGCACGTCAGTAGCCAGCATCATCGCGGCCGCGCCGCTGGCGGGCGTCTCTTTCGCTGGTGTCGCGCCGCAGGCGAGCATCCTCTCCATCAAGATCACGAACTCGGACACCTTCCCCGGCCAGGTGACCGCTCAAGCCATCCGCGACGCGGTGAACCTGGGCGCGAACGTCATCAATTTGTCGCTGGCCACGAACGTCAGCACGCCGGCGCTGCTGGCGGCCGTGCAGTTTGCGCAGGCCCGCAACGTTGTGGTCGTGGCCGCGGCCGGGAATGACAATCCGGACGGCGTGGTGGGCCCGTTCTACCCCGCCGCCTATCCCGGGGTGCTCTCGGTCGGCGCGATCGGGCCGGATGGCTCGCTGGCCAGTTTCTCCGATTCCCGGACGCCGGTGAGCGTCACCGCGCCGGGGGTCAACGTGACCGGCGCCTACCCGGGGACCTTTCCCCAGGCCTATAACCCTGGTGACAACGGCACCAGCTTCGCGACTGCGTTCGTTTCCGGGGTCGCCGCGCTGGTCCGGGCCGCCTACCCGGGACTGGGCGAAGCTCAGGTGGTCGCGCGGATCACCGCGACCGCGGACGGCCCGGCCGGGCCGGGAACCGGCCGTGGCATGGTCAACCCGGTCCAGGCCGTGACAGCGGTGCTCCCGGCCGCCGCCGCACTGGCCACCGGGGCCGCCGCACTGGCCACCGGGGCGGGCGGCCTGGCCACCGCGGGAGCGGCCGGCCCGGAAGGCCGGGTGCCGATCAGCCGCGCGAGCGCGCCGGACCAGGCGACCCGCACGGTCGCGGTGTCGGTCGCGGCGGGCGCGGGCGGGCTGGCAGTCCTGGTGGTGGCGGCAGCCCTGGTGCTCCCGGCCGGCCGCCGCCGTCACTGGCGGCCCGGCCTCCCGCCGCAGTGATGCTCCGCGGTCAGCGTCCCCCCCGCCTCAGGACGTTCCGCGCGTCGGCACACGCCGTCTCGAGCCCCCTGCCTCAGCGCGTTCCCCGCGTCGGCACGCGCCGTCTCGAGCCCCCTGCCTCAGCACGTTCAGCGCCAGGCCGCGACCGGGTGGGCTACGCGCGGCGTCCCTTCGGCATCACCATCGCCGAGCAGCGCGACCTGGACGAGGCGCGATCCGTTCCGCCGGCCCACCAGGAACCCACGGCCGCTCGGCTGAGCGGCGGGACGGATGCCCCCGAGCAGTGTCCCCTCGTCCTTGCTTCCGGACATGATCAGTCCCGGCGAACCCATTTCGCGCAGCCGCTGGATCACCGGGTCGAACATGGCCCGCCCGGCGCCGCCCGCGGACCGGGCCAGGATGACGTGCAGCCCGACGTCGCGGGCCTGGGGCAGAAACTCGCTGAGCGCCTGGAGCGGATTCCTGGTCCCGGACACCAGGTCGTAGTCGTCCACGATGACGAACAGGTCCGAGCCGCTCCACCAGGCTCGGGACCGGAGCTGATCCGGGGTGAGGTCGGGCGGCGGCAGCCGCGTGTTCAGGGCCCCGCGGACCTCGTCCAGGAGAGCGGCCGCCGCCACCGAGGATGTGGCGTAGCCGATCTGGTGCGGGATCTGCGCTGCGTCCAGCAGCGCCCGGCGATAATCAAGGAAGATGATCTTGGCCTGATCGGGCGTGAACCGGCCGGCGATGCCCTCGGCGGCCAGCCGCAGCAGGTTCGACTTGCCGCATTCGGTGTCGCCCAGGACCAGGAAATGCGGGTCGGCGGCGAAGTCCAGGAACACGGGGGACAGCGAGTTCTCGTCGATGCCGAACGGGACCTGGGCTCCGGTAGAAGCTGGCGGTGGCAGCTCGGCGGCCGGCAGGACGTCCGGGAGCATCCGCACGGGCGGTGCCCCACTACCTTCCCAGGCGGCGGCGGCCCGGGCGGCCAGCGAGCGGATCGCCTCCGGCAGCCCGGCCGCCGTGGCCTGGCCGTCGATCCGGGGCACCGCGGCCAGGAAGTGCAGCCCGTCCCGGGTCAGGCCGCGGCCCGGCGCGCCCGCCGGCACGTTCCCGGCCGCGGCGCGGCCGATCTCGGACTCGTACGGGTCACCGAGGCGCAGTTCGAGGCGCGTCCCGAACAGGTCGCGGACGGCCGGCCGGAACTCCGACCATTTGTTGGTCGCGGCCAACAGGTGGATGCCGTAACCGAGGCCCCGGGCCGCCAGCGCGGTGACGGCCTGCTCGAGTTCTTCATAGTCCTGGCGCAGGGTGAGCCAGCCGTCCACGACCAGGAACACGTCGCCGAACCCGTCGCCCGCGATCGCGCCCTCGGACCGAAGGGCCCGATAGGTGGCGATCGAGTCGATGCCGCGCTCGCTGAACTCGCGTTCCCGCCGCTCGAGCAGGGTCCGGACCTCGGCGACCGTACGGCGCACCCGGTCTCCCTGGAGCCGGGTCGCGACCCCGCCCACGTGCGGCAGCCCGCTGAGCGCGCTCATCGAGCCGCCGCCGAAATCCAGAATGTAAAACTGCACCCGGGCGGGGGTGTTCAGCAGGGCCAGCGAGCTGACCAGGGTGAGCAGAACGGTCGACTTGCCGCTCCGCGGGCCGCCGGCCACGGCCACGTGGCCGGCGCTGCCGGACAGATCGGCCCGGAGCGGGTCCCGGCGCTGCTCGAACGGCCGGTCCACGATCCCGAGCACGGCCAGCAGCATCTGCCGCTCATCCAGCTCAGGCAGCAGCTGGCCGAGGGTGGGCGGAGCGCCGAGCGGCGGCAGCCAGATCTGGTGCGCCGACGGGCCCACTGACCCCGGCCCGGACAGCAGCTCCACGACGGCGTCCAGCAGGGTCACGCCGGGCTCCTGGCCCGGGCGGCCGGGCTTTCCGGCCTGGCGGTGCCGGGCTTCAGCGGGGGTCCCGATGAACCGGGGCTCGACGTAGGCGGGGCCGAAACGGGCGATCGCGGGCCGCAGCCGGGGCGCGGCAGGCTGCCCGGCGCCCGCCCCGGTCAGCGAACCTGATACGTAGGCCGCCTTGAACCGGGTCAGGTCGCTGGTGCCGTCCTTCAGGTAGGCGTTGCCCGGCTGGGCGGGCAGCTCGTAGGCATCCGGGACGCCGAGCACGCTCCGCGACTCCTGCGCGGAGAACGTGCGCAGGCCGATCCGGTAGGACAGCTGGGTGTCCAGTCCCCGCAGGCGCCCCTCCTCCAGCCGCTGCGAGGCGAGCAGCAGGTGCACACCGAGCGAGCGGCCGACCCGCCCGATCGTGACGAACAGGTCGATGAACTCCGGCTTGGCTGCCAGCAGCTCCGAGAACTCGTCGAGCACGACGAACAGGCTCGGCACCGGCGGCAGTGTCGCCCCTTCCGCCCGGGCCCCTTCCGCCCGGGCCCCTTCCGCCCGGGCCCCTTCCGCCCGGGCCCCTTCCGCCCGGGCCCCTTCCGCCCGGGCCCCTTCCGCCCGGGCCCCTTCCGCCCGGGCCCCTTCCGCCCGGGCCCCTTCCGCCCGGGCCCCTTCCGCCCGGGCCCCTTCCGCCCGGGCCTTGGTGTAATCCCGGAGCGAGGCGCAGTTGCCGGCCGCGCGCAGCAGCTCCTGGCGGCGGACGATCTCGCCCTGCAGCGCGTCGCGCATCCGGTCCACCAGCGGCAGCTCGTCGGCCAGGTTGGTGATCACCGCGGACACGTGCGGCAGCCTGTCCAGGCCGAGGAACGTGGCGCCGCCCTTGAAGTCGACCAGGACGAAGTTGAGGTCTTCGGCGGAGTGGGTGATCGCCAGCCCGAGCACGAGCGTCCGCAGCAGTTCGGACTTGCCGGATCCGGTCGCGCCCACGACCAGGCCGTGTGGGCCCATCCCGCCTTGCGCTGACTCCTTGATGTCGAGTTCCACCGGGCGGCCGTCGGCGCCGTTGCCGATCGGCACCCGCAGCCGGTCCCGCGGCGCCCGGGCCTGCCGCAGGGCGCCCACGTCCAGCGTCCGCAGGCTGTCGATGCCGAGCAGCGCGGTGAGCGTGGTGTTGAGCGCCAGCGCATCTTCGGCCGGGCCTCCCGACGCCGCGGGCCGCAGCGGGGCGAGCTGCCTGGCCAGCGCCTCGGCCTCGGTGAGCGTCAGCGCGTCGGGGACGCCGATGAACGCCTCGGTGGTCCCGGCCTTGGGGAGCTGGTACACCTCGCCGGGGGTCACCCTGAGCCGAAGCGTGGCCGGGCCCGCCGCCCCGGGGCCCGCCGCGGCCGCCGCTGTGAGATCGATGACGACCACGCCCGCTATACCCTCCAGGCCAGCGCCGGCCTCCCGGGCCGCGCCGTCGGCCAGCACGACGTGCAGCGGCAGCGAGCCGGGCGCCGTACGGGCGCTGCCGGGCGTGAACCGGGGCCGGTCGTGCAGCTCCAGCATGGGCTCCAGGGCGCTGAGCGAGGGGGCCATCAGCCGCACCGGCCCGGCCGCGTCCTGCTCGCTGGGGTGCATGTTGTGCGGCAGCCACTTGATCCACTCCCAGTAGCGGATCCGCTCTGCCGATGCGCACACGCTGATGCGGAGGTCGGCGGGGGAGTGCATCACCGCGGCCTGGGCGACCAGTGACCGCACCAGGGCCCGGACGGCGCCCGGTTCGCCGGTGGGCACGATCCTGGTGACCGACCTGAGCGAAACTTCCACCGGCAGCCCGGGCACCTGGCCCTGGGCCCGGATGAAGCGGCGCAGCGCCCCGGCGCACAGCGGGTCCAGGTCCTCCACCGGCTTGGTGTCCGGGGGGACCAGCCGGACGCTCGCGGCCTGCGTGCCGGTGGCGAACCGGACGCGGCCGAAGCCGGCGTCGGCGGGGAACCGCTGCCAGATCCGGCCACTGCCCGCCGCGACCAGCGATGGCAGCGACCGCGGCGCGGGCCCGCTGTACTCCATGGCCCGCCGCTGCTCCCCGGCCGCCAGGCGGACCTTGCGCCGGATCTGGCCCAGGTAACGCAGGTAATCCCGCCGCTGTCCGTTGAGCTTCACCTTCCGGTCGCCCCGGCCCCGGATCATCTGGCCGAACATCATCCCGGCCATGCCCACGGCCATAGCGCCGCTGCCGATGTACAGGACAGGGCTGGAGCCACCGCCGGCGATGACGGCGACCATCCCGATCGCCATCGCCCCCATCGGCAGGTACATCAGGGCCTGGGCGAGGCCGTCCGAGGTCATCTCCGGCAGCTCAGGCGGAGACTCCAGCCGGATCTCGCCCTGCGGGACCTGCGGAGCGGCGCGCGCGTCGTTCGCCGCGGCGGTCTTCGGCATCCTAGCCCTTCCCCTCTTCTCCTAATGAACCGTCTGCGGGGGCGGTTCCGTTCAAATCTGCAAAGAAGAGGCGGGGAGACATCATGAGCCCAGACGCGGCCACGGACATTTGCCGGGTTACCGTGGTCGGCCCGCGCAAGCGGGTTGACCTGGCCATTCCCGGGGACGTGCCGTTCGCTCAGTTGTTCCCGGTAATCGCGCGCTTCGCCGGGCTGGACGAGGCGGCGGTGGACGTGGCACCAGAAGGCTGGTCCCTGCAGCGGCTGGGCGAGCCGCCGTTCGAGCCGCGGGCCACGCCGGCTGAAGCGGGGGTGGCCGACGGTGAACTGCTGTACCTGCGACCCTGGCCGTCCGCGCTGCCGACCGCCGCGTCCGACGACATTGCGGACGAGATCGCCACGGTGCACGACAGCCCGGGCCGGTGGGACACGGCCCGCGACGGGCGCCGGGTGGCGCTCGGCGCGGGGGCGGCCGCCCTGGCAGCCGGGCTGGTGGTCCTGTTCCGGTCCGGTCCACCGTGGCCCATGACCGCGATGGCCGCCGGGCTGCTGGCGGTGCTGCTGCTCGCGGCCGGGGCCGCGCTGTCCCGGGCCGCCGGTGACGCCGGCGCCGGAGCGGTCCTCGGCTACGCGGCGCTGCCCTACGCGTTTGCCGCAGGGGTCCTCGCACCGCTGCGGACGATGCCACTCACCCACCTCAGCGCGCTGGCCATACTGGCCGGCTTCGCCCTGGTGCTGACCGCCGCGCTGATTGCCGCCACGGCGATCGCCCACGGCACGGCGGTGTTCTTAGGCGCCGCGGTCGGCGGCGCGTTCGGTACCGCCGGCGCCGCACTGGCCTGCCTGTGGCCCGGGCTGGCTCCCGCCGGTGCCGCCGCGCTGATGGTCACCCCGGCCCTGGCGCTGACGCCGCTCATCCCGGCTGTTTCGTTCCGGCTGGCCCGGCTCCCGCTGCCGGCCGTCCCGGCCAGCCCGGATGACCTGCACGATGACGCGTTCCTGGCCGGTACGGGCGCGGACGTGCGGAGCCGGGCGCTGGCCGCGGACCGGTTCGCGGCCAGCGCGGTATCCGGCCTCGGGCTGCTGGGCGCCGGCGCGGGGATCGTGCTGGCGCTGAGCCGCGCCGGGCTGGCCCCCGTGCTATGTGCGGCGCTGGCCTGCGTCCTGCTGCTGCGCTCCCGGGTGTTCCGGGGCCGGGCCCAGCGGCTGTGGCTGATGCTTCCCGGATACGGCATTCTTGCCTGGCTGGCGGTAGCCCTGGCCGGCCGCTCGATGCATTCCGCGGCCCCGGACCTGCTGGCGCTCGTCGCGGCCACCGCGGTCGTGGTAGGCGCCGGCGTCTGGCTGCCAGTGCACCGGCCGTCGCCGTTCTGGGGCCGCGCGGCGGACATCTGCGACACGGCCCTGATCGTCAGCCTGGTCCCGCTGGCCCTCGGCGTAGCCGGGATATTCGGTTACCTGCATGGGCTAGGGAAGTGAGACCGTGCAGAACCGCAAGGACCTGCTGCAGGCGCATCGCCTGATGACCCAGCGGTCCGCGCTGGCCCTGATCTGCGGAGAGCCGGACTCGCCGAACCAGCCGCTGCGCCGCCTTAACCTCGGCACCATCTCCAGCCTGCTGGTCGGGGCGATCGCCGTCGGCGTATTCGGCGTGCTGGGCCTCATCGCCCCGGGCAGCGCGACCGGGCTGACCCGGGCGGGCACCCTGGTGATCGACTCCGCCAGTGCCACCGCGTACGTCCCCTGCGACGGCGGGAAGCTGTGCCCGGCGCTCAACGAGGCGTCCGCTCTGCTGGCCCTGGACTCGGCCCAGGTGCACCGGGTAACTGTCGGCCAGGCGTCGCTGTCGCACTACGAAATCGGGCCGACGATCGGCATCGCGGGACTGCCGCAGGATCTCCCGGCTGCCAGCGGCCTGGTGGCAGGCCCCTGGTCGGTGTGCGCGGCTTCGGGGGCCACCACGCTGGTTGGCGGCCGCTCCGTGGGCGGCACCGCGCTTGGCGGGGCATCCGCAGCCCTGGTCACCACGAGCCAGGGCGGTGACTGGGTGCTGTGGAACGGCCAGCGGCTGCTCATCCAGCCTCGGTTCGCGCAGACGCTGTTTGCTGCGACGCAGGTGCAGGCGGTCCCGCTGGCCTGGCTCGACGCGCTGCCGCAGGGCCCGGACTTCGCCGCCCCCCAGATCCAGGGCCAGGGCACCACGGTGGCCAGCCCGGGCGGCACGCCTGCCCCGGCCGGCCAGGTGTACGGCCAGGCCGCCGGCGGCGGCGCGGCGGCCCAGTACTACGTGCTGCTGGCCGGCGGGAGGCTGGCGCAGATCTCCGCGACCCAGGCCCAGTTGCTGGAGCGGGAACCGGGCGCGTCGGCCCAGCGCCCGATCTCCCCTTCCATGGCGACCGGCGACCTGTCCGGCACCCCTATCCCGGGCGACGGCCTGCCGGCTACCGTGCCGGCCCTGGCCCCCGTCACCTCGGGGCTCTGCGTCAGCTACGGGCCTGGCCTGCGGAGGCAGATCATAACCGGTGGCGCCGTCCCGGCCGGGGCCACCCCAACGGAAGCCACCTCGGCGTTCTCGGTGAGCCAGGTATGGCTGCCGCCCGCGCAAGGCGCCCTGGCCGGCGCCGCGCCGGGTAACACCGCCTCCGGAGTCGCTTCATACTTCCTGGTGACCGGCGCCACCCGCTACGCCCTCTCGTCGCAGAGTGTCGCCGCGGTACTCGGCTACAACCTGCAGACCCAGGCCACCGTCCTGCCCGCCGCACTCCTGGACCTCCTCCCCTCCGGCCCCGCCCTCAACCCCAGCGCCGCCACCAACCCGGCCGGATAAGACGCCGACCGCGCAAATCCGAGGTCGAAACTCACAGCCGCAGGGGCTGAGACCGGATAATTCGGAATTAAGGATCTTCCGCGCTAGCTCATCACCTGGGCACTAGCGCTCCACCGCCGGTCCTACCTGTTCCAGTCGACGATGCCGCAAGCCCTCAGACGCTGACCGCGTGGGCGATGTCGTCCAGCAAACCCCGAATGCCGACCCGCGTTGTGATCTCCATGTGCTCATTGGCCACGATGCCTCCAGTGGACAGATCGCCCACGACCAGATCCGCCTCGCCGGACTCCCACACCGTGACTTCTGCTGCCCGTGCGGCCGTCTCCACGGCCAGCCGCACTGCACGCCCAACGCCAGCCGGACGGTCAAGCTCCTGGAAGTTGGAGCTGGTCTCAGAGGGAAGCGTCTTCCTCCAGTCATCGAACTCCTCGCGGAGAGTATCGACGATCATCGGGGGAGCTTCGACGCTATCCACTGAATATTCAGTCCAGGCGGAAATTCGTATGGAAGAAGTCCGCGCTGGATATTAAGGCGCGAGAAGAGTGAATCGGGCCCAGGAATGGTTGCCCAGCCCTTTGTTCCGCCCTGTACCAGCGAACTCTCTGGAACGTCAAACTCCACGTAGAGGCTTCCTGGTACAGCTTGCTTCATGTACGCCAACGGATCAGCCGGACTGGCGACGTTAATTACCCCGGTCCGGCCAGGCTGAACTATTCCCGTATCAAGCATCCCCTGATACTCCTCGCCCGACATCCAGCGCCCTACTCGCGTCAATCCAGAGTTGCTGTCTCCCGTGGAGTCTCCCGCGTTGGCGTCGTATGGCGCAAGACCGAGTGGGTCGGCCAGCACTTGGGGGTTGGGGACGTAGGCGTGCGGATTGGGTGCTGCGGCTAGGCCGAGAGGGTCGGGCGTCAGGTAGCTTCCGGCCACGGGATCGTAGTAACGGTGGTGGTTGTAGTGCAGGCCGGTCTCCGGATCGGCGTACTGGCCGGGGAACCGGAGCGGGGTCTGGGCCCCGTCGGGGCGCCAGACCGTGGTGCCCCACAGGGTGTGCTGCTGGCACCCGGCCAGTGTCCCGTCGGGAGCGACCAGCTCGGCCGGGGTACCAACGAGGTCGGCGATGATCGCGTAGAACCGCTGGTCGATCTGCTCCTGTGATGCTTCGCCCAGATCGCCCAGATCGCCCAGATCGCCCAGATCGCCCAGATCGCCCAGGTCGTCGGCAGTCATGTGCCGCGCCGCCGCCTGGCTCAGCGCGGTAAAGCTGTCGGGGCGGTAGTCCCAGGTCACGACCTCGTACTGGCCGGGCTGGGCGGTCGGCGCGGCCTGCTCGGTCAGCACCGGGCCGTCCCAGGTGAAGTCGGTCTGCTCGGCGATACTGCCGTCCCCGGTGAGTCGCTGCTTGGCGATGCGGCGCCCGAACGGGTCGTAGCGGTAGCGCCAGGTCGTGCCGTCCGGGGTCGTGACACCGGCCATCCGGCTGTCGGCGTCCCACTGGTAGCGCCACGTGTCAGGTTTCCGGGAGATCCGGGTCGCCTGCCGCTGGACGACGCGGCCTCGGCGGTCGTGGCGGTAACGGACGTTTCCGGCCCGGGTGATCAGCGTCCCCGTGACCTGCCTTGGGCCGTGCGCACCGCGGGCCAGCCCGGCGGGACTATCGGGAGCGTTTTCAGTGCATACGACTGAGAGTGCTCCCCAGAGTCCCGCCAGGGCCAGCTTGGCGTCGGGCGCAGCAGGCCAGCTGGCTGCAGACAGGTTCCCGGCCGGGTCATAGGTGTACCGCTCGGCCCAATCCGGGCCGATCACCGCGGTAACCCGGCCGCTGCGGTCGAGACCGATCCTGCGCGCCCCGGCCAGCAAGTCGTCGATGCCGGTGACCAGGCCGTCGCCGTTGTAGGCGTAGGTGCGGTGCTGCAGCAACCGCCCCCCGGCGACCGGCTGCGCTCCGGCCGTGGGCCCTCCGGCCGTGGGCCCTCCGGCTGTGAGGCCCCCGGCCATGGGCCCTCCGGCCACGGGCTTCCTGGCCACGGGTCCTCCGGCCACGGGGGTCCCGGCCGCCGCCGGCCCAACGGCCATAGGTCCCTCCGGGGGGACCGCCTGGTCCTGACCCCAGGCGGTCAAGTTCTGGACGGTGAGTCGGCCCCGCTGGTCCCAGTCCTGGGCCAGCACCAGGCCGCCGGGCAGCTCCCGGCGGATCTCCTGCCCCGCTTCGTCGTAAGCGAACTGGATCTGATGCCCGCCCGCGGTCACCGCCACCAGCTGCCCGGCCTGGTCGTAGTCCCAGTCAGTAACCGCGCCGAACGGCGTCACCCGGCGGCGCCGCCGTCCAGCCGCGTCATACTCAGAGGTCACCGTCCGGCCGTTGCAGGTCTCCGCGATGATCCGGCCGAGGGGGTCGCGGTCGAGCCAGATCTCGGCCTCGGGATTGCGGGCGTAGACCAGCCGCCCGGCCACGTCGTAACCGAACGTCGTGGTCGCCTGGCCACTGGTCCGTTCGGCCAGATTCCCGAGCTGATCGTGGCAGAAGGCGATGCGCTGGCCGCAGGCGTTGACCTGGCCGATGAGCTGCCCGCCCGCGTCGTGCTCGTAGCTGGTCGTGGCGCCGTTGAAGTCCGTCTCGGCGACCAGCAGGCCCGCCAGGTCGTAGTCGTAGCTCCAGATGAGGCCGGCGCGGCGCACGCTGGTCAGCCGCAGCGCGTGATCGTAGCCGATCTGGGTGCGGGAGCCGTCCGGCGCGGTCCTGGCCACAAGCTGGTCGAAGGGCCCGTATTCATAGCGGGTCAGGGCGCCGGCCGGGCTGAGGTGGCGGCTCAGGTTTCCTTCCGCGTCGTATTCCCAGAACTCCGCGGTGCCGTCGGGCAGCGATCTGGACGCCGGCTGCCCCTCCGGCGTCCAGGTCAGCTCGGTGATCCCGCCGCCGGGCCTGGTGATCCGGGTCACCCGGCCCAGCGGATCGCGCTCGAGGCTGGTGACGGCGCCGTTCGCGCCTGTCACCCGCACGGGCAGGCCGGCGGCGTCGCACGCCACCAGGGTGACGGCGCCGGCTGGGTCGGTGATGCTGGCCACGTGACCGTGGTCGTCGTAGCAGAAGCGCGTGACGGCGGCGTTCGGAGCGGTTACCTGCGTCCGGTTGCCGCGTGCGTCATACTCCTGCCGCCAGACGTGCCCGCCGGGTTCGGCGAGCCTGACCGGCAGATCCCGCTCGTCGTACTCCGCTTGCGCCTGGCTGCCGTCCGGACGTGTGATCGTGGTCAGGTTGCCGCGGGCGTCAAAGGTATACCGGGTGACCCGTCCCAGCGGGTCGGTGCGCTCGGTGAGGTGACCGCGCTCGTCGTGCTCCCACCGGGACACGTGGCCCAGCGGATCGGTCATCGCCACTACGTAGGCTCCGCGCAGCTGGTAGCTGGTGACCGCTCCCGCCGCGTCGGTGGACGTGGTGACCTGTGCCTGCGGGTCGTAATGCACGCTGCCGGACAGGACACCGCTCGGGCCGTCGCCGCTTACGCAGCGGCCCTGATCGTCGTAGTTGTAGCCGTAGCCATAGCCGTTGCGGTCACGCCATCCGGTCAGCCGGCTCGCCTCGTCGTAGCGGAACAGCAGCGGCTGGCGGGAGGAGTTGATCACGCCGGCCAGGCTGCCGTCCTCGTCGTAGCTGTACCGCAGGAGCTGCGTGCCGTCGGCCTTCCCGGCGGCCAGGCCGGTCACCCGGCCGGCGGCTACCGTCACCCGGACGTGGTAGCCGCCCGAGTGACGGATCCAGGCTGGCGCGCCAGTCTCGTCATAGCCGAACGTGATCTCGTGCCCGGCCCGGTCGTGCAGCGCCACCAGCGGCAGCTCACCGTGCCCCTCGGAGGAGCAGAAGTAGCCCGAGTGACGGCCGAACCGCCAGGTCAGACCGCGCTGCGGGTCGCTCACCGTCCAGCCCCCGTCCGGCTGACGGCGCAGCGGCCACGGTGTCCCCGCCACTGGCAGCACCGGGCCGCCTGGTGGGCTGCCCGGCCTCAGCGCTGGCCTCAGCGCTGGCCTCAGCGCTGGCCTCGGCGCTGGCCTGGCCGCCGTCCGTCGGCCGGGGCCAGACCAGCACCCGCCCGTCGGCGAACGCGCCGATCACCCGGCGGCCGTCGACCTGCAGGCGCTGGTCGAAGGTCGACACCCATGATCGGCCGAACCAGCGTCCCGCTCGCCAGGAGGACCGGTGCAGCCGTTCGACCACCAGCGGCAGCGTCCCTGGCAGCGCGACGTCGATCTGGGCCAGGATCACGTCCCCGGTAACGACGTCGATCGGGTCGTTCACGGTCGGAACGTCGTGCTTCGGCACAGCGGCCAGGCCCGGATCCCTAGTGGCCTGAGCCAGCGCGCGGGTGGCGGCGTCCTCCCCGGATCCCATCGCGGCACGGTCGGCTGCGCTGCCCGCGTCCGCCACGCCGTTCTCTCCCGACGCCACCGCCGCAGGCTCGGCGACGCTGCCCGCGTCCGCGGCCGTGCCCGCCCCGTCGGTGCCGGCAGCCAGCGCGATGGTGGGCACGAGGCCGGCCGCCTGGAACGGGTCGCCCGCCCACCCCGTGCCCACCAGGCCCTTCACCAGGCCCTCCGGGTTGATCACGTCGCTGGTCAGCCCCGCGGCCGTACCGGACAGCCCGGCGGCGTATTCGGCCGGGTGCTCGATGTTCCAGGGGTCCTCGGGGTCGATGGACCGGGCGAACTTGACGATGTCGGCGGCCCCGTCCACCACTCCGCCCGTGAAGGAGACCGACGCCAGGCTGTTCACCTGCAGCGCGTCCGAGTAGTCGTCGCCCAGCTGGGACAGGAAAGATGGTTCGGCCGGGGCCAGGTCGGTGGCCGGCCTGATCGCCGCGGCGGCGGACGCTGCCGCAGCGTCCCGGGACGCCCGGGCCTCGCGGAGGATCTGCTGGGCCTGCTGGCGCATCGCCTCGCCAGGGTCGGTGAACGGGCCCGGCTCAGTTGGCGGCGTACCCGGGTTCTGCCCACTGGCCAGCTGCGCGTTGTAGGCCTGCGCCGCGCTGTTGTAGGCGGCGACCTGCTGGTTGTAGGCGGCCCGAGCCGCCGCGGTGGCCCGCTCGCCTTGAGCGTAGCGGTCGATGGCCTGCCGGGCCCCGTTCCGGGCCGTCTCCACCGCCCCCGCGTAGGACTCCAGGGCCCCGGACGCGGTCCCGTTCGCCGACGACGCATCCTGCCACTTCGCCGGCTGGGGCGCGAACTTCGCCCGGAACGCGTCAGCCGCCGAGCCGGTCCAGTGCGCGGTGTCCAGCCCCCGCAGTCCGTCGGCCGTCTCCCCGAAGGCAGCCGAGAACGTACGCAGCTGGCTTGCCGACGACCGGATCGCCGCCGGGTCGCCGTGCACGAGCTCGGCCGGGTCAGAGGACTGGCCGAGCTGCAGTTCAGGCACGTCGGCGCCCAGGTCGTAGCCGGCCTCGTCGCCGAGCGTGTCAACGGCCTGCGCCGCGCCGTGCAGCCCGACCGCGTTCAGGCCGTCGCCGAGCGCATGCGCACCGTCGCTGATGCCCGCGCCCACGGCCTGCTTGGCGCCGTTCCACAACGACCCGAACGGATTCCCCACCGCGGCTCACCCCGCTCCACCGGAGTCGCTGCCCGACGGCGGCGGCCCGAAAAGCTGATTTTCTTCCTGGTTGAGCTGCGCCGTGTTCCCGGTCAGGCCGGCTGCCGCGCGGACAATGCCGTCCGGTCCGTCGGCCGCGGTGCGTCCCACGGCTTTCCACTGCTGTGCCGCCTCGCTGCCGGCCTGCGACCAGGTGGTGCTGCCCCCGGGCGGCTGCGCCCCGGTGACCTGGGCTGCGTCTTGTGACCACGACGCCTGAGCCGCCTGCTGGTCGGTCATGTGCGGGTCGCCGGCCAGCGCGACCGAGACGTTCTTGGCCGCGCCGACCAGGTAGTTCTCGGTGTCGGCGTAGACCCCCGCCGAGATGCCGAGCCGCCCGGCGAACTGGTTGCCGTCCTGGACCAGCGTCCGCACGCCCCAGGACCAGCGGTCGCAGAAGTTCCCGAACGCTGCTGCCAGCCCGGCGTCACCGGCCTGCAGGCCCGACAGGGTGAGCCCGGAGAAGCCGCGTCCCGCCTCGGCGGTCTCGTCGATGCCGACGCCCTTGAGGGCCCCGATGGTGCTGTTGATCCCCTGCGCCGTCTCGTTCAGCGCGGCCCGGTCGACCGAGAACCCGTCCGCCATCGCGCTACCTTTCGTCGCGTCCCGTTCATACCGGATCACGGCCACGGAATTGGCGCGGTTCACCGGGAAATTCATGAAGATCTTTCGCCGGCCTGGCCGTGGGACTCCCATTGTCCGGCGAGCGAAATTTTCCCGTAATGAACCGGTGCCCGGGTAGCTCCGTTCCCTTTCAGTAAGCGGGGAGCATGAGCTGGCCGCCTCGCAGGAGGCCGATCTGGCGCAGTACGCACGGCTAATTTCGGCTGCCGGTAAACGGGATAAGGAATGGGCCGGCGGGGAAGTGAGGTGGCCTAGATGGCAGCGGGCGAATCTGCCGTTGACCGGGCAGCCATGGCCACGGCGTCCAATCAGGTCGAGCAGGCGGTCTCGGTTATCCAGGGCTTGCAGTCGAGCATGAACGGCTACGCGAGCCAGCTGCGGGGCGGCTGGCAGGGACAGGCCGCGACCGCGTTCTCCAGCACCTACGAGGCGTTCACCGCCGACTTCGCGAAGGTGCTCAACGCGCTGCAGTCGATCCAGGAAAAGCTGGTCTCCTCGCACGGCACCTACCAGACCACGGAAGAGACCAACACCAGCCAGGTGACCCGGGTCGCTGGCCTGCTGAACGGATAGGGCCAAGCAGATGAGCGAGTACACGATGGCGGTGTTCGGCACCCTCGAGCAGGGGGAGGCCGACTTCCAGCGGACCTATTCCTCGCTGCAGTCCGAGGTGTCGTCGCTGGAGTCTCAGCTGCGGTCCTCCCTATCGCGCTGGGACGGCTCGGCGCAGCAGGCCTACTACCAGGCCCAGGCCCAGTGGAACGCGGCAATGGCGAACATGGCGCAGGTCCTGAGCCAGCTGGGTGCTGTGATCGGCACCGCCAACTCCAACTACATGAACGCCGAGTCGCGTAACACCGCGCTCTGGAGCGGCTGATCGCATGATCGGCAGCGGGGCGGGGACCGGCCGCGGGCGTGGCCGGCCTCGGGCGTGGACCGGCCGCGGGCGTGGACCGGCCGCGGGTGTGGCCGGCCGTGCCGCGGGCCAGCAGGGGAGGTAGATCGTGACCGGTGGTGCAGTCCCGGGCCTGGAGAACGTCCTGGCCGGCTTGGGTGATGGGGTGACCGGCAACTTCACCGCGGCGGGGGACCGGTTCGCGGCGGCGGGTGATCCGGCCGGGACCGCGGAGCCGGTCCCGCGAACTTCGGGTCAGCCGGAGACGGTGTCCGCAGCCCCGCCGTGGACCGCACCGCAGCCGGGCGGCGGCGGCCGGATCACCGTCGCCCGCGACGTACTACGCAGCGTGGCGGGCAGAATGCGGTCCGAGCTCGCGACGCTCGACTCCGCGGTGAGCCGCGTGCGGGCGGCCAGCGCCGGCGTCGGCTCCCTGCAAGGGTGGCCGACCGGCGACGCGTTCAGCGGCAACGCGATTAACGCCCATGACGGCTGCCTCAGCGCCAGCGAGCTGCTTGGAGACGGTCACCAGGCTGTCGCGGGCAACCTGTCCGATTCGGCGGCGACCTACGATGCGGCCGAGTCGGACAGCACGCAGGCGGTGCACGGCGTGGCCGCGATCCTGGACGGTTCGCCGGCGGCATCATCGGCTGTGGCGGGAAACGCGTTCGCTGGCGGCACCGCAGCAACGCCGCCCGGCCGCGCGGGCGGAGCCGCCGCGGCCACCAGGCCGTACCCGGTCAAGTCGAACGATGTGCAGCCGTTCGCTGCGGCCGGGATGACCACGGCCCAGATCATGAGCATCCTGCACCGCCTGGATTCCGGGGTGGTGGCCGAGGCCGGGACGGCGCACACCGCCCTCGGCCGGACCGCTGACGCCATGGCCGGCCACCTGACCGGATACGCGCAGACGCTGGCCCAGAGCTGGACCGGAACGGCGGCGCAGGCCGCGATGGCCAGGCTTCAGCAACTGTACGACCAGACCTCGGTGCTGGCCGCTCAGGCGGCCCAGACCGGTTCGGTGCTGACCTGGCTGGGGACCGACGTGCTGCCTGCTTTCCAGCGGCTCCAGACTCCGGGTACCGGATCCGCGCTGGCGACCGGTGCGACCGCGGGCGGCGTCATCGGCGCCGTGGCCGGTGCAGGTGGCGCGCTGGCCGGGTCTGCGGGCGGCGCCGCGGCCGCCGGCCTGGACGCCCTGCTCACCGGCGCCTGCGCCGCGGCGCAGGCCGAGGCGCAGAAGTACCTCAGTGCCCTGAGCGGCTACCTGGTGACGGCCAACTCCGCCCTGCCCAGCCAGATCGGCGGCCCGGCCGCGCTGGCCTCAGCCACACGGGGTAGCCCCGGCACGAACGGCACGAATGAAGCCGCTGCGGGCGCCGGAAGTGCAG
Source organism: uncultured Actinomycetes bacterium (assembly GCA_963775825.1). Taxonomy (GTDB): domain Bacteria; phylum Actinomycetota; class Actinomycetes; order Streptosporangiales; family Streptosporangiaceae; genus Bog-532. The sequence continues at coordinate 20,716 of CAVZKY010000021.1, forward strand.
GCGGCCCGGCCAGCGGCACCGCAAATGGCCCCGTCAGGGGCCGGTCCGGGCCAGCCGGCCCGGTGGCCAGCCGGACTGCCACCGGGAGCGGCGGCCTGGTGCTGGGCGGTGCCGGTGGCGCCGCCGCCTTGCTGGGCACGGGCCGTACCGGGTCCGCGCCGGGTGCGGGCGGGTCCGCGCTGTCCGGTGCCGGTGCAGGCGCCCCGGTGTCCGGCGCCAGCCGGATCGCGAGCCCGGCCCCCGCCGTGAACAGCCTGCAGAGCGCCGCCCCGGTCCCGGGCAGCACGCCGGGTGTGGCGCCGGTCCCCCCGCCCGCGGCCGCTGCGGCATCGGGGACGTCCGGGGCCCCGGCGGCCGGGTTGCTGCCCGGCGTCCAGGGCGCGGCCTGGGCCCCGGCGGCGGCCGGGTTGCTGCCCGGCGTCCCGGGCGCGGCCGGGGCAGTGGGCGGGCCGCAGGTCCCTGGCCTGGACGGCGGCCTGACCGGCGGAGCGACCCCGGTGCCGGAAGGGCCCGGCCCGGTGGCGCCGAGAGCCGTCCCCGGTGCCGTTCCCGTGGCCGGGGCGGCTGGCTCCTTCGTGGTGACCCCGGACGGTACGGCTGTACCCGGATCCGGTGACTCATCAGGACGCGGGATGCTCGGCGGGATGCCGATGGCCGGCGGCGGCACGGGCCAGCCGGAGAAAGAGCGAATGCGGCGCGCGTGGGAGTCCGAGGATGAGAACGTCTGGGGATTGCCGTCCGGCTGCGTACCGCCGGTGATCGAGGGCGGCTGATCCTTCCGATCGCCGTTTGTGCACCTGCTGGCGGGGTGCCACGACGCGCCCCCGCTGCCGCTGCCCGGCCGGAAGCCCACGTGGCTCAGGCAGCTGGCGTGCCAGACTCAGGCCCATGGAAGAGGTACTGCTGCATTCGGCCGACCAGGACGCCCGCTCGCTCCTGGCCGCGGCCCAGCCAGACTGGAACCGGGCGGTGCCGCACTGCCCCACATGGGATACCGCCGAACTGGTCCGCCACATGGGCGGCATCCTCGCGTGGATGGCTGCGATCGTCACGTCCCGGCAGCGCGTCGTTCGGCGCACGCTCCCGCCGCCCCCAGCCGTCCCCGGTGAACTGCCCGCCTGGTATCTCGCCCGGCTGGACGAGGCCCTGGATGTCCTCGGCTCCGCCGACGCGGAGTCGGAGACCTGGACCTTCTCCAGTACCGGCGACCACCGCGTGGCCTGGTGGAACCGGCGGCTCGCCGCCGAGGTCGCCGTCCATCGGTGGGACGCCCAGGACGCCGCTTCCGTCGGCGGCGGACCGGCCCCGCGCCCCATCGACGGGGATGTCGCCGCCGCAGGCGTGGCGGAATTCATGACCGAGTTCCTGCCTGGGCTGCTGTCCGGGGCGCCGGCCGGCGCGTTGGGCGGCACGCTTCATTTGCACGCCACCGACGGGCCCACCGAGTGGTGGACCGATCTGGACGCGCCTGCCCCGGCCGTACCCGGGCACCTCAAGGCCGATACTGCCGTCCGCGGTACCCGCTCGGACCTGCTTCTATGGCTGAACAACCGGGGCGCGGCGGACCGCCTGGACGTCTTCGGCCCCCGCGAGATCGTGGACCACTGGAAACAGCTCGAATTTTAGGCCGTGCTGGTGACGTCCTGGCCGGCATCGGGTCGTGAAGCGCTCGCTGAATCACGGGGGAGACGTTCTGGTCCCGGGTACAGGGGGAAGAAACGGGCCTTCGGGCCAGCCAGGGACGGGAGCGGCTATGCAGGCGATCAGAGTGCACGAATTCGGCGGTCCGGATGTCCTGAAGGCGGAGGAGGTGGCCACTCCGACGCCGGGCGAGGACGAGCTTCTTGTCCGGGTCATGGCTGCAGGGGTCGGCCCGTGGGACATCTCCCTGCGGGAGGGCGGATACACCGGCTCGATTCCTTATACCCCGGGCGGGGAGTTCGCCGGCCTGGTGGAGGGTGGTACCGGCGAATTCGCCAGTTTTGACGACGGCACGCCGGTCTACGGCTATCCGGGCCTGACCGGGTGTTACGCCCAGTACGTGACGTGCCCGGTCGAGCAGCTGGCGCCGATTCCCGAGGGCCTGTCGATCGCCGACGCGGCCGCCGTGCCCATCGACGCCCTGACCGCCGAGCAGGGCCTGACCGATGAGCTGAACGTCGCCGCCGGCGACCGCGTGCTCATCGCGGCCGGCGCGGGCGGCCTGGGGCACTTCGCGGTGCAGATCGCGCGGGCGCTCGGTGCATTCGTCGTCGCGACGGCGAGCCCGCAGAACCATGAATTCGTGCACCGGCTGGGGGCGATCGACGTCATCGATCACACCAGGCCCGACTGGCCCGCAACGCGTCCGCGACGTGATCAGCGGCGGCCCGGCCAAGGTGCTGGCCTGCGCCGGGCCCACTCTTGAGGGCGCGGCCCGCGCGGCGCGGGACGGGGCGATCATCGCGACTCCCGTGCACGCCGATTATCCGGACACGCAACGGCTCACCTGGCGCCCGTACAATGGCAGGCCACGCGGCAGCCGCCTCATCCGGATGGCGCCCTGGTTCGACGACAGCACGCTCTCGGTAGAGGTGTCAGGCAGGTACCACTGGAAGGACGCGGCCAGCGCGCAGCGCAAGGCCAGCGAGGGGCATACGCGGGGCAAGGTGATCCTCGTCGTGGATGATGACCTGTCCGCGGAGCTGGAGGTCTGACGCGGCTGGCAGGCGGCGCCCGGCCGCGGCGTGGCAATGCAGCGGAGGCAGCAGAACTGGCCGGACGTACGGGCGCGCTATGGCTAGGGTGATGGGACAGCTTGAGCCTCGTCGTGGCGAACCACCCGCCGCACCGCAGCGGCTTAGCTCATCAGCCTGCCTGTATCCGGCCCGCGAGAAGCCCGGGAGATATCGTGACCGATCACCAGGACGAGTCAGCGCAGCCGCTCAGCTTCGAGAAGGACATCCGCCCGCTGTTCCGGGACAAAGACCGGACCTCGATGCTCAGGGCATTCGACTTGTGGTCCTTCACCGACGTGGTGGCCCACCAGGACGCGATCCTGAGTCAGGTGCGCGCTGGTCACATGCCATGTGATGGGGCGTGGCCCGCCCAGAACGTATCCCTGCTGGCCGCCTGGATCGCGCAAGGATCGCAGCCCTGACGGCCACCTCCGGACCCGCTCAGCGGAATACCCGGTGATGCACCGCGTCGAAGGCGCGGTCGGGAGGGAACGGTCCTGGCCGAGCT
>CAVZKY010000022.1:0-29823 GCA_963775825.1 uncultured Actinomycetes bacterium
GAGGGACGCCAGCCAGGAGGACATCCAGCGCGCCTACCGCAAGCTGGCCCGCACGTATCACCCGGACGTCAACAAGGACCCCGGGGCCGAGGACCGGTTCAAGGACATTTCCGAGGCCTACGACGTCCTGTCCGATCCGCAGACCCGGCGCCGCTACGACGCCTTCGGGCGCGACTTCCGGCAGGTGCCCGAGGACGTCGATCCCGAGACGTGGCGGCGTGCCCAGGCCGGCGCCAGCGCCGGGGCTGGGGCGGGGCCGGGCGGGGGCGGGCCCGGCGGGTTCAGCTTCAGCGAGGACGACATCGACCTCGACGACCTGCTCGGCGGGCTGTTCGGCAGCCAGTTCGGCGGCCGCGGCCACACCCCGTGCCGGGCGTGGCTGGGGACCGATCCCGGGCGCGGATCAGGAGGCCGGGCTCGAGCTGACCGTGGAGGAGGCCTACCGCGGCACGCGCAGGAACATCACGCTGACGACCGGCGATGGGGGCCGCCGCTCCATTGAGGTCACGGTGCGGGCCGGGGTGACCGACGGGCAGCGGATCCGGCTGGCCGGGCAGGGCGGCCGGGGCAGCGACGGGGCGCGCAACGGCGACCTGTACCTGATCGTGCGGATCGTGCCGCACCCGAGGTACCGGCTCGACGGCCGTGACCTGTACGCCGAGTTGCGGCTGGCGCCGTGGGAGGCCGCCCTCGGCACCTCGGTCGCCCTGGACACGCCGGGCGGCGAGGTCAAGGTCAAGGTCCCGGGCGGCACGTCGAGCGGCAGGCGGATCCGGCTGGCCGGCCGCGGCCTGCCCAACCCCAAGGGCAAGGCGGGCGACCTGTACGCCGAGGCCAGGATCATGGTGCCGCCCCGGCTGTCCCGCGCCGAACGGCGGCTGTTCGAGCAGCTCGCCGCGGAAACCAGCTTTAACCCGAGAGCGCCGGAGGGGCAGCAGTGAGCTACGCCATAGTCCGCACCGACCGGCTGAGCCTGGAGGAGTTCGCCGTGCTGTCGGGCCTGCACCCGGACCTGATCCGCAGGCTCGTCGCCCTCGGCCTCATCGAGGCGCACCGCGACACGGCAGGCGCGCTCTGGTTCTCCCGGAGCCAGATCGCCGCCGTGGCCCGGGTGCAGCGCCTCCGCGCAGGCTTCGCGCTCAACTACGCGGCCATCGGGCTGGTCACCGACCTGCTCGACCGGATCGCGGTACTGGAAGCGCCCTACGGCGCCAGCGCCGAGGAAGATGAACATGGATGCAGCCACCTGACGCAGAAATCAGCCGAAGCGCTCCACGACGCGCAGACCAAGGCGCTCCGCTTCGGGCACACCGAGGTCGATGGCGAGCACCTGCTGCTGGCGCTGCTCGACCAGGCCGAGGGCATCGCTCCCCGCTGAGCCAAGCAGGCGCCGATCCGGACCAGCTGACAGCGCTGAGGCCGAGCTCGCCCGTAGCGCGAGTGCTCCGCGTTTGCGAGCGGACAGGATTGTGACCTCCTCGGGGCGGGCTTGGCAGTGGGTGGACCTGATGCGAGCGTTGTGGGGTGAGCCTGGTGGGTGGCCGAGCGCGTGTTGGGGCGCGAGATAGGCCTATAGATCCTGTCCGGAACCGAGACAACCGGTCCTGGTCGGCAGCCGGCGTGAGCAGGTCGCTGGTGGAGGCCTGGCCAGAGGATCATGCCGAGCTGCGGCACGATTTGGTCTCGACTGGGCGCCTGGTGGCGGGGCAAGTAGCGGCAGTTCGAGGAGCGGCTCAAGGCCGTCCTGTCCGAGGTGGGCGGGGAGGCGCTCCTGCTGTTCATCGACAGCTGCACACGGTCGTGGGCGCGGCGCCGCCGAGGGGCTGGACGCGGGCGACATGCTCAGCGATGCTGGCGCGGCGAGCTGCCTGATCGGCGCACGACCTGGACGAGTACCGCAAGCGCCTGGAGAAGGACGCGGCCTAGAGCGCCGGTTCCAGCGGTCATGGTCGACGATCATCGATGGAGATCCGTCTCGATCCTGCGCGGCTGCGGGAGCGTTGGAGATCTTCACGGGTGAAGATCCGAGCGCGCTGGTCACCGCGTCCGCTCGCCCGTTACATCTCCGACGTTTCCTCGACAAGGCGGGGGGGAGGCGTGCGCGGTGATGGGACTGAGGCTGGGTGATGAGGCTGAAGATCGAGGAGAACGCGCTGGCCAAGGAGACGGACCGGGCCAGCCAGGAGCGCCTGGCTGACCTGCGCAAGGAACTGGCGACTGCAGGCCCAGGCCGACTCGCTGCGGGCCCAGTGGGAGGCCGAGCGCCACGCGCTTCGCCGGGTGCAGGCGCTCCGCGAGGAACTGGAACAGTTGCGGCGGGAGGCTGAGCAGGCCGAGCGCAACTCGACCTGGACCGGGCTGCGGAACTGCGCCTGGGCAAGATCCCGACCTGGAGCGGCGGCTGGAAGGAGAGCAGCGGCTGGCGGCCAAGCAGGGCGGTGCGCGCTGCTGCGGGAGGTCGTGACGGCGACGAGATCGCCGCGATCGTCTCCGTGAAGCTGGGTCAGCGCCGCGGAGGGGAGCGGGAGAAGTTACTCCGGCTGGAGCAGATCTACGAGCGGTCGTGGGCGGGACGAGGCCGTCCGGCTGGTGGACGCATCATCGGGCCGTTCGGGGATCGAGGCCGCGCGGCGATCGGGTCGTTCTTTGGAGCTGGCGACCGAGCTGGCAGACGCTGGCCCGGCGCTGTTCGACACGAGGAAACATGTGCGGTCGATGAGCGGGGCGGAGCGGCCACGGTCCGCTGGTCGGCGCGCCGCCGGCTATTGGGCTACGAGAAGGCGGCAGCTCGCGAGCGTCCGGCGCATCTCGGTCGTCTGTTCGACGAGTGGAGAGGCGCAGCGGACGTGTCGACGCGCTGCTCTGGACACGGCGCGCGACGCGGGCCGCGCGGTGGACTTCGCACACGGTCTCTCATGACCTCAACTGCTGGTGGCTGACGCGGACGCTGTGACGGCGAGATCAAGCCGACGCGCGCGAACCGTGATGAGATGCGCGCGCACTTCGGCGTTCCTGAAGCTGGACAACATCGTTGTTAAGCCGCTCAAGCAGATCGAGCGCATCGTCGACTCATGATGAACATGGCGGCAGCGAGCGCGGTGCGCGAGATCAGCACAGCGCGCTCATCGCAGCAGGGCTGGGGGGGGGGGGGGGGGGAGGCGGGGGGGGGGGGAGGGGGGGGGGGGGAGGGGGGGCGGGGAGGGGGCGGGCGGGCGGGGGTGGCGCGGGCGGGCATCCGCGCTGCGGTACTGCGACCAGCGCTGCCTGGATCGCGAGGGGACGACGGCTTGCGAGATCGGGAGATCGTTGTATGGTCGATGTGGGCGTGTGCGGGTGCGCTGGTGAGCCGGCTGAGAGGGGCGCGATGGGGGGGTGAGCTGGTAAGGTAAGTGGAGGGGAGGAGGGGGGGGAGGGGGGGAGGGGAGGGGGGGGGGGGGGGGAGAGGGGTGGAGGAGACCTACCGACGGCCAGGAAGGTGAGCATGGATCCGAATCACCTGACGCAGAGATCGCCGTCAGCCATGGCTGAAACCGGATTGGGCAGTGACCTGGGCATCGTCACCAAGCTCAGCCCCCGGTCTGTGCTTGACACCACCACCATGCTGGCCGACCTGCTGCTGTCCCGGGGCCTGAAGCTGTTCGCCGTGATCCATCAGGACGCCGAGGCCCGTTCGGTCGGGCTGCAACTTCCCGAGACGGTGCTTGTCATCTTTGGCGATCCAATCAAGGAGACGCCGCTCATCACCGATTCCCGGTTCACCGCCCTGGACGTCCCGCTCCGGGTCATGATCTGGGCCCAGGGCGGGCAGACCCGGATCTCCTATTACGCGCCCACCGCGATCGTCCGTCGGCACCGCCTGAGCATCGGCCAGGCCCGGCGGCTGACCGCGATCGACACTCTCACGGACGCGGTAATCACTCCCTGATCAACTCCGTGCGTGCGCGGGCATGGCCCGAGGACTAACCGGATGGAGGATGTGCCGGCCAGGTGCTCGGGCCAGCCTGGGACAGGCAACAGCAGGCGGACGCGAAAGGGCGGCATGGACCTGAGTCACCTCACGCAGAAATCCCAGGAAGCGCTGCGCGACGCGCAGACCAGGGCCCTTCGGTTCGGGCACCAGGAGGTCGACGGCGAGCACCTGCTGCTGGCCCTGCTCGGCCAGCCCGAAGGCATCGCCCCGCGGCCACCGCCTACCCCGACGCGATCGGCTTCGTCCTCGCGACCAAAGCGGCAGGCATCCCGATCGCGGCGACGTCCTCGTCCAAGAACGCCGACCCCCTCCTGCGGCATGTCCCGCTGGATACCTACGTCGCCGAAAGGGGCCCCACCCTGCTCGACCTGCTGGATGCGGACGTCTCCTGGCGCGACCTGCCGCGCAGCAAGCCGGACCCGATGATCTTCCTGGTGGCGGCCGAAGAGCCGCCCGTCCCTACCCGCGCGGGTCCTGGGGACCCGGGGAGGCGGAAATCCTGCTCCGCGGCCACCCGCGCTGGCAGCAGCCGTGGCTGCCCGAGGAGGGCTGAGTCCGTAAACCGCACGTCACCGCGGGCCGCCAACGGCGTCGATCTGCGTATCCGGCTGGTAGGTGTAGGCCGCCTCGCGCACGCTCTCGCCGGACTCCAGGGCCCCGCCGAGCGCGCCGCCCAGCGTGGCGATCGAGGTGGCCAGCCACGCCAGGCGCAACTGGTCGGCCGCCCCCGCCGGGTGCCCGAGGACCAGGCCGAGCAGGTTGCCCGGCACCAGCAGCAGCGCCGCGGCGAGCATGGCGATGAACAGGGCCAGGTACAACGCGGCCACGCCGAGCCCGACCGTGGCCGCGGTGACGATGTTGAACAGGGCGACCTGCTCGCGCGCGGCCGGGTGCGGGCTGCGCTCCCACAGCCCGGTGGTGACCATGATCGTCACCGTGATGGCCGAAACCGAGCCAAGGCCGATGACGACCAGCCGCAGCGGCCCCAGATAGTGGGCGAGCCGCCAGATGTCGCTGGTCACCAGCGCGAACACCCCGGCTGCGAAGGCCACGACCAGCACGCGCATGAGCCGCAGCGCCAGCCGCCACGGGCGGTTGGCCCGCAGCATGCCCAGCAGCAGCCAGATGTTGCCGGTGACGACCCGGGCGACGAAACCCGCGCCGTGCTCGCCGCGTTCCGTGCGGGCGCTCAGTTCGCGCATGCGGCGGATCACGGCCTCAGCCAGCGGGACCCGTTCGGCGCCCGCGGCCTGCGCCGGGTCGCCGAGTATATGCCCGACCAGGCGGACGATCGTCTCGGCGGTGCGCTTGCGCACCGAGACCGGGCCAAGTGCGGGCATGGACAGGACCGCGACGCCGTGGGTCGCGCTGACGTGGGCGATCACCGGACGCCGGGCGGTCTGCAGCGGGAGGTCGGTGACGCACACCGCCAGGTGCCAGCCGCGCTCGAGGAGCATCCTGCGCCCCGCCGCGACCAGCTCGCCGAGGTCCGTCGGCGGTTGCACCAGCCGGTCGGAGACGAACTCGACCCGCCACCGGACTCCGGGCAGTTGCCCGGCGAGCCGGTCGGCGATCTCCCCGACCAGGCTCTCGGTCAGCTCCGACGCAGGTCCCGGTGCGGCCAGCAGGCCGATGACCAGCTCCGGCCGCGGTTTGGTGTCAGGAACGCTCTCCGCGCCAGGACCCTCGGCCACGATCCCATTTACCACCACGCAGGCCATGTTCGCCAGGTGGGCAGACCGCCCACATCACCAGATCGGTTAGCTGGGCGGGTCGTCGTACGCCAGAGCCGCGGCGTCCCGGATGAGGAAGTCGACGGGGAACCCGTGCAGTCGGCGTGCAGCTCGATGAACATATTGCCGAGTGTGGTGAGGCCGAGCACGGCCTGTTCGACCTTGCTGCCGTCGCCTTTGGCCGCCTCGGTCAGCCGCCGGGTGACGGCGCTCGCGCGGCGCACATCGCCGGCTGCCCGCCAGGCGGCGTGGCCGGTGCTGATTGTGGTGGGCTTCGTAGTCGCGCAGTATCCGCAGCAGGTGGGCCTGATTCCAGATGAGGGCGCGGTCCAGGAGTTCCATCTCCTGGCGCGGCAACGCGACCCCGGTACTGAGCAGGTAGTTCACCCGTTCGAGCATCATCACGCAGGCCAGCGCGCCGCCCTCCAGCCGGGCAGGCCAGTGACCTGCGCGTCACGTCGGCCGGGCTACGGAGAGACGACGAGGTGGCTGTCCACGCTGGCGACCCCGGGCGCGGCGGCGGCTGCGGCCCTGGCCGCCCTGGCCTCGGCGAGGGAATGCACGTGCCCGTACAGCCGCGCGGTGTGGTCGGTCACCTCGACGCTTATGTGCCGCGCGTCGACCTCCGCCTCGCGCTTGAAAGTCGCCTCGATGATGGCCTGGACGCTCTCCGGGCTGGCCGGCGGGCGGATGGTGATGGTGTCCGTGACCCCGATCACCCCACGGACCTGGCGGACCATCCGCTCGACCTCCTGGCGCTGGAATTCGTAGTCCACCTCGCCGTCCAGCGTCACCCAGCCGCCCTCGACCCGGGCGTGCACCCGCCCCTCGGGGAGCTGCACGTTGTTCTCCAGAACGTGTGCGATCGCCGTGGCGATGCCGGAATCGTCGCGCGGCGCGCCGGGCAGCTTGACCTTCAGATCATTGGCCACGGCCTTGACCCCGTAGACCCGCTCCGCCGCCCGGGCGGCGGCGAGCTTCTCGGCGTAGCTGGGAACGGTCCCGGTCAGCGTCACCGCACCATCCGCCACCGCGACGCCGATGGCGTCGGGATCGGTTAGCTGTGGATCCCACTGCAACTCGTTGATGACGTCGTCCCGGATCTCAGAGTCGGATTTCACGCGCTCACCCCATTCCACGATCATGGCATCGCCTCTCAGACTGCGCCCGCCGCTACGGGACCACATCACGCGTTCGGGTAGCTCCGGCCCGGTCCGCGTCCGGCGGCAAAAGCTGAGCAGGTGGGGCAATTTGTCATAGAGCAATTGCGTGGCACCGGCCTCCCGGCCGGGTGGCGGGGTTACGATCGCCATGCCGCCACGAGGAGAATCCCATGCTGGAATCTGTATCGTTGGGCATCCTGGGCCACTCCATTCCAACTGGCAGTCACGTCTGCGCCTTCTACAGCGGACCGGACGGGCGGGACGAACTGGTCCTCCCCTACCTGGCCGAAGGAATCCGCACCCGGCAAAAATGCATTTGCGTCCTCGAGACGCTCACACCGGCCGAGGTTCTGGCCCGGCTCGGTCGGCGTGTCGATCTGGGCCGGTCGGTCGAGACCGGTGCGCTGGACCTGGCCACCCCGCACGAGGCTTACCTGCGAGGCGGCCGGTTTTCCGGCGACGACATGCTCGCCTACTGGGGCCAGCTGGCCAGCGGCAACCTGGACTCGGGCAACTTCACCTTCATGAGGGCCACCGGCGAGATGCCGTCGGTACTGACCGATCCCGGCGGCCGGATCGCGTTCTTCCGGTACGAGGCCAGGCTCACCGAGTTCGTGGCGGCCTTCCCGCTGATGATCCTCTGCCTGTACGACCTTCAGCGTTTCGGCGCCGAGGTGCTGATGGACGCGCTGCGCACCCATCCGATGGTCATCGTGGACGGCGTGATCCATGAGAATCCGTACTACATCGACCCGGGGAGTTCCTGGGCGACGGGGGATTAACCAGTGACGGGCGGCTGGCCTGGCGGCGAAGGCCCCCTCCGCGAGCAGCTCTCCTGGCTCTGGAGCCTGTCCTGCTGTGTCCATGATCCTGACCCAGCAGGACAGCGAGGAGAACCTTCTCCGGTTCGTGGCCCACGCTGTCGAATTCCTGGGCCCGTTCAAGACGTATGGCATCTTCGCGGGGGACCACTGGCAGGATGTCCGGCCAGCCGGGCCGGAAGGCGGGCCCGCTGGCCTCCCGGCCCGCATACCCGCCGGGGCGCCCTGACCCGGGGGGGTGCCCGGTCCGACCGCGGGAGGGCTCTTCACGCTCGAAGACGTGCTGTGGTCGTGGGCCCTACGCGCTGGTCGGCAGGCACGGCCGGTTCGGCTATCTCGTGGTCGGGGCCAAGGAGGAACCCGCCGCAGGCGACCGGTTCGTGCTGCATGTGCTGGCGCAGCAGGCCGGGGTAGCCCTGGCCAAAGCCCACCTGCACGGCCGGGAACGGGAACAGCCGAAGGATCTGGGCGCCGCCAACCTCGCGCTGCGGCGCAGCATGTGACGTCAGCCGTGTTCGGCCGGAATCGTCTTCAGCAGCGCCGTCACCGGCGTTCCGGCCAGCCAGCTGGCGCGCGCGCCCGCCCGGTCGGCCTCGACCAGCCCGCCCCAGATGCCGTGCTCGCCGGCCGCATCCCAGACGCGCATCGAGAGTTCCAGGCACTCGGCCCGTACCGGGCATACCGTGCACACTGCCAGCGCCCGCGCCGCCTCCGCGCGGGCCCGCGCGGGCTTGCTGGCGATCGGATACCACTCGTCGGGATCCAGTGCGCCGTCGGCACACCGGGCCAACGGGCTCGTCACCGTGGCCGACAGCTCGTCCACGGTCACATCGGCGGGTTCGGCGTGCAGATCCGCGGACGCGGCGACCCTGATGGCCTCGCGGGCCGGGTGCGCCGTTCGGGCGTGCCCGGCCGCCGAGCATGTGCGGTTCGCTGCTGAGGCAAGGCCAGGATGGTCATCGCATCACTCCTCCTGATGCCATTGCGCGTCATCTCCGCAGCGTGGCGCTTCACCAAGGCAGCGCCGCTGGCCGGCTGGGTGGGAACGGGTGTCATGTGCCCGCCTCGGCAAGCCATCTCGCCCGACCCGCGTACGAGCACCCTATGAAGCAGATGGTTTGCCGTCGAGATCCAAAATGGCACTATTCGGCCATACCAAGCTGGTGATATACCCGCTAGATGGACATCTTCCTCGACCCGGAATCGAGGAAGCCGCTGACCGGGCAGCTGTACGAGCAGCTCCGCCGCGCTATTACCGAAGGCCGCCTCCTGCCCGGAGATCAGCTCGTCCCCAGCCGCCAGCTGGCAGATGAGCTCGGCGTGTCCAGGCACACGGTGACGACTGCGTATGGCCGCCTGGTGGCCGAGGGCTACGCGGAGGGACGCGCCGGCGGCGGCAGCGTGGTGGCGTCCGCGTCCCCGGCACCGGCCAAGGGGGCGGGCCCGGCGGCCGCCCTTCGCCCCAGCCCGCGGTTCGCGGGCTGGTCGCCGTATTTCCGGCCGCCCCCGTACGGCTGCCGATTCGATCTCCGGCCAGGTCTCCCGGACCCGGCGCTGTTCCCGGCCGCGGTCTGGCGCCGCCGGGTCGCCGCCGCAGTCGCCGCCGAACACCGGGAGTACGGCGACCCAGCCGGGAGGATCAGGCTGCGGCGGGCCATCGCCGGCTGGGTGGCCCGGTCGCGGTCGGTGGCGGCCGGAGAGGAAACGGTTGTGGTCACCTGCGGCACCCAGCATGCCATTGACCTGATCGCCCGGGTCCTGCTCGAGCCCGGCGACTGCGTTGCGGTCGAGGACCCCGGTTATGTGCCGGCGGTGCGCCTGTTCGGCGCTCTCGGCTTGAAGGTTGTTGGCGTGCCCGTCGATGACCAGGGCCTGGTGGTGGATCTGCTGCCGCCCTCAGCCCGCGTTGTCTACGTCACGCCGTCGCATCAATATCCGCTCGGCATGACCATGTTGATGCCGCGGCGCAGGGCGCTACTGCGCTGGGCGGAGCGCCACGACGCGGCGGTCATCGAAGATGACTACGACACCGAATTCCGCTACGTCGACCGGCCGCTGGAGCCGATTCAGGCCCTCGATGCGAGCGGCCGGGTGGTGTACGTGGGCTCATTCTCCAAGACCTTCTCCCCATCGATCCGGCTCGGCTTTGCCGTGGTACCCGCGCCGCTGGCCGAACCGATCGCTGCGCTGAGGCAGCTCATCGACTGGCATCCGCCGATCACGATGCAGACGGCCCTGGCCGGCTTCATCGACGACGGCCTGCTGGACAAGCACATCCGGCGCAGCAGGCGCGTCTATGCCGAACGCCACCACATCGTCACCGAGGCACTCGCCGGGCCGCTGGCCGGCGACCTCACCGCCTGCGCCTCCAACGCCGGACTCCACGTCGCCGCTGTGCTACGGGAAGGCCTCGGCGAGCGGGAGGTGCTGCGGGCCGCAGCCCGGCGCGGCATCGCCATATCCGGCCTGCGGGACTGCTTCCACATCGGCCCGGCACAATCGGGACTCCTGATCGGATTCGGCGCCGTCAGCTCCACCGGCCTGCCGACCGCGCTGCGCATGCTGGACCGCACACTCGCCTCCCATAGCCCCTGCGTGGCCAGATAACGCCCCGACATGCGCGTAGCGATGCTGAGATCTGTGAAGCTCCGCGCCGCTCTTCGCTGCCGGTGACCCCCTACGCGGCTACATCGGTCTTGTGAGGACGCCCGCGAGCACGCTTACCCGGCACGATCGCGCCGCTCATCAGCAACTCGCCGCCCCAGACGCCCCAGGGCTCCCTGCGCTCAAGCGCGTCGGCCAGGCAGGCGATCCTGGCCCGGCATCCCCGGCACATGACCTTCGCCTGCTCCACATCCTGCGGAGACTCGGCGAAGAACAGTTCCGGGTCCTGCATACAGGGAAGATCAAGTCCCGCCGGCAACGCGACCCCCGACCCGGCCACCACCAGCTGATCCGCCACGCCGGCCTTGCCGACGGCCGGCCCGGTCACCTGCCGAACCTGGCTGGCCTGGCCGATGTAGCCGACCTGGATCTGCCTGACGTCCGGCTCGCGCCGCGCCGCGTCAGAGCCGGGCACCTCGAACCCGTCGTATCTATCCTGCCGACGGTGGCATCGCGCCACTGCATCGGTACCATCCCCTCTCGGCCTGATTACTCATCTGCCTGCCCCGTGGGCGGCTGAGTGGGGAACGCCCGCCTTAGCGAGCCATCCCACCCGATCCGCACACGAGCACCATATGGAGGCGATGGTCTGCCGTCGAGATCCAAGATGGCAGTGTCTGCCCATACCAAGCTCGGTACCATCGCCCGGCCATTAGCTGTGCACTCAGCCCGGGCGGCGACGGATGGTGATCGTGTCAGCCATGCTGCCCGCCGTAAGACAGCAGGTCTTACAGCGGCAGCGCACCGGGACCCGGGGTCAGCCGGCCCGGAGCGCAATGCCGGGACAGTCGACCACCAGGCCGCTGTCGTCGTAGCCAAGGCAGGCAGTGAAGCCGAAAGCGGGAGCGGCGTAGTCGTATCGCCGGCGTGCCGCCTCGTCCGGGATCCGCTCGTAGACCTGGTCGAGCCGGTCAGCGGTCAGGGTGAGCGCGCGGACGTAGGCGGCGGGCGCATCGGCCCGGGCACTGCCCGCGCCTGCGCTTGAGGGCGCCGCCATAAGCGCGATGCCGACGGCCTCACTTGCGGGAACGTGCCTCGCACGTATGCTGTGGCCAAGTGTGTCGCTGCTCCAGACCTAGGCAGTGTGAATCGATGAGTGACTCAGAGCTGGCTGTCGTGACCAGTAATCAGCCAGCCGCCCGTTCGGAAGGCGCCCCGCGTCGCCCGCGCCAGGCGTTCACGGAAGAAGCCGTCGGCGGATACCGGCACGAGGCGCTGCTGTACTCCGGTATGGCCGAGTTCCTGACCGGAACGACGTCGTTCATCCGCCGGGCGGTCAATGCGGGTGACCCGATCCTGGTAGTGGTGCGCCGCCCGAAGATCGGGATGCTCCGGAACGAGCTGGGGCCCGGGGCGCGGAAGGTCAGTTTCGCTGATATGGCCGAGGTCGGCGGCAATCCCGGGCGGATCATCGCTGTGTGGCGAGACTTCGTGCAGGACTATGCCGGAGCCTCGCAGCTGTACGGGATCGGCGAGCCGGTAGATCCTGGACGTTCCCCGGCCGAGCTGGCCGAATGCCAGCTCCACGAAGCTCTGCTGAACGTCGCCTTCGGCGCTTCCACGCCGTTGTGGCTGCTGTGCCCCTATGATCTTGAAGCGCTGGCCGCCGACGTGATCGATGAGGCTCACCGGACGCACCCGTTCGTCGCCCGCGGGGAGGACCGGACGGCACACGGCAGCTTCCGGCCGGTCAATCTCGCGGACCCGTTCGCCCGGCCGCTGCCGCCCCGCCCTGCCGATTCGGCCTACCTGGCTATCCAGCCCGGCACCCTGGCCAAGCTGCGGACGTTCGTCGCAGCCCTAGCCCAGCGAAACGGACTTGATCAGCGGTCAACCACCGCGATTGTGCAGGCGGTCAATGAAATCGCCACCAACAGTCTTCAGCACGGCGGCGGCCAGGGCGAGCTTCACACCTGGACCGACAACCATTCGCTGGTCTGCGAGGTGTCCGATCACGGCCACATCACGTCACCGCTGGCTGGCCGCCTTCCGCCTACTCCCGATACCACCCACGGCGCTGGTCTCTGGCTTGCCAACCAGCTCTGCGATCTCGTGCAGATCCACTCCTCGCCCGGTCGCACCGCAATCCGTCTCTACCAGAACCTCTGACGATTCTCAGCCGCCAAGGCCGGAAGGCGTCATGTTGGCGCCGCTGATCACGACAGCGACGTGCTCGTCGGGCGCGGGCCGGTAGGCCTCCGTGAGGAGGGCCGCGACGCCGACCGCGGCGGCGGGTTCGGCGGCGATCCGCAGTGCCTGCCACAGCCGGGACTGCGCTGCCCGGATCGAGGGGTCATCGACCAGGACGACGCGGTCGACGTAGCGCTCGGTAATGGGAAACACCAGGTCGCCGATCCGCCGGGGGGCGAGGGCATCCGCCGCGATACTGCCCGCTGGGGCGTCGGCCGGCTTGCCGTGCGCCAGAGCGCAGGTGAGGGTCGGTGCGCCGTCCGGCTCCACTCCGACGACGCGGACCGTGCCGGCGAGGTACGCGGCCATTCCCGCGATCAGGCCACCTCCGCCGACCGGGACCAGCACAGTATCCAGTTCGCCGGCCTGCTCAGCGAGCTCCAGGGCGACGCTGCCCTGGCCGAGCAGGGTCTCGTACTGATCGAACGCATGAACGCTCATCGCCCCCGAGTCCATCTCCCACTGCTGAGCGGCGGCGAGGGCGTCCGCGTAGCGGTCACCGGCGACGACCAGGTTGGCGCCGAGCTGCCGGATACGTTCGATCTTGGCTGGCGCGGACACGGTCGGCACGAAGATCTTGGCCGGCACGCCCAGCCGGTGCGCGGCGTAAGCCACCGCCACCCCATGGTTGCCGCCTGACGCCGCGACGACTCCCGTGCCGGGAACGTCCCGGAACAGCAGGTTCGCGAACGCGCCGCGGGCTTTGAACGATCCCGCGCACTGCAGCTGCTCCAGCTTGAGCGATATGGCCGGCCGTGCTGTCCCCGGCTCGGCTCCGGCCAGCGCGCCCGGATCGACCTGCACGACGGGGGTGCGGCGCAGATAGGGCCGGATCGTGTCGTAGGCGCGGCGGATACCGTCCCGCGTGATCAGGTCCGCGCTCAGCCCCGGTCCGGCGGCGCCTGCCGTGTCACCAGCCACTACTGAGCATCTCCTTCGCGTGGGCGATACGGTTCTCGTCGCGTCGGTAGAACACCCACCGCTTGATCTTCCGGCCCCGGATCAGGCCCGCCTGACTGAGCAGCTTCAGATGCTCGCCGCAGGTCGGCTGGCTGACGCCGAGCTTCTCAGCGATGAACAACGCGCATACGCCGTCCCGGACCAGGTCGCCGTCGCGCTGCGGCGGGAAATGCGCCTCCGGGTCGCGGAGCCACTCCAGGACCAGGAGCCGTTTCTCGCTGCCCAGCGCCTTGATCAGATCCACATCCAGCACGGTTCCATTATGGAAGATAGCTAAGTAACTGTCTACTGTCCCGCCTCGCCGAAGCACTGGAGCGCCTGGGGCAGTGATCTAGCTGCCGTGTCTGTGCTCGGTTTCGTCCGGTAGGTGACCAGGCCGGACCCGGCCTTCCCGCTTTCTTCCCGCGCCCAGCGAGTTTGGCCCGGCCGGGAATGGACAGTTGGGTGGACGCACCCAAACGGAGGGACCCACATTATGGCGACCGAGGACAAGGCGGCCCACAAGGCCACCGAGATCAAGGGCAATGTCAAGGAAGGTGTCGGCCACGTGACCGGCGACGACGAGCTGGAGGCGGAAGGCCACGCCGACCAGGCCAAGGGCAACATCAAGCAGGCCGGCGACAAGATCAAGGACGCCTTCAAGAAGTAATCGCCTGATCCAGGTGATCGCCTGATCCAGGTGATCGCCTGATCCGCAGCGCGCCCGCCGGGCTGAGCCAGGCCGGGTCGCTCGTGGACATCGCAGCGTGGCTCCGCTACGGAGCCACGCTGCTTGGTGTCCTGCCGCTGTGCCGCCCTCGCCGCCCGGCATCTCACCCCGGACGCCCCTGGTCACCGGAACCGGAAGAAGACCCCCGCGCGGGCCGATCCCGGTCCGTGATGCCTGGTCAGGCCGCCTGCCGCCGCGCGATCGTGCCATGAAATCCTGACCCGGTGCAGATGCGACCTGCTGCCGCCCCCTGCTGCCCGAAGCACATGGTGATGGGCCCCTGCGGGGGCGTGCGCGGCGACGGCAGCTGCGAGGTTATCCCGGAGCCCTGCGCGTTCAGTGTCCCCACGAAATGGGCCGACGCGCTGCCGCCGGTGCCCCGGGTGCCGCTGCGCCGGACGCCGCTGATCCTGGCCGATTTCAGCTCGGAGCCGTACTCGGTTCCGATGCTCAGGTCGGTAACGGCCACGCTCGCCCGGTCCTGTGACGCCGTCCTGGTCGGTGAGCACCAGAACCGGCCTGACTTCCCGCCCACGCTGCACGCCTCGCTGCTGATGGCGGCCGGGGCGCGGCCGTGGATCACCCTTGCCTGCCGGGACCGAAACCGGATCATCCTGGAGCAGGAACTGTCCGGCTTGCGCCATCTGGGTGTGGAAGCCGTCCTGTGCGTGACCGGCGACGCGCGGGCCTACGATGTCCGGCCCGACGTGACTCAGGTCTTCGACCTCGACGGGACCCGGCTGGCCGCGCTCGCCGCGGCCACCGGGGTATCCGCGGCGGTCCCGGAGGCGCCCGCCGCGCCGCCGCGCCACCTGCGGGGCTTCCGGCTGGCGCAGAAGCAGCGCGCCGGGGCGGCGGTGGCCATGCTGAACCACGCCGCGGTCAGTACCGTGACCGCGTTCATGACGTCGGCCGCGCAGGCCGGCGTGACGATCCCGGTCATCGCCTCGGTGGCGGCCTTCACGGACGCGCCGTCGGCGGCCGTGCTCAGCGGGCTGCCCGGCCTGGAGCTTGATCCGGACGTGGTGCGCGGCGTGCTGGAGGACCGGGATCCGGTCGCCGCCGGCCTCACGGCCGCGGTGCGGGAGGCAACGGCGCTGCTGGATGTCCCCGGCGTGGCCGGCGTGAACATCTCGGGCCTGGCGTCGGCCCGCGGATATGAGTTCGCGGCTGAGGTCAAGGCTGAATTGGCCCGGCTTATCCGGAAAGAACGCGCGGATGACCAACGACGTCGATGATCCGATGGCCGCCGAGTTCGGCACCGTGGCGGAATGGACCGCGCAGGTGGCTGTCGGCCTGGGTCCGGAGTTCTTCATCCCGGCCGCCTGCCGGGGCAGCGGGCAGCCCGCGGCGCTGGACTGGCTGCTGGCCGGGCTGGTGCCGCAGCCTCGTGACCTGATGTTCGATGTGGGGGCGGGCATGGGCGGCCCGGCCGCCTACGCGCGCGAGCGCACCGGCGCCCGGCTGGTCCTGGCCGAACCAGAACCGGGCGCCTGCCGTGCGGCGGCCACGCTCTTTGACCTGCCCGTCGTCCAGGCCGACGGCACCGCCTTGCCGTTCGCGGACGAGTCGGCCGGTGTGGCCTGGTGCCTGGGCGTGCTGTGTACCGCGACCGGCCCGGAGGCCCAGCTCGCCATGCTGCGGGAGCTGCGCCGGATGGTCCGCCCCGCCGGGCGGATCGGCCTGCTGGTCTACCTGGCCGTCACCGGGCAGCTGGACGACCCGCCGGAGGGAAACCACTTCCCGGCCAGCGGCCAGCTGAACGATCTGATCGGTGCCGCGGGCCTGGAGGTGACGGCCGTGGCCGACTCCGCCGGCCTGCCGCCGCCGTCCCCGGACTGGCACGACCGCATCGCCCGGGTCGAGCGCGAGCTGGAGCGGCGCTGCGGGCAGACGCCGCAGTTCAGGGCGGCCCACGAGCAGAGCCACCGGATCGGCCGGCTGCTGCACGCGGGCCAGCTCACCGCTCAGGTCATCCTGCTCCGGCGTTCCTGGGAATGATGGTCAGAGGTACTGCCCGCCGCCCTCGCCGTCCCGGGCCACCCACTCCACCGCCAGCACGTCCGCCGGGTCCAGCACGCTCCACCCATCGTCCCGCGAGAACTCGACCAGTCCGTCCGGCCGGAGCCGCACCGCCTGCAGCGGGTGTTTCTCGTCATTGACGCTCCAGCGGCCGCCTGGGCCCCGGAGCAGCATCCGTACCTGGCCCGGTTTGCCGATCACCGGTTCCAGCATGTCCACTACGATCGAGCCTTCCACACGCTCACCTTACGTCCGGCCGCCCGCAGGCCGGCCGTGCCCTGCGAATGCCCCTGGGCCGGCCGCGCTGGGAATCTGGCCCCGGGGCAGAAACAGCACCGAATTCACGTAGCGCGGGATCGGCCACAGCACCCGGGTCTCCTGCTGGCCGTGGTCCCGTTCAGCCGGTACCGCACGCTGCGCGGCCGTCACCTCATCCGCCAGGTCCACCGCTATCCCTGAGCCGCCCGCGCGCGCCTTACTTCACCTCAGGGTCTCTGCCGTGCCACGATGTTTGTGTTTCAGCTGATAGCGGGTGGCCCGGGACACAGTCAGGCGATTCGCCGTCTTGTCCGGACAAGGGGGGACATGGACGCGACCGGGTCTCGTGCCGTGCTGATCGGGGTATCGGCGTACGAATACATGGAGTTCCCGCCAATTCGGGCGGCCCGTAACAGCCTGGCCGCGATGCGCTCGCTACTGTGTGATCCGGCTCTGGCCGCCTGGCCCGCCGGACAGGTCCAGGTGATAGCCAACCCGATATCCGCGCCGGACCTGGCGGGCCAGATCTCTGATCTGGCCGGGACCACCACCGGGGTGCTGCTGCTCTACTACGTGGGCCATGGTGTGCGAGCCGCCGGCGGGGAACTGTGCCTGACCGTGACGTCGACCCACCCCGGACAACCGGAGGTCACGGGGCTGCCGTGGGACACGGTGGCAGGCCTGCTGCGGGCCAGCCCCGCGCACACCCGGGTGTCGATCCTGGATTGCTGTTTCGCCGGGCAGGCGGCGACGGCGGCCGCCCAGGATTCTGGCCAGGGTCCAGGGCTAGCCGATCTCACCGACGTCGACGGCGTGTACACCCTCACCGCGACGACCAGCGACCGGGCGGCGCACGTACCGCCGCCCGGCCAGCAGGACACCGCCTGTACCTCGTTCACCGGCGAGCTGCGGGACCTGATCCGCGACGGCATTCCTGGCCTGGGCCCGCAGCTGACCTTTGGCGACATCTATCCGGTGCTCTGCGACCGGCTGGCGGCCAGGGACCTGCCCGCCCCGGCCCAGCGCGGCACGGCCGCCGCCCAGTTTGCGTTCACGGCCAACGCCGCCGCCGTCCCTGGTATCCCGGCCCTTGCGTCCGGGCCGGCCCACAGCTTGGGCCGGGCCAGCCAAGCCGGCCCCGCGCCCGCCGTCCCTACCCGGCACGACCGCATCGTGACCGAAGCGCTCCTTGCGGCCCAGTCGATCCCGGAGGAGAACCCGAAGGCCCGGGCCCTGATCGCGGTGGCCAAGGCGGTGGCCCCCGCGGATCCGGACCGGGCCACCAGGCTGATCGCGGACGCCACCCGGATCGCCCAGTCGATCGAGGTCGGGTCCGTCCGCGCGGGGGCGCTGGCCACCGTGGCCGGCCCGCTGGCCGCCAGCGACGCCGACCGCGCGCAGACCGTCGCCGAGTCGATTCCCGAAGAGGCGGAACGGGCTGTGGCGCTGGCGGGAGTCGCGGAGACGCTGGCCGGGGCGGATGCTGACCGGTCCGGCCGGCTGATCGCGGACGCCGAGCGCGTCGCCCAGTCGGTTCCCGGCGCCGATCGTAAGGCCGAGGCGCTGGCCGCGGTGGCGGCGGCTCTGGCTGCCGTCGACACGGACCAGGCAGAGCGCGTCGCCCAGTCCATCTCCGCCGCGAACTGGCGGGCCACCGCCCTGGCCACCATCGCCCGGGCGGTGGCCAGCACGGACGCCGACCGGGCGGCCCGGCTGATCGCCGATGCCGAACGGGCGGCCCGGCCCATTCCCGGGGCGAGCTCGCGGGCGCCGGCGCTGGCCGCGGTGGGCGGGGCGCTGGCGGTCACCGACGTCGGCCGGGCCGAACGGCTGATCGCGGACGCCGAGCGGACCGCGCAGTCGATTCCCGTCCCGGACCGGAAAGGGTCGGCGCTGGCCGCGGTGGCCGCGGCCCTGGCCGCCGTGGACCCCGAGCACGCCGAGCGGCTGGCCCAGTCGATTTCGGGAGCCAGCTGGCGGGCGCCGGCGCTGGCCGCCGTCGCTCGCGTCCTCGCCGGTGATCGATGACATACGGGCCGCCGCGTCGTTCTACTGAGGACAGCGCCCGCCGGGCGCGGAAAACCGGAAGGATGGGCGTCATGGAATGGAAGCTGGAAGTTGTGGTGGTCCCCGTGACCGACATCGACCGCGCGAAGAGTTTCTACCTCGACAAGCTCGGCTTCAAGCTGGACGCCGACACGATGCCGACCGAGACCATGCGGGTCGTGCACATGACGCCGCCAGGGTCAGGGTGCTCGGTGGTCATCGGACCGGTCAACGCGAAGACCGAGGCCGAGCTCGGCATGCGCGGAAGCATGCAGCTGGTCGTGACCGACCTCGAGGCGGCCCACAGCGAGCTGACCGAGCGCGGCGTCGACGTGTCCGAGATCCAGACGCTGGACTCCCGGGACGGTGGGAAGTTCATGTTCTTCGCCGACCCCGACGGCAATAACTGGGCCGTCCAGGAGGTCCGCCAGTACGTCGGCGCGCCGCTGACCTAGCCGCCCGCTAGACCTGAACCCGGCGTCCGGCGCCCGGTCACCCTCTGGACAGTGGTCACCCTTGCTGGCTGGTCAGGGCCGCGATACACTCCGCGGCCCCGCAGGTCCGGCCCGAGCCCAGCCGCGGCTTGCCGCACCGGCAGGTGGGCCGGAGCCGGGCCAGCCAGGCGTCGTACGGGAGCAGTTCGGTGGCGCCGTCCTTACCCGGAACGGACACCACCGGCCGTATCCGGCCGCCGGGCATGGCCAGCCACTCCCGTGGCCTCGGCACGGAGTCGCCGCCCGGCATGGAGTTCATACCTCTATTTTTGCTCGCCTTGCAAAATCGGCGACCCCTGGCGGCTCCCGGCCCGTTCCCCGGCTCCGCCAGATGTGCACTCGCCTATCTGCGTGAGCAGCCTCTGGGCCGCGATGACCTGGCCTGCGGTCCACATACCGAGGATGCGAGGTTCGCGATGCTCCGCCGCTAGCCGGTCCAGGTGACGTCGAGAATGATGACCACCCCGGCTCCATCATTTACTAAATAAGTGATCGGCCGGCTCCGCCGAACTCTGCGCGTCTGATGTAAGGATCGCTGGTGGGGAATGTCCCGAGCGGGTCGTCCGGGTAAACGATGACATCTGCCATGGCCTGAATCAGGCTGTCGAACGCTGACCCCGGAAGCCCCTGTAGCTGCTTGAGTGCCCGAGCGCTTAATTCGGCTCGGTAGGTCACCGCCGCGGGCCCCGGGCCGAGGCGACTCGCCCGGCCCAATCGGGGATCGCCTCGATGACCGGCACTGTGGGAGCTATTCCATCCCGTACAGCTGCGAGTTCTTCGTAGTAGCCCGGCTGGCTGGCCGCGACGACGGCCAGGCTCCATACGTGCAGCATGCGCCGCAACTGCTCATAACCGGCCGGGTCGCGGGCGGCATCCACCGCCGTGCGGTACTGATTCAGGAACTCGTCGCGCTCCCGTTCGGGAAGGTCCCTCAGGATCACCAGCGGATCGGAGGAGTCCTCCATCGGCTGTGCGGTCATGATGCGTAGCCTACGCCTAGCGCCCAGCGTAAGCGTGCTGCTACGGCAGCACCCACTCCAGCCCCCCGGTTACGGCGCCCGCCCAGCCTCGCCAGGAACCCCAGCCTCGCCAGGAACCCCAGCCTCGCCAGGAACCCTAGCCTCACCAGGAACCCCAGCCTCACCAGGAATCCCAGCCGGCTCCTCCTGGAGCCCCCGCCGCAGACCGGTCAGCGCCACGATCGTGGCCACGGCCATGATCCCGGCCATCACGTAGAACACGGTCCGCGTCGCGTAGGCGAAGTCCACCCGGTAGAACTGCGGGATCGCCCCCAAGCCACCCGCACCGCTCGCGGTGGAGCCCGAGCCGCCGGAAGACCCCCGCGACTGGGCGAGCACCGCCGCCTCGGCCTGTGCCCGCGCCAGCGGCAGCCCGCGGGCGACCAGCGACGTAGTGAGCTGGCTTCGCATCTCGGTGACGAGGATCGTGCCCAGGATGGCCAGTCCCAGGCTGGCGGTGTAGTTCCGCACCGTCTGGGTGATGCCGGTGGCCTCGCCGTACGTCAGCCGCGACGCCCGGTTGACCGCGTCCGTGCTGGCCGGGCCGAGCATGAAGCCCATGCCGGCGCCCGCCAGGATGATGTACCACTGCTGGGTGCCGAAGCTGAGGCCGGTGACTTTGCCCGCCCACAGGTAGAACCCGGCCGCGGCAAGGGCGCAGCCCAGGGTGACCGGGAGCTTGGCCCCGCGCCGGTCGAGCATCCGGCCGCCGATCTGCGCCGCGATGACGAAGCCGATGAAGAAGTAGAGCAGGAACAATCCGGCTTGCGAGGCCGTCTTGCCCAGCGCGATTTGCGCGTACTCGCTGGCGAAGAAGAACACCGGGATGAAGACCATTGAGGAAACGCCGAGCACCAGGTTCTCGACCCTGAACGCCCGGATGCGGAAGATCCCGACCTGCAGGAGCGGCACCGGAGTCCGTTCCTCCACCAGGTAGAACACCACCAGCAGTACCGCGCCAGCCGCGATACACAGGGCGGTGCCTGGATTGCTCCAGCCCCAGATGCCCGACTGCTGGAAACCGAATATGCTCAGCGCGACGCCCGATGCGATCAGCACCAGCCCGCGGTAGTCGATCCGGGCCGGCCGGTGCTCCGTCGCGGGCCGTGAGATGTAGATCAGTACCAGCGCGATCACCGCGACGGGGATGTTGACCCAGAAGATCGCGCGCCAGGTCCACTGGGTGAGGAATCCGCCCAGCAGCGGCCCGATGGCGGTCAGCCCGCCGGCGATACCGAAGAACAGCGCCAGTGCCTTTCCGCGCTGGCGCAACGGGAACGTCTGCACCACGATGGCCAGCGCGGCCGGGAACATGATCGCGCCGCCCGCGCCCTGGATGACCCGGAACGTGACGATCCACGCCTCGGCCAGGCTGCCCTTCGGGGTCAGCCCGCACATGGCCGACGCGGCCGCGAAGACGATGACACCGATCGTCACCATGGGCCGGTGGCCGACCGTGTCCGCCAGCCGGCCGCCAAACGCGAAGAGTGCGGCCAGGGACAGCAGGTAGGCGTTGACCGCCCACTGCACGCCGGTGCTGGACAGGCCGAGCTCGCGCTGGATCTGGGGCACCGCGATGGACACGATGGTCTGGTCGATGAACGTCATCGAGACGGCGAAGATCATCGCCGCCAGGATCAGGTTCCTCGATCGGCCCCCCGTTGCGCTGAGTGCCATGGGCCCTCCCTCCCTTACCGGCCAGCGTGTCCTATTCACGGCGATCGATCAAGAAAGTTGACGCCCCGCCCGGAGGGTATCGGTTTGGCCACGAATGCAAGATCAGGTCTTGCCACCCCCCGGATCACCAATGAACCTTGGTTCGTTGCGCCGCGACGAAGCGGGTCTGGAGCAGAGGCTGACTGGATGAACGATGGTTCATTGGACATTCAGGGTGTCACCGTCCGTTTTGGCGGAGTCACCGCCCTCGATGACGTGTCCCTTGCCGCTGCCCCCCGTAAGATCACCGGGATCATCGGCCCGAACGGGGCCGGGAAGACCACCCTGCTCAACGCGGCGTGCGGCTTCGTCCGGCCGCAGTCCGGCACGGTTTCCTTTGACGGCCGGCCGCTGACCAACCTCAGTGCGCACCGGCTGGCGGGCCTCGGCATCGCCCGCACGCTGCAGGGCGTCGGCCTGTTCCGCGGCCTTTCTGTGGTCGAGAACGTGATGGTGGGCGCGACGGCCGGGGCGCGAGCCGGGGTCTGGTCGGCGCTGTTCGGGCTGCGACGCTCGGACCGGGACGAGCGGCGGCTACGTGAGCAGGCCATGCGCGCGCTGGACGAGGTGGGCGCCGCTGATCTGGCCGACCAGATGCCCGACACCCTGGCCTACGGCCTGCGTAAGCGGGTGGCGCTGGCCCGGGCCCTGGTCGGGCGGCCCCGGATGCTGCTGCTCGACGAGCCGGCCGGCGGCTTCCCCGAGAACGAGCTCCCCGAGCTGGGCGAGCTGATCAAGAAGATGGCCGCCGACGCGGGCGTGGTCGTCATCGAGCACCGGATGGACCTGGTGATGTCGGTCTGCGACATGATCTTCGTACTGGACTTCGGCAAGCTGATCGCCGCCGGCACGCCGGCTGAGGTGCAGGCCGATCCCGCCGTCACCGCCGCGTACCTGGGCACCGAGGGCGCCCGTGATGCCTGATTCCGCCGCGGCGCTCACCGTCGAGGGCATCGTCGCAGGTTATGGCGGGGTACCCGTGCTGAACAACGTCTCGGTCGCCGCGCGGCCCGGCACGATCACCGCGGTGCTGGGCGCCAACGGAGCCGGCAAGACGACGCTGCTGCGCACGATCAGCGGGCTGGTCAAGCCCCGGCGGGGGCGGATCCTCGTCGACGGCGCCAACGTGGCCCGCCGGGCGCCCGAGAACATCGCCCGCGCCGGGGTGGCGCACGTGCCCGAGGGCCAGGGCGTGATCACCGAGCTGACCGTGGAGGAGAACCTCCGGCTCGGCGCGCTGTCCCGGCGCGGCGGCTCGGTCCGGTCGGCCGCCCTCGGCGACGCCTACCGGCAGTTCCCGATGCTGGGCGAGCGCAAGAAGCGCGCGGCCGGCCTGCTGTCCGGCGGTGAGCGGCAGATCCTGGTCATCGCCCGGGCGCTGATGTCGGCCCCCCGGGTGCTGCTGCTGGACGAGCCCTCCCTCGGCCTGGCCCCCCGGATGGTCACGCAGGTTATGGACCTGGTGCGGGGACTGCGCGACGACGCCGGGCTGACCGTTCTGCTGGTCGAGCAGAACGCCCGCAGCGCGCTGGCCATCGCGGACTGCGGGATGGTCCTCAACCTCGGGAAGGTCGTTGCCGCGGACGATGCCGCCGTGCTCGCCGCCGACGTCGCCCTGCGCCGTCACTACCTGGGCTTCTAGAAGGGCAACCCGATGCAGGAGTTTGTCGAGTTCACCCTCGGGGGGATCGCCGTCGGGATGATCTACGCGGCGATCGCGCTGTCGCTGGTGCTGATCTGGCGGGGCACCCGGGTCCTGAACTACTCCCAGGGTGGCATGGCCATGTTCACCACCTACGTGGCCTGGGTCGTCATCCGCGACACCGGCGACTACTGGCTGGGCTTCTTCGCGGCGCTGGCCGCGGGTCTGGCCCTCGGGGCGTTCCTGGAGTCCACGGTCGTCCGGCCCACCATGGGCAAGGCCCCGCTGAACTCCGTGATCGTGACGATCGGCCTGCTCATCCTGCTCGAAGGGGCGGCCGGCATCATCTACGGCGGCCAGTACCGTTCGTTCCCCGCGGCCTTCTCGGTCCGCGGCCTCAAGATCGGCTCGTTCGGGCTGGGCATTTCCGCGGCCGACTTGTTCACCGCGGCGGCGGTACTGGCCGCGGCGCTGGCACTGTTCCTGGTCTTCGAGTACACCTCAATCGGCCTGCGGCTGCGCGCCACGGCGTTCAGTCCCGGGGTGTCGCGGCTGCTCGGGATCCGGATCGGCCGGGTGCTGACGCTCGGCTGGGCGCTGGCCGGCCTGTTCGGGGCGCTGGCCGGGGTGCTGGTGACGCCCTCCACGTTCCTGTACCCGAACAGCATGGACGCGATCTTCGTGCTGGGCTTTACCGCCGCCGTGATCGGCGGGCTGGACAGCCCGGTCGGCGCGGTCATTGGAGGCGTGCTGCTCGGCGTGCTGCTCAGCTACGCGGGCGGCTATCTGGGCAGCAACCTGGTTCTGGTGTACGGCCTGGCCGCGCTGGTCCTGGTGCTGATGATCCGGCCGTCCGGCCTGTTCTCCGGCGCCGCCAGCCGGAGGGTGTGACCATGACCCTCGCCCGTCACTTCGCCGTCGCCCTCGGCGTCGCCGTCATCCTGCTGCTGTTGTCTCTCCGGCTGAGCCCCTACCGCGACTACCAGATGGCCGAGGTTGCCGCCTACGTGACGGCCGTGGCCGGGCTTACGGTCCTGATCGGGCTGAGCGGCCAGATCTCGATCGGAAACGGCGCCTTCATGGCCATCGGTAGCTACGCCTCGGCCCTGGTGCTGATCCACCTGCACTGGCCGCTGGAGCTGGTCCTGCTGGCCAGCGTGGCGGCCGCCGCCCTGGCCGGCGCGCTCTTCGGCGTGGCCGCGGCCCGGCTGCGGGGACCCTACCTGGCCGGGGCCACGCTGATGCTGGCCGTCGCGCTGCCCTCGATCGCCAACCAGTTCCCGTCGCAGTTCGGCGGGGACCAGGGCCTCACGGTCGCGATCACGCCCCCTGGCTTTCTCGGCGCCACCTTCCCGCCCACCCGCTGGCAGGCCTGGGTGACCTGTGCCGGCGCGCTCATCACGCTGATCCTGCTGGCCAACCTCAGCCGCAGCCGGGTCGGCCGCAGCTGGCGGGCGGTCCGCGATGACGAGGTGGCCGCCGCGCTGTCCGGCCTGAACGTGGCCCGGCTGCAGATCCTCGCGTTCGTGGTCAGCGCCGCCTGCGCCGGTCTCGGCGGGGCCCTGCTCGCCCTGGTCACCGGCATCGTCGCCCCGGGCGCCTACACGCTCACGCTGTCGATCGCGCTGCTTACCGCGGCGGTCCTCGGCGGCCTCGGCACGCTGCCCGGCGCGCTGTGGGGGAGCCTGGTCCTCGTCCTGGTGCCCACCTATCTCACCAACGTCGGCTCCAGCCACGGCCTGTCCGGTGCGGCGAGCTCCAGCGTCCCGATCGCCGCCTACGGCGTCGTCCTCATCGTCGTCATGCTGGCCTTTCCCGCTGGCATCCAGGGCGGGCTGCGCCGCTTCTTCGGCCCAGCCACGGCCGCGCCCCTCACCGCGCTGCGCCGGCGCACGCCGGGCAGCGAACATCAGGAAGAAGGCCCCATATGAAAAGAAGACACCGGGTTAACGCCGTAGCTCTCGCCGGGGTCACCGCCATCGCCATGGTGATCGCAGCCTGCAGCTCCAGCGGGTCAGGTAAGCCGTCGTCGAGCAGCACGGCCCTGACCGCCTCCGCGCCGGGTATCACGGCGAGCCAGATCCTGATCGGCAGCCATCAGCCGCTCACCGGCGTCGCCGCCCCGGGCTACGACGAGATCGCCCCGGCTTCCAACGCCTACTTCCAGTACGTCAACGCCCACGGCGGCATCTACGGCCGCAAGATCGTCTATAAGTACCTGAACGACCAGTACGACCCCACCATCACCTCCACGGTCGTGCACCAGCTGGTGCTGCAGGACAACGTGTACGCCGTCTTCGACGGCCTGGGCACGCCCACGCACCTGGCCGTTCTGCAGTACCTGAACAGCTCCAAGGTGCCCGACGTGTTCGTCGCCTCCGGCTGCACCTGCTGGAACAACACCAGCACCTACCCGTGGACGACCGGCTGGCAGATCAACTACGTCCGCGAGGGCAAGATCCTCGGCAACTACATCAAGCAGCACTTCGCGGGCAAGAAGATCGGCTACTTCTACCAGGACGACGAGTTCGGCATGGACGGGGTCAAGGGCCTGGACGATGAGATCCCCAGCTCCCAGGTCGTGTCCCGGGAAAGCTACAACCCGGCGGTGACCAACGTGGCGCCGCAGGTGACCGCGCTCAAGGCCGCCGGGGCTCAGGTGGTCGTCTCGTTCTCGGTGCCCGCCTTCACCGCACTGCTGAAGCTGAACAGCCTGAAGCTCAGCTTCAGCCCGCAGCTGGTGGTCAGTAACGTGGGCTCCGACCCGATCACGCTGGCCGGCCTGCTGGAATCGTACGCCAAGCAGGGCGGCGCGACGGTGTTGGGCAATCAGCTGACCCAGGGCATCATCACCGACGGCTACCAGCCCTCGCTCGGGTCGACCAGCAACAGCTGGATCCAGCTGTACGAAAAGATCCATTCGACGTACCTGCCGAAGCTGCCGCTGGACGGGAACGTCGCGTACGGCATCGGGGTCGCCTACGCGTTCGTGCAGGCCATGTTCAAGGCCGGCCGCAACCCGACCCGGCAGGACCTGATGACCGCGATCAACGGCGGCCTGCCGCAGGGACCGGCGGTGGCGCCGTTCGCCTTCTCGGCCACCAACCACGCCGGCGTCACCGGCGCGTACATGGCCGTGATCAAGAACGGCGTGCAGGTGCAGACCGGGCCGGTGCAGGTCACCGACGACTCGTCCGGCGGGGCCATCACCACGTACTCGACCACCCAGCCGGCTGCTCCGGCCAGCGGGATACCATCGCCCTGACGTGCGAAGCTGGCCGCCCGTGAGCCCGCGGGCGGCCAGCCCGGCTGCTGCGCGGAGCCGGTCGCCGCGCAGCAGCCGGGACGGAGGATGGAGTACTCAGCGTGAGCGCCGTTACCGGCCGCAGGCCCTACGCGGGTGACGACCGGCCGCCCGCCGAGCGGCTGCTGGCCGCCGCCGAGCAACTGTTCGGCGAGCGGAGTTACCGGCAGACCAGCGTGGCCGACATCTGCGCCAAGGCCGGCATCGCGACCGGCAGCTTCTACACCCACTTCCGTACTAAGGCCGACATCTTCGCGGCCGTGGTCCGCCGGATCAACGCGGACCTGCGGGCCGCGATGGGCGCCGCCATAGAGCAGGCCGATGACAACCAGCGGGCCCGGGAGCGGGCCTGCTTCCGGGCCTTCTTCGACATGGTGTCCGGGCGGCCCTGGATCGACCGCATCGTACGCGAGTCGGAGTTCGTCGATCCCGGCCTGTTCCGCGAGTACTACGAACGGCTGGCCCGCGGGTACGCCCGCGGGGTCCGCCGGGCCCAGCTGGCCGGGGAAGTGGACACCGACTACGATCCCGAGGTCGTCGCCTACCTGTACACCGGCATGGGCAACTTCATCGGCATGCGCTGGGCCGACTGGACCGCCGGCAACCAGGTCCCGGACGACGTACTGGAGGACCTGCTGAACGTCCTGGCCCACGGCCTCGCCCCGCAATCGCGGGCTTGACTCCCGGCTCTAGGTGCCCAGGCCACCCGGACCGCCCGGCCTCGAGTACTCCGGCGTCCAGATCGTGGCGTCCACCGCCTCCTCGGGGTCCAGCCCGGGATCCGTGCGCGCCAGGCAGGCCCGCTGGGCCTCGCGGGCGACCGCGATCGCGATTACCCGGGAGATCTGCCGAAGGCCGGCGAGCGCTGGGTACAGGGCTCCCTCGTCGAGCCGGGATCCGGGCACCAGTGCGGCCAGGGTGGCGGCGGCAGCCAGCAGCATTGGGTCGTTGACCGCCCGGGCCCGCGCGGCGGTCGCGCCCAGGCCAAGACCGGGGAACGTGTACAGGTTGTTGGCCTGCGCGATCACCCGGGTACGCCCGCCGGCCTCGACCGGATCGAACGGGCTGCCGGTGGCGACCAGCGCCCGGCCGTCGCTCCAGGCCAGGATGTCCGCCGGGACGGCTTCGGCATGGCTGGTCGGGTTGGACAGCGGGAAGATGATGGGCACCTGTGTGTGCGCCGCCATCTCGCGGATCGCGGCGGCGGTGAAGGTCCCGGGCGTGCCGGTGGTCCCGATCAGGATGGTGGGCGCGACCTGTCGGATCACGGTCTCCAGGTCGTAATGCGGGGCAGCGGTGAAGCCGTAGCGGGCCAGGACGTCGGCCGGCAGGGCGCACCACCGCTTGTCCGCATCCAGGGGGGTGCGGTCGGCGAAGACCAGCCCGCGTGAGTCGGTCAGCACGATGCGTGCCCGCACATCCTCGGGTGACGCCCCGTCCGCGCGCATCGCCTGGCCGACGAGCCGGGCGATCCCGGTCCCGGCCGCGCCGGACCCGGCCAGCACGAGCCGCTGGTCGCGAAGCCTGGTGCCCAGGGCGCGCATCGCGGCGAGGATGCCGGCCAGCACGACCACCGCGGTTCCCTGGATGTCGTCGTTGAAGCTGGGCAGCGTGTGCCGGTACGCGTCCAGCAGCCGGATCGCGTTGTGCTGCTTGAAGTCCTCCCACTGGAGCACGGCGCCCGGAAAGGTGTCGCGGACGGCGCTGACGAAGCTCTCGATGAACGCCTCGTAGCCGGCGCCGCGCAGCCGCCGCTTGGGGTAGCCCAGGTACAGCCGATCACCCAGCAAGTCCTCGTTGTCGGTGCCGCAGTCCAGGCAGATCGGCAGCGTCCGCGCCGGGTCGATTCCCGCGCCCGCCGTGTACAGCGAGAGTTTCCCGACGGGGATGCCCATGCCGCCGGCGCCCTGGTCGCCGAGCCCGAGAATGCGCTCGCCGTCGGTCACCACGATCAGGGCGATGTGCGGGCGGCCGACCTGGCGCAGCAGGTCCGGTATGCAGGCGGAGTCCTCGGGCGTGATCCACAAGCCGCGCGGCCTCCGCAGGATGTGACTGAACCGCTGGCAGGCCTCGCCGACCGTCGGCGTGTAAACGATCGGGGCCAGTTCCTCCATATGATCACTCAGGAGCCGGAAGAAAAGCGTCTCGTTCCGGTCCTGGAGCGCTATCAGCCCGATGTACTTTTCCATGTCGTCGTCTTGCTGCGCAGGTGCTCCAGTTCCAGCGCCACCTGCTCGTCCAGCGTCGCGACCCGCCAGGGCAGCAGGCCGCGCAGTCCCAGTGCGTCTCGCTCTCGGGCGGTGAAGGCCGCGTCCTTGTTGAGCAGCGGATGCCCGAAGATCTCTGCGCCGCGCGGCCCTCCCGGCGCCGTCGTTCCGTCACTGGTACCGAACTTCATGACAGCCTCCCCGCCTCAGGGCTACGGGACCTCATCGTCTCGTTCCGGCGACCGGCCCGCCCGCTGGTGGCGGCCGGTCGGCCGTGTGCTGAGGATGAGCCGCCGCACGCAGCCCGCCTAGGGTCCAATGGCCCTATCGCATTCGAGCCCGCTGGTCGTCGAGCCCACTGGCCGGCGAGGCTGGCCGGGCCAGCGGGCGGCTATCCGGCGGCTCACGGCACCGGCTGATCACAAACCCGCAAGTGAATTGGTGTTCACTGTTGTGGTCACTGTGGGCATTGCGCCCGCCGGTTGGAAAGATCCTTGCGGGGTGCGTCCAGAAGGAGGAGCCGAGTGAGCGACCCGGTCCGATATGAGGTGGCGCGGGGCGTCGCCTGGCTGACGATCGACCGCCCGGAGGCCCGCAACGCGCTGAGCCAGGCGGTGCGGAGGGCCTGTTCGCGGGGACCGTCAGCTGGTACCGCTCCGGGCCGGCCTTTGCTCAGCTGAGGAACCACAGAAGCGGCACGAGGATGATCACGATGAGCGTCGCGGCGAAGATGAACCACCGCTGCGACCGGTAGGTTTCCTCCTCGACGGGGCTGGTCACGAGGGGCCCTTCCGCGGCGGGTCGATGCCGTGGCCACCCAGCACCCAGCGCAGCAGCGTCGAAATCGATTCGTGTACGACGTCGCCAGCCATCACGGCAGCGGTGAAAAAGAAGGCGGCCTCCTT
>CAVZKY010000023.1:0-7739 GCA_963775825.1 uncultured Actinomycetes bacterium
AGATCGGCGCACGCGTGTGACCGGCCTTGTGGGGGTGAGGCCAGGGGTTTCGCCACGGTCGCCGAATCTTCGGGCGCGGCCAGCCGGGCCGCCATCGGTCCCGACCCGGACGTTATCCGCCCGGGCACCGTGCTGACGGTCCCGCGCCCGGCGGCCCTGTCACCGCCCACGCCGGGCCCGGCCCCCCGGCGGCACCCGGTCCCACCACCGTCTGGCCCGGTGGGCAACGGGCATCATCCCCGGCCGGTGACAAATGCAGCGCCGGCCACCACCGGCATGCCGCAGTGGCTGAAGATCATGCTGGTGGCCGTCGGCCTGCACCGCCCGGGACCGTGGAGACCCACGGCCCCGGGGGACGGGACTAACGGGGCGCCGCGGCGGCCGAGCGCGGTCGCGCTTCCGGAAGATCCGCTCGCCCCCCGCCGGATGCGCCGTCATAGCCAAGCCCTAGCCGTCCTCGTCCGATGAGCTTCCGTCGCGGTCTGCGGCTCTTGCGCTACCCAGGGGTAGCGATTAATGTTCGGTGGTGACCGTATAGAACGTACGCAGTCGACCGTACAGCAGTCCGCGAGACCCTCTGGTGCGCCAAGGGCCACTCGGGCTCGAGCGTCAGCGTCAGCGTCAGCCAGACGGTGGCCGGGAACGGCAAGCACAAAGGCAACGGGACGGCACGGGTTTCTTAACAATTGCGGCGGCAACGGTGACGGCGATCTCAGCGGCAACACCATCGCCCCGCAGGCGCTGTAGCACCTTCCCGGCTCGCATCGCTGACCTGCCGTGCATCAGCCAAGGGGAGTGGAGTAATGCATGGCAGCCAAGGGGGGTCGCCCTGTGGGCGGCCCCCCTTGCGGCCAGCACCCATTCCTGACGTCCTGGCGCATGCGAGGGAGGAAACAGACCCGTGACCGTAGTCGCAGGGCACGTGATCACCGGGATTACGGCACCCGCCCCGCCCCCCGGCGGATGCGCCCGGGCTAGCCGGGCCGCCCCGGCTGGCCGCCGGGTCGAGCTGCTCGGCGAGTACCAGGGTTCCGGCTACAGGCGGCCGCCATCGCTGGTGCGCCGGCCTGATGGCCCGGTCATCCAGATGTCGGCGCTGCTGTACCGGGTGACCTGCCGGATCGATGGCTCCCGCGACCGGGCCGCCATCGCCGAGCTGGTCAGCGCCGACCTCGGCCGGTCCCTGACCGCCAAGCAGGTCCGCTACTGATTACCGCCAAGCTGCTGCCTCTCGGCATCGTCGGCGCTGGGGCACCCCGGCTGCCCTGCCGAAGGCCAGACCGCTGTTTGCGCTCCGCGGCTGGTAGCCCACCGGCATCGACGTCGCTGACCGGCCCCGCAGCCGCGTCCTACCAGGCCTGATAGAACACAGAGCCCTGCTAAGCCTGCTCGGCAGGCACCCCGTGGGCCACCTACCGGGACCTCACCGAGGCGTGTAGCACGTGTGACCGGCGTAACGCGCGTGACCGGCGTAGCGCGCGTGTGGCCCGTGCCGGCCGATCCCGATGATGCCTAACGAGCCCTTCCGGGAGCTCACCCCCGAGGCGGAGCGCCTCCGCAGCAAGATGAGCAGGATCGCGGCGGCGGCGGCCGACAGGATCAGCGCGATGGATGCGACGGCCAGCACGCCGGGGACCTTCGTGGTCGTGATCGTGCCGGAAACGACCGGTGGCCGGTTCCCCTCCCGCCTTGCCCGCCTTGCCCGCCTTGCCCGCCGCAGCCTGGCCCGACTGCATGGCGGACGGCGCGGATGACGTCAGCGGGGGGACCAGCGTGCCGATCGGCTTCACCTTCCCGTCCAGCGCGAAGCCCCAGTTCAGCAGGCTCTTGGCGTAAGTCACCTCGGTCAGCGCGGGGCAGTGCAGCAGCGTCACGATGAGGGTGACACCGTTCCGGCGGGCCATCCCGACGTAGGTGGCCCCCGCCGCGTTGGTCCAGCCAACCTTCCCGCCGATGCCGCCCGGGTACTGGGTGAGCAGCTCGTTCTGGTTGTACAGCGTCTCGCTCTTGTATGCGGTGACGGGGAAGGGCGCCAGCCGCGCCCCGTCGTACCGCATGAAAGCGGACATGGCCAGCGCCTGCCGGGCGATCAGCGCCAGGTCGTAGGCCGAGACGTGCTGGCCGGGAGCATCCAGGCCGTTCGGGTCCGCGGCCATGACGTCGTAGGCCTGCAGGTGGTGCGCTTCCGCGTTCATCAGCGCGATGCCGGTGCTCAGCGACCCGGCGGCCTGGGCCAGGGCGACCGCGGCGTCGTTGGCGGAGATCAGCAGCAGCGCGTTGAACAGATCCGACACCTTGTACTGCTGCCCGCGGACCAGCCCGGCGACATTCGGCGTTACGTTGGTGGCCTGCTGCGACGCGGTGACCATGGCGTCCGGGTTCAGCAACGGGATCAGCGTGATGGCGGTCAGCAGCTTGATCGTGCTGGCCGGCCTCAGCAGGCCGTGCGGGTCCTTGGCCGCGAGGACCTGCCCCGTCCCGGCGTCGGCGAGCACGTACGCTGAGGCCGGCACGCTGGGCAGCCGCGCGGCCCCGGCCGGGTGAGCCACGATCACGCCCCGGCCGGCCAGCTGGGCCCCGCCCACCGTGTCCGGGCTCGCTGGCTTCGGGCCGGCGTCAGCCTGCTGCAGCAGCTCGGCTGCCGCCGCCTGCTGCTGGGCCGATTCGGCGCTGCCGGGCGCAGTCGCCGGACTGCTCGCCGACGCACTCCCGCCCGAGGTGCCGGTCCCGGCTGAAGCGCCGGTTCCAGTGGCGGCGCCGCTCCCGCTGGCCGCTCCCGTCCCCGGGCGGCCGCCGCTGGCCGGCCGGCCCGCAGCCGGGCTGGCCACCCGGGCCTGCTGGGCGTGAGCTGGCACGCTCAGTGATACCGCGCCGGCCACCGAGCAGGCCGCGAGCAGAGCTCCGCCCCTGAACAGAGTCATCCGGATACGCTCTGTCACCGATCTCGCCTCGCGTTCACCGGTTTCCCCCCGCTCTCGTGACCTGCGCTTTCGCTGCCCGCGCCTAAAATGGCCAGACCATCCCTGCCTGTCCGCGCGGTCCTAGCCGTAACCTGTGGCTATGGAGCGCATGTCGGAATCCGGATTGCCGATCGAACCCGTCTACGACGAGACACAGCTTACAAATTTCCGTCCGGCCGAACAGCTCGGTGAGCCAGGAGCGTATCCATACACCCGCGGTGTGTATCCAACGATGTACACAAAACAGCCATGGACCATGCGGCAGTACGCCGGATTCTCGACGGCCGCGGAGTCCAACCGGCGGTTCCAGGAGCTGATCGAGGCCGGGGCGACCGGGCTGTCGGTGGCCTTCGACCTGCCGACCCAGATGGGCTACGACTCCGACGCCGTAATCGCGCATGGCGAGGTCGGCAAGGTGGGAGTCGCGATCGACTCCCTCGAGGACATGCGCCGGCTGTTCGACGGCATCCCGCTGGGCGAGGTGTCCACCTCGATGACGATCAATGCGCCTGCCGCGGTGCTGCTCGTGCTCTACCAGATGGTCGGTGAGGAGCAGGGCAGCAGCCCGGACACGCTGACCGGCACGATCCAGAACGACGTGCTCAAGGAGTACATCGCACGCGGCACCTACATCTACCCGCCCCGCCCGTCGCTGCGTCTGGTCGCGGACAGCTTCGCCTACTGCCACAAGGAACTGCCCCGCTGGAACACCATCTCCATCTCCGGCTACCACATGGCCGAGGCCGGCGCCACGCCGGTGCAGGAGATCGCCTTCACGCTGGCCAACGCCCGGGAGTACGTGCGGGCCGCGCTGGCCGCGGGCCTGGCCGTCGACGAGTTCGCGCCGCGGCTGTCGTTCTTCTTCGTGGCCCGCACGACGCTGCTGGAGGAGGTGGCGAAGTTCCGCGCGGCGCGCCGGATGTGGGCCCGGATCATGCGGGAGGAGTTCGGCGCCACCGACCCGCGGTCGCAGATGCTCCGCTTCCACACCCAGACCGCGGGCGTCCAGCTGACCGCGCAGCAGCCCGAGGTGAACGTCGTCCGGGTCGCCGTCCAGGCCCTCGCGGCGGCGCTCGGCGGCACGCAGTCGCTGCACACGAACTCCTTCGACGAGGCCATCGCGCTGCCCAGCCAGCGGGCCGCGCGGCTCGCGGTCCGCACCCAGCAGGTGCTGGCCAACGAGACCGATCTGACCGCCACCGTGGACCCGTTCGCCGGTTCCTACGCCGTCGAGTCCATGACCAACGACATAGAGGACGCCGCCATCGAGCTGATGACCACCATCGAGGACATGGGTGGCGCCGTCGCCGCGATCGAGCGCGGCTTCCAGAAGGCCGAGATCGAGCGCGCCGCCTACGACGTGACCCGGGAGATCGACTCGGGCGAGCGGGTCGTCGTCGGAGTGAACAAGTTCGTCTCCGACGACGAAGAGCCCTACGAGCTGCTGCCCGTGAACCCGGCCCTCGAGGCGGAGCAGGCCGCCCGGCTGGCGGACATCCGCAGCCGCCGCGACGCCGCCGAATTCGGCCGCCGGATATCGGCGCTCAAGGAGACCGCGGAAGGCACCGGGAACCTTCTGTACCCACTTCGTGAGGCACTTCGCGCCGGAGCCACGCTGGGCGAAGTCTGCGATGCGCTTCGCGATGTCTGGGGTATTTACCGGCCGCCAGACGCTTACTAATCGGACCGCGTCGCATTTATGCTGGGTGGCTTAGCCTCTTCTAGCATTTCTGTACGTATCTAATTTCGCGGTTATGTCGCAGTCGCGGTCGCATTCGCGAAACGGAGGTCTGCTGTGGCCATCAGCTGGAATCCTTCCCGCGGCCCGACGCTCGGCATCGAGTGGGAGCTGCAGCTCATCGACGCGCAGAGCAGGCTGCTGCGCCAGGACGCCGACACGGTCCTGGCCGCGCTGCCCGGCCTCGACGCGAGGGGCGAGCACCCCCATATCCGGCACGAGCTCATGCAGTCCACCGTGGAGATCGTGACCGGGATATGCAGCACCGTCTCCGAAGCCAAGGCCGACCTGGGCAAGGCCGTCGAAATACTTCAGCGTATCGCGGAGGACCGTGGCATTCTGCTGGCCTGCTCCGGCACCCATCCGGTAAGCAACTGGCGTGACGCGAAGATGGCGCCAATTGCGCGTTATGCGGAGCTGGTCGAGCAAATGCAATGGCTGGCCCGCCGGATTCAGACCTTCGGTGTGCACGTTCATGTCGGGCTGCGGGACGGCGCCAAGGCGATTCCCGTGGTTAACGCCCTCGCCGCATACTTGCCGCATTTTCTGGCGCTCACGGCATCCAGCCCGTTCTGGAACGGGC
Organism: uncultured Actinomycetes bacterium; assembly: GCA_963775825.1. GTDB lineage: Bacteria > Actinomycetota > Actinomycetes > Streptosporangiales > Streptosporangiaceae > Bog-532. Next base: position 5,282 of record CAVZKY010000023.1, read on the forward strand.
AGGACACCGGGCTGGCCTCGACCCGGGCGATCGTCTTCGGCGACCTGCCGACAGCGGGGCCCCCGCACCGGCTTTCCAGCTGGAGCGATTTCGAGGAGTACATGGATACGCTGCTGCGGGCCAAGACCATCCGCAGCATCAAGGAAGTCTGGTGGGACATCCGCCCGCATCCTGACCTGGGCACCATCGAGATACGCATGTTCGACGGCCTGCCGACCGCCCGCGAGATCGGCATGGCCGCCGCCCTGTCGCAGAGCCTGGTCCAGCTTTTCGACGCCCAGCTCGACCGGGGCTACCAGTTGCCGAGTCCCTCGTCTTGGGTTGTTCGCGACAACAAGTGGCGCGCGACGAGATATGGTCTTGACGCGACGGTGATCACTGACGAGTCAGGGACGACGGCGCCGCTGCGCGACGAGCTTTACGAGCTCGTTCGTGAACTTGAGCCCGTCGCCGATCGGCTTGGCTGTCTTGAAGAGCTCCAGGTAACCTCGGAGGTGCTCGAATTCGGGGCTTCCTATGAAAGACAGCGGGCTATTCTCGCTCAGCCAGGCGAGATGACCGATGTTGTGGACGCGCTTGTCACTGAATTTGCCGAGGACCGTTTCGTCATCCCGGGGGAAGGCGGGCATGGAAGGAAATGACCTGGCGGGCGATTTGGAAGCCTTTATCGCCGCGCATGAGGCCGAGCTCATCGAGTTCCGCCGCGACCTGCATGCGCACCCGGAAGTCGGCTACGCCGAGCACCGGACCACGCGCCGGATCGCGCTGCGGCTGGCGGCCGCCGGTCTCCGCCCGGTAATCCTGCCCCGGGGCACGGGCCTGATCGCCGACATCGGCGGCAGCGACTGTGACCACGAGACCCCGCCGCGCCCGGTCATCGCCCTACGTGCCGACATCGACGCCCTGGCCATGGCCGACGAGAAGAGCGTCCCGTACCGCTCGACCGTGCCCAATGTCTGCCACGCCTGCGGGCACGACGTGCACACCAGCGTGCTCCTCGGCGCCTGCCTGTTCCTCGCCGAGCAGGCCGCCCAGGGACTGCTGCCCGGACGGGTCCGGCTGATCTTCCAGCCCGCCGAGGAGGTCACAGGCGGCGCGCTCGACGTGCTCGCCGCGGGCGGCCTCACCTCGGTGGGCCGGATCTTCGCCCTGCACTGTGACCCCAAGATTGACGTCGGCAAGATCGGTATCCGGAACGGTCCCATCACCGCGGCCTGCGACCAGATCTCCGTGCGGGTCACCGGCCCCGGTGGCCCCACGGCCCGCCCGCACCTGACCGCGGACCTCGTGTATGCGCTGGGCAAGATCGTCATCGAGCTGCCGGCCGCGCTTCCGCCGGGTGGACCCGCGGTCCAGCCTGAGTCTGGTCTGGGGCCGGATAAGCGCCGGCACGGCGGCCAACGCCATCCCGGACGACGGCATCGTGGAGGGCACCGTCCGCTGCCTGGACGACGACGCCTGGCACGGTGCCCCGGACCTGCTCAAGGAGCTCATCGACTCGGTGGCCTCCGCCTACGGCGTGTACGCGGAGATGAGCTACTCGCGGAACGTCCCGCCGACCGTCAACGACCCGATGAGCTCGGCCATGTTCGCCGCCGCCGGAACAGACCCTCGGGCCCGACGCCGTGGTGAGCACGCCGCAGAGCCTGGGCGGTGAGGACTTCGCCTGGTACCTGGAGTCCGTGCCCGGCTCCTACGCCCGGCTGGGGGTGCGCACGCCCGGTTCCACCCAGGAGGTGGACATCCACCAGCCCACGTTCGACGTGGACGAGCGCGCCATCGGGGCCGGCGTGCACGTGATGGCCGCGACCGCGCTCAACGCGCTGTGGGACGACAACACCCGCATTACCACCGAGTCCCTCCCCGGCGCCGCACCGTGCTGACCCGGGGGAGCGACCCCCCGGAACCTGTGCTGGCCCAGGGGGACGACCCCCCTGGAACCCCCCGCGACGCCCCGATGGCGGTGCTCGCCGATAACACCGCCGCTCACCGGGCCTGACGGCCCGGTTCGCTGGGCGGTCGGGCCTGCGGCCCGTCTGTCCGCAGCCCGCTCCGGTTCCCTCTATCACCGGCCACTCGCCCGGGCCTGCGGCCCGGGACTCGCTGGGCCGGTTGAAACATGCCGCCGTAACCCGTGCCAGGTGACCGTTAGATCCGTGGGTGCTTAAGCGATACCGCGGCGGGACCTACAGCGAGACGACCGTGACCGGCCTAACGAACCGGGGCCGAAGGCCCTGGTGAGCGGCCGGTGCTATCGGTGAGCACCGCAGCAGGACCTACGGCGAGGCGCTCGCTACCGGCCCAGCGAACCGGGCCCTTGTGCCCGGTGAGCGGCCGGTGTGTCGGCGAAGTACCCCCGCGCGGGCGCGGAGCGCATGCGGGGGGTTCCGGGGGGTCGCCCCCCGGGCCGACACTGCGGGGGGTCCAGGGGTCGCCCCCCCGGACGGCGTTCGATGCG
>CAVZKY010000024.1:0-19199 GCA_963775825.1 uncultured Actinomycetes bacterium
TAGATGAGCTGGAGCAGTGCCTGGAACAGGAGGTCACGCGGGGCGTGGTCGGCAGCCGGGTGCTGCCTGGCGTGCTAGGCGAGATCGGCATGGGTGCCCCGCCCGAACCGTGCGAGCGGCGGGTGCTGCGCGCCGCCGCCCGGGTCGCCTGCCGGTACTGGATGTCGGTGATCGTGCACGTGACCGGCGGTGGCTTGTTCGGGATCCAGGCGGTCGAGGACTGCGCGGCTGAGGGGCTGTCGGCAGACCGTGTGATCCTGGGGTACCTGGACGAGCACGTGGACCGGGCCCGGCACGCCGACCTGGTTGGCACCGGCGCGACGATCGCCCTGTACACCTGGGGCAGCGAGGTCAAGTCGGCACTGAACAGCCGCTGGTCCGACATCGACCGGATGCGCTGCCTGGCATCCCTGCTGGAGCAGGGGCGGCAGAACCAGATCGTCCTCGGCCAGGACGTGCTCCTGAAAGTGCACTTGCACGAGTTGGTCGGCAACGGGTACGAGCATCTTCCTGCCTGGGTACTTCCCCGGCTGGAGCAGTACGGGGTGCCGGAGCAGGTGGTGGAGCAGATGATGGTGGCGAACCCGCGGCGTCACCTGACCTGCTACCCGCCGTCGCAGCCGGGGCCGGGCCCGGCCGCCGCGATACCGCCGCCTCGAGTTACACCCTGATGAGGTCCACCTGGAGCCTCAGATGCCGCCCAATCGCCCCCGCATGGTCAATCGGCATCCGCGCCGCTCACGACGTATCAGGATCCGGTTGCGGCTCGCGCCACATCGGCCACAACGGTCTGGGATGGCTGGGCCCGTGCAGCGCCGACTGCGCAAAGCCCCGCCCGGGTGGCCCGGATCTGCGGTGACAGCATCGCCCGGCACGTCGCGGCTGGCCTGCTATTGCCGCAGAATCGTGGTGACGCCGGCGCTGGGGTCGATGAGGCGGAGGCGCTGGCACTGGCCGGAATGTCCCGTGTCTCGGGGGTGGCCGGTTCCGCCCCGTGCAGTTGGGCTTCGGTCACCCGGCAACCGCTCGTAGGAGCGTCTGCCACCACGGTGGCCCGGCTGCCCGCCCAGCCTCAGCCTGGACCGCCTCGTCGTAGCGTTGCCGCCCAGACTCTGTCAGCCGGTAAAAACGCCGCGGCTCCCAGCCCTCCGCCGCGTCCTCCCAGTAGGCGGTGATCCACTCAGCCATCAGCAACTTTTCCAGTGCCCCGAACACGCGATCCTTACCGAGTCCGGTCCGTTCGCGGATGCCGATTGACCATGCGGGGGCGCTGGGCGGCGATTGGGCGATGGCGCTGAGTACGTTCATGAGTGTCCGGGGCAACCGGACCGGGCGACGGGTCACGCTCGTCACTTGCGCTGCCCCCATTCCTTAGCTCCCAGGCCTGCAGCCGCGTCCCGTCGCCCAGCACCGTCGCGCATTCCCGGGCGCATCGTGTACGCGTAACCCGCTTGGCCGTCGGCCAGCCCGATGACGCGGTGCAGCAGCATTTCGCGTCCCACCGTCCCTCGTCGCCGCCCGACGACGAGTAGATCAGCGTGACCACGGCGTTCTTCCCGGATGAGGCGCTCCCAAGGGCAGTGGTGCTCAGTGGCCACGGCCAGGCCCGCCGTCAGCGTCAAGCCAGCCGCTCCATGACCTCCGGCATGCAAGTATTTCAACGTGTCGATTACATCTGGCCCACTTTATGCCTAGCGTCGATCGGTCGGCAGATCATCGGAAAGCACGACTCGGCATCCGTCCGGTGGCCGACCCGGTCAATGTCCTGACCGGTGCGAACTACCGGATCACCGTGCTCGACCCCGGCCTTGTCCGGCTTGAGTACAGCGCGAAGGGAAGGTTCGAGGACCGCGCCTCGCAGATGGCGATCGACCGCGCCTTCCCGCCAGCCGAGTTCGGCGTCATCGAGACCGCCGACCTTCTCCAGGTGGAGACCGTGCGCATGCGCCTCACCTACGACAAAGGACCGTTCACCACTTCGGGACTGTCGGTGCAGGCCAAGGGCGGCCGACACTCGCGGGGCGGCGTCTGGCGCTATGGGCTCCCCACACGCAACCTCGGCGGGACGGCGCGCACCCTGGACGACGTCGACGGCGCCTGCCGGCTGGAGCCCGGGATCCTGTCCCGCGAGGGCGTCGCCGCTGTCGACGACTCGAACACGGTGCTGCTCGACAACGACTGGATCGCACCGCGGCACTCAGGCAATCTCGATGTGTACGTGTTCGCTTTCGGGCGCGACTACAAGCAGGCGTTGCGCGCCTTCTACCGGCTGGCCGGCCCGACACCGCTGCTTCCGCGGTTCGCGCTCGGCAACTGGTGGAGCCGCTACCATCCATACTCCGCCTCGGAGTACCTGCAGCTGCTCGACCGCTTCGCCGCCGCCGACGTTCCTCTCTCGGTGGCTGTGCTCGACATGGGCTGGCACCTCGTCGACATCGATCCGAAGTACGGCAGCGGCTGGACGGGCTACACCTGGAACCGCGAACTGTTCCCGGATCCGCCGGCGTTCCTGCGGGAAGTGCACGAGCGCGGGCTGGCGGTCTCGCTCAACGTGCATCCCGCCGAGGGCGTGCATGCGCACGAACAGGCCTACCCAGCGATCGCGAAGAGGCTGGGCATCGACCCGGGCAGCGAACTGCGGGTCAGCTTCGATCCGACAGATCCCGACTTCCTGCAGGCATACTTCGAAGAGTTGCATCATCCGCTCGAGGACCAAGGAGTCGACTTCTGGTGGCTGGACTGGCAGCAAGGTGCGGTCACGCGTGTCCCCGGGCTCGATCCGCTTTGGCTGCTCAACCACTTCCACTTCCTCGACTCCGGCCGTAGAGGCCGCCGCCCGCTCACATTCTCCCGCTACGCCGGGGTCGGCAGCCACCGGTATCCGATCGGCTTTTCCGGCGACACTGTGATCAGCTGGGCGTCGCTGGACTTCCAGCCGTACTTCACGGCCACAGCGTCCAACGTCGGTTTCGGCTGGTGGAGCCATGACATCGGCGGACACTTCTTCGGCAGCAAGGATGACGAGCTGGCCACCCGATGGGTGCAGTTCGGGGTGTTCTCGCCGATCATGCGGCTGCACTCGGGCTTCAGCCCGTTCAACACCAAGGAACCGTGGCGCTTCGGCGAGCAGGCCAAACGGATCATGGAACAGTTCCTGCGCCTGCGGCACCAGCTCCTGCCCTGCCTGTACACGATGAACCACCGCGCATATGCCGACGGCCAGCCGCTGGTGCTACCGATGTACTACGACTACCCCGACGAAGACGCCGCGTACTCCGTCCCGAACCAGTACCTGTTCGGCGACCGCCTGCTGGTCGCGCCGATCACGACACCGATCGATCGCAGCACGCTGCTCGGTGCGGTCAGGGCATGGCTGCCAGCCGGCCGGTGGATCGACGTCTTCACCGGCCTCACCTATCGAGGCGGGCGGGCGATGACCCTTTACCGCGACCTCGACTCGATACCGGTGCTGGCCCGCGCCGGCTCTATCGTGCCGATGGTGCCGCTCGGAGACCTGACGTTCGGAACGACCAACCCGGACGCGATCGAGTTGCGGGTCTACGCGGGCGCTGACGGCGAGTTCACCATCGCCGAGGACCGCGACGACGAACGCTGGGCGTTTACCCGGGTGCGGTTTCTCGATGGCGTTGTGCACATCGACCCGGTCGAAGGCGACATCGCCTCGGTTCCCCCGAAACGGCGCTTCGACATCGTTCTGTGCGGATTCACCGACATCCACGGCGAGCCTGGTCCGGTACCCGGCAGCGTGCGCGTCGTGCAACCCGATGTTGCAGCTACGACCGGCACCATGCTGCGGCTCGAAGGCGACTTGTCGTTGCGGACGAACATCGACGTGGTCAACCGCGCGTTTGAGCTGCTGGACACAGCACAGATCTCGTTCGTCCTCAAGGATCGGGCCTACCGCGCGCTTGACGGCAGCTTCGACCAGGTGATCGCCGAACTCACCACCCTCGACCTGCCGCCGACGCTCCTTGGCGCACTGATAGAACTACTGGTCGCGAACCCGGCTTCATGACGAGCGGGCGGCGGTGCAGCGACCACGGCCGAGTGGTCCCAACAGTGAACAGTTATCGATGCCGTGTGGTTCTCCGGCCGTACGTCGCGAGGATCTGCCGCTCCGTTTCCTCTCGTGACAGGTAGACGTTCAGTTCCGCGCCGGTGCAGCGCTGAGCGCCCATCGCATTCCCGTACTGGCAGGCCACCACGTAATCCCGGTACGCGAGGTAGCCGTAGGCCAATCCCGCGGCGAACGAGTCGCCAGCACCGGTCGTGTCCACGACCTGCTCCACCTCGATACGATCGACGAGCTCGTCGGCGACCCTGCCGGAGCCGTCCCGGTAGAAGGCCACGCAGCCACGCTCGTCGAGAGTCACGCATACCGCCCCAACACCGCGGTCCAGACAGTGATGCGCCAGGTCGCGCAGTTCTTCAGTGCTCAGCCTCGGCGGGTCAGCCGTCACCTCCGCCGACTCACCTAGCCACGTCGAGCTCGCTTCCTCAACGTTCATCTTCAGGATGTCGATGTACGGAAGCCATACGTCCCGATCGGCCCACACTCTTGGATAGCGCTCGCCGCTGCGGGTCAGCGTCATCGTAGGGCCGTGGGCATCCAGCAGCACGGTTGCACCGCTGTTCTCCTTGATGTGCCGCAGCGTCGGCTGTCCCACCTCGTAGTCCGTGATCGGGACGCAGACAAACACGTCGGCATCAAGCACCTTGTCGACGTCAGCCGGCAGGATCGGGTTCATGAAACTCGTCTGCCGCTCGACGCGACGGTTGTGCTCGATGTAACGCAGCTCGATGACGTCCCCCTGGTCGCCCCGCGACGTTATACCGGAGGTGTCGATATTCGGGAAGGACCCGAGGATCTCCTTGATCGGACCCTCGTCCCGCCGGCGGACATGTGATATCGGGACGATCGTGTCATCAAGATCCAGGAGAGCCGAGAGGGCAACCGCCGTATACAGTACGCATCCGTACTTCTCGAATCGTTTACCGGCATGTGTCACGATCTGGTCGCGAGGGATCGGGCCCAGCACGGCAACCTTGCGCCTCGCCCGGCTTTGCCTGTCATTCATCATGAACGCCTCCGGCGCTTATCGCCATCGCACTGCGCAAGGTAAGACCAGTTGCGCTGCCGGGATTGCCGACTGTGCTGCGGGGACCCGTGGTCACGAGTTGACCGCTCCGCTGATCCGACTGCCTGTGCGAAGCCGCCCACATTGCGACTTCAGCCAATCACCGCCGAGCTCATGGCGCTAGGGCGTGCGGGCCGCCCGGCGAAGTGACCGCAGCGCCGGAATTCATCGCGGTGGCTGGTACGAGTCCTGGCGACCGGCTCTCAACGATCTGGGGCGAGCCGGAGGGTCGTGGCCGCGGCAGCGGCTGTCACCATGGATTCTGAGCCGTGGTGGCCGTACTTGGTGCGGTATGCGGCATCGACGGCGGCGTGAAGGTCAACTTCCCCTTGACCGAGGTCTTCGACGGTGACGTCGGCTGCCAGACCGGGAACCCGGATGCGGGCGCGGCGGGAGCGGAGTGCGTGACCGAACCATCCGGTCTCCCGTCGGTACCAGGTCCGCACGTATACCTGCTCATCGACACAGACGACCCAGATCGGCGTCCAACGCCGTAGCCGCCCGTCGGGGCGCCTGACGGCGATGTGCAGTTCGACGGCCGAACCGATGGAGTTCAGCTCATCCGGCGACCACTTGACGATCACGGGGAAAGTCCTCCCCTGAGCGACCTGGAGTGGGACGTGCCGCCACTGCCCGGCGCTCTCCCCCGCCGCATTGCGTACACCACATCACCGACGCCTATGAGAGGACCGTCCCCGGGGCGCTGCCCGCCGCCGGCTGACGAGGCCCGACGCCTGCCCGGCAGTCGAAGGCCGACCAGCAGATGTCGTTCCGCAGTTGCTGGTCGTCAAGTACGAGCTCGCGAATCGCCTCCGGCAGCTGGTCACGCTGCCACCGGCACTCGAGCAGGCCCGCAGCCCCGGCCTCGCCGTCCGGCGCAGCAGCACGTGCGGCCTTGATCGCATAGGCGGCCGCACCGAGTTCGTGGGCAGCGACGTGCGCTACGGCGCCAGCCTGGCCCGCCGCGTACGCGGCGTGACGTGCCGCCCCTCGCTTGTCTCGCGCTGCCCCCATGGCATGGCCGCCCGCCGCGCGAGCCTCCGTCATGTTGACCTCGCCACCAACCCAGGCGCGGGCATGTCCAATGGCCTGGCGCGGTCGTGGATCGTCAGGGTAGGCGGATTCGAACAGGTGCAGGACGTGCTCCGCACATGCCGCCGCCCAAAGAGCGAGCAGATGGTGAACCGAATCCGTCAAGGTCCCGCCGCGGCGGATCGTCACGAAGCGCGGGTCGCGCACCTTCGGGAGGATCATGGTTGGCGTTTCCCTCCGTTTCCAGGCCGGCCCCCGCAGGCCGGTCTTCACGGCCGAGTAGTGAAATGGACTGCAGCGCCGTTAGCCGACCGTCACCGGGAGCGTGTCGAAGCCACGCAGCAGAAGCCTGTCCCGGCGGGTCGGGTCGCCCGCCGCGGCGATCTTCGGGAACCGGCCGAGCAGCCGGGGGAAAGCGACGGCGCCCTCGAGCCGGGCCAGCGCTGCGCCGATGCAGAAGTGCGCGCCGCCGCCGAAGCTGAGCGGCCCGCCGACGGGACGCAGGGGATCGAATTTGGCTGGCTCGGTGAACCGGCGCGGATCCCTGTTCCCCGCCCCGAGCAACGTGGTCACCCCCGCCCCCGGGGATACGGGCACGCCGCCTACCGTCGTGTCGTACCCGATGCGGCTGGTGAGCTGGACGGGCGAATCGAAGCGCAACACTTCCTCGACAAACGCCGGGGCCGGTATTGAGCCGTCCCGGACGCCTTCGCCGGCCGGCGGGTGCTGCAAGATGACCTGGAGGCCGTTGCCCAGCAGGTTGGTCGTGGTCTCGAAGCCGGCGACGAGCAGCAGCGTCAGGTTATGCAGCAGCTCGGCATCGGTCAGCCTGCCATCGCCGGCGTCGCTCACCGCGAGCAGGTCGCTGACCAGGTCGTCGCGGGGGGCGGCGCGCAGCTTGGCGGCCAGCTCGGTGAAGTACGCGAGCAACCCGACCGCCGCGGCGTTGATCGCGGGCAGAGCCTCGAGGTCGCTAAGTTCAAAGATGCCGGTCAGATCCCGCGCCAGGGGCCGGAACCTTTCCCGGTCCGCCTCCGGGATCCCGATCAGCTCGCAGATCACGGTGACCGGCAGCAGGTAGGCAAAGTCGTGCATGAACTCGATGGCCGAACCATCCGCGCCGCGATCCGCCATGGCGTCGAGCAGCTCATCGGCCATCGCGGCGATCGCAGGCTCCAGGCTGGCGATGCGCCGCGCCGTGAACGTGCGAGCCATCAGGCTCCTGATCCGCGAATGCCGCGGTGGGTTCAGGTTCAGGAGCCAGTCCACCACCTGGACGAACACCGGGTTTGCCCGCCATCCAGGGAAGTCCGTGTCGAGACTGGATTCGTCCGAGACGCGGAAGCCTGGATCGCGCAGGACGGAGTTGATGGCGTCGTAACCGATCACCAGCACGCTGCCCGGGCCGAGCTCGATGACCTCGCCGACGTCGTGCAGCGCGGCGTACAGCGGATACGGGTCTGCCCGCCCGGCTGGCGTGCCGAGCGCGGTTAGAATCTCCGCGGTGTCCATGGCGTTGCTCCGTCCTCGCCAGAGGCTCCTGGCCCGCCGACCCGTGGCCGGCTGTCACCGTAGCCGGCGCCGGCACCGCGCCCCGGTACCCGCGCAACAGTAGCTGAGACCATAAGTACTGTCGCGTACAAAGTCAAGCTATATCGCGTCACCCGCGGAGCTAGCTGAGCGGGCGGCTGCTCGTTTCCCGCTCGTCCGAGGTGGGCCGGCGTCGCGCGCAAGCCCTGAGCATCGTCTACCCGGGTGAGCTCATACTGCGCGGCGCCCGGCTGGCCGTATTAACGCCCTCCACAAACATTAGCAGGCGACCCCTGAAGGCGGCTGGAGTGAGGTCTCGTGCCGCCGCGTATTCGGGCGAGTTATACCAAGCCCTCGCGCCTTCCATTGAGGAAAATTCGACCATCGAGAGGTAATTCGATGGCCACTCGCCTTCGACAACTACTGGCTCAGTGTTCGAGACGATGAAACGGCCGCCGAAATGCTCAATTGCAGGGCCGGCAAGTTCGGCGTATTGTTTGACTGTTGATTCGTCCACCAATTCCTCTACTGCTGAGATTACATACGCGACAGGATGCTGAACCTTATCCGCTCTGTCCCTGCCGCTATCGAGACTTTCATTCATTTTATTTCTCCTCTTGACTTTACTTATAGTTGCGTGCCTGCTTTCGGAGTCTGCAGCACGCCTCGAGGTTGTCGAGCTCGTTGCGGCGGTGGGCGCGGTGCTGCTGCGTCCAGGTTTCGTCGTGGAGGGGATCGACCGTCATGACCACGTGCGTGCGGTCACCGGCGGGCTCGATGTCGATGATCGTCAGGTGCTCATACGGCTCGTGGCCGGGCACGAAGTCGATCAGTGACAGGTAGGCGAGGCGGGTCGGCGGTGCAACCTCGGTGAACGTCTTACGCACCTCGGCCGAGAGCGGATTGCCGGTATTCCGCATGAACGCGACCTGTTCCGGCGCGGTCGCGGTCATGGTGTAACGCAGCTGACCGCCGGGCCTGAGCTCGAGCTCGCTCACCCGGCTTCCGAAGCCGTCGGGGGCAAACCACTCCCCAGGCCGGCGGCGGTGGTCCACAGCTCCCAGATAAGCTCCGCCGGAGCGTCGTACGTGCGCTCGAGCCGCGCCGCGTCCGGGCTGGGCGTGGGTTCGGTGGTCATCGATTCTCCCCGGCTGTGCCGCCTCCTGTCGGGCGGATCTGCAGCAGTGACGAACGGCCAAGCCCCGGACGGACACCACCGGCGCGGGAAATCTCCCCGGTGGTTGCTGTCCGTCTACGGCGGCGCTGTCCGTCTGATACTTGTAACCGGCATCGATCCGTGACTGGAGGACTCATGCAGTACGCGTTGTTGGCCTACGCCCCGCCGGAGGACACGGACCGGGCCATCCGCCCGATTCCGGGTAACCTTGCCGCCCTGCTCGACCGGCCGGACGTCACCGGCTGGGCCCGTCTGCACGCTGACGACTCGGCGACGACGCTGCGTACCGACGGCGGACGGATGCTGCTGACCGACGGACCGTTCATCGACAGCAAGGAGTACCTGGCCGGCCTGTTCCTGATCGAGGCCGACAACCTCGACGGGGCACTCGCCATCGCCGAGGAACTGCTCCAGGAGACCAGGCCCGGTGTCGCGATCGAGGTGCGGCCCCTCCTCGAGGGGCGCTTCCGTGCCGCTTGACGCCGTTTCCGCGGCCAGTGGGGCCGCGTGCTGGCAACACTGGTCGGCATCCTCGGCGACATCGAGCTGGCCGAAGACGCGGCCGCTGAGGCGTTCGCCATCGCCGCCGAACGCTGGCCACACGACGGGGAACCGGCCAACCCCACCGGCTGGCTGGTTACGACCGCGCGTAACCGCGCCATCGACCAGCTGCGCCGCCAGCAGGTGCTGGCCGCGAAGACGCCGTTGCTCGCCCGCGGCCTCGAGGCCGGGCCACAGCCACCGGAGGCCCTCATGGGCGACGCCGCCACCATCCCGGACGAGCGGCTGGAGCTGATCTTCACCTGCTGTCACCCGGCGCTCGCCCTCGAAGCGCAGGTGGCGCTGACCCTGCGCACCGTCGGCGGCCTGTCCACCGACGAGATCGCGCTCGCGTTCCTCGTCCCGTTCGACACCATGAGCAAGCGGCTGACCAGGGCCAAGCACAAGATCCGCGACGCCGGCATCCCGTTCGCCGTACCGCCCGATCATCAGCTACCCGACCGGCTGGCGGCCGTCCTCGCCGTGGTCTACCTGATCTTCAACCAGGGCTGGGGTGGCGGCCGCGTCGATCTCGCCGCGGAAGCGATTTACCTCGGCCGGGCCCTGGCCGACCTCATGCCGGACGAGCCGGAAGTACTCGCGCTGCTGGCGCTGATGGTGCTGCACGACGCCCGCAAAGCGGCCCGCCTGCGTGACGGGCAGGTCGTCCCCCTCGACGACCAGGACCGCACCCTGTGGGACACGCGGCAGATCGACGAGGGCCGGGCGCTGCTGCAGCGGGCCATGACACAAGGGCGCACCGGGCCCTACCTGGTCCAGGCGGCCATCGCGGACCTGCACCTGTACCAGCCCCGCGACTGGCGGCAGATCGCCGCCCTGTACGGAACGCTCGCCCGGCAGACCGGCTCCCCGATCGTCGAGATGAACCGGGCCATCGCCGTGGCCGAGATCGACGGGCCCGAAGCCGGCCTGGCCATCCTCGGCCGCCTCGATCTCGGCCATTACCGATACTTCCACTCCACGCGGGCCGGCCTCCTGCGTCGCGCCGGGCGGCACCGGGAGGCCCACAACGCGTACCGCCGCGCGCTCGACCTCACGCAGACCGAGCCTGAACAGCGCTTCCTGCAAGACCGGCTGGCCCAGACAGCACCCTCCGTGCCGGGCCAGCCCGGCTGCGCCAGCACATGATCGGCGAACCATCGAGCTGGCCGGGCCCGGGCTCTGATGAGCTAGCCCCGGGCGACGTTACCGGCGGGAGACCTTCTCGCCAGCCCGTTGCCCCTGACCGGGGGCCCTAACCAGGTCGCGTCAGCAGCGACCGCAGTTCGCGCGGGCGAGCCTGAACCGCCCGGGCAGCCTGCCTGTGTAGTCACCGTCGTGCGGGTCGGCGCCGTGGACTCGTTCACCGTCTCCACCATGCCCGCCACGGATGCCACCAAGGACATCATCACCGACTACGGCCAGCCCGCCGAGATGACCGCCACGGGGGAGATCGTGGACGGCAAGCCGCACATCCACGCGGTGATGGCCGTCGAAGGCGACCGGGGCATCACCGGGCACCTGCACCGGGCGCAGATCAGCACCTGGTTCGCCAGGGTCTACCTGATGCCGCTGTAGCGCTGCGCGACTGGCCACCCCCGTGACCACTGCCCGGCTCCCCTGCCGCGGGACTGGACCATCGGGCTGATTGTTGAAGCAAACGGCTGAGCGGCGAAGTCCGCCATTCGCGTGTGCCAATTGCGCGGAGGTGTGGACTTGGGGACCTGTGGTCTACCTACCAGGGGCCACGGTCCGTAGCTTCCAGACTATGCCCGGGACAAGGTTGGTTTTTTGTGTTCGCTTTAGCACACGCGAAGGAAGTGACGAAATGCAATCGGGCAGTGGCCGCGGAACGGCATCGCAACCGGACATCCGCGCCCAGGTCGAGGCGCTCCGGGAGAGGTTCCCCCGGCACAAATTCGTGCTCGTCGGCGAGGGCAGCATCCAGGTGACCCGCCATGATGACACGGCGAGGGTTCCCCGCTGGCTCCTGATCAGCAGCGACCCCGACAAGATCCGGGCCGATCTGAAGAGCAGGCCATGAGGGTCCGCGCGGACAGCCCCGAAGAGCTGACCCGGGCCCGCGCCGCCGTTCCCGTTCAGTGCGCGGCGGCCACGATGGCCGAGCGAAGCCGGTTAAGCGCGTCGGCCCGGGCGCCGGCAAGTGACGACTCAGCCCGCAGCTTGGCTGCGCGGACGGCGACATGCCGGGGCAGCCGAACCAACGGGGCTGGGGCAACGTCATGTACATTCCCGCCGCGCCCTGGTGCCCGCGCAACGAGGAGTACGCAGCCAGCGTCCGGGAGGCATTCGCCACCGGGCTCAGCGCGGGCGACTTTCCGGCCGAGCACTACGAGCGCAGCTGGACTGACCGCTTCCATCTGGAGGATCTCAATGAAACGGGACGGCGCGGCCTCGACCTTGGCTGACGCCACGCTTCAGCGACGGCCGACGCTCGTGACGGCGAGAATCCTGTCCGTCGATCGGCCAGACCGGTCAGGAATCGAGAAGCGCGAGTCAGCGAGCCGCACCTAGCCTGATCGCCATGGCTTCCATTGAGCCGGGCCGGCGCTTCGGGTATCGCCGTGCCTACCTCGGCAGCTAACCCCAGGTGCCCGCGGACATCGATGAACGGAGTTCCGCCATGTGTCACCCCTCGTGGATGCGTGCACTCGCCTCGACGCAAGGCCTGAGCGACCTCGCACGGCTGCGCCGCGTCCGGGACCGGATCGACCGCGAGTACGCGCAGCCGCTGGATGTCGAGGCGCTCGCTCGCGGCGTTCACATGTCGGCCGGGCACCTCAGCCGCCAGTTCCGGCTCGCCTACGGCGAGTCACCATACGCCTACCTGATGACGCGCCGCATTGAGCGTGCGATGGCGCTGCTGCGTCGGGGCGACCTCAGCGTCACCGACGTCTGTTTCGCGGTCGGCTGCTCGTCGCTGGGCACCTTCAGCACTCGCTTCACCGAGCTGGTCGGCATGCCGCCCAGCGCCTACCGGCGCCAGGCGACGGTCGCTGCGGCGGGGATCCCGTCGTGTGTGGCGAAACAGGCGACCAGACCGGTCAGGAATCGAGAAGCGCGAGTCGCGGAGCCGCAACTAGCCTGATTGCCATGGACATCACCATTCACGCTAGCTTCCTCCCGCACGACGACCCGGACGCCTCCCTGGCCTTCTATCGCGACACCCTCGGCTTCGAGGTCCGCAGCGACGTCGGAAACGGCAAGATGCGCTGGATCACGGTCGGCCCCGCCGGCCAGCCCGGCACGTCCATACTCCTGGCGCCGCCGGTCGCCGACCCTGGGGTCACCGACGACGAGCGCCGCACCATCGCCGAGATGATGGCCAAGGGCACCTACGGCTGGATCCTGCTGGCCACCGCTGACCTCAACGGCACCTTCAACAAGGTCCAGGCGGGCGGGGCCGAGGTCGTCCAGGAGCCGACCGAGCAGCCGTACGGGATTCGCGACTGCGCCTTCCGCGATCCCGCGGGCAACCTGGTCCGCATCCAGGAGCTGCGCTGAGCCGTCCGGCAGTCGAATCCGGCCCCGCCGTTCGTGGACATGGTGTGCGGAGCACAGGGCGCCGCCGCCAACTAAAGGGAACCAACCATGTCCACCGTTACCACCTGCCCCGAAATCACCGTCGAGCACCCCCCGTCCCGATTGACCAGCACGCTGCCGCGCACCACGGTCTCGGCCGGTGTCCTGGCCGCCGCGGTCACGACCGCCGGCGCGGTTGCCCTGCGGGCCGCCGGAGTCCCGCTGGCCGTACACGGCAAAATCCCGCTCGCCGGCTTCGCCCAGATCACCTTCATCGCCGCCGTCATCGGCGGTGTGCTCCTCGCCGTGCTGAACCGGCGCAGCTCCACCCCCGCCGGCGGTTCGTCCAGGTAACCACCGGCCTCACGGCGATCTCCTGCGCCCTCCCGGCCGCGTTCGCGGACACGACCGCCAGCAAGGCCGGCCTGGTTGGACTGCACCTGGTCGCCGCGGCGATCATTGTTCCGGTGCTCGCACGACACGCCCGCTGACCCGAAACCGATCCGCTGCCAAAGGAGCGATCAACATGCCGCAATACCTAGTCTCCGTGTGGCACGACGAAACGTTCGAACTCGACTTCTCCACCCCCGACGCGCAGCGCCGCGTCGTCCAGGTGGACGCGTTCAACAACGAACTGCCAGCAGGCAGGCGCCTGGGTGTTCGCCGCCGGCCTGCACCCCGCATCATCGGCCACGGTCGTGCGATCCTCCGGCGGCGATGTTTCGATGACCGACGGGCCCTACGCCGAAACCAAAGAACAGATGGGCGGCTTCTGGGTCATCGAGGCCGCCGATCTCGACGCCGCCCTCGAATGGGCCGGCAAAGCAGCCGCTGCCTGCGAGGGACCGGTTGAGATCCGGCCCGCACAAGGATGACCGACACGCTGGAGGAGGTCTTCCGGCGCGAAGCCGGCCGCTGCACCGCCACCCTGATCCGCATCCTCGGCGACATCGACCTCGCCGAGGACGCGGTGGCGGAAGCGTTCGCCATCGCCGCCGAGCACTGGCCGAAGACGGGGATACCGCCCAACCCGGGCGGCTGGATCACGACGACCGCCCGCAACCGCGCCATCGACCGGCTTCGACGCGAATCAACCCGCAGCGAGCGTCATCTCGCGGCCCACCGACTGCACACCGACAGCATGGATCCTGACCACGATCCCGGCCTCGACAGGCTCGACAACTTCGTCGATGTCGTTCCTGACGACCAGCTCCGGCTCATGTTCCTGTGCGCGCACCCCGCGCTCGCCGCCGACGCGCAGGTCGCTCTCATCCTGCGGCTTCTCGCCAGCCTCGAGACCAAGGAGATCGCCAGGGCGTTCCTGGTGCCGGAGACGACGATGGCGCAGCGGATCGTCCGGGCCAAGCGCAAACTGCACGACAATCACGCCTCTTACCGCATACCCCGCGCCGCGGAGCTGCCGGACCGGCTCCACGCGGTCCTCACCGCCATCTACCTCATCTACACCGAAGGTCACACCGCCACATCGGGACAGAGCCTGACGAGAACCGATCTTTCGGCCGAAGCCGTCCGGCTCGGGCGAACCCTCATCGAGCTGATGCCCGGCGAACCGGAGACCATCGGCCTAGTCGCCCTGATGCTGCTCACCGAGTCCCGCCGTCCTGCCCGCAGCAGCAACTGCGGGACCATGGTGCGCCTCGCCGACCAGGACCGCTCACGCTGGGACCCGGCACTGATCACCGAAGGCCACGAGCTCGTGCGCGCTTGCCTTCGCCGCAACCAGCCCGGACCGTTCCAGATCCAGGCAGCGATAGCCGCGGTGCACGCCGCCGCCCGCACCGCCGAAGCCACCGACTGGTCCCAGATTATCGCCCTGTACGACCAGCTCTACACCGTGCGCCCGCACCCTGTTGTTGCCCTGAACCGGTCGGTGGCCATCGCGGAGCACCACGGCCCTGCCGCGGGGCTCGCCGCGCTCGCCGAGATCGACGCCGCCACGCTCGACAAGTACCAGCCGTACCATGCCGCCCGCGCCGACCTTCTCGCCCGAGCAGGTCGCCGCGACGAGGCACTCGGCGCGTACGACCGAGCCCTTGAACTCACTACGAACGCCGTCGAACGCGACTTCCTCGTGCGCCAGCGGGCCGCCCTCTGAGCAGACAGCTGCAGCCCGGAATTTCCGACGCTTCGGCGCCGATCCGGAGCTCCCCGTTCGCGGAGAGGGTGAGTTCAGCTGGATGTGGGCGACGCTGATGCCGACGGGCAGCCTGCGCCGGCCGCGGTCAGGACCTGGCGCCCCGCGATGGTCACCGCCGCGATCGCGGTAACCACTCCGGATACGCTGCTGGCGTTACGTTCCGTGGCGAGCGTACTGACTGAGGCCTGGAGCTTGGTCAGGGCAGATTTCAAGTTCCCGATCTGCTCGGTCCACTGGCTCCTGGCAGCGCTGCTGAGGCTGGACAGGTTCGACTGAACATCTTGAACAGCTGTCCTGAGCTCAGTCACCGTATTCGCGCCGACCTTGATGCTGGTGAGCCGCTGCAGGGATCCGCGCAGCGCAACGACGTCTCCACACAGGGCCGAGGTGGCCGCGGGTGCCGCGGCAGCGCTCGACGAAGAGCTACCCGCGGACGCCTGGCCGCCGGATGAGCTACCGCTGGAGCCGCAGGCGGCCGCCAGCAGGACGAGGCCGGACATCAGGACATTCCGCCAGACGCTGCCGCGTACTCTGCTCATACTCTGTGAGCGTGACGCCCGCTTCCCGGCCCCGCCTCACCCACGGCGGGTGATCCCCCGGAGCTGGGCCCGGGTATGAGGAAATCCGGCATGGCCGGGCCGTGTTCGAGGCGCCGATGCTCAGGCACGGCGCCATCGCCCTCGATGGGACGGCACCTACAGCCCTGGCCGCTTACCAGCTACTCTCTTTCTTTCTTTCTTCCCCGCCGCCGGCTCCTGGGCGGGAATGTTCGACTCCTGCCGCTGGCCCCTGAGGTGAATTCCATGAGCAAAGAGACCGACTTCGACATCAAATTTTCTTATCCCGAGGGCTGGGTCCCGCTGCCCGTCACGGACCGCAGGGAAGTACCCGGGCCCGGCAAAGGGCTTGAGCAATGGGCCGCGGATACAGCGCGTGCCACCCTTGGCCAGGACGCTCCCGCGCACATAGTGCGGGAACGGGCCAGCGAGCTGGCCAGCCTGACCATGGGTTCCCGCGCCAGGCAGGCCTGGTACGGGCTCGCCTATTTCCCGGCCGGAGCGCCCGGCCTGGTTGCGCTTCTCGACGTACTGAGGCTGGTCCCGGACCCCGATTACCCCGAGATCACGCTCGACCTTGTGCAGGGCATGTACGCGAACGATTCGGCAGGTACGGTCGGTGAGCTGGAGACGTCCCGGGCTGAACTGCCAAGCGGGCCCGCCGTCCGGATCCGCGCCAAGCAGATCGAAAGCCGCGATCCCACTGGCCAGGGGGCGCTGATGGAAGGAGTCACGTACGCGATCCGCCCGCCCGGGACCCGCGACGCCGTGATCACGCAAATGTCCTGGACGGCCTTGCCGCTGGGCGACAAGCTGGCGGAGATGGCCGACGCGATCGCCAGGAGCATCACGGTCACTTCCGGGTAGCCACGGGCGGCCAGTAACCGATCGAATCAGCGGTCCAGGGCCGCCAGCCCGTCTGGTCAGTGCTCGTCGACGTGATCGCCGTGCTGGAAGTGGCGGTGGCCGTCGTGGATGTGATCCACATGATCGCCGTGGGCTAGGGTCTGGCAGCCGTCTTCGGCTGAGTGCGCGCCCGGATGGCCGTCGTGCACCGCCTGCTCGCGATGGTGCTCGCCGGCGTGCACATGGTCCACATGGTCGTCGTGCCGGACGATCTCGCATCCGTCGCCCGCGTGGTGCTCGTGATCGGTCGGTTCGGTGTGGGAAGTAGTCATCTCAGCTCCAAGTCCGCCGTCGGAGACGGGTAGACCTACCGTACGGCACAGCGCCGAGGACCCTCCTTAGCCACCGGCGGCCGCACACCACCGGCCGCCGCTCACCGTTTGGCGAAGAAGTCGCGGATGTTGGCGCCGAGCAGGACCAGGGCCGCCAGGGCAAGCAGCCCGGCTACCACCACGCGCCAGTGGCCGATGGCCGCCAGGGTCGCCGCCCAGGCCACCACGCCCACAGCGGCCAGGGCCAGGAGTGCCACCGCGAACTGCACGAGATGACCCCGGGCAAAGGCCTCCAGGCCGAGCATGGCCAGCGCGAGGACGGCCAGCGCGGGCAGCAGCGCTCCGCCCTGGCCCAGCACGATCACGGCGAGCCCGGCCAGCAGGAACGACGCCGAAACGGTCGACCACAGCTGGAGGATCCGCTTGCGGGACCGGATCGGGTCGACGTTGGGCAGGGCCCGGTGCCGCAGATGCGCGTGCGGGTCCCCGGGCGGAAGGCCGAGGCGGGCGGCCCGCGCGAGCACGTCGCGCTCTTCGGCGAGCGCCCGGCGGCGCAGCCGCAACTGCCCGGCGGTGGTCTCCAGCTCGGCCAGCGTGGCCGGGTCGCCGCGCAGCCCGGCATCCTGCAGGGCCCGCAGGCCGGCGTGGGCGCCACGCAGCGTGTCGCCCACGTGGTCGAGTTCTTGCCCGGCGGCGGCGATCTGCTCGTCCAGCGCGGCCATTCGCTCCGCGATGGCCTGCTGCTCCGCCTTGGCCGAGGGTGACACCTTGTACAGGCCGGCCCATCCCACCGGGTCGGACCAGGAGAGCCGCACCGAGCCGCTGCGCTCGTAGCGCGGCCCGGCCGGGGCGCGCTCGCCGCCGAACGGGTCACCGGTGTCCAGGCCCCACAGTCCCCGGTAATCACGCAGCCACGGCGTCGTGTCATCGACGAGCACCGGGGTCCATTCCCGGTCCTCGCCGGGACCTACGCCCGGGCCGTCCCCCCGGTGGTAATCGATGAACGGGATGCCGAACGCGGTACCTGTGCGTTCGCGGGTCCACGGCAGGAGCAGCCGGTTCAGCCGGCGCACGGCCGCGAACACGCGCCGGAGCACCGGCGGCTCGACCGTGATCAGGTAATCCCCGGGCAGGTAGGCCCCCGAGTGCGAACCAGCGCCCGCAAAGACCACCGGGTGCGTGCCCCGCCACTCGATGTCCGGGTCATCCTGCCTGCGGCGCAGGTCATCACCGACTTCGTCATGGGAGGAAAAGGCGACCCAGGACGGGCGGACCGCCAGAGACTCCAGGTCCGGTGGGTCAGGCAGGAAGACGGTGACCTGTTCCCAGTCGGCCTCGTGGTCGTTGACGCCGCCGAAGGTCGACCGCCAGTCGTTCATCGCGTACAGGAACCAGTACTGCAGCGCGACGAAACCGCGGTCCCGGGTGACCCGACCGTAGTAGGGATACGTGCCGGAGCCGGCCCCGGCGCGGTAAGCCTGCTCGGCGGCGGCCGCCGTACCGCCAGGTACCCGCCCCCGCACCAGCAGGGATAGCCGGATGACCGCATCGATCAGCCGTCCCACCAGCCCGACCACGGCAAACCGGCTGCTTCTGTGGGCGAGCCGTTCCCGCCCTGGCTCACGCCGCCAGGCGCGGTACGCACGCCAGGTGAGCGAACGGTCAGCGTAACGGAGCGAAAGTCCCCCGGCGTGCGGCGCGGCACCGATCTGGGCCAGCCGCGCGGGGCTGAGCTCGCCTGGCGCGCACAGCCGCTCGCCTTTTGCCCGCCGCCAGGGCAACCGAGCGGGCCCAGGGGACCGTTCCAGTGCGCACGTGGCCAGGTAGGCGGGTACGGACATCGGCAGGAACAGCTCCCCCTGGGTGAACCGCAGCACCGGCTCGTAGCGCCGCAGCAGCCGGAGGTCCTCCGCCGCGCCGTCCCCCGGATCGGGCGCGGCTACCTCGTCGCCGAACAGCTCATTCGCGGCCATCGCTCGCGCACCACATCCCCGGGCTCAGCCTGACGCGGCCAGCGCCGCCAGCGCGGCCAGTTCGCCGGCCAGCACGGCCGCGGTGGCGGCCGGATCGGCACCCGGCGCCAGGACGCCAGCCACCGGCGCATCGGTCTCGGCGCTCTGGGTCTCGGTCCGTGGCATGCAGCCAGGCTAGCGCCCCGCCTTACGGCGGCTACACCGTCCACTGACGCGCCGGGCCGCTGATCCGGGCGGCGTTCTGCGGTCCCGGGGTCAGCTCCGGGCTGAGGGCCTCGAGCCGGCCCTGCTCGTACCTGCTGATCCAGCGTTCGTAGATCTCGTGGATGGGCACCCAAATAGTTACCTGTCA
>CAVZKY010000025.1:0-34466 GCA_963775825.1 uncultured Actinomycetes bacterium
CAGCCCGGCCGGCCTGGCGCTCAGGAGGTCCTGGTCAGCTGCGTGGTCGCTCCTGGCTTCGACTTCGCCGACTTCACCTCCCGGCCCAGCTGACCCCGTGCCGCCGGCCGTCCGGCACGTGAGTTTTAACTTGCTTGGCGCGGTTCGGCTGCACGCCGGGCCACCGCGGTAATGGCGCCATCACTGGGCCAATCGGGCGGGTCGGCTCACCACTGGTAGGACAGGAATTTGCCGTCGAGCGTAACCACTACGCGGTCCCCGGTGGGGTGCGCCGCGCGCCGGACGTCGAGCCGGAAGTTGATCGCGCTCATGATGCCGTCGCCGAACTCCTCGTGGATGAGCTCCTTGATCGTCGGGCCGTACACCTGCAGTACCTCGTAGAAGCGGTAGATGGTGGGGTCGGTCGGTACCGGGGCGTCGAGCGCGCCGCGGGTGGGCTGCTGCCGCAGCGCCTGCTCGACGTCCTTGTCCAGCTCGAGCAGCGCGACGGCCGCGGCCGCTTCGTCGGCGCTCATCGGATGCTGGCCCAGCAGCGCGGCCGTGGTCCACGCCACCGGCCGGCCTGCCGCCTCGGCGAGCTGGGCCCAGGTCAGCCCGAGCTGCGCCTTGGCGGCCCGAACGGCTTCGGCCGCCTCCTTCTTGGTCATCGCCGGTCCCGTGAATGCCATCCCTGTCCTCCCGGATTGCCGTGCCAACCTGCCCGCTGAGCTGCGCTTCCCGGCGTCGCGCCCCGGCCCGCCAGGGCCGGCTCCGGCCGTACGCGCATTCCGGCCAGCGTTCCATGATCCCGCGACCAGGTTGCCGCGGCCCCGGCGGGATCCACGGTCGCGGCGGCGGCTCGGCGCGCAACTGCGACGCCGGACGGCGAGTCAGTCAGCGCAGCAACCTTGGGGGTGAGGGTGCCGGTGGGGCGAAGCGTCCGGTATGTCGCGGTGGCGGCTGCGCTCCTGGCCGAGCGGGCCGCGATGAGCGCGGATGACCCCGAACCGCAGATCGCGGCCTCTGCCCTGCTCGGCCTGTGGCGCATTCACTACCGGAGCTTGTCGAAGTACCTGGACGGCACCCGCACACCCGCGCAGGTGCACCAGGCAGTTACCGCCGACGTCCACCGGGCAGCCCGGCTCATCGACACGGGGCTGGCCTCCCTCACCGCCTGCACCTCGGGCCTGAACGGCGCTAGTAGCGGATCGCGATCTCGCGGCCGGTGACATCGGTCTGCGGCGGGTCCGGGACAACCTCTCCCCGTCCGGCGGCGATCCGCCGGGCGGTCCACGCCACGGCCGCCGCGTCCAGTACGTCGACCGCGACCCGCCGCAGGGTTTCATCCGCCGGGACCACCAGGCCCGCCGCCGCGAGCAGGCGCCGCCGCCGAGCCTGCCCCGCCGCGGTGTGCTTCGCGTCGTCCAGTGGCGCGCCCGCGATCGCGCGGAACGAAAGCTCCGGATGCACCTCATACAGCGGGTGGCTGCAGCGCAGCCGGTAGTCGGCGGCTTCGAGCAGCTTGCGGCGCAGCCCCCAGGCCTGGATGCTGAACCCGTTCCCGGTCAGCCGGCGGCACATCTGGTTCGCGTCCGGGTAAGCGGGCGCCAGCCAGACCGGCGCCGGAGGGATCGCGAAAATGGAACTCCGGCGCGGGCCGAGCAGGGCCCGCGCCTCCCGGTCCGCCGTGCGCCAGCCGGTGTCCAGCAGGCCCAGCGGCATGTCGATGCCGACGACGTGCCGGTCGGGGGTACCCCGGAGCAGGTCACTCAGCGTGGGCGCCACCCGCGCCGCGATCAGGCCGTCGTCGTCACAGTCGACTCCGACCCAGCCCGTGCGGCATCCATCCACGCCGGTTACCGGGCTGCCTCCCACGGATGCCTGCCCTTCGCTCGGGTCAGTGTGCCAGCGGGCTGCGGCAAGGTCGCGCCGCGCGAACCCACGGCGGATTTCGGCCGGTCCCGGTGCCCTGAAGCCTAAAAAGGGAATGAGGCGGCGGAGCCAGCGACGGGGCCGCCAGCGCGTGCAGCCGCAGAGCGCGCATTCGCTCCCACGACGGTAATGCCTGTGCGTGTCCCTGTCGTGACCGCACACGCACGGGACGGGCTGCCTGGACCGTTCCACCGTGCTCCCCCCTGCTGGCATCCCGTCGTCATCGGTACGTGCGCGTGAACATTATCCGGTCCTCGCGGGCCGCGCGCAGGTCACATTTGGGGGAGCGCACGTCACATTTGGGGGGGAGCGCACGAGCCCATCCGCGCGATAAAGTTACTCATTGGTCGGGGGCCGTTTTTCGGAGCGTTTTGGAGGCCTTAATGGCCAGAGAGAATCGTTCCCGCCGGCGCAGCACGTACCCACCCGCGGGTGTTGACGCTAAATCACCCAATATTGCCCGCGTGTACGACGCTTTCCTGGGCGGCAAGGACAATTTCGCCGCTGACCGTCAGGTCGTCGAGGCCGCGTTGCGGGTGGCGCCCGATGCGCTGCTGGCGGCTTGGCCAACCGGGCCTTCCTGCGCCGGGTGGTCCGTTATCTGGTGCGCGACGCGGGAATCACCCAGATCCTCGACCTGGGCTCGGGCCTGCCCACCCAGGGCAACGTGCATGAGGTCGCCCGGGAGATCAACCCATCCGTGCGGACCATCTACGTCGACAACGACCCGGTCGTCTGCATCCACGGCCAGGCCCTGCTGGCCGACGCCCGCACCACTGAGGTCGTTGCCGCTGACGTGCGCCGGCCGTCAGAGATTCTGGGCCATCCCGTCGTCCGCCAGTTCATCGACTTTCGCCAGCCGGTCGGCCTGCTGATGCTGGCGATCCTGCACGACATCACCGACGGCGAGGACCCGGCCGGCGTCATGGCCGTCCTGCGCGACGCAATGCCGCCAGGCAGCTATCTGGCCATTTCGAGCTTCCGGATGCCCGGACCGGAACTGGCTGAATCACGGGCCAGGACCATCGAGATGGAGCAGTTGTTCAACGAGCAGCTCGGCACCGGCCGCTGGCGGAGCGATGCGGCTATCCTCGCCTGGTTCGGTGACTGGGAACTGATCGCCCCGGGCCTGGTGCCACTGTGGGACTGGCGGCCGGACAACGACACGGATCTGCCCGAAGAAGCGATCTATCAGGGCTTCGTCGGTGGTGTAGCCAGGAAGACCTGACCGCTGGAACTGTCCGGCGTGCTGTGCCGCTGTACCGGGCATCGCCGTCGCGGCCTTCCGTGCGGGCAACAATTACCCGGACGAGATGCCCCCACGGGGCCAGCCAGCCCAACCATTTGCGGTCGGCCACTGGTCCTGCCCTTGCCCACTGGGCTTCCCCCTTACGTCCGCCCTAGCGGCCCCGCCGTTCCCAGCGTTCGTTCCGCCGCTCATTGAGCCGCGCCCGCCGTTCATCGATCCGGGCCCGCCGTTCATCGATCCGGGTCTGGAAATCCCGCGGCTGGTCCGCGTGGGGCCTCCGCCTGCTCCGCCCGTTCCGGCTCCCGCTCCGCCGGATCCGGATCCCGCCAACGACCGAGTAGGCACGGATGTGGATGGTGGGGGCCCCCGGCCCGGGATCCGGCGCGCCCTCGACCTGCGTACCGCCGATCAGGCTCATCCCGGAGGCGTCCACCCGGATTCCGCGGGGAATCCGGGCCCGGATCCCGCCGACCAGCGACACCTTAGTCAGCGTGACGTCCGGGGCGGCCAGCTCGGCCTGGCTGAGGTCGAGCCGGGCCCCGCCGACCAGGCTGAGCACGATGACGTGCCGGCCCATCCGCCAGGGCCCGAACACGTTCAGCCCGCCCACCGGCGTGACGTGCCAGGACGGCCCGCTGTGGGTACCGACACTGACAGCGCCCCCGGCCGGCTCGGCGTTTGCGGGCAGATCGGTCACCAGGCGGTCCAGCTCGGCCCGGGTCCGGGCCGAGCTGGCCTGCTCCATCCGCTGGCTGAACTCGTCCAGCGTCAGCCGCCCCTCGCCGGTTGCCTGGCTCAGCCGCTCCACGGTCGCGTCCCGCTCGGCGTCCGACGCCCGCATGCCCTCGCCCGAGCCGCCGCCTGAGCCACCGTCACCTCTGGTCGCGTCCACTACTGCTCCCGCTTCTGGGGCGTGCTGGTCCGCGACCACAATAACCGCCTTCCGCCCGTCCTCCCCTTTGCGGATGAGCCAGAGCGCGGCGGTGAGCCGCAGCCAGGACCAGATGTTCACCAGGTGGCTCCTTCGGGCAGGTCGCGGATCACGACCCGCGGGGACCGGCAGACCCCACCGAAACCTCCGTTTTCCGGCGATGCTGACTTTTCACCGGTGTTGTGCTCTCTCAGCCCCTGATGCACGCAGGGCTGCTCTGCGGCAGCCGATAGCGAGTGCCGTCTGGCGCGGCCGGGTAGGGCGGTCAGGTTCCGCCAAGCGTGCTGAACAGCACCAAAATGACGGTGGTGATGGCCAGGATGCCGTGGGCGACGACGACCGGCACCGGGAAGTTCCGTTCTGGCGGAACCCTGCGTTTCCTCGTAAGAGCCGAGCCGGGGTGAGCGAAGGTGCGGTACACGCGGATCCAGCGGGCCGCCATGATCAGGCCCAGGACGGCGACAGTGCCCAAAACGGCGACCGAGGCCCAGGCCAGCCGCTCCTGATCTGCCAAGATGTAGCTAAGCCACAACACCATGCCGCTCATGCCCAGCAGCGCATGAGCTGATATCACCGGCACAGGCAAACGGGTCGCAGCCGCGCTCTGGAACTCGCTGTCGTACTCGATGATCCAGATCATCAGGAGGATGAGGCCGCCGAAAATGGTGAGCAGCCAGGCGAACAGCGCGACGATGCTCATCTCGTTCTGAATCCTCCACGGTCTCCGGATCGGCGCCTTTGCGGTACTTACTACGGGCCGAACGGCAGGCGGGATTGGTTGTGACAGTTTGTGTGGAGCCGGACGACGGTCAGCCAGTCGGGGTGCGCCTGGGTGAAAGCGCGCATCGTGCCGCTGACGTGGGTGTTCAGGTTACCCCAGCACCAGATGAGCGGGGTGCGGAGCTGGCAGTGCGTGTATCCGGCGTCGCACCCGGCCGTCATGGCGGGTTAACGCGCTTCCAGGAACTTCAGGACCGCCAGGACCCGGCGGTGACCGGTGTCACTCTCGGGCAGGTCCAGCTTGGTCAGGATGCTGCGGACGTGCTTTTCCACCGTTCCCTCGGTGACGAAGATCCGCTGCGCGATGCCTGCGTTGGAGGCGCCCTCGGCCATCAGGGCGAGCACCTCCCGCTCCCGCGCCGACAGGACGTCGAGCGGATCACGCCGCCGCCGGGCCCTGACCAGCTCCTGCACCAGGGATGGGTCGACCACTGACGCGCCTGCGGTGATCCGCTTGACCGTGTTGATGAACTCCGCCACGTTGGTCACCCGGCTCTTCAGCAGATAGCCGAGGCGCTCACCGCTCGCCAGCAGGTCCATCGCCTCGTTGACCTCGACGTGCGCCGACAGCACGATGATGGCCGTATCCGGCAATTCATCCCGGATCACCCGTGCTGCCTGCAGTCCCTCGGTGGCATGGCCCGGGGGCATCCGGATGTCGATGACCGCCAGTTCCGGCCGGGCGGAACGGACCAGGGCGAGCAGTTCGGTGCTGTTGGCCGCCTGGCCGACGACCTCGAATCCCGAGCGGGCGAGCAGGCTGGCCACACCTTCGCGCAGCAGCACATCGTCATCGGCCAGCACGACCTGCGGCGCCCCGCTACTGGCCATGACCCGTACCCGGCTGTCCGCTGCCAACCGGAACCGGAAGCTCGCAGGACAACACTGTGCCACCACCTTCCGGGCTGTGCAGGGAGAAGATGCCGCCCAGCGCCTCGATACGGTCCTGCAGTCCGGTCAGTCCTGAGCCGCGTAAGGGGTCGGCGCCGCCGATTCCGTCGTCACGTACGCGCAACCGGAGCCTGTCGCCGGTGGCCTCCGCGTCTACCGCGACGACCGAGGCGCGTGCGTGCTTCGCCGCATTCGTGATCATCTCCGAGACGACGTAGTAGGCGCCCACCTCGACCGGCTCGGGAAGCCGCCCGTCGATCCGCACGTCGATGTCTACCGGGACCGCTGAGCGCCGCCCGAGCGCGCGCAGCGCCGATCGCAGGCCGGCCGAGGAAAGGATCGCCGGGTGAATGCCGTGGGAGATTTCCCGCACCTGATCCGATACGCCTGCCAGGCGCTCAGCTAGGCGGGACAGCTTGCCGCCCAGTTCGCCGAGCCCGGCAGGCACCGCGGCCTGTACCATCCGCAGCTCCAGGATCAGCGACACGAGCTGCTGCTGGGTGCCGTCGTGCAGATCACGCTCGATCCGCCGCCGCGTCTCATCCGCGGCGGCGACGATCCGGGCGCGGGAGGTCATGAGATCGGCCCGGTTCTGCGCGTTCGCGACCGCGGTCGCGACGAGACCAGTGAACTGTGTCATCCGCTGCTCGGTGTCGGGCGGCAGCGGCCCCTCGCCGGATCCGACGGCGATCATTCCCCACAGCCGCCCGTTGACGTGTATGGGCATGCCGACCGCTGACCGGAGCCCTTCCCGGAGATAAGGCTCCCCGCCCGGCATGCGGCGGTAATCATCGACCCGGACGGCCCGGCCGGTGCGGAGGACGGTCGCGGTCAGCCCGATGGGGGGATAACCCTCCCAGGTTTTCCCGACCCGCACGTGGGGGCCTGTCGTGCCTTCGTTGGCGAGGAGCGTCGCCGTTCCGTCGGGCTCGTAGCGGATCAGGCGGGCGGTGCCGTTACCGAAATGCCGGAGGGCCTCCCTGGTCGCGGCCGCGAACACCACTTCGGGTGGTTCGCCTCGTGCGACCAGCATGGCCAGGCGCCGCAGGGCGGCCTGGGTGTCCGCGAGCTCGCGCAGTTCCTGGTCGGCCTGGGCGTTGGCGACCGCCGTCGCGGCGAGCTCCACGAAGTCCGCCATCCGTGACTCGGTGCCGGCCGGGAAGTCTGCCCGCGAGGTCGCGGCCACCGTCACGCCCCAGTAGCGTCCCTCAACGAGGATGGGCGTGGCAATCGCGGCACGCATGCCCAGCTTGCCGACTATCGCGCCAAAAGGGCCGTTCGCCAGCTTTTCGCCCTTGATCCGGGCCGAGCGCCGGGTCTGGATGGCGGCGTTGCTGGCCATCCCGGGCTGCAGCCCGATCCGGAAGCCAATGGGCACTTCATCACCTACCCGGCCGTACGATCCGACGACGGTCATATGCCGTTCAGCTTCCCGGCGCTCCCCGGACGGGTCAGCCGCGGGCGAGCCCGGCGGCCCCGGGCCGCCCCGGCTGGGGCCGGAAACATCAACCCGGGACACGAACGTCGCTTCGGCACCGATCAGATGGCCGAGTTCATCAGCGATCGCGGTGAACACCTCGGCTGGCCGCGCGCCGCCAGCGACCAGCGTGGCCACGCGCCGAAGCGCGGTCTGCTGATCGGCAAGCTGACGGAGCCGTGCCTGGTCGGGTGGATTTCGGGGCGCCCTCGCATCGGTGGCATGGTTCCCAGAGGCGCCGGTTTCTGGCGCGTTCATGAGGCCGACGGTAGCCCGATGTCTGGCGGGTCGGCAACGCTGGAGGTCGTGGGCTCGCGGCGCACGTTTCGCTAGGCGGGGTACTTACTCCGGCCAGTCCGAGTTCTCGATGATGTCCACAAAGTTGGCCCGCCGGAAGCCGGGCACGAAGCGCGCCAGAACGTCCGCGTTGACGTTGCCGAACGTGGTTTCCGGCTTGGGGCCGTTGCCTTCGGTGAACGCCTGCAGGATGCGGCGCTTGAAATCCGGCCGCGGGTGCAGGGCGGTGATTTCCGCCCGGTCGGCGTCGCTCACGTCGTGGTACCCGATGCCGAGCACGTCGTATTCCACCCCCGCGGTGACCAGGGCGACTTCAGGCTCCATGAACTCCGGTACACCGGGCGTGGTGTGCAGGGCGATGGCGGTCCATACCCGGCGGATGCTGTCCTCGGGCACGCTGTGGCCCTGCAGGAAACGGCGGGCTTCGCCGGCGCTATCCACCTCGAAACGGCGGCCGCTGCGGCGGAATTGCTCGTTCAGGCCCAGGTCGTGGAACATCGCCCCGATGTAGAGGAGTTCGGGGTCGAAGCTGAGCCCCCGGTTCCGGCCCTGCAGGCTGCCAAACCAGAAAACCCGCCGAGAATGGTTATAGATCAGGTCGGTCGTGTTATCCCGTACCAGTTCGGTGGCATCCCGGGCGAGCTTGGTGTCCGGGACCGTCACCCCAGCCGCGATCTGTCCGTTGGTAACCATCACTGCCTCCTTTGCCTTGCGAAGGCTCGGCGCGGAACGCCGGGCCGGCTTTTCCTCACGATCGCGGATACGCATGGCCCGGTCTTCCTGGCAGGCGCCCAAGCCAAATACCGGCTAACTGGTAACGGCCGTGGGCGGTGGCTGCGCTGACATTGCTTGCTGAGGCGAGACAGGCTGGGGCATGACCTCCCCGTACCACCGTCCACTGCGGGTGGGCACCCGCGGGAGCCCGCTCGCGCTGGCCCAGGCCCGCCAGGTAACCGGGCAATTGCGTGAACGGTGCGGCCGCGCCGCCGTCCTGATCGCGATGGCCACGCCGGGGGATGACTCGGCCGCGCCGATTGAGCAGCTCGGCACCACCGGGGTGTTCACGACCACCTTGCGCGCGGCGCTGTTGCGCGGCGAGGTCAACCTGGTCGTGCACTCGGGCAAGGACCTCCCGGCCGCGCCGGTACCCGGGCTGCAGGTGGCGGCGTTCCCGGCCCGCGAGGACCCGCGCGACGCACTGATCTGGCCAGGCGGCACCAGTCTCGGGGCGCTGCCTCGCGGGGCGCGGATCGGGACCGGGTCACCGCGGCGGGCGGCCCTGCTGCGCGCGACCGGGCGCCAGCCGCAGATTGTGCCGATGCGCGGCAACGTCGGCACCCGGCTGCGCAAGCTGGCTGACGGCGAAGCTGACGCTCTCGTCCTGGCCATGGCTGGGCTATCACGACTGGGACTGTCCGGCGCTATCGCCACGCCCCTCGACCCGTCGGTGCTGATGCCTGCCCCGGCCCAGGGCGTACTGGCCGTCGAGTGCCGCGCCGACGACCTGGTGACCGCAGCCCAGCTCAGGACCCTGGATCACGCACCCACCCGGGCCGCGGCGATCACCGAGCGAGGCTTCCTGGCCGGGCTGGGGGCCGGGTGCAGCACACCAGCCGGCGCCCTGGCCGAGGTGATCACGGCGGCCGGAGCGGAACCGGCGATCCGGCTGTCAGGGGTCATCGCCGCTCCGGACGGCTCCGCTGTGATCCGCGCCCAGGTGACCGGGACCGCCGGCGAGCAGCTCGGCCGGCGGCTGGCTCACCTGCTGCTCGCCCGCGGCGGCGCTGCCCTGCTCGGCCGGACGTGGCACGAGGTCACTGATCCGCTCATTCCTGCAGCACGCAAGGATGGCCCTTCGACTCCGCTCAGGCGCGATTCCTCATGCTGACGGCGATCACACATCACCGGTTCCGGTCCAGGGCCTGGGGCGAGCGTGAGATCAGCAGGCTCTACGCCGAGCTCACGGAGATCGACGTTTCCGCGGCCCGGGTGCTCGAGTCCCGCCGCGGTCCCAGTGCCTGGCTCCGCCGTCCCGCTCAGCAACCGTGGCGGGAGGCGCAGGAAGCTTGCTGATCATCGTTGCAGGTCAGGGCCGCGCGCAGACTGGCCGCTCGCGTGGGTGATAACTGGGCGGCGCCGCCACAGTCGGGGGGAGCCGGTAGATCAGAGCAAATGAGCGGCGGCGGAATACCTGCTAGCTGCAATGCGGCGGCGGCGCATGCCTGCCAGCCTGGTCGAATGCCGCTGCGGTGCTTGATCGTGGACGACAGCGATACCTTCCTCAGGGCGGCGAGCGTTCTCCTTGAGGGAGAGGGCGTGACAGTCGCGGGGGTGGCCTCGAACTCCGCCGAGGCGCTCCGGCAGGCCCACGCGCTGCGGCCGGACGTCATCCTCGTCGACGTCGGTCTGGGGGAGGAGAGCGGCTTCGACCTGGCCCGGCAGCTGGCTCAGGACGGCCAGGACGGCCAGGACGGCCAAGCCGCGATGATCATGATCTCGGCGCGCGCCGGAGCCGATTATGCGGACCTGATCGCCGAAAGCCCAGCGGCCGGTTTTCTGGCCAAATCGAAATTGTCCGCGCGGGAGCTTGACCGGATCCTGGGCCGCACGCCGTGATAGGCCGGACACCGGGCTGCGTCCTCGTACGCCCGCTCGGTGCTGAATTACTAACACGTCACCCTGCGGCGGCACAGCTGCGCCTGAGCGGTCGCGTGGTTTTGGCCATTCCAGGTAGCAGGAATTCGGCTATTCGGGCTAGCCGGGGGCATCAGTTGGCTGCTGGCAACGATGGCAGGTAATGGCTTCCGCGCCATAGTTGGACGGCCGGGGCGTGTCAGCGGAAAGCCGCGGTCTCTATCCACGAGCAGGAGTGGTGGCGAGCCCGATGAGTCAGATGAGCCAGGGGCTTCTCTCCCGGCGGCCGGATCCCGAGGGCACGGACTGGCGTCACCGCGCCGCCTGCCGCGACCTGGATCCGGAACTGTTCTTTCCCCTGGGCACTTCGGATGCCAACCTGCTCCAGATCGATGCAGCCAAGCGAATATGCCGAACGTGCCCAGTACGAGAGCCGTGCCTGCGGTGGGCGCTGAAGAGCGGTGATGCTGGTGTTTGGGGCGGTACCACCGAGGCGGAGCGGCGGAAACACCGTGGCAGCTGAGGGTGCGGCCACTCTCGTACCGGCTAATTACCGCTAGCGGGAATTCCGCTATTTCAGCTAGCCGGGGCTCTGAATGGCCGCTGGCAGCGATGCCGGTTGTGCCACTCAGGCGAAATAGTCAATGTGTCACCGAACGTAGCTGAGCGGCAAAGAACGCGGCCCATTCGGAGTAGTGGGAGCTATTCCGCCTCTTGGTCACGCCGCATCGGCGCCCCGGAGCAAGGAGGAAACAGATGACAGAACGTGGTCATCGGCCAGGAACAGAGGCAGGAGGTCGCCGTCCCCGAATGGGCGGTGGCCAGCCGGAAGTACGTCGTCGAGGTGATCGGGACGTTCGTCCTCGTGTTCACGGTCGCAACGGCCAGTTACCTGGGCAGCGTCTTTACCCCGCTGGCCGCAGGCTCGGCCCTGATGGTGATGATCTACGCGGGCGGGCATATCTCAGGCGGCCACTTCAACCCGGCCGTGACCGCAGGGGCGCTGGTGCGGGGCCGGATCGGAATCCGCGACGCGGTCGGCTACTGGATCGTCCAGTTCGCTGCGGGGGTGGTCGCCGCGGCGGTGGCCCGCGCGGTGGTAAACCCAGCGGTGGTCAAGACCCTCACGCCGTCGGGACACGCTCTCGCGGCCGTGGCCGTCGTGGAACTGCTGTTCACGTTCGCCCTGGTCTACGTGGTGCTCAACGTGGCCACCAGCAAGGACCAGACGGGGAACGGGTTCTTCGGCCTGGCCATCGGGTTCACCGTGGTGGCCGGCGCGTTCGCCGTCGGCGGGATTTCCGGTGGCGCGTTCAACCCGGCCGTCTCGCTCGGCATGGCCACGGGTGGCCTGTTCGCCTGGTCGACGATCTGGGTCTACCTGGTCGTCCAGTTCGGCGCCGGCATCGCGGCGGGACTGGCGTTCCGCGCGCTCAACCCCGCCGACAAGTAACTCCAACCGTTCCGTCAGCCCATCGACAAAGGGAGACATGCGCATGACTACCACAGAGCCCAACCCGATCCAGACGAACGATGCCGGCATTCCGGTCGAGAGCGATACGTATTCGCTGACCGTCGGAGCGGGCGGCCCGATCCTGCTGCAGGACAGCTACCTGATCGAGCAGATGGCCAACTTCAACCGGGAGCGGATCAAGGAGCGGCAGCCGCACGCCAAGGGCAGCGGCGCGTTCGGCCGGTTCGAGGTCACCGGTGACGTCAGCGCCTACACCAAAGCCGCGCTGTTCCAGCCGGGAACCACCACCCGGATGGTGGCCAGGTTCTCCACCGTGGCTGGGGAGCGCGGCAGCCCCGACATGTGGCGGGACCTGCGCGGCTTCGCGCTGAAGTTCTACACCACCGAGGGCAACTACGATCTGGTCGGCAACGACACGCCGGTCTTCTTCATCAAGGACCCGATCCACTTCCAGAACTTCATCCGGTCGCAGAAGCGGCTGGCCAAGGTCAACCTGCGCTCCAACGACATGCAGTGGGACTTCTGGACGCTGCTGCCGCAGACGGCGCACCAGGTCATCTGGCTGATGGGCGACCGCGGCTTCCCCAAGGACTTCCGGCACATGAACGGGTACAGCTCGCACACCTACATGTGGATCAATGTGGAAGGCGTGAAGTCCTGGGTCAAGTACCACTTCATCAGTGACCAGGGCATCGAGTTCCTGACCCAGGCCGAGGGCGACCGGCTGGCCGGCACCGACCCCGACCTGCACACCAAGGACCTGTACGAGGCGATCGAGCGGGGCGACCACCCCAGCTGGACGCTGAAGATGCAGATCATGCCGTACGAGGACGCCAAGACCTACCGGATCAACCCGTTCGACATGACCAAGGTGTGGCCGCACGCGGACTACCCGCTCATCGAGGTCGGCAAGATGACCCTCGACCGCAACCCGGAGGATTACCACACCGAGATCGAGCAGGCCGCCTTCGCGCCCAGCAACCTGGTGCCGGGCATCGGGCCAAGCCCGGACCGGATGCTGCTCGGCCGGCTGTTCTCCTACAACGACGCGCACCGGGCCCGGCTCGGCGTCAACTACACGTCGATCCCGGTCAATGCCCCGGTCGCGCCGGTGCACGCCTACAGCAAGGACGGGGTGATGCGGATTCACAACGTCAGCGACCCGGTGTACTTCCCGAACTCCAAGGGCGGCCCGCAGGCGGACAGCGAGCATCACCAGCCGGCGAGCTGGTACGCCGACGGCGAGCTCGTGCGCACCGCCTACGAGCAGCACCCCGAGGACGACGACTGGAGCCAGCCCGGCAAGCTCGTCCGCGAGGTCATGGACGACGCGGCCCGGGACCGGCTGGTCAGCAACATTGTGGGAGCGCTGCTCGCCGGCGTGACCGAACCCGTCCTCCAGCGCGCCTTCTGGTACCTCGGGAACGTGGACAAGGACCTCGGCGACCGGGTGGAGAAGGGCGTCCGCGCCGGGCAGCAGCCATGACCGGCAGATTCAGCCGGTCGACCTGACCGGCTGAATCAGCCGGCGCAGACCGGGGGCCCGGCGCCAGCAGGTGCCGGGCCCTCATCCATCCGCGAGCCGAATTCACCTACCGAATGGACCAGCGATGACGATCGTGAATGTCGGGGTGTCCTACCGGCTCGCCCCGGCCGAAGTCCTCGAGAAACTTGCCGTACCGTCCGCGGAGCTGGCCGGCGTGCTGGCCCGGTTGCGTGCGCTGCCGTCCATCGACGAGGTGGCCGTCCTGTCCACCTGCAACCGAGTGGAGGTCTACGCGGCCGTCGCTGGGGCCGCTGGGCCGGCCACCCGGGCGGTAGCGGACCTGGTCGCGACGCGTGGCCGGATCCCGGCGGCCGACGTCCTGGGGATGGCCCGCATCCACGTCGGCGGTGCGGCCGCCGAGCACTTGTTCTCGGTCGCGTGCGGGCTGGATTCGATGGCCGTCGGCGAGGACCAGATTGTCGCCCAGATCAAGGCCGCCGCGCGGGCGGCCGTTGCGGCGGGCACCACCGGCCCCGCCGTCACCAGCCTGATCGACGCGGCGCTGCGGGCCAGCAAGCGCGCCCGCACCCAGACCACGATCAGTACCGAAGGTATCTCGCTCGCCCGGGCCGGCCTGGACCTCGCCCGCGCGCGGGTGGGCGGCCTGGCAGGCCGCGATGCCGTGGTGCTCGGTACCGGGCCCACGGGCAGGCTCGCGGCCCGGCTGCTCCGCGAGGCCGGTGCGGGGCGGCTTTGCGTGGCCAGCCGCGACCCGGCGCGCGCCGCCGAGGTGGCGACGGTGGTGCATGGCAGGCCCCTGCGGATCAGCGACGTGCCCGCCGCGCTCGCCAGCGCCGACATCCTGGTCACGGCCACCGGGGCGACCGTTCCCGTCCTGCCGGTCGCGCAGGTAGCGGCGGCTCGGGTGCAGGCCGGCGGCCGGCCGCTGTTCGTGCTGGATCTCGGGATGCCACCCGACGTGGACCCCGCCGTCAGGCACCTGGCCGGGGTCACGCTGATCGACCTCGCCGCACTCGGCAAGCACCTAGCGGATGGGGTGGTACCAGACCAGATCGCCCAGGTCAGTGCCATCGTCGCCGCTGAGGTCGCCGCGTACATGAAGCGAGAGGAACAAGCGGCGGCCACGCCCGTCATCGCCGCGATGCACGCACAGATCAGGCAGCTCGCTGACGCCGAACTGACGCGGCTGCATGGCCGGCTGCCGGGCCTGACCGAACAGGAACGGGCCGAGACGGCGGCGACCGTCCACCGCATCCTCCGCAAGGTTCTGCACCAGCCGACCGTCCGGGCCAGGGAGTTCTCCACCGGCCCGAATGGACCTGTTTATCTCGACGCGTTGCGCCAGCTCTTTGACCTCGACGCAGCCACCGGCGACGTGCAGGTCACCCAGTTACATGACTTTCCGCGGAGATGCTGGCCGTCATCGGCGGCTCCAGAGCGCTCGGCTAGCTAACCCACGGGGCTCGTTGAGGGAGGCACGGCAGCAGGCGGCGTAGCGCAGCGGCCAGCCATTGGGCATCATGAGGCAAAGCCCTTAAACAGGAGATCTCATGCGCTACCGCGCGATCTCGTCGTGGCAGCGGGCCTGCATGATGAGCGGGCCTTGCGCCGTGTTCGCGCTGCACACAGGCGGCCGGGAGCGCCGTTGAGCGTGGACGATTTGCGGGTGCTGGCCGAGGAGCAGGCGGCGTTGCGTCGCGTCGCGACGCTGGTGGCGCGCGGGGCAACGCCAGAGGAGGTGTTCGCGGCGGTGGCCGAGGAGGCCGGGCGGCTGCTTCCGGTCGATTCGGCCAGCATGTGCCGCTACGAGCCGGACGGCACGCTCGAGTTCGTCGCCCAGTGGGGCAGCGTCGCAGCCCACTTTCCGGTGGGCAGCCGGTGGGCCGTGGGAGGGCACAACCTGGGCACGCTGGTGTTCGAGACCGGCCGGCCGGCCCAGGTCGACGGCTATGCCGAAAGGTCCTCGGGCGCCCTAGGCGCCGGCATCCGCGAGACGGGTCTCCGGTGGGCGGCCGGGACGCCCGTCATCGTGGAGGGCCTTCTGTGGGGCCTGATCGCCGTCGGCTCGACCGTGGCACAGCCGTTGCCGCCGGACACCGAGGCGCGCCTGGTCTCGTTCACGGAGCTGGTGGCGACGGCGATCGCGAACGCCCAGAACCGCGCCGCTCTTGCTCGGTTGGCTGCGGAGCAGGCAGCGCTGCGCCGGGTCGCGACGCTGGTGGCCCGCGGGATCCGGCCGGAGGAGGTGTTCGCGGCGGTCACCGCCGAGGCTGGACAGCTTCTCGGCGCGCACCTTGCCGGGATGGGCCGTTATGAGAGCGATCAGACGATCACGGTTCTGGCTGCCTGGGCCGCCGAGGGCGAGCAGCACCCTCTGGTTCCCGGTCCGTGGCCGCTCGAAGGGGGCGATCTGGCCTCGGCGGTCTTCCAGACAGGCCGGCCGGTCCGGATAGACGATTATCAGGGCGTTTCCGGGACCATCGCCGCGTTCGTACGTGACGAGCTGGGGGTCGGCTCCTCGGTCGCCAGCCCAATTCTCGTCGAGGGACGGCTGTGGGGCGTTCTGTACTTCCATTCGAAGCTGGACCGCGAGCCGTTCGCCCCGGACACTGAATCGCGTCTCACCGCCTTCACAGAGCTTGTCGCCACGGCGATCGCGAACGCTGAGAACCTGGCTGCCCTAGCGGCCTCCCGGGCGCGGATCGTAGCCGCCGCGGACGAGGCCCGGCGGCGGATCGAGCGTGATCTGCACGAGGGTATCCAGCAGCAGCTGGCGTCGCTGATGCTGGAGCTACGGGTCGTGCAGGCGACGGTGCCTCCCGAGCACGCGGAGCTGGGGGCCGGGCTGTCGCCGATCGCTGAGCGGCTCGCGGGCGTGTTCGACCAGGTGCAGGAGATCTCCCGCGGGGTTCACCCGGCGATACTTTCCAAGAGCGGCCTGGAACCGGCACTCAAATCGCTGGCCCGCCAGTCCATGCTGCCGGTCGAGCTCCATCTGCGCGCCGGGCGGCAGCTGCCCGGGCAGGTCGAGGTCGCGGCGTACTACGCGGTGTCCGAGGCGCTGGCCAACGCGGCCAAGCACGCGCACGCATCCGGTGTGTACGTCGACCTTGACACATCCGGCGCGGTCCTGGAGCTGGCGATCCGCGATGATGGAATCGGTGGAGCCGACCCGGCTCACGGGTCGGGACTAGTTGGGCTCAGCGACCGTATCGGGGCGCTCGGCGGCACGCTGGAGGTCACCAGTCCCGCCGGCAGCGGCACCACGCTGCTGATCGAGATCCCAGCCGAAGACCCGATCACCGCCCGCCCGCCCGGCCCGTAGCTGCGCGCTTAGCCTTGGTGGCTGGGATGACCCAGGGCCAGCCGGGCGGCGCTGATGTCCTGGCGGCCGTACCCGGCGGAGACGGCGGCATGCCACTGGCGAGAGAGCGCGCCCAGCAGCGGCGGGGTGTCACCGTCGGCGGCGCTGATCGCGAGGTCCACGTCCTTCAGTGCCCACTCGAGCGGGAACTCCGCGGCATAGTCCTGCCGGTCCATCTTGTGCAGTTTGGCGTCAGCGATCGGCGCGTCCAGCGGGCCGCCCTCGATGACCTCGGCGAGCTGCTGATGGCCGATACCGAGGCGATCAGCCAGGTCCATGGTCTCCGCCACTCCTTCGATGAGGATGGACATGTAGGCGTTGACGACCAGCTTCACCTGGCTGCCCTGGCCCGCTTGGCCCAGCCACACGGTTTTGCGGCCGAGAACGTCGAAGACCGGGCGCAGCGGGTCAGCCACCGCGGTGGGCCCGGAGGCCAGGATCAGCAGCTGGCCCTGCTCCGCCGGTCCCTTGCTGCCCGACACCGGAGCGTCCACGAAGATGACGTCTGGCCGCTTCAAGGCCAGCCGTTCCCCGATGCGCAGGGTCGCCTCGACGCCGATCGTGCCCATCTGGGCCCACACGCTTCCATCGGCGAACGCATCGGCCGTCCCGCCGTCGAAGATCACCGATTCGGCGACCTCGGCGGTGGGCAGCATCGTGATCACTACCCCCGCGTCCCGCACGGCGTCTGGCGCCGACGCGGCGACCCGCGCGCCCGCGTCGGCCAGCGGGCCTGTGGCCTGCGACGACCGGTCCCACACCAGCGTGTCAAAGCCCGCGGCCACCAGATTGCGGGTCATCGCCGACCCCATGATGCCCGCGCCGAGCACCGCCACCGTCGCGTCGCGGTCGTTCCCAGCTGCCCGTGCCATAACGGCTCCTCTCCTGCCGTGCCCGCCCGCCGACGGCCGCCGGCCAGGTCACCAGCTCCAGCATGGCGGCAGGAACCTGGCGGCCGCATTGCTGCTAGCAGGAGTCGCGGGTGCCGCTACCCGGAGCCGCACATTTGCCCCTGGCGCCAATGACCCCGGCCCCTACGGGGGCCATCGTTGGAGGGCATGAGGTACTCACCCGTGCGGGGAGCCGGGCGCTACGAGGCAGGCCACTACTGGACCAGCCCCCGGCCGCATTCCCGACCAGCCCTGTGTCGATTGCCTTGGCGATTCGCTCGTCGCCGAGCACAGCAGGCCGGCCGTTCCCCGCCGGGTCGCGTTCTGGCTGCTGGCGTCCGTCTTCACCGCCACCATGCTCGGCACCACCTTGCCGACCCCGCTGTACGTCATCTACCAGGCCCAGTGGCACTTCTCCGCGGCCATCGTGACGGTGACCTTCGCCGTCTACGCCGCCGCGGTCCTGGCCACCTTGCTGCTGGCGGGGCGAGCCTCCGACCAGGCCGGGCGTAAACCGGTGCTGGCCACGGCCCTCGGGGCCAGCGTGCTGAGCACTGTCGTGTTCATCCTGGCTCCCGACGTGGGAGTGCTGTTCGTCGGCCGGATCTTGTCGGGGCTGTCGGCGGGCCTGATGACCGGCACGGCGACGGCCACGCTGACCGAGCTGGTCCCGGCCTCGGCCAGCCGCCGGGCATCCCTGACGGCCACGGTCGTGAACATGGGCGGTCTCGGTCTTGGTCCCCTCATGGCCGGGCTCTTCGCCCAGTACGCGCCCCACCCCACGGTGCTGGTGTTCGAGGTGTATCTGGTGGTGCTGGCGGCCGCTGCCGTGTGCCTGTTCCTCGTGCCCGAAACGGTCAGCCCGCGCCAGCGGCCCACCTTCCACTTCGCCGGCCTCGGCATCCCCGAACGGGGTCGGGGCGAGTTCGTCGCGGCCGGAGTGGCCGGATTCGCCGCCTTCTCCCTGCTCGGGCTGTTCTCCGCGCTGGCGCCCACCTTCGTCGGGGACGTGCTGCATCAGCCCAGCCACGCCATCCAGGGTGGCGTCGTGTTCCTGCTGCTGGCGGTGGGCGCCGTCACCCAGCTGCTGCTGTCCCGGTTCAACAGCCGCCGGATCGTGATGGCCGGCCTTGGCCTGTTCCTTGCCGCACTGGCCCTGATCGTCGCAGCCCTGTCCCAGGCCGGAATGGCCCTGTTCCTGGCGGGCACGATCGTGGGCGGGGTGGCCGTCGGTGCCGTCTTCCTGGGCAGCCTGGCCACGGCCAATCGGCTGGCCCCGCCCGGGCGGCGCGGCCAGGCCATATCCGCCTTTTTCGTCGCGTGCTACACCGGCCTGATAATCCCCGTGGTCGGTGTCGGAGTGGCCTCCGGGTTCATCGGGGACTTCCGGGCCGTACTGGCTTTCTCCATCCTGCTCGCCATTTTGTGTGTGTTCTCGCTGGCCAGCATCCCGAAGACCGTATCAGTTCCGCGCTAGGACGGTCAGCGTCGTTCTCGGGCTGTCGCTTCCGGTCACTTTAATTGGCCCCTGAGCGCGTCGGGCACGGCCGATCCACAGTTTTAAGCCTCAGCTAATCCTCAGAGCTAATTCTCGGCTTGTACCGGACAATCTCCCGCCAATCTTTCGGGCTGCTTTCATCGCTGCTCCAGCGCCGGTTGCCATCCTCAGATATGGCATCCAAGAAAGGACCCAGCAAATGTTTTCCAGCAAGCTCAGCAAGGCCATCGCGGGTGGCGCCGCGGCCATCGTGATCGCGGGCGGTTCCTACGGGATCCTCAGCGCAACGTCCAGCAGCGGCTCGCCTGCTTCGAGCGGCAGCTCAGCCCCTTCCAGCAGCAGCTCAGCCGCTCCCAGCAGCGGCTCCGCTGGGGGATCCGGCGGCGAGGCATCCCATGCTCGGTCTGGACCGGCCGCAGGGGGGGCAGCCGGCACGGTCGACAGCGTGTCCGCTTCGAGCTTCACCATGACGACGTCAGCGGGTCAGAAGGCGACCATCGACGAGGCGTCCGCCACGACGTACGAGAAGGGGACGAGCCCGGCCTCGGCGAGTGCCGTTACCAACGGCGAAAGCGTCCTCGTACTCGGGACGACCAACAGTACGACCATCACGGCCACGCAGGTCATCGTGGAGCCGACTAGCAGGGGATCTTCGACTTCCTCGGCGGCAAAGGTGATCCCGTTCCAGCGCGGTACACCGACCACGTCCAAGCAGGTCGGTCAGATCCCGGCGAACTACAGTCAGGGGTCGGGGACGATCGTCAGCGGAACGGCAGCGAATAAGGCGACGGAAGCTGCGCTGGCCGCCTATCCGGGGGCCATCGTCGACCGTGTTGTGAAGCTGAGCAATGGCGAGTACGAGGTCCACTACATCGGGGTCAACTGGCCGCACCACGTCTTCGTCAACCAGGACTTCAAGGTTGTCGGCGCCGACTGATAGCCCGGTCGGCCTGCCTCAGCCTCCGCCCGGCGGGTGCCGGACGGCTTATCCGCCGAGCACGCCTGCTCGGCCTTCCGCGTTCGCGCATCGGGTCCTTGATCAGCTCGCAAACGCGAGTGATCGCTGCCTGGGAGCCAGAGCCATCGCTGGCGCCGGGTAGACCATGTGGATCGTCATCAGCGCCCAGCTCATCCTGGCCACCGCGGCGTCCGGATGGTCGCCGAACTCACCGGCCGCCTGTGCGGCGCAGCCGCGGACTCCAAGGCGGCGTAGCGTCGTCGCGACGGCGCGGCGGACCTGGCTGGGGGAGGGCGATTCGGAGGGCTGCAGGGTCGACATGAACAGCGCCTCGGCCCGGACGGCGTTGAACCTGCGCGGCGCCTGGTATCGGGGAAGCGACGCCTTCGTAGCCAGAATATCCATCGTTTGTGCCTCGCTTCCTACCCTTGCGTTGATGGGGCTCGTGCCCGCTGCTGTCTAGCTTGGCGGCCAGGCCCGCTGACGTCTTCACGGCCAGCGCCAAATCCGGCTACCGGCCAGCAGGAATCAGCGGATGTGCAAGGAGAACGACTGAGGCCCGGTGAAGCCGGGGCGTGCGGGCCGACGTCAGTGGAGCTGATCTGGCCCCGCACACATCAGCCGGCACCCTGAGCCGACTCGTGCTCGAGTGGAAGATCCACTGTGATGTGTGTCCCGGCCCCGGCCGTGCTGTGGAGGTGGATCGAGCCGCCCAGGGCCTCAACGCGGTCGGTGAGGCAGGCCAGGCCGGAACCGCGTGCCAGATTGGCCCCGCCCACGCCGTCGTCGCGGATCGACAGCAGCAGGCTGCCGTGGCGCGTGCTGAGCGAAATCTCGGCGTGCGCGGCGTGTGCGTGCTTCATCGTGTTGGCCAGCGCTTCGGATGCGACGTAGTACGCCGCGACCTCGGTCGGCTCGGGGCAGCGCGCATTCGTCGTGATATCGAGGTCGACTGGTACCGGGGAACGGCGGGCGAGCGTGCGCAGCGCCGGGCCCAGGCCGTGCTCGGAAAGGGCCGCCGGGTGGATCCCGCGCGAGAGCTCCTGCAGTTCGGCCACCGCGTCGGCCAGTCCCGCCGCGATGCGGGCCAGATAAGCTCGCGGGTCGCCCCGGCCGGCCGCAACCTCGGCCTCTGCGGTGCGCGCCGCCAGTGCGAGCGAGACCAGTCGCTGCTGGGTACCGTCATGCAGATCGCGCTCGATCCGGCGGCGGGCCTGGTCCGATGCGGCGACGATCCGCCGGCGCGAGGCGGCCAGCTCCGACCTGCTCTCCGCATTCGCGATCGCGGTGGCGAGCAGCTCGGTGAACTTCTCCAGGCGTTCCTCCATACCGGCCGGCAGAAGCTCGTCGGTGGACGCAACGTTCATCGCGCCCCACAGACGGCCCTCGGCGACGATCGGGCTCGCGACCGAGCAGACGATACCCAGGCGACGTGCCGCTCCCGCGACAGGCCCGCTGGCCGATGACCAGTCCATCGCGTCGACACGGGCGGAGCGCCCAGTGCGGTAGACCTCCGCCGACGCCATTCCGGCCTGGAACTCCCATCGCGTCCCGACAGGGATATCGAGGGTCTTCGGGACGCCGACGAAAACGACCGCCGGGCCGTCGCGGGAGAACCTGAGGACCACCGCCTGCGCCCCGAACAGGCGGGTGACCTCGTCGCTGACGGCCGAGAAGATCTCGACGGGCGGCACGCCTCGC
This sequence comes from uncultured Actinomycetes bacterium, assembly GCA_963775825.1. Taxonomy (GTDB): domain Bacteria; phylum Actinomycetota; class Actinomycetes; order Streptosporangiales; family Streptosporangiaceae; genus Bog-532. The sequence goes on from CAVZKY010000025.1 coordinate 21,563, forward strand.
GCCACCAGTGTGGCCACCCGCCGCAGCACCGCCTGCTCCTCAGCCAGCCGGGCGAGCGAGGCACGACTGTCGGTGTTCGCGATCGCCGTCGCGACCAGCTCGGTGAAGGAGGCCAGCCGCGTCTCGGTGTCCGGCGGCAGGGGGTGCTCCTGGGTCGAACCGGCGAAGATCACCCCGTTCACTGAATCACCGTCTGTCTCATTGAGCAGTGATGCTGGCTGGCGTTGGCGCTTTCCTGCTGGCCGGTATTCGAGTTGGACGTCTGCAGTAATGACAGCACCAGCGCCTCCTGGAGGGCCAGTCTGCAGGCCGCAACCGCGTGCGCGGTAATCTCCATGTTGTCACCTTCAGGCAGACGGCCGCGTCCTGGGTGCAGTCAGCCTACGTCCAGGCCGCCACCCATGTCCAAGGCGGCGGCCATCGCCAGCAGCGCCGATCAGGCGGGCCATCAGGGTCGGTGCGACCGACGGATTTCCGTCTTGTGTGGCCTGTGATCGGGGCGCTCCGGCGCCGTTCCGCCCGGCATTCCGGGGGCCGACCAGAGCCTGTCCTTCGGTCCGCCGGTCCTCGCGACGTGCGATTATGCGTGTGTGCCTTACGACGAAGGCCTGGCCGCCCGGCTGCTGGACATGCTGGGCGACGAGCCCGGACGGACCGAGAAGAAGATGTTCGGCGGCCTCGCGGTCCTGGTCGGCGGCCATCTGGCGGTCGGGGTGTACGGCGACGGCCTGCTGGTCCACTCCGATCCCGGAGAGCAGGCCACGCTGCTGGCCGAGCCCGGGACGCGCCCGTTCGATATGAGCGGCCGCCCGATGAAGGGCTGGATTTTGGTCGACGCCAGCGTGTGCTCCGAAGACGACGACCTGCGCCGCTGGGTGGCACGGGGCGTCGCGCACGCCCGCAGCCTGCCGCCGAAATAGCCGGCGGCGGCGCCGGCCCCAGCCGCGGGCTCAAGTCGGCTCCAGCCGCGGGCTCAAGTCGGCCCCAGCCGCGGGCCCAACTCCTGTCGTCTTGAGCCCGGACGCGTCTAGGTGCGGCTCGGCTCATACGGCTGGGCCGCGCTGGCCACCGGGCGCTCATCGGCAGGCCGGGCGGGCGCCCGTTCCCCGGCGCGCACCAGCGCGATCCCGGCCAGAATGAACGCGCCGCCCAGGAACTGGACGGGCGACGGCAGCTGGCCCAGCGCCAGCCACGCGAACAGGATGGCGAACAGCACCTCGGTCATGCCAATGAAGGAGGCCAGCTTGGCTCCCAGCCGCCGGGCCGCCCCGATGCCGGCCACGTAGGCGATCACCGCGGCCACCAGCGAGAGCCCGAGCACCGGCACCAGCCAGCTGACCCGGTGGCCGAGGAAGACCACATCGGCCGCCGTAGCCTTCATCGGCAGCGCGCCGACCAAGCCGATCAGGCCCAGCGCAGCGGCCCCGACGCACATGCCCGCCCAGGCCATGACGATCGGGGGGAGCGGCTCCTCCGCGGCTGCCGACAGCACGAAGTAGACGGCGAGACCGCCCGCCGCCAGCAGGCCCCACATCACCCCAACGGGGTCGATGTGGCCCGTCCCGGTCAGGTTGAGCACCATCACCAGGCCGGCGATCGCTGAGACCGTGCCGGTGACGGTCAGCCGCCGCGGCCGCTGGCCGTGCCGCAGCCAGGCCCAGAGGACCACGAGCACCGCGCCGAGGTATTCCAGCAGCAGTGCCACGCCGACCGGTATCCGCTGCAGGGCGTTGAAGTAGAACAGCTGGCAGCCCGGCCACGGCCAGCAGGCCGTAGACCGCCACCCGGGGCGCGGCCCGCCGCAGCAGGCCCCACCGGCCACGCAACTGAATGAGGGCGGGAACGGTGAGGATCAGCGCTGACACGGCGATACGGACGACCACGGCCGCGGCCGGGCTCCAGCCCGCCCGGATCAGCGCCGAGGCGAAGGTGCCCGACGTGCCGAACGTCGCCGCGGACAGCACAGCGAGGGCCAGACCCGCGCCCGCCGGGCCGGAGCGGACGGCACGCGTGGCCTGCCGGCCGGAGCGGACGGCACGCGTGGCCTGCACCACTGCGCCTCCTGATGTCGATGAGCGACCTACCCCCGGCGACGGTAGTCAAGCACGCAGTAATGAGTCAAGGCCATTTTTGCTCATGACATGTTGGCGGCCCAGGATCGGCGTGCTCGCCACAGGAAGATCAAACTCGCCAGGCACGCCGCGGCGAGCAGCGAGTACGGCACGATATCCGACGTCGCCTGGGCCAGCGCCCCGCTGCCGGCCGCGGCGACGGCCTGCCCCGCCGCCCAGGCCAGGTTGGTCATCCCGAAGGCCAGCCCCTGGTTGACCTGAAGCCGTTGCGCGCCAGCACTGAGCAGGGCCATCGCCGGGGTGAAGAGCGTGCCGAAGGCCGGCATGCCCAGGATGAGCAGGGCCACCAGCCACGCGGCGGGACGGAGCACGGGCGCCAGCAAGCTGACGGCCACGCCCACGGCCAGCGAGAGACGGACCGGGACCAGCGGGTCGCGCCGGTCCGACAGCCGGCCGGCGAGCGGGGACAGGACCGCCTCGATGGCCGCCTCGGCCAGGAAGGTCGCGCCGATCACGATCGCACCCGCCCCCAGCCGGCTCAGCCGCAGCGGCGCGAGGACATCCAGTACCCCGAAGCCCAGCCCCGCCAGCATGGTCAGCCACATTCCGGTGCCGACCTGGCGGTCCCGGATCGCGGGCCACGCCTCCCGCAACCGCTGCGGCTCGGCCCGGTCCGGGCGCGGAACGATGAACGCCACCGCCACCAGTCCCGCGCCCAGCACCGCGGCGCCGCTAAAGGCCGGCCCGGTTCCCGCCCGGGCCGCGATGGTGCCCACCACGGGGCCCAACAGCGCCCCGACCACGGCGGCGCCGAACGCGACGCCGAGGAGTTCACCGCGCCGTTCCGCCGGGGCCGCCCGGGCCAGCCAGGCCAGGGCGGCCGCCCAGGTGCACGCGCCGGCCATCCCCTGCACGAAACGCGCGGTGTCCAGCACGACCGGGGCCGACGACCAGCCGAAGACGAGTGTGGCCGCGCTCATCAGCACCAACCCGAGCAGGACCACGGGCCGGTCGCCCAGCCGCGCAGTGAGCACCCCGCCCGGCAGGGAGCCGACCAGGGTGCCGAGGGGGTAGGCGGCGACCAGCAGCCCGGCGCCCGCCTTCGACAGCCCGTCCGCGCTGGCGTAGTGCGGCAGCAACGGTGTCAGGGCCGTGAAGAAGACCGTGTCCACCAGGACGAGGGCGCACACGAACGCGAGCAGGACCCGCAGCCGCGGGGTAAGCCGCACCTAGGCGAAGCAGGACAAGGGCTGGCCGCCGTTGTACGCGATCATGTCGGTCAGGGCCGCGATCACGTCAACCCCGCCGGACGCACCGAGGTCCGCGTAGGCGCAGTGCAGGTTACCGACGATGCGCTCGCGGTCCAGCCAGCCGTCATACTCGCCCAGCTCGGTCTGGCGGGCCGTCTCCAGCGGTGAAAGGCCCGCGTCGATCCCCTTTTGGGCAGTGACCAGGACGAATTCCAGGTAGCCGGCCACCGTGCCGATCAGCGCGTGGTCGCACGGCGCGCCGTGCCCGGGCACGATGACCCGGGCCGGGATCGGCGCCACCACGTTGGTCAGCACGTCGATCGCGCCTTTGACCGAGCCCAGCAGCAGGAACGGGGTGCCGCCGTTGAACAGCAGGTCACCGCAGAACAGCACCTCCTGCTCCGGGAGCCACACCAGACTGTCGTTGCTCGTGTGCGCCGCCTGACCGACGTAGCTCACCTCCAGCGGGCGGTCGCCCGACCATAGCCGCACCCGGTCGGCGAACGTCAGGGTGGGTGGCGCGAGCGTCACCTCGCCCCAGTCGACCGGTTCCCAGATGCCGGTGTTGCCGGGCGGGCCGAACGCGATCATCTCGTCCCGGCACTTTTCCTGGGCGATGATCGTGGCCGTGCCGAACAGCGAGTTGCCGTAGGTGTGGTCGCCGTGGTGGTGCGTGTTGATCAGCATGCTGACCGGGGCCTTGCTGACGGTGGCGATCCGGTTGAGATAGGCACGGGTGCGGCGCTCGGTCGAGCAGGCGTCGACGCTGATCACCGACGCGGGGCCGACGACGAAGCCGGTGTTGTTGATGTACCACGATCCGTCGGGCTGGACGTAGGCGAAGACGCCGTCCGCCACCTCGATCAGCTCCGGCGGCCCCAGATTCGGGTGTTCATGACTGCTGGCGCTCATATCCGAAGCATTTCAGACCGGCGCAGGCACCCAGAGCCCGGTCTCCGGCGGCGTGCGGTGCCACAGTGCGGGGCACCGATGCTTACGGGGAGCGCTTTCAGTGAATAACCCTGAGTACGCACCCCGTAGGCCGGGTGTCGCTGACGGGACGCAGGTTATGGCTCAGTAGTCACAGCAGCACCAGGGGCACCGATTTATTTATGGGTTAGGCCACAGCGCACGCGGGGCGGCGGTGAGCGGTGCCGGGTGGGCCGACCGTGGACGGGGGCGCAGCCTCAGGTCGGCTCAGCGGTAACCCGCCACCACGAAAGCATAGGCTCGTCACCGCTTCTCCCGCCGGTGATGCTCCGGCGTGTATCCCGCCACACGGGTTCTCCTGCGCATACATTCGAGGCGTGCGCGAGATTCCGCTCGACCAGGCTCCCAGCGAGATCGCGGCCGCGGCGCGCGCGGCGGCTCGCGGCCAGATCGTCTACCTGACCGAGCACGGGGAGCGCCTGGCGGCGATCGTCCCGCCCGAGTTCGCCGCCGAGGTGGAAGACCTCTCCCCGGACGAAGTGCTCGAACTGCTGGACGACCTTAGCGGTGCCCCGGCCGTCAGCGAGTCGAGCGGCGATATCGACGCCGACACAGATCCGGTGACCGACTCCTGACCAGGACTGCCCGCGCAGGTGGGGAGGCGTGCCTGCTCAGTCATCCGCGAGCGACGGCCAGCGCGCGGCGGCCCAGTCCGGCCAGCTCGGCCATTCTCGCGGCGGCCCGTCGAGTTCAGCGCCGTTCAGTTCCGCCGCATCGGGAACCTCGAACAGTGTCCGCCAGGTGTCCATGTCCGCCTCGGTCACCTTGAACGTCTCATGAGGCGCATGCGTCCAGCGCTGCTGAATCCGGCCGATCTGGGTGGCCCGGTCTAGCGGGAGATAGATCACCTGAGCCGATGCCCCGGCCGACGTCGCGAACCACCGCAGCGCCGATCGCTCATCGCGGCTCCAGAACCCGAAGTCGAGGACCACGCTGGTGCCCAGTTTCACCGCTTCCAGGGCCAGCGATATGAGCCGTCCCTCCAGCACGTCCCGTTTACCGCCCGCGTCCGATTCCCCGAACAGCGGGATCATCCAGGCGTCCGGGCTCAGCCGCAGCGCGCCGTGCTCCGCCGCCAGTTCCTTCGCCCGCGTGGTCTTGCCCGCCCCCGGCAGCCCGACCATCAGAAACAACGTAGCCACGCCCTGATTTTCCGCCCCAACCAGCCCCCAGGGCAGCTGCTTAAGCAGCCCCGCCGGGAGCTACTGGACGTGAATGAAAATGAAAACTATTATCACTAAGGTTCGTCACGTACCGCAGTCGAAAGGAGTCACCATGTCACTGAACGTCCCCACGGCGCTGCTTGAGCAGGCTGAGCAGGGTGAGGTCCGCGAGGAGGATTTCCTCGCCTGTATCCGCGAATCGCTGCCGTACGCCTGGGGGGTGGTGAGCACCCTGGCCGGTCAGGCCCAGCAAACGGGTGAGCGGTTCGCGGAGGATCAGGTGCCGCCGCCGAGCCTGGAGGCCCAGGGGCAGTTGCTGCGCATGATGGCCAGCGACGCGATGCGTGGTGCGCTGGAACGTCATTTCGGCGTTCGGGTGGCGTTCCAGAACTGCCACCGGGTCGGGGTGTTCGGGCCGGGCGCGGGCGAGGACCAGTACCGCCGGTTCGTATCGCCGCGCGCCCAGCTTCTCAACCAGTCGCCGGAGCTGATCAACTGCTGACCGGCTCCGTCTGGCGGGGCAGTCGGAGGACGGCTGCCCCGCCGTTCTGCCCGGCTTCCGGTCCAGCGGTCCGCCTAGCTTCCGCTACCCCGCCTGGACGTCAGCCATCGTGAGCGTTGTCTGCTGGGCGAGAGGTAGGTCGGTCTGCCCCGGAGATGGTGGCGGAGCTCTTCGGTGAATTCCCGGCGGACGTCAGCTGGCCAGCTCAGCGAGGTCGCCCTAGGCGACCGGTTCGGGGTGAGGTCGAGCCTGGCGAACAGTTCCTGCAGCAGGGCGGGCACGTCCGCGGCCTTCGCCGCCGTGCCGAAGAAGTAGAAGTCCGGGCGGACCACGATCGCCTCACCGCCGATTTCCTGCAGCCACGGCAGGTAGAACCCGTCCACGTCGACGGCCACCTGATCCGGGCCGGCCTGAGCCGCGCCAGCCCCTGCGGCCGGAGACGACCGTGGTCGGCCGGCGCGGGTCGCCGTCAGCGCCCTCCGTGCACGCCGGTCATCAGGCCGGCCAGGTCCTCGGGGGCGAGGAACGACGGCGGCGGCGGCGGGCCCCAGTTGTACAGGCCGCGCAGGCCTTCCCAGGTCCGCGGTGTCCACAGCGCGTCGTCAACGATGCAGTCCAGATCGGAGTAGTACTCGGAGAAGTTCCCGGCCGGATCCCGCAGGTACCAGAAGAAGTTGGACCCGACGTGGTGGCGGCCCAGCCCCCATACGTGCCGGGCGGGGTCCTTCTCCAGCATCATCGTCGCCCCGCGGCCCACCTCATCAATGTCGTTGACCTGCCACGATGTGTGATGCAGGAAGGCCAGCGGCGCCTGCTGGACGAGCACGTTGTGGTGGTCAGTGGAGCAGCGCATGAACGCGGCCAGCCCCGGTACGGTGTCGCTGATCTTGAAGCCGAGGCCCTCGGTGAACAGCCTCTGCGAGGCCTCCTGGTCGGTCGAGCCGAGCACCACGTGTCCCAGCTTGCGCGGCTGGACCCGGTCCTCGCGCAGTACGCCCGGCGCGCGGGTGTCCGGCCGGGCAATGTGGCCGGGTGTGTTGTACGGCGGGGACGGGGTGTCCTCCTGGTTGATCCGGTCGGCGATCTCCACCACGACCGTCACCTCGGTGCCCGGATCGTAGCTGCGGACCCCGTTACCGGACCGTTCCGCGGATACCCCGAGCCGGGCCAGCGAGCCGGCCACCCGCTCGATGTCGTCTGGGTCGTCCGCGCCGACCCGCAGCTCGACCAGCCGGCGCCTGGGCGTGGCCACCAGCCGCAGCTGCTCGCCGCCATCGCCGGTGCTGAAATTGCGCTCGCCAGCGCCCGCGCCGGGGCCGCCCGTGCCGGGGCCGCCCGTGCCGGGGCCTGCCGTGCCGGGGCCGCCCGTGCCGGGGCCTGCCGTGCCGGGGCCTGCCGCGCCGGCGGCCGGGGACTCGGCCCGGCTCTCGGTCAGCCCGAACTCGCCGTAGTAACCGGCCGTTTCCTCGACGTTGGGGACCCCGATCGTGACCCGGGTCAGCCGGTGCAGAGCCATGTCAGTTCCCGCCTTCTGAGTCCTCGTAACGCGGGCCCGCCACGAACTCGTTGCGCAGCTCGCCAATGCCCTCGATGTGGCTGGTCAGCACCGCGCCCGGCGGGATGAACCGCTTCGGGTCGCGGGCGTTGCCGACCCCCGACGGGGTGCCGGTGAAGATGATGTCGCCGGGCAGCAGCGGGCAGACGGCCGACAGCTGGGAGATCAGCTCCGGCACGTTGAACATCATGTCCCGGGTCCGCCCGAGCTGCAGCACCTCGTCGCCCAGCCGGCAGCCGAGCTCCAGGTCGTCCGGGTGGCCGAGTTCGTCCACGGTGACCAGCGCCGGCCCGAGCGGGGCGAAGCCGGGGTAGGACTTGCCCAGCGAGAACTGCGGCACCGGCCCGGCCAACTGGACGATCCGCTCAGAAAGGTCCTGCCCGACGGTGAACCCGGCCACGTGGCCGTAGGCGGCCTCCTCGCTCACGCGGTGCGCCAGCCGGCCGATCACGACCACGAGCTCGACCTCCCAGTCGACGTACCGGCTGGGCAGCTCGACGGTGGCGTTCGGCCCGGTGATGCTGCTCTGGAACTTGGTGAACACGGTCGGCGAATCGGGGCGCCCCATCTTCGACTCGCTGACGTGGTCGGCATAATTGAGCCCGATGGCGAAAACCTGCCGCGGAAGAGGCGCCGGCGCGCCGAGCTCAGCCGGGTCGACCGCGACGTCCCCGAGGTCCCCGCGGGCCGCCGCCCACTCCCGGAACTCGTCCCACTCGGTAAAGATCGCCTGCGGGTCGCTGGAGAACCGGCCGTCGCTGGCCTTCTCGACGTCCAGGCCGGTGCCCGAGGCATCCAGCAGAACGAGCCGCCGGCCGATGTTGACGATACGCACGTGAACTCCATTCGCCGGGTACGTTGAGCGTTCTCATCGTGGTCAGCCCGAAAGTCGATTGTCAATATATAATCGATTTCCGGGTCGGAGATATTATCCTGCCCATGGCCAAGCGAGCACCGGGAGCTGATGGAGGCCGCGCTGGCGCACCACGCCGGACGCGCCGTGCTGCTGTTCGAGGCGCACGTCGACCGCACCGCGGCCATCTTGCTGGACCTCGACGCCGGGGCCGCGGTGCCGTCCGCCGCTCCGCGCCGCCGGGCCGGCCAACCGCGCGCCGACCAGGCCAGCTGACCGTGCCGGCCGAGCCGATCACTCTCTCGCCGTCCGGAGACTCCGGGGCTTCCGGATTGGTGGTCATCGTCAACCCGCTGCCTACCCGGCCGCGTCACCCGCGACCGTGCCCAGTTCACCGCCCGGCGGCAGCAGCTGATGCTCCACGTAGAACTCCAGCAGCAGCGCGGTCTTGTTGATGTGGTCGGTGAGCTGAGCGACGGCCCGTTCCGCGTCGCGATCGAGCGCCGCTTCCATCAGCCCGCGGTGCTCGGCGGGCACGTCGCGGGGGGCCTGGTCGGTGGCGAACGAGCCGGACCAGCGCCGGTACAGCTCGGCGGTCTCCCTCAGGCTGGCCGCCAGGTCGCGGAGCCGGGGGCTCGGGCACGCGCTGAGCAGCGCGCTGTGGTACTCCGCATGCGCGCGGGCCCAGTCCTCGGTGACCGTCTCGCCCGCCTCGCCGGTCAGGTACTGGGTGCGCGACAGCCGGTGGTGGCTGGCCACGACCCGGGCCTCGTACTCCACGTCGGCGTGCTCGATCGCCTCCCGCAGTCCTTCACCCTCGATCAGGATCCGCACCTTGGAGATGTCCCGCACGTCATCGATGTCCAGGCCGACGACCGAGAACCCGAGCTGTGGCTCGGCGACCACCAGGTCCTGTTCGGTCAGCCGGGTGAGCGCCTCCCGCACCACGGACAGGCTCACCTTGGACTGGGTGGCGATGGCCCGCGGGCTCAGCTTCGCCCCGGGTGCGTAACGGCCGGCCAGGATGTCCGCGCGGATGTCGGCGTACACCGCCCGGCTCAGCGTCCGGGGGGCCGCGGGGTCACGCATCAGCTCTCCTCCGGCTTTTGGGAAACCGTACCACGTCGGACGATCCTGGCTCCAAGCAACGAGTATCCATATTGAAATCGATTTCTGCTAGAAGAATCCCTGACATCGCCCACCAGGCCCTGGCTGCGGTGTTCCTCGGCACGGCAGTCGTGGCGCCGGGGCAGTTCAACCCGATCGGCACGTTCATTGGCATCTACTTCCTGGAAACGGGCATCATCGGACTGCAGATCCTGGGCTACCGCGGCTGGGTGCAGGACGCCTTCCACGGCGCCGGCCTGGTGGCCGCGGTCACCATCGCGCACCTGGTCCGCAACCGCACCGGGGTCGCGTGACCGGCTTCCCGGCAGACCGTCGCGGAACCGGGCGGCCCAGACACACGAACTGGTTGGCCCACACTCACTGATTGGGGCAGCGTGCGATTCGTCAAGGCACACACAGAGCAGGGGCCTCGGCTGGGCGTCGTCCGGCCCGACGGCGTGGCCGAACTGGCCCGCACCGAATCCCGGCTCGAGCCGTATTTCGGTGACGAGGGTGAGGCCCTGCGCCGGCTGGCCGATGCGATCCACGCCGACCCGGCCGGCGAGTCCAGCCTGGACGCGCTCACCCTGCTGAAGCCCGTCGACCCGGTCTCCATGCGTGACTTCATGGTCTTCGAGGAGCACGTCCTGCCCAGCTGGCGCAAGTCCGGGATGAGCCGCGGCCCGGACGTCTGGTACGAGCAGCCCATCGGCTACTTCAGCAACGCGGCGACGATCCGCGGCCCGCGGGACCCGATCGAGATCCCGGGCGGATCGGAGCGGCTCGACTTCGAGCTGGAAGTGGGTGCGGTCATCGGCCGCGAAGCGGTTTCGGTCCCACCGGACGGGGCCGCCGACCGGATCGCGGGCTTCTGCATCCTTTGCGACTGGTCCGCCCGTGACCTGCAGTTCCGCGAGATGGACGGCCGGCTCGGCCCGTTCAAGGGCAAGGATTTCGGCTCCTCGCTGGGCCCGATCCTCGTCACCCCGGACGAGCTGGCCGCGCGCCGCAGTGGCAACGGCTACGACCTGCTGATGACCTCCAGCGTGAACGGCCGCCAGTACGGCAGCGACCACTGGTCCTCGGCGTACTGGTCGTTTGAGGACCTGCTCTCCTACGCCTCCTGGAACTCCCGGGTGGAAGCAGGCTCGATCATTGGCAGCGGCACCTGCCAGGGCGGCTGCATCCTGGAACTGTCCAATCGGCACTCCCCGGAGGAGTACCCGTGGCTCGCTCCCGGTGACCAGGTCACTCTGAGCATCGAGCTGATGGGCGACATCCGGGCCACGGTGCGGGCCCCCGCCCGCGGCCCCTGGCAGGGCCGCAAGCAGGTCGCCCCGGACGGCGCCACCCGGATATCTCATCCGCCAGGCGTGTAGACGCGCACGTAGTCGATCAGCATGGTCTGCGGAAAGCGGACCGACCGGCCCGGGTTCTGCGACGCGACGCCGCCGACGGCGACGTTCAGGAGCAGGAAGAAGTCATGGTCGAAGACCCAGCGTTTGCCGCGCAGGTCGCCAGGCGTCACGGTGTGGTAGAGCTTGCCGTCGATGTACCAGCGGATTCGCCTCACTTCCCAGGCGACCGAGTAGACGTGAAAGTCGTGCCCCAGGGATGAGCCGACGGTCCGCGAGCCGGAGATGCCCGCGCCGCCGGTGTACCCGGGCCCGTGGGCCGCTCCGTGGATCACTGCGGGGCCGGTCCCGAAGGACTCCATGATGTCGATCTCGCCGCACCGGGGCCATCCCGTGACGTCGAAGTCCTGGCCGAGCATCCAGAACGCGGGCCAGATCCCGCGGGCGCGCGGCAACTTGATCCGCGCCGCGACCAGGCCATAGCGGAAAGACACCCGGTCCTTGCTGGTCAGCCGGGCGGACGTGTATCCACAGCCGTCATAACGATGACCGTCCACGTGCGGGTCCGCCTGCCGGGCCACGATGGCGAGATGACCTTCACCGTCCAGTGCGGCGTTGCCGGTGCCGTCGGTGTAGTACTGCAGCTCCTGATTGCCCCACCCGTGGCCGCCGATGTCCGCCTGCCAGGCGCGCGCGTCCGCCGGCGCTCCCGCCGCGCCGTCGAACTCATCCGACCAGAGCAGTGCGTACGCCGCGAACTCATCAGCAAGACCGTCGTGCCCGTGCCCTTGGGCTCGTGAGCCCGCCCGCCATGGACCACGCACCGATCCGCCTTCCTCGCCATACCGCCCGGCGCTCGCGGTACCCGTGGTTCCCGGGGAGCGCGACCCCGGGGGGAGATGAGGGGCGCCATCCCGGCGTGGTGCTTACGAGATGCTGCGCACCGCTGCGGCGATCGGGGTGTCGCCACTGACGAGTTCCAGCGTCTGGTGCCGGGTGCCCGGCTCGTCGAGCAGGGCGGTGATGACCGCGGCAACGTCGGCGCGGGGGATCGTGCCCCGGGGGACCGGCGGGGGTGCGAGCCGGACTCTTCCGGTGGGGGCGGCGTCGGTGAGGCCGCCCGGGCGCAGGATGGTCCAGTCGAGGTCCCGGACCGCGAGATCGTCCTCGGCGGCGGTCTTGGCCGTGAGGTAAGCGGCCCAGACCTCGTCCCGGCCGGGTTCCGGCGGCTGGCCGGCTTCTATGGAGGACACCTGCGCGAACCTGCGTACGCCGGCCCGTGCCGCGGCCTCGGCCAGCAGCACGGAGGCGGCCCGGTCGACGGTGTCCTTGCGGGCGGCGCCACTGCCCGGACCAGCGCCCGCCGCGAAGACCACTGCGTCAGCCCCGGCCAGCAGTACGGCGACCTCATCGGCCGACGCTGTTTCCAGATCGCACACGGCCGCTTCGGCGCCAGCCTTCTGCAGGTCGCCGGCCTGGCCCGGGTCTCTGATCAGCCCGACGGCCTGGTCGCCGCGCTCGGCGAGGAGGCGTTCCAGCAGGAGGGCGATCTTCCCATGCCCGCCCGCGATCACAACACGCCGCATGGGGCCAGCCTACTGATGCGCCAGCACTCGATTCGGCCTTACTCGATCCGGGTGGCGATCGGTGTGCCGATCTCAATGGTGCGGCTGACCGTGCAGAGCCGGTCATGCGATTTCTTTACGATATCCGGCAGGATGGCCCGGGCGGCATCACCCTGTTCACCGTCGGGAAAGGTGATCCGGTATGTCACCCGAATGTCGGTCAGCCGGTTGCCGTCCGCCTCGCGCACCTTCTTCCCGTCGGCCTCCACCCGGAAACTTCCCGGCTCGGACCGGCGTGACGTCAGGATGTCCACATCGATCGCGGTACAACCGGCGACCGCCACCAGCAGCAGCTCGGTCGGAGTGAAGTCGGCCCCGCCGCCGGAGCCCACCGTGATCTGGCCACCTCGGCTGTTGGCGGCCGTGAACATGCCGGCCGAGATGCGCTCGACACTCACGTTAAGGTTCGCAGAGTTAGGTTGCATACCAATA
>CAVZKY010000026.1:0-34745 GCA_963775825.1 uncultured Actinomycetes bacterium
TTCAGGATGAGGATGTCGGCGTCATTCGTGGTGAGCATGTGCGGGTGTGAATAAGGCCCCGGCGGCGTCAGCCGGCGGGGCCTTGGTGTGCGGGGTGGCGTGGTGGTGGTCAGTCTGACGTGATCTCGCTGACTGCGGTGCGGGCGGACTGTCGTCGATGATGTTCTTGCGGTCGGCCATGGCGGCGACGAGTGCCTGGGTGGCGATGTTGTTCACGGCCCGCGGCAGGCCCCGGGCGGCGTCGTGGACGAGGGCCATGGCGTCGTCGCTGAACAGGGTGTCGGACCGCCCGGCGAGTTTCAGATGGTGGGTGATGTAGTCCGATGTCTGCGCGGGCGTCATGGCGGCCATCGCGTACCTCAGTCCGATCCGCTGGTCCAAGGCGGCGAGCACGCCCAGGCGCAGCATTCTCCTGAGCGTGGGCTGGCCGATGAGCAGGCAGGCGAGCGGGCTGGCAGCGTCCATCTCCGCGTTCGTCAGGAGCCTGATCGCCTCCAGCTGGGCATGGCCCAGCAGGTGCGCCTCGTCGACGACCAGCAGGGGAAGCCTCCCGCGCTCGCCGTGCTCGGCGGCGATGAGGGCGGCGGCCTGGGCGGCGAGCACGGCCGATCCGTAGGCAGGCCGTCCGCCGAGTGCCGTCACGATGTGGTGGTGGATCCCTCTCGTGCCCGTCGTCGGGTCGGGCAGGTAGATGAGGGTGTGGCGGGTCTGGTCGAGCGCGGTGACGGCGGCGCGGGCGGCGGCCGTCTTCCCGGAGCCGACTTCGCCCGTGATGACCCCGAGCGCCCGCTCGCGGGCGCACCAGGTGATGCGGGCGACCGCCTCGGAGTGGGCGGGGTAGCGGTGCAGCATGGACGGGGCGAGGTCCTTGCCGAACGGGGTCCGGGTGAACCCGTAGTGGTTTTCAGGTCGATCATCAGTCCTCCAGGGTGGTGATGCCGGCCGCGGCGGCCAGCGCGGCGGTGTCGGCCGCCTCGCGGCCCGGGCGGCGGCGTCGCGGGCGGCTTCGGCGTCTTCGGGGCTCCAGCCGCCTGCCTCGCGCCCGGCGGCGATGCGCTCCAGGACGGCGGCCTTGGCGGTGAGGTAGGCGGCGGTCTCGGCGGCGCCTGCCGCGGGATCGGCTGACAGGCGGGCGGCCCGGCGAGCACGGCGCTGACCTGCGCGGCCGGGACGGCGGTCACCGGCCGCCCTCCGCCGTGTCCTGGTCCTGGCCGTCTTCGCCGGCGGCGAGGGCGCCATAGCGGATCCGGTCCCGGCGGGCGGCTTCCTCGTGCTCGGCCCGGATGAGGCCGAGGTAGTCGATCCCGGTCAGCGCCGGCGGGACGCCCGGCTGCTCGGGCCTCGCCTTCGGGTGGGAGTGACGGCCGGCCTCCTGCGGCACCGCGGTGCCGTGCGGCCGCCCGTTCCAGCGGACCTCCAGGACCGACATGTCGAACGGGTCGAAGACGCACTCGGCCTTCCGGCCGGCCAGGGACAGGTCGCTGACCTGGTAGAAGACACCGAACAGGCTGAGCGTGGCGTCCTTGCGGACGATCCGGTGCTCGGACCACAAGAACGCCTCCCGCAGCTGCGCGGAATCCGGGACCGGGAACGGCGCCCCGGCCAGCCAGCGTTCCATCGGCGGTTGCCCGGTCTCCGAGTGCGGCCGGGCGTGGTAGACGCGCTCGCACCAGGCGGTGAACAGCCGGTTGAGCTCCGCCAGGCTCGCCACCCCGGAGCCGTCGCCGATCTCGACCAGGAACTCCTCCCGGACGGTCCGGAAGAAGCGCTCGATCTTCCCTCTGCCTTCCGGGCGGCCGGGCGCGCTGTGCGTGATCTTGATTCCCAGCCTCGCCGCCGCCCGGTTCACCGCCGCGTCGACAAAGGCAGAGCCGTTATCTGTGTATAGCCGGGCAGGAACGCCGCGGGCGGCCAGCGCCGGCCGCAGCGCGGCCGCCAGCCGGACGGTGTCCTCGAAATAGCCCCAGCGGGCGGCCATCACCGCTCTCGAGTGGTCGTCGATGAAGCAGAACAGGTACGCCTTCCGGCCAGCGATGCGCGGGCCGTGCAGGGCGTCGCCGGTCCACATCTCGTTCGGCGCCGCGCACTCGAACCGGCCGAACGCCGCCGGCGGCAGCCCGTCCGGCCGGGCCCGGAGCTCCAGCCGCTCGAAGTGCCGCTGCAGCGTCCGCACCGACGGCGACCAGCCGCACGCCTTCACCAGGATCCGCCGCACCTGGGCGGCGGTCCGGGCCGGGCTCTCCCGCTTCAGCCCCGCTGCCATCTCCAGGACCTCCGCGTCCGTCCGCAGGGTCACCTGCCGGGCCGGCGGGGCCAGCGCCGCGAACCCGCCGTCGCGCCAGGCCCGGATCCACCGGTCGATCGTCCCGCGCGACACGGTCACCGGCTCCCCGAACGGCCCCTGATGCGCTTTCGACGCGATCTCGCGGACCATCCGGCCGCGCTGCCGTGTGCTCAGCGCGGGGTCGGCGGCCTCCCGGACCAGCTGATACCGGAACAGCGCCACCTGCTCGGCCCGCGCCGCCCTCTTACGTTCCTCCTCAGCCCCTGACATGGGCTTCCTCCTCAGTGAAAACGCCGTGAATCAGGCGTCACCGAGGATCCCGGCTCAGCGGGCCGCCGCCCAGAGCCAGCTCGCGTTGGCCTTCACCGCCGGCCATGACGGGGCCAGCAGCAGCCCGCACGTCACCGCCGCGGCCAGCTCCCACCGCGCCACCGCGCCCACCCCGGGCAGCATCACGGCGGCCGCGGCAGCAGCCGCGACAGCAGCGACCGCGTCCGCCAGCGGCGACCCGGCCGGAGCCGGAAGAGGCGGATCGGCCACCAGCGACGCCGCCAGCGCCGTGAACCGCTCCCGGACCCGGCCCGCGCCCCGGGCCAGCGCCCGCAGCCAGCCCCGCACCGTCGACTCCGGCCGCCCCAGCAGCCCCGCGATCTTCCGGTGCCCGGCCCCGGCCGCCTTCTCCTCCAGCGCCCGGCCGATCACCGCCCCCGCATCCGCCCGCCGCGATAGCAGCTGAGCAGGCAAAAGGACATGTGTCGCCCGGCAGCCACGGCACCGCGACCGCCGCGGCGTCACAACCTCGTCGTCCCCCTTCAGCTGCCGGACCGGGCGCGTGACCGCGTTCCCCCAGCGCCCGAGCACCCCGCCGCACGACGGGCACGCCAGCTCCCCGTTCCCCAGCTGCCGCTCGACTGCATCCCTGTCACCGTTTACCGTGAGCACGACGCCTCCAAGCGTCAGCCCGCGGCCTTCCCCGGTTACCTCGCCAAAGATCACACGGGGAGGGCCGCACCCATCTCCGACGTGATCACCGTGCCGTCGCACACGAAAAAGGACAACCCCGAAGGGCTGCCCCCACCACATCCGCCACCTCAGTGACGCGAACCTGCGCCTACATCGTCATCCTGAATGACCGTGGACACCCGTCGAGCCGGGTTTCGAGGATCTCCCGTAGCATGGCCACCTCGCGGCGTAGCTGCTCAGTGGTGAGCTTCGTGGGGTCGGGAGCCGGTCGCCACTCGGCGCTCCAGCGCGGTTCTTCCGCGTTCGCCGTCACCGAAGGATCGCCCCCTTTTCCTGCGACTGGCGCTGCCGATGGGTCAGCAGCGCCCCCCGAGCCGGGTCCGCCAGCCACCAATGAGGAAGATGACCGGGGCGACCCAATCTCCCCGCATCGTCTGCCCCGCCCCAGGTCCATCTGGTACAGCGCGCCCAGGTACGTGGCGCACGAAGGTCTGTAGTTAGCCAGCGGCCGGGTGTCCGCCAGCTGTCCCGGCTCGCTCGGGTCCGCTGCGGTAGCGTCGCTCTCAGCCGCATAAACTGATTGTAGCGACAATGATACTCTATGCAACCGACAAGCCGATAGTCCCTGGTAGTGACGCCCTGGCCGACGAGAAGGCCCCACCCCTAGCGGGTAAGGGCATGTGAGCGGGCGCGGCCACGGACTGTACGAGGCCTGCTCGTTCTAGCTCGACGAGCACATCCTGTCTTGGTCGAGTACGCAGTCGTCCGGGGGCTTCGCTTCGACATTCCACGGGCTCGGGCTCCTGTGGCGTGAAGCCACGATCGGCGGTCACCATAACCTGCGCGCCGGGCTGGTCGTCCTGCCGCTTGTACCCACGGAGATCCTCGAACCTGATCCGGCGGTGGCCCGCCGTCGGGCGGAAGCCGATGTCCCGCCCGGCTGCGGGACCTATTGGTACCTTCACCTGCATCGGTAGTCACAGTGGTGCAAAATGGTGCGCGGCGTGTGCGCCATCCGTTCTCGTGCGACCGCGGCAATACGGGACATCGACAGCTGCACGCCCTGGCAGTCTAGGACCGGCATCGGGGTCAGGGACATGCGGTGGCCAGGGTTAGATGATCATTTCGCGGCTGCGCGGATGATCGCAGAACCGGCGGGGAGGCAAACGGCGGTGGCTAAGCATACGAGGTCGGCGGGTCGGCTGGATGCCACTGAGGCTGTTGCTCAGGTGGCCCCAATATTGCCAAATTCCCAACTTCTGCAGTACCGGGCCGCGGTCGATGATCTGGCGATGGCAGCCAGCAGACGCTTGGTGCCCTTCGATTTGCTCACGGCCGAGGCGTTTGCCGTGGAGCGCCTTGGACAACCTGAGTTCGCGTCTGTTCTCTCACGCCTCGTCGGAGGTGTGGATGCCGTCACGGCGCGCCTGGTGGATGAGACTCGCAACTATCGGCCTAGTACCCGCAGCTCGGCGAGCGACTTGCCAGCGTTCATCCGGATATTCCTGCTTTCTCAGATCGATGCGGCATGGTGGAGCGGGATGGCTCCTTTCGTTTCCGACAACGATGTGCTGCGCTCGACCGAACTGGTGGATCTCACGCCGCTCAGGTCGGCCAAGGTGCTGCAGTTCCAGTACCGCGGCCAGTCGGCCGGTTTGCCGGGCCGGGCTCGGGACTGGGCGCAGCGGCGGACGCTACCGACAATCCGTCCTCACACGGCCGGATTGCGTTTCACCCGTTCGCGGCCGCCAGTTATCGCAGTCGTCAACGAGGTCGCTCGCGAGATCGCCGCAGCGCTTCCGCCACGTACCCCCCGACTTTGGGTGACCAGCTTGGTACGTAGCGTCCAGCATCAGCATCGGCTGCGATCGCTGGGTTACGCCGCCGTGCTGCCGAGTTCTCACTGTGTTGGATACGCCTGTGATGTGGAGATGCGGTGGTTCCGCCAGTTCGATCGGGACAATTTGCTTGCCCGGCTACTGATCGAGCGGCAAGGGGCAGGCCAGCTCAATATCATTGATGAGGGCCAGGCGTGGCATTTGTGCGTAAACCCGCTTGCGTGCGATGGGCTGCAGGCCGCCTACGACGCCCAATTGGCCGACCGCTAGCGTCGGCAGGAAAGGCCTTCAATATGTGCGGTATCGCCCTCATCGTTGGGCCGAACCCGAACACAACGGTCTTTGAACGGATGCTGGATGCGATCGCACCGCGAGGAGACGTACGAGAGACGCTCAGCGGTGATCGGTACCGCCTTGGCACCCAGCGCCTGAAGATAGTTGATCGGGAGCGGGCCATCCAACCCTGGAACTCGCCTGACGGCCGATGGGCGGCTTGCTACAACGGTGAGGTTTACAACTTTCGCTCCTTGCGGTCAGAGCTTGCCGCACTCGGCCACGAACTGCGAAGTGACAGCGACACCGAAGTGATCCTGGAGGCGTTCCTTGAGTGGGGGGCACAGGCGGTACATCGGCTGCGTGGCGAGTTCGCGTTCGCCGTGGTTGACCGGGCCTTCAACCGGGTCTATCTGGCTCGTGACCCGCTCGGGGTGAAACCGCTCTACTGGTCCCGCTTCGGCGGCCACCTATACGTAGCGTCGGAGCTTAAGTCGCTTGTTCCGGTGGGCGGGCCAGTCACTGAAATTCCTCCTGGCCACCACGGATGGGGAACCCCCGCCGAGGACCCAGCCGTTACCGCCTATGTCGACTTGCTGACCATGGGGGACGGCGACGAGCCCATCACCGATGTCGGCCAGGCCGCCCAGCTGGTACGGGCCGCGCTGGAAGACAGTATCCGAGTCCGGGTCGACACCGATCTGACAGTCGGCGTCATTCTCTCTGGCGGCCTCGACAGCACCCTGACGCTCCTGCACGTACGTGAACTGCACCCCAACTGCGTGGCATTCACGATCGGGACTCCCGGCAGCGACGACATCTCGTACGCCCGCCGCGTGACGCGCGACCTCGGCATCGACCACGAGGTCATCGAGCTGACCCCAGGCGATATCCACCTCTCAGACGTGCGCGAGGCCATACGGCTATCGGAACTCACCGAGTACGGCGACGTCATCAACGCTGTCATCTCCAGGCTGCTCTTCGCCCGGGTCCACAGTAGCGGCGTGAAAGTCGTTCTCTGCGGGGACGGTTCTGATGAACTCTTCGGTGGCTACGAGATGTACCGGCAGCCTGACCCGGTCTTGCGGCAGCGCCTGTTTCAGCACAAGCTGCACAACCTCGGGCGCACCGAACTGCAACGTGTCGACCGCACCAGCATGGGGCATGGCGTAGAAACGCGTGTACCGTTCCTCGATCTCGCGCTTGTCCGGCTGGCGATGCGTCTGCCCATCGAGCTGAAGCTCCGTAACGGCGAGGACAAATGGATCCTGCGTCACGCCTTCGCCGACATCTTGCCGGATTACGTCCGTCAGCGCCCGAAAAATCCCCTGTCACACTCGTCCGGTCTGCACGAACGAGTGCGCCTTTACCGATCGCAGTTTCCCCGCATCTATCGTTCCTTCGGATATGGCCAACTCAGTCCGATGCGTCGGGACTTCTCAATTGTGCTTGAGCAACACGGCCTCAACCTCGACCAGGCGCTGCGTGACGTCGACAGCCAACCTGACTACTCGATGACCGAGCACGCACGCGACCTGGCTGGAGCCCTCCGCTGGAATGCCGTCGACGCGCTGCGACGGCGAAGCGGCCTCCCTCGCTGATAGGGCCGATAGGTCAGTTACCTGTCCGTTCGCGTGCGGCCGTGCCGAAACGCTGACTTGCGGAAACCTGGCGTGCTCGGAGGGCACTCGAACCCCCAACCTTCTAACCCGCAGGTACCCGAGGGGGCGTCCGGACTCGTTCGGATCTCCCGATTGTGTGGCACCCTGCGTGGCCGGTCCTCCTAGTCTGCCCGGTCTTCCTCGCCCCAAGGTTCACCTACGGGTGGTCTACCGGGTGCCCTCGTCTCCTCAGCTCGCGCATCGCCGAGGCGATGCGGATTTGCAGATCGGTCACTGGCCTGCGGCTGAGCGGGTCCGCGTCGATTGCCGCGCCTAGCGGCCTGGCGGCCGCGCGGGCTGCGGCCTCGTCAACCAGCGCGTGCCGGTCCGGGGCTGGCCGGGGCGCGGTGCGGGTGAGCAGCTCTCCGAGATCATGGGCGTGCGACACTCGTGTTCCCAGGTAGCGCGGGTGCCCGGGATGGGGGCCCCGAGCTACCAAGCTTCCTAGTGGATAACAGAGTCGATCACAAACAACGGCGGCTGTGCCCGCGGCTTGGTGGTGATGGGTTTCCTGCCCGTGCTCATCCTGGGTCTTGCCCGCCGGCGTCTCGCCAGATCGCCGGGAAGCTGCCGGCCATGAGATCTTGGGCGTGCTGGAGCCGCCACGCGATCGACGGCCGGCGCTGTGGCGGCGCAGTACACAGCAGGGTGATGAGCAGCGCCCGGGCCCGCAGCAGCACCATGGGTGATTGAGCGCCGGACTCGATGAGATCGTCCAAGCTGGTGCGCAGGTAGTCGTCCCAGGACGGAAGGGCCAAGACCACCCGGACCGCCCCGGCGCCGTCCACGATATGGGCGACGTCGAGGTCCCGTGTCACCAGCGCGCTGAGGATGCTCTGTATGGTGTCCAGCACCTGCACGGCGGTGGCCGGATCGTTGACCGCCGGAGACAGCGCCCGCATGCCGATATCGGCCAGCAGCCGGAATGCGAACATCGGATCCTGGTGAAAGGTTCGTTCCTGCCCGGTCACCAGTCCGTGGAGCACGGCCTCGTCGGCCACCTCGCCACCGTGCAGATTGGCGACCGGCGCACCCCGCTGAAGTGTGTCACCGATGCCGGCCTGGAGCACGATCACGGCGCTGCCGGCCGTCTCAAGCAGGCGGGGCAGGTGGACCTGCTGCAAGACGGCCTGCCCGTGTGGCCAAGCGACGGCGCGGTGCAGGGGTGGCAGCACCACGTCAGGATGCGCCCCCGCCGCACAGGATTGGCTATACAGGTCGTCCACGATGCCGCGGCCTTCCGCGGCGATTGCCGCCAGCGTCGGGGCCAGCTGGATGGACGTAAAGGCTCTTACCTGCAGGACCCGCATCAGGGCGATCGTAAGGAGCACGGCGGCTACTTCCACGGCCGGCACGACCACCGACACCTGCTGGTCGTTGGCGATGACCAGGGCGGAGGTGACCGAGAACACGAACACGCCCAGCGCCATCCCGAACGTCCGCCACACGACCGGGTCGTCACGGAACAGGTTCAGCCGGGGCGACAGGCTCCCGAAGGCCCACTGCACGACCAGGAAAAGCAGCGAGAAGATGACGCTGACCAGCCCCAGGGTGCCGAATCCGATCGTGACCAGCGCCTCGGTCACCCGGGTGCTGGCCACGCTGGACCCGGTGGAGATCCGCGGCAGCAGTAGGCCCAGCCCTAGCCCGGTCAGCATGCACAGCAGCTGCACCAGCCCTGCCCGCAAACGCCGCCGGGGCCGCCGGAACCGGCCCAGCTCGCGGGCAGTGGGCTGCCGCATCACTGGTCCGGGGCCCGGTTCCTGACCGGGTCCGACGGAACCAGCCGGGGCCGGTGGCCCGTGGCGGCCGCCGCGCACGACGATCTCGCCCTGGACATGCTCTGGAGGCTCCCGACTCGTTCCCGACCTTTGTGCCCAGG
The DNA here is from genome assembly GCA_963775825.1 of uncultured Actinomycetes bacterium. GTDB lineage: Bacteria > Actinomycetota > Actinomycetes > Streptosporangiales > Streptosporangiaceae > Bog-532. Next base: position 8,902 of record CAVZKY010000026.1, read on the forward strand.
ACGCTACAGACACCCCCGCCGGCCAGCATCCCCCTCCATGGGTGACGTCCCGGCTGCCACCCCCGGGAATGACGTGAGTGCACCGGGGGCCACCAGGGTCATCCCGCCGCGGCGGGCGGTACCGGCTCAGTGTCGCGCCCCGGCCGACCCGGGACGCATCAGCGAACAGCACCAGCACGAGCGTGACCTCGGCCAGGACCTTCACCGTCTCGTGTGAAGGCGCGAACCCCAGCACTCCGAGCGGGCCGTGCGTCAGGACCAGGCCGGCAATAACGAACATGATCGGTGCCGTCACGTCAAACCGTTCCAGCCGGGCCGACACCGTACCCCACGCGAATATCAGCGCCGCCACAATGGCCAGATCGGAAACGCTCACGATCTCACCGGCACGTAAGCACGGTGACGGTCAGCACCGTTCGCCGCGTGGATCCCCGACCTGCCGTCGCTCGCATCGAGCCATGTTAAGCCCCATGTTCAGAGGCCGAAATCACCCGTGATGGATGATCAGCTGCGGTCCACAGAAGGCGACAATAGCGTTCTGCCCGCAGCCCGCGGGCCCGCCGATGGCAGCCCCAGGAAACCGGACCCGGCCCGGACAGGCCACGACCGTCCCACCAACAGGAGCTCGATTATGCCGCTGAACGAATACGAGCCGGGCACCGCGTTTCCTGGCGTGGTCGGGCGGACGACGGATGAGTCCAGCCCGGCGTGGCCCCGGCCGCTGCGCGCGGCTGCGGGTTCGCCGAATGTGCTGATGATCGTGCTGGATGACGTCGGGTACGGGCAGCTCGGATGCTACGGCAGCCCGATTGCGACGCCGAACCTGGACGCGCTGGCCGCGGGTGGCCTGCTGTATTCCAATATGCACACCACGGCGCTGTGCTCCCCGTCGCGGTCGTGCATCATCACCGGGCGCAATCACCACGCGAATGCCACGGCGGCGATCAACGAGCTGGCGACCGGATACCCCGGCTATAACGGCAGTATCCCGTTCGAGAACGGGTTCCTGTCGGAGATGCTGCAGCAGCACGGCTACAGCACCTACATGGTCGGCAAGTACCACCTGATGCCCTCGGAATTCGAATCGGCGGCCGGGCCGTTCGACCGCTGGCCGCTGGGGCGCGGCTTCGAGCGCTTTTACGGCTTCCTGGGCGGAGACACCAGCCAGTGGTACCCAGAGCTGGTCTACGACAACCACCAGGTCGAGCCGCCGCGCACCCCCGAGCAGGGCTATCACCTGACCGAGGACCTAGCCGACAAGGCTATCGAGTTCATCGCCGACGCCAAGCAGGTCGCCCCGCACAAGCCGTTCTACCTGCACTTCTGCACCGGCGCGGGCCACGCCCCGCATCATGTGGCCAGAGAGTGGGCCGACCGGTACGCCGGCCAGTTCGACGACGGATGGGACGCCTACCGGGAGCGCACGCTCGCCCGGCAGAAGGAACTCGGCGTGATGCCGGCCGACGCGGAGCTGTCCCGGCACGACCCGGACGTCCCGGAGTGGGACTCGCTTTCCCCGGACCAGCGCAGGCTCGCGGCGCGGCTGATGGAGGTGTTCGCCGGGTTCCTGTCCCACACCGACCATCACATCGGCCGCCTGCTCGACTTCCTGAAGGAGACCGGCGAGTTCGACAACACGCTGATCATGGTCGTTTCGGACAATGGGGCCAGCGCTGAGGGGGTCCCACCGGCACCACCAACGAGCTGCAGTTTTTCAACAACGCGCCCGAGTCGCTGGAGGAGAGTGTGGCCCGGATCGATGAACTCGGCGGGCCAACCACGTTCAACCATTACCCGTGGGGGTGGACCTGGGCGGGTAACACACCGTTTCGCCGGTGGAAGCGGGAGACGTACCGCGGCGGGACCACCGACCCGTTCCTGGTGCACTGGCCGCAGGGCATCAGCGCGCACGGCGAGGTGCGCACCCAGTACGCGCACATCGTCGACATGGTGCCGACCGTCCTGGACGCGTTCGGCCTCCAGCCGCCCGCCCAGGTCAGGGGCGTGACCCAGTCCCCGCTGCACGGCGTCAGCTTCACCCCGTCCTTCGACGACGCGGACGCCCCGACCCGGCACCGCACACAGTATTTCGAGATGTTCGGGCACCGCGCCATCGACCATAACGGCTGGCGGGCGGTGTGCCCATGGCCCGGACCCTCGTTCGCCGAGGCCGGGAAGCCGTTCGGCGCGCTGATCTCGGCGGGGACGCTGACCGACCTGGATGCCGGCCACTGGGAGCTGTACCACGTCGCCGAGGACCCAGCCGAGAACCATAACCTGGCCGATCAGCACCGGGACAAGCTCATCGAGCTGATCGCGATGTGGTACGCCGAAGCCGGGAAATACAACGTCTTCCCAATCGACGCCAGCGCGGTGGAACGGATGATGACCGAGCGCCCGCAGGTCGCCGAGCCACGGGCCCAGTACATCTACCGGCCCCACACCCAGACGCTGCCCTTCTGGGTCGGCCCGCGCGTCCTCAACCGGCCGCACAGCATCACCGCCGACGCGGAGATCCCGGACGGCGGAGCCGAGGGCGTCCTCATCTCCCAGGGCAGCAACGGCGGCGGCTGGACCCTCTACGTCCAGGACAGCCGGCTGCACTACGCCCATAACTACGTCAGCCGCGAGATCCACCGCGTGTCAGGCCCCGACCGGCTCCCGGCCGGCCGGCATCAGCTCCGCTTCGAGTTCGAGCCCACCGGGAAGCCCGACTTCGCACACGGCATGGGCGCCCCCGGCCGGGCCCAGCTGTACGTCGACGGTCAGCTCATCGCCAACAGCGAGTTCCCGGTCACCACACCCATCGCCTTTAACCCCGGCGGCCTCACCTGCGGCGCCAATCCCGGCTCAGCGATCGTTCCGGACTACCAGGCCCCGTTCCCGTTCACCGGCACCCTGCATACCGTCACCGTCGACCTGTCCGGCGATCTCATCACCGACACCGAAAGCGAGATGCGGATGGCCATGGCCCGCCAGTAGACCGGGAGGTCAGGCGCAGATAGATACCTCACAGGCCGGGCCGTGACCGGTTAGGCTCCGATGCAGGGTAGTTCGCAAGGAGCACGCACTCGCACGAGCCGCCACTGGCCTGACACCCGCGCCGTGGCGGCAGCAAGGCTGAGGCAGGGGCTAGGTGATAGCCATGGAATACAGCAGACGACACGTGGTCAATTTGCTGCGCCGCGCCGGGATGCCAGAACTCGCTGACGAGGCGTCGCAGGATCTGCCCGATCCGGTTGATACCGACAAGCTCAGCGAATGGGGGATACAGCACGGTATCTCCCACGACGATTTGGTCAGCTATTTCGGCGGTAGTCCCTGAGTCAGGGTCCACCGGTTGTCCGTAGAAGGCGCCCGAGTCCGGTGCCGTCCCACCAGTTTGTGAGGCGGCTGTGGGGGGGCCGACCCTGGTGCTCGCCCTGAGGCCGGTCCTGTCCGTGGAGGCCTAGCTTGCCGGGCCACCCTGCATGGGACGGAGCCGAATGCGATTTACCCTCTTGTTGTTCATCCTGCACAGCCGCCCACAGCCTGTGGATGACTTAGCCAGGCGTTCTGCAGAATGCATGGTTGTGTCCGCAGTGGGCCGATGCGCAGCAGATACACCCATGGTTACCCGGCCGCCGGGCGGCGTCCGCACCTTGCCGCTTGGCGGTTAGCCTCACGGACGCCCGGCGCATTGTCGCCTGACCGGCACGTCGCGAAGGCGGTCGCGGCCGGGGCCCCGGCCTGCGTGCACAATCCGCCCACCAATACCTGCCGTGAATACTGTAGTACTGCGTTACGGCAGAGCGGCGATACCGTGCCAACGACGGAGGTGCGGCCGGGGCTCGGCAGGCTTGCCCACGGCACCGTGATGCCAGCTGAGCCAGGCGGGAACAGGCAGCCGTCAGGCGGGACCGAAGCCACGGCCGGCTGGGGCGACGACGTCCGGCCGGCGATCGTGCCGACGGTAGAGCTTGGCAGCAGACGGGTCCAGCGTGCCAAGCCCCACCGTCCCGCTTATCGACCGCGACCAGCACCCTGCAGCCCGGGTCCAAGGTCCGCAGCGAGTTCCGTCCCGCTTCCCCTAGCCCTAGCCCCAGCCCCAGCCCCAGCCCACAGTTTCAGCCCACAGTTTCAGCGCGCGCACCGTCTGCCAGCATCCGGCAACAGCCTGCCGTAACGCCGCAGGCGCTGGCATACTGCCTGGATGACAGGCCTTAGCCTCGCCTTGGCCAACCTCAAGCCGGGCACGGGCAAGACCACATCGGCGGTCTGGCTGGCACACATTTTCGTCGAGGCCGGGAACAGCGTGCTGCTGGTGGACGCGGACCCCTCGGGCAGTGCCCTGGAATGGGCCGACCTGGCGGCCATGGACCCGCGGCTTGTGCCGCCGCAGGCGGCGTTCCCGTTCCGGGTCGTGGCCCTGCCGTCCCGCGACCTGCACCGCCGACTGCCCGAGATCGCCCAGGCCGACGACGTGGTGATCATCGATACGCCCCAGTTGGAAGACCACGCCGCCATCGCCCTGTCGGCGCTGCGGTACGCCGACGAGATCGTGATCCCGTGCGCCCCGAGCCCGATTGAGATCAACCGAACCACGCCGGTGCGGGAGGAGATCACCGAAGCCGCGGCGGCCCGGGACCGGCCCGCCCGCTCGGCGGTCCTGCTGAACCGCTGCGTTGCGCGGGCGCACTCCACAGCCGACGCCCGGGAAGCGCTGGCGAGCCTGGATTATGACGTGCTGGGCGCGACGGTGCCGCGGCTGGAGGTATACGCGCAGAGCTTCGGCAGGCCGGTTCCCGGCACCGGCCGCCAGGTATGGCGCCGCGTGGCCCGCGACCTCATCGAGCGATGCCCCCCGCCGTGCCCGGTGCGGTCAGGACCACCCGGCCACCACCCGGCCCAAGCCGCCCAGGATCACCCCCGGTCCGAGTCCCGGACATTACCGGCAGCTCACCCAGCGCACGGACCCGGCCACGATCGATGTGCCCTACCGCCGTGTGGGTTGGCCGCGCTTCGGTGCCGTCGCCGCCATCGCGGCGACGCCCTGCGCGCTGGCCTCTGACGGGGCATCCACAGGTCACGTGTGGATAACTGTCTGGCGCCGGCTTGGGCTCAATCCCTTCCGGATCTTCTCGCAGCCCATCGATTCAATGGCATCTGGGCTGGTAACTGGGGCGTGGCCGCCAGGGTCTCCAGGCATGTCCTCCGGCATCGCACCGCCATCCGGGCGTATTGCACAGTTCATCCACAAGCCTTGTACACAGCCGCCTACGCTCATGAGCTCGCGAGATTGATGTCTCGATCCAGCGCCTGGATGTGGACTGCTTCGTCATGTGCGCGGCAGGACGACTTCGGCAGCTAGCTCGCGGTATCTCTGTCGCATACGCTGTCGAGCTTCGACGGTGGCGCCGTGACCTGGGCCTACTGGCCGACAATTTGCCCGGCGACACTCTCGAGACCCGACTGGTCGGGCACCGAGCCGTGAGGGGTGAGCTTGTCGACGAAGGCGGGAAGTTCTTTGGCCAGATGATCGGCAACCTCGTTCGGGCTCAGTCCCACCGAGTGGGCCACCTGGTTCAGCTTGTCGTTGCCGAGCCAGCTGGCCACCTGCTGGCTGCTGATCACCTGATTGGCGCCGGTGCTGACCCACGACTTCACCTGATCGCCCAGTCCGTCGCTGGTAAGAGACGAGAGCAAGTTGTTGAAGCCTGCGTGGTCTTGACCGCCCACCATGCCCATGACCGTTGACAGTGTGCCGTGGGCGCCTTGCGCCCCGCCGGTTACCTTCTTGACCAGTGCATTGACATCCATGTGGTCTCCCGATTCCCCAGCAGGAACGTTCTCCCAGGTTGCTTTTGTACAGGTGCCCCCGGCAACCTCCTAATCATCGTGGCGACCTCTACGAGCATAGAACTCCGAGTGCCTGGGAAGGTAGGTCGTCGGCGCTCCCGTTTCCGCTGGCTGACATGCGGTTTAGCTACCGGCATTCGTGACTAGGCGAGGGCAGCCTGCTTCCTGCACTACAGAAGGCGAGTGGTGTGCTCGCTTTCCCCGTCCGCCTGATAGGTGCCGCAGGAAGGTTCGCGGCACGCCTATCCGCCCGCCTCGATAACGCTGCCGGGATCGCTGATGCGGCAAAAATGCGGCCAGATGAGCTGGCTGATGACCTGGGGCTGAACCCTGATCACGCTGACCTGCGCTAACTGTGGCGCGCTCGCAGGGACTCGAACCCCAACCTTCTAACCCGGAAAAATGGAGATTAGCTGGGAGTGCGGCAGGTAGATTCCGGCGTGGGCGTCCGCACTCGTTCAGAACAGTGGACAGATCGCGGCCGATGAAGCCGTCGAGCAGCCGGGTTTGAAGACCCGCGGTAGCTAGGGCTGACCGCTCCAGACCCTGGCTAATTGCACGGCGTCGGCGACACCGTTTCCTGGTCTGGGACACTCACCTGCTGCGGCGCCTCGGCCGGGTCACAACGGTGGTCTCGGCGCCAGGATCAGCAAGACGATGCTGAGGGTTAGGATGATTGCGCCGACGGTGATGACTGCCGTCCGGGCCCCGTGGACGCGGAAGTGTGAGCTGATTCCCACCAGGAACAGCACGCTGGCCAGGTAAACCGTGGTCCGGATGTAGCCGTCGGAAGTATTGGCCGCTGCCTCGCCGAGTGAGTAGTAGTGATCGGCGCGAGCATCAAGCAGGTTGGCCTGGGTCAGTTCCGGCTGGGCATACTGGGGCATGTAGGTGGGGCCTGGCGGTGAATGAAGGTTCGTGAACGGGTTCGTCGCAAGCCAGGCGTTGAATGCGACCAGGAACTGCGGCCGGAAACGCCTCTCGGCCACTTGCATGGCGTTCTTGTTCCCGGTGACATATGCCGTGAACCAGGCGTTGAATGTCAGCGCATCGAAATTCTTCAGGTCGGCGGCCTCGTATGCGGCCCGATTCGACTCCGTTCTGGCCGCCGACGCCTTGGCCAGGTCGAGCGATGACTCCGTGCCCCATTTCGCCGCGGCGAATCCGGACCAGGCCGCGAGGACGGCCACGACCGCCAGCAGGACCGCCTCGATGATGATCAGCACCCGGTCCCGCCCTTTAGCCTCGGCGCCGGAACCCTCTTTCTCTTCCAGCGTATGAGCCCGGTGCTCGGAGATCTCCTTACCAACCTCGCCTGGCGACAAGCCCTCAGGCATCAGATCCTCCCGGCCGCCTGATCAGTCCGGCGCCCCTGGCGACTCTAGCGGCAGCTCATCTGGATGAGCAAAGGCGAGGGGGCACGGCCACGGCTAGCCGCGGCCTTGGGCGCGGCGGTGCCGCGTAATCCGGGCTAGGGCGGCGAAGCCGATTGCACGCGACGGCCCGGAGGGCCGCCCTAGACGCGGCGGCCGCAAGCCGGACAATCGAAGGCGAAGACGACGGCTGCCTGCTGCCCCGGATTGCTTGACTAATGAGCCGACCTGATCAGCGGGTATCACGCGGTGGGACAGCGCGGGCGTGCCGGGCGAGGCCTCCCCAAGGCCAGAGCCCAACGCGGGGAGCGCCGGACCCGGCGCCGCGCAGCCGCGCCGCTTGATCCCGGCCATTGAAGGCCCCGTTCTTAGCAAATCCGTTAGCAAGAGCGCCCGCCGCCGATAGGCGAAAGGGCCGTTGAGCTGGGCGCGCTCGGAGGGACTCGAACCCCCAACCTTCTGATCCGTAGATACCCGCGTCGGCGTCCGGACTCATTCAGATCGGTCCGTGACCTCGATCGCGTTCCTGCCCTTTGTTCATGGCAGTCCGGAATTTCAGAAGGTCGTTCGCCCCGGTGGCTCCCAGCGTGGCTCCCTGCGGCCGAAGACCTGGCCGACCGGTTCGCCTGCTGCGGACCGTCCGTTTTTCAGGCGTGCGTATCCCAAGTTGGCAAGGACCGTGCGAGCGTCCTTGGGTGCTGCCGACTGTTGATGCCTGCGCCGTCGGCTTCTGTCTGGTTGCGTTGCCGTCACTGTTGCCGTCAGTCTCAGGCGCCGTAAAGGCGCTGGGAGTTAGCCTCAGGGCTGCTTCCTCCTGTACCGATCTCCCCCGCGTCCTGGTCCCTGCCGTCTCCGCGGTAGGCGCCAAATCCCTTGGGAGCCCGGCGCCGGGTCATGCGCAGAACTAAGTGGTGAGACGGCACAAAAGGATTCATCTACGCCGCGAACGGCTACCAACTTTCGCGCATCGGCGCCGCCCCGATCGACGGCGCCAAGCGCGCCAACGGGCTGGCCGCCGAGAGAAAGATAGAGAGGGGGTTTCGTTCAGCCGGAGCCGGCCGCGTGGGCGATGATAGGTATGTCGTCAGTGGTACCGTACATTCGGATCACGGTTGGCGTGCCGTCCTCGTCGACCTCCATGTGGGTCGCGAGGTGCACGGTGACCTGCTGATTGGTAGGTTCGATCGTTCCTCCGCTGCTGAGCTTGAGCGGGGCGGTGTGCCGACCATGCCAGACCGTTTCGTGGGCGACCTGGTTCCCCTCCACTATGAGGGTGACGGTTTCTCCGTGCATGTCCTCGAAAGCTTCTAAGGTCGGCTTGAAGCGGTCGACGTAGCCGGTCGGTCCGTCCACCTTGCGGCCGCGTATGTGGTCTACGAGCACGACAGCGGGGCTGACGTTGTCGGCGACCACGTTGTAGTCCCGCCGGTTCCACGCGGCCAGAATGGCCTCTGCTCGAGTGCGTGCGGCTTCACTGTCCATCGGTACCTCCCAGGATGAGGCAGCAAACGCTAATACACGCGCCGTGACGTGACAAGGACCGGGTTCCCCTGGAACCGTGGAGACTCCTGTGATGCGGATCTTGTTTTGATCCCCGGTTCCCCGCAAGCAGGCATGGCGAGGCAGGTGGGTGTCTCATCCGATAGCTGCCAAAACCGCTCGGAAGGGTGTGACTGTCAAAGTGGCGCGGCCAGCGGCAACGATCATGACGCCTTGACCGGACCGTCCTGGAGAGCTGCACAATCGGAAGCGGGCACCGTATTCCAGTCCGCATTGCTGAGCGAATGGCACCACGGCCGCGGAGGATTGCTGCCCGGAAACCGCAGGGGCTTGAAGCCAGCCCAGCACGCGACTTCTACATGTGCGAGTCGTAGGCTGACGATTGTCTCAAGCGCTTGCAAGAGATCAGTGTCGCTGGAGAACAAAACGAGAGCGTCGTACTGCCTGCGGAAGGCCAAGTGCATCAGGTCCACAGCGATGGCCACGTCAATGCCCTTTTCCTGGGGCGGCTGGCCGGGCCAGGAGCGGTAGTTGAGCTGTCGGCGGATGACTTGGACCCGGGTGTCGCGCGTCCACCGCGACGCCTGCGCGTCGTTGGAGGCCGTGACCACGGGCTGATGGTTCGGGTCAGGTCGCCCTCGGTAGACGCGGATCGCTTCGGCCATGCTGGAACGCCTGCGTCGGCTCGCGATCAGGTCCGCAATCCTGACTGGATCGGGAACGCACCGGTGCAGTTCGCAGCCGCTGTCGAAGAGGCCACGGCCGACGAGGTGAACGTTCTGGAAGTCAAGGAAGACCGCGGTGCGTTCGGTCAATGTGATCAGCACCGATAGGAGATAGAAAAAGCCAGTCCCGGAGGACGACGGGGAGTAAGACCGTTAGCGTAGCCGCTTGCAGGCAGTCCGGCAACACAAGGTGGCCGGAACACTCCCCACCCTGCCGGAGCCAGATGCGGCTGATATGTAATGGCGCCCCCGTGGTCGGCAGTCACCTGTCGACCGCTCGTAATCGGCAAAGGGCCCCGGTGTACCCGGCTGGCCGCCCCTGGTCCAGGTAGGTGGCTAGGCCGTGGCGGAGGCGGTGCAAAGCCGGATGCTCGACCCCCGAGGCCGGCGCAAGGCGGGTGAGCCGGTGGGAGAGGGCGTCAGCGGTCAGGTAGGCCGACCGCCGTGGCGACGGGTTGAACAGCCAGTCCTGCTCCGGTTGCACCCGGGCCGCCCAGGCCTGGACGTGGCGCCAGATCATGTCCGCTGTGCCTGAACCGAGGGTGAGCCGCCGGGTCCTGCCCGACTTGGTCGGGCCAAGGACGCCAGCGGACAGACTGCGTTCGATGGTGAGGACCCGGCCGTTCCGGTCCGACAGCGGCAGCACAGCTAGCTCGCCCCGCCGTGCCCCGCAGTCGGCCGCTAGGCGAACCAGCAATAGTGATTGCTCGGCAGCGAACAGGCGCCGGGCGCAAGCCGCGGAGCTGGGCTGCCGGGTGAACGCGTCCTGCGCGGACGCGAGGGAGTCGCCAGCGGCGATGAGGAGACGGCGCACCTCGTCCAGGCTGTGATGGCGCCGGGGCCGCGGCCGGGCCGGACCACGCATCCCGGCCAGCGGGTTCAGCCTGAGCAGGCCCTCGGCCACCGCCCAGGAGACCGCACTACGTATCAGGAGCCAGCGCGCTGACACCTTTGGCACCGACACGCCTTCGTCGCGCCAGCGGCAGATCGCGGCGCGCACCACCGCGGGCGTCAGGGACTGCAGACGACAGCGGCACAGCGGGTCGCCAGCCAGGGTCGAGACGACGTACCGGTGCGAGGCGGTGGTGGCCGGCTTCCACAGCTGGGCGCTGTTCAGATAGCCGTGCAGCAGTTCCCCGACTGTGACCGCTGACGCCGTGTGCCTGACGTCGCTGCGTGCCGAGCCAAAAGCGGCCAGCATGGCCAGGTAACCGAGTCCGCTCGGTCGTCGGCCGACTGCCAAACGCAGTTGACAGAAGCGCTGGGCGAGGACTGTGCGAGTCGCTCGCGATCCCTTGTTTGTAAGGCACTGCCACTGGACACCGATGGTTCTTCTCGACTGGGTTTCCGCTCGGCTATCGATGCCGACCGCCCTCAGCGTTCTGTTGCGGACACGGACCGGCCTCACCCAGGACGGGTGGTGCCGTTCCTGGCTATGATGCTTACGGTCGCTAAGAGGCCGCCGCCTCATCCCCGACGTCGGCAAGACCCGCTGGCAGGCCTGCCATGAACCTGACCGAATACATCATCTTGTTCCTGCTCGTGGTGACCACGGGAGCCGGGATCCCGGGCCCGGGTGATGCTGCCATGATCGCGGCGGGCACGCTGGCGGGCGAGGGGCGGCTCAATATCGGCGTCGTGGTGGTAACGTCCATCGCGGGCTGGCTGCTCGGTTCGCTGGCCGGATACCTTGTCGGCCTGCGCGGCGGACGAGCGCTTCTCGACCACCCGGGACGACTGCAGAAAAAGCCGCCGGAAAACGCTCGCCAAGGGCGACGAGGCCTTCGGCCATCACAACTTCGTGGCATCGGTGACGCTGCCCGCCTATGTGTCCGGGGTCTTCCGGGTGCGGCTTCACGTCTTCTTGCTGGGCGCGCTTGTCTCCGGTGCGTTCTTTATCGTGCTGTACGAAGGGCTTTCGTATCTCTTCGGCGAGGAGGTCGCCAAGCGGATCGGAGACGCCGGATCGAAGGTGGTGCTCGGCGTGCTGTTGGCCGTCGCCATAGGGCTAGGTGCCCGGGCTGCGTGGTCAAGGTGGCGCGCCGCCCGGCAAGCACAAGCCGCCAAGGGTGGCCAGCGTGAGCGGCAAAAGCCCTCGGGGTCGCTGTCTGATGGGCGGTAAGGGCACACCGCATGGCGACTCCGTGACCTCTTCCTTATCAGGGAATCTCTATAGACGCTTGTGCTTTCGCGTTATGGCTATGAGCTGCCATGACTGGTCCTCTCACGTCCGCTTGTGTCTACCGCTGTCAACGGTGATCGTTACGCAGTTGGTTACTCAGCACCGCCGCCTAAGCTGTCCGTCGAAACACTGAGCGGGGGCTATCCGGACGGCCGCGCCCGGCGCCGGGGCCAAGAACCGCCGAGCCTCCGCAGGTCAGAGGTATATCCGTTGGTTTTTCCGCCAGTACTATCGGGACCCCGTTGGCAGGCCGCGCATCGGGCCGGGGTACGCGCCGTCGAGGATGCCGCCGCACGGGCCGCGCAGCTCGCCGAGGCGAAGGCCACCACGGCGCGGCTGCGGCGTCCGCTCGAAAAAGGCAGGTTTCCGCACCGTCGCCGACCACGCCGCGAACGTCTACGCCTCAGCCTGCGATCCGGGCCTTGCGGCCTGGGGATCTTGGCCAGGCCCTCACGCAGCTCCGCCTGGCCGTCGACGAGCTGGCCGTGCTGGCACGCGACTACCGGCACGGGGTCGACGAGACCGCCCGGCTCAGCCTCGCGACCGGGACGTAATTTCGAGAAAATAGGCGACGCTCAAGATGTCCGCGAAGGCGCCATTCGCGGTGAGCATGTAGAAGCGGGCATATCGGACGCCCGTTGGCTGATGGCCAGGCTGGCGCCGTGCCCAGAATGTCGCGCCCTGTCGATATGGACGAGTGCGCGGCTGAAGGCCCGCTCCTGTATGGAATCAGGACGCGTTCAGACGATCACGGAGACGTGCAGACAAGCGCGCTAGCCATTCAGTTGTCATGTGACCGGCGCCGAGTGCGGTGAACGCACAACGATATGCCCGCTCTGCAAGGGGCAGAGCGTCGGTGTGCCGCCCGAGGTTGTCATAGGTGGCGGCGAGGTTGCCCAGCCGGACCGCGGTGTCGGGGTGGTCGGGGCCGAGGGCGCTCTCGATGATGGCCAGCGCCCGCTGTTCGAGGGGCAGGGCGTCGGCGTGCCGCGCGAGGGAGCGGTAGGTGCGGGCGAGCCTTCCCAGACATCTGGCGGTCGTGGGGTGGTCGGGGCCGAGGGCGCTCTCGATGATGGCCAGCGCCCGCTGTTCGAGGGGCAGGGCGTCGGTGTGCCGCCCGAGGGAGCGGTAGGTCGCGGCCAGGTTGCCCAGCCGGACCGCGGTGTCGGGGTGGTCGGGGCCGAGGGCGCTCTCGATGATGGCCAGCGCCCGCTCGGCTAGGGGAAGAGCGTCAGCCTGCCGCCCTGGAGAGCCGTAGGCGCGGGCGAGGTTGCCCAGCTGGACCGCGGTCCCGGGCTGGTCGGGGCCGAGGGCGGTCTCGGTGATGGCCAGCGCCCGCTGTTCGAGGCGGAGGGCGTCGGCGTGCCGCCTGAGGGAGCGGTAGGTGCGGGCGAGGTGGCCCAGACATCTGGCGGTCGTGGGGTCGTCAGGGCCGAGGGCGGTCTCGGTGATGGCCAGGGCCCGCTCGGCCAGGGGAAGGGCGTCGGTGTGCCGCCCGAGGGCGCTGTAGGTGGCGGCCAGGTTGCCCAGCCAAAGGGCGGTCGTGGCGTCGTCGGGGCCGAGGGCGGTCTCGGTGATGGCCAGTGCCCGCTGTTCGAGAGGCAGGGTGTCGGTGTGCCGCCCGAGGGAGCGGTAGGTGCGGGCGAGGTGGCCCAGACATCTGGCGGTCGTGGGGTCGTCGGGGCCGAGGGCGGTCTCGGTGATGGCCAGTGCCCGCTCGGCTAGGGGAAGGGCGTCGGTGTGCCGCCCGAGGGCGCTGTAGGTGGCAGCGAGGTTGCCCAGGCAGGTACCGGCGTCGGGGTGGTAGGGGCCGAGGGCGGTCTCGGTGATGGCCAAGGCCCGCTCGGCTAGGGGAAGGGCGTCTGCGTGCCGCCCGAGGGCGCTGTAGGTGGCGGCCAAGTTGCCCAGGCAGGTGGCGGTGCGGGGATGGCCGGTGCCGAAAGTGCGTTCGATAATCTCTAGAGCTGATACCCGCAACGTCCGCGCGCGCTCGTAGTCGCCCTGGGCCTGGTGGAAAAATGCGACTTCGTTAAGCACTCTGCCGAGGGTTCCGGGTTCTTCGCCAGCGGCGTAGCGGCTGGCGAGTTTGTCGGCGTGTGGGACCAGCGCGCGCAGGAGTGGCCAGGAGGCCGCGTGAGTACCGGGGCTGGGCGGCATCACCTGGTTGAGCCAGTCCAGCGCAGTGTCCCGGGCTGGGGGTGCACCGCCGCCGGTGACGACGGTCGTGGCGAGGATGACGGATTGGACGAGCCGGTGGACGCTGACCGCTCCCGGGGTGAGGGTGATCATGCTGTAAGAGGCGAGCAGACCCAGGGAGTCGTCAACGGCGGCTGGATCGTCGGTGCCGGAATCGGCGGAGTGCTGGCCGCCAAGTATTGAGCGGGGGATACTGTCGGGCGCGTACTGCGCGAGGACGTGCAGCAGCCAGACCGCAGCGGGCTTGCGCTGGTCGATGGCGGCCAGGGTAATGTCCCACAGTCGGGAGACGGTGCGCTGCGCGTCACCGCCTTCGGCGCTGGCGGCGTGCATCCTTGCGGGGTGCTGGCGAAGCCGGGTCAGGTAGCTGTCCAGGGTGATGCGGGTCTGGGTGATGTGCGCGGCGGCCTGGTCGAGGGCCAGCGGCAGGTATCCCAGTTCGGCGGCGATCGCAGCCCCGGTGGCTTGGTCAGTGGGTCCCGTGCGGCCGGTGGCGGTGGTGATCAGCTCCACGGCGGGCACGGGGGCAAGTACGTCGAGCGGGACGGGAGTGGCGAGGCGGTGCCAGCCGAGGTCGCGGCGAGTGGTAAGCACGATGTGCCCGCCATGAAGCTGGCCGAGCAGCGGCTGAATATGCTCGGCGTTGTTGGCATTGTCAAGCACCAGCAGCCAGCTGGTATGAGTTTGCAGCCAGCAGATCGCCCATCCGGCGGCGTCACAAGTGATGGTGGCAACGGCGATTTCGGGGCAGATGCGCGCGGCCAGAGAGGCGAGCCCGACCTCGATCTGGGAGGCATCATCTGCGGTGATCCACCACACTAGCTCATACCGGTCGTGGCAGGCGTGGGCGTAGTGCAGCGCGAGCTCGGACTTGCCGACCCCGCCCAGCCCGTGTACTACTGCGCTCGCCCGGCCGGCCAGGGCCTGCTCAAGTCGGCACAGCGCCGCGTCCCGCCCGACGAACACCGCCACGGGTGGGCGGGGCAGGTTGCTCATTCCCGGAGCCACTCGGACGTCACCGGGCCGGGGAATGCCCCCTGCCGCGAGGACAGCGGTGCGGGCGTTGATATGTGCGCGGTCGCCGGTTGCCACGGGCACCCTGAACTGGCTGGCGGCTGCGGCGCGCGGCCCGAACGCCGCCAGTCCCGGGTACGGGCAGCCGGGGCTGGCCGGTACCCCGGCGAGCTCTGGCGCGGCGGCGCGTTCCTTATCCCCGGAGGTGTCAGTGTTCCTGGGCTGACCGCTCAGCCTGCCACCGTCGACGGGCAGCTGGCGGGCGGCCGGCGGCGGGTCGCCGGCCAGGATGCGCTGGTAAAGCTCCTGCAGCCGGGGGCCGGGATCGGCGCCCAGTTCCTCAGCCAGTACCTGCCGGGCCCGCGCGTAGACCTCCAGCGCCTCGGCCGGGCGGTCGTCCTCCCACAACATGCGCATCAGCTGGTACCACAGCCGCTCCCGCAGCGGGTGCTCCGCTAGCAGCGCGCGCAGTTCCGCCGCCAGGCCGGCGGCCGCGCCGCCGGCCGCCAGGTCGGCCTCGACCCGTAGTTCCACCGCGGCCAGCCGCAGCTCGTCCAGCCGGTCTGCCTCCGCCGTGACCAGCATGCCGGGGGGCACGTCGGCCAGAGCCGGTCCGCGCCACAACGCCAGCCCCTCACGCAGCAGCTGCCCCGCCTGCCCCGCGTCGCCATCCCCGAGCGCCGTGCCGCCGGCCGCCAGGGCCTCCTCAAAGCGCCGCGCGTCGACCTGATCCGGCGCCATCAGCAGCTGATAGCCCGGGGAGCGGGTCACCAGCATCTGGCCGTCCGGGTCGCCGGCCAGCAGGCGCACCTGCATCACGTACCTGCTGACCAGCTTGCGCGCACCCGCCGGCGGCTGCGTCCCCCACAGCTCGTCCACCAGCCGCTCGGTCGGTACCACCTCGCCGCAGGCCAGCACCAGCGCCGCGAGCACCGCCCGCTGCTTCGGTGCCCCGATCGCCGTCCAGCCGCTGCTGGTGCGGACCTCCAACGGCCCAAGAACACGGAATAACACGACATTTCCTCCGTCCAGCCGGACGGATCATCCGGCCGCGGCAGTGCCCCCAGAAGCTGATTCAACCATGAGGATCCCTGGCTTTCCCGGCAATCCACCGCCGCGGCGACGACAGTCAACCGGCACGGCGACGAGACTCAGCCCCGGTCCGGCCAGGGTGAGAACCACCGGGATTCCCGGCGGAAACAAGACCATCCGGCGTAGCGGCCAACAGCACGGCCTTCAGGCCCGCACGCAGCGCCAGCGATCAGGACGGGACATTGCCCATGGTTACATCCCGCACGAGCCACAAACTTCCATGGCCCTTCCGGGGGATCCACAGCAGGCGCAGGCCTGGCCGATACCCCGATGCCAAAACCGGCCCACACCGGTGCGGCAGGCCCCGATGATCATGGCCATCACCCTCATCAGCATCGCCGCCGCGTCCTTCTTCGCGGGCGCCGCGGCCGGAATCATCATCGTCGTGACCGCCGGAATCAGGCATGAGGAGCGGCGGCATCATTCACTGGTCCCCCGGGCCCCGGACCGGCTGAGCCACGGAACCCGCTTGCTGACCGGCCTGCACGTCCGCCGGCCCAAGGCCTCAGATCCTCCCACCGCAGACCGGGAGCAACCGGACGTCTAGCAGGGGGATGCGGAACGTATCGCGGCCAGCTGGCCTGGCCTTCCGGGCGACTCGTTAGGCAACAGGCCTGGCCCCGCCGTTACCAGCCCCCTCATCCTCCGGGACATCGCCCACCCGGATCAGGGTCAGCAGCCAGCCGACCATCTCCAGTGCCAGCCGGTCCATTCCGCCGGGCCAGCAGCCTGCCGGCCGCAGCACGACCCGCGGGTGAGACGCCTGAACGGCCCTCATCGCGGGGCGGCCGCCCCCGCGGCGGGGCAACAACCACGCCGCCACCAAGGCAGGAACCAGAAATGAAAAAGCAGCCGATTGATTATCTAAGGCCCCGCCCGGTGCTCTAACCGGGCACGTACGCACGAAGGGATCAGTCATGTACAAAAGAACCCGATGGATCATTTCCGCATTCATGGTAGGAGGGCTGCTGCTTACGGGAACAGCGATGGCTACCCAGAACGCCAGCCCCCCACCCGCACATGCCACCCTGACCGCGCAGGTGGTATCACCTGTAAACCTCGATAGCTGCCCCACGCTTGTGGAGAGAGATCACGGCAGCTGCGTCAGCGAGCTGCAAACCGAGCTGAACACGTACGATGGCGCCGGCTTGCCGGTTACCCGCAAATTCGGCCTCTTGACCCGGCGGGCACTCATTAAGTTCCAGCAGGAAACGGCGTTACCTCGGCACAGGGCGTCGTCGGACCCCACACCAAGGTCACGCTCGATCAAACCGCGCGGCGGCTGGCCTCCCACAAGAAAGACCCCGGTGGTATCTATGACAATATTCCCACCAGATCCCCGGGAGCCGACAAGGGGACGAGCGCCGATCCACGGCCACCGTTGAGTGACGTTGTCCATTGCGGAATCGTGACATGTACGACATATTTCAGTCGCGGTGCGACGAAAGCCATGGACTCTGCCGCACAGGCGCACCTCAACGCCACTATAGGTGTGGGCACTGCTGGGGCAGCAGGCGTTTGCGCGCTGGTTTCAGCTCCTCTCGGGGGTGTCGCCGCCACCGTCGCCGGTACTGTATGCGGCATTATCGCGGCCGAGGACATCGGAAGCTACTTCGATCAGCTCCATAACGCCGCTCAGGCAGGGCAATGCTTTGCCGTTCGTACTGCTGGTGACCCGGAGAGCCCACAATATGCTCTGTACGGTCCGCACTACCTTGTACGAAGCAATGGCTACTGCCACGATTAATTAAGGAAACGGCGTGCCTCGGTGGACATCATCCGGCTGCGCACGATCGAGGGCATGGCCAGGGCCCGCCGGCGTGGCAGGCTGAAGGAGAGCGGGACAAATCAGGGGAGGCGGGGCTCTGGCTCCCCTGATTTGTCCCGCTCTCCGAACTGCTCACCAGGGCAGTGGCGGTCCTGCGGGAGCGGCTGCGGGCGGCCCTGGCCCGGGTCCAGGACGCGGCCCCGCCGCCAGGGGCGGATCCGCAGGGCGCGTGGCGGGCCGGGATCGCCGGCCGGTACGCCGCGGTCCGCGGTTCGTGAAGATGCTGTGCCGGGTGATCGAGTCCGGAGCGGCCAGCGATGCTCGGCCGGTGCTGGCCGCGATGCAGGCCCTGCCCGAGCTGCTTGGGGCACGCCGGTCCAGGAAGGTGCCTGCCGGATGGCTGGACGCCCGCCGGGCTGGCCTGGACATCATCCCGGGCGGATGGTGGCAGCGGCTGGTGTTCCCACCCGGGCGGCCCGGGGGATGCGTGGGCCGCAACGCCTGCGTCCCTGCCGGTACTGTCCGTCACATGGATCCGGTCGGCGGGCGCATCCAGCGCCTGCAGTGGGAAAGAGACCAGCCCAGGCGGGTACGGCACTGGGCAATGCAGCGCGAAGCCCAGATCCGCAAGACGGTGCAAGAGTTCCTGGATTGGGCCGTACGCAACGGCGTCCAGTCGCACACCATGCAAGGGTGCTGGCTGTCGTTCTTCACCGGCTGGGAGCTGGGGGAAACGTCGCGGAGCGATTGGGCGGACCCGGCATTCGGCACCCCCGACTTTGACGCCGAGCAGGGCCGGACGTGGTATCTGCGGGTGTCGCGCTCAGGCCGGATACGGGTCGTGGTCCGGGAACACCGGCGCAGGCCTGGGTGGATGCTCCGCCCAGCAGCCCGGCCGCTATCCGGCTTCCCCATCGAGGCAGTGGAGGAAGCGATCGCGCAGACCGTGCTGGCGTCCGGCAAGACCTGGCCGTGAGCGCGAACGCACGCGCGGGCCACTGAGCGCTCAGGCAAGGCGGCAGCTCCCTCTCGGGCCCGGTTTTGTCGGTGCTGCAGCGTATTTTCAAAGCCATGCCTAAGTCGCGTGGTCGCAAACCTAAGAAGGCTTCACGCGGGAGTTCCCGCGCGCGGGATTCCGCGGTGGTATCCCGGCTGCGAATGGATGACGACAAGGTATCCGCCCTGCTGGGCATCGACGAGATCCCTCCGGACGTGCGGATCATGCTGCTGCTGCCGATCTTGTTCCTGAGCAGGTTCCGCGGCTATCCGGGAAACATATGCGTCGATGCATGCCTGACCTTACGGCACGCTTTCGGCCAGTTCGGGATCGCTGCGGAGCTGCGGGCTGTGCAGCTGGTTATCCGCATGCCGTCGGGCCGCCGGGTCCAGCGTGCCGGCCCAGAGCCCGCCTGGGATGGCCCGCGGCTAGCTGGGCACTGCGTGCTGTGGCTGCCAGAGACGGGCCGGTTCATAGACCCGACGGCAGAGCAGTTTCCCGAGGTTGCCCGCTACAAAAAGGGGCCGATCGTCGGCCGCGCGACGGCGACTGGCGGCCTTCCAGCCGGCGTTCGGCTGGACATCCCGCGTGGTGATCTGACCCTGGAATACACCGTGCTTGACGGCGAGCACACTGCCGCAATCGTCAGCGCGCCCAAAGTCTCCTCCCAGAGCGATCAGATCCGCCGGATGGGTATCAATATCGCTTCGTGGGCTGTGGTGTGCCTCCGGGATCCCCATTTCATTGACAAGGGCCGGGCCGCGCCATATCCCCGCCTGCGCGCCTTGCTTGATGCCGTCGAAACCGCTCCTGCCGAGGTCGCTGAGGACAAGAATTGGCGATTCACTATTGACGGACCCGGCGGCACCTCCAGGCTTCTGCTCGATGAGATTCCCTTGCCGCCTGGCACACCCGGTGACCCGGCGGTACATTCCCCCGCCGCGATCGCCTCGGCTGCGGCTCGATACCTGCCGCCGGAGTTCACGCCCCGGCAGCTCACTGACGGGATTCCCGGGCCCGCCGGGGTCACGGTGCGGCTCGCCCGGCCCGGAGAGAGCACCGTCGTCGACCAGCTGCTGCGTCCCGCGAACGTCAGCCTCCTGGCCGACGTCGCGGCCGCGATTGAGGACGGCACCATCGCCAGCACCTTGCTGACGGGGCTGACATCGGGTCAAGACGAAATACTCCGCGCCCTGGTCATCGCTGCCCAAAGCGATCCTGAGACGGCGATGCCTGGGCTATCTACTGTGCTTGTCGCCGAAACTCCCAGCCACACGCTGGCCGGCGCAATCGAGGCACGTCCCCCATCATGGATCTTCGCGGATGCCGCAAACGCCGGCGTACCTCTGCCTCGGGCGCTTCTTGGCACCGTCGCCGTCATCAAGGTCTGCGGAGTAGCTGTCGCCGAGCCCGCCCGCGGCAGCGGCATCGGCACCACCTTGATTAATGCGTGCACCGGGCTGTACTTCCAGCTCGGCTACCTCCTTGCATACGGTCAGTTCGACGCGGGCGACGGGCTGGCGTCCTACTACATGCGCCTGGGCTTCGACGTCCACTCACCCGGCGCGGCAATATCCCTCGATGAACCACTCGGCCTGCCCGTCGGGATAGCCAGCATGCCCGGAGAGCAACTGTTCACGAGATGGCGGTAGTACTCCTGACCCCGGACAGAGACTTAGATACCGGGCCTACTCAGCCGCCGCGCGGCGGGCCGCGGCTCTGGGAGACTCTGCTGCCGGCGCGGACGACGGCAGGAGGAGAGCACATGAGCGACGACGGCGCGGCCGGGGAGCCGACCTGGCTGTATACGGACAGCGGCCGGAGGCTTACCGACGACCCGATTACCTGGGATCCCGCAGGCGACGACGTCCGGGCGAAATACGCTGAGGCCGGGTACAGCGAAGCGTCCAGAGGCGACGCTGAGCCGTTCCTTGCCCTCGGGCTCGACAGCGAGGCGGCCATGCCAGCTGTCCAGCTTCGTCTTTTCGTCCGCTAGGACCCGCCGCAGTGCCTGATCGACATCGAGGGCCCGGCCGGAATGTGGGCGCTCACGTAATTCCCCAGGGGTTTTGATCAAGTAATTCCCCAGGTCCTGGCCGTGTTCTTATTCTACTTTCCGCTCGTGTTCCCCGTGGAGACGACACGCCCGGGCGCCTTGTTTGGCCGGTAGCTGGGCCCGTTCATGAAGGCCTGGTGGCTGTTGTTGATGAGCCGGTCCAGGAGTGATTCGGCGACGACGGGTGGGGAACGGGTACCAGTCGGCGGGCGCCCGGTTGGATGTCAGGATCAGGGATTTCCCGGCGCGTTCGGTGATGAGCTCGTAGAGGTCGTCGGCCTGGGGTGCGGTGAGCTCTCGCATCGCGAAGTCGTCCAGGACCAGGACGGCGGGGCGGGTGAGCTCGGCGAGCCGCCTGTCCCAGGTGCGGTCGGCGTGGCCGCCGGCCAGGTGGGCGAGGACGCGGCTGGTTTTCATGAACCGGGCGTCGGCGCCGGAGCGGATCGCGAGGTGGGCGAGGGCCTGGGCGATGTGGCTCTTGCCGACGCCGACGGGTCCGTAGAGGATGACGGACTCGCCGCCGGCGAGCCAGCGCAGGGCGGCGAGGTCGCGGATCTGGGCGGCGGGCAGTTTCGGCGAGGCGCCGAAGTCGAACCCTTCGAGGGTGGCCTCGTTCTCGAAGCGGGCGCGGCGGAATCCGCCGGTGCAGGGACCAGGGCTCCTGACATAGGGCGGGGTGCAGGGGTGGTTGTGGCGGGCTGATCTGCGATTTCGGGCGTGTCGCTCGCGTTTTCTGTGCCCGGTTCGTGAGAAAATTCTTACAAGATGACCGGCCTGGCGGGAGGGGTGGATGATGGCTCGTATGCTCAGCCAGCTCCCTCTCCCGCTGCTGCCGGCCGGAGCGGCCGAGATCGCCCCCGGAGTCGGCTTTCTCGCTGGTGAGGACGGCGGCCTGGTCACGGTGCACGGGCTGGCCACCTTCGCGTGGGACGCCGGGGATGAGGCGGGCCGGCGGCTGGCGGCGGTGCAGCTGGTCCGGCTGCGGGCCGCCTCGCAGGGGCAGGTGGCGGACGCGTTCGGGGTGGATCCGGGCACGATCTGGCGGTGGGATCAGGCGCTGGCCGCGGGCGGGGTGGCCGGGCTGGTGCCGGCCCGGCGGGGCCCGAAGGGGGCCTCGAAGCTGACGCCGGAGCTGGCGGAGCGGATCGCCGGGCTGGACGCGGCCGGGGCGACCCTCCGGGAGATCGCCGCCGCGACCGGGGTATCGACGTTCACCGTTCGCAACGCGCTGGGCCGGGTCCCGTCTAGCGGGCAGCCCGCCGCGGCCGGCGTTACCGCCGGGGAGAGGGCCGGCCTGGACGCCGGAGACGGTGACGCGGGTGAGGGCACGGAGGTTCCGGTGCTGCCGGATCCAGTGCCGCGGGACGCCGAGCGGGTGCTGGCGCGGTGGGGGCTGCTGGGCGAGGGCGCCGCGCCGGTGTTCGCCCCGGGCGCTCGGTATCCGCTGGCCGGGCTGCTGCTGGCGCTGCCGGCGCTGGAGGGCACCGGCCTGCTGGCGGCGGCCCGCGAGGTCTACGGCCGGCTCAAGGACGGGTTCTACGGGCTGACCGCGACGCTGCTGACCGTGGTGTTCCTGGCGCTGGCCGGGGAGCCGCGGGCCGAGGGCGCCACCCGGGTTCCGCCCGCCGCGCTGGGCCGGGTGCTGGGCCTGGACCGGGCGCCGGAGGTCAAGACGATCCGCCGCAAGCTGGGCGAGCTCGCCGCCGCCGGCAAGGCCGCGGACCTGATCATGGCGCTGGCCCGCCGCCACGCCGCCGCCCGGCCGGACACGCTGGGGTTCCTCCACGTTGACGGGCACGCTCGCGTCTACCACGGGACGCGGACCGTGCAGAAGACCCACGCGCCGCGGCTGAAGTTCCCCGCCCCCGCGACGATGGAGACCTGGGTCACCGATCAGGACGGCGATCCGGTGTTCATGGTCATCGCCGAGCCGTCGGACTCCCTGGCCGGCGAGCTGCGCCGCCTGCTCCCCGCGCTGCGGCAGGTCGTGGGCGCGGGGCGGCGGGTGACGGTGTGCTTTGACCGGGGCGGCTGGTCACCGGCGCTGTTCGCCGACATCACCGAGGCCGGGTTCGGCCTGCTCACCTGGCGCAAGGGCCCGGCCCCCGACGTTCCCGCCGCGGCGTTCACCACCGTCGCCTGCACCGACGACCGGGGCCGCCGCCACGAGTACGAGCTCGCCGACTCGACCGTGGAGCTGGGCATCAGCGAGGGGCCGCGTAAGGGCCAGACGGTGACGCTGCGGCAGGTCACCCGCCTGGTCCCCGCGAAGGCCGGCGCCACCCGGCAGATCCACGCGCTGACCTCCCGGGACGACCTGACCGCCGGGGAGGTGTGCTGGCGGCTGAGCTCGCGGTGGCGGGAGGAGAACTACTTCCGCTACGCCCGCACCCGGTTCGCCCTGGACGCCCTCGATTCCTACGCCGCCGCTCCCGATGACCCGGACCGGATGGTCCCCAACCCGGCCAGGAAAACCGCGGCCGCCCGCATCAGGCAGGCCGAAGCCGCCGCCCAGGCAGCCGGGACCGCCCGGGACGCCGCCCTGCTCCAGCTGCGCAGCCCCGCCCCCGGCCAGGCCGCCTACCTGACCAACCAGATGATCAACGCCCTGGCCGCCCCGGTCCAGGCCGCCTGCCGCGAACTCGACGATGCTGACACGGCCGCGGCGGCCATCCCGGCCCGGATCCCGCTCGGCACCCTCACCCCGGACATGGTCCGCCTCGACGCCGAGACCAAGCAGATCACCCACGCCATCCGGATGGCCGCATACAACGCCGAAACCACCCTGGCCCGCGCCCTGGACGGCCACTACGCCCGCGCCAGCGACGAAGCCTACGCCCTGATCCGCGAAGCCCTCACCACCTCCGGCGACATCCACCCCGGTAACGGCGAACTGCTCATCCGCCTCGACCCGCTCACCGCGCCCCGCCGCACCCAGGCCCTCGCCGCCCTCTGCGACCAGCTCAGCCAAGCCCAGGCCTGCTACCCCGGCACCGATCTCGTCCTGCGCTACGAGGTCAAATCCCACCCGAACCCTGCATAAAAGATCTCCCTATGTCGGGAGTCCTGGGGACATGGACTCGCGGCGGGAGATCTCGTCCTGGCACAGGACCTGGAGGAAGTCCAGGTGGCCGAGTTCCCCGGCGTGCGCCTGGGCCAGGCGGGCGTCGAGGGTGGCGAGCATGCCGGATAGTTTCAGGTTCCGCAGCGCCGCGGTCAGCGCGCTGCGGTCGGTGACGGTGACGGTGCTCATGCGGGCTGTTCTTCCTTGTCGATGTGGGTGGTGGCGCGGGCGGAGTGCCTGGCGGCGGTGCCTGCGGTGACGGTGATCATGACGTGATCTCCGTCGTGTTCCCGGGGCGGACCGCGTCGCTGGGGATCGTGCCGGGCAGGGGGATGACGTTCGCGAAGGACGCAGGGCCGCGCAGGAACGCGGACGCGCCGCCGTCCCCGGCCGCGGCGGGCAGCTGGTCTTGCTCGGTGCCAGCGGCCAGGATGCCCTTGATCGTGCGGTAGGACGGGTCACCGGCGGTGCTCGCCCTGGCGCAGGCGGCCTCCAGCCGGGCGGGGTCGTGTTTGTCGGCCAGCCCGATCACGCCCTGCGCCGAGCGGAGCCGGTAGAGGGCGTTGTCGGTCAGCAGCTCCGCGATGACCTGCTCGCACGCCGGGCCGATCGCAGCCGCCTGCTTGCGGCACCAGGCCGGGGTACGCATGTGGAACGCGATCTTCTCCGGCGGGTAGTCGCCGAAGTCGGTCTGCTTCCCGCGGATCTTCCGGGGATGGGTCTTGACCAGGTTCCCGCCGATGAAAAACTGCACCATCGTCGCGGTGACGCGCACGTCGGCGGTCTTGCCGATGTGCTGCCACGGCACCGAATACAGCACCTTGTCGACCTGGGCGTGGATGTCCGGGCCGATCTTCGCTGTCGCCCACGTGGCCAGCACGAACGGCCCGGCCGGCAGCGGCCGCAGGGCATCCTTCTCCACCGCCTCGAACACCGCCGCCGGGGCGGCTCCCGCCAGCGGCCGGCAATGCCGCTGCCCCGCGACCTCCAGCGACCAGCGTTCCGCCTCGGCCTGCATCTGCGCCAGCGAGGTGAACTCCCGGCCCGCCAGAAGCTGTCGCGGACATAAGGCATCGGGCGTTCCACCCTTGCCTTGTCACGGGGCTTCAGCGCCCGGGCCGGGTCAATCAGGCAGCCGTAGTGCGCGGCCATCTCGGCATAGGACCGGTTGAGCTTCGGGTCGTAGAGGTCGGGTTTGTCCACCCCGGTCTTCAGGTTGTCCGGCACCAGCCGGGCCGGGACGCCGCCGAAGAACCCGAACGCGGCGGCGTGGCACTCGGTCCAGGCGCGCTGGTCCATCTTCAGCACCGGCCGGACGAACATGTGCCGCGAGCAGGCCAGCACCATGACGAACGCCCAGACGGTGCGCAGCTTGCCGGTCAGCGGGTCCAGCCACCGGCCCAGCTGGCCGTAGTCGATCTGCGCCTGCTCACCCGCCTCGGCCGGCTGCGGGTTCCACACTGTCACCTGCGACCGGCGGATCTCCTCCGGGATGCTGGCATTCACATAGCGGCGGAAGCTCGCCACACTGGCCGCCAGCCCCCGCTCGTCCCGCAGCCGCTGGTGGATCGTCGACATCCGCACCCCGGCCTTGAGCTGCGCGGTGATGTAATCGTGGTGCTCGCTGATCGCCGGCCAGGTCACCTGCCGCAGCCGGGTATCGGCCAGTTCCGGGAACCACTCCCGGACCAGCTCATGCCACTCCAGCTCGCTCTTCGAAGGCCCGCCCGGGGCGATGCCCGCCGCCACCGCCGGCGCGACGTACTTCCGCAGCGTCTTGCGGTCCACCCCCAGGCTCTGCGACATCTCGCTCAGCGACCGGCCAGCATGCCAGTGCACGAGTATCTCCGCGACGTCAATCACGTCGAACGTTCTCCTTGCCATCGGCCCCCCGTCCCAGACGGGAGGAAGGTTGCTCCTTCTCGATGGCCAGGTCCACCACGACACGCACGCCGTCCCCATGGGGAATTACGTGATCGAGGTGGGGAATTAGGTGATCGCTAGCCCCTCATAGCTGGGGAATTACATGAGCGCCGACA
>CAVZKY010000027.1:0-43064 GCA_963775825.1 uncultured Actinomycetes bacterium
AACGTCCAGGTAAACATTTGCTGTCATACTGCGCCGTGCCGCACCAACGCAAGACAACGCGGCCCGGCGTTAGCGTCTCAGCACGTGAAACTCGACCCGGTACAGCAGGGTGCCGTCGTCGATCGGCCCCGCGTGCGCGGCCCGCCGCCGCAGCGTCTCGCGGTCCGGTTCGCCGGAACGGCGCACGTCCGCCGCCGTGATCGCGGGAAACGGGATCAGCTCGACCGAGTCTACCTCGATACGCGCCGGCCCGACCGGGTACCTGCCCCCCACCTTCACCTTCGGCCGCTGCCACAGCCGGAACGACACGGTAATGTCGCCCGCGACCACGTCGTCGCGCAGTTCCTTGCTGAAATCCACGATCCGAGGCTACGTTGCCCTGCGCTGCACCGGCTCGCACGACTGAACCCCGCGGACCCGCCGGCGGGCGGGCCACGCCAGGCAGGCCCTTCTTCCCGGCGGTCAGTGCCCTTTCAGGCTGCCCACGCTGAGCGATCCGTCCGTGTCCGGCGCCACGATCTGCTCTTCCTCGCGAACATAGGTCTCCGGATCCTTGTCCACCGGCTCGACCCCGGCGAAGTTCCGGCCCTCAAACGCGGCGAACATGACCGCCAGCTCGTGACGGCGCTGGAGGCTGGCCAGCCGGCGGAAGTCGGTCAGGCCCTCGCGCTCTTCCTCGCCCATGTGGTCGCTGTTGGCCTCGTTCGCCGCGGCGACCGCCGCGTACCAGCCGTCGGTGCCAACCTGGTGCTTGCCGACCTCGGCGACCGCGTCCCGGATCTCGTTGTGATCCTCGATCGCGTCCAGCGTCTCGTCCTCGACCCCGGCCCGGCGGCGCGCCGCGATGCCGACCTGCAGCAGCTCGGGGTAGAAGATCTCCTCTTCGGCCTGCGCGTGCAACTCCAGGAACGCGGCCAGCCGATCCCACACCGCCGACAGCGAGCCCGTGTCCGTGCGGTCGATCTGCTCCAGGATCGCGAATCGACGGCGCTGCTCATGATGGTCATCCAGGATCAGCTGGGTGATGTCCACTGTTCCTCCCCGCGCTCGCCATGGCCGGTACCGAAGGCCGTCCACCACGCTACCGTGCACCGGCCGGCCGGGGACGGCCAGCTCCGTCCGCAACGCCGCCGGGAACGTGCTGACGAAGCAGGGGGCAGACGTATGGCCGTCATGCACGTAACATCCTGGAATGCCATCGTGGTACGGGATCATAGGGTCGTGGCCGGGTTTTGCGCGGCCCGTGGTACACGGCGGTAACAGATCGGCGCGCCCATGGTGAAGTGGAAGTCTGATGCTGACCGGCTGGCCGGCAGGGTTACGCACCCGATCTCACGCTGGCGGCCGGCGGTCGGCGCTGTCCCGCGGCACCTGTTCGTGCCCCGCTGGTGGGAACGGGCCGGGCCGGGGGCGGGCTTCGGCGCCAGCACCTGGAAGCTGTGCGATGGCCCCGCCGAGCCCGATGCCTGGATCCGCGCCGCCTACGCCGACCGGGCACTGGTCACCCGGGTCGGGCTGGTGCACGCCGACCACGCCACCCCGGACGACCAGCCGGCCGGGGTGCCCACATCCTCGGCCATCGCGCCGGGGCTGGTGGTGCGCATGCTGCGGCACGCCCGGCTCACCGATGACGCTGACGTGCTGGAGGTTGGCGCGGGGACCGGCTATGGCGCTGCGGTGCTGTGCGAGCGGGTCGGCTACCGGCAGGTCACCACGATCGAGGCCGACCCCTATCTGGCCAAGGCGGCGAGCGAGCGGCTGGCTGGTATCGGCCTGCACCCACGGGTGGCGCACGCGGACGTGTCCGGCCCGCCGCCGGGGCACTACGACCGGATCGCCTCCATGCTCGGCGTCTGGCCGGTGCCCGCGAGCTGGCTGGCGGCCCTGCGCCCGCGGGGCCGCCTGGTCACTCCCATCGCCGGCACCATGCTCATCCTGACCGCGGACAAGACGCCTGACGGCGGCGCGGCGGGCCGCACCGAATGGGACCCGGGGGCGTTCATGGCCGCCGAGGCCGATCCCGGCGCCCCGCAGATCCCGGCCGCCGTGTTCGGCGCGGCCCGCAAGGCCGACGGCGAGCAGGTCGACCCGGGCCGGTATCCCGTCATCGACGTGGCCCGCTCCTGGGATCTCTGCTCCGCCCTGGGCCTGGTGGTCCCGGGTGTCCAGCACGACTTCGCGGTAACCGCCGACGGCCGGCGCACCGCCTGCATGGTGCACCCGGACGGATCCTGGGCCCGCGCCACCGGCACCGGCGACGCCCCGCCCGTCGTGCACCAGAGCGGCCCGCGTCGGCTGTGGGACGTTCTCGACGGCATCCGCCTCGACTGGCTGCGTAACGGTTCCCTGCCCGGCTACGGCGCCCGCGCCACCGTCGCCCCCGATGGCAGCATCTACCTGCGGCACGGGCACTGGCACGCGACCCTGCCCGCCGCCGCCGGGCCGCCGCCGGCGCCTGCTGGACCAGCCGCCCCGGGAGTCATCCCCCAGGCGATCGTGACCCGGCCGGGGCCTCAGGCGTCGTAGTCGACCGCGAGCACGCCGGAGACCGGGAGCGACTGGCAGGTGAGCACGAAGCCCTCCGCCACCTCGGAGTCCTCCAGCGCGAAGTTCCGCCGCATGTGGACCGCGCCGCTGGTGACCCGGGCCCGGCAGGTGCCGCACACGCCGCCCTTGCACGCGAACGGCAGGTCGGGCCGCACCCGCTGGGCTCCCTCCAGGACCGTGCCGTCCCGGGCCAGCGACACCGTGGTGGATCGCCCGTCCAGCGTGATGGTGGCCTCGCTGGTGGCCCCGGCCGGGATGGCGTCGGCGTGCCGGGCCACCGGGGGCGGGACGTCCTCGACGTAGAACAGCTCGCGGTGGATCCGCGCCGCGGGCACACCCTGGCCGCGCAGCAGCCCGGTAGCGGAAGCGACCATCTCGAACGGCCCGCACAGCCACCAGTGGTCCGCCCCGGTCGCGTCGATCAGCCGGGGGATCAGCTCGGTCAGCTTGGCCGCGTCGAGCCGCCCGGACAACAGTTCCGCCTCGCGGGGCTCGCGGGACAGCACATGGATCAGTTCCAGCCGGGCCGGGTAACGATCCTTGAGGTCGGCCAGTTCGTCCGCGAACATGACCGTGCCGGCGTGCCGGTTGCCGTAGCACACCGCGGCGCTGGCGGCCGGGTCCCGCAGCACGGTGGCCGTGATCGACAGCACCGGGGTGATTCCGGAGCCGGCCGCGATCAGCACATGGTGGCCCCCGGTCTGCGGGCCGGGCGTGAAGCTGCCGGCCGGGGCCCCGACGGAGATCTGATCACCCGGCCTTACCTCGCGCACCAGCCAGCGGGAGAACAGCCCGTCCGGGACCTCACGCACGCCGATCCGCGGCCGCGCGCCCTCCGGGGCGCAGATCGAGTACGAGCGGCGCTCTTCCCGGTCGTCGATGAGCCGCCGCAGGGTCAGCGACTGGCCGGCCCGGAACGCGTAGCGCTCAGCCAGCCCGGCGGGCACATCGAAGGTGATCGCCACGGCGTCCGCGCACAGCCGGCTCACCTCCGCCACGGCCAGCGGGTGGAAGCCGCCCGCGGGCCGGGGGGCGGTGATCGTGGCGGTGCTGGCGGTCGTGGGCACTCAGATCTCCTTGACGTGCTCGAACGGCTCCTGGCAGGCCTCGCAGCGGTGCAGCGACCGGCACGCGGTGGCGCTGAACGCCGACATGAGCCGGGTCTGGGCGGAGCCGCAGCGCGGGCACCGCACCGGGTGCGGCGGCGGGACGAGGTTCAGCGGGATCAGGCCGGTGCCGGGCCGCATCGCCCCGCCGGGCGGGGCGATGCCGGCCGCGGCCAGCTTGCGGCGGCCCGCGGCGCTGATCCAGTCGGTGCTCCAGGCCGGCCGTAGCACCGTGCGCACCTCGACCTTGCCGAAGCCCGCCTGGTGCAGCGCGTGCACCAGATCGTCGCGCATCGCGTCCAGGGCCGGGCAGCCCGTGTAGGTGGGGGTGATCGAGACCGTCACGGCGCCGTCGTGCTCCGCCACCTCGCGGAGCACGCCGAGGTCGGCCAGGGTGAGCATGGGCAGCTCGGGGTCGGTCACGGTCTCGGCCACGGCCCGGGCCGTCACGGTCCTGCCTGTCCCGCTCACCACGTCGCCTCCGGGTCGGCGCGGGCCACCTTCTGCAGCTCGGCGAGCAGGTTCCCCATGGCCTCGGTGTGTGCGCCGTCCCGCCCGGTGCGCCCGGCCGCCCCGGCCCGCGGCGGCACGTTTGGCACCTCCAGCGTCGCGGCCGGCAGCACCTGGGCGAGCACGTCGTCGAACTCGCCCCGCAGCCCCGCCGGGTCGGCGGCCACCCCGGCGGCGGCCAGCCGCCGCTCGATCTCGTGCGGCGTGAACAGTTCCGCCACGTGCGGCCAGATCGCCGCCAGCCCCGCCTGCGCCCGCTCGCGGGAAAAGGCGGTCCCGTCGCCCAGCCGGATCAGCCACTGCGCGGCGTAGTCCCGGTGGTAGGTGACCTCCTTGACGCCCTTGGCGGCGATCGCGGCGAGCACCGGGTCGCGCGAGGACGTGAGCTGCCGCAGCACGGCGAGCCGCCACGCGGCGAACACCAGCAGCCGCGCGATCAGCTCACCGAAGTCGCCGCGTTCCAGCTCCGCCAGCCGCACGTTGCGGAACTCGTGCTCGGCCCGGAAGAAGGCGTAGAAGTCCTCGCCCCGCTGCGGGCCGTCGCTGTCATCAGCGGGGCCCCGGCTGCCGGTGCCGTCCGCGGCCTCTTCCGCGGCGGCCGCGGAAGAGGCCGCTTCCGCGGCGGCCGCGCGGGACAGCAGCAGCCGGGCCTGCCCCAGCAGGTCCAGTGCGATGTTGGCCAGTGCGACCTCGTCTTCCAGCTCGGGGGCGTCGGTGCACCACTGCTGCAGCCGGTGCGACATGATCAGCGCGTCATCGCCGAGCATCAGGCAGTAGGCGGTCAGGTCCGCCGCGTCCGTCCCGGCTGGCACCGTGGCATCTACCCCCTCCAGCGGGTCGGCGAACCCGGTGCCGTACGCCCAGCGGACGTCGTCGCCCGCCTCGCTGAGGGCCTCGTAGGCATTGTCGGATGACCCAGCGTTGCCAGATGGCACAGCGTTCCCAGATGGCACAGCGTTCCCAGATGGCACAGCGTTCCCAGATGGCACAGCGTTCCCAGATGGCACAGCGTTCCCAGATGGCACAGCGTTTCCAGATGGCACAGCGTTTCCAGATGACGCAGCATTATCGGATGACACAGCGGCCTCACATGTGCGGGACGTTGTCGGGGATGTCGTAGAACGTCGGGTGCCGGTACACCTTGTCGCCGGACGGCGCGAAGAACGGGTCCTTCTCGTCCGGCGACGAGGCGGTGATCGCCGCGGATGGCACCACCCAGATGCTCACGCCCTCGTTGCGCCGGGTGTACAGGTCACGCGCGTTCCGCAGGGCCATCTCGCTGTCGGCCGCGTGCAGCGAGCCGACGTGCACGTGGTTGAGGCCGCGCTTGCCCCGGATGAACACCTCCCACAGCGGCCAGCCGCGCCGGTCAGCACCCTCGCCGCGCACGCCGTCCCCGCGCACGCCGTCCCCGCGCACGCCGTCCCCGCGCACGCCGTCCCCGCTCACGCCGGCGCCTCCCACCGGGCCGCGGCCTTGGCCGCGTGCGCCGCGGCCGCCTCCCGCACCCAGGCGCCGCCCTCGTGCGCCGCCTTCCGGCGTGCGACGCGCTCCGCGTTGCACGGGCCGTGGCCCGAAACGACCTGCTTCATCTCGCTCCAGTCGACCTCGCCGAAGTCGTGTGCCCCGCGCTCGGGGTTCCACCTGAGGTCCGGGTCGGGCAGCGTGACGCCCAGCGCCGCGGCCTGCGGCACGGTCATGTCGACGAACCGCTGCCGCAGCTCGTCGTTGGTGTGCCGTTTGATCTTCCAGGCCATGGACTGGGCCGTGTTGGCCGACTGGTCGTCCGGCGGCCCGAACATCATCAGCGACGGCCACCACCACCGGCTGACGGCGTCTTGCACCATGGCCCGCTGCGCGGCGGTGCCGGACATCATCCTCATCAGCAGTTCGTAGCCCTGCCGCTGGTGGAACGACTCCTCCTTGCAGATCCGGATCATCGCCCGCGCGTACGGGCCGTAGGAGCAGCGGCACAGCGGCACCTGGTTGCAGATCGCGGCGCCGTCGACCAGCCAGCCGATCACGCCCACGTCGGCGAACGTGAGGGTCGGGTAGTTGAAGATCGATGAGTACTTCTGCCGTCCGCTGATCAGCCGCTCGGTCAGCTCGGTGCGGTCGGCGCCGAGCGTCTCGGCCGCCGCGTAGAGGTAGAGCCCGTGCCCGGCCTCGTCCTGCACCTTGGCCAGCAGGATCGCCTTGCGCCGCAGCGAGGGCGCCCGGGTGATCCAGTTGCCCTCCGGCTGCATGCCGATGATCTCCGAGTGCGCGTGCTGCGCGATCTGCCGGATCATGGTGGCCCGGAACTTCTCCGGCATCCAGTCCCGCGGCTCGATCCGCTGGTCCCGGGCGATCGTCCGCTCGAACTGTCGGGCCAGATCCTCCTCCGCCGCCGTGGCCGTCAAGGCTTCCACTCCTTTGCGACCAGCGTGAGTACGTCGTATTTGGCTACCGACTTGCCGCGCCCGTTGGTCACGTCGGCGTCCCAGCGCACCTCGCCGTAGTCGGCATTGTCACGCGGCGTGATCTGCTTGGCGGTCAGCGTCACGGTCAGCTCGTCGCCGGGCTTGACCGGGGTGAGGAAGCGCAGGTTCTCCAGCCCGTAGTTGGCCAGTACCGGGCCGGGCTCGGGCGCGACGAACAGGCCCGCGGCGAACGACAGGACCAGGTAGCCATGCGCCACGATCCCGCCGAACAGTGCGTTGGCCGCGGCGGCCTGCTCGTCGGTGTGCGCGTAGAACGTATCGCCGGTGAACTCGGCGAAGTGGTCGATGTCGGCGCGGGTCACGGTGCGCGGCCCGGCGGTCACCGTGTCGCCGGTCCGCAGCTCGCGCAGCGACTTGCGGAACGGGTGCCGGTCCTCGGTGCGCGGGGCGCCGGGCACCCAGTGGCCGGTGATCGCGGTCAGCACCGCCGGGCTGCCCTGCACGGCGGTGCGCTGCATGTGGTGCAGCACCCCGCGGATGCCGCCCATCTCCTCGCCGCCGCCCGCCCGGCCCGGGCCGCCGTGCACCAGGGCCGGCAGCGGCGAGCCGTGCCCGGTGGACTCCTCGGCGTCCTCGGTGTCCAGCACGAGCAGCCGTCCGTGCCAGGGCGCGACGGCGATCACCACGTCGCGGGCGAACCCGGCGTCACCGGTGACCACCGACCCGGCCAGGCTGCCCTGGCCCCGTGCGGCCAGCGCGATCACCTGGTCCGTCGAGTGGTAGGGCAGCAAGGTGGCGACCGGGCCGAACGCCTCCACCTCGTGCGGTTCGGCCCGGTCCGGGTCCTCGGCGCGCAGCAGCACGGGCGACAGGAACGCGCCGCGCTCGGCGTCGGCGCCGATCACGTCCACGTGCTCCGGGTCGCCGAACACGATGGTCGCCGCGCCTTCCAGCGCCTTCAGCGACCGCCGGACCTCCTCGCGCTGTACCAGGCTGGCCAGCGCGCCCATCTGCACCCCGGGGCTGGCCGGGTTGCCCACCGCGACGGCGGCCAGCCGCTCGCGGGCCGCCTCGGCCACCTCGTCGATGCGGGCGGCAGGCACGAATGCCCGCCTGATCGCGGTGCACTTCTGCCCGGCCTTGACCGTCATCTCCGTGACCAACCGCCGCACATACAGGTCGAACTCGGGTGTGCCCGGCCGTCGCGTCCGGGCCGAGGATGGAGCAATTGAGCGAGTCCGCCTCGGCGTTGAACCGCACGGAGTTGCGGATCAGCCCAGGCTGGGCGCGCAGCCGCTGCGCCGTGGACGCGGACCCGGTGAACAGAACCAGGTCCTGCCCGGTGACGTGATCCAGCAGGTCGGCGGTGCTGCCGCAGATGAGCTGCACGGTGCCTTCGGGCAGCAGCCCGGAGGAGACGATCAGCTCCGCGAGCCGCTGCGTCAGGTACGCGGTCTGGCTGGCCGGCTTGATCAGGCTCGGCACCCCGGCCAGGAACGCCGGGGCCAGCTTCTCCAGCGGCCCCCAGACCGGGAAGTTGAACGCGTTGATCTGGATCGCCACTCCCCGCAGCGAGGTCGCGATGTGCTGCCCGGCGAACGTGCCGCCCTTGCTCAGCGGCTCGACCGCGCCGTCCACGTAGATTGTGTCATTGGGCAGCTCACGCAGGCCCTTGCTGGCGTAGCTGGTCAGCACGGCGATGCCGCCGTCCACGTCGAACCTCGCGTCGCCCAGCGTCGCGCCGGTCCGCGCGGACAGCGCGTACAGCTCCTCGCGGTGCTCCCGCAGGTGTGCGGCCAGGGCCTTGAGCAACGCCGCCCGCTGGTGGAAGGTCAGCTCGCGCAGCGCCGGGCCGCCCACCCGGCGGCCATGCTCCAGCGCCCCCGCCATGTCGATCCCGGCCGAGGAGACCCGCGCGACCGGCTCACCGGTTACCGCGTCGTGCAGCAGCGTGCCCTCGCCGCGCCCGGTCCGCCACTCGCCCGCGGTGTAACTGCGCAGCACCGCCACCTGGCTCATCCCGCCGACCTCCCAGCCTGATCCACAGCCCAATTACCAACCGAACGTCTGGGAATACCGGCCCCCCGGCGCGATTACCCCGGCCTACATCGAGCGCGACCAATTACCAACCGAACGTTCAGAAATTAAGCCTAACCGCCCACGCCGGCGGACGGAAGGGGCCAAGCCGGGCCGGAATGCGCTGGAGCCTTGACACCGGTTCAGCTCGCTGCCTTTACTTGGCTCACCTTTGTTACCGTCCGTTCGGTCAGTGCCCAGAAGGAGCCATGACCACGACGCACCATGACCTGGCCGGGACCAAGCGGCTCGGCGCCGGTCCAGCTCCCGGTGAGCTGTCCGCGGCCGAGCGGATCAGCCGGGACGAACTGCAGGCCCGCCAGCTGGACCGGCTGAGGCACACCCTTCGCTACGCCTACGACCGGGTGCCTGCCTACCGGCAGAAGTTCGACGCGGCCGGCGTCCACCCCGATGACTGCCGCGACCTGTCCGACCTGGGCCGGTTCCCCACCACGAGCAAGCATGACCTGCGCGACAGCTACCCGTTCGGCATGTTCGCGGTACCGCAGGACCAGCTGCGGCGGCTGCACGCCTCCAGCGGGACGACCGGCAAGCCCACCGTTGTCGGCTACACCCAGGGGGACATCGACACCTGGTCACAGGTCATGGCCCGCTCGATTTTCGCCGCCGGCGGCCGGCCCGGGCACAAGGTGCATGTCGCCTACGGCTACGGCCTGTTCACCGGCGGGCTGGGTGCGCACTACGGCGCGGAGCTGCTCGGCGCGACCGTGATCCCGGCCTCCGGCGGGATGACCGCCCGCCAGGTGCAGCTGATCACCGACTTCCGGCCCGAGGTCATCATGGTCACCCCGTCCTACATGCTTACCATCCTTGACGAGTTCGAGCGGCAGGGCGTCGACCCGCGGGCCAGCTCGCTGCGGGTGGGTATCTTCGGCGCCGAGCCGTGGACCGAGCAGATGCGCCGGGAGATCGAGGAGCGGCTGGACCTGGACGCGGTCGACATCTACGGGCTGTCCGAGGTGATGGGGCCCGGGGTGGCCCAGGAATGCGTGGAGACCAAGGACGGGCTGCACGTCTGGGAGGACCACTTCTACCCGGAGATCATCAACCCGGTCACCGGGAAGCTGCAGCCGGACGGCGAGACCGGCGAGCTGGTGTTCACGTCGCTGACCAGGGAGGCCATGCCGGTCATCCGCTACCGGACCCGGGACCTGACCGCGCTGCGGCCGGGCACCGCCCGGCCCGCCTTCCGGCGCATGGACAAGGTGACCGGTCGCACCGACGACATGATCATCCTGCGCGGCGTGAACATCTTCCCGACCCAGATCGAGGAGATCGTGCTCGTCACCGAGGGGGTCTCGCCGCACTTTCAGCTCCTGCTGACCAGAAAGGACCGGATGGACCAGCTGACCGTGCTGGTCGAGGCGGAGTCAGCGGCCCCGGGCGGCCGCCGGGAATCCGCCGCAGCCGTGATCGCGGCCCGCGTCAGGGACGGGTTGGGCATCAACGTCGCCGTCGAGGTGGTGGATCCCGACACGCTGGAACGCTCGGTGGGCAAGATGCGCCGGGTGATCGACCAGCGCCCCACGTGAGTGCCGCGCAGGCCCAGCAGGCGCAGCCGGGCCCCCGGGCCCGGCGCGGCCGCCCCGGGTACGACCTGGAGTCGCTGCTGGCCGTGGCGGTGAAGCTGTTCAACGAGCGCGGCTACGACCGGACCAGCATGGAGGACCTGTCCCGCAAGCTGGGCATCACCAAGTCCGCCATCTACCACCACGTGCCCAGCAAGGAGGAGCTGCTGCGGCTGGCCACCGGCCGCGCCCTGGATGGGCTGTTCGCCGAGGCGGCCAAGCTGGACAAGGTGGACGGCCGGGCCATCGACCGGCTCGAGCACCTGGTCCGCGGCAGCGTCATGCTGCTAGCCCGGGAGCTGCCGTTCGTCACGCTGCTGTTGCGGGTGCGCGGCAACACCAAGGTGGAGCGGGAGGCGCTGGCCCGCCGCCGCGAGTTCGACCACCTCGTGGCCGGGCTGGTCACCCGGGCCGCCGCCGAGGGGGACCTGCGCTCCGACGTCGACCCGGCGGTGGCCGCCCGGCTGCTGTTCGGCATGGTCAACTCGCTCATCGAGTGGTACCGGCCCCGCGGCCCCGCCGCCGCCGAAGAGCTGGCCGATACCGTGGTCACCGTCGCCTTCGACGGCCTGCGCGTCCGGCCCTCCTGACCTGCCGGTGGCAGGCTTGACACTGCAAGCTCTCAGGCAGGATGGTTTACGCTATCCGCGCAGCGGACAAATGTACGTACCGCGACGGGGAGGCTGACGATGGTGACAGCACCGATGGCCGAGGCTGACGTCCTGGTGGTGGGATCGGGTCCGGCGGGGGCTTCGGCCGCGCTGTTCCTGGCCTCCTACGGGACGTCCACGCTGATGATCACCAAGTACAGCCGGCTCTCCGACAGTCCGCGGGCGCATATCACCAATCAGCGCACCATGGAGACCATGCGTGACATGGGCATCGAGGACGTGCTCATGCGCGAGGCTACCCCGTGGGAGTACATGGGCAACACGACCTTCTGCACCAGCCTGGCCGGCGAGGAGCTCGGCCGGATCCCGTCCTGGGGCACGGACACGGCCCGGCACGCCGACTACGAGCTGCAGAGCCCGTGCACGATGCTGGACGCCCCGCAGACCATCACCGAGCCCATCCTGGTCGAGGCCGCTCAGGAGCGCGGCGCCCGGATCCGGTTCGACACCGAGTACCTCAGCCACACCCAGGACGAGACCGGCGTCACCAGCATCGTCCGGGACCGGCTGACCGGCGCGGAGTACACCATCCGCTCGCGGTACCTGATCGGCGCCGACGGGGCCCGGAGCAAGGTCGCCGCCGACGCCGGGCTGCCCTTCGAGGGGCCGGGCGCCACCGGCGGTGCGATGAACATCGTCATCGAGGCCGACCTGTCCCGCTTCGTGGCGCACCGCCCGTCGGTCCTGTACTGGATGCTCCAGCCGGGTGCCGAGCGCGAGGGTGTCGGCCTGGGCGTGCTGCGCATGATCAAGCCCTGGCACGAGTGGATGCTGATGTGGGGCTACGAGGTCGCCGTCGGGCCGCCGGAGTTCACCGACGACTTCATCAGGGAACTCGCGGTCAAGCTGGTCGGCACCGAGGACTTCGAGATGAGGGTCAGTTCCTACGCCCCGTGGACGGTCAACCACCAGTTCGCGACCACGATCGCCCGCGGCCGGGTGTTCTGCGCGGGCGACGCCGTGCACCGGCACCCGCCGACCAACGGCCTGGGCTCCAACACCTCGATCCAGGACTCCTACAACCTGGCCTGGAAGCTCGCCCACGTGGTAGCGGGCACGGCCGCCCCCGCTCTGCTGGCGTCCTACGACGCCGAGCGCGCGCCGATCGCGCGCCAGATCGTCGAGCGGGCCAACCAGAGCATCGTCGACACGGGCAAGATCCTCACCGCGCTGGACCTGACGGACACCACCGACGTGGCCCGGCTGGACCGGCAGCTGGCCCTGCGCAAGGAGCCGGGCCCGGCCGGGGAAAAGGTCCGGGCCGCGCTGCGCGAGGCGATCGCCTACAAGGCGTATGAGTTCGACGCGCACGGGGTCGAGCACAACCAGCGCTACGCGTCCGCGGCGGTTGTGCCGGACGGCACGCCCATGCCGGAGCACCAGCGCGATCCTGAGCTGTACGCCCAGCCCACCACCTGGCCCGGGGCCAAGCTGCCGCATACCTGGGTCACCCGGGGCGGCCGCCGCGTCTCCACCCTCGACCTGGCCGGACACGGCCGGTTCACCCTCGTGACCGGCATTGGCGGCCAGCCCTGGCTGGACGCCGCCGCCGAGCTGGGCGCGGACCTGGGTCTGGCCATTACCCCGGTCCTCATCGGCCCGGGCGAGCCCTATGAGGACCCGTACGGCACCTGGGCCGCGCTGCGCGAGATCGACGACGGCGGCGTGCTGCTGGTCCGGCCCGACCTCTACGTGGCCGCCCGCCACCTGGCCGCCCCGGCCTCGCCCGAGCAGGCCCGCGACTGGCTGGCCGCCGCCCTGGCCGCCATCCTGGCCCGCCCCGCCTGACCGCCCCGCCCGCCCCCTGCACGGGCCGCCCCCCTGCACGGGCGGCCCCCTCTTTCCGCGGTAAAGGCGCCATCGCTGACCCTCCTACCACGGCGATGGCGCCATCACTGACCCTCCTACCACGGCGATGGCGCCATCACTGACCCTCTCTTTCCGGGGTAATGGCGCGATCACTCGTCCTCCACCGACGGGGAGATCGTGTTATTACCCCGACGGGGAGATCCTGGGCCTGATCCGGGCGTGACCGGATGATGCCGGGCCGGCCGACCGGGGCCGCGAGCGCCCAGCGGGGGACGCTGAGACCCAATTGTGACGCCTATCCTCCGGTAAACCCGAAGCATGGTGATCAGGCTAGGCCGGCCGCGTCTAGGATCGCCGGGAGACGGGACGATCGGTCGAGTGGGGGGCGCGGTGACTGAGGACAGGCTGCTCGCGGAGATGCGGGCACTGCGGGACCGGGTAGCGGGGATCACCGGCTCCGCGCTGGCCAGCCGCGATGGCCTGATTATCAAGGCGGACACCGATCTCAACGTGGACCACCTGGCCGCGCTGGCCGCGGCGTCGCTGGGGCTGGCCCAGCGGATGGCCCGGGAAGTGGGACAGGGGCTGCTGCGGGACGCGGTCACCCGCAACAGCGGTGGTTATGTGGCGATCTACGCCGTCGGCGGCATCGCGGTCCTGATCCTCACCGGAAACGAGGACCTGAAGGTCGGCCGCCTGCACAGCGAGTCCCGGGAAACGATCGCCAGCATCGAGGCCCTGCTGGGCCTGACCGCTGAATCCAACGACGCTTACCGCGCCGCCGCCCGCTGACGCCTTAGCTTGTGCCCGCCGGGCGGTCCGGGCTACAACAAGCTCGGCGCCTCCACGCTCCTGCAGCGCTTTGGCACCTTCGCGGCCGGTGTCGAGACCGCCCAGGACCCAAGTACGTCGTGGTGCCCAGCGCGAACGGCTGGAGCGCCAGCAGCACGAGGCGGCGGGCTCACCCGGAGGGGCGGCTGGCGCGGTTCCGTAGCCGCTGGATAACCCGGATGGCGATCACGGCGGCGAGCAGGACGTTGACCAGCCCGGGGTGCGGGAATGTCTCCGTGCTCGCCGAGTGCTTCGCATCCGCTGATGCCGCCGCCCCGCCCGAGCCGCCCGCCCGGCGCGGTGTGCCCGACCTGGCGGCCCGGCGGGCGGCCGGGTAGGTTTGCGGCGCCGCGCCCGCCAGGGCCGCTTCGGAGTCGCGGAGACGGCCGCCCTGGGCCAGCCGGAATAGCAGCACGAACGCCGGCGCGACCAGCACGACGATGATGAAGACGACGACCAGTTCCGTGGCCTCGGTCCCGGTCGGCGCGGCCGAGGCGGCGATCGTCAGGCCGGGCGGGAGCAGGTACGGGTACTGGGCGATTGCCCAGCCAGCCGCCACGGCGGCGACCGCCAGGGCCGCCAGCGGCCGGGCCAACCTGACCTTGTCCAGCACCAGCAGGATCAGCACCGCCGCGCCCGCCAGCACCGACACGACCACCAGCGGCAGGGCCCGTCCCGTGGTCAGGCTGGTGAACACCCGCGGGGCGCTGGTGTGCAGGACGGCCAGCGTGATCCCGGCCAGGACGCCGGAGCAGCCTCCCGCCGCGATCGCGCGCCGGGTGAAATAGGCTCGCAGCTGGTGTTCGCCCGCCCGTTCACTGTCGACGGCCAGGTAGACGGCGGCCAGATACGCCGCGAACACCACGAACAGCGCGCCGGTCAGCAGCGAGGTTGGGTTCACCCACGAGGTCGCCGGGTCTCCCCGAGCGCCGCGCACCCGGCCGGTGACGATCGCGCCGATCACCGTGCCTAGGAAAAATGGCGTCAGCAGGGAGGACAGGGCGAAGACGCCGCCGCTAATGGCCTGCCACCGCAGCGACCGCAACTGCGAGCGGAAGGCGAAGCCGGAGCCGCGCAGCACGATCCCGAGCGCCGCCACGCTTAGCGGCACGAACAACGTGGTGAAAACGTCGGCGAACGCCACCGGGAAACCGGTCCACAGCACGACGAGGGCGATGATCAGCCAGACATGGTTCGACTCCCATACCGGCCCGACGGACTCGTCGATCCGGCGCCGCGGCGCCGCCCCGCGTTGGGTGGACCCGGCCAGGCCATCCCAGATCCCGCCGCCGAAGTCAGCGCCGGCCAGCGCCGCGTAAGCGATAAGCACCACCACGAGCAAGGCCGCTACCGTGTCGGCGATCACCGCCGTGCTCCGGGCCGCCCGGCCCGCCGCCGCGCGCCCGGCCGCAGCGCGTCCAGCCCGGCGTGCAGCTCGTGCGGGATCTCGGCCTTCGGCTGGTCGGCCTGCGCCTGCCAGCGCCGCTGTATCACGATCAGGATGGCGAAGGTGGCGATGGTGAGGACGCCATAGATCACCAGGGTTGCGGCGAGGGTATCGATCACCCCGCCGGCTGGGGTCGCCGCCTGACTGGTGAGCAGGAGATGGTAGACGGTCCACGGCTGCCGGCCGACCTCGGTGACGACCCAGCCGGCCTCCATGGCCACGACCGATGCGACGCCGGACAGCGCCCCGCCGACTAGGAATACCTGCCCCAGCCTTCCTCCCGGCAGGTCCCGGTGCCGCCACCAGGACCAGGCCAGCCACAGGCCCCACAGCAGCATCAGGCTGCCAATGCCGACCATGAGGTCGAAGGCCAGATGGATCATGGTCGGGAAGGGTGGCCGGAGAGCAACCGGCACGGTATCCCAGCCGGTGACCAGCGTGTGCGGGGAGAAGCCCACCAGGATGGAGTCGAGGTCCGGGATCGGGATGCCGGCCACGACGTGACCGTGATACCAGACCCCGGCGATCCACTCCGTGACATTCCGGGAGCTGGTCGCGACATACTCCATTGACGCGAACTTCACTGGCTGCTGGCTGGCAATCGCGCGGGCGGCGGTGTCACCGACGCCGATCTGGAACGGGGTCGCTACCGCGGCGGTGGCGAACGGTACCAGGAAGCCGAGCCGGGTGTACCGGTCCTGGTGCCTCCGCAGCAGGCCTACCGCGTACGGCGTCGCGGTCAGGCCGCCTGCCACCATGTAGGCCGCCAGGATCATGTGCGGCACCTCGTAGTAGGTAGCGCCGTTGAAGAACACCGCGACCGGGTCAACGCTGGTGATCTTGCCGTGCGTGAGCGTGAAACCGGACGGGTCGTTCATCCACGAGTTTGCGGCGACCACCGACCACGCCCCGAAAATGCCACTGATCGCGACCGGCACGAGGGTCCAGAAGTGCGCCCAGGGCGGCAGTCGGTCCCAGCCGTAGAGGTAGATCGCGGTGAACACGGCTTCGAGCAGGAAGAAGATGCCCTCGAAGCTGAACGGGATCCCGATGACCGACCCGTATTTGCCCATCAGTCCCGGCCACAGCAGCCCCATGTCGAACGACAGCACGGTGCCGCTTACCGCGCCCACCGCGACCAGGACGGCCATCACTCTGGACCACCGCCGCGCAAGCAACAGCGCCGTTTGGTCGTGCCGGCGTAGGCCGCGGTAGTGCACGATCATGACGATCGTCGGGAAGGCGATGCCCATGCAGGCCAGGATGATGTGAAAGCCCAGGCTGGAGCCCATCTGCGCCCGGGCGGGCACCACTTCGATGGTCGGTAGGGCCAGCCCCTTCAGCATTTGGCCGCCTCCTCGGCGATAACCCACTGCTGGGCTCCCCCGCCGCCCGTGGGACCAAACTCAGCAGCCGCAAATACCTGCGCCCCCGCCCTGTGTGCCGATCCAGATACAGCGGAAGGGACCGAGGCCGGTTCTGGGCACGGCCACGGCCACCCCGAAAACCTGCCCGGCCGGCCGGCTACTGGTCCGGCAGCGGTATGCCGCCGGGTTCGGCGGGGTGGCCCTCGTCGATGACCCGCAGCCCCAGGCCGATCCGCTGACGGGCTTGCCTCAGCAGCCGGAGGGAGTCGGTGGCGGCGTGGTGCGGGATGTCCGTATCGAGATCAGCCCCGTGCGCCTCAACCAGATGAGCCTGGAGGGCCGCGCCGACCTCATCGGCGGCCTTCAGTGCCTGGTAGATCGCCTGGTCCTGGGTGATGTCGTTGCTCATCAATAACCTCCGGTGCGGAAACCCCGCCGTTCAGGGCGGGGAGGAGCGCCGGGTACGGCGCGGTACATTTGGAACGTCCGATGGACCCGCCGCAGGGCATGCGGTGGCAGCGCGGTAAGCCCTCTTGCGCACGTAGGCATGGCAAGGATCCGCGAACCTCTTGCACGCGGCTGACACCCCACGGGGGATGCCAGCTTCGCAGGGGCGGCGATACCGCGAGAGCCAAGCGGCGCCGCCCCTGCACTATGCTGGATCCCGTCAGCTGTGTGCAAGGAATCCTCGTCCTTCAGGGCGATGGAGGATGTCAAAGCGCCAGTATCCCCGCCGCCGCCGCCGGCCGCCGCCACCCGGCACCTAGCGCAGGGCCTTGCGCTCAGCCTTGCGCGGCCGGAGCCGGGCCGCGCGGTGGATGCCTTCGGCCGGCGGGACGGGCTGTCCCGGATCCGGCCGGCTGGAGGCATGGCCTCCGCAGCAGCCCGTGTCCGCGCCGATTTGCACTGATGTACCGGCATCGTGGTTCTGACGATGGTCTCGCCCCCTCAACGAGGCCAGCTGTCGTACGATAACGGTGATATGTCGCGCTTAGTTCTCAGCCGGCGAGAGGGACTGTGGCGGAGACAGAATCCGTGCCTGAGTCGCCTGTCCCGGGCGGCGGCGGCGCCATGGCCTTGCCGTCCGGCCCGCCCTCGGCCCGCGAGGCCGCCGCTGCTTACCTGCGGGAACTGCTGCTCCGCCCCGGCCGGACCCGTCGCACGTGGGAGCAGTATGCCGAACGGAACCGGCCCGGGCAGATTAACCAGATGGCGGCCGCCGAAGTCCTGGCCCGTTATCTGTGGGACTATCCGCGCCGCCCGGGCGACACCGAGATCCTGCCCCGGCAGCTGAAAGACACCGCCTCCCGCGCCCTTTCCGGCAAACTGCTCAGCAAGGCTGCCCTGGGGCTGTTCATCGAGGCGTTCGGCATCCCGTTGTTCGAGCGGGACCAGCTCTGGAAGCTGTGGGAGGGCTCGAGCCGTATCCGGGTGCTGACCGGGCCGCGGTCCTTCGGCGCGCGGGCCCGGGCGGAGATCGAGACCGCGCTGGGGCCAGCGGTGCACCGCACGCTGTCGGTACACGATCATCATTACGTGGGGGCGGACGGCCTGCCCAACCGCACCAGGACCCTCCAGGTCATCGAGGCCCTCGACGATAACGTCGGCCAGATTCCCTACATCTACAACACCGACGCGCTGACCATCGACCTGATCCAGGGCTGCACCGGCCTCGGGCAGCGGCTCACCGAGGTCACCAGCGGCTTCTTCGCGACCGCCATGCTGCTGGCCCGCCCGCTGGGCCTCGGCGAGACGCTGACCCTGGAGTACGTCACCAGCTTCACCTACAAGCCCGTCCCGGCCGAGCAGATGACCGGCGATCTGTGCCAGTACCGCCGCGCCGTCCGGCGCCGGATGGAGAACGTGGATATCCGCGTCGAGTTCGAGCCGGGCATGCTGCCGCGGAATGTCTGGTGGGCCAACTGGAACGGTGTCGCAGGCGAGATCATCAATCAGGAAAGGGCCGCGCTGGACAGCCAGAATTCGGCGCAGCGGTTCCTGCGCTTTATCGAGGACACGGTGGTCGGCTTCCACTGGGAGTGGTAGGCCACGGCGCGGGGCCCAGGCGCCCGCCTGCGTACTTCTCCGGCCTGGGGCCCCGCGTGCGCTCGCGCCGTTATGAGCTCACGGCCTCGCTGAGGTTGTAGACGGTGGTGCCGCCCAC
The DNA here is from genome assembly GCA_963775825.1 of uncultured Actinomycetes bacterium. GTDB lineage: Bacteria > Actinomycetota > Actinomycetes > Streptosporangiales > Streptosporangiaceae > Bog-532. The sequence continues at coordinate 18,541 of CAVZKY010000027.1, forward strand.
GGTCTCCTTCGTGAAGTGGGACGCGACCCAGCTGGCGATGGACGAGGACCCCCGGCCGCCGCCGAAGCTCTCGCTGTTCGTGCCGATGTAATAGTGGATCTTGTGCTCGGTCACGAGCTTCTTGAACTCCGCCAGCGAGGGAGCGGGATCGGTGCCGTTGAATCCGCCGATGGCCATGACGGCCTCGCCGCCGGTGGCCAGCTCCAGCGGGGCTGCCTCCTGGGAGCCCTCGGTGGCCGCGACCCACGTGTACCCGGACGCGCCCTTCTCCAGCAGCGTGACGAGCGCGCTGCTCACCTGCGTGTCCCCGCTGAGGCCGCCCGGGCCCCCCGCGCCGCCTGCACCGCCGGTCCGCCCGGCCGATCCGCCCGGGAACCCTCCGCTCTTCGCGCCGGTCCCGGTGCTGGCCCCGGTTCCGGTGCTTCCGCCTGTCCCGGTGGGCCGGCCCGTGGTCCCGTTCCCGCCGGACGTTCCCGTCCCGCCCGACCGCCCGGTCCCGCTGGGCCTGGTCCCGCTGGGGATGCCGCCGGTGCCAGCTGAGCCGCCGGCCGTTCCCGCCGCCGCACCGCCGGCTGTCCCGCCTGCCCCGCGCGTGCCAGCGGTGCCGCCGGCCTGGCTCGTCCCGCCGCGGGTCCCGCCGGGCCCTGCCGCGCCGCCGGCGCCCCCCGGGGCCCCGCCGCCGAACGCCCCGGCCGTCTGCGGCCCGGCGCTCGGGATCGACCCGGTATGGGTGGTCGCCACCGTGTCGATGGCGTAAGCCGCCGGCCCGGTCAGCCCTGCGACCAGGGCGCACACCAGCGGGAAGGCGGCCAGCGCGAGCCGCCCCGGCCCGCTGAGCCGCCCCGGCCCGCTGAGCCGATCGGCCGCCGACCGCAGCCACGGAGCGGCCAGGATGCTGCCCACAGCGGCCAGCCCGGCCAGGATCACCACCCAGCGCAGCCACGGAAACCAGGACGGCGACCGGTCCAGCAGCGCCTGCGCCCACCAGGCGGTCACCGCCACGCCGGCCGCGGCGAAGATCCGGCCGAACCATCCCAGCCGCCGCTCCCACAGCGCCGTCACGCCCACGCTGACCATCGCGGCGATGGCCGGGGCCAGGGCGACCATGTAGTAGGGATGGATGATGCCGCTCATGTAGCTGAAGACCAGCCCGGTGCAGATCAGCCAGCCGCCCCACAGCAGCGCGGCGGCACGCGTCCGGTCCGTGCGGACCGCACGCCGGGACACCCACAGCATGGCCACCAGGGACAGCAGCGCGGCCGGCAGCAGCCAGCTGATCTGGCCGCCGAACTCCGAGGCGAACAGCCGGGTAATGCCGGTCGCGCCGCCGAAGCCGCCGCCGCCCCCGCCCCGGCCGCCGACGGACCCGGTCTCCGAGCCGTCCAGGCGGCCGAGACCGTTGTAGCCGATGGCCAGCTGCAGGACGCTGTTGTTCGTCGAGCCGCCGAAGTAGGGCCGGTCGGCGGCCGGCACCAGTTCGGCGGTCAGCACCCACCAGCCGCCGCCGATCAGGATTCCGGCCCCGGCCAGCAGCAGCTGCCACACCCGCCGCCCGAGCTTCGGCGGACCCGCCCACAGGTAGGCCAGCGCGAACCCCGGCACCACCAGGAACGCCTGCATCATCTTGGTCAGGAACGCGAAGCCAAGCACGACGCCGGCGAGCACCAGCCACCGCGAGCGGCCGTTCTCCAGGGCCCGGACGGTGGCGTAGGCGGCGACGGTGAGCAGCAGCACGAGCAGCGCATCGGGATTGTTGAACCGGAACATCAGCGCGGCGACCGGGGTCAGCGCCATGACCAGCCCGGCGATGAGCCCGGCCGCGGGTCCGAACCAGCGCCGGACCGCCGCGTACAGCACGGCGACCGTGGCCACTCCTTCGAGTGCCTGCGGCACCAGCAGGCTCCAGTAGTTGACGCCGAATATCCGGCCCGATATCTCCATCACCCACAGCGAGGCTGGTGTCTTGTCCACGGTGATGAAGTTCGAGGCGTCGAAGGAGCCGAAGAAGAACGCCTTCCAGCTCCTGGTCCCGGCCTGGACCGCGGCGGCGTAGAAGTCGTTGGCCCACCCATTCCGGCTGAGGTTGATCAGGTACAGGAACGCGGTCAGGGCCAGCAGCCCGGCCAGGGCCGGGCGGACCCACCGCGGGTCGGTGTCCGGCCCGCGCAGCAGCCGCCTGCCGCGGCTATGGGCGTGCCGAGCTCCGCCCGCGTGCGCGGCCGGGGTCGTCGTGGCGGTCAATAGATACTCCCGTCGGTCTGGATGGCGTCGGGCTGGATGGATGGGCCGGTAGCTGGAAGGTGCCCGGCCGTCGCCGCGGCGTGCCGCGGCCGGGGGCCACCAAATACCCAGGTGCGGTAGAGCAGGAACCGGAGCGCGGTCGCGACCAGGTTGGCGGCGACCAGCACCGCCACCTCCGCACTCCGGCCCGGCGACGCCGTGGCCGCGTGCAGCGCGGCCAGTGCGCCCGAAGTGAGCGCGAGGCCGGCCGCGAAGGTGAGCAGGCCCTTGAGCTGATGCCGGGCCGCGTGCGAGCGCCCGCTGATGCCGAAGGTCAGCCGCCGGTTGGCGGCGGTGTTGGCCACGGCCGTGACGAGCAGGCTGAGCGCGTTGGCGGCCAGGGCCGGCATGACGTTGCGGAGCAGCAGGTACAAGACGACGTAGGCCAGCGTGCTGGTCACGCCGATGACACTGAACCCGGCGATCTGCCAGCCCAGCTCGTGCCGTCCGCCGGGCGTTCGGGCCTGGATGGACGCTTCGCGCAGCGCGGGCACCTTGATGGTGCCGCGCATGAGCCCGCCGCCCAGGCGCGCGATGCCGCGCAGGTCGGCCAGGGCTGTGGCCACGACGTCGACCCGGGAGTCGGTGTCGTCGATCCAGTCCACCGGGACCTCGTGGATGCGCAGGCCCGCCCGCTCGCCCAGTACCAGCAGCTCGGTGTCGAAGAACCAGCCGGTGTCCTCGGTCAGCGGGAGCAGGACCTGGGCCTGGTCCCGGCGGATCGCCTTGAAGCCGCACTGGGCGTCGGTGAACTCCGCGCCGAGCGAGGCCCGCAGCAGCAGGTTGTAGCTGCGCGAGATGACCTCCCGGCGGGGCCCGCGGATCACCCGGGAGCCGTGCGCGAGCCGGGTGCCGATGGCGATGTCGCTGTGTCCCGACAGCAGCGGGGCCACCAGCGGCAGCAGCGCGTTCAGGTCGGTGGACAGGTCCACGTCCATATAGGCCAGGACCTGAGCGTCGCTGGCCGACCAGATCGCGCGCAGCGCCCGGCCGCGCCCGGCCTTTTCCATATGAATGGCGGTGACGCCGGGCAATTCCCGGCTCAGCGCGGTCGCGACCGCCCAGGTCCGGTCGGTGCTGCCGTTATCGGCGATAGTGACCCGCGCGGAGAAAGGGAATTGCTCGCGGAGGTAGGAGCAGAGTCGCCGGACGCTGGGGGCTATTGCGAACACGAACGGAAGAGATAGGTCAACTAAATGATGGCGGGCCTGTCAATTCCGGTGCTGTATGAGAGATGGAGGTTGTCTGGCCCTCCGGCGGCGCCCTGCGGGGGGAGCCGTCAAACCACCGTGCGCTGCGGCCGTTAACGGCGGTTCGTGGTGAGCGGTCACGGAAAAGGCGCACTGCGAGTGCGTCAGGTAAGGCCCGGGAAGATGGCGAGGAATATCTGCCGCTGACGTGTCGAAAGTTTCTTAGACGGCGCCAGAACCGGAGTCGTAGCCTCACTCCGGGATCAGTCTGGGGGATACCCGTTTACTGCCCAGGCGGCGTCCGGCATACAGGCAGCATGAGCCCGGGCAAGGCTCTCGTATGGAACGTGTGAAGGTGTCGCCCCGATACTGCCGCCGGAATGTGGCGGCGAGAGGGAGCGCGCCAAGCGGCAGAATCCGCGAGGCGCTGAGTACCGTCGCGGGGCACGCTGGCGGACCGGCCCGCAGTAGCTGCGAAGCCCGGTAATGCGGGTGGAGCCAAGGGGCCGGGCCGTCCAGGTAAGTGGATGCGATCAACCGGAAGGGAGGAACCGCATGCATGAACCGAGGTTGCAAGGCAAGTCGCAGGTCATCCCCAGGCAGCTGGTGTGGGATGCGTGGCTGAAGGTGAAGGAGAACGGCGGAGCGGCCGGGCCCGACGGTGTAACGATCGAGCAGTATGAGGCGAATCTGAAAGACAACCTCTACCGGCTGTGGAATCGAATGTCGTCGGGGTCGTATTTTCCCGGGCCGGTCCGGGCAGTGGAGATACCTAAGGAAAAGGGAGGAAAGAGGGTCCTCGGCATACCGGGCATCGCGGATAGGGTGGCGCAAACGGCGGCGGTCATGGCCCTGGAGCCGGACGTGGAACCAGTATTCCACGACGACTCCTACGGCTACCGCCCCGGGCGCTCACCGCTGGACGCGGTCGAGGTGTGCCGGGAACGGTGCCTCAAGAGGGACTGGGTTATTGACCTGGACATTAAAGCCTTCTTTGACACCGTGCCATTCGGCCTGATTCTCAGGGCAGTCGCGCGGCACACGGACCAGAAATGGATCCTGCTGTATGTGGAGCGCTGGCTGAAAGCCCCGATGAAGAAGGCCGACGGCACCCTGGCCGAACGGACCCGCGGGACGCCACAAGGCGGCCCAGTATCTCCGCTGATCGCCAACCTGTTCATGCACTACGCCTTCGACACCTGGATAAGCCGGAACTTCCCGGCCATCTGGTTCGAACGGTTCAGTGATGACGTGGTGGCCCACTGCGTGTCCGAACGCCAGGCCCGCTTCGTGCGGGAGGCGATCGGGCATCGGCTCGCCGACGTCGGGCTGGAAGCCCATCCCGGCAAGACGCGGCTGGTGTACTGCAAGGACAGCAGGCGGCGCGGCTCCTATGAGACCGTGTCGTTCACGTTCTGCGGGTACACGTTCCGGCCCCGCAAGGCTTACAGCAAGGCCAGGAAGATGGCGTTCACCAGCTTCCTGCCTGCTGTGGCCCCGGGGAAGCTGACCGCGATTAGCCGCCGGGTCACCGCCTGGCAGCTCCAGCGGCGCACCAGCCTCACCCTCAACGACCTGGCAGCCGGGATGAATCCGGTGCTGCGGGGCTGGCTCACGTACTTCACCGCGTTCTACCAGACCGCGGTGATCCCGCTATGCAGGCGCGTCGACCGCCATCTGATGCGCTGGGCACGAAGGAAGTACCAGCGACTGAAACACAGCCAGCGGCGCGCACGAGCATGGCTGAAGGGAGTCCGCAAACGGGCACCCGGCCTGTTCGCGCACTGGCAGCTGCGTTACACGACCTGGTAACTGGACGGCACGAGCCCCGTGAAGGGAGACCTTCATGCGGGGATCTGTGGGGGCCGGCCGGTGAGATCCGGCCGGCTACCCGGCGATCGCGTTCCTCGTCCTTGACCGGGACGACGATGTCCACCTGCGGAGCCGGGGTTTCGCGATCAGCCACGGGACGTCCGGGGTCTGCAACGATGTCCAGTGGCTTCATGCTGGTCAGTTTCGGCGGCCGTTTTCGGCTAACGCTGAACGCCATTTCTACGTAGCTTATGAAAAATTAATCCCCACTCACCAGAACTCGCTTTAACTTGCACTTATACGCGACGTTTTTCTGCGCGCCTTCTCGCCAGTATTTGAATAAGCTGTATGCTGACCCCGCCGCGATCGGCACAGCGGGAGCTCAGCGCTGGCTACCGGGTTCTGCTCAGCCGGAACTGGCCGCGCCCGCCGTGATTTCCAGATGTCTGGAAGAACTGCCGAATTCGTTGACGCGCGCGCGGCGGGGCCCGATCCTCATAGGACGAACCAGGTAGCCGCGTGCGCGGCGGGCACCAGGCCAATCACGCCTGCGGTGATACACATAGTCAAGGGGACGGTGCTGGATGAGTGAGCACGGGGAAGCGATGCGCCGGCAGGCGCGGGCTTCACTGCCGCCGCGCAGCCGGAAACGGTGGCAGATCGCGGCTGGCGTCGCCGTGGCCTGGGTGGTCCTGTTCGCCATCAGCGGTTCGGTCACCGGGGCGACCGTGCTGCTCATCGTCCTTGCCGCCTTCGCCGTGGTGGCCTTCTTCGGCCTGCGGGCCCTGGGTGTGACCCGGGACCACCCGTGGATCCAGCGGCTCGCGGCGCGGCCGTGGCGGGACGGCCAGGAGGTGCTGCAGATCGCGCTGAAGCACCTGCCCGAGGTGTTCGTGGTCACGCCGAGCGGGACCCTGCTCGCGCCGAACATCGTCGAGCTGCGCATGAACCCCGAGGATCTGCGCTCGCTGGGCGAGCGGATGGAGCCCGCCCTGGTCATGGAAAGTGCCACCGAGGTCTACCTGGAACAGGTCCAGGAGCACGGGGCCCGGTTCGCCCGGCCGGCCCGGCCGAGGTGCGGATGATCGTCGACCCGTCCCTGCCGCCAGGCCGTTACCGGCTGCGGCAGGGACAGCCCGTCGATGCCGGCCCGCCGGGCGCGCCCAGCCCGCAGCTGGCCCACGCGGGGGCCGCCCCGGCCGGCCCGGACTCCCACGTGGGCGCCTATCCGGCGGGCCCGGATTCCCATATGGGCGCCTATCCGGCCGTGCCGGATTCCCATGGGGGCGCCTATCCGGCCATGCCGGATGCCCACGGCCGGCCCACCCCGGCCTTTCCGGAACCCCAGGTCCGCGGCAACCCGGCTGGTGACGATGGGGCGACGGCCGCGCTTCAGAACCGGGGCTGGAGCAACGGTTTCGGCGTGCCGACCGTGATGGAGCGCACCGGGCCGGCCATCCCGATGCTCCGGCTGGTCACCGGGGACGAGGTCGCGGAGACCCGGACGTCCGGCGCCCGGGCCGGGCGCGGGCCGGTGGAGCTGGGGCTGCCCGAGGTGCCCACGGTGTCCCGGGAGCATGCCCGGTTCACGTTCTCCGGCGGCCAGTGGCGGATCGCCAACCTGGGCATGAACGGGCTCACCGTGAACGGGGAGCCAGTGACCGGTGAGGCGCCCGTCAGCGACGGCAACGTGGTCCGGTGGGGCACCCGGCCGGATGCCCTGTCCTCCCGGGTCGAGATCCGCTGAGGCTCGTGCACCCAGCCCGCAGTGCCACAATTGTGAGCTGTGGCAGCGTCATCGGTGGCCGTGGGCCGTCTCCTGCTCTGGTCAGCGGTCAGCGGCGAGTGGGCCGCCTGCCCGCCGGATGAGATCACCTGGCTGGACCGGGAGATGCTCAGCGGCAACGAGGACCTGACCCTGCACCGGTCGCCGCGCTGCGCGGGCCTGCGCTACGTGCACCGCCGGTGGGAGCTGTTCAGCCGGGACACCACCTACCGGGTGTACCTGGCGCCGTACCGCGAGGGGGCGCCGCAGACCGCCGAGGAGGTGCAGCGGGCCGCGCGGCACGTCCTGCCCGTGGCCCCGGCCCAGTACGAGGCGCTGCCAATCGTGCTCGAGCCGGGCACCTGGCTGGTCAGCGTGGCGGCCTGGGTGCTGCGGCTGCGGCTGGAGGTCCCGGCCCGGCCGCCGGCCCCCGGCTCCCGCCTCGGCGGCCCCCAGGACCGGCCCGGCCCGGTCACTCAGAACGCCCGGGTCCGCCCCGCCCAGGGACGCCGCCACCCGCCCAGCGCGGAGGCCGCCGACCGGGTACGCGGCTACTTCGAGCGCAACGTCACCGCGCGGATGGCGATGGCGTACTACTACCGGGAGTTCATCCTCGGCCTGCCCGCCGCGCAGGCCCCGCCGATGATGGACGTGGTGATCGCGCTGGACCTGAGCGGCGAAGGCGCCGTATCGGACTACAAGAAGCTGCTCCAGGGCCTTATTTGGAACGAGCGCGGCCACGCGCGCGACATCCCCGAGTTTCTCCTGGCCAACGGCCTGCTGACCCCGGCGGATCTGGACCAGGCCCGGCAGATCGCCGCGGACAACGAGCGCCGCGGAGTCTGCGAGACGGCCCGGCGTCGGCTGCAGTACCGGCCCAAGGGCACCTGAGCCGGTGCTCAGCACCCGGCCACACACCCGCCCCCATGGCCCGGGCTGCGGGCGCGGCTGCTTCTACCGGCCAACCGTCCCGGCGGGAGCCAGCACGGCGATGAAGTCCCGGGTCCACCCGGTCAGGTACTGGGTGGCCGGCCGGACCTGCCGGGGGATGGCCGCAGTCAGCGCCGTGCCCCTCGCCGCCGTGTCGAGCTGGACCCATTCGGGGTTGATGTCCAGCTGCATGGCGATCCGAGCGCCGCTGCGGACCAGTGCGTCGGCCAGGTCCGCCGGGGTGGTGGACATGCTCGCCGCGTAGATCAGCTCCCCGGCGGCGTTCTGGCCCAGGGCGCTGCGGGCAACGTGCTCGACGTGGCCGACCGTGCCGCCCCACCGCCACCATTTGTCGGTCTCCGGGGTGCGTTGTCCGTCCATGACCAGCGGCCACAGGTTCTGCCTGACGCTGTAGACACTCTCGCCGGGGACGGGGACACCGACCCCCCAGACGCCGATGCGGGCGTGCCCGGATCGGTCGATGACCAGGCTGGCCAGGCCGTGCCGCAGGCCGCGGAACACGTGCCCCTCCTGCTCGTAGCCGCCAGCCCGGGAGCGCATCAGGAAGCCACCGTTGAACGCGGCCAGCAGCCGCGAGCGCTCGGCGGTGCCGATCGCAGGACCCGCGTGCAGGAGGACGGGGTACGGGGGCCGGGGATCCTGGCTTCCATCGTGCAGGACGAACTGGACCGGGCCGGAGAAGGTGGCCACGGTCACCAACGACCCGCCGGCCGGCTGCACCTGGGACAGCCGGACGGCGGGGGGTCCGGACGGCTGTCCGGCTGTCGCCCCTGTCGCCCCCGCCGCCGTCCCGGCCGTCCCGGCCGTCCCGGCCGTCCCGGCCGTCCCGGCCGTCCCGGCCGTCCCGGCCGTCCCCGCCGTCCCCGATGTCGCTCCTGCCGCCGCCCCCGCCGTCGTCGCGCGGCCTGCCGCCCGGCCGTCCGCCGTCGGCTGGCCGTTCCGGGTGGCCCCGGGCGAGGTGCCGCACGCGGCAGCCAGGCAGAGACCGGCCAGCGCGAGGACAGCCCCCAGCCACCTGCCGCTCGCCGGTATCGGCAGCCGTCTACCGGGCCAGGCGGCTTTACCGGGCCAGGCGGCCGGATCCTTCACCGGGCCGGGCCGATACCGTGCGTTCACCGGCGCGGCCGGACGCCGCGGACGATCCCGGCCTCGGCCATGACCGGCTGGAACGCCACCTTCGTGAACCCGGCCTCACGCAGCGCCGCCAGCCAGAATTCCGGCGTCGCCGGGTGCTCCTGGCCGACACCCAGCCCGTAGCGGCCCAGGTTCTTGGCGATCCGCCACCATCCGCCCGGTCCCTTGGCGGCCAGCGCGGCCACCTTCTGCTGCAGGATCTGCCGGTCCCGCTTGCTGCCACCCCGGCCGAACATCATGTCAGCGATGACGAGACGGCCGTCTGGGCGAAGCCATTGCGCGGCCCGTGCCACCAGATCCCGCTTTTCATCGTCCGTAAGGTGGTGCAGCGCGTAGCTGGAGACGACCAGGTCGGCGCGGCCCGGGGGAAGGCTCAGCCGGGCGAGGTCAGCGACCTCGGCCGACACGTTCGCCAGCCCGGCGGCTGTGGCTCGCTGGAGCAGCGACGCGGCCATCGCGGCCGAGATGTCCACAGCCAGCACCGACGACACCCGCGGCGCCAGAGCCGTCGTCACAAACCCGGTACCGGCGCCCAGGTCCACGCACTCGTCGGCTTCCCGCGGCGCCGCCAGTCGCAGCAGATGATCCAGCACTTTCTCGAACGCCGCCGCCGACGTGACGTGAGAATGCCATTTCTCAACGCGTTTATCCCACGTCCGTTCCAGTGGAATATTCACTTAACGGCCTCCCGGCAGATCCAGTTTTCGCCAGTGCTGAGAAAACGGTAGGGTCCGGCCGTGAAGACAGCATGAAGCACCTTTTATGAAGGAATTATGAACGCGGGCCGACGTACCCATTTAGCTCCTTTCGGGTAGGGTCTTGACGACGTGTATGTGCTTCGAAGAGTCGGCAGCCGCCTGCGCCGTACGGCCCGGGCCACCGCCGCCGTGGGCGCGGTGGCGATGCTGGCCGCGGCGGCCGGTCCCGGGACCACCGCGCTCAGCGGGACCGTGACCAGTGGCCCGGCGCGTAGCCTGGGCGAGCCAGCGGCCGCCCAGGACGCGGCGGTCAGCGCGGTGGTGGCCACGACCTTCGGGCCGGGGGGCGCGCAGGTCAGCGCTTGGACCAGGCGCGCGGACGCCGGATCCTGGATTCCGGCGGGACCGGTGTTGCCGGCCGGTTTCGGGTCTAGTTACGACGCCTCCGCGGCGGCGGTCCCAACCGGCCCGGTCCTCGTCGTGGCCGGCACCTCGCCACCCGGCGAGAGCTGTATCACCAGCGGTTCCGTGGCGATCGCAAAGGTCTACGCTACGGGCCGGCTAGGCCCCGCCCAGCTCGTCAGCGACCAGCGCGGTACCGGCCGTTTCGATGACCGGCCGGTGGTGGCCACCGGTCCGGACGGCACCGTATGGGTGGCCTGGTCGCAGGGCACCGATGCCGACGCCTGCCAGAACGTCGGGCAGGACGACCAGATCGAGGTCGCCGTCTCCCACGACAGTGGCCGTACCTTCGGCGCGCCGGTGGCCCTGCCCCTGGGCGGTGGCCGCGCCGCCTTCGGGGCCCGGCTGACGCCGCTCCCCGGCGGCCAGGTGGCGGTTTCCTGGACCGAGACGATGAGCGACGATGGCGGTGAGGCGGTTTTCGTCTCGGTTCTGCCGTCCGACGGCCAGCCGGGCCGGCCCCAGGCGGTCCTGACGGGTAACCCGCTGCCGCTTGCGCTGCCGGGCGCCAGTTTTTACGATTTCCCGGCCGGCGATGTCACGGCGCTGCCCAGCGGCCGGCTCGTGGTCGCCGCGCCGCTCTGGCGGTCCGGGCGGAGCGTCATCGCGCTGGCCACCGGCCTGCCGGGAGGCCCGTGGCAATACTCCACCGTCACCCCGCCGGACGTGCCTGGCGGGGCGGATCTGCTGTTGCCCGCGCTTGGTGTCCTGTCGCCGGTCAGCGTCCGCCTGGTGTGCGCCGTGCACGTCCGGTCCGGGGACCATCTTGGCTATGACTGGACCGATCTGAGTCTCAGCGGCCCGCTTACCCCATCCGGTGCGCTCGTCCCGCTTACCGCCGCGCCGGCCGGGCCCGGCTTCTTCGAGATCGGTGAGGAGCTGGAGGTCTCGGCCACCCCGACCGGGCTGCTGTCTTCGATGGTGGTGGCCGGCGCGGGTGGCGCCACCCTTGAGACGAAGTCCTGGCCGGTCGCGTCCCCGGCCGCCCCGTCTCCGTCCGCTTCACCCGGCCGACCCGCCTCCGCCTCCGCGTCCCCGGCCGCCCGAGCGTCCGTGGCCGCCCGAGCGTCCGTGGCGAGCCACAGCGACTCCAGCGCGCCGGTCAGCCTCTGGCCCTGGGCCGCCGGGATCGTCGCCTGCTCCGCCGCCCTGATTGCGCTGTGGCGCCTCCGCCGGGCCCGTCACGGCTGAGGCTGCCTGGCGTGCGCGTCAAGCAGGTAGGCGACGGACTCGGTGATCTGCTCGGCGAACCGGATGTTCAGCCATTCGTCAGGCACGTGCGCGTTGGAGTCGGCGCCCAGCGCACCGGTGATCAGGATCTGCGCCTCCGGGTAGAGCCGGCCCAGCAGCCCCATGAATGGCACCGAGCCGCCGATGCCCAGGCTGCGGTGCGGGGTGCCGAACACCCGCTCGTCGGCCTGGGCTAGCGCGTCGGCCAGCCATGGTGCCAGCGCCGGCGCGTTCCAGCCGTCTTCGGCCAGGATGCCGCTGAGCTCGACCGCTGCGCCGTAGGGCACGTCCGTCGCCAGGATGTTGGCCACCGTGTCCGCGGCGGCCTTCGCGTCGGCGGTCGGTGGCGTGCGGAAGCTCAGCGTCAGTGCCGTCCAGGCGCGCAGCACGTTCCCGGCCTCGGCCGGCTCCGGCAGCCCCGCCGCCCCGATCACCGAACAGGGTCGGCCGCCAGGTGTTGCTGAGGATCAGCTCCGCGTCGTCCTCGGCGGCGGCCCGCATGCCCGTGACGAGCGGGTAACGCCGCCGGACCGCCCCGGGGTCGAGGACGGCGACCGCCGCCGCCTCGGCCACGCGGTCCGGCGGGATCGCGACCGTCATCTCCCCGACCTTGATCTCACCGGTCGCCGCGTCTTCCAGCCGGTCGAGCAGGAGGCGCATGATGCGGAACGAGCTCGGCACGATGCCGCTGGCCAGCCCGGAGTGCTGCGCGGTGTCCAGCACGCGCACCGTGACGGTGAGGCTGACCAGCCCGCGCAGGCTGCTGGTCAGCCACAGCCGCTCGTAGTCGCCGCCCCCGCCGTCCAGGCACACCACGAACGTGACCTCGCCCAGCCGGTCCGCCAGGTGCTCCATGTAGGCGGGCAGGTCGGGTGAGCCGGATTCCTCGCCGGTCTCCAGCAGCATGACGGCCCGGGCGTGCTGCCCGCCTGCCGCGTGCACCGCTTCCAGCGCGGCCGTCGCGGCGTACCCCGCGTACCCGTCGTCGACCGCGCCGCGCCCGTACAGCCGCCCGTCGCGGAAGACCGGCCGCCACGGGCCGAGCCCATCCGCCCAGCCGCCGACCGGCGGCTGCTTGTCCAGGTGCCCGTACAGCAGGACCGTGCCCCGGCCGCTGGCGCCCGCGGTCGCAGGCACGTCGACCAGGAGCAGCGGAGACCGGCCCGGCAGCCGGATGACGTCGGTGCGGGCCCCGGGCAACCCGCGCCGGCCGATCCAGGCCCGGACGTGTTCCACGGCGGCGTCCAGCTGCCCGCTGGCCGCCCAGGCCGGGTCGAAGGCGGGGGAGAGGGCCGGGATTTCGACCAGCCCGGCCAGGCTGGGCAAGATCTCGCCGCTCCAGCGGGCCCCGACGGCAGTGCGTACCTTTTCCTGTTCCACCCGCAGCATCCTCCCCGACCAGGATCGGGCCTGCCAAACCGGCCCCGGGGCTGGGGCTCCGCTGTGATCCGCTGGGTGTATTGGCCGTTCCGTCAGCCTGCTTTAGCTCGCTCGCGTGCTCGCCAACGGGGGCGTTCCCCGGACCTCGACGTTGGCCAGACCGATCAGGAATCGAGAAGCGCCGATCCTTGAGTCGCAGCTAGCGTGACCGTCATGGGCATCGCCAAGAACGCGAGCTCCGGACTTCCCGTTCGTCTTTGAGCCAGACAAACCCGACATATCGACGACATCAGGAGTGACCATGGCCGACTCTTCCACCCAGGGAATCAAGACCGTACTGATCCCCGTCTCCGACCTGGCGACGGCCAAGGCGGTGTACACCGCCCTGCTCGGCGCGCCGCCGCAGACCGACGAGTCCTATTACGTGGGCTTCGAGGCCGCGGGCCAGCAAATCGGTCTGGTGCCGGGCGGCGGACCGCAGGGCATGAGCGCACCGGTTCCCTACTGGCACGTGCCGGACATCGAGGCGAAATTGGCCGAGCTGACCGCCGCGGGTGGCACCGTGCAGGAGCCCGCGCGCGACGTCGGTGGCGGCCGCCTGGTGGCCACCTTCACCGACCCCGACGGCAACGTCCTCGGGGTGCTTCAGGACCGATAGCGGTCGGCCCCGCTCCCGCCCGGGCCCGGGTCCGCCATCCGGTCGGCGCCGCCGATCAGGTAAACAGGGGATCGTTGCCGCAGAGATGGAGACACGATGACCATGGCCACGAGGGTGGACACGCAGTCGCCTGCGGTGCACGTGGGCGACCGCCACGATCTCATCCGCGTGCACGGCGCCCGCGTGAACAACCTCAAGGACGTCAGCGTCGAGATCCCGAAGCGCCGGCTGACGGTGTTCACCGGCGTCTCCGGCTCGGGCAAGAGCTCGCTGGTGTTCAGCACGATCGCCGCAGAATCGCAGCGGCTGATCAACGAGACGTACAGCGCCTTCGTGCAGGGCTTCATGCCGTCGCTGGCGCGGCCCGAGGTCGACGTCCTCGAAGGGCTGACCACCGCGATCATCGTCGACCAGCAGCGGATGGGGACCGACCCGCGCTCCACGGTCGGCACCGCCACCGACGCCAACGCGATGCTGCGCATCCTGTTCAGCCGGCTCGGGCAGCCGCACATCGGATCGCCGCAGGCGTTCTCCTTCAATGTCGCCTCGATCAGCGGAGCGGGCGCGGTCACGTTCGAGCGCGGCGGCAAGACCGTGAAGGAGCGGCGCAGCTTCAACATCACCGGTGGCATGTGCCCGCGGTGCGAGGGCCGGGGCTCGGTCACCGACCTCGACCTGACCCAGCTCTACGACGACAGCAAGTCGCTCAACGAAGGCGCGATCACCGTTCCCGGCTACACCGGCGGCGGCTGGAACTCCCGGCTCTACACTGAGTCCGGTTTCTACGACCCGGACACGCCGATCCGCACGTTCACCAAGAAGGAGCTGCACGACTTCCTGCACCACGAACCGGTCCGGATGAAGATCGCGGGCATCAACATGACGTACGAGGGGCTGATCCCGCGGATCCAGAGGTCGATGCTGTCCAAGGACCCCGAGGCGATGCAGCCGCACATCCGGGCGTTCGTGGACCGCGCGGTCACCTTCACGGCCTGCCCGGACTGCGGCGGCACCCGGCTCAGCGAGGAGGCCCGGTCCTCGAAGATCAAGGGCATCAGCATCGCCGACGCATGCGCGATGCAGATCAGCGACCTCGCTGAATGGGTACGGGATCTGGACGAGCCGTCGGTCGGGCCGCTGGTGACGTCGCTGCGGCAGACCCTCGACTCGTTCACGGAGATTGGCCTGGGCTACCTCTCGCTGGACCGGCCGACGGTCACGCTGTCGGGCGGCGAGGCCCAGCGCACCAAGATGATCCGCCAGCTCGGCTCGTCACTCACCGACGTGACCTACGTTTTCGACGAGCCAACGGTCGGGCTGCACCCGCACGACATCCAGCGGATGAACGAGCTGCTGCTGCAGCTACGCGACAAGGGCAACACCGTGCTCGTCGTGGAGCACAAGCCGGAAATGATCACGATTGCCGACCATGTGGTCGACCTCGGCCCCGGCGCCGGTACGGCGGGCGGCGCCGTTTGTTTCGAAGGCAGCGTGGAGGGCCTGCGGGATAGTGACACCACCACCGGGCGGCACCTGGGCGACCGCGCCGCGCTGAAGCCCTCGGTACGGACGCCGTCCGGGCAGCTGGAGGTGCGCGGGGCCAGCCTCCACAACCTGCAGGACGTGGACGTCGACATCCCGCTCGGCGTGCTGACCGTGGTCACCGGGGTGGCGGGCTCAGGCAAGAGCTCGCTGATCCGCGGCTCGGTGTCCGGGCGCGACGGGGTGGTGACGGTCGACCAGACCCCGATCCGCGGCTCGCGGCGCAGCAACCCGGCCACCTATACCGGCCTGCTGGACCCGATCCGCAAGGCGTTCGCGAAGGCCAACGACGTGAAGCCCGCCCTGTTCAGCCCCAACTCCGAGGGCGCCTGCCCCAACTGCAACGGCAGCGGGGTCATCTACACCGACCTGGCGATGATGGCCGGCGTCGCCACCACCTGCGAGGTGTGCGCCGGGAAGCGGTTCGACACGTCAGTACTGGACTACCACCTCGGCGGCCGCGACATCAGCGAGGTGCTCGCGATGCCGGTGACCGAGGCCCAGGAGTTCTTCGGCGCCGGCGAGGCGCGCACGCCAGCCGCACGCGCCATCCTCGACCGGCTCGCCGACGTCGGGCTCGGCTACCTCAACATCGGCCAGCCGCTCACTACGCTGTCCGGCGGCGAGCGCCAGCGGCTCAAGCTGGCCACCCACCTGGCCGCCAACGGCGGCGTGTACGTCCTCGACGAGCCGACCGCCGGCCTGCACCTCGCCGACGTCGAGCAGCTGCTCGCCCTGCTCGACCGGCTCGTCGAATCCGGAAAGGCGGTTATTGTCGTCGAGCACCACCAGGCGGTCATGGCGCACGCGGACTGGATCATCGACCTGGGCCCCGGCGCCGGCCACGACGGCGGCCGGATCGTCTTCGAGGGCACACCCGCCAACCTCGTCGCCGCCCGCTCCACCCTCACCGGCGAGCACCTCGCGGCCTACGTCGGCACCTGACCGGGGCCGTTGCGGACCCGGCTGTCACGCTATGCGTCGTACTTATTCGGCCCGGGCGTCCCGGGAAGGCAGTAGAACACGATCAGCGTGATGGTGCCAATGATAGGGATGAAGCCGATGAGCCACCAGAACCCGCTCTTGCCGGAGTCATGCAGCCGCCTGACCGCGAGGCTGATAGTCCCGATGGCGACGACCGCATAGATGATGTACTGGATCGCGGGGGCATGGGCCGCGTTCCCGATGATGGCGCCTATCAGATCGATGATGATGGCGCCGATGAAGAACCACCAGAACGCGGATCGTGAGGCGCGGCCGTTGAAGGTGACGATGTTCCTGAAACCCTCGGAGATCGCCTCCCCGAAGCCGACGGGGCCGCCCTGCAGGTACCCCCGCTGGCTGGGGTCCCAGCCGCCCTGCGGCGGGTACGGCGGCTGCCCGTAACCGCCTGGCGGGTCCTGCGGGTACGGCTGGTAGGGGCTGCTCATGAATATCCTCCATTTTATTCCCCGGCTTTCAGCGGTTCCTGCTCCGGGAATGTTACCGATTCTCGCCCGGTCCGGGCTGTAAGGAAACCAGGCAGGCAGCACCGGCTGGGCGCCTACGTGGTCGTGTCCCTGGCCTGCACCAGCGCATGCCTGACTGCGCATCAGGCACTGAGGAGATACGCCAGCCGCGGCATTATGCTGGTGATCGAGGATCAGATCATTACGCCTCCGGTCGGCATAATGCCTGTTATGCAGATGATCGAGGCGCGGCGCGCCTCGATCCTGGTGTCTCACGATCACCTCCATGACAACCAGATGCGGACGCTGGTCGAGCGGAGCAAGCGTTACCTGCGCGACCGGGAATGATCCATACAGGAATGATCGCAGACAGGCAGCGACTGCTGTCGGCTTGCCAGAAAGGATTACGCCGATGACCGAGGATGAGCGGAGCATATACGGGATGGTTCCGCGCCTGGTCCAGGAATACATCGGGCAGCTCCGCGGGATCGCCGAGAAGCTGGAGGATCGCTCCGGACTTAGCGGAGCTTTCCCGTTGGCCCATGGCGCGCTTCCGCTGGCCAGCGCGCTTCCGCTGCCTGGTGCCCTTTCGGCGGCGCAGACGAAATCGATCACCGACAGCATCGCCGCCCAGCGACGCAGCATCGCGGCGCTGAGAGCCCAGCTGTCCTCCTACGACGAGCAGCTTGCGGCGCTCGAGCAGATTCTCGGCCCGCTCTCGGAGTGGAGCAGGACATGGGCGGATCTTGAACAGCGTCTGCTCAACATCGGTCGCCGGCCGGAGGGCGGGACGTAGGCCAGCGGTGACGGGTCCGGGCGGCTCGGCGGCCGGGGCTCAGCCCTCGGCCAGATAGCCGAACCGGTCGCGGAAGGCCTTGGGGGTGAGCCCCGAGGCCGCCGCGATCGGGCCGAGTTTTTCTGGCTCCTCGAGGTCCTCACGGTCCAGCCGGATCATGTACTCGCGGGCGACCTGGTACGAGCTCGACTCGACGTTCACCAGCCGGATCTGCACCCGCCCCGTCTCAGGGTCGCTGAACGACCCGAAGGGCAGCGGCACCATGTGCCCCTCCTGGATCGTGACCATGCCGCCGGGCTCGTCGCCCTTCAGCACCTGCTTCAGATAGTCGACGGCGCTGTAGCCAAGGTCGCGGGTGTACTCGACGTCGAACGGGATGGGGGGCGCGCACCGGAGCTCGTAGCCGATGTTCTTGCCCTCGACCGTGACCTTCTCTCCTCGCTCCTTGAAGCGGTCCTTGACCTGCCTCGCCAGCAGGCGGTCCAGCTCGAGCTCGGCCAGCCGGACGTGGCCGTGCTCGTCTAGCTCGGCTTCCGGCATGGCTTTCCGGAGCTCGTCCGGGGGGAGGCGCAGGCCGATGCCCTCGGCGAGCACCGCCACGCCGAAGGGGCGGCCGTGGGCGATCCGCTTGAGCATCGAGGTCTCGAGGACGTCCACCAAGCGCGACAGCCGGATGGGCTCGTCGCCGGGGAACTCCTCGGCGATGATCGTGAGGGTGGCCCCGGCCGATTTTCCGATGCCTACGGCCAGGTGGCCGGCCGAGCGGCCCATGGCCACCACCAGGTACCACCGCTGGGTGGTGATGGCGTCGGTCATCAGGTTGTCGACGAGCTGGACCCCCACGCTCCTGGCGGTCTCGAAGCCGAAGGTCGGCGTGCCGCCCGGTAGCGGCAGGTCGTTGTCGATGGTCTTCGGCACGTGCACCACGCGCAGGCCGCCTCCGGCCAGCTCGGCCAGCCGGGACGCCGAGAACGCGGTGTCGTCCCCGCCGATCGTCACGAGCGCGCCGATCCCCAGCTTCTGCAGCGACTCCAGACAGGCGTGCAGCCTCCAGTCCGGGTCGTCGGCGTCCTCGTCGCGCACCGTCGGGTTGGCGCGCGAGGTCCGGAGGATCGACCCGCCCTGGACGTGGATTCTCGACACGTCCGTGATGGCGAGGGGCCGCGTCTCCTCGATCCGGCCCTCGATGAGGTGCTGGAAGCCGTCCATAATCCCGAGGACGTCCCACCCGGATTTCCGAGCCTCGATTGTCGCTGCAGAGATGACCGAGTTCATCCCCGGAGCAGGGCCGCCGCCGCACAGTATCCCCAGTTTCACGGCCCCATCGTTGCAGCAACGAGGCGATTCTGACAAGCGGGGTCTCCCGGACGAAGTGCTCACCCGGGGCTGGTGCTGTCCTCGATGGCCCGGGTGGTGCCCGCCGGGGACTGGGATCGTCCCGTCGAACAGGAACCGCCGCACCTTCGGCGCGGTCCAGTGGGCCAGCAGGCCAGCGTGGTCTGGCCCGGTCACCGGACGCAGGACCAGGCGTTCCGTGGTCAGGACGCGCTCCACGGGGCGAGGCTAGCGGGAGGCGGCCCTGCGCCCCACCGGGCGCTGATATGCCTCGCTGGGAGGTCAGAGCTAAAGAAGGTCCGGCCGAATTCCTGGCGCCGGGCGGGACGGGTTCCAGCGGGCCCTGTGTTCGTAGCGCGCTCCAGCCGAGGCGCCCGGTCACGCCTTTGAGTTCCGTCCCGACCACCAGGCCGCGATCGGTGATGCTGGCGCTGTTCAGCGTCATCTCGTGCCGGCTACTGCGCATCTTGGCGACGTGCACGGCCCGGCCGACCCGGGATCCATCTTCGATGTACTGCAGCTCGATGACGTTGTCGAACAGGAACAGGAGCCTGTCCAGCCCGCTGGCGGGAGCCCCCTGGAGGTCGGTTTCGCTCGTGATCAGCAAGGAACTGCCTGCCGCCCGGACAAGCCCGACGAGGCTGCGCATGTAGGCCGGGAAACGCTGCTCTTCACGTGCGGCGAAGGCCAGTTCGGCCAGGCTGTCGATGACAATCCGGGCGGGCGCGTGCGCACGGATTTCGGAGCGCACGGCGGTGGCCAGGACGTCGAGGTCCAGATCGCCCAACGGGACGTGCGAGATCGAGACGTTCCCGGGCGTCCTGCCTGACGTGAGGTCCCAGCCGAACCCGGCCGCCACGCGGACGAGCTGAGCGGCGCTGTCCTGGAACGTGACGTAGAGGCAGTGCTTTCCCCGTTCCATTCCCTGGGTGAGCCAGCGCAGCCCGAAGATCGTCTTGCCCACGCCCGAGGGTCCGGTGACCAGGGTGGCTTCACCCTGCTTCGCCCCGCCGCGCATCAGCTCATCGAGGCCCGGGATCCCGCTGGGGATCTGGCCGGACACCGCCGTAGCCACGTCCGGGATCAGTGTCTCTATGCGCGGGAACACCTCGACGCCCCCCGAGCCGATCCGGAACGTGTGCTTGCCCGCCCGATAGCTTCCGCCGCGCATCTTCGCTATCCGCAGCCACCGCCGGTCGATCGGCTCGCGGGACTCATACTCGAGCTGGATGATGCCGTCAGCCAGCGAGAATTCGGTATCGCTTCCCAGTTCCTCCGGCGTGTACTCGCCGACCAGCAGCAGCGCCGTGTCGGTTTGCGAGATACGACCGGTCAGGTCATACAGCGCGGCGCGCAGCTCGCGTTCATCGGCGAAATCGCGCAGCATCTTCGCGCTGTCGACCACCACGATGGCAGGTTCCTCCGCCAGCGTGTTCCTGACGATCTCCGACACCAGGGGCTGCAGCCCGTGCTGGCGTGCCGGCTGCAGGAAGTCGCCCAGGTGGATGTACTCGACTCGGGTGCCCAGCGCCTGCGGGTCGAAGAAGGTGAACTGCTCCAGGTGCCTGACCAGCTTGGTGTGCGGCTCGGAAACCGTCGAGTAGTAGACGCACTTGCGCTCGGCGGTGCCGTTGGCGAAGCACATCTGCTGGGCCAGGATCGTCTTGCCGGTGCCGGGTGCGCCAGCCACGACCACTACCGCCCCCGGCTCCAGGCCGTCGTTGAGCACCAGGTCCAGCCCGGCGACTCCGGTAGTCGTCCGCTTCAACTCTGACCACGTCCTTCTTTCAGCAAGCCGTCCGCGACCGCGAGGAGGTGGCGCCAGTCATACGGCTTGGGCACGACCGCGTCCGCGGCACCCGCGAGATGGGTGTCCCCGCTCGCGGCCAGAATCGGGATGTGCGCCGTCGCGGGGTCAGCCCGCAGGCAGCGGATAAGCTCCGCGCCGTTCATGACCGGCATCATCACGTCGGTCACCACCAGATCCGGCGCCGACTCCCGCACGGCCCGCAGCGCAGCGGCGCCATCGTTGGCTTCGCTCACTTCGTGCCCGGCCCGCTGAAGGATCCTCCGGAGCAGGAAACGCTGGTCTGGCTCGTCATCGACCACGATGATCCTCGACACGCGGCGCGTACCCTCTCGTCGTTACTACTTAGCGTATCGAAGCTTACACAAATAGCTACCTGTCGCCGAAGCTTTCGGTCATCGCCGCCGCCTCCATGGTCTTGGCCGGTGCCGTGGCCGGGGCGTGCGCCGTGGGGTTAATTGTGAGCGCTGAGGACTTCGTGAAGTTTGGTCAGGAGGGTTCTTTCGGAGAATGGTTTCTCGATGAGGTGAACTCCGGGTTGCAGGACGCCTTGCGCGCCAAGCAGTCCCTGCGTGTAGCCGGACATGAATACCACCCGGGCAGCGGGCTGCAGGATGCGGATCTTGTCGGCGAGTTCCTTTCCCTGCATGCGGGGCATGATGACGTCGGTGAGCAGCACGTCAATGTGCTCTAGCTGGCTGGCCAGGATGTCCAGCGCTTCGTGACCGCTGGCGGCGGCAACCACGTCGTAGCCGCTGCGGTCCAGGATCCGGCGGGTGACCTCACGCATGGCTGGTTCGTCTTCCACGACCAGGATCGTCTGGCCGTGGCCGTGCGGGGGTTCAGCGGGCGGCGGGGTGGCGAGGGCCGTGTCCTGCTCGGTGATGGGCAGCAGCGCGGTGAGGCTGGTGCCCAGGCCGGGTTCGGAGTAGATCCGCACGCGGCCTCCGGCCTGGGTGATGATCCCGTACACGGTGGCCAGGCCGAGGCCGGTCCCCTCGCCTTTGGGCTTGGTGGTGAAGAACGGCTCGAAACCCGGTCCATAACGTCCTTGGGTATCCCGGTGCCGGTGTCGCTGACCTTCAGGGCCACGTACTGGCCGAGAGGCAGCTCACCCTGGCTGGCGGTGTCGTCGATGGTGGTGCTGGCCGTGTGGATGATGAGTTTGCCGCCCTGCGGCATCGCGTCGCGGGCATTGACCGCCAGGTTGACCAGGACCTGCTCGATCTGACCGGGGTCGGCCAGCACCAGAGGAAGGTCGGCGGCCAGGTCGGCGATCAGCTCGACGTGCTCGCCGAGGGTGCGGATCAGCAACTGCTCGACGCTCAGGACCACGTCGTTGATGTTGAGCACGCGTGGCTGGATCATCTCCTGGCGGGCGAACGCCAGCAGCTGGCGGGTCAGCCCGGCGGCCTGCTCGGCGGCCCGCTGCACCTGCCCGATGTCGTCGCGGACAGTTTGCCAGCGCGCATCCGGTGCTTCCTTGGCGACTTCCTCGCTGGCGAAGGCGGCGTAGTTGGAGATGACCCCGAGCAGGTTGTTGAAGTCGTGGGCCACCCCGCCGGCGAGCTGGCCGAGGCTTTCCAGCCGCTGGGACTGGTGCAGGTGCCGTTCCAGCTTGGCCAGCTCGGCCTGGGTGCGCAGTCGTTCCCGCTCGGCGGCGATCTCCAGCCGCTCGGCCACGTCCCGGACCACCGCGGTGACCAGGAGCCCTTCATCACTGCCCATCGCGGCCAGGGACACCTCGGCGGGGAAGGTGCTGCCGTCCCGGCGGCGCCCGGCCAGCTCCATGCCGGCGCCCATCGGCCGGGGCCGGGGATCGGCCATGTACCCGGTCCGGTGGGCCGGGTGCAGGCCGCGCACATGATCCGGGATCAGGATTTCCACCGGCTGGCCGACCAGCTCGTCCCTGCCGTAGCCGAACAGCCGCTCGGTCTGGGCGTTGACCAGGGCGATACGCCCGTCGTGGTCGACGCAGACCATCGCGTCCGGGGCGGCTTCCAGCAGCCCTCGGAACCGGGCGTCTGCGCGCTGACGCTCGGTCAGGTCATGGGCCACGGTCGACACCCCGATGATGGTCCCGGTCCGGTCGGCGATGGGCAACATGGTCAGCGACACCTCCACTGTCGTCCCGTCCTTGCGCAGCCTGCGGGTCTCGTACTGGTCTACCCGCCGGCCCCGCCCGACCGCCGCCACCATCTCCGCTTCCCGCTCCCGGTCCTCCTCCGCGGGAATGAGCATCTCGATGTGACGGCCGGTCGCCTCAGCGGCGGTATACCCGTAAAGCCGTTCCGCGCCCGGGTTCCAGCTGGTGATCACCTGTTCGAGGGTCTTGCCGATCACCGCGTCGTGCGAGGACTGGATGATCGACGCCAGCTGCGCGGTCGTCTCCGCCGCCAGCAGCCGTTGGGTAATGTCCCGGACCGCGGCGGAGACTAGGACGCCTTCCTCGGTGCCGATGGCGGACAGGGAGATCTCGGCGGGGAAGGTGGTGCCGTCGCGGCGGCGGCCTGCCAGTTCCATCCCCGCCCCCATCGGGCGGTGCTGGGGGTCGGCGACGTACCCGGCCCGGTGGCCAGGGTGGATGTCGCGGACCGTGTCCGGGACGAGCATTTCCACCGGCTGGCCGATCAGCTCGTCGCGGCCGTAGCCGAACAGCCGCTCGGCCTGGGCGTTGACCAGCGCGATCCGCCCGTCGGCGTCGACGCACACCATCGCGTCCGGCACCGCCTCCAGCAACCCCGCGAACCGGTGAACGTCGAAATGCTTCACGCCCACCCCCCTGCGTGGCCGATAAGTTACCTAAAGTCATCATGTCATAGCTCACGCAGTCCTCGGCAACCAGCGGACCGCGCGGCTTAGGACATCGAGCGGACCTCGCCCCCCGCTACTGAGGCTGGTGCCGCCACGGCCAGAAGCAGGGCTCGGCAGACCTCTTAGTGGCTGGTCAACTTAGTGGCTGGTCAACGAAAGTTGACCAGCTGGGCTGGAAGCCGAGGTGGGAGCCGGGCCCGCGACGGAGGCCGGCGGGACAACCGCCGTACCCAGGCAGCCGTGCGCCATGATCTCCAGCAGCCCGGCCAGCCGGTCCTCCGGCAACCCGCTGCGGAAGAAGAGCGTGGACTGGATGGCGCCGATCGCCGCGCGCACGGCCAGCCGTAGCTCGCCATCGGCCAGGTCGCGGCGCAGCGGTGCCAGTACGTGCACCCAGTCATCCAGGTAGTGCCGCTGGCGGCGGCGCAGCCGGCGCCGGTCCTCCTCCGGCAGCGTGTGCACCTCCCGTTGATAGATGGCCAGCACATCGTGGTCCTCGATGGCTACCGCGATGTGGTCCCGGACCAGGGCCGACAGGGTGGCGGCGGCGTCGCTGTCAGCCGTCAGGATCTCCGCGGCTCCCGCGGAGATCCGGTCCATGACCAGCGCCTACGGCATCTACTGGCCCGCGCTCGTCCCGGCCGGCCTGGTCACCCAGACCGTGCACCTGCCCGACGGCACCGAGCAAGTGGTTCCGCACACCCCCGGCGTCGCCATCGGCCCGCAGCCCTCCGGGAATGAGCCCCCGGCCTCCGGGAATGAGCCCCCGGCCTCCGGGAATGAGCCCCCGGCCTCCGGGAATGGGCCCGCGCCGGTCCAGGGAAACCCGGCCGGCCCGGTTGAGAGCTCGCCCGGCCGGGTCGAGGTCCCGCCCGGCCGGGTCGAGGTCCCGCCCGGCCGGGTCGAGGTCCCGCTCGCCCGGGTCGAGGTCCCGCTCGGCCGGATCGTGGGGGCCCGGTCCGGTGACAAGGGCGGCAACGCCAACGTCGGCCTGTGGGCCCGCGACGATCGGGCCTACGAGTGGTTGCGCCGGGAGCTGACCGTGGACCGGTTCCGCGAACTTCTCACCGAGGCCGCCCACCTCGGCGTGCAGCGTTACGAGCTGCCGAACCTCCGTGCACTCAACTTCGTCGTGGCGGGCCTGCTCGCCCCCGGCGTAGCCGCCACAACCCGCCCGGACGCCCAGGCCAAGGGCCTGGGGGAGTACCTCCGCTCGCGCGTC
>CAVZKY010000028.1:0-29824 GCA_963775825.1 uncultured Actinomycetes bacterium
GGGCACATTTCGGGTACGGCCGGGCGGGGCGATCAGAAGTGCGCAGACCTCCTGGGGCGCCGCTGGTCAGCACCGGAGCTAGCCGGAGGTAGTTTGCAAGCGGCAAGTAACGATCCTCACATTGCTGTCGGCTACCGTTAGGTAGGTCTACCGATATTGAATAAAAGAGATAGCGCGGTCTAGACCCGCGCGGCCCTTTCGCGTCCCGGCCGGCTGGTGCAGCTGGCGCGGGTCACGGCAGGGCCGACGCGGCGAACGGCGCCCGGACGCGAACCGCCCACAAGCGCACTTGCGGCGCCATCCCGCCAGAAGAAGGAGACACCATGTCCGACTTCAAGCCAGGGCTGGAGGGCGTAATCGCCTTCGAGTCCGAGATCGCCGAGCCCGACAAGGAAGGCGGCTCGCTCCGTTACCGCGGGGTGGATATCGAGGAACTGACCGGCCACGTCACGTTCGGCTACGTGTGGGGCCTCCTGGTGGATAACTCGTACACCCCGGGTCTTCTCCCGGCCGATGGCTACCCTCTCCCCGTGCATTCCGGCGACATCCGGGTCGACGTGCAGAGCGCTCTCGCCACCCTGGCTCCCACGTGGGGCATCAGGCAGTTGCTCGACATCGGCGACGACGAGGCCCGGGACAACCTGGCCCGCATCTCGGTGACCGCGCTGTCGTTCGTAGCGCAGTCGGCGCGCGGCCTGGGCCTGCCTATCGTGCCGCAGCGCAAGGTGGACGAGGGCAAGACGATTGCCGAGAGGTTCATGATCCGCTGGCGGGGCGACCCTGACCCCCGGCACGTCAAGGCCGTCGACGCCTACTGGGTGTCGGCCGCCGAGCATGGCATGAACGCCTCCACGTTCACCGCGCGCGTCATCGCCTCGACCGGCGCGGATGCGGCGGCCGCAATGTCCGGCGCGGTCGGGGCCATGTCCGGGCCGCTGCACGGCGGCGCCCCGGCACGGGTCCTGCACATGATCGAGGAGGTGGAGCGTACCGGTGACGCGGAAACCTACGTGAAGCAGGTGCTCGACAGGGGCGACCGGCTCATGGGTTTCGGGCACCGCGTCTACCGGGCCGAGGACCCACGCGCCCGGGTGCTGCGGCGGACCGCCAAGGAACTCGGAGCGCCCCAGTACGAGGCAGCCCTGGCGCTGGAGAACGCCGCGCTGGCGGAGCTCCGGGCCCGGCGGACTGACCGGGTGCTGGAGACCAACGTGGAATTCTGGGCGGCCATCGTCCTCGATTTCGCCGGGATCCCTTCCAACATGTTCACCTCCATGTTCACCTGCGCGCGCACCGCGGGGTGGGCCGCGCACATCCTGGAGCAGAAGCGCACCGGCCGGCTGATCCGTCCCAGCGCCCGGTACGTCGGCCCGGCGTCCCGCCCCGCGCGCGACGTAGCCGGCGCCGCTGACGTGCTGGACAAGGTGTAGGCCGCCGGTCGCCCCGACGATCAGCGACGGGCCGCCCGGGCCTGGCCCCGGGCGGCCCGTCGGTGCTGAGCACCGGCGCCGCCAGTGACCAGCCGTGGATAGGCTGACGCGGTGAGCAGTGTCGTCATTCCTCCCGAGATGAGGCCCGCCGACGGCAGGTTCGGCAGCGGGCCGTCCAAGGTGCGCGCGGACCAGGTGGCGGCCCTGGCCAGTTCGGGAGCCAGGTATCTGGGGACGTCGCACCGGCAGGCGCCGGTGCGGTCCCTGGTCGGCCGGATCCGGGCCGGGCTGGCCGGGCTCTTCGCGCTGCCGGGCGATTACGCGGTCGTGCTCGGCAACGGCGGGACGACCGCCTTCTGGGATGCCGCCTCCTTCGGGCTGATCCGGGCTCGGTCCCAGCACCTCGCGTTCGGCGAGTTCTCCGCGAAGTTCGCCGCCGTGGTCGCGGGAGCCCCGTGGCTGGACACCCCGGCCGTCATCGAGTCCGAACCGGGCACTCACCCGGAGCCGGCCGCGCAGCCGGGCCTGGACGCCTACGCGCTCACCCACAATGAGACCTCGACCGGGGTGGCCATGCCGATCCGGCGCGTGCCCGGCGCAGACCCGGGTTCGCTACTCCTCGTGGACGCCACCAGCGCCGCAGGTGGCCTGCCGGTCGACCCGGGTCACTTCGACGTGTACTTCTTCGCACCGCAGAAATGCTTCGGTGCCGATGGCGGCCTGTGGATCGCACTCATGTCGCCCGCTGCCCTGGAGCGCGTGGCCGAGATCACCGCCAGCGGCCGTTACGTGCCCGGATTCCTTTCGCTGCCGACCGCGATCGAGAACTCGGCCAAGGACCAGACGTACAACACCCCGGCCGTCGCGACCTTGCTGCTGTTCGCGGACCAGATCGACTGGATGCTGGCCCATGGCGGCCTGGCCTGGACGACAGCCCGGACCGCCGATTCCGCGGCGCGGCTGTACACCTGGGCCGAGAAGACGCCCTATACGGCGCCGTTCGTGGCGGACCCGGCCCAGCGTTCGCAGGTGGTGGGGACGATCGACTTCACCGGAGACCTCGACGCGGCAGCGGTGGCGGCGGTGCTGCGCGCGAACGGCATCGTGGACACCGAGCCGTACCGCAAGCTGGGCCGGAACCAGCTCCGGATCGGCATGTTCCCCGCCGTCGACCCCGGCGATGTTGAGGCCCTGACCGCCTGCGTCGATTACGTGGTGGAACGCCTTTGACCACGGCGCCTGGTGCCCGGCCGAAGGTAGCCCCTGCATCGCCGTGGGGCAGCGCACGACCGCGCTTCAGCGCACCAGGGAGCCGATCAGCACGGTGAGCACCAGCAGCGCGAGCGCGGCCGGAAGAAGCCAGCGAGGCACGCGAGTCACGTACTGAGCCTATCCGCCGGCCGGCCCACCTCGCCGATCGCCCAGCTGCCCACCGTTGCGTAGCGCGGCTGCTGGCCGAGCCTGCTGTGGATGAGGTGAAGGCGGTCCGCGGTCCAGGACGGCCCCTGGTGTCCGCTGAGCGCCCGCACGAGGGCGCGGGCGTCGGCCGGGATGCGGCCGCGGGCCAGCGTGACGTGCGGTCGGAATGCCTGCTCCGTAGCGGCCGGGCCGGCCCCGGCCCGGCGGGCGGCAGCGGCCACCGAAGCGGCCAGGCCGGCGAGTTCAGTGCGATCACCGCTGAGCCCGCACCAGAGCACCCGGGCCCGGGCGGCCGACGGGAACGCGCCGGCGCCCGCGAGCGCCAGCCGGGGCGGATGGTGCCGGGCGGCGGCACGCTCCAGCCGCGGCGCCAGCCGCCCGGCCGCCGGCTCACCGATCTCGCCGAGGAAGGCCAGCGTGACGTGCCAGTCGGGATGGGCGGTCCAGCGCAGCCCGGGCCACTGGCCGCGCACCGGCGCGACCGCCGCTTCGAGCTCGCCGAGCGCCGCCGGCGGCGGCGTGATCGCGACGAACAACCTCACGGGGTCATTGGTAGCAGTCCCGGCCCGCTCCGGCGCCGGCTTCTGCGGCGCGGCAGCCGCTCAGGCGGCGGCCTGCTGGTCTGCTTCGGGGCTGGGCACCGGCGACCGGCGGACGCCGCCGCGGTACGGGGCCAGGGCCCGCAGCCCGTCCCGCATGCCTGTCCCGGTGAGGCGTGACAGCACGACGCCCGGCCACGATGGCCGCGATGGCTGAGACCACCCCGCCCGAGATCAGGCTCATCCGCGGGCCGAACTGCTCGGCGATCCAGCCGATCAGCGGCGAGCCGATCGGGGCGCCGCCCAGGAACACCAGCATGTACACGCCCATGACCCGGCCGCGCATCTGCGGATCGGTGCCGAGCTGGGTAGCGGAGTTCGCGGCCGTCGTGTACAGGACCACCGACAGGCCGGTCGGCAGGAGCAGCAGGAGGAAGGCCCAGTAGGCCGGCATGAGCCCGGAGGCTGTCTCCAGAATCCCGAACGCCAGCGCGACCGCGACCTGCAGCCGGACCGACGGGCGGCGGCGCCTGGCCGCCAGCAGCGCTCCGCCCAGGGCCCCAGCCGCGTAGGCGGTCGAGGCCAGGCCGAACGCCGCGGCGCCGGTGTGGAACACGCCCCGCGACATCAGGGCCGTGGTGACCTGAAAGTTCATGCCGAACGTGGCGACGAAGAACAGCATCGTCATCGGGACCCAGATGCGCGGCGCTCCCCTGAGGTAGTTCAGCGCCTCCCGGAGCTGGCCCTTGGCCCGCGCCACCCGCTTGATCGGCAGGAGCTCTCCCGGGCGCATCAGCAGCAGCCCGGCGATCACCGCGCCGTAGGAAGCGGCGTTGACCAGGAACGCGGCGGGCGTGCCGACCAGGCCGATGACGATCCCCGCGATGGCGGGGCCGGCGATCCGGGCCAGGTTGAAGATCGCGCTGTTGAGCGCGATCGCGTTCGGCATGTCGGTCTGCCCGACCATCTCGGTCACGAAGGTCTGCCGGGTCGGG
Organism: uncultured Actinomycetes bacterium; assembly: GCA_963775825.1. Classification (GTDB taxonomy): domain Bacteria; phylum Actinomycetota; class Actinomycetes; order Streptosporangiales; family Streptosporangiaceae; genus Bog-532. The sequence goes on from CAVZKY010000028.1 coordinate 4,384, forward strand.
TTGTCCACGACGGTGACCATGCCGAGGGCGAGCGCGAGCAGGTAGACCTGCCACAGCCGGACCGTTCCGGTCAGCGCGAGGATGCCCAGGACGAGCGCCAGAGCGCCCATGAGGCTCTGCGTGATGAGCAGGATGCGGCGCTTGGGGAACCGGTCGGCGACCGCCCCGCCCCAGAGGCTGAACAGCAGGAGGGGAAGAAACTGCAGGCCGGCCGCGATGCCGAGCGCGGCACCGCTGCCGTGCGACACTTCCAGCACCAGCCAGTCCTGGGCGGTCCGCTGCATCCAGGTACCGCTGTTGGAGACGACCTGGCCGGCCGCGAAGAGCCGGTAGTTGCGGGTCCGCAGCGAAGTGAACATCCGGCCGCGGTCGGCCCGGCCCGGCGCACCGCTTTGCGCGGGTCCCGGGGACGTCAGGACTGGCTGAGCTTCTCCAGAATCGGCGCTGCGGCGCGCAGGGTCGCCCGCTCCCGCGGGGTGAGCTCCTTGAGCCGCCTGGCCAGCCACTCGTCCCGGCGCCGGCGTGCTCGCAGCACCGCGACCCGGCCTTCCTCCGTCACGGTCAGGACGACCTGGCGCCGGTCGGTCGTGTGCGGCGCCCGCATCACCAGGCCGCGCTCCTCCAGAACCGCGATGACGCGGGTCATCGAAGGGGGCTGCACCTTCTCGTACTCGGCGAGCTCGCCCGGTGTCATGGCCGAGTGGCGCTCCAGCGCCGAAAGGGTGGCGAATTGCGTGTCGGACAGTTCCGACTCCGGCATGCCGTGCGAGGTGCGTTCGACCCGGAGCCGCCGTGCGAGCCGGCTGACCGAGATCCGCAGCGTGGTGGCCAGGCCCACGTCGGACCTGGTCTGCGCTGACTTTGCCTGCATAAGTGTCATATTCATTAGCCCAAGTCATTACTTTAGCTAACGATATGCGGGCCCGGGGGATTCCGCAAATCGCCTATCGCTCACGAGCAGGCCAGGGCGCCTGCGGTCGGACGACCAAAGTACATCACGGACGCGGGGCGCGGCAGGGAACATCACGGGCACGCGAGTCGTCACGGGGGGCGCGTGCGCCACGTAACCTGGCTCTCGTGGCTTCTCCGCGCCGCTCGCCGCCGCCTCCGCTGGAGGGAAACGCCGGGCTGATCACCGCCGTCATCACGGCCGGATGGGCCATCGCGCTCGTCGTCGTCCTGATCATCCGGGACAGCCTGCCGCCCGCGGAGCGCTGGTGGGTCTGGACCTGCACGACCGGCCTGGTGCTTCGGGCTTTTCGGCCTGTGGTACGTGCCGCACCTGCAGCGCCGCCGGGCCACCGCGGCCGAGCGCCGCGCCGCCCGGTCAGCAGGCCCGGAGCCTGGTCAGGCGCCGCCGCTGAAGGACTCGAAGACCGTCTCGTCCAGCGAGACGCCGGGCAGGTCCACCAGGTCGTAGCCGAACTCGTCGATCACCGGCAAGACGGTCTGGCCGGGCGTATCGGCCAGCGCCGATTCGGAGTGCGCACCGCAGCCGTGGTCGCCGGACACGATCCGGCCGTCGTCCGGGGCGTAGGCATTCGCGCAGCCGCCGAACACCTGCCCGAGCACACCGCTGAGCGGTACGAAGAAGCCACAGCTCGCGCAGGTGGCCGGGGCGGCGCGGGCCAGCGGCGTGCTAGGGCCGTGCTCGCTTTCGTACCAGCGCTCGGCGGTCTCGTCGCGACCGGCCAGGGACAGTACCCGGGCCCGGCCCGGGAAGGTCGGGCCGGGCGCCTCCCGCGCCCCGGGCGGGTCCGGCGGCTCTGGCGGCCCGTCGGCGTACCAGTCGACCACCGCGTCGTCGCCGGCCAGCAGCGCCATCGGAACGAGCCGTTCGTCGTCGTCATGGGCCGGGAGCAGGTCGCCCACGCCGACGTCGCCGGGCTGCAGCCGGTCACGCCAGGGCACCCAGGCAGGCGCCAGGATCGCGTCGGGACCGGGCAGCAGCGCGCTGTCGTCGACGGTGACGTTCTTGGCGCGCGAGGCGCGCGTCACGGTCACGGCCCAGCGCCAGCCGGGGTAGGCGGGGTCGAGACACTCGAACAGGTGGGTGACGACCCGGTCGCCGCCCACCTCGATACCGAGATGCTCGCCCACCTGCTGGGCACCGACGACGTCCTCCAGTGCGGCACGCGCCAAGCCAACGGCTTCCGCGCACGCCTGATCTGGCTCTTTGCTGCGGACACGGATTGGGCTCACGATTAGCTATTCTCGCTCATCCGACGGACTGCATGGGCCAGCTATCGAGGAATTCGGGCTGGGCCGTGGTCGCCACATCCCCGGGCGCGAAGAATACTAAGACCATGGGACTGGCGGAGGCACGGCAGGCGACCGGGGGCGCGGCCCGTTCCGCCGGGCACGCCGGCGCCTCAGTCGGCCGGGGGCTGGGGCGCTTCGTGCACCGGCTGAGCGGCGCGTCCGGTGCGGGACGTACCGGGCTGTCCAGCCTGATCGAGCTGACCGCGGCGGGCAGCGCGGGTGATGCCTTCGTCGCGGTGGCCCTGGCCAGCACCGTCTTCTTCAACACGTCGCTGCACGAGGCCCGCAGTCAGGTCGTGCTGTACCTGGTCCTGACCGTGGCGCCGTTTGCGCTGCTGGCACCCTTCATCGGGCCGCTGCTGGACCGGGTCCGGCAGGGCCGCCGCTACATCCTGATGGGGACCATGCTGGCGCGCGGCCTGCTGTGCTGGGCGATGTCCGGCGCGGTCACCGGTGATCCGGTCACGCTCTTCCCGGCGGCGTTCGGGGTGCTGGTGCTGCAGAAGGCGTACGCCATCACCCGCAGCTCGGTGACCCCGCGCCTGCTGCCGGCCGAGATCACGCTGGTCACGGCCAACGCACGGAACGGGCTTGGCGCGGTGCTGGCCTCGACGATCGCCGCGCCAGTGGCCTTCGGCATCCAGCACGTGGCCGGAGCGCCCTGGGTGCTGCGCATCGGCACGCTGGTCTACCTGGGGGCCACGGTACTCGGCGCCCGGGTCCCCGACCACATCGACAACATCCCGCCCCATGTGGGCGACGCGGCGCCGCGTCATGCGGCTGGCCAGGCCGCGCCGGACGCGGCGCCGCAGCAGGAACCGGTGCCGCAGGCGGCCAGGCCGAAGCGGAAGGGGCGGCTGCGGGCGGCCGGGCCCATCGTGGCCGAGGCGATATGGGCCAACGCGGCGGTGCGCGTGTTCGCCGGCTTCATGGTGTTCTTCCTGGCGTTCCTGCTGCGCAGCGCCCATTTTCACGGCTTCTCGCAGAACCTCGCGCTGGGCGCGCTGGTCTTCGCTGCGGCGGCGGGCGGCCTGCTCGGCACCGCGGCGGGTGCGCTGTTCCGCTCCCGCGTACCGCACCTGATGGCGTTCAGTGTGCTGATCGTGTCCGCGGCGGCGTCGGCCGTGTGCGCCGTGTTCTTCGGCCTGGGCACGGCCCTGATCGTCGCTTTCGTGGCGTCGGCCGGGACCGTGCTGGCCAAGCTCGCTCTGGACTCGACGGTGCAGCGGGAGGTCCCGGAGCAGACCCGGACCTCCACGTTCGCCATATCCGAGACGATCCACCAGGTCTCCTGGGTGGCCGGCGGCCTCGCAGGCGTGCTGGTCTCGATGACGGGCAGCGGGGCGACGGGCCTGTGGATCAGCGCGGCCGGCGCTGGCCGGCGCCATCGTGCTGCTGGTGCTGTCACGGCGGCGACGCCTGCTGACCGGCCCGGCCACCGCGCCGGCCGACTGACGCGGGGGACCGCGCCGCTGGCCGACTGACGCGGGGGACCGCGCCGCTGGCCGACTGAGGCGAGGGACCGGCCCGGGACACCGCCGTACCGGAACTGAGTACGGGCGCAGCAGACGGCGCGGCCCGGGCGCGGGCCTCAGCCAGCTTCTACGTCGTCGGCGACGGCCCGCAGCACGGCGCCGATCTTCTTGGCGTCGCGGCTGTCCGGGTGCTTGCCCCGCCGGTAGGTGTTCGATACCCCGTCCAGCAGCTTGATCAGGTCCTCGACGATCACGACCATCTCATCCGGCTTCTTGCGGGCCACCTTCACGGCCACCGTGGGCGGCGGCTCGAGGAGCCGTACCTGCAGCGCCTGGGCGCCCTTGCGGCCCTCCGCGACGCCGAACTCCACGCGCTGGCCGGGACGCAGCGAGGTGGTCCCGGAGGGGAGGGCGGACGAGTGCACGAAGACCTCGCCCCCGTCGTCGCGCGCGAGGAAACCAAACCCCTTCTCGGAGTCGTACCACTTCACCTTGCCGGTAGGCACGCGCAGACCTCACGTGAATAGAAAAGCTGACGAAACGGCAAATACCGCGATCGATCCGATGCTACGGACGCCTCCTAGGCTAGCCGCCCCGCGGAGCGGACGGCATACCCGGAACCGGCCGGCTCTTACCAGCCCCTGACCGGAGGCTGGCCTGCCCGGACGGCTCAGCTCAAAGAGCCGAAAAAACGAGGGCCCGGGGGAACCCCCGGGCCCTCGACGGTAAAGGCTGGACTAGAAGTCCATGTCCCCGCCACCCGGGGCGGCGGGAGCCTTCTCCTTCTCCGGCTTCTCGGCGATCACTGCCTCGGTGGTGAGGAACAGGCCGGCGATCGACGATGCGTTCTGCAGCGCCGAACGGGTGACCTTCGTTGGGTCGTTGATCCCCGTCTTCAGCATGTCCACGTACTCACCGTTGGCGGCATCGAGGCCGTGGCCGGGCTTGAGGCCCTTGACCTTCTCCACCACGACGCCGCCCTCGAGGCCGGCGTTGATCGCGATCTGCTTGAGCGGCTCCTCCAGGGCCCGGCGAACGATCGCCGCGCCGGTGGACTCGTCGCCCGTCAGCTCCAGCTTCTGGAACGCGCTGTTGCCGGCCTGGATCAGCGCCACACCACCGCCGGGCACAATGCCCTCCTCGACGGCCGCCTTAGCGTTGCGCACGGCGTCCTCGATGCGGTGCTTCCGCTCCTTCAGCTCGACCTCGGTCGCTGCGCCGGCCTTGATGACGGCGACGCCGCCAGCCAGCTTGGCCAGCCGCTCCTGCAGCTTCTCGCGGTCGTAGTCGGAGTCGGTGTTGTCGATCTCCGTGCGGATCTGGTTCACGCGGCCCGCGATCTGGTCCGCGTCACCGGCACCGTCCACGATCGTCGTCTCGTCCTTGGTGACGACGACCTTGCGCGCCCGGCCGAGCACGTCGACGTCGGCGTTCTCCAGCTTCAGGCCCAGCTCCTCGCTGATGACCTGAGCGCCGGTGAGAATCGCGATGTCGCCGAGCATGGCCTTGCGGCGGTCACCGAAGCCAGGGGCCTTGACCGCAACCGACTTGAACAGGCCGCGCATCTTGTTCACGATGAGCGTCGCCAGGGCCTCGCCCTCGACGTCCTCCGCGATGATGACGAGCGGCTTGCCCGACTGCACGACCTTGTCGAGCAGCGGCAGCATGTCCTTGTTGGCCGAGACCTTCGAGTTGACCACGAGGATGAACGGGTCATCCAGGACGGCCTCGAGACGCTCGGGGTCGGTGACGAAGTACGGCGCGATGTAACCCTTGTCGAAGCGCATGCCCTCGGTGAGCTCAAGCTCAAGGCCGAAGGTATTGCTCTCCTCAACGGTGATGACGCCTTCCTTGCCCACCTTGTCCATGGCTTCGGCGATCATCTCGCCGATGGCGGGGTCACCAGCCGAGATGGACGCGGTGGAGGCGATCTGCTCCTTGGTCTCCACGTCCTTGGCCAGCTTGGACAGTTCCTCGCTCACCCGCTCGACAGCCGCGTCGATGCCGCGCTTGAGCGACATCGGGTTGGCGCCGGCGGCGACGTTGCGCAGGCCCTCACGCACGAGCGCCTGGGCGAGCACGGTGGCGGTGGTGGTGCCGTCACCCGCAACATCGTCGGTCTTCTTCGCTACTTCCTTAACGAGCTCCGCGCCGATCTTCTCCCACGGGTCCTCGAGCTCGATCTCCTTGGCGATGGACACGCCATCGTTGGTGATCGTGGGGGCGCCCCACTTCTTCTCGAGTACCACGTTCCGGCCCTTAGGGCCGAGGGTTACCTTCACGACGTCGGCGAGCTGGTTCATGCCGCGCTCGAGGCCGCGCCGGGCGTCCTCGTCAAACGCGATCATCTTCGCTGCCATAGGCTCCAGTCCTCCGTGGCTTGCTAGCGGATCGGGCCGACGCCCGCGACGGCTGGCCTGAGCCGCAAGCAGTCATTTCCTGCCTGCGGGCACAGGTCCTATCGCCCGATCCCGCCTATCGCTGTCACTCTCATAAGAGAGTGCCAACGCCATGTTTAGCACTCTCACCGAGAGAGTGCAAACTGGTGTTAGCCCGGGGGGATGACCCCCCGGAACCCCCCACGTGCGCTCCGCGCCCCGATGGCGGTTCCCGCCGTAACACCGTCACTCGCCGGGCCGCCAGGGCCCGGCTCGCTGGACGGTCGTCGCTTCGCTCCGCCACCCGCCGTAACCCGCGTCCAGTGCTCGCCGTAAGAAGTGCAAATCGGCCCGGCCCCGAGGGGGCCGGGCCGATCCGACGTCAGAGCTTCAGACCACGCGGACAGCGTCGGCCTGCTGTCCCCGGTCGCTCTGCGTGATTTCGAACTCCACCCGCTGGCCCTCTTCAAGCGAGCGGTACCCGTCCGCCTGAATTGCTGAGAAGTGGACGAACACGTCCTTGCCGTTATCCACGGCGATGAAGCCGTAGCCCTTCTCCGCGTTGAACCACTTGACGGTGCCCTGAGCCATTTCCACACAACTCCCTAACTGTGCTCGGGCCTCGAGCTCCGCCCTTGCAACGCGGAACCCGTTCGATCGCATTGCCCGGCCCACGCCAAGGAGCGGGTCCGACCGATGTCGACCAGACAGAAGATTACCGCGTGCACGAACCGGACGGGCCAGATCTCCGGGGATAAGCGTGCACAGGCTGCAAGCAAACGGCTACCACGGCTGGGACGGCAAAAGCCGCCTAGCCGCCGGCCACCGCGGGGATGACCGAAACCTGAGCGCCCGAGGGGACCAGGGTGTCAAGGCCCTGCGCGAACCGGACATCTTCCTCCCCGACGTAGACGTTGACGAAGCGGCGGAGCTTCCCGCCGTCGTCGACGATTCGGCCGGCGATGCCGGGGTAGGCGGCGTCCAGCCCGGCGATTACCTCGCGCAGCGTGCCATGATCGGCGCTGACCTCCGCCGCGCCGCCCGTGTAGGACCGCAGAATGGTGGGAATTCGGACTGACACGCTCATTCGACGCCCGCCTCTCGGAATGATTCCAGTGTCGGCCGGACCAGAGGCGGCACGGGCAGCGCTCCCACCACCGCGTCCAGCGTCTTCAGGCCGTCGCCGGAGTTGATTATCACCGTCTCCGCCCCCGGATCGAGCTGCCCGGCCGCGAGAAGCTTGCGCAGCACGCCCAGCGTCACTCCGCCGGCGGTCTCCGCGAAGATCCCTTCGGTAGCGGCCAGCAGGCGGATCGAGTCGACGATCTCCTCGTCGCTCACGTCCGCGATGGCACCGCCGGTCCGGCGGACCACGTCCAGCACGTAGGGGCCGTCGGCGGGGTTTCCGATGGCCAGCGACTTGGCGATCGTAGCCGGGCGGACCGGCGCGACGACATCGTGGCCCGCGGCGAAGGCGGCCGAGACCGGCGAGCAGCCGGTGGCCTGGGCGCCGAACACCCGCCAGCCGCTGTCGTCTATCAGGTCCAGCGCAACCAGCTCACGGAATCCCTTGTCGACCTTGGTGAGCTGCGCACCGGAGGCGATGGGCACGACGACCTGCTGAGGCAGCCGCCAGCCGAGCTGCTCGGCGATCTCGAAGCCGAGGGTCTTGGACCCCTCCGCGTAGTAGGGCCGGACGTTGACGTTGACGAACGCCCAGTCCTCATGCTCGCCGGCCAGTTCGGAGGCCAGCCGGTTGACGTCGTCGTAGTTCCCGTCGACGAGGACGAACGTCCCGCCGTAGACGGCGGTGGTGATGATCTTCTGCTGCTCCAGATCCGCCGGGACGAGCACCATGGAGCGGATGCCGGCCCGGGCAGCGGCCGCGGCGACCGCGTTAGCCAGGTTTCCCGTCGACGGGCAGGCGAGCACCTTGAACCCCATCTCCAGCGCGGCGGCGAGTGCCACCGCGACAACGCGGTCCTTGAAGGAGTGGGTCGGGTTGTCCCGGTCGTCTTTGACCCAGAGCCGGCGCATGCCGAGCGCGTGCGCGAGGTTGTCCGCGCGGATCAGGCGCGTGTAGCCGGGCTCGGTGGTCGGCCGCTGGGCGATATCGGCCGGGACCGGCAGCAGTTTGGCGTAGCGCCACATGTTCCGCGGGCCGGACTCGATTTCGGCCCTGGTCAGCGCCGGGAAGTCGTAGGCCACCTCGAGCGGGCCGAAACAGTCCTCGCAGGCGTAGTAGGGGCCCAGATCGCGGGTGCGGCCGCACTCGCGGCAGGACAGGTGGGTCGCGTAGCCGAACGCGGACGGTGCCGGCGCAGCGGCGCGATCGCGGACAGCGTGATTCTTCTCAGTGGCAGATGTGCTCACAGTACGAGGCCCTTTCTTCCCCATCTTTCCCGGGTCACCTCGACCTCGGGCCGGAGTTGGCACCTCTCACGATGCGGCCTCGGGGATTACCCCTCTGGGCAGAGCATCATCGTGACGGTTGCCGGGGCTTCACAGGGCCGATCCCTCCACCCCTCTAGATGAGCTTCTTAAGTTGTGCCACGAGGGCGCAGAGCGCTCCTTGTAACGAGGCTGTTTCCTATCGGACACGCCTTAGCTGAACTTTAACCGATCATGGGGGATGCCGCAGCATGGGATATCGCTCATCGGACCGGCCGGCGCTGCGTTGTGTTCCTCCGCTAGCCTGCCGGGATATGGGTCACGACACCAGCCTGCTTCCCGAGACGGCGGCCGGGGAGGCCGCCGCGGGTGGGGGCGCGGCCGACGGCGATGCTGACGCCGGGGAGGCAGCCACTTTCTGGGCAGCCGGCCCCCAGGGCACCCCGGGGGCTCAGGCCGCCGCTGGCCCCGGCACCCCCCGGGACGGCGGCCGCCTGCTGGTCGCGTCGAACCGCGGCCCTCTTTCCTTCACTATGGCCCCGGACGGGAGCCTATCCGCACGGCGCGGCGGCGGCGGCCTGGTGTCCGGGCTCATGCCCGGCCTGGCCTCGCTTTCGGACCGGGCTGAGGTGATGTGGATCTGCGCGGCACTCAGTGACGCCGACCGCGAGGCCGCCCGCCAGGACCCGGACGGCAGCCGGTTCGGGATCGAGACCCGCGGCGCGGCCGGAGGCCGGACCTCGGTCCGTGCGCTGGACATCCCGGCCGACACCTTTCAGGGCGCCTACAACGCCATAGCCAACGCCACGCTGTGGTTCGTCCATCATCTGCTGTTCGACACCCCGGTCCAGCCGCGCTTCGGGCCCGCATTCCGGCGTGACTGGCAGTCCTACATCGCGTACAACGAGGCGTTCGCGAGCGCGCTCGCCCGTGCCGCGGCGCCGGAGCCAGCCGCGGCTCGGGTGCTCGTGCAGGACTACCACCTGGCGCTGGTCCCGCGGATGCTGCGGGAACTCGTGCCTGGCATCCGGATCGCGCACTTCTCGCACACGCCCTGGGCGCCGGTGGACTACTACCGGATCCTTCCCGATTACACCGGCCGGGCCGTACTCGATGGCATGCTGGGCGCCGACCATGTGGGTTTCCTGTGCCAGCGGTGGGCCGACGCCTTCCTCGACTGCTGTGAGGCGCTGCTGGGGGCTCAGGTCGACCGGGCCGCACAGCGTGTCATCCACCGTGGCCATGTCACCGGCGTGGGCGTCCACCCGCTGGGCGTCGACGCCCCGGCCCTGCGCGAACGGGCCCGGGGCGCCGACGTCCAAGCACACGTCAGCGCGCTGACCGAGGCGGCGGCGGGCCGAAAGCTGATCGTCCGGATCGACCGGACCGAACTGTCCAAAAACATCCTGCGCGGGCTGGGCGCCTACCGGGAACTGCTCATTACCCGTCCCGAGTGGCGCGGCAGGGTCATCCACGTCGCCTTCGCCTATCCGTCCCGGGGCAGCGTTCCGGGTTACCGCGAGTACACCGACGAAGTGCTGAAGACGGCGGCCAGGATCACCGAGGAGTTCGCCACCGCGGACTGGAATCCGCTGGTCCTCGAGGTCAAGGACGACTATGCGCGGTCGCTGGCCGCAGCCCGCGTCGCGGACGTGCTGGTCGTCAATCCGATCCGGGACGGCATGAACCTGGTCGCCGAGGAGGGACCGGTGCTGTCCGACTATGGCTGCGCGCTGGTGCTGTCCCGCGAGGCGGGCGCCGCCGCGCTGCTCGGATCGGACGCGCTGCTCGTCAATCCGTACGACGTCAGCGCCACCGCGAACGCGATGCACCAGGCGCTGCTGATGCCGGCGGATGAACGCCGACGCCGGTGCACGGCCATGGCCGCGGCCGCCGCCAGCAAGGCCCCGGCCCAGTGGCTCACCTCCCAGCTCGACGCGCTGCGCTGAGGTGTTGGCCCGGGGGCGCAACACCGTCCGGGGGGGCGACCCCCCTGGACCCCCCGATTCCCGCTGGGGTGCAGGCCGTAGCACCGGCCGCTCGCCAGGGCCTGCGGCCCCGGATCGGCTCGCTGAGCCGGTAAGAAATATCGCCGTAGCCCGCTTCGGTGACCGTTAGACCTCCTCTACGGTGAGCAACCACTACGGGCTACGGCGAGGCGCTCGTTACCGGCTCAGCGAACCGGGCCCTTGGGCCCGGTGAGCGGCCGGTGTCTCGGCGAAGTACCACCGCGAGGGCGCGGAGCGCATTCGGGGGGTTCCGGGGGGTCGCCCCCCCGGGTCAGCACGGCTAGCTGATGGCGTCGGCTAGGGCGTGGAGGAACGTGGCGATTCCTTCGGGGCCGTCTGCTAGCAGGTCGGCTTCGCTGGGGGGGACTTCTGATTCGGGGGCGGCGCTCACGACGATAAGGCCGGGGATTCCGTCGGAACGCAGCGCCCGGACGGCGGCGAAGGCGGGCAGGTCACCAAGGTCATCGCCGCAGAACAGGACCGATCGCGCCCCCTGCTGGGCGGTCAGGTCCGTCAGCGCCAAGCCCTTGTCCGTACCGGGCGGCCGCAGCTCGATGACCCGGCGGCCGGGCTCCAGCATGAGCCCGGTCCGCTCCGCGAGCGCCTGGAGCGGGCTGCGCAGCAGGGCCAGGGCGGCGTCCGGGTCGGCGGCCCCCCGGGTGTGCACGGCCAGGGCGTCCCCCTTGTCCTCGATCCGGACCCCGTCGGGAGCATCCGCCGCCCGGAGCACACCGGGCAGCTCGCCCCGGGCCGTGGCTACGCCCGGCAGCGGGGGCGGCGCGGTGACCCGGCCGTTTTCCCAGCGCTCCCGGCCGTAGTGGCCCAGGACGAGGAGGCCGGGCACGCTGGCGAGGTCGCCGAGCTCGACCGCCTCCGCGACGGGCCGGCCGGTGATGACGGCCATCGTGCCGATGCACGGGGCCAGCCGCCGCAGCGCCGCGATCGCGCTGGGCAGGCCGCGCGCCGCGGCCGGGTCGCTCACGATCGGCGAGATCGTGCCGTCGTAGTCGGAAGCGATCAGCGCACTGCCCGGCGCGGACACCAGTGCGTCCAGCCCGGCCTGTCCCTCGGGGGTCGTGGGCCGGGGAAGCCCGGCCACTGCGTGTTCATGTCTCATGACCCGCATCTCCGTGTTTCTCGCAACACGCCGTCCTAGTCAGAAGTTCGCGGCGAGCGAATTCGCTGCCGCCGGGAGCGCTGCCTGCGCAGCCGCTTGATGAGCACCGGATCGAACCGGAGAGCCTCCGGCGTGTCGAGGAGCTCGTTGAGGATCTGGTAGTAGCGGGTGGGGGCCAGGTCCAGCATGTCCCGCATGGCCTGCTCCTTTGCGCCCGGATGCCGCCAGGACCGCCCTTCGAAGGCCAGGATCTGGACGTCACGCTCGGACAGTTCCGCCATACGGCCCTCCTCCCGGACACGCTCATCGTAAGCGGGCGGCGGGCGGCCCGGGAAAATGCGGCCCGGGAAAATCCGCCGCCAGGCCCCGCTGTACCGGCGGCCTCCCGCAACGTACGCTCACGGATCGTGGCCTTTTTTCGCTGTCTGACTTTCCTCACCGACTACGGGCTGGAGGACGGATTCACCGCCGCCTGCCACGGGGTCGCGGCCCAGCTCGCCCCGGAGATCCCGGTCGTGGACATCACCCACCTCATCCCGGGTGGCGACGTGCGCCGCGGTGCTGCGGTGCTGGCCCAGACGATTTCCTACTTCCCGCCTGCGGTGCACGTCGCGGTGGTCGACCCCGGCGTCGGCACCGAGCGGCGGGGCATCGCCGTGGCGGCCGGTGACGCCATCCTGGTCGGCCCGGACAACGGCCTGCTTTCGTGGGCGGTATCGGTGGTGGGCGGGCCGCGGGCCGCCGTCAGCCTGACCAACAAGGAACTCTGGCTGAATGACGCAGCGGCTCCCACGTTCCACGGCCGTGACATCTTCATGCCGGTGGCCGCACGGCTGGCCGCGGGGGCGGACCTCGCATCGGCCGGTACCGAGATCGAGGTGTCCGATCTGGTGACGCTGCCGGCACCGGCCAGCCGGCTGCTCGACGGGACCGCTCAGGGCGAGGTGCTGACGGTCGATACGTTCGGCAACGTGCAGCTGACCATCTCCGCGTCTGATGCCGGCACCATCGGCGTCCGGTACGGCCGGAACATCGTGGTGCGGGCCTGGCGCCAGCTGACCGTGCCCTACCGGGAAACGTTCGGTGCGGTCGCGCCTGGCGAGTTGGTCGCGTTCGCCGACGGATCCGGCATGGTCTCGCTGGCGGTCAATTCCGGCGACGCCGCCCAGCGGCTCGGGCTGCCGCCGGGGGCTCACGTCTCGCTCAGCCCCGCGCCGTAGCCCGGCCCGGCGAGGGCTCCGGGTGGACTGGTCCCAGCTCAGCTTTCCGGCGCAGCGTAGCCAGGTGTTTACGGTCCGTCGGATCGCGCGGTCCGGACGGGCAAGATCGGCGGGAACGATTCCCCGGGCGGGTACGCGCATGGCACGATGGTCAGGCGACGACAAGACCGTAGGGACGGGCCGGGATAACGGCGCCAGGAGCCCAGCCGGGCGGAGCCGCGATCCCGCGAACGGGCAGCACGCCGCGTGTCCCCCGTCCAGAGGAGAGACGTGACCGCCGTGTCACCTCGCTTGCCCAGCGGCGCACTGCTGGCCATTACCGTGGCGATGACGGCCGCTACCGCGATCCTGGCTCCGCTGCCCGCGCAGGCGGCCCCCGGGGCGCCGGGCGGCATCGCGGCGAGCCGGGCCGGGATGGCTTCCCAGGCGGCAGCGGACACGGTCCGCGATCAGGAATGGTGGCTGGCCAACCTGCACGTCACGCAGGCCTGGGCCGCCACCCGCGGCGCGGGCGTGACCGTCGCCGTGCTCAGCAGCGGTGTGGACGCGGACCATCCCGACCTGACCGGGTCCGTGATCACCGGCCCTGATTTCACCGGATCGGGTGAGACACCGGCAACTCCCTCCTGGGGCATCCAGGGCACGTCCGCCGCCAGCATCATCGCCGGGCACGGGGACAGCGCGGGAGACGCAGCAGGGATCATCGGCATCGCGCCCGCCGCCAGGATCCTCTCCGTCCGGGTCGCACTTGACGCCACCGACCCGCTGAACGGCAATCCGGCTGCTGTACAGGGCCTGCCCGCAGCGATCGCGGCGGGTATCCGGTACGCCGCCGCACACGGCGCCCAGGTGATCGACCTGCCGCTCGACCCCGCGAGTCTCGCGTCCGACGGTGCCGCCACCGGCGGCCTCGGCGCAGCCGCCGGCGGCAGCGCCGCGGAGCAGGCGGCGGTGGCCTACGCGCTCGGGAAAGACGCGGTCCTGGTCGCGCCCGCCGGTGACAATGGCGAGGACGGAAACGAGCCCACCTATCCGGCGGCCTATCCGGGTGTCATCGCCGCGGGCGCTGTTGACCGCCACTTCATCAGGGCCGCGTTCTCCAACCGGCAGTCCTACGTGGCGCTCACCGCACCCGGAGTGGACCTCACGACGGCCAGCCCGCCGTCCGGATACCGGAACATGAGCACCACCGACGCGGCCGGTGCCGTCGTCGCAGGCATTGCGGCCCTGATCCGGTCGCGGTATCCCACCCTGAACAGCAGCCAGGTCAGGCAAGCTCTGGTGACCGGCAGCGCGCCCCGGCCACTCTCCGCCACGGGGGCGGGCTACGGCGCGGGCACAGTGGACGCGCTGAAAGCCGTCCAGGCGGCCGCCCTCATCGCGGCCCCGCGCGCGGCCCCGTCGGCCTCGGTCAGCGCACCGGCGGCGGCACCCCCGCACCCGATCCGGCCCGCTCGGCCCAAAACGGGCATCCTGGGCCGGGCCAAGATGGTGCTGCGGGACGCGGCCATGGCCGCGTGCACGCTCATCCTGCTGCTGCTGGCCAGCTTGATCGGTATCCGGCTCCGGCGCCGGCGGGCGGACCGGGGCCCCCTTCCCGCCCCGGAACCCTGGACCCTGCTGAACGCTCCCCCCGGGCCGACCGGGACACCGGCCGGCGTCGCCCGGCACACGCGAGCGGCTGCGGAGGGGCGCGCCGCCGGGCGGACGGGGGCGCCGGGAACGGCGCCCTGGCGGACCGGGCCAGGCGGCCAGGGCACACGGCCACCGGCCGGGGCGGGGGGACAGACCGCTCCCACGCAGGCGCCGGCCCGGTGGCCGCTGCCCGGGCCGGCGCCTGCCCTCGCCAGCGGCCCACCGCCGCGCGTGCTGCCGGTACCCGGTGCGCCGCCATTTTCGGGGACCTTTCCTGGCCCGCACTCGTCCGGCCTCGCGGCACGGCCGGGAATGGCCGGTTCTGTCCCGGCGACGGGTTCCGGGGGCGGCCCGGCGCCCGATACGACGGCCCGGAGCGACGCACCCTCAGACGCCACGGTGCCCGGCAGGCGAGCTGGCCGGCGAGCGCGCAACCGCAGCCGGGGCGGCCAATCCGCGAGTCCCCGTATCGGCGCGCACGGCCCGCAGGTCCGGGTGACGCCAGTGTCCGGGACCGTACCCCGGGCTCAGGTCACTCCGCCGGGCGGACCACCGTGGGAACCGGCACCCATGCCGGAAGGTGGGCTGCCGCCCGATACGGTGCGACGCGTTCCCGATGCGTTTGCCTCGTTCGCCCCGCCGTCCCCGACGACTTCGGCGCCCTGGGACGTGGCCGCGTCCGGGCCGCCGCTGCCGCGGCGCGGCCCGCTCACCGGTCCGGGGGGTCCCGCTCTTCCGGCTGCAGGCCCAGCGTCCAGCCCAGGTCCCGTACCACCCCCCGGGCCCGGACCGGGCGAAAGCGCGGGCCTACCAGCCAGCCGGGGCCCGGCAGCCCCGCAGGGCCCCGTGACGCCCCTCGGGCGGCTGCGCTCGGCGGGACCGGTGCCCCCGGTGGATCCCGGCTCCCCCGCCAGCCCAATACCACCGGGGAGAGGAGCCGCGGGTGGCATGTCCCCGGAAGGCTGGTTGCCGCTCCGCAGGCCCGCCAGCTTCGCGGAGTCGTCTGGGCCAGCCGGGCCCGTGCACCCGGCCGGCCCGCCGGAACCGCCAGCCGGCCGCGCAGGGCACGACACGCCGACGCGGCCGCCGGGCGGCACTGGTCCCGCTCCGGTCTCCCCGCCAGACCTGCTCGCAGGCCGGGCGGCCAGGCCGCGGTACTCGCCGTACTCCGGCAGGCATGCCTCGGCGAACCGGCCGGGCGAGGATGACGGCCTGACTGGTCCGGCGGGGCCGCGACCTGACAGGCCCTCCGGCCCGCTCTACATCTGGAATCCGGCGGCGCTGACCCAGCCATTCCCGTCCGCGCCGCCACGACGGGATGAGCCGGAGCCGCCCGCAGGAGATACCGGCCAGCAGCCTTAAGCCCCGGCGGCGAGTTGCTCCTTACGCACGGTCGCATACATGGACACGTACTCCTGCCCGGACAGCTGCTTAATCGCCCCGATCACTTCGTCGGCGATGGCCCGGCGCGCCTTGCCCGGGGCCCCGTATTCGCCGCCCCCGATGTCATCAAAGGTCATCGGCTTGCCGATTCGTATCTCGATCCGGCCCAGCCGGGGGATGACCCGGCCCGGCGGCAGCACCCGGTCCGTGCCGACCATGGCCACCGGGATGACCGGCAGCCCGGAGTTGATGGCCAGCCAGCCCACGCCGGGCCGGGCCCGGTACAGGCGGCCGTCCGGGGACCTGGTGCCCTCGGGATAGATGCCGAACAGTTCCCCGCTGCGCAGCAGGGCCAGAGCCCCCTCGAGCATCTCCTGCGCGGCGCGGGCGCCCGCCCGGTCGACCGACAGCTGGCCGGTCGCCTTCAGGTAAACACCCATGAGCCGCAGGCCAGGCCGCTTGCTGGTGAAGTACTCGGACTTCGCCGCGAACGTCACCGGCCGCGTCAGCATCAGCGGGAGGAACACCGAGTCCAGCACGGATAGGTGATTGGACGCCAGGATAGCGCCGCCTGTGGCGGGAATGTTCTCTGCGCCGATGACCTGCGGCCGCCACAGCCCGTGCAGGAACGGCCCGGCGATGAGCCGCGAAAGCTTGTATTGCACCCGTTCTCCTTCTGTACCGCCCGTTTCCCGGCTAGCCAATCCGGCCGGTGACGGAGGACCCGGTGACCGCCGGCCCGAGTTCGGCCGTATCGTCCCCCATAAATGGGACACCCGCCAGTAGAGCAAACCCGAGCGGGAGGGCCAGCGGCAGCGCGGTCGCCGGAACAATGATGCCCGAGTCGTCCGCAAACCAGCCGAGCACGCCAACCAGCCACATCATCGCCAGGGTGATCGCCATCAGCGGCTCGGCGCAGTAGCCGCGGGGCAGCGCCTTGATCCCGAGCACCGATGGCCTGAGCAG
The DNA here is from genome assembly GCA_963775825.1 of uncultured Actinomycetes bacterium. Classification (GTDB taxonomy): domain Bacteria; phylum Actinomycetota; class Actinomycetes; order Streptosporangiales; family Streptosporangiaceae; genus Bog-532. Next base: position 21,220 of record CAVZKY010000028.1, read on the forward strand.
CATCAGTCCGGCCAGGACGACGACCAGGGGCACCACCGGACTATAGGTGTTCACCGCGAGGGAGCCGATCATCGAAGTCCATTTACGTTGTAGCAGCCCCCCGGCGTGACCGTGGATGAAGTTGCCGGCAAAGGTCCCGATATCAGACTGGCCGGTCGCCGGGATCAGGTAGTTGATGAGCGCGAACAGTGCGAACAGGGCCAACCCGCTGGCCAGGACCAGCAGCACCCGGCCCGGCGTGATCCGGGCTCCGGCGATGACCATGAGCAGCAGCAGGAAGCACGGCACGAGAGCGATCGTCCCGCCCACCTTCCCGCCAAACTGCGGCCAGCCGCACGCGACGACCACGAAGACGGCGACCGCGGACGCCGCGAGAAGCGCACGGCCCCGGCCGGGGCGACCCGGAGGCCGATCCGCGTCGTGGCCCGGGCCGGGGCGGCGGCGCAGCCGCGTGTTCCCAGCCCAGGCGGCGGCGACGATGCCGCACACGGCATACAGGCCAATCGCTTCCCCGCCAATGCCGTAGAACCGGCCGGCTTCGAGGACAGACAGGCCGAACGGCGACCCCAGCTGCAGACGGGACCCGGTCATCACATCGAGCCCGATGATCAGGACCGTTGCCGCGGCTACAGCGCCCGGCGGCCCGAACGGATCCCGCCGCCACGGGCCGCCTAGCGCGATCGCGCTCACCACCGCGGTCCCAGCCACGGTAAGCCCGTATTGCCAGATCGCTGGGTGGGACATCAGCCACCACGGCACCAGGTTGGCCAGGAACGAGCCGGCGGCCACCGCGCCGGTGACCGTGCCGGCGATCCGCCACAGCGCGGCGCGGCGCTGCCGGAGGTCCGGCTGACCGCCCCAGCAGAGCAGGCCGATACCAGCGAACGCCGCTATGTCGACCAGGGCGTAGGTCCAGAAGAAGATGGTGTGCGTGCTGGTCCATACCTGATAGGTGGTGTCCTGGCCAGCCAGCCCGCGGATGACGGCGGTGGGCGCACCGCGATCGGTGCGGGTGATCAGGGAGCCAGCCAAGCCGGCCGGGGCTGGCCACGCCAGCCGAGCACCGTCGAGGTCAGGTCGGTGAGCACCACCATTCCCGGCTGCCGTGTCGACGGGGCGGTGAGCTGGCCCGCCCGGTAGGCGGAGCCGCTGATCTCGACAACCTGTAGGTGCGGCGGGAGTGTGTTCGCGCCCAGCGCGGCCACCATCAGGGTCGTCCCGGCCGGCAGGTCCGCCCTGATGGCTGCCAGCTCGCCGTCGGCGTGCCGCAGCGCGTGCGCCGCCGTGACCCCCGGATGCACTGGGCAGCGAGCCCAGATCCACCACGGTCAGTGGGCAACGCGCCAGCAGCGCACGGCTCACGGCCGAGATGGACGGGAGATACGAGCCGACGTCGCCACCCGGGCCGGCCAGCGCCAAGGCGGCACCGGGCCCGACGGCCGTCGCGCAGTTTCCCTGGCCCGCGGCCGAGGCCAGCAGCCCCCACCGGGGGCTGTACTTCAGCGTGTGGTTGTAGGAGACCAGGGACGGCATGGCCGCGATGCGCGCCGGGCCGGGGGCGGCGGCGTGCCCGGCGCGGCGCGGCTCCGCGGTCACCGCCGGAAGAGCCGGGCACGGGCTCTTTTCGCCGTGCGGCAGCTGGGCCCGGTTTCCCCCGTTGAATGTCAGCCAGGCGTCGGCGGGGCACGTGCGCGGCAGCACCGCGTAATCGACCAGGGAGCCGGGCGAACCGGCCAGCGCCAGCTGCCACAGCGCGGGCGTCTCCAACGGGGACACATCAGCCCAGCGCAGACCGGAAAGCCCGACGATGACGACGTGAGAGGAGACCGCTGCCCCAGTGCCCGCCGTGGCCGGGGCCGGCCGGGTACCTAGGTTCATGAGGACAGCCACCACCGACGCCACCACGGCGAGGGCACCGAGCAGCATCCGGCGAGGAAACGTCCCCATCACGGGGTCAACGGTATCCGGGATGCCCGGATAACCGGCCTGGCCAGCAAGAACTCAGGCCGGCTCGGCAAGGCCCGGGCGCGACCGGCCGGCGCTGAGGCGCAGGGCGGCCGTGCGGAACTGCCCCAGCCCGGCCGCGAGGGCCGTCCTCGCCGATGGCGGCATCCGCGCCAGAACGCGGATCCGGTCTCTCAACCAGCGCAGATGTTCTGGTTGGCCGTCCGGGCCGACGGGATAGGCAAGGACGGGGTGATGCGCGGTTGCGGGGAGCCGGTCGGCACGGCCGCGGCGCCCCGACCGGAGGCCGAGGCCCCGGGAGCCGCCAACGGGGCCGCCCCGCCTACGGTGGGGCTGGCGGTACCCGCGGACGGGCTCGCCGACGGGCTGGGGGAGGCGGCGAAGAAGGACCGGCTGGCTGGCACATCGTTGCGGAACGACTGGAAGATCTCGCTATCTTGCGGCTGTGTCCACAGCACGTTGGCCGTATCGGACGGGACCACCTCGGAGCGGGGATAAGTCGGCAGCGTGAAGAAGGCGACCTTGCTGGACGGTAGGTCACGCAGGCTGGACGCGAGGTCGTACAACCCGGTCACACCGCCGAGCTTGGTGTCAACGGTCAGGGATTTCGTTGTGGCGTCGAGGAACCGGTAGATAGCCACCGGGTTCAGCAGCTCGCTTTTCACCTGCTGGATGAGAGAGGACATGAAGGCCTGCTGGCGGGTGATCCGCTCAAGATCGCTGCCGTCGCCGAGGGTGTAGCGGGCCCGGACGTACGCCAGGGCCTGGGCCGGGGTCAGCGTGTGATGGCCGGCGCTCAGCTTCAGCCCGGACAGCGGATCATCGATGGCCTGGGTGTTGCACTCTGGCACCCCGCCCAGCGCGGCCACCATGTTCTCGAGGCCGGTGAAGTTCACCACGATGAAATGGTCGATATAGATGCCAGTGTCCTGCTCGACCGTCTTGATCGAGCAGGCCACGCCGAGGCTGGTGTTGTTCCCGTCCAGGTTGCCGATGGCGAATGCCTCATTGATCTTGAACGTCTGCGGCGGGGACATCTGGCCGTTGCCCATCTTGCAGGCCGGGATGCTGACGTAGGAGTCGCGCGGGATGGACATCACCTCGGCCCACTGCCGGCTGGCGGGGATATGCACGATCATCATGGTGTCCGACTGGTCGGTAGTGAGGTCCCGGCCGTACCGGGCGCTCAGGCCGAACCTGCTATCCGAGCCGATCACCAGGATGTTCTCGGCCTGGGGGTGCAGATCGACCGGCTGGCTCCCGAGCAGCCCGCTCACGTCGCGCTGCTGTATGTTGCCGTTCAGGTGGCGGTAGAGCAGGAAGACCCCGACGGCGGCGATGGCCACCAGGCCGGCCGTTACGCCCGCCGTCCAGATCAGGAGTTTGCGGCGGCGATGCGGCGGGGCACCAGGCGGGGGTGGTCCGCCGGGCGGCAGGGCCGGGCCACCGGAAGCAGCGGGCCCTGCGGGCCCGGCTGACGCTGCCCCGCGGCCGGGCCTCTCATCCGGCGGGACAGGGCTCCCCATTGATCACTCCACCCGGTATCCAAGGTCTGTCAAGATCACCATTCCCAGGCCCCGGATAAACACTCCTCAACGGGAATGACGTTCGGACCGAGCCGATCGTTGCCCATGGTCGGACTCTTCGCATACCAGACATATTCCCCCTAACGTGGCCAGCACGGTGCACCGGGCCAGCAGAGCACCGCCGGCACCACACCCGATGACGAATTCCTGGGCCGGGTGCCGGGCCAGGACGTCGGCTACGCCGGGGGAAACGGGAGCGGAAAGGCGCGAACCAGGCGTAGCGCTGGACGTGATCTCCACAGCCTGGCCTGGTCTTGCCGGTTATCAGGGGCAGCGTAGCCGCGCGGTAAGCTGCGCGGGAATCCAGAGGGGCGGTACCAGATGAGCCGCGAGGCGCTCGACCGCGCCAGCCGGGCGACGATGGCTGGTGCCTCCGGGGTGGTTGTGGTCGCGCACGGCGGGCGTTCGGTCAGTACCGCGCCGGTCACTCCTGGGCATGTCGCTGTGCTGCGGATGGTCCCCGTCGCCTGGGCTATCGGCCGCGCGCTGCAGGGCAGCGGGATTGTGGTGTGCCGCCCGCGTTTCCAGCTCCGGGGCTGGAATGGCGAGCTGGCCTCCCCCGTGCACGACATGAACCAGGTGCTCGACCGGATCGGCGGGCGGTTCGGGCCGGTCCCCGTGGTGCTGGTCGGCCACTCGATGGGGGCGCGCGCCGTGCTGCACGCCGCCGGGCACCCCGCGGTGACGGCGGTGGCCGGGCTGGCGCCCTGGCTGCCGGCCGGGGAACCAGTGGACCAGCTGGCGGGGCGCCGGGTCCTGCTCGCGCACGGGACCGCCGATCACGTTACCCGGCCCGCTGATACCTGGGCCTACGCGGAACGGGCCCGGCTGGTCACGGACGTGGCATTGATCGAGGTACGTGGCGGCGAGCATGCCATGCTGTGGAGGGCGGGGCTATGGCACCGCATGGCCGCCGACTTCTGCCGGGGATCGTTCGGCATGCCCGTGGAGACGGGAGCGGTGACCGCCTTCCAGGCTGCGGACGGTAACCGGTCTCGGACAGTCCTGTGACGGGGGCTTACGAGGCCTGCCGCGGGGCCACCAGGTAGCTCCGCCACGTCTCCACCGCCGTGGGGTAGCCCGGGCCGCCGTGCAGCAGCAGGACCTGTTCAGGCGCGCCGTTCAGGAGAAGAGCGCGCTGTACCCGTTGAGCGCGGGCTGGCCGCCCAGGTGGGCGTACAGCACCGTGGCCGTGGGCTCGATCTCGCCCCGGGTCACCAGATCTATCAGGCCGGCCATCGATTTTCCCTCGTACACCGGGTCGGTGATCATGCCCTCGGTCCGGGCCGCGACCCGCATCGCGTCGAGCGTCGCCGCGTCGGGGATGCCGTACGTCCCGGCGTGGTACCGCTCGTCCAGCTCGATATCGCCGTCACTCACCTCGCGCCCGGCCTGGATGAGCTCCGCCGTCTGGCGCGCGATCCGGCTTATCTGGTCACGGGTCTCGGCCGGTTTCGCCGATGCGTCGATCCCCAGCACGCGACGCGGCGAGCTGCCCGCCTCAGCCAGCGCCGCGAAGCCGGCCACCATGCCGGCCTGGGTGCTGCCGGTCACCGAGCAGACCACGATCGTGTCGAAGAACACCCCGAGCTGGCGCTCCTGCTCGGCTACCTCCAAGGCCCAGCTGGCGAACCCGAGGCCACCGAGCGGGTGGTCGGAGGCTCCGGCCGGGATCGCGTAGGGCTTACCGCCGGCGGCCTCGATCTCCCGTAGCACCTGTTCCCAGCTTTCCTTGAAGCCGATCCCAAACCCGGCCCGGACCAGCCGGACGTCGGCGCCTGCGAGACGGCTGAGCAGGATGTTGCCCACCTTGTCGTACACGGGATCGGGCCAGTCGACCCAGCTCTCCTGGATCAGCACGCAGCCGAGCCCGGCCCGCGCCGCCACGGCGGCCACCTGCCGGGTGTGGTTGGACTGCACCCCGCCGATCGATACGAGCGTGTCGCACCCCCGGGCCAGGGCGTCCGCGACCAGGTATTCCAGCTTCCGCGTCTTGTTGCCGCCGTAGCCGATGCCGGAGTTGCAGTCTTCCCGCTTGGCCCAGATCGGTGCCCCGCCCAGGTGCCGGGTCAGCCGGTCCAGCCGGTGCACCGGCGATGGGCCGAACAGCAGGGGATACTTCGCGAACGACTCAAGCGGCACGGCCGCCTCCCAGGGGTCGGTGCGGAATCAATGCGGGCCTCCAGTCTGCGCGACAACCGCGCGCGCATGGCCAGCCCCACCCACGCCGGAGGATATGGGTGACGCGACCGGTCAGAGCGTCTTCGTCTGGACTCCACCGGGATGCTGATGACGGCTCATCCGCGCCCGGTGATGCCCCGAAGCCGTGCCTGGCGGCCAGACCAGCCGTCGGCGACCCGGGGCGCGACGGCGAGCAGGAGCCAGCAATATTTGGCGGCGTCCGCGCTCACCCAGGCGACGCCGATGGACAAGACGATGACGAACACGCTTGCCACCATGCGTGCCCGTTCCGCCTGCGCTTCTCGCGGGCTGGTTTCCTTGGTCAGCAGATCCTTGCGGCGGCCGTAGACGATGGTTAGCTGGGTGGTCAAGCTGGCGGCCAGCAGGTTGACCGCGAAGATGTCGACGGCGAGCGGATTTTCCGGGTACTTGCCCAGCAGATCGCTGGTGAAAGGCATCAGCGTGATAGTGAACAAGAACGCGAAGTTCCACCAGGCCAGCCCCTCCTGCTGCCCGGCGACCTGGCGGAACACCCGGTGGTGGACGAGCCAGAACTGGGCAATGACGTAGAAGGAAATCACGTAGCTGATCAGCTCGTCGGCGCCCTTACCGAGCTGGGTGGCAAGCTCCGAGGCCGAATTCGGGTGGGCGAGGTTCGCAACGGGGGGCACGTTAAGTTGCAGAACGAGCAAGGTGAGAGCGATGGCCACCACGCCATCAGACAAGGCGAGCAGCCGCTCCGCGCCAGGCTGGTCTTCGCCTGGACCGGTGGGCACGTGATCGGCGGACATCGGTCCTAGCTTCGCAGATCACCGGCAGCCGATGAGTGATCCGGGCCAGGATGTGCTGCCGAAGCTGAGCTGGATACCAGGAGGCACGATGGAAGTTGTCCACCCGCGTGACGGAGGCGCTCGCTGAAGACGGGGGGGCTGCGATGATCACCGGGCCCGATGGATCGCGCGACCGGGAGAGGGCCCGACCGTGAGCACCCCACTGGCGGAGGCTGTGTCCGCCGTTCTGCTGCTGGCGGTGCTGGCCGGCGCGGTAGTACGCCCGTGGGGCTGGCCGGAGGCGGTCGTCGCGGTCCCGGCCGCGGTGGTGGTCATCGGCATCGGGGCGATCTCGCTGAGCCAGGCCCGCGCCGAAGCCGAGCAGCTGGGGCCGGTGATCGGTTTCCTGGCGGCGGTGCTGGTCCTGGCCCAGCTGTGCGACGACGAGGGACTGTTCCGCGCCTGTGGGGCCTGGATGGCCCGCGCCGCGGCGGGACGGCCCCGTCGGCTGCTGGCCTGCGTGTTCGCCGTCGCGTCGGTGGTCACCGCGGTGCTCAGCCTGGACGCCACGATCGTGCTGCTTACCCCGGTGGTGTTCGCCACGGCCGCCCGGCTCGGGGCCCGGCCCAAGCCGCACGTGTTCGCCTGCACTCACCTGTCGAACACCGCCTCGCTGCTGCTGCCGGTCTCCAACCTGACCAACCTGTTGGCGTTCGCCGCCAGCGGATTGAGCTTTCCCCGTTTCGCCGAGCTGATGGCGCTGCCGTGGCTGGTGGCGATCGGCACCGAATATGTGGTGTTCCGGCGGTTTTTCGCCACCGACCTGGACGCTGGCGCCCAGAGCCCGGCTGCCGACGGGCCATCGGGGGTGCCGGTGTTCGCGCTGGTCACGGTGGCGTGCACGCTGGCGGGCTTCGTGGTGGCCTCCGCGCTCGGGATCAGTCCCGCGTGGGCGGCCTTCGCCGGCGCGGCCGTGCTCGCGGTCCGCGCCCTGGCCCAGCGCCGCAGCAGCCCCGAAGCCATCGTGCGCGCGGCGGCGGTGCCGTTCCTTGCGTTCGTCCTGGCCCTAGGCATCGTCGTCCGCGCCGTGACCGATAACGGGCTCGCCGCGGCGCTGGGGCATCTGGTCCCGGGCGGCACCGGGCTGCCCGCCCTGCTCGCGATCGCGGCGCTGGCCGCCGTGCTGGCGAACGTCATCAACAACCTGCCCGCCGTGCTGGTGCTGCTGCCGCTGGCCGCCCCGGCCGGGCCCGGCGCGGTGCTCGCGGTGCTGCTCGGGACCAACATCGGCCCTAACCTCACGTACGCCGGGTCCCTGGCTACCTTGCTGTGGCGTCGCATCGTGCACGAGCATGAGCACGAGGTGGAAATCGGGGAGTTCACCCGGCTCGGCCTGCTCACCGTTCCCGCCGCCCTGATCCTCGCGACGCTGGCATTGTGGGTTTCGCTGACCGTCATCGGAGGCTGATCACCGTGACCGTCGTCATCGCCTGGATCGTCGAGGGCACCTGGCCCGCCTGCGTGGACGCGGCCCGCGCCCACGCGCCTGGCGACGCCGAAATTGCGCTGCTGCACGTCACCGCATCCGAGGTCTCCGGCGTCGCCCGTGGCGCCTACGCCGGGCTGCTCGGCCGCGCACGTCCCGGGCGCGACCCCGGCACCCGGCTGGAGCACCTCGCCACCGCCTCCGCCGGGCAGCTTCTCGCCGACGCCGCCGGGCGACTGGGACGCCCCTGCACCCGCATCCGGCGCACCGGCCGCATCGAACGGGAAGTCGTGGCCGCCGCCGAAGGTGCGGACCTGCTCGTGCTCGCCCGCGACGGCGACCACACCCACCTCGGCCCCCGCAGCCTCAGCCCGGCCAGCCGCTTCATCGTCGACCACGCCCCCTGCCCCGTCCTGCTGGTCTGGCCCGAACCCGCGCCCAGCGTGGCCACTATCCCACCGCCGCCACCCCGCCCACCGCAGCACCGGTAGCACGCCGGAAGGTGTCGACAGTGGCTACCAGGTCCCGCGCCTGCGCGGGGCTGGACACGCGGGGCTTTTCCCGGTTCCTGCTAAGCCAGGGAGGGCGGCCCGACGATCATGTGCCAGGAACGTGCC
>CAVZKY010000029.1:0-19638 GCA_963775825.1 uncultured Actinomycetes bacterium
CCTTGGTTGGCGACGCGGCTGGACCTGTCACAACGGTGGCCGAAATTGCCGTGCGCAAGCCTCGTCCTTCAGGGCGATTCTGGTCGGCGCGGTATTTGTCTGTGGCGAGATCGTCCCGCGGTTGCTGGCCGGCACCTGGCTGAACAGCCCGCCCAGCGCCTTCTCATGCCGGGCCCGGAACCGGGCGATGGTGGCATGATCCGGGTGCAGGCCTCCGGTGATCACCCGGTAGCCGACGTCGCGTACCACCGCTTCTCCATGACCCGGCTTGGCCCGCGCTGCAGGGACCGACGTGCAAGAGCCGGTGAGCCTGTCATGATCGGGGCAGGCGGGCGTTCAGGATGGTTGTGAGAGCCGTGCCTGGGGCAACACGGGCTCGAACAGTTCCACCAGGTTGCCCGAGGGGTCCATGGCCAGGATCTGCTTGCCGCCCACGCCGGTGATGATCTCATTGCGGAACCGCACGCCCTTGCCCCGCAGTTCGCTCACCATGGCCGCCAGGTCGGCCACCTCGATCGAGAACCGGTTCCAGCCGCCGGGCTCAGGGACGGTGCCGTCGGGCATCGCCTGGCCGCCGCCGGGGCCGCCGTCCGGCGCGCTGAGCACCAGTCGCAAGTTACCGCGAGACAGCATCGCAAACGCCCGGGCGGGATGCATCACCTCGGTGAAGCCCAGGGCATCGCGGTAGAAGGCGATCGCCGCATCGACGTCGTGGACGATGTACCGGACACTGACCGTAGCCATCAGCCCTCCTCCGCGGACCTGTGCTTGTGAAACGTATTCGTCGCACAGCGATACGCTAACGTAGCATAGATATCCTGGGCTGCGCAGCACTCGCCGGACCACCGCCCGGGAAGGGGCCTGAGCGTCACATGCCCGCCGTACGGCAGCCGGATCCCCGCATCGAACGTTCCCGGCAGGTCATCCTGCGCGCGGCGCTCGCCGAGCTCGGTGAGGCGGGCTACGGGGCGTTCACCATCGAGTCGGTAGCCACCCGGGCCGGTGTGGCCAAGTCAACCATCTACCGGCACTGGCCAGACAAGATCACCCTGATCGCTGATGCGTTCGAGACCGCCCACGCGCATGCCGTGCCGCCCATCGAGGCCCTGACCGCCCGGCAGGGCCTGCACCGGTTGCTGCAGCATGTGGCGGAGGTGGTCGCCGGCTCAGCGTTCTCGGCCAGCATCCCTGCCCTCGTCGAAGGTGCCGAGCGTGATCCGCGGCTGCGCGAATTCCGTCACCGCTACTCAGCGCAGCGCCGCCAGTCGCTGACAAGCCTGATCCTGCAGGGCATGGCCAACGGCGAGTTCCCCGCCGGGGCCGACCCCGAACTCGCCGTCCAGGCCCTGCTCGGCCCGATCTTCTACCAGCGGCTCATGACCAGTGAGCCCTTCGACCCCGGCCGCGTCGGCGACCTGATCAACACAGTCCTCGGCCTCCCGGCACCGGCCAGGAAGAAGACAACCGGCGCGGCCGGACCCCGCCGGGCCCGCCAGGACAAACCCAGGCCCCGCCCGGCGTGAGGACCGTGGCGCCTCGGCGGTCGTCCAGATGGGTTGATCGGGGGCGGTCATGCGGTCGTGTAGGCCCCTCGGGTGAGGAAGGTTCCGGGGGCCGTCGCGCCGACCCGGCATGGCTTACTGTGACGCCGTAACCATGTGGTATTCCAAACACCGACAGGGCGGAGACCGGACACCACCGAGCCGGGCTTCGGATCTGGACTCGCCGGTGCGGCGGGCCAAGTGGAGTCCACAACAGCGAGTGGAGGGCCACCCCATGCCGAACTGGGCCGAGCAGGTCACGGCGATCGCAACTGCGGTGAGCGCCATCGGACTGCTGAGCGCGATCGGTGCAGTGATCTTCGCAGCCCAGCAAGCCCGTGAAGCCCGAGTTGGCCGTCAGGCTGAGATGGCCGTCGAATTCTTCAGACGCTGGAACGAAGGCCCGCTGGTGGAGACGCGTCGCCTTGTCGCTGAGTTCGAGACGGGGGAAGCGCTGCGGGACGCGATGATGGTGTTCATTGCGGAGAACTCGGCCGAGGCGTACGTCCTGTACCGAGAGCTCGACTACTTCGAGCAACTCGGTGCGCTCGAAAAGCACGCTGGTTTCGATTTCGAGCTGATCAGAACGCTGCTCGGCCGTCGCCTTATCGACCGGTGGGAGATGTGGCAGCCTTCGATTGACGCGATCGGGGGGCCGGGCGTCTATCCCATGTTCGAGCGGCTTGTGACAAAGATGCGCGGCGCAGCGTGATCCCATCTGGTAACCGGTTACCTGGCCCTCGACTACCAATCAAGGCGATCAAAACAGGATCATCAACGTTCGCCGGAACAGCCCGTCACCTGCTATGCCAGCCCTGACGACTCGCTCGCCATCCTTGCTGCATTTGAGATCGCACAGCCAGGAGACGTAATAGTGGTGGCGACGCGACCGGAGCATTCATCCCTGAAGGAGCGGGCGGGTGTCAAGCCGGGTTTTGAGCTGGGGTTATGGGTGCTGGCGGCTGTTTGTGGGGCAGGCGTGACTCGCGGCCTCCTGTTTCCCTGATAGCTGCCATGTCCGTGGCGAGCGGGCGGGCAGGTCAGGGACCGGGCGCAGCCCGGCCGCGCAGCGGCGCCGGAGGCGTCCTTGAGGTGACCGCCCGGGAGCCCGATGATGGGGCGGCGGGAAACGGGAGCCGGGGGTTTTCGGGTATGCGGTTGTTCGGGTCCGTCCCAGGTTCCGGGTGATCCCGGTGCGGGCAGTGCCGCTGGCTGCATTCATCCCTTCGCGTGTCCCCGGCCGTGGCCGGGGGGCATGGGGCGGGTTCGCGTCGGAGCGGTCAGGCGGGGCCAATCAGAGAGGCGCCCTGCCGCCGGGTGGCGGGGGGCAGAATAGCTTGCGGCCTCGCGCCTGGCGGGGGGCAGAATGCTTGGCGGCCTCGCGCCTGGGCCGCTGGCCGGGAGGGGCTGGTCATGCCGCCTGCTGGCGCGGCGGGGCCGGGGCCGGCGGCGGGCCTGGCCAGGCAGCGGATCTGGTGGTCGCGCATGCCGTAGAAGACCAGGGTGAGCAGCTCGCGGGCGGCGGCGACCTTGGCGATGTTGCGGGCTTCCTTGCCGCGGCGGGCGATGATGGAGTCCTTGCGCTGGCGGACCGGGTTGCCGGCCGGGGTCCGCTGGATCGCCTCGGTCAGCGCCCAGCGCAGCATCCGCGATCCCTGCTTGGTGACATGCCCGCGGGTGACCTTGAGGTCGGACTCGCGGTGGCGTGGTGTCAGCCCGGCCCACGAGCACAGCTGCCCGGCGTTGCGGAACCGGGTGATGTCGCCGATCTCGGCGACGATGACCGCGGCAAGGACTGGGCCGATGCCGGGCAGCTGCTGGATCACCTGGTAGCCGCGGTCGCCGGCGAGCAGGTCGCTGGTCACGTCGGTGAGCATGGCGATCTCGGCGGTCAGCTCGCCGGTGAGCTGGCGCAGCGAGGTGACCTTCCCGGCATAGGGCTGCGGCAGTTTGAGGCTGTCCAGCCATGCCTGCCCGCCGGTCCCGAACAGGTCGGAATGGGTCACCGCGATGCCGAGCTTGGCCAGCACGGCGTGCACCTGGTCCTTGCAGCTGGTACGCAGCTTCACCAGCTTGTGCCGGTACCTGGTGATCTCCCGCAGCTCGCGGACCTCGTGCGGGGCGATCCATGCCTCCGGCAGCCGGCCCATCCGCAGCAGGTCCGCCAGATCGGCGGCGTCTTTAGGTCGTTCTTGACACGGCGGTAGGTGAACGCCTTCACCCCCAGCGGGTGCGCCAGGTGCACCTCCGCGCCCGCGGCCTCGAGCACGTCCGCGGCCCAGTACCACCCATACGTTGCCTCCAGGACAACCCTCGGGTGCTTGCCGGCGCGGGCGATCTCCGTGCGCAGCGCCGCCGGGCTGTTGGTGATCCGGGCGGTGCCCAGCTGCCGGCCATCTTCGGTCATGCGCACCAGCACGCTGCGGTGCCGGTGCAGGTCCATACCGACGATCTGCCTGCCGTCGTAGTCTTCCACTTGGGCCTCCCTTACCTGGTGGAGACGGATGCTTTGCACCTTCCAGCATCCGCCAGGAGCGGAGGCCCGCTCCTTCATCGCATCAGGGGGCCGGCGGTCGTCGGCGACCTCTTCGCTCACACAGATGACCACTGACCCCGGGGCTGTGTGGCTGGGGGTGTTGCGGCTACCCTGAAGTATGGGTGAGTCCGCGCTCGAGCTGCCTGCCGAAACCTTGATCAGCGCTATTGACAACGCCCGCCGTGGTGTCCCGACCCACATCACCATCAAAGGCGAGCGCGTCGCGGCGATCGTCTCCGAATCCACCCTGGCGATGTCACAGCTCCTCATCGCCTTGCTGACCAGTGAGATGGCTGCCAGTGCACTCCCAGCGGTGCTGCCGGCAGCGTTTCCCTGGGCTCGTTCGCTCCCGGATACAGATACTCACCTGAAGGCGTTCGCGAGCGATTTGCGCGAGGCCGTCGCTGAGTCGCCCGAGCGGGTAGAGCGCGTTCTGAATGACTGGCAGGCCGTCGCCGAGGTTCGGGCCGGAGAGCGCTCAACTTGAGCGAAAGGGCGGGCGCCGGTGCTGGTGAACATGACGAGGGCCGTAAGCGGCTGGAGCACATGTGCGGCGATCCCCGGTCGCCCTTGACGGGCTCGACGAAAGCGACCGGCACACCCACGTCAGCATCACCGGCCACGTCGATGAGATGCGTGAGGGCAGGGATCTGGCCGACATCGACCGCCTGGCCCGACAGTACACAGGCAAGCCGTACCCGCAGCGCGACCGCGGCCGGATCAGCGCCTGGATCGCCGTGGACGGCCAGGGTAAAGGGCGCCAGCCGGTCAGGCCGCGGCCTGGCCGGACAAGATCAGCAAGCCCTTTCTCTCCGCGGAGATGGCCGTTGGGCGCACGTTTCAGAGTGGCCGATGAGGCTCCGGAGGCGTCCAATTTCAGGCCGCAGACGCTCAACGGCACTCAACCGGGCAGCCTCCGGCGGCCGCAGGCGTTGTCGAGTGGTTCGACGCTGACGAAGGCTGAGGTGTGATCGATGCGCCGCAGCGATGAGTTCTGGCCCTTGCGGCAGTCGTGCATCTGATCAACGACGCGGTAGCCGAGCTGTTCGCCAGCGCTCCCGCGTCCAGCGGAGCCGACGTGGGCAACCTGCTGGATGTCCAGCTCATCGAAGCCGTCGACGTCAGCAACGCGATCGCCTGGCTGGTTTCCGACGAGGCCCGCTACGTCACCGCGGTCGCGCTCCCGGTCGACGCCGGATTCACCGCCAGTAGCCAGGACCTACCGATACACATCAGCGGGCACGATGCTGCCGCCCGCTCATCGGCATTATGTCGGTGATCGAAGATCAGATCATTACGCCTCAGGCGCCGCATGATCCTACTGTGCACGGTGATCGAGGCGCAGTGCCGTCCAATCAAAGAGCCTCACGATCACCGTTGACAAGCCGGCCATGCCTCCTACGCCACATATCGGGTTAATTTCTTCCGGAGAACGCATAAAATGACAACACCTGCCATTCCGGCGTTCGGGATGTTTCCGGATTCAAATTCTGATCGACCGGAATGCTGGCTAATTCGGCATCTCGGCCAGCCGTTGTGTGGTTATACTTGGCCCCTCGAGGTTCAGACCCCGCCTTGTTCAGGCACGAGTACGAAAATGTCATCATGCTCAGGGCGGGAGCAGCGGTATGTCAATTACCAATCCCAAATCAGGCCTTGTTGATCACGCTGGTATCATGCCGGATTCGAGGCCGGCAGACATGAGCGGACCAGCCGGGCTGGTAACGAGTGGGCAAACTGATCTGCTCGGCACCGGCCTGAAGGAATCGTTGGGTCGGGTGGCTGACTCTGGCGGTTGTGTCGCTGAGGGCGGCGCGCGCGTCCGTTATGGTTGCCGGTAAGTGCTCACTCCCCACAATGAGCTGCCCTTCAGGTTTCGGCGGCCAGCCGAGCATGTTTGAGCAGCTAATGTGCGCGGATGTCGCTGGCTCCGGGCACATGCTGATCTTTGACCACACCCGGTGTGGACGGGCGCGCGGGTATCAGTGACCCGCCGGGTCCCGCGAGCACGATGGCATGGGCCGGAATCCCGGTCCATGACCAGGATGGTCATGTCCTGGGGGTGCTCTGGGCAGCCGACCCGGAACCACGCCAGTGGAGCGCCAGCGACGTCACGCTCCTGGAGACCTTGGCCAAGGTTGTGTCGGGCGAAGTTGCGCTGCGGGCCGCACTGGCCCATAGCGCGAGACGAGTCGCCCTAGCCCAGACCTTAGAGGAGAGCCTGCTTCCGCCGCGGCTGGCCAATGTCCCGGGCCTGGAGGTGGCGGCGCGGTACGCGGCTGGCGGAAAAGGAACGGAGACCCTCGGGGATTTCTGCGATGTGTTCCCCTCGGTGGGGAGGACATGGGGGATGGTGGTCGGCGACGTGTGCGGCAACGGCCCCATAGCCGCCAAAAACACCGCCCTAGCCCGCAACACCCTCCGGGCTTTGGCCCGGAGACTGACACGGCCGGCCCTGATCCTGGCTGACCTCAACCAGGTACTGCTGGACTGGCCTACCGATGACCCGCGTTTTCTGACCGCGATCTATACGTCGGTGCGGCCGTTCCCCGGCGGGGCCATGGTCCGGATCAGTTCGGCGGGTCACCCACTGGCGCTGGTGCGCAGCGCAAACGGCTGCGTGCACGAGTTCGGGAAGCCAGGAACCCTGCTCGGGGTGCTGTCCGATCCAGAACTGCACGACTCGCGGAGGATACTGGGCCGGCGACAGTCTGATCTTGTTCTCCGACGGTGTGACCGAGGCCCGCAACGGTGCCGACCGCAGCCTGTACGGCGATGAGCGGCTCCGCCGCCTGGTCGCTGGGCTAGGCGACCTGCCTGCGGTGGCCATGGCGGAGGCCATCCATCTCGCCGCCCTCGCGTTCACCGGCGGGCGCCTCAGCGACGATATTGTCGTTTTCGTGCTGAAGGTTCCGCACCGAAGCGCTCAGCCTCCGGTTGACGGCCGTTAGCCCATGATGCTCACCCGGACGGCCGGGCCCATTACGACGTCACCGGACCGGAGCCGCTGTCCTACACAGATGTCGCCGCCAAGCTGACCAGCGCGATGGGCTCACCGGCCGCCCGGCACGGTCGCTGGATGACCTGCTCGGCGAGATCACGCCAACCTTTGCAGCTACTTAACGGAGGTAGTGACATGAACGAAAGCGCAGGGCGGACCCGCGCAGCTGCGGTTATCACCGTGCACAAGTACGAGCCGTCGGCGTATGACGAGCCTGCCGAAGGCCCGGTGCTGACCAGGATTCACGTTGAGGAAAGCTTCTCCGGTGACATCACTGGTGACGGCGTCGTCGAGTTCTTGCAGGCGCGCGCGCCGATGGATCGGCGAGCTTCGTGGGCATCGAACGGGTCACCAGCGAGCTCGGCGGCGGCGCGGCACATTCCTGCTCCAGGACGCCGGCACAGTGCAGGACAGCATCGTCAGCGGGGACTGGTTTGTGATCCCCGGGTCGGGCACCGGGCAGCTTGCTGGCCTGCGCGGCGAAGGCGGCTTCCGCGCCAACCTCGGCGAAAGCGCCCAGGTCCACCTGGACTACTGGTTCGAATGACCAGCCAGCCCGGACCGCCGCGGACCCTCCCGAAGGCCTCGTTTGGAGGGTAAGTAGCAACATGCGGCGCGACTCGTCAGCCGGCACACGAAAGAGCAAGTAGCCCTCAAGACCGACTTCAATCGCCGGCAGCTAAAGGCTCAAATGAGATCGAGTCGATCGCTGACCAGACCGCCGGGATACAGCGGGAGCTGAGTGCGGCGCAGATCGACATGGACCAGCGACATCAGGCCGAACGGATTTCGCTCGACCAGCGCAGGACCGCACTGGCCGCTCAGCTCGGCCAGGCCCATTCCGATCATCTCGCCGCGCAGGAGCTCGTCCTCGACCGGGATAGCCGCTTGGCCTCGGCCGGGCGGCCCGCGTTCGGCCGCTTTGTGAGCTCGGCACTTCGCGGGCGGCTTCAGGCGTAGCCAGCTACTAGGGGGCAGGCCCCGGGACCGTGCAGGCTGCCTTTCCCGGGGGACGCGGACAGCAGGGGCAGTCGCCCACGCATCCCCGGACCGGGGGTTACCTTGCCTGCTCCAGCCTTTCCAGCCGGTCCATCAGGTCAATCAGATGGATGGCCTTGACTCTGTGGTTCCGCCGTTTAGTCGGGCGCGCCACATCTGCTCGTGCTCACACGGGGGGAAGAACTCGGCATCGGGATAAGCAACTGGTAACGCAGTTTCCGGGGAACCTGGTCCTGTACGTCAACAGCATTCATCGCGGATGCGTCGTTCCACTGAAGTCCCGGATGATCGCGATCCGCAACGACCATGGGTCCTCAGCAACCAGTAATTTGCTGGGGCCGCCTATGCGGGACGCCCGGAATCCCCCCGCCGCCTCGGTGATCTCGTAACGGTCACCCCACGTGAGCCGTAGCCCGGTCAGCGCCTCCTCGAATGTCTGGTCGTTCTGGTCTCCTGTTTTCGTTGTGCCCATTGCAGGTCACTTCCCCTCTGCTGCTCACGGTAGATGCGCGGACCGAGGGGCTTAAGAGCAAAGGGCATCAGCGGGCGGACCGGAGGCCCCGAACCGGACCGGAGGCCGCCGAACCGGACTGGAGGTCAGAGGAACCCGGGACCGGAGGCCCCGAACCGGACCCGGTGTCGTTCAGCACCCTGTTCTGTGCCGGATGGTGCCGATCATTCATGACCTAGCCACACCTGGGTCCAGGCCCCCCGGTGCGCTTCCAAGGACCTGCACGATGGCACCGTTGGCACTACTTTGTTCCTAGGTCATCCAGATACAGGCCCATCTGGGTCAGCCGGATGGGTTTCCCCCGTGGAGGTTGGCTACAGATGGTGCGCGAGGGGGGGGCCGAGAGGCGGCGGCCGCGGGTGGGCTTTTGCGGCATCGGATCCGCGAGGTCCAGAATTCTTGCCCGTGACGGCGGCCGTTGCCGGTCAGCCAGCCAATGCCGCGGCGATCTTTGGGTCGACGCGGACCGCACCCGCGAAGTCCACGGTGGTATTGGCGCCGACAACCTGGACTTTTTCGCCCGTCCGGGGGGCCTGGACCATCTTCCCGCTCCCGATGTAGATCGCGACGTGCGAGATGTACGCGGGATCGGCCGGGTCGGTGCGGTAGAAGAGCAGGTCGCCGGGCTCAAGCTGGCTGACCGACACGGCAGGGCCGGTCATCGCCTGGTCGGCGGCCACCCGCGGCATGGCCACGCCGGCCTGCGTGAACGACCATTTCACCAGCCCTGAGCAGTCGAACGCCTTCGGGCCCGCCGCTCCGTATACGTACGGCAGGCCCACCCGGCTGACGGCGGCGGTCACCATTTTGGTGGCCTGGGCGTGGCTGACGACTCCCCCGGTCGCCTGGGTGTTGAGCGGCTCGATCGTTGTGTTAGCGGGGGTGATCGCCGCCACTGTCATGATCAGCGACGCTGGATTAGCGCGCGGAGCGCTGATCACCACGGCATTCGACGCGGGCATCCCCAGGGAATGGGCCACAGCGTTGGAGACCACCGCATCAACGCCCGCGATGCCGGTGCTGGCGAACGCGCCGATCCGGAGATTCTGCCGCTTGGCTCCCGCCACGGAGATCACGCTGCTCAGCGACAGCCCCTCCTGTTTACCCAGCGTGGTGGAGACGACGGCCGCGCCGTTCGCCACGCTCTGCCAGAGCGGATTAGAGGCCGCCACGGTCTTCGCCGTATAGCCGCGGAACGTTGACGGGTCAACGCCCAGCGTGGCGGCGGACGTGTTATTGACCTTCAGCTCGCCCGCCTCGACGGACTGGATAGCGGCGACGCCGGGCAGCTTGCGGATGGCGGTGAGCGTCTTGGCCGTGAGCGAGGCGGCGCGACCACCATCAGGTCGGCCTCGGTGAGCCCGCGCAGCGGCGCAACCCCGGAGGTGCTACTGCCCGCCCGGGACGAGACGGCAGACAGCGTCATGGCGGTCAGGCGAGCGGTACCGGGCCCGCCGGCCAGTGATCCCGCGCCGGGACCGTTGCCCGGCCCGACCGCCGGAACGCTCAGGCCCACTGCCGCTCCGAGCAGCGCGGAAATGACCACGACCGCGGGCGGTGAATGTGCCTTTCCGCGCAGCCACTGCTCCGCTCCCGTTTCGGAGTATCGCCTGCCCGGCGGCGTGTCTGCACCGGCTGCGCCGGGTCGCGCAATATCCTTTGAACGGTTCCGGCCGCCGACCGGGACCGGTCGTTTATCAGCGCATATATGCCATTTGCAGCCCATACGTCCGACCCCCTCGTTGCGTGACCTGGCCTGGACGATTCGCCCAACCGGTCAAGCGCGACAATTCAGCTGTCCGATGCCGACATAACCCTTTCTCACGCTGAGTGCGGGTCAACCAGGTGACTCGTACGCAAGCCTTTGCTGGCTGACGGAATGTGACGGACAAGATTCATTCTGTCACAATTCCGGGCAGGTAACTGTGACATAAATGGACAATTTGCGGTTAAATACTGATAAATCCATTAGGTGAGTTTGCGCACAGGGCAGCCGATACAATCGCAGATATCCATGCGCAACCGGGCCAGGCTCAGTGAGGTTTTCCCAGCCAGCACTGAGGTTTCCCCAGCCAGCACTGAGGTTTCCCCAGCCAGCACTGAGCAAGCATGAGCGGCCTTGACGCGGGTAGCACCTTCTGGCTGGTCAGCGGGATCGCGATGGCCGCGGAACAGGGCCCTGTCGGTGCCGCGTTGCTGCTGCCCGACCTTGTAGCCTGCAAACAAGTGGCGACGATCCGGCCGGAGGGAACCGAGTGCCCAGGTCACACGACGGTAAGGCGTTCGCCGGCAAAGCCGGCTACGTGGTGGCCTGCACGCTGTCCGCGGTCGTCCTGATGGTGAGCGGGTTCGCCTATTACGTGAAGGACCAGGTGGCCTTCATCGGCGGCTCGGATGTCATCAGCGGGGGGCCGGAGACCGGTGCCATGAACATCCTGCTGATGGGCCTGGAAAGCCGCACCGACTATAACGGGAACATCCTGCCGGCCAATCTCCTCGGCCGCATGCACGCGGGCAGCGTGCAGGGCGTCGAGAATGGCGTGGGCGGCCAGGACACGAACACCCTGATCCTCATCCACATCTTCGCGGGCGGGCAGAAGGCGGTCGGCTTCTCGATCCCGCGTGATGACTGGGTGACCTTCCCCAAGGCGTACGACGGCCAGTCGCAGGGGAAGATCGACCAGGCCTACGGCCTGGCCTGGGCGCAGAGCCTGAGCCAGACCGCCAACTCCGGCATGAGCCACAACCAGCGCTACCTGGTGGCCAACGAGGCGGGCCAGGCGGCCACGATCGCTACCATCGAGCAGCTGACCGGGGTACACGTCGACCACTTCGCCGAGGTCAACCTGGCCGGGTTCTACCAGCTCGCGCAGACCTTCGGCGGCATCGAGGCGTGCCTCGTGCCGTGGAACGGGGGCCAGAACCTGCACGACGCCAACTCCGGCTTCAGCCAGGCGCACGCGGGTTACGTGTCCCTCACGCCCGCGCAGGCGCTGGCGTTCGTGCGGGAGCGGGACAACCTCCCCAACGGTGACATCGACCGCACCCACCGGCAGCAGGCCGTCATCGACTACGTGATCTGGAAGCTCAAGCACGACGGGGTGTTCAGCGACATCGGCCAGCTCACGAGCCTGCTCGACGTGGCGAAGAAGTACGTGATCACCGACTCTGGCTGGCAGATCCTCACTTTCGCCAGCGAGATGAGAAGCCTGACCGGGAAGAACCTGACCTTCCGGACGGCGCCGGTCATCAGCACCGCCGGCCACGAGGGTGGCCAGACCGTCAACCCCATAGACCCGGCCGCGATCAAGAAGGACGTGCAGAGCACCTTTTACCCGCCGACGCCCGCGCCTCAGCCGACGGTGAGCAAGTCGACGGCGACGTCACTGCCGGCCAGCGCGACCACCGTCGACGTCTACAACGGCGGCGGCACGCCCGGGCTGGCCGGCCAGCTGGCCCAGGCGCTGACGTCGGCTGGCTTCAAGGCGGGCAAGGTCGGCAACATCGCCAGCCAGCCGTCCACCCGGGTGCTGTACGGCGCGGGAGCGGGGGCGAGCGCGGCGAAGATCGCCGGGTCTTTCGGCGGCGTGACGGCAGCGGGCGGTCCGGTGGCAGCCGGTCACGTGGAGGTCCTGCTGGGCACGGACGCCACCGCGGTGCCCGCCGGCATCGGCTCCGCCGCCTGGTCAGGTTCCCCGGCCGGTTCGCCCGGCCAGTTCCCCGGCCAGTTCCCCGTCCGCCAGTCCCGGACCGGCGTCCAACAACGGCCAGGTGGCGGTGTCCGGGAACGCGAAGTACGGCATTCCCTGCGTGTACTAACGCCAAGCCGGGCCCGTCGCGGGTGTTGCGAAGCTCGCACTGATCCGCCGCTCAAGGAAGGCTTGCTCGGGCTGAGGTAGCGGCAGGTCCAGCGCCAGGCGGAAGGCGGCGATCGCTTCCGGGGTCCGGCCGGTCCGGTGCAGCAGCTCGGCCCGCGCGATGTGGAACTGCGGCCACCGGGCCAGCCGGGAGCCGAGGGAATCGAGGATCGCCAGGCCGGTGGCGGGACCTTCGGCCATCGCGACGGCGACGGCCCGGTTCGCCTCGGTCACCGCGGTGGGCTCGTGTCGCGCCAGCTCACCGTACAGCGCGGCGACCTCCCGCCAGTCGGTGTCTGGCTCGATGTGGCACGCGGCGATCGCGGCGTGCAACTGGTACGGGCCGGGGCGGCCGGCCTTGAGCGCCCGTTCCAGCAGGGCGGTGCCCTCGGTAATCTTGGCCGCGTTCCATCGGCCGCGGTCCTGGTCGCCGAGCAGGATGAGCTCACCCGCGTCGCCGGTTCTGGCCTCCCGGCGCGCGTCGGTGAGCAGCAGCAGCGCCAGCAGGCCCGTGACCTCAGGCTCGTCCGGCATGAGCGCCCCGAGCGCGCGGGCGAGCCGGATCGCCTGCTCACACAGCGTGCCTCGCACCAGGTCGGGGCCATCCGGTGCCATGTGACCCTGGGTGAAGATCAGGTAGACCGCCCGGAGCACCGCCGCCAGGCGTCGCGGCAGGTCTGCACGGCCCGGCGATTTCAGCCGTATTCCGGCCTGGCGGATCTTGCGCTTGGCCCGGACCAGGCGCTGCGCCATCGTCGGCTCCGGGACGACGAAGGCGGCGGCGATCTCCGCCGTGGCCAGGCCGCACACGCAGCGCAGGGTCAGCGCGATACGCGCCTCCGGATCGAGCGCGGGATGGCAGCACATGAAGATGAGCGCGAGCTCCTCGTCGCCCAGCTCTTCCTGGCCGGAAGCATCATCCTGAGGACTCGGCCAGCCCCGCGCCGCCGCCGCCTCCAGCGGCGCCCGCCGGGCTTCGCGGCGCAGCAGGTCGAGCGCTTTGTGCCGCGCCACGCCGACGAGCCAGCCGCGGGGGCTGGCCGGTACCCCCTCGGCGGGCCATTTCGTCAGGGCGAGCGCGCACGCATCCTGCACCGCGTCCTCGGCCGTCTCCAGGTCACCCGTGAGCCGGGTGAGGACGGCGACCGCCGGCCACCAGCAGTCGCGGAGCAGGTCGCCGTACTGGTCGCTCAGCCCGGCACCTGATAAAGCGGCCGGACCTCCACCTTGCCGACGGCTGCGGTCGGCAGCCGCGCGGCCCATTTCAGCGCCTCGTCGAGGCCGTCACACTCGATCAGCGTGAGCCCGCCGAACACCTCCTTGATTTCCGCCGCCGGGCCGTCGGTGAGCAGCGCCTCACCGCCCCGTACCCGGACGGTCGTGGATGCCGAGGCCGGTTGCAGCGGAGAGCATTCAATCAGCACGCCCGCGTCGGTCATCGCCTGCCTGGCCTCGGCCCAGTCGTCGAACAGCCTGCGTGCCTCAGGGGTGCCCGGCTCGGGCATCCGGCTGTCCGCATAGAGCAGCATCAGGTACTTCATGGCACGTCGTCTCTCCGTCTCGTGGCTGGTCTTTCCCTGTAATCGAGTGGCGCTACCCAGGATCGACACTCCGGGAGAGATTCTCCGGGACGGACTGTGCATGCAGCAGCCCGAATGCTCCCGGTCAGAAACCACGCGCTAGATTGATCCATGCTGCCGCATGTCGCTACTTACTCTCCAAACAAGGCCTTCGGGAGGGTCCGCGGCGGTCCGGGCTGGCTGGTCATTCGAACCAGGAGTCCAGGTGGACCTCGGCGATTCGCCGAGGTTGGCGCGGAAGCCGCCTTCGCCGCGCAGCCGCAAGCTGCCGGTGCCCGACCCGGGGATCACAAACCAGTCCCGCTGACGATGCTGTCCTGCACTGTGCCAGCGTCCTGGAGCAGGAATGTGCCGCGCCGCCCGCCGAGCTCGCTGGTGACCCGTTCGATGCCCACGAAGCTCGCCGATCCATCGGCGCGTGCCCCTGCAAGAACTCGACGATGCCGTCACCAGTGATGTCACCAGAGAAGCTTTCCTCAACGTGAATCCTGGTCAGCACCGGGCCTTCGGCCGGCTCGTCATACGCCGACGGCTCGTACTTGTGCACGGTGATAACCGCAGCTGCGCGGGTCCGCCCTGCGCTTTCGTTCATGTCACTACCTCCGTTAAGTAGCTGCCAAGGTTGGCGTGATCTCGCCAAGCAGGTCATCCAGCGACCGCGCCGGGCGGCCGGTGAGCCCATCGCGCTGGTCATGGCGCGGCGACATCTCGGCCTTTCGCGCGGCCCGGACCGTCCTGCGCGTGGCGATGCCAGAACCCGGGGCACGTATCGACGAGACTGTGAGCGCCGAGCCCGCTCAGTGCGATGATCCTGAGCGGATCTTGGACGCAGCTGCCGCAGGCCGCAGCGAGGGTTTTTTCCGATCAGTACCGGGAGGCGGTGGACAATGCCCGCGGACCTGGTGGCGGAAGACTGGGGCGCGTCCTGCGGCTGTGGAGATTCCATGCCGATGCTGCTGGGGACCGGTGACCGGCAGGTGTAGGACAGCGGCTCCGGTCCGGTGACGTCGTAATGCCGCTGGAGGACGCCGTCCGCATACAACCGCCCGGCTCCGCCAGCGGCGGCGCGGCTGGAAAGAATCTGTCCTGCGCCAATAGCAGGGCCCGCCGTCGAGGCTCTCGATATGTCTGGTCGGGACGCCAGCCCGGATCTGCGAGGACCGGCGCCGGCCTGTCAGGTGAGCATCATGGGCTAACGGCCGCCAACTGCAGGCTGAGCGCCACGGGGCGGGACCTTCAGCACGAAAACTACAATTCGTCGCTGAGGCGCCCACCGGTGAACGCGAGGGCGGCGAGATGGATGGCCTCCGCCATGGCCACTGCAGGTAGGTCGGCCAGCCCAGCGACCAGGCGGCGGAGCCGCTCCATCGCCGTACAGGCTGCGGTCGGCAGTTGCGGCCTCGGTCACACCGTCGGAGAACAAGATGAGACTGTCGCCGGCCCGCATTATCCTCCGCGAGTCGTGCAGTTCTGGATCGGACAGCACCCCGAGCAGGGTTCCTGGCTTCCCGAACTCGTGCACGCAGCCGTTTGCGCTGCGCACCAGCGCCAGTGGGTGACCCGCCGAACTGATCCGGACCATGGCCCCGCCGGGGAACGGCCGCACCGACGTATAGACCGCGGTCAGAAAACGCGGGTCATCGGTAGGCCAGTCCAGCAGTACCTGGTTGAGGTCAGCCAGGATCAGGGCCAGCGGTGTAGTCTCCGGGCCAAAGCCCGGAGGGTGTTGCGGGCTAGGGCGGTGTTGGCGGCTATCGGGGCCGTTGCCGCACACGTCGCCGACCACCATCCCCCAGGTCCTCCCCACCGAGGGGAACACATCGCAGAAATCCCCGAGGGTCTCCGTTCCTTCTCCGCCAGCCGCGTACCGCGCCGCCACCTCCAGGCCCGGGACACTGGCCAGCCGCGGCGGCAGCAGGCTCTCCTCTAAGGTCTGGGCTAGGGCGACTCGTCTCGCGCTATGGGCCAGTGCGGCCCGCAGCGCAACTTCGCCCGACACGACCTTGGCCAAGGTCTCCAGGAGCGTGACGTCGCTGGCACTCCACTGGCGTGGTTCCGGGTAGGCTGCCCAGAGCACAGCCAGGACATGACCATCCTGGTCATGGACGGGGATTCCGGCCCATGCCATCGTGCTCGCGGGACCCGGCGGGTCACTGGATACTCGCGCGCCTGTCCACCCGGGTGTGATCAAAGATCAGCATGTGCCCGGAGCCAAGCAACATCGCGCACACCAGCTGCTCAAACATGCTCGGCTGGCCGCCGAAACCTGAAGGGCAGCTCACTGTGGGGAGTCAGCGCTTACCGGCAACCTGACGGACGCGCGCGCCGCCCTCAGCGACATAACCGCCAGAATCGCCACCCGGCCCAGCGATTCCTTCAGGCCGGTGCCGAGCAGATCAGTTTGCCCACTCGTTACGTAGCCCGGCTGGTCCGCTCATGTCTGCCGACCTGGAATCCGGCATGATATCGGCGTGATCAACAAGGCCTGATTTGGGATTGGTATTTGACAGCACCCCGCTGCTCCCGCCCTGAGCATGATGACATTTTCGTACTGGTGCCTGAACAAGGCGGGGTCTGAACCTCGAGGGGCCAAGTATAACCACACAACGGCTGGCCGAGATGCCGAATTAGCCAGCATTCCGGTCGATCAGAATTTGAATCCGGAAACATCCCCAGAACGCCGGAATGGCAGGTGTTGTCATTTTATGCGTTCTCCGGAGGAAATTAGCCCGATATGTGGGGTCTGGGCCGGTCGCTGGGCAGAAGCAGGCTGGGCGGACGGAAAGTTCGCCGGGAGCAGGGCTGGGCGGCGGCCGCCTGGCCGGGTCGGGTCCAGGCGGAGCCGACGATCGCGCCGAGCGCGGCGAACGCGGCCGCGGCGAGCAGGACGTCGTTGAGCCCGCTGGCGGTGCAGGCGCGGGCGGCGTGGGTGACCGCGGCGCGGGCGGCGGGCGGGACCGCGGCGGCTACCCGGGTGCCGGCGCCGGAGGCAACGGCGGCGGCCAGCCGTGGGCGGCGCCGGGCGGGGCGGGCAGGCCGGCCAGGGCGTGCAGGGTGGCGGTGGTGACGCGGGAGGCGTAGAGGGCGCCGAGCACGGCCACGCCGGTGGCGGTGCCGACCTGGCGCAGCGTGTTCACCAGGCGGGCGGCCATGCCGGCGGGGCCGGCTCCACCGCCGCCAGCGCTGCCGAGGCCAGGCCGGTGGAGGTGATGCCCAGGCCGATCCCGGCCAGGATGAGGCCGGGCAGCAGCACCAGCCAGGTGGACGTGGCGGTCAGGTGGGCCATCGAGGCCAGCCCGGCCGCGGCCGCGGCCATGGCCACGCCCAGCAGCACCCGCATCGCCACTTTGCCGATCAGCCGGCCGGTCAGCAGGGCGACCGTGAAGGAGGCCAGCGTCAGCGGCAGGAACCGCAGCCCGGCCTGGACCGGGGAGTAGCCGAGGGTGTTCTGGAGATACAGCGACAGGTAGATGATCATCCCGATGACCGTCGCCGAGATCGCGAACGCCACGAATCCGGTCGCGGCAAGCTGCGCCGGCCGAACAGGCGCAGGTCGGCCATAGGCGCGGCGGCGATGCGCAGCTCGTAGAGCACGAACCCGGCAAAGGCCACGGCTGCGGCCGCGAGCAGGGCCACGATCACCGGGCTCGCCCAGCCCAGCGCGTTGCCGCGGATCAGCGCGAACATCAGCGCGGTCAGCGCCACGGTGATCAGGGCCGTGCCCACCCAGTCGGCCCGGCCGCCGGCCGGGTCGCGGATTCGCGCAGCCGGGCCACCCCGCCGGCGAACGCCGCCACGCCGATGGGCAGGTTGACGAAGAAGATGGCCCGCCAGCCCAGCGTGTCGGTCAGCGCCCCGCCGGCCAGCGGCCCGATGGCGCTGGCGGCGCCGAGCGTGGCGCCGAAGACGCCCAGCGCCCGGGCCAGGGCGGCGCCGGAGAACTCCGCGCGCAGCAGCGGCGTGGCGGTGGCGAACAGCACCGCGCCGCCGACTCCCTGCAGCGCGCGGAACAACTCCAGCGCCAGCGCGGTCCAGGCCAGCGCGCACGCCAGCGACCCGGCGGTGAAGATGACAGGCCGGCCAGGCACAGCGCCGCCAGCCGGTCACCCAGGGTGGCCGCTGGCAGCAGCAGCACGGCCAACACCAGGCATAGGCGGCGCTCACCCATTGCAGGTCGGGCAGGCTCGCCCGCAGTTCCCGCTGAATCGACGGCAGCGCCACGCTCACTATGGTGATATCCAGCAGCAACATGAACGCCGCCGTGCACACCAGCACCAGCGTCCACCGCTGCCGCGACGACGTCCCCGCGACCTCAGCCATCTGGCTCACTACCCCCAGCGGCGGCCGCGGTTCCAACGTCCGGCGCGACGATGTGCGGCGCGCCCAGAACCGCCCCGGCAATGAGCTGGGCCAGGAACTCGCCCATCGCTCGCGGAGACGGCAGGTCCTCCCGGCGCTCGGAGGTCACCGTAACCCGGCAGGTCAACGGCGAACAGGCGGGCGTGCCCGGCAAGCGACGCCCACATCGGCTTGAACGCGTAGACGCTCTCCGGCCACGGACCGGTAAGCACGACCGCCGGCTCCTGCGAGCTCCCGCTGTCGGCGTACCGGATCCGGACTCTCTCGATAGTCCGGAAGCGGACATGCGGGGTCATTGTCGTGGGCATGCAGCGATCCTCCCGATTCGGTCCGTCCTTCGCCCCCGCGAGCAACCCCGGCCAAGTCCCTGGTCACCCGACCCGCCGGCGGTGCTGCCAAACGCTGCGCATTGGGTCTGTTTCTCTGTCACAGGGCTCCGATGCGGTCGCCGAGGTCGAGTTCGAGCGGGCCGCGGGTCTGCAGGCCCTGCGCGAACAGGGCGGCCGTGCGGGCCTTGGCCGTGTCCGAGGCGACCAGCTGGTGGAACCGGCCGGGCGTCGGCGCGGATCGCGTCCGCGCCGGGCAGGGTCAGCTCGTTGAGCACCCGCTTGGCAGTTCGCACCGCGTCGGCGGGGAACGAGGCGATGCGCCGCGCGAGCCGGGCCACGAACGCGTCCAGGTCGGCGTCGGGCAGGGCCCGGTTGATCCAGCCGTACCGTTCGGCCTGTTCGGCGCCGAAGTCGTCCGCGCCGAGAATCGCCTCCATGGCCCGGCCCCGTCCCAGCAGCCGGGCCAGGTGCTGCACGCCGCCCGCGCCCGGGGTCGTGCCGGCGCCGACCTCGATCTGTCCCAGGATGGCGTTCTCCCGCGCGGCGAACCGCATGTCGCACGCCAGCGCCAGTTCGCTGCCCGCCCCGCGGGCCCGGCCGCGGATCTTCGCGATCGTGACGACCGGCAGCTCGCTGAGCTTGTGCCACAACATGCCCAGCGACGCATCGTCCGGCCCGCCCGCCTTGGCCGCTTCGGCGGTGTACTCCGCGACCTTGGTGAGGTCGACGTGCGGGACGAAGTAGTCCGGGTCGGCGCTCTCCAGCACCATGACCCTGGTCTCCTGGTCGGATTCCAGCTCGCCGAGCAGGCTCAACCAGGTCGCGCACCAGTTCCGGCCCGATCAGGTTCATCGGCGGCGCGTCAATCACCACGCCGAGCACGCCCTCGTCGCTCGGGGCGACCCGCAGCGTGCGGTACACCTGA
>CAVZKY010000030.1:0-16056 GCA_963775825.1 uncultured Actinomycetes bacterium
CTGCCCACCCGATGACCCCTTAGCTCAGCGGCTCGGCGGGGGCGCTCAGCTCATCTTGCCGAGTGCGCTGCGCAGAGCGTCCCGGTAGCGGCTGACGTTGCCCAGCTTGATGCGCTCGTAGCCGCGCACCATGTCGGGCAGCTCGGCCAGGGCGACGAGAGCCGGCAAGGCGGCCGGGGACAGGCGCGGCAGCCCGCGGGTGACGGCCTCGTGATATCCCCCGGCAGGGCCCGCTCGGTGCGGCGTACCTCCGTGCGGCCGAACACGTCGAGCCCGGTCCCGCGCAGCCGCCGCCCCGCGTATAGCAGCCCGAACCCCGGCCGGACCCACGAGCCCAGGGTGATCTTCTTCTTCATGCCCAGGGCCCGCAGGACCGGCGGGTGCAGCCGGTAGGAGTACCGGGCTTGCTCCCCGAACTGGGCCACGACCTGCTCGTCCAGCGCAGGATCCAGCGACAGCCGGGCCACTTCGTACTCGTCCTTGTAGGCCATCAGCTTGAACAAGTTCCGCGCGTACGCGTCGGTAAGCGGGCCGGGGGCGCCCAGCCCGGCGCGTTCGGCGTCCGCGACCACCCGCACGCGGGCCGCGAACTCCTCCGCGTATGCGTGATCCTGATAGGCGATGAGCTCGTCGGCCCGCCGCCGGCGACCGCGCGCAGCGCGGGATCGGCGCCCAGACCGGACACGATCTGCGCGGCCGCCGGCGAGATCCCGGTGCCGCCGCCCGACGGAGCGGCGGCCGGGGCGGATCCGCCGGCGACTAACGGCGGCCTGCCGGGAAGGCTTCGATGTTCCGCTCCACGGCCACGCCGTTGAGCTCGAGCGCCGCCTCGATGTACCGGGCCGGGATGGGCAGGGCACCGGCCTGCACCGCCGCGCCGACCAGGAACACGTTCGTGAACTGGTCGTCGCCGAGCAGGGCCGTCGTCTCGGCGCGCGCGTCGACGGTGACCCCGTGCTCGGCCCGGGTCAGCTCGTGGATGCGGGCCACGGTCGCGGCTACGTCGGGGTACGCGACCGCGGTGTCCCGGACCATGGCGCCCGTCGGGACCCGCGAGGTGCAGGTCACGGCGATGGTCCGGTCCGGCGCGGTGACGGCCAGGTTCACGGCGTCGGCGGCGACAAGGAGATCACAGCCGAGATAGAGGTCACAGCTGCCCGGCGTGACCTTGTTCGCGCCGAGCAGCGGCGCGGACGACAGCTTAATGTCGGAGATGACCGCCCCGCCCTTCTGGGCCAGGCCCAGCTGGTCGAGGCTGCGGACCTGCAGGCCTGCCAGGCCGGCCGCGGTGGAGATGATCTGGGCCACGGTGACCACACCGGTGCCGCCCACGCCGGTGATCCGCATGCCGAAGTCATCGGCCGGGACCCGGAGGACCGGTTCCGGAGCGCGCCGGCGCCACGGGCCGGGCCGTTCTTCCGGTGAGCCCGGCTGGTCTTCCGGGACGACCGGGCCGGCCGACCGTGAAAAGGACGGGCAGTCGCCGTCCAGGCAGGAGTAGTCCTTGTTGCAGGACGCCTGGTGGATCCGCGTCTTGCGGCCGAACTCGGTGTCGACCGGCTGCACGGACAGGCAGTTCGACTTGGCCCCGCAGTCGCCGCAGCCCTCACAGACCCGCTCGTTGATGAGGACCCGCTCCGCGGGCTCGATGGCCAGCCCGCGCTTGCGCTTGCGCCGCAGCTCGGTCGCGCACTCCTGGTCGTGGATCAGGACCGTGACGCCACCCGCGGCGGCCAGCTCTTCCTGGGTCGTGGCGAGCCGGTCCCGGTGACGGACCTCGACGCCGCGGGGCAGCCGCACCCGCCGGTACCGCCGGGGGTCCTCGGTCGTGATCACGACCTTGCGGACCCCCTCGGCCAGCAGCGCGGCCGCGATGTCCGGCACCGACATCTTCCCGACCGCCTGCTGGCCGCCGGTCATCGCCACCGCACCGTTGTAGAGCAGCTTGAACGTGATCCGGGTGCCGGAGGCGATCGCCTGCCGGACGGCGAGGCTGCCGGAATGGTGGAACGTCCCGTCGCCAATGTTCTGGAGCAGGTGCGACTGGTTTACGAACGGCTCCATCCCGACCCAGGTCGCCCCTTCGCCGCCCATGTGCGTGAAGCCGATGATGTGGCCGAACCGCTCTTCGGGCATGAGCACGGCCAGCGTCGAGCAGCCGATCCCCGCGCCAACCAGCGAGCCCGCAGGCACCTGGGTCGACCGGTTGTGTGGGCACCCCGAGCAGAAATAAGGGGTGCGGGCCGCGATGGGCAGCAGTTCCGGCCGCCGCGACGGGTCCTGCTGGGCGGTCAGCCACGCCTGGACGGCGGGCTGGTCGAGGTGGGCGATGAGGCGGGGGGCGAGCTGCCGCGCAATGAGGTCGGGCGGCAGATCGGCCGTGGGCCGGAACATGGGCGTGCCGCTGGGCGTCCGCCGGCCGCTGACCAGCGGCGCGCCGGGCCGCCCGTACAGCTGATCCTTCAGGGCCAGCTCGATGAAGGCGCGCTTTTCCTCCACGACCACGATCTCATCCAGGCCGTGGGCGAAGTCCTCGACGATGCGGGGCTCGAGGGGGACACCATGCCGAGCTTGAGGATCCGCACCCCGGAGCCCGCCAGCTCCCCGGGCACGATGCCGATCATGCGCAGGGCCTGGTGGACGTCGAGGTAGGTGGTGCCGGCGGCGATGATCCCGACCCGGGCCCGGGCGTCACCCTCGATCCGGTTGAGCTGGTTGGCGCGGGCGTAGCGGCGGGCCAGTTCCAGCCGCTCGCCCATCAGGCTGGCCTCCAGGCGGCCCAGGTTCGGGTGCAGGAACTGGGCGGACACCTCGTGCACGTAATCGGCGCCGTCGATCGAGCGATCCGGCTCAGCCAGGTCCAGGCGGTCCAGCCCCACCCGGACCGACGCGGCCCCGTCCACCACGTTGGTGGCCAGCTTGACCCCGGTCCACAGCCCGCAGAACCTCGACAGCGCGATGCCGTGCAGGCCCAGGTCCAGGACGTCCTGCGGATCGGCCGGGGCCAGCACCGGCATGCCGATCTCGGCCATGGCCATCTCGGAGCTACTCGGCACGGTCGAGGATTTCGCGATGGAATCGTCGCCCACCAGGACCAGCACGCCGCCGGTGGGGTGCGCGCCGCCGAGGTTGCCGTGCCGCAGCGCGTCGGTCGCCCGGTCCAGCCCGGGGGCCTTGCCGTACCAGATCCCGATGACCCCGTTGCAGGTCTTGTCCGCCGACGCCGACGCCAGCTGGGAGCCCTGGACGGCGTTGGCGCCCAGCTCCTCGTTGACGGCGGGCCGGAACACCACCCCGCTGCGCTCCAGGAGCTGCCGCTGGCGGCCGATCTCCAGGTCATACCCCGCGAGCGGGGACCCCTCGTAACCGGCGATGAGGGTGGCCGTGGTCAGGCCGTTCCGCTCGTCGAGCCGATGCTGATCGATCGGGATCCGGACCAGCGCCTGCAGCCCGGACAGGTAGAGGCCGCCTTCCTCGAGCTCGTAACGGTCCGCGAGACGCAGCTTTCGGTCCCCGGGCAGGCTCATCCAGACCCCTATCGTGTGGTGGCGCTGCCAGGGGCGTTCAGCCCGAGGCGGCGCTGCTCGATGATCAGGCAGCGGTCCTCGACGTAGAGCAGCCCGGCGTCTTCGGCGATCGCGCGGGCCTCGGCGGAGGCGATGCCCAGCTGCAGCCACAGCGCGGTGGCCCCCGCCGCGACGGCCTGGCGGGCGAAGTCCGGCGCCTGCCAGGATGGCCGGAACAGGTCCACCAGCCCGACCTGCTCCGGGACCTCGGCCAGCGTCCGGTAGACCGGCTCGCCGAGAATCCTGTCCGCGTGCGGGTTGACCGGGATGATGCGCCAGCCGTGCCGCTGCATGTGGGCCGGCACCGAATGGGCCGCCTTGGCCGCCACGGTGCTCGCGCCGACCACCGTGATGGTGTCGTAGCTGGCCAGGATCTGCTCGACGATGATGTCAGTGCCGCTCACTTCGTCACCATAACGCCCGCCGGACCAGGTGGCTCAGCCCGCGGGCAGTACCGCCTGCGGAATCATCGGCCGCCGGTGATTAGAGCGCCGCCGCTGTGGGACGCTGACAACCTGTACGACGACAACCCGTACGACGACAACCCGTACGACCGCGACCACCGAGCTACGGAGGGGCCATGACCCAGCCGACCATCCCCAGTCGCGTACCGGCCGGCGCGACCCCTGAAGGCGACGGCATCGTCGTCGGTGCGGGCCTCGTACGGGTCGACGCCTACATCGATTTCCTGTGCCCGTTCTGCAAGCAATTCGAGCTGTCCGCCGCGCAGACCCTGGCCGCCCTGGTGTCCAGCGGCCAGGCCAGCATCGCCCACCATCCGATGAACTTCCTCGACGAGGCCTCGACGACCAGGTACTCGACCCGCGCCTCGGCGGCCTCGGGCTGCGCCGCCGACCAAGGCCGCTTCACCGAGTTCGCGCACGCACTGTTCGAGCAGCAGCCCCCCGAGGGCGGCCCGGGCCTCAGCGACGAACAGCTGGCCGCGATCGGCCGTGAGGTCGGGCTGACCAGCCCGGCGTTCACCGGCTGCCTGGCGGACAAGCCGTACCTGGACTGGCCCTCGTACGTGACGGAACGCGCCGTGGCCGCTCAGGTCACCGGCACGCCGACCGTCATGGTCGCAGGTCAGGACGTCCCGGCCGAACCGGACGCGATCCGCGCCGCGGTGGCCGAGGCCGCTTCCCAGGCCCGGTAGGGCCCTGGCCGGGCGGCGGGCAGCTAGCGTGCCCGGCCCGGGTTGAGCGGGGTGAGCTGCTGAATGTCGTGCCGGGCCCGCAGTGCGCTGATCTCGCCCTGGTCGGGCGGCCCGGGGCGGGCGATCAGCTCGCCTAGTTCCCGCAGGTAGTCCTCGTGGCCAGGCGGCGTGACCACGAAGATCATCCGCACCATGGACGGCCCGGGATTGGTGAAGGCGTGCGGCAGCCGGCCGGGACGTACATCGTGCTCCCCGGGCCGCCGCGGGCCACCCGGTCACCCGTCCGCGATTGCCAGGACGTCCAGCCGTCCGCGGTCCGCACCCGGGGCTCGAACGCCAGCAGGTCCAGCTCGCCCTCGAGGACGTAGAACAGCTCCTCGGCCTGCTGGTGGAGGTGCGCCCCGACGTCGAAGCCGGGCTGTACGGTCGCTTCGAAAATCGACCAGGTTGGCGATTGCCCGGCTCCCACTTTGAGGGTAATGCCCGCGCCCGAGATACCTTGGCCCGCACCGGGTGGCAGTATCAGCCCGTCGGTCATGTGTGCCCCCTCCCGGGTATCACGCCCAGCATAGAGCCGGGTGACCGAAGCGGTGTTAGCCTGCGGCACATGTCCTATCTGCCAGGGCCGTTGCGTCCGTACCCGGAGTGGCAGCCGACGTGCGACACACTGCACGCGCACACCCAGCTTCTCGGCAAGCTCGCCGTGAAGCTCGCGCCACCGGAGCCACAGCTGCAGCACGGGGCGCTGCGGCTGACCGCGCGCGGCTGGGAGACCGCGCCGCTGCCCGCGCCGGACGGAGCCGGGTCGCTGGTGCTCGCGCTGGACCTGCGGACCCACGAGGCGGTCGTCGAGGCCAGCACCCGGCCGGCCGAACGCATCCCGCTGACCCCCAACCGCCCGGTGAGCCAGGTCACCCGCGAGGTTCTGGCCACTGTGCGCCGGCTGGGCGGCGGCGTGGAGATCGACCCGAAGCCGCAGGAGGTCGGCTGGACGATTCCGCTGGACGAGGACGACGAGCATGCGTACTACGACACCCTCCAGGTCGGCGAGTACTTCGCCGCGGCGACCCAGGCCGCGCTGATCCTGGCCGCTTTCCGGGCGCCGTACCGCGGCCGGTCAACGCCGGTCAACGCCTGGTGGGGATCGTTCGACCTGGCCGTCAGCTTGTTCTCCGGGCTGCCGGCCGATCCACCGTCGGACGACTTCATCATGCGCAACGCGATGGACTCCCAGGAGGTGGCCGTCGGCTGGTGGCCCGGGGACGCGCGGTACGCCAAGGCGGCGTTCTACGCCTACGCCCACCCGGCGACCAACGGCTTCGACCGGGCGGTACTGTCCCCCGACGGTGCGCGCTGGGAGAGCTCGCTGGGGGAGTTCGTGCTGGACTGGGAGGACGTGCGCGCCGCCCTGGATCCCCGGGCCGCGGGGCTGGAGTTCGCACGCTCGGCGTTCCGGCACGCGTGCGAGATCTGCCAGTGGGATATGACCCTGGCCGCGAGCGCCGACGGCACGCCCCCGCCGGTCCACTGAGCCAGCACCACCGCCCCGCGTACGGGGAGCGGTCTCAGTGAATACGACGGAAAGTGCCCCCGTAGTCCCGCCGGGCCATGCTGCGGTGGGGCTGGTCCCGTTAGAACAAACAGCCATCCGGGTAGCTCACGGCCATGACCACTGGTGACGCCCGGCCCGCGAACCGGTCCGGGGCCGCGCCCGGGCCGACGGCGGGCTCCCCGATCCCATCCGGGCCCGCGGGCCCGCCCGGCGCCACGCTGGTGACTCCGCCTGGTGCGGAACGGCCCCGGCGCTACCGCCCGAAGCTGCGGTACGAGCTGATCGGCTGCGGGCTGCACGGGCACGAACTGCTCGGCACCGACGCCGCCGCGCTGCGCGAGCAGGACGACCTGTTCGCCCGCGAGGCGGACGGGCTGCGCTGGTACCGGTGCCTGCGCTGCGACTCCTGGGTCGCGCTGACCCCGCCCCGCCAGCCCACGGCGAAGTACCCGCCGGAACGAGCGGATGTCGCCCTGCCGCTGCGCGGCAAGCCGCTGCGGGACCGGTACGTCCTGCGGCTCATCGCCGCCGAGCGGGTCATTCACTTCCTGGTCCTGTCGGCCCTCGCCGCGGGGATCATCTTGTTCGCGGACAATAAGGTGACGCTGAACAGCGATTTCACCCAGATCCTCAAGGACATGCAGGGCGGACTCGGCGGGCCGGTCAACGACAGCAGCCACGGGGTGCTGCACGACCTGCAGCGGCTATTTGCGGTACGGACAAGCAACCTCTACCTGATCGGCGCCGGGGTCGCGGTATATGCCGCCCTGGAAGGCACGGAGGCGGCCGGACTCTGGCTCGGGAAACGCTGGGCCGAATACCTGACCTTTGTCGCCACGGTCATATTCGTGCCCTACGAGGTCTACGAGCTGACCAAGAGCATCTCGGCGCTGAAGGTCGTCACGCTGGTCCTCAACCTCGCCATCGTCGCCTACCTGGTCGTGGCCAAGCGGCTGTTCGGCGTGCGCGGCGGCTACCGCGCCGAACAGGCCGAGCAGGAAAGGGAGACCGGCTGGGCGGCCATCGAGCGGGCGACACCACAGCCCCGCCAGACGCCCCCGGCCCCTGCGGCTCCAGGCCCTGCGGCAGCGCCCGCTGCGCCTGCACCACCGAGCGCTCCCGGATAGCGGCCACGGCGGCTACTGGCCCAGGAGGGCGCGGAGCGTCCGGGCGTTGCGGACGGCGTTGGCGTCGCCGTCGTTGTTGAAGTACACGAACACGTCCTGGCCGGCCGCGCCCCACTCCCGGATCCGGTCGGCCCACCAGCGCAGGTCGGCGTCGCTGTACGAGCCCGCGTACAGGTGATGGTGGTCCGGGCCGTGCATCCGCACGTAGGCGAAGTCCGTAGTGACGCGCAGCACGCACGGCAGGTCCGCGCCACTCATCACGCAGTACGCCGCACGGTGCGCCGCGAGCTGCGCGAAGACGTCCTCGCTGTGCCAGCTCGGATGCCGGAACTCCACCGCGAGCCGGAGCCAGTCCGGGACGAGCCCCAGGAAGTACGACAGCCGGGCGTCGTCGCGTGGCTGGGACGGCGGCAGCTGGACCAGCAGCACCGCCCGCTTGTCGCCCAGCTCGTGCCAGCCCTCCCCCAGCCGCGGTATCCACTCTTCCGGGCGGTACAGCTTCCGGGCGTGCGTCAGGCCCCGGGGCGCCTTCACCGACAGCCGGAACCCCTCCGGCAGCCGGCGCCGCCAGCCGGCGAACGCCGACGGCCGCGGCCAGCGATAGAAGCTGCTGTTCAGCTCGGCGGTGCGGAACGTCCCCGCGTAGCGGGCCAGCCGGTCGCGGGCCGGCAGCCGAGGCGGGTAAAGCTCTGGCTCCCAGTGGTCATAGCTCCAGCCTGAGGTACCCACCCAGATCATTTTTAATTTAGTTCGAATGATCAGCGCTGGGTCTCGGCGACGTGCATCTCGATGATGGACGCGAAGTCCGGGTCCGGGGCCAGGCCCAGCCGTTCCGCGCGGTCGGACCGCACCCGGGCGGCCCAGCCGCTCATCATCCGGTCGATCGCCGGGTCCGGGATCCAGTCGATCAGCGCGGCCGCCTTCGGGCCGGCCACCTGCGCCAGCGCGGCGACCATCGCTTCGACCGTCACGGTGAGCGCGGGCAGGGTGACCGCGCTGCGGCCGCCCCAGGACTCGTCGTCCGCGGCGGCGGCGCGGCGCAGCCCCTGGATGGTTTTCGCCGGTGACGCGAGCGCCGCCGCGGTCTGCGGGCCGACCGGGCAGACCGCGCGCTCACCGGCTAGCGGTTCCCGGATGATGCTGGACAGGAACCCGGAGGCGGCGGCGTTCGGCCGACCGGGGCGCACGCAGACGGTCATGAGGCGCAGCGACCGCCCGCGCAGGAAACCCTTGCGGGTGTAGTCGGCGACGAGCTGCTCGCAGATGACCTTCTGCACGCCATAGCTGGTCTGCGGGTTGGGCAGCGTCTGGTCGCCCACGACCGCGGGCAGCCGATGATCGCGGGAGTCGCCGAAGGCGGCCAGCGAGCTGGCGAACACCAGCAGCGGGCTGGTTGCCAGCGCGCGGCAGGCCGCGAGCACCGCCTCGGTGGCGCGCAGGTTGGCCCG
Source organism: uncultured Actinomycetes bacterium (assembly GCA_963775825.1). Classification (GTDB taxonomy): domain Bacteria; phylum Actinomycetota; class Actinomycetes; order Streptosporangiales; family Streptosporangiaceae; genus Bog-532. The sequence continues at coordinate 8,850 of CAVZKY010000030.1, forward strand.
GATGCCGAGATCGAAGTCGGCTTCGCATTCCCCGCTGACCGCCGCGGCCAGGTGGAAAACCACGTCGATCCCGGCCAGCACGCCGGGGCCGCCGGGGCCGCCGGGCGGGCCGGTCCGCGGGCTCAGCAGGTCGCCCAGATCGCCCTGGACCGCGGTCACCCGGTGGTCGGCGGCCAGGTCCGCCGGGACGGGCGCCTGGTCGGCGATGGTCAGCCGGTCCAGCGGCCGCGCCCCGCTGCCGGTCACCTCCAGCGAGCCGGTGGCCAGCAGGTCCCGGGCCAGCCGGGAACCGAGGAAACCGGCCCCGCCGGTCACGAGCACGTTCACCATGGCGTCTCCATCCCGGGCCGGCGAGGAGGTGTCGAATAGGGTGATCCTACGACGGCTGGCCCAGCTGATTTCTCTGGCCGCCGGCGCCGAGGGAAGGGCCAGGTTGTGCGCGAACCTCTGCCAACCGCCGCCGAGGTGCTCGCCGGGCTCCCGGCCCCGCGCCCGGATGACGAACAGCTCCGGGAGTCGATCCGGGCCATGCGGGCGGACGACGGGCTACTGCTGGGCGTGCTCGACGACGACCCGACCGGATCGCAGTCGGTGCACGACGTCCAGGTCGTGACCGTACTGGACGAAGAGGCCTACGGGGCCGCGTTCGCCTGCCGGCCGGCACCTGCTTCGTGCTGACCAACAGCCGCAGCCTCGCCGAGCCCGCCGCGGCCGAGGTGAACGAGCGGGCCGCCCGGGGGCTGCTGGCCGCGGCCGGACGGCGCGGGGCGCGGATCCAGCTGGTCAGCCGGAGTGACTCCACCCTGCGGGGGCACGTGATGGCCGAGGTCGCCGCGCTGCGCTCGGTCCACCACGAGGTCTCCGGGCGCGACGTCGATGGCGTGCTGCTGGCGCCCGCCTTCCTGGAGGCCGGGCGGGTCACCGCGGGCGGCATTCACTGGGCCCGGGCCGGGGGGCCCGGTGGCGCGCTGGTGCCGGTCGGCCAGACCGAGTTCGCGCGGGACGCCGCGTTCGGGTACCAGTCCTCGGACCTACGGGATTTCGTCGCGGAGAAGAGCGCCGGCCGGACGCGGCCCGGGGACGTGCGCAGCATCAGCCTCACCGACATCCGGCGGGGTGGCCAGGACCGGATCCGCGAGCTGCTGACCGGGGTGCGGAACGGCACCTGGGTGATCGTCGAAGCGACCGACTACTCGGACCTGGAGACCGTGGCGTACGGCGTGCTGCAGGCCGAGCGGGCGGGCAGCTCATTCCTGTTCCGTACCGGGCCGTCGTTCGTGCGGGCGCTCCTGGGCCTGGGCCCCAAGGCGCCGCTGCGCGGCGGCCAGCTCTGGCCCGCGGGGCGCCCGCCGGGGCACGGGCTGGTCGTGGTCGGCTCGCACGTGGGGCAGACGAGCCGCCAGGTGGCGGCGCTGACCGCGCGGGGCGAGGTGACCGCGGTGGAACTGGACGTTCCGGCCCTGGTCCGCGGGGATGACGTGATCGCTCCGGCGGTGCGGCAGGTGACCTCGGCGCTCGGGGCATCCGACGTGCTGCTCCGCACCAGCCGCACGGTCGTTCCCGGCCGGGATGCGGCCGGCAGCCTGGCCATCGCCCGCGCGGTGTCCGCGGCCCTGGCCACGATCGTCCGGCAGGCGGTGCCGGCCGGGCCGGCCTGGTTCGTGGCCAAGGGCGGGATCACCTCGCACGACATGGCCGTGTCCGGGCTGGGCATCCGCCGGGCGGAGGTCGCCGGCCAGCTGTTTCCCGGCCTGATCTCGGTGTTCCGCCCGCTCGACGCCGCGCCCGCGGCGATCGGCCGCCCGTACGTGGTGTTCGCCGGCAACGTCGGCGCCGAGGAGACCCTGGGCCAGGTCGTGGCGATCCTGAACGGCGCGCAGCAGGCCGGCTGATCGATAGGATCAAACGGTGCCAATGCTGCCGGAGCGGCCGTCGCTCGACAATCTTGAGTCAAAGTGGGGTGCCCGCTGGGAAGAAGCGGGCACCTACCATTTTGACCGGGCCAGTAATCGCGAGCCGGTATACGCGATCGACACGCCGCCGCCCACGGTCAGCGGCTCTCTGCACCTGGGCACGGTATTTGGCTACATCCAGGCGGACGCCATCGCCCGCTTCCGGCGAATGCGGGGTTACTCCGTTTTCTACCCGATGGGCTGGGATGACAATGGGCTGCCCACCGAGCGCCGGGTGCAGAACCACTATGGTGTCCGGTGCGAGCCGACGATGCCCTATGACCCGGATTTCCGCCCCGAGGCTGACGCCAGCAAAAAAGGCGGCGGCAAAAAAGAAATGCGGCCGATTTCCCGGCGGAATTTCGTCGAGCTGTGCCACGGGCTGACCGCCGAGGACGAGCGCGGCTTCGAAGACACCCTGCGCAGCGTCGGGCTCTCGGTCGACTGGCGGCTGACCTACGCCACGATTGACGACCACTGCCGGCGGGTGGCCCAGCGGGCCTTCCTCCGGAACGTCCGCCGCGGCGAGGCGTACGCCAGCGAGGCGCCCACGCTGTGGGACATCGACTTCCGGACCGCGGTGGCCCAGGCCGAGCTGGAAGAGCGCGAGCAGCCGGCCGCCTACCACCGGCTCGCCTTCACCCGCCCGGACGGCGGGCGGGTGGAGGTCGACACGACCCGTCCCGAGCTGCTTCCGGCCTGCGTCGCCCTGGTGGCCCACCCGGACGACGAGCGCTACCGCCCGCTGTTCGGCACGATGGTGGCCACCCCGCTGTTCGGCGCCGGCGTGCCCGTCCTGGCGCACCCGCTGGCGGAGCCGGGCAAGGGCACCGGCATCGCGATGATCTGCACGTTCGGCGACACCACCGACATCATCTGGTGGCGCGAGCTCAACCTGCCCGTCCGGTCGGTGCTGCGGCGGGACGGCAGGCTGCAGGAGGAGACCCCTTACTGGCTCACCGGCCCGGGCGCGGAGCTGTGGCCCGAACTCGGCGGCCGGACCGTGCGGCAGGCGCGGGCCCGCATCGTGGAACTGCTCCGCGACTCCGGCGAGCTGCTCGGCGAGCCGCGGCCCACCGAGCACATGGTCAAGTTCTACGAGAAGGGTGACCGGCCGCTGGAGATCGTCACCAGCCGGCAGTGGTACATCCGTAACGGCGCCCACGACCCGGAGCTGAGGCAGGCGATGCTGGCCCGCGGTCGGGAGCTGCAGTGGCACCCGGCGTACATGCGGGTCCGCTACGAGCACTGGGTGGCGGGACTCAGCTCGGACTGGCTGATCAGCCGCCAGCGCTACTTCGGCGTCCCGTTCCCCGTCTGGTACCCGACCGATGGCGCCGGCGAGCCGATCTGGGACAAGCCGATCTTCTGCGCCGAGGACGCCCTGCCCGCCGATCCGCAGAGCGACGCGCCCCCCGGATACGGCGAGGGGCAGCGCGGCCAGCCGAACGGATTCGTCGGCGACCCCGACGTGATGGACACCTGGGCCACCTCCTCGCTCACGCCGCAGATCGCGTGCGGCTGGGAGGAAGACCCAGGCCAGGACCGAGGCAAGGACCCGGGCTACGACCGGGGCCTGTTCGCCCGGACCTTCCCGATGAACCTGCGGCCCCAGGGCCCTGAGATCATCCGGACGTGGCTGTTCTCCACGGTCCTGCGCTCCCACCTGGAACTCGGCCAGCTGCCGTGGGCGCACGCCAGCATCAACGGCTGGATCCTCGACCCGGACCGCAAGAAGATGTCAAAGTCCAAAGGGAACGTCATCACCCCGGAGGGGCTCGTGGCCGAGTTCGGCGCGGACGGGCTGCGCTACTGGTCGTGCAGCAGCGCACCCGGCACGGACACGGCGGTCGACAAGGCCCAGATGAAGGTGGGCCGCCGGCTGGCCAACAAGGTGCTCAACGCCTCCCGCTTCGTGCTGGGCCTCAGCAGCGAGGAGTCGCCGTCCGATCCGATCCGCTCGCGGCCGGACGTCACCGAGGCCCTGGACCGCGCCATGCTCGCCCAGCTGGCCACGGTCACCCAGCAGGCCACCGCAGCGCTGGACCGGTACGAGTACCACCTGGCGCTCGAGCAAACGGAGAAGTTCTTCTGGAACTTCTGCGACGACTACCTCGAGCTGGTCAAGTCCCGGGCGTACGGTCAGGGCCAGCCGGCCCGGTCGGCGCAGGCGGCGCTGCGTATCGCCCTGGACACCATGCTGCGGCTGTTCGCGCCGTTCCTCCCGTTCGTGGCCGAGGAAGCATGGTCCTGGTGGCGTACCGGCTCGGTACACCGCGCTCCGTGGCCCGAGGCCGCGCCGCTGCGGCACGGGCCCGGCACCGAACCGGAGATGCTGCCGGTCGCGGCCCAGGTGCTGGCCGAGATCCGCAAGGCGAAATCCGCGCAGAAGCGGTCGCTTCGCACCGAAGTCGCCCGGCTGAGCGTCACCGACACCCCGCAGCGGATCGCGCTGCTGCGGGGCGCCGAGGCTGACCTGCGCGCCGCAGGGGTGCTCAGCGAGCTGAGCCTGGCCGAAGCGGCCGAGCCGTCGGTCACCGTGGAGCTGGCCCCGGACGGCCACTGACGCCTATGCGAATCGGTTGGCTGGGGCTGGGCGCGATGGGCGCTCCGATGGCGTCGTGCCTGGCCCGGGCGGGCCACGACGTCGCCGGCGACGACGTCGTGCCCGGCCGCGCCGCCAGCCTGGCCGCTGGCGGCCTCCGGGCGGCGGACACCATCGCCGCCGCAGGGCGGGACGCCGATCTGGTCACGGTGATGGTGGCCACCCCGGAGCAACTGGAGCAGGTCCTGTCCAGCCTGATGGGCCCACCTGGCCCGGACGGGCCTGACGGGCCTGACGGGCCGGACGGGCCGGACGGGGCCCCGGCGCTGGCTGCCGGCACGATTGTGATGATCACGGCCACGGTCGGGCCCGAGGCGGTAGCGGCCGCGGCCGGGCGGCTGGCCGGGCACGGCGTCACCGTGGTCGACGCTCCGGTGTCGGGCGGCGTGGCCCGCGCCGCGGCCGGTGACCTGCTGATCATGGTGTCCGGCCCGGCGGACGCGGTCCGCCGCATCCAGCCGGTCCTTGACGCGCTGGCCCGGAACGCTCCGGTCGTCGGCGTCTCCCCCGGCGATGGCCAGCGGATGAAGCTGGTCAACCAGCTGCTGTGCGGCGTGCACATCGCCGCGGCCGCCGAGGCCCTGGCCTTCGCCGGGGCGCTCGGCCTGGACCCGGCCGAATGCTGGCGGGTGCTGCGCGGCGGGGCCGCCGCGTCGTTCATGTTCGAGGACCGCGGCGCCCGGATGGCGGAGGGCCAGTTCGGCGAGGTCCGCAGCGCGCTGGACATCTTCGTCAAAGACATGGGCCTGGTCGGCGCGGCCGCCGAGGGGGCCGGCGCGTGGGTGCCGCTCGCCGCCGCCGCGCGCCAGCTCTACGCCCGCGGCCACGACCTGGGGCTGGGCCGCCTCGATGACTCCGCGCTGATCGAGGTCCTCCGCCCCGGCCTGCCCAGCGGCACCGAATGACTGGGCACCCCGGCCCGGCGCCCAGCCGCGACGCCCGCGCCCGCCGGGACGCCCGCGACGCCCGCGACGGGCGCGACGGGCGCGACGGGCGGGCCCCGATGCGCCCGTGGCACCGGTGGCGGCTGGTGGCCAACATCCTGAACGGCTCGACGCTCACCGGCATCGTCGCGGCCAGCGCTGGCGGGGCAAGACTCCGCCCGGCCGGGGATGGCCTGCTGGTAGGGGCTGGTTACCGGCTGCCGGTGCCCCCGGCGCCCGCGTTCTGCGTGGGCAACGTGCTGGTCACCCGGCTCGGCTACGCCACCTTCGCCGGTGAGGTGCGCCTGTTCACGCACGAGGCGCGGCACGCCACGCAGTACGCCTGCTGCGGCGGTGTCCTCATGCTGCCGCTGTACGGGATCGCGGCCGCCGTGTCGTGGGCGCTGTGCGACGACTTCGGCTCACGCAACGTCTTCGAGCAGCGGGCCGGCCTGGCCGACGGCGGCTATACGGAAAAGAATCTCCGGCCGGTCCTGCGCCGGAGGCCGTCCAGGCCGGTCCTGCGCCGGGCCGGCCTGGACGTCGTGATCAGGCGACGTCGAACCGGTCGAGGTTCATCACCTTGTCCCACGCCGCGATGAATTCGTGTACGAACTTCTCCTTCGCGTCGTCGCTCGCGTAGACCTCCGCGAGCGCGCGCAGCTCGGAGTTCGACCCGAAGACGAGGTTGGCCCGGCTGCCGGTCCACTTGACCTCGCCGGTGGCCGCGTCGCGGCCCTCGAACGTGTTCGCGTCCTCGGACGTCGGCTGCCACGTCGTGCCCATGTCGAGCAGGTTGACGAAGAAGTCACTGGTCAGCGTCCCAGGGGTGGTGGTGAGGACCCCGAGCTTCGACCCGTCGTAGTTCGCGCCCAGGACGCGGAGGCCACCGACGAGGACCGTCAGCTCGGGGGCGCTCAGCGTGAGCAGGTTCGCCTTGTCGAGCAGCAGGTACTCGGTCGGCAGCCGGTTGCCCTTCCCGACGTAGTTACGGAACCCGTCCGCCCTCGGCTCGAGGTTGACGAACGACTCCACGTCGGTCTGCTCCTGCGACGCGTCGGTGCGGCCCGGCGTGAAGGGAACCTCGACGTCGAAGCCGGCGTCCCTGGCGGCCTGCTCCACGGCCGCACCACCCGCGAGCACGATCAGGTCGGCGAGCGAGATCTGCGTACCGCCAGTCTGGGCGGCGTTGAAGCTGTCCCGGATCCCCTCCAGGGTGCGCAGCACCGCCGCCAGCTGATCGGGGTTGTTGACCACCCACCCGTTCTGCGGCTCAAGCCGGATGCGCGCGCCGTTGGCGCCGCCGCGCTTGTCGCTGCCCCGGAAGGACGAGGCCGCCGCCCACGCGGTGGACACCAGCTGCGGAACCGTCAGGCCTGAGCCGAGCACCTGGCGCTTGAGCTCGGCGGCGTCGGCCGCGTCGATGAGCTCGTGCGTCACCGCGGGGACCGGGTCCTGCCAGATCAGCACCTCGGACGGGACCTCCGGCCCGAGGTAGCGCACGATCGGGCCCATGTCGCGGTGGGTCAGCTTGAACCACGCCCGGGCGAACGCGTCGGCCAGCTGGTCCGGGTGCTCCAGGAACCGCCGCGAGATCGGCTCGTAGATCGGATCGACCCGCAGGGCCAGGTCCGTGGTCAGCATGGTCGGCGAACGCGTCAGCGACGGGTCCTGGGGGTCGGGCACCGTGCCCGCTCCGGCGCCGTCCTTGGGCTCCCACTGGTACG
>CAVZKY010000031.1:0-328200 GCA_963775825.1 uncultured Actinomycetes bacterium
TCAGCGGCTGACCGCGGTCAGGGCACTGCGTCGTGAGCGGCGGCCGCGATCTCGCTCGCGACAACATCAGGGTGGTCAAGCGGCAGGAACGTCCGGCCGGCTGGCACCGTGGTGAGGCTGGCGTGCGGGAATGCCTCGCTCAGCTGCTGTCCCAGCCGGGTACGGAAGAACGGGTCGTCCTCTCCCCAGAGGATCCGCACGGGGCCGGTGAACTGGCTGAACTGGCTGGTGGCGTCGAGCAGCACCCGCGGGTTGACGCCTCGCGCGAACTTGGCGAGGTCGCGGCGGATGGCCTTGGTGGCCAGCGGCTGCATCCAGCTGCCGGTGAGGTCCGGATCGAGCGGCCCGCTGGACAGCGGCCCGAAGGCGAGCGGACCGTGCCGCACCTTTTCTGACCGGAGCGCCAGGGCGAGGCTGGCGACGAGGCCAGGATGGCGCAGTGCGCGGAAGAGTGGTGCGAGGGCCCGGGGCGGGAACGCGCCGGACGCGTCGCAGTTGGTCAGGACCGCGGCGCCGACCTGGCTCGTGTCGCCGCCGAGCATGACCTGGCAGATCGCCCCGCCGGTGTCGTTGCCGACGATGGTCACGCCGCTGAGGCCGAGTGCCGAGATGAAGTCCCGGAGGAGCTGGGCCAGCCCCCCGGGCGAGAGGTCGGCGTCGGCGTTCATCGGCCACTGGTGGGCGCCGAGCGGGAGCGTCGGCGCGTAGCTGCGGATGCCCTCGGCCGCGAGGCGCTCGGCCACGGGCTCCCAGAGCCGGGCATCGACCAGGATTCCGTGCGCGAATACGACCGGCGGGCGGGAGCTTGAGGCAGGGCCTGCGGCCCGGTACGCGAGCCTGCCCTGCGGCAGGTCGGCTACTGCGAACCCGGCGGGACTGTGATCGGTTTCCATATAAGGAACATACAATCAGTACGTATGTATGTCGAGAGTCGTTTGGCAGGACCGGGCGACGATATGGAGAATCGGAGCATGCCATCCCGGACTTCCGCGACGCCGCGGGCGCGGCGCACGCAGGCCGACCGCTCTGCCGCAACCCATGACGCGCTGGTCGCGGCGGCCCGTCGGCTGTTCGCCGGGCAAGGCTTCGCGGACGTGCCGGCCGACGCGATCGTCGCGGCGGCCGGGGTCACGCGCGGGGCGCTGTACCACCAGTTCGCGGACAAGACGGCGCTGTTCAACGCGGTCCTGGAAGCGGTCGAGGCCGATATTGCCGTGCGGCTCGCCAATGAAGTGGCCGCAGCCGGGATCTCTGATCCGGTCGAGGCGTTGCGGCAAGCTGTGCGGAGCTGGCTGGACATCTGCGTCGAGCCGGAGATTCACCGCATCGCCCTCATCGACGGGCCGTCGGTTCTGGGCTGGGCGCACTGGCGGGAGGTGTGCCAGCGGCACGTCTTCGGCCTGGTGCAAGGAGTCGTGCAGAGCGGGATCGACGTGGGACGGATCCGCGCGCAGTCGGCCCGGCCGCTCGCGCACGTACTCATGGGTGCCGGTGACGAGGCCGCCCTGTACGTCGCGGAAGCCGCAGACCGCACGCGGGCGCGTGCCGAGATGATCGAGGTCCTCGACCAGCTCATCGCAGGCATTACGACGTGAAGTCTGGCGTACGTCGCTGTGGTCCCGATGCGTGCTGAATCCGTGCCGACCCCTACAGGCCGTCCGCACTCTGCATCGCGGCTAAAGACGACCCGCCGGTTCCCCGCCCGCTCGGCGGGCTCGCTGTGCGTAGCGAGGGCCTCGGCAATGCTCCAAGCCCTTTCCGCGCCCGGCTGGAAGACTGAGGAATACGCAGAGCCCTCCGCTCGAGCTGAGAAGATTTTAAACGTTGGCCGCCAGTAATAGAATTGGGCAGGAAACGGCTCCTCTATGTCCGTTAGCTAATGGCAGCATGGGACATTAGGACCGGGTTTTTCCGTAAATTGCGCAAGGTGCGCCTGGCGAAATTATCCCCGAGGTTTACGGCCGTGTTCAGCTGCGTATACTCCCCTAGGTTGAGATCCTCTTCTCCGATAATGACGGAAGTGGGACTAATGATATTTTCCCGCGCCATGCAGGTGGCTTTCATAAATATACGGGTTATCCGGGCAGGGCGATTCATGCCGCGAATCGCGGGTGCCGCTGTCTTGGTCGCGGGGGTTTCGGCGGCGGTTGCTTTCCCGGCTGGTTCTGCCATGGCCCAGGTTTCCGCCACCCGCACCCCGGCGCCCACGCAGACAGTCACCAACCTGGACGACACCGGGCCGGGTTCCCTCCGTGCCGCCATCGTCTCCGCTAATGCCACCTCGGCGGGAGATTCAACCCTCATCAGCTTCGCCGTAAACGGGACCATCACCCTGGCCAGCGCGCTGCCCGCGATCGCACGGACAGTGGAGATTGACGCGACATCGGCACCCACGTACGTCAGTGGCGGCCCGCCGGTCGTAGCGATCGACTTCCACGGGTATCCAGGTCTGCGGTTTGCCGTCGGCTCGGGCGGCTCGGAACTGCTGGGAGTAGCCGTCGACGACGCCAGCGGCGATGGCGTAAGACTGGACGCCAAATCGGTCACGCTCAACGACAACTACATCGGTCTGAACCTGGCCGGGGCTGCGGCCGGCAACGGCAACAACGGCGTGTACGTCTCGGCCACGTCGGCCGGGAACTTCATCGGGCTGAATAGCTCGGGCGACGCGGGCGTGGTCGCGAACGTGATATCCGGCAACCGGGGGAGCGGCATCGCGCTGGTCGGATCGTCGGCGAACACGGTGGTGGCTAACCGGATCGGGACGAACGCCGCTGGCACCTCGGCCATCGCCAACCTCAGCGACGGCATATGGATCACTCAAGGGTCACGAGACAACGAGATCGGTGGTATTGCCTTCACCGACACCGCGACCGGCGATGTGAACAATCCCACCGGGAGCAAGGGGACGGTGCCGCCGGTCTTCGTGGTGCCGCCGCTGGGCAACCTGATATCGGGCAACGGCGGCAACGGCGTGATGATCGGCAAAGGCTCCCGGGACAACGCGCTGAACGGGAACTTCATCGGGACAACGGCCAGCGGGGACGGCGCCCTCGGCAATGCCGGTAACGGCGTGTGGATAGACGGGGCGCCCGGCAACTCGCTGGTGGGCTGCAAGTTCGTCAATGACCCGTTCGTCTACTACAACGTCGTAAGCGGAAATGGCCGGAACGGGCTGCGCGTCACCAGTTCGGACAACGTGACGGTCCAGGGCAACTTCTTCGGCGTCGGCGCCAACAACACGGCGATCGTGAAAAACTGGCTGGACGGCATCCTGGTCGATGGGACCTCGGTGAACACTCAGGTGGGCGGGGTCATCCCGCTGGGCAACGTGTCCGCCGGAAACGGCCTGAACGGCATAGCAGTGCTCGGGAAGTCCCGCGGGTTCGTCACGTTCAACACATTCGGCGGGCTGCTGGCATTCAAGGGCGCAGCTCCCAACGGTCTGAACGGGCTGCTTATCACCTCTACCGGGGGCAACAACCTGGTCCGGACGAACGTGTTCTCCGGCAACAAGAAGAACGGAATCGAGCTGGCCGGGAACGCCTCAGGGGTGACAGTTGATCCCAATATCGTCGGCCTGACTACCAACGGCGGCGCCGTGCTGCCCAACGGCGGCGACGGCCTGCTGATTAACGGTACCGCTCACGGCAACATCATCGGCGGCACGAGGGTCTCGGTGATCCCGCAGAACACGTTCTCGGGAAACGGTGGGTACGGGGTGGTGATCGCAGGACGGGCTTATGACAACCGCGTCTTCCGTACTTACATCGGAACGCAGATCCTTGGCGTCAAAGCGCTGGGCAACAAGGAGGGCGGCGTCCTGATCGGGGGCGACGCCTACGGCAACGTCATCGGCCAGGCAAGACTCACACCGGCCAACCTGATCAGCGGGAACACCGGCGTAGGCGTGGCCCTGAGCAGCGGCACCCGCCGAAACTCGGTGATTAACAACTACATCGGCCTCGATCGGTTCGGCCGGTACCTGCGCAACAGCGGCCGCACGGTCGTGAACAACGGCCGCAACAACACGATCCGGGGTAACCGGGACCAACCCGCCCGGCACTGAGGCGCCGGATCCGCCGTCCCGGCCAGAGGCACCAGCCGGCCGAATGCCGGGACGACATACGGGCCGCCGGGCCCACGAGTCTGGCGGCCCGTTCTCGTGTCCGTGCTGTCCTGGCTTCGCCGGCTACCCGGGTCATGGGCGGCCGGCCCCGGGGACCGGGACCTGGAGGGTCAGGATCTCTCCGGTGCGGGGCCCGTTGGCCAGCCGGTCGAGGTTGGCGACGTGACCATCGGCCGGCCGCCATTCGGCGGTCATGATGAACAGGGTCCGCCGGTCCGGACCGCCGAGCATCAGTGCGAACGGGGCGCGGTTGTCGGGCAGTTCGACGCGTTGCAGAACTTCGCCGCCGTCGGCGACGCGGGCGATCGAGAACCCGGTGCTGACCCAGACCGCGCCTTCGGCGTCGAGGCAGATGCCGTCCGGGGCGAGACCGCCGGCGAAGACCCGCCGGTTGGACAGGCTCCCGTCGGCGTCGATGCCGAACGCGGTGAGCGTTCCGGCGAACGACTCGGAGATGATCAGCGTCCGGTTATCGGGCGTGATGACCATGCCATTGGGGAACTGGATGTCGCCGGCGACCTGGCGTAGCTGGCCGTCTGGGGTAATGAGCTTGATGTAGCCAGGCTTGGGCGGAGCTCCGGCGACGAAGTTGAAGTCCGCGCCGTTGAGGTAGATGTTGCCGCGGCCGTCCACGACGATCTCGTTCGCGCGTTGCCCGGCATGGACGGTCATCGACCCGTCCGGTTCCTGGCGCCGTAGCTTGTCCCCCGTCACCAGCAGCCTGCCGTCCGGCAGCCAGTCGATGGAATACCCCATCGGATGGCTGTCCGGGGCCCTGGTCAGCATCACCTCCGGTTTGCCGTCGAGGCCGACGGCCACGACCTGCCGGTCGATCCAGTTGCAGAACCACAGCCGGCCCCCGTGCCACCGTGGCGACTCGGGAATTCCCAGGCCAGTCACCAGAACCTTCGGCTCGGACATGGATGTCTCCTCCCTGCGCGGGGCTGTGCCGGCCGCAGGCCGGCTCCTTCATCTCCTACACGAACGACAGTCCGGCCGATCGACACGGTTTCGGCTACAGCCGGCGTCAGGCCCTCGACCTGACGGCCCGCCTCCACGCAGCGCGCAGCGTCCGCAACGTTCGTGATCTGGCCTGGCCAGTGGCGAAGTACGTGCGCGGGTGAACACCGGGCGGGTGCCGGGCCGGGGCCGTTTGACAGGGGCATCGCAGTCACCCTACCTTTAGTGCTAAATAAGAAATTAGCACTAAAGGAGAAACCGTGGTAGCTACAGCGCCTCGCACCGACCTGCCCGCCGTCCCCCATACCGTCCCCGATGCCGCCGCTCAGCTGGCCGGGGTGACCGGCACGGGTCCCGGAACTGATATCGCGCAGATCGGGCGGCGCGCCGTGCACCTGGCCGCTCTGGAGCGCGTGGTGCTGCCGATCGCCGAGTCGAGGCTGGATGACGGCGCCGCCCGGACCGAAGAGCTGCGGCGTTACGGCCGCGAACTGTCGACGGCGCTGCATTGGCTGGACCGCCACCTCACGGGTGATGTCCGGGTCGCGGGATCCCCGACTAACGAGCTGTCCCAGGCCGTCCGGGTTGCCACCGCCAGCTACGTCAAGGCCGAGCAAGCTCTCATGAGCGCGCTGGTCGGCGCGCTCGGCGGCCACGAGATCCTCAATATGGTCAGGTCCTACCACGAAGCCTCGCTCGTGGCGCCGACCAGGGCGCACCCCCGGCTCAGCTACCGTGGACATAAGGGATGGCTGGCGTTCAAGCTCGCCGCGTTCATCGACGATGTGCGGGATGGGACGGAAAGCCGCCCGGTCCGCCGCGACGTCTGGTCCACCGCAGCTAAAGCCCTGCACGATCTGAATGCGCTGGCGGTGGCGGACGGTCTCGCCCTCGGCATAGGATCGGCGCCGATGCCAGCCCTGGGCATTTCCCAACCAACTCTGTGATGATGTCGCAGACTACTCGGACGGCGGCGCCCTTGGCAGAACTGATCAGCCTGCAGGAAGCAGCCAGCCGCCTTGGCGTCCACTACATGACCGCGTACCGGTACGTGCGCACTGGCCGGCTTCCCGCCCGGCGCGACGGCGCCCAGTGGTTTGTCGATCCACGCGACCTGGCCCGGGTGCAGCACCAGGACCATGCCCGGCCCGGTGCCCGCCGCCCGAAGGCAGATCGCACGGCTATCCTCACCGCACGGATGATCGCCGGTGACGAAGCCGGCGCCTGGCGCGTCATCGATGACGCCCTGGCCTCAGGAATGGAGCCAGCCGGGGTTTACCTCGACCTGCTGGCGCCCGTGCTGCGCGGTGTGGGTGCCGGCTGGGCGGCCGGGACGGTAACCGTCGCAGAAGAGCACCGTGCCTCGGCCGTGGCGCTGCGGATAATCGGGCGGCTGGGCCCTCAGTTCGCGCGCCGGGGCCGGAAGCGCGGCATGGTGATCATCGGCGCCCCGGCCGGGGACCAGCACAGCCTGCCCGGCGCCATCGTCGCCGATCTGCTCCGCGGGGAAGGGTTCGAGGTCATCGACCTCGGCGCGAACACACCGGACAGTTCCTTCGCGGAGACCGCCCAGGACGCGGCCCGGCTCATCGCCGTCGTCATCGGGGTGACCGCGCCAGGCTGCGACGGTGCTGTCCGGTCCATCGTCCATGCCCTGCGGCGTTCGGGCAGCACAGTGCCGGTGCTCATCGGCGGCGCGGCCATCAACGGCGCCGAGCACGCACTCCGGCTCGGAGCGGACGCCTGGACCGGCCCGGACGGTCAGTCCGTCATTACGGCCGTGAATGCCGCGGCGGCCCGACGGCGCCCCAGCCCGGCATCCGCTCCCCGCCCCGGGCAACCCCACACCCGCTGACGGCTTCCGGTGTTTCGCGCCCGCGACCGGGACGGGCTCCCGCTGTTGCCGTACCGGAACCGTCGCTCGTTCGCGTCGCGGCCGCCCTAGAGCGCCCCATCAGCTAACGCCCGGCGCGCTGGTGGCGGCCTGGCTCATGTGGAAGGTGAACATCCGGTCGGCGTCGATGCGCGCATAAACCGGCCCCGAATCGAGGAACGCTTCCCACTCTGGCCCGTAGCGCGGCACGTACACGTCGAGGAGGGTCTGGCGGAAGCCAGCGTGATCGGCACTGCGAACATCGACCGGGGCGGCGCGGCCATGCACCGTCACCGCAAGATCTTCTCCCGGAAGATGGGTGGCGCTGACCTGAGGACGACGACTGATGTGCCTGAACCTCACCGAGTCTGGCGAGGACCCGAAGTAGAAGCGGCCCCGGTAGAAGATGCCATCAACCGGCCCTACCAGCGGCCGGCAGTCCGATGTGACGGTCGCCAGCGCCAGCAGCGACATCCCGGTCAGCCGGGCGCAAACCTCCCGCGCGGTCAGCCGCCGCTCTGGCGTGATGATGCTCCTCAGGTGGCCACCTGCCCCGGCCGCGCTCCGGTCGAGAAGATCTTGCAGAGCCACCAGATCGGCGGGAGTTTCGCGCATGCCCCTACCGTGGCACACGACCGGCGCGAGACGACCTGCCTTTTTTGCGTCCATGCTTGCTTACGGTCAGTCAATCTGAACAAAGGCAAACGTCGGTGGACACGGCAGTGTGCTACGCCAGGCAACGCTTGCCCTTCCGGGCAGCCCTCCGACCCAGTTCATCGAAGGCGGCGCGGCATGGACCCATTCCAGCCGGATGGCGAACGCCCCCGGCGAAAAGGCCGACCGGTGGGGCATCTATGTCGGTTTGTGTGCCCCGACGTTCACGGCCCTCGGCAATGCCATCCAGACCGCCGAGGGCAGCGACTAGCTAGTGGTCTGGCTGGCGGTTACGCTGGCAGAGCAGTTGAGAGATCGTCGGTGCGACCGAGACGGCCGCGATTCTGTTTGCCTTGTCGACCTGCCCCAGACCCCGGTGACGAGCATCAGCGTTCACCGGAGGTGTGAATTGTTCCCGATTGTCCCGCTGTCACCGCGTGGTCCCAATGATCCGCCGGGCAGCCAGAGGCGCCTGGTCGTGTTCCAAGATGCCGGTCCGCGTTCCGTGAGCTGGATGGTGCGTGGTGCGTGCCGGGGCGCGGACCCCGAGCTGTTCTTCCCGATCGCCGTCACGGGTGCCGCGGTGGAGCAGATCAATTCCGCGAAGGCGATCTGCGGCCGCTGCGCGGTCGGTAAAAATTGCTTGTCATACGCCCTGCGGACAATGCCGCACGGCATCTGGGGCGGAACGACCAGGGAAGAGCGGATCGCCATGCGCGTTCCTCCGGCCGTGCACTCACAGGTGCCGGCGGAAGAGTGACGCCTCAGGATCGTTGCTCCTGCTGGCCACGCCGCAGCGGCTGGTGCTCCGATGCTGGCCCTTACTGGTCTTGCTGATGTGCTCTCCGTCCGTGCCAGCCTGGGGCATGCGGAGGTCTGGCGCGCTTCCTGGCGGGGGGCCGTGAGACTCTGGCGCTGGCGGGTGCGGTGGCTCCATCCCTGGATCAGGAAACGTTGATGTTTGATGCGTTCATGGCCACAGCCCAGGCGACGTCATCTTGCGCTGTTGTCCCGTAATCCGGGCCCGGCTGAAGCAGGTTGGCTACCACAATGAAGTCATTCAGCATTTGCTCGTACCCGGCCCGGTTAACTGTCGGCAGAAGAGCCGGGTCAGCGAGAATCCGCTGTGCTTCTCCCCGCACGACGCGGGCGTCAGCCTCGAAGACCAGGTGATTGGCAACGGTCGGCGACTGACTTTCGGACTCCAGATCACCGGCCAGGGTATCGAGGTCATCATTGACCGTCACCTGGGCCTGCCCGCCGGCCGATCCTAGCCACACCAGTGACGGATCGGGGGAGGCTGTGGGGGCGGTAGACCGGTGCGGGCTGGCGTGCCCGCTTGCCTTGGACGTTTTAATGGCCGACGCTGACCGGGCCACTGGGTGGGCGCTAACTTGGTGAGCCTTGCTGGGCACCGCACCAGCAGAATGAGCCGGGGTAACCGCATCGTGGTGAGCTATTCCGCACCCGGATATGACGGCAACTCCAGCTACAGTAACTCCGGCTATGGTAGCGACAAAGCGATTCCGCTTCATGACTTATCCCATTCGAGGGTCCTTGACGGGAGCAGGCCGACCGCTATCCACCCAGCCCTATTTGACGCTGAGATAAATATGATGACGATCCCCGACTTGTGCATAGATTCAGCATCCTCGGCGGGAGTCGCAGCGCAGTTCGCAGCCAGTTGCCGATGGGTTGCGGCGGCAGTAAAGGCACTTCGCCAAGTGCCCGCCTCTAACGTCACGTCAACCGCGATCCCGCCCGATGTGGTCGCCCGCGTTGTTTCGTTCGCCGTGGTGGTGACCCAGGCGGTATTACCGCCGTTGCTCGGCCGCCGCAGGAATGGCAAGTCGGCCCACCTGAACTCCACGCGGTCCGCGCCCGGCCGGGCGCAGGTCTCGTGCTATTCCTGAGCAGGGGCGGTTCCCATCATCCGGCGGTGTAGCACCCTGGGACCCGGTGGGGAGGAACCGTGTCGGCTGGGGGCCGCCCGGGCCGGAGGCGGCCCCACGCTCGTCACGGCAGCGAGGCCAGGTAGGGGCCAGGTAGGGGCCAGGTAGGGGCAGGGGCGCACGCGAGGCGGGCGGCAGGCGGCGCGGAGGGGTGCACGGGTGGTCAGTGGCCATGGCCGCGGCCACGCCTGACGAAATGTGCCCGCCACCGGGGAGAATTGACGGAAATTCTCGTATTTGTAGAGAAAGAGCGCTGACTTCCGCGAAAAGGACGAGATAGCGCTGTCATGTATCCGGAAATGCCAATGGGAAATTCCCCGGCCGGGAAATGTGGTGAAGGGAAATTGCCGCCGGGGAAAATGAGAACGGAGTCACGGCAATGCCACGTATCGAGAACGCCGCCCGCAGTGCCGCCGGCAACGTGCCGGCCGCGCAGGCTCGGCGGGTCTGAAAGCCGCCGTATGCGTCAGGCGCGCTCCGGCCGCCCGGCCCGGCGGGTTCCGCGATCTGGTCGGCCAGCACCTGCGCGGACATGCGGACGTTATTGTTACAGATCGTAAATGACGTTTTACCCATTGTTATGTTAGCGTGGTGCCGCTCTGGGGTGTGACTGGCTCGGCGATCGGGGGTGTTATGCCTTATCCGGTTTTCACGCTTACGGGCGGTGATGACCGCCGAGCTGACCGGGCAGGCGGCAGTGCCGGCGCCGATCGCGGGCCCGGCCACCACGACCGGCCGGCCGGACGTGCGAGCGGAACGCCGCCCCGCCCGGCAGCGCCGGGCTGGCTACCCTGAGCACGAGGCGGCGAATGCCCTTGTCCCGGCGGGCGCGGCGGATAGTGTCGCGCGCCGCGGCGGTCGCCCTGCTGATGAGCATGGTCAGCGCCGGGGCAGCGGTCCACGCCCCGAAAGCGCTCGCGGCCGGCACCGTCCTGTTCAGCCAGCCGTTCCACGACAACACCGTGGACGGCACCGCGGGATCGGTGACGCTCCCCACGGCACCGGCCGTGAGCGGCAACTCCGCGTGCCTGACCGCCGCGGGCAACGCCACCGCCAACCCGCTGGCCAGCTGCCCGACCGTCGCTGACGCGCAGGGTTCCGGCAAGCTCCGGCTCACCGCAAATGTGGGGACTCAGGAGGGCGGGGTCTTCGCCAGCACCAGCATCCCCACCTCGCAGGGCCTGGACGTGACCTTCAACACCTACCAGTACGGGGGCACCCAGGGTGCGGATGGGCTGACCTTCGTGCTGGCGGCCGTCAATCCGGCCAATCCGGTCACCCCCGCGGCCATCGGGCAACCCGGCGGGGGGCTCGGCTACTCGGCCCCGAGCTCCAATGCGCCCGGCTTGAGTTATGGCTACCTGGGAGTCGGGTTCGACGTCTACGGCAACTACAGCAACCACTACGAGGGACTGGGCTGCAACGACGCGGCCAACATCGCCCAGCGGATGCCCGGCCAGGTCGTGGTGCGCGGCCCCGGTAATGGCAACACCGGGTACTGCGCGCTGCAGAGCAGCGCGGCCACGGCGACCTCGCCGGCGCTGACGCTGCGGGCTTTGACCCGCGCTGCGTCGGTCGTACCGGTGGAGGTGGTCTACAACCCGAGTTCGGTGACGGTGACAACGCCGTCCGGACTGGTGGTGCCGGGCGGTGACTACGACGTGCACTTCACCCCGGTGGGGGGACGGCCAGGGATGTGGTCGGCGCCCTGCCGGTGGTCCCGGCCGGGCTTTACCCGGCGAGCTGGGTGAACGCGAGCGGGTACCCCAAGCAGCTGGCGTTCGGGTGGGCGGGGTCCACCGGCTCGGTCACCGACTACCACGAGATCGATAACGTGGTGGTGACCACGCTGAACCCGGTCCCCCAGCTCGCGGTCGCCCAGACCAGTTATGCGGCGGCGACCCTCGCGCCCGGCAGCCCGGTCACGTACAGCGTCGCGGCGAGTTCCTCGGGTGCGGCGGAGAACCAGCCGGTGACGGTGACCGAGACGCTGCCGGCCGGTGTTCTCCCGGTCGGCGCCTCCGGCACGGGATGGGTGTGCGCGGCGCCGTCGGGGCAGTCCATATCGTGCACGGACAGCACCAGCCCGTTCACCAGCGGCACGATCACGGTGAACGGGGTCGTGACCTCCAGCAGCATGACCCCGGCGGTGGTCCAGTCCAGTACCAGCGCGGTGGCGTCCAGCGGCGACGCCAGCCCGGCAACGTCGTCGAGCGCTCCGGCCGGTACCGTGCCCGCCGCGCCGACCGTTACCGCCATCAGCCCGACGAACTTCGCCGCCGGCGGGGGCAACGACGTCAAGATCACTGGGACCGGCCTCAGCGGGGCGACCGCCATCGAGATCGGCACGGCCGCCCAGTTCACGGCGGGTACACCCACCACGCTGGTGCTGTGCGCTTCTTCGGGGCCCGGCTGTTTCACCGTAACCAACAGCACCACCCTCGACATCTCTGCCATGCCTGGGCACGTCGCCGGGGCGGTGACGGTCGAGGTCGTCACGCTGGGCACCTCCGCCAGCACCGCCTACACCTACAACTCGGGCCCGGCTCTGCTGTTCCCGGCGCCGCCAGGCGGCGAGGCCGGCGTGTTGTACAGCGACCAGCTCACTGTGACCGGCGGGACCAGCCCGTTCACCTGGTCGGTGAGCGCCGGGAGCCTGCCCGCCGGGATGACCCTGAATGCGTCGACCGGGCTGCTGTCCGGGACCCCGACCACCGCCGGCACCTACACCTTCACGGTGAAGGTCGCCGACAGCAGCGGCCAGAGCAACACCGAAGCGGTGACCCTGACCGTCATCCCGGGGCCGTCGCTGACTTTCCCGGCTCCGCCTTCGGGGTGGACTCATACGGTTTACGGGGACACTTTGACCGAGTCGGGGGGACCGGCCCGTTTGCCTGGTCGGTGAGCGGCGGGAGCCTGCCTGCGGGCATTAGCCTGAACGCGAGTGGGACGCTGAGCGGTACCCCGACGGTGACGGGTACTTTCGCCTTCACGGTTAAGGTGACCGACGCTAACAGCCAGTTCGCTACCGAGGCCACCAGCATCACGGTGTCGGCGGGGGTGTCGGCGACGTTTCCGGCCCCGCCGGCCGGTGATGTGGGCGGTGCGTACAGTGACACGCTGACCGCGGCCGGTGGCACGGCCCCGTATGCCTGGTCGGTGAACGCGGGGACGCTGCCGCCGGGGCTGTCGCTTAGTTCGGCGGGGGTGCTGGCCGGGACCCCTACCACGGCGGGCAGTTACCCGTTCACGGTCAACGTGATCGATGCGAACAACGGCATTGCCACCGCCTCGATCACGCTGGTCGTGTCGGCCGGGCTGGCACTGGCCTTTACCGCGCCGCCGGGCACTGATGTGGGTATCGGGTATAGCGATACGCTCACCGTCACCGGCGGGACAGGTCCTTATGCCTGGTCGGTGAGCGCGGGGAGCCTGCCCGCGGGGATCACGCTGAATGCGTCGACCGGGGCGCTGGCCGGGACGGCGACGACGGCGGGGACGTCCAGCTTCACGGTCAAGGTGACCGATGCGGTTGGCCAGAGCGCGACCAAGGCGGCGGCCATCGTGGTGGCGGCGCGCCCGTCGCTGGCGTTCCCCGCGCCGCCGTCCGGTCAGGCCAGCGTGGCGTACAGCGACACTCTGACGGTCACGGGGGGGACCGGGCCGTTCACCTGGACGGTGAGCGCGGGGAGCCTGCCGTCCGGTCTGGCGCTGAATGCCTCGACGGGGGTGCTGGCCGGGACGCCGGCGGCCGCGGGCAGTTTCGGGTTCACGGTCCAGGTGAGCGACGCGTTCGCGGTGACCGCTACCGAGGCGGTGACGCTGGTCATCGGGTCCGGCCCGCTGGTCATCGCGGCGACCGTGAGCCCGTCGCCTGCGGTGCCGGGCGGCATCGTGCATTTCACCGTCACGGTGACCAACACCGGCTCGGGCACCTATACCGGTGCGACGTTCACCGATCCGCTGGCCGATGTGCTCGATGACGCCGCCTACGGCAACAACGCGGCCGCGACGGCCGGCACGGTCAGCTTTACCAGCCCGAATCTGACCTGGACGGGGACCCTGGCGCCGGGCGCGACCGCGACGATCACGTTCTCGGTGACGGTCAGCAGCCCCGATACCGGGAACAAGATCCTGGCCAGCACCCTCACCTCGGCGACGGCCGGGAGCAACTGCGCGGCCGGCAGCGGCGATTCCCGGTGTGCGGTCAGTGTCCCGGTGTCGATCCTGACCATCACCGTGACCCCGAGCACGACGAGCGCGACGCCGGGCAGCACGGTCGGCTATACGATCACCGTCACCAACGCGGGCCAGAGCGCTTATACCGGCGCGGCGCTGACCGATCCGCTGGCCGGTGTGCTGGATGACGCCGGCTACAACGGCGACGCGACCGCGACCGCGGGCTCGGTGACGTACTCCAGCCCGAACCTGGCCTGGACCGGGAACCTGGCCCCGGGCGCGACCGCGACGATCACGTTCTCGGTGACGGTGAGCAACCCGGACACCGGGAACCAGAGCCTGGCCAGCACGATCACCTCGGCCACGGCGGGCAGCAACTGCGCGAGCGGCAGCAGCGACCCGCGGTGCGCCAGCACGGTCACGGTCCTCGTGCCGGGCCTGACGATCGCGGTGTCCGCGAACATCGGCACCGCTACGCCCGGGTCGGTGGTGCAGTACACCGTCACGGTGACCAATACCGGGCAGACCGCCTATACCGGTGCGGCGTTCAGTGACTCGCTGTCGGGGCTGCTGGATGACGTCAGCTATAACGGCAACGCGGCCGCGACGGCCGGCACCGCCGGCTTCACCAGCCCGAACCTGACCTGGACCGGGAACCTGGCGGTGGGGGCGGTAGCGACGATCACGTTCTCGGTCACGGTGAACAATCCCGATACCGGCGATAAGGTCCTCGCGCAGACGGTGACGTCGGCGACGGCGGGCAGCAACTGCCCGGCGGGCAGTACCGACGCGCGGTGCTCGGTGACCGTGGTGGTGCTGGTGCCGGGCCTGACTATCGTGCAGGCGGCGAGTCCGGGGACGGCGGCGCCGGGGGCGGTGGTGCATTACACGGTGACGGTGGCTAATACGGGGCAGGTCGCGTATGCGGGGGCGGCGTTCACTGATCCGCTGGGCGGGGTGCTGGATGATGCCGCCTACAACGGCGACGCGGCCGCCACCGCGACCGGCACCGGCACCGGCACCGTGACCTATGCCAGCCTGGCCCTGACCTGGACGGGGAGCCTGAATCCCGGGGACACCGCGACGGTCACGTTCTCGGTGACGGTGCATAATCCGGACACCGATAACCATCTGCTGGCCAGCACGGTGACGTCGGTGTCGGCGGGCAGCAACTGCGCGGCCGGGAGCAGCGATCCGCGGTGCACGGTCACGGTGGATGTGGCGCAGCTGAGTATCGGGGGGTTCTGGAGCGCGGCCACCACGACGCCGGGGTCGGTGCTCGGGTTCACGGTGACGCTGGCCAATACCGGGCAGGTGGCCTATACCGGGATCACGGTGGTCACCGACCCGTCGGAGGTGTTCGCCAACGCGACCTCCAACGGTGATCAGGCGGCCACCTCCGGGACGATCGTGGTGACCGCGACCGGCGCGTCGTGGACCGGGAGCATCCCGGTCGGCGGCACGGTCACGATCACCGGCACCGTGACGGTGGACAATCCCGATACCGGGAACAAGATCCTGGGGGTGGTGCTGTCCACGACCGCGGCGGGCAGTAACTGCCCGCCCGGGTCCACCGACCCGGCCTGCACCATCACCGCCCACGTGCTGGTCCCGGCCCTGAGCATCACCCAGGCGGCGGACGCCGTGGCGGCGGTGCCCGGGCAGGTGATCGGGTACACGCTGACGATCAGCAACACCGGGACGGCCCCCTACACCGGCGCGGTGGTGACCGAGTCGTTCGCCGAGATGTTCGACGACGCCGCCTACAACGGCGGCGCGTCGGCGACCGCCGGGGCGGTGTCGTATGCCAGCCCGACCCTGACCTGGACCGGGGACCTGGCCCCCGGCGCGTCGGCGGTGGTCAGCTTCACCGTGACGGTGAATAACCCGGATACCGGGGATAAGCAGGTCATCATCACCGCGGCGTCGGCCGCGGCCGGGTCCAGCTGCCCGCCCGGGACCACCAGCAGCGGCTGCCAGCTGGTGGTCGGGGTGCTGACCCCGGCCCTGACGATCGTCAAGACAGCCAGCACCCTCACCCCGGTGCCGGGCCAGCAGGTCATCTACACGATCACCGTGGCCGATACCGGGCAGACCCCGTATACCGCCGCGAACCTGAGTGACCCGCTGGCCGGGGTGCTGGATGATGCCGGCTACAACAACGACGCGGCCGCGGTGATCACCGGCACCGGCACCAGCGCCGGGACGGTGTCCTACGCCGGGTCGGCGGTGTCCTGGACCGGGGACCTGGCGGTGGCCGCGTCGGTGACCATCACCTACTCGGTGACCATCGACAACCCCGACACCGGGGACCTGAGCCTGGCCAGCACCGTCACCTCCCCGACGCCGGGCAGCAACTGCCCGGCCGGGGGCACCGACCCGCGGTGCACGGTCACCGTGACGGTGGTCAGCGCGGCGACGCTGACGATCACCGCGGCCGCCGGGGCGGCCTCGGCGGTCGCGGGCGGGGTGGTGACCTACACGGTCACCATCGCCAACTCCGGGCTGAGCGACTATACCGGCGCCGCGTTCACCGTGCCGCTGGGCGGGGTGCTCGGTA
The DNA here is from genome assembly GCA_963775825.1 of uncultured Actinomycetes bacterium. Lineage (GTDB taxonomy): Bacteria > Actinomycetota > Actinomycetes > Streptosporangiales > Streptosporangiaceae > Bog-532. Next base: position 16,308 of record CAVZKY010000031.1, read on the forward strand.
ACGCCGCCTACAACAACAACGCGGCCGCCGTCATCACCGGCACCGGCACCAGCGCGGGCACCGTGACCTACGACGGCTCCACCCTGGGCTGGGCCGGGGACGTGCCCGCGGCCGGGTCGGTCACCCTTACCTACTCGGTCACGGTGAACAGCCCCGATACCGGCAGCCAGATCCTGGCCAGCACCGTGACCTCGGCCAGCACGGGCAGCAACTGCGGCTCCGGGTCCGCCGACCCGCGCTGCACCACCACCGTGACGGTCTCCCAGCTGATCATCGACTCCACCGCGAACATGAGCACCACCACACCCGGAGCCGTGGTGGTCTACACCACCACGCTGGCCAACACCGGGCAGACCCCGTACACCGGGATCAGCGTGAGCTTCGGGGGGACCCCCGGCGAGGCCACCGGCAACGGGGACCAGACCGCCTCCTCGGGCACCTTGTCCGTCGGCACCACCGGGGCGGTGTGGACCGGGGACATCCCGGTCGGCGCCACCATCACCCTGACCGGCTCGGTCACCGTGGCCGATCCCTACCCCGGCAGCCCGGTCATGGCGCTGGTGCTGGCCTCGGCCGCGCCGGGCAGCAACTGCCCCCCACCGGCGGCACGACCCGCGCTGCGCCCCGGCCGTGGACGTGCTGATCCCGGGCCTGAGCATCACCCAGACCGCGGACACCACCAGCGCGGTGCCGGGGCAGGTGATCGGCTACACCCTGACCATCACCAACACCGGCACGGCCCCGTATGCCGGGGCGGTGGTCACCGAGTCGTTCGCCGCGATGTTCGACGACGCCGCCTACAACGGTGACGCCGCCACCACCGGGACCGGGGCATTGACCTATACCAGCCCGGCCCTGACCTGGACCGGGGACCTGGCCCCCGGCGCCGCCGCGGTGATCACCTTCACCGTCACGGTCAATAATCCCGATACCGGTGACAAGCTGGTCATCACCACCGTGAGCTCGGCCGCGGCCGGGTCGTCCTGCCCGCCCGGCACCACCAGCGGCGGCTGCCAGCTGACCATCGCGGTGCTGACCCCCGCCCTGACCATCACCAGCGCCGCCGCCCCGGCCCCCGCCACCCCCGGCGCTACCGTCACCTACACCCTGGAGCACCCCGGGTTTGGTGGAGACTCGATTCTCCCCAGATGCTCTGGTCTGGGTGGCCGTTGTCTTCCACGGTACCGCCGCCTGGCGGAACCACGGTCTGATCATTTTCCGCTTTTGTTTTGTCGAACATCTGTCCAGCTGCGCTGTCCAGCTGCCCCGCCTGGTGGCGGGCTCTGCCGCCAGGACCCCCGCCGGGGGACTTGGGCATCTCCTCGTCGGGCACCCGCTTTGCGCCGCGGGTTCCCCGGGCAGGGCAAGGGTGACGCGCAGCGTCATCGCTTGCGACGCCGGAGGCGCCCTTGACCTGGGCGGGGGTTCCGTGGCACCCGTCCCGCGGCCGGCGAGGAGATGCCCGCCCGCCGCCGCACCCGTCCTGACCTGCCAGGCCATCTCTGAGGAGGGCCGGGGTCCGGGGCGGAGCCCCGGCGGGTGCGGGCGCAGCCCGCCTGGGTAATGAGCGGCGGCCATGGCCGCCTCCTTCGCTGGTGGCCGGCGGGGCCTGCTGCCCGGCCCGCGGGCGGGGACCCGGCCGAGCGTCCCGTCCCGCCAGGCCTGCTCGTATTCGGCCGGCGGGCGGCCGCCGGTGCGCCGCATCACCCGCGCGGTGTTGTACCAGCTGGCCCATTCGCTGGTGGCCGCCTCCACCTGGGCGGGGGTTTCCCACGGCCCCAGGTGATCGATGACCTCGGCCTTGTACAGCCCGATGATGCTCTCCGCCAGCGCGTTATCGTAAGAGTCCCCGACGGACCCGACCGACGGCGCGATGCCCGCGGCCACCAGCTCGGCGCCGTAGCGGATGGACAGGTACTCGCTGCCGGCGTCGCTGTGGTGGGTCAGCCCGGCCACCTTCACCCCCTGCCGGGCCCGGTAGGTGACTGCCATCACCAGCGCGTCCAGCACCAGGTCCGTGCTGTGGCTGGCGGCGGTGCGCCACCCGGTGATCAGCCGGGCGAACGCGTCGATCACGAACGCGGTGTACGCGGTGCCCGCCCAGGTGGATACGAAGGTGAAGTCGACCACCCACAGCCGGTCCGGGGCATCCGGCGCGAAGTCCCTGTTGACCAGGTCCTCCGGCCGGTCCTGCGCCGGGTCGGGACGCGTGGTGCGCACCTTGTAGCCGCCGCGGCGCACCCCGCGCAGCCCGAGCTGGCGCATCAGCCGCTCCACGGTGCACCGGGCCGCCGCGATGCCCTCGCGGTTGAGCTGGTCCCATACCTTCCAGGCGCCGTACCGTTCCTTGCTGTCCTTGTAGACGCGCAGGATCTGTTTCTCCAGCGCGGCATCGCCAGCGCCCGCGCCGGGAGCGGCCGCGCCCGGGCCGCGTAGTACCCCGACGGCGAGATCGCCACGCCGGCCTGCCGCAGCGCCCGGCAGATAGGCTCGACCCCGAACTGGTCCCGGCAAGCCTCGATGAAGGCCACCACCAGGGCTACCGGTGGTCGAGCTCGGCCGCGAAAAAAGCGCTCGCCGTGCGCAAGATCGCGTTCACCCGGCGAAGCTCGGCGTTCTCCCGCTCCAGCGCCCGGATCCGCGCCGCATCCGCCAACGCGGTCCCCGGCCGCATCCCCCGGTCGACCTGCGCCTGCTTGGCCCAGCCGCGCAGCGTGTCCGGCTTGATCCCCAGCTCGCCGCCCACCTTCCGGCAGGCCGCCGTCACGCTGGCGTCCTGGTCCTTGACCAGGTCCAGCACCAGCCGGACCGCCCGGTCACGCAGCTCGTCCGGATACTTCCGTGCTGCTCCCATCGTCCCACTCTCCCGTGGATTGGGAGCCTCCACAAAACCCGGGGCGATTCAGTCCCCGTCATCGGCGGCGCGCTGACCATCACCGCGCCAGACAGCTCCAACCTCGGCACCGCCTCGGTCGGGAGCAACCTCAGCGGCGACCTGGGCACCGTCCAGGTCACCGACAACCGCGGCTTCGGGGCCGGTGGACCGCGACGGTCTCCAGCACCAGCTTCGCCACCAGCACCGGCAGCCCCGCCGACACCATCCCCGTCGCCAACGCCTCCTACAACATCACCGCACTCAGCCAGGCCACCGGCCCGGCCACCTTCACCCCGGTCCCGGTCACCCAGCTCAGCACCGCCCCCCAGCCCGTCGTCAGCGCCACCAACGTCACCGGCAACACCACCGCCACCTGGAATCCCCTCATCACCGTGACCGTCCCCCCCACCGCCATCGTCGGCCTCTACACCGCCACCATCACCCACTCCGTGTCCTGACCAGCGGCCCCCCCGAACACGCACCAGGCAAGTGCAATCACCTGTCACTAAGAGTAGTTTGCTGGATACGCTTAGCATTTTTCTGGAGAGGCAGGTCGCCAGTGAGGATCTCATGGCACCCGAGGAATGCTCAGGCCAGCGCGGTCATGCTGGCCGGACTGATCGCGATGCCCATCGCGGTGCTCCCCGGTCACGTTGCCCCCACGAAACCGGTGACGGCGACGGCCACCGCGGGCGTGCCAAAGGGGGCATCGCACATGCCGCCGGCGTCAGTGCCGTCGCTGACGATCGGCGTCAGTGACGGCCGGACGGCCGTGAAGACCGGCGACCAGCTCACTTACGTGGTGGGTGTCCGCGACGGCGGCACCCGCAGTGCGCCGCATCTCAAGATCACGCAGACCTTGTCCGCGGGCCTGGAGTTCCTCTCGGCCAGCCCCCACGGTACGGCCGCCAACGGGCAGGTCGCCTGGTCCGCCGGCATTCCGGCGGGCGGCACCCGGATCTTCCGCGTAGCGGCGCGGGTGACGCGGCCACCGGCCCAGCAGCTCCGGCTGGCGGCGGTCGCTTGCGCCGCGGCGGACGGCAGCAGCAGGCCGATTGTCTGTGCGGCCCACCTCGATCGGTTGCCTGCCGCTGCGGCCGCGCCGGCGTCCCGGAGCGGCGCGGCCGCAGCGGCGTCCCGGGGCGCCAGGCCCTCCGGCCGGGTCTTGCTGGCGTATGCCGTGGCGGCCCTGGTGGTGCTTGCGGCCGGCGTGCTCGCGATGATCGCATTCCGTCGCCTCCGCCTGCGCCGGGCCGAGCCTGAACCGGCCAGGGAAGGCGGGCGCAAACAGCTAAACAGATAGCAGGCGCAGGTGCGCCGACTGCTCAGCATGATCATGCTGGCGCTGGCCGCCGGGACCTCGAGCCCGGCGGTCGTTGCCCTGGCCGCGATTCACCGGCCCCCTGGCCCGGCCCCACAGGGGTTCGGCGTCCGGCTCGCCGACGTCCCGGGCTCCGCAGCCAACAACCCGCGCGCGCTGCGCTACATCGTCGACTACCTGCCCACGGGTGCCGTCATCCACCGCAGAATCCTTGTCCTTAACCAGGAGGCGCGCACCGCGCACTTCACCGTCTACGCCGATGCCGCCCGCATCAGCAACGGATCGTTCACCGGCGACAGCGGGGCGACCCGGAGCGAGCTGACCGGCTGGATCAGTGTGCGGTACCAGACGCTTACCCTGCGCCCGCTGGCGTCCGCGATGGACATGATCACGATCAAGGTCCCGTCAGGAGCCACCCGGGGCGAGCACTACGGCGTGATCTGGGTCCAGCAGGCCGCCCACGCGCGGGCTCCCAGCGGGCTTGGCGTCAACGAGGTGACCCGGGTCGGCATCCGCATCTACCTGGCCGTCGGCCAGGGGGGCGCCCCGCCGACCAGCTTCGCCATCACCTCCGTCACCGGGCACCGGTCAGCCCGCGGCTGGCCCTCCATGGTCGCCCACGCGGACAACACCGGCGGGCGGGCCGTCGACCTCAGCGGCACTGCGCGCCTGAGCGGCGGCCCAGGCGACACCGCCGCCGGTCCCTTCACGGAACAGCAGATCATCACCCTCGCGCCCGGCCAGTCGGGAAACGTGACATTCGCTCCGCCCAGGAGCCTGCCCAACGGTCCCTGGCGGGCCAAGGTGACTCTGGTGAGCGGCCTTACCACCGCCACGGCCACGGCCACCGTTGTGTTCTCCATGGCCGGAGCGTCCCAGGCGGGCTTGTCCATGGTGAGCTGGCTTGGCATAGCCTTCGGCGTCCTCGCCGTCGCCGTCGCCGTCGCCCTGATCCTGGCGCACTCCGCTCGCCAGCGCCGCGGCGCGCCAGCCTGACGCCGCCGGTCAGGGCGTCGCTGAACCATCGGCGCGCTGTCGGCCGGGCTTCTTAACAGCGACCCCGGACGTTGGAGTGATACTCAGCGCCTGCCTGCCCGGACTCCGGTCCGTGCTATTCCTTGACCTGGGGCCGGTTCGCGCAATCGTGCGGCCCAGCGCCTGACTGGCGGCCTAGCGTCTGACTGGCGGTGAGGAGGAACCGTGTCGGCGGCTCGTGATGACCTTGGGCAACCGGTTCCGCTGAACCGGCCTGCCCGGCGGGTGGTATCCCTGGTCCCGTCGCTGACCGAATCGGTGGCCCTGACCCGCCCGGGCGCCCTGGTCGGCGCGACCGACTGGTGTACCCATCCGGCGGGCCTGGACGTGCCGCGCGTGCGCGGGACCAAGAACCCGAACCTGGCCGCCATCAAGGAGCTGTGCCCCGACGTCGTGCTGGCCAACCAGGAGGAGAACCGGCGGGTCGACGTGGAACGCCTCCGGGCCGCCGGGGTGCCGGTATGGGTGACCGTCATCCAGACCGTGGATCAGGCGGTGGCCGCACTGCGGCGGATGTTCGCGGCGCTGGGCTGGCCGGTGCCGGGGTGGCTCGGCGCCGCCGAACAGGAATGGAGCCAGCCCGCGCCCGGCCCACGGGTCCGCACCGCCATCCCCATCTGGCGGGACCCGTGGATGGTGGTCGGGTCGGCCACGTTCACCGGCGACGTCGCCGCCCGGCTCGGGCTGGAGAATGTCTACGGCGACGACCCCGGCCGGTATCCGCACATCGACCTGGACGATCTGGCCGCGCGCGAACCGGAGCTCATCGTGCTGCCCGATGAGCCCTATGCGTTCCGCGCCGGCGACGGACCGGAGATGTTCCCCCGCCAGCGAGTCGCGCTGGTCGAGGGCCGCAGCCTGACCTGGTACGGCCCGTCGCTGGTCACCGCCCGCTCCGTGCTGCGCGCCCAGCTCGACGCGGCCCGCCGCAGGCCCGGGTAGTATCCGGTGCCCATGGGCTCAACTGTCACGCTGACCGGCTGGGGCCGGATCGCGCCATCCTCGGCCGAGCTGGCCGAGCCGTCCAGCGTGGCTGACGCGGAGGCGCTGCTCAACACGGCGACGCCGTCCCGGCCACTGATCCCCCGCGGCCTGGGCCGCAGCTACAACAACGCCGCGCAGTGCGGCGGCGGCGTGGTGGTGTCGAGCGCCCACCTCAACCGCATTATCGAGCTGAACCCGGTCACCGGCGTGGCGGACTGTGCGGCCGGTGTCAGCCTGGAGCAGCTCATGGTGGCGGGGCTGCCGGCCGGCTGGTTCGTTCCCGTCTCGCCCGGCACCCGCCAGGTCACCATAGGCGGCGCGATCGCGGCCGACGTGCACGGCAAGAACCACCACGTGGTGGGCAGCTTCGCCCAGCACGTGCGATCCTTCGACCTGGTGCTGCCCGGCGGCGAACTGCGCACCGTGACCAGTGAGAGTGATCCCGCCCTGTTCTGGGCAACGGCCGGGGGAATGGGCCTGACCGGCTTCATCGTGCGGGCTGCCGTACAGCTGAAGCGGGTGGCCAGCTCGCGGGTCCGGGTGGAGACCGTGCGCACCGCTGACATCGACGAGACGATGGCTGTGCTCGCCGAGCACGACCGCCGCTACGGCTACACCGTGGCCTGGTCGGACAGCATGGCCCGGGGGAAGGGCCTGGGGCGGTCGGTGGTCACCAGCGGGGACTTCGCCGAGCTGGCCGACCTGCCGGCCGCCGCGAAGGACGACCCCTTCGCGTTCCGGCCCGGCGCCCGGCTCGGGGTGCCGGGCCCGTTCCCGCCCGGGCTGATCAACCGTTACACGGTCGCTCTGGCCAACGAGGCGTGGTACAGGAAGGCGCCGAAGCGCCGCGACGGGGAGCTGCAGACCATCGGGGCGTTCTTCCACCCGCTGGACGGCATCAGGAACTGGAACCGGGTCTACGGGCCCGGCGGGTTCCGGCAGTACCAGTACGTCCTGCCGTTCGGCCAGGAAGCCGCGGTGCGCCGCTCGTTCGAGCTGGTCAGCGCGGCGCGGGCGCCCTCGTTCGTGACGGTGCTCAAGCGGTTCGGCGCGGCCGACCCCGGGCTGCTGTCGTTTCCCATGGCCGGCTGGACGCTGGCGCTCGACTTCCCGGCGCGGACGCCGGGGCTGGGCGTCCTGCTCGATGCGCTGGACCGGCTGGTCACTGATGGCGGGGGCCGGGTCTACCTGGCCAAGGACTCGCACGTGCCGCCCGATGTGCTGGCCCAGATGTACCCGCGGCTGCCGGAGTTCCGCGCGCTGCGGGCCGAGCTGGACCCGGACGGAACGCTGGTCTCCGACCTGTCCCGCCGGCTGGGGCTGTGAGCCGGCCGCCAGGCTCCCGTGGCCTGCGTGCTAACCATGAACGATGACGATGCGGCTGCGGCAGGACGACCCGGAGGCGGACTGGACGGTCCCGGGAGTGCACGACGTGGGCGAGGGCGTGTTCCGGATCCCGCTGCCGTTGCCGCAGGACGGGCTGCGGGCGGTCAACGTCTACGCGGTGCGGGACGGCGACGGGCTGGTCCTGGTCGACTCCGGCTGGGCCATCGCCGAGGCGCGGGACCTGCTGGAGCAGGCCGTCAAACTGCTGGACAGCAGCCTCGCGAACGTGCGCCGGTTCCTGGTCACGCACGTCCACCGCGATCACTACACGCTGGCCGTCACGCTGCGCCGCGAGTTCGGCATGCAGATCGCCCTGGGCCTGGGCGAAGCCGGCACGCTGCGGGTAGCGCAGGACCCGGACGCCGACCAGTGGGCCCCGATGCTCGCCCGGCTGCACCGGGGCGGCGCTGACGACCTGGGCCGCGAGCTGCGGAGGGGGCCCACCCGGCACGATGTCGCCGACTGGGCCGATCCGGACGACTGGCTGCATGCCCCGCAGGAGATCGCGTTCGAGGCGGGGGCCTGGCAGGTGCACCCCACCCCCGGGCACACCCGCGGGCACGTGGTGTTCGTGGACGCCGCCCGGGATGCGATGTTCGCCGGGGACCACGTGCTGCCCCGGATCACCCCGTCGATCGGGTTCGAGCAGCAGGTCGCCGAGCTGCCGCTGCGCGACTACCTCGACTCGCTGAAGCTGGTCCGCGGCCTGCCGGACCGGCGGCTGCTCCCGGCGCACGGCCCGGTCGCGCCGAGCGTGCACGCCCGGGTCGACGAGCTGATCGAGCACCACCACACCCGGCTGGCCCAGATTGACGAGACGGTCGACGCGGGCGCGGCCACAGCCGAGGAATCAGCCCGCCGGCTGCTGTGGACCCGGCGGGGGCTGACGTTCGGCGAGCTTGATCTGCTGTCCCGCTGCCTGGCGGTGACCGAGACGATGGCCCATCTGGACGTCCTGGTGCTGGCCGGCCGCCTGTCCAGAGCCGAGGTGGACGGCGTTGCCCTCTACACCCGCACCTGATCCGGCCGGCGCTGTGCCTGCCGCCTGGCCGGCCGCGGGACCAGACCCAGATCCTGCCGCGCTGCCTACTCCCGGAACCGCCGCGGTGCCAGCCGGAGGGCCCGCTGCGGGGGGCGCCGCGGGGCCGGCCCTTTCCCGGCGGGACGCGGCGGGTGCCCCGAGCGCGCGCGGCCTGCTGTTCACGGTGCTGGGCGAGTTCGTGCTGACCGGCGACGGGACAGCCTGGACGTCGGCGGTGCTGGCGGTGTTCGCCCGGCTCGGGATCGAGGAGAAGGCGACCCGGCAGGCGCTGATGCGCACGGCCGCCGCGGGCTGGCTGGACGCGGAAAAGCTCGGCCGGCGGACCCGCTGGCGGCTGACCGGGAGCGCCCGCCGCCTGCTCACCGACGGCGCGGAGCGCATCTACTCCTTCACCGGTACCGCGCCGGACTGGGACGGCCGCTGGCTGCTGGTGTCCGTCCGCATCCCGGAGAGCGACCGCCGGGCCCGGCACATGGTGCGCACCCGGCTCAGCTGGGCAGGCTTCGGGTCGCTGGGAGCGGGCCTCTGGATCAGCCCGCACCCGGACCGCGAGGCCGAGGCGGTCGAGGCGCTGCGGGAGGCGGGCGTCGCCGCGGACGCCCACGTGTTCGTGGCGAGGCGGTCGGGCCTGGGCGACGTGCGGACCATGGTGGCCACGGCCTGGGACGTGGGCGCGATCGAGGAGCAGTACGAGCAGTTCATCGAGGAGTTCCGGGGCCGGGCGCCGGGCGACGTGCTGATCCGGCAGGTCGAGCTGGTGCACGCCTGGCGCCGGTTCCCCGCGGCTGACCCGGTCCTGCCGCGCGAACTGCTGCCGGCCCGGTGGAGCGGGCTGACCGCGGCCCGGCTGTTCGCCGACCGGCATCAGCGCTGGTCAGACGCCGCCCAGCAGGAATGGAAACGCCTGAATAGCTGAACAGAACCCGGCGGGCGGCCTACCCGCGGCCTACGCCGCACGCCCGGGGAGCTGCCGGGCGCCCTGTTCCAGAAATGCTACGGAACCTTGACGAAGCAGCACTGTTTCGTAGACGATTGCGGAAGTCGTGCCGAGCGGGAGGATCCGATCATGACCAGGGTCGACTTCCGGGTGGAGCCCTCGCGCTACCGGCACTGGCGGCTGGCGTACGACGGTCCCGTCGCGACGCTGACCATGGACGTCGATGAGCAGGCCGGCCTGGTGCCCGGGTACGAGCTGAAGCTGAACTCCTACGACCTCGGCGTGGACATCGAGCTGTACGACGCGGTCCAGCGGCTTCGGTTCGAGCACCCCGAGGTGCGGACCGTGGTCGTCACCAGCGGCAAGGAGAAGATCTTCTGCGCGGGGGCGAATATCCGCATGCTGGCCGGCTCCCCGCACCCGTGGAAGGTCAACTTCTGCAAGTTCACCAACGAGACCCGCAACGGGATCGAGGACGCGACCGCTCATTCCGGCCAGACGTACCTGGCCGCGATCAACGGGACGGCGTCCGGCGGCGGCTACGAGCTGGCCCTGGCCTGCGAGCACCTCATGCTCATCGACGACCGGTCCGCCGCGGTGTCGCTGCCGGAGCTGCCGCTGCTGGGCGTGCTGCCCGGCACCGGCGGCCTGACCCGGGTGGTGGACAAGCGGCACGTCCGCCGCGACCTGGCCGACTACTTTTCCACCCGGGCCGAGGGCATCGGCGGTAGGAAGGCGGTGCAGTGGCGCCTGGTCGACGAGGCGGTCCCGCGGGCCAAGTGGGACGAGACGGTCACCGCCCGGGCCGCGGAGCTGGCCGAGCGCTCCGGCCGGCCCGGCGGCGCCCGCGGCGTGGAGCTGACCCCGCTGGCCAGGACCCGCACGGACGACGAGATCTCCTACCCGCACGTGACGGCCCGGCTGGACCGCGCGCGGGCCGTCGCCGAGATCACCGTCCGCGGCCCCGCCGACGACGCCCCGGCGGACATCGCCGCGGTGCACACCCAGGGCGACGGCTTCTGGCCGCTGGCGCTGACCCGCGAGCTGGACGACCTGATCCTGGACCTGCGCACCAACGAGCTGGAGCTGGGCAGCTGGGTGGTGCGCAGCTCAGGCGACCCGGCGCGGGTGCTGGGCTACGACCGGCTGCTGCTGGACCACCGGGACGACTGGCTGGCCAATGAGATCATCCAGTACCTCAAGCGCACGCTGAAGCGGCTGGACGTTACCAGCCGGAGCATCATCGCGCTGATCGAGCCGGGCAGCTGCTTCGCCGGATCGCTGCTGGAGCTCGCGCTGGCCGCCGACCGCTCGTTCCAGCTTTCCGGGGTGTTCGAGGAGATCGCCCCGGACGCCGATCCGGCGGCGATCACGGTCGGCCCGATGAACCTCGGCCCGCTGCCGATGGGCAACGGCCTGACCCGGCTGCAGACGCGGTACCTCGGCGACGAGGCCGGCCTGGCCGAGGTGGAGAAGCAGGCTGGTGAGCCGTTGCTCGCCGAGGACGCGGAACGGCTCGGGCTGGTCACCTTCGCCCCCGACGACATCGACTGGGACGAGGAGGTCCGGATCGCGGTCGAGGAGCGGGCCAGCTTCAGCCCCGACGCCCTCACCGGGCTGGAGGCGAACTACCGCTTCGCCGGCCCGGAGACCCTCGAGACGAAGATTTTCGGGCGGCTGACCGCCTGGCAGAACTGGATCTTCTACCGGCCGAACGCCTCTGGCCCGGACGGCGCGCTGCGCCGCTACGGGACCGGGCAGCGCGCCGAATTCGATCGAAAGCGAGTCTGACCCCGATGACGATGGCGCCCGACTACACCGAGAAGATCCCGAACAACGTCAGCCTGCGCGACGACCGGCGGCTGCAGCGGGCCCTGGAGTCCTGGCAGCCGGACTTCATCAACTGGTGGGACTCCATGGGGCCGACGCTGCCCACCCGCGACGTGTACCTGCGTACTGCGGTCAACGTCGGGCGCGAGGGCTGGGCGCACTTCGGGCACGTGCCGATGCGGGACTACCGGTGGGGCATCTTCCTGGCCGAGCGGGACGCCGACCGGCGGATCGCCTTCGGCGAGCACAAGGGCGAGCCGGCCTGGCAGAAGGTGCCCGGGGAGTACCGCGCGGACCTGCAGCGGCTGCTGGTCATCCAGGGCGACACCGAGCCGGCCAGCGTCGAGCAGCAGCGCAACCTGGGCGCCACCGCCCCCAGCCTGTACGACCTGCGCAACCTGTTCCAGGTCAACGTGGAGGAGGGGCGGCACCTGTGGGCGATGGTGTACCTGCTGCACGCCTACTTCGGCCGGGAGGGCCGCGAGGAGGCCGCGGAACTCCTGCACCGTAACTCCGGCAGCGAGGACGCGCCCCGCATCCTGGGGGCGTTCAATGAGGAGACCCCCGACTGGCTCTCGTTCTACATGTTCACCTACTTCACCGACCGGGACGGCAAGTACCAGCTCGGCACGCTGAAGGAGAGCGCCTTCGACCCGCTGTCACAGGACCTGCGAGTTCATGCTGAAGGAAGAGGCGCACCACATGATGGTGGGCACCACCGGCATCGACCGGGTGGTGGGCCGGACCGCGCAGGTGATGGTGGAGAACGACACCGACGACGTGGCGGCTCTCGGCGTCATCCCGCTGCCGGTGATCCAGAAGTACCTGAACTTCCACTACAGCGTCTCGCTCGACCTGTTCGGCGGGGAGACGTCGACGAACGTGGCCAACTACTACACCGCGGGCCTGAAGGGCCGGTGGATGGAGGAGCGCCGCAAGGACGACCACCGGCTGACCGACGACGCGTTCATGGTGGACGCGCTGGCCGACGGCCAAAATGGCGAGAAGATCATCGGCCAGACGGAGGTGGCCGCGCTCGTCGGGCTCAACACCGACCTGCGCCGGGAGTACATCTCCGACTGCGAAGGCGGCGTCAAGCGCTGGAACAAGATCCTGGCCGAGGCGGGGCTCACGCAGCGGCTCAAGCTGCCGCACATCGCGTTCAACCGCCGGGTCGGGGCGTTCGCCCCGATCGAGGCCGCTCCCGACGGGGAGATGCTCTCCGCCGACGAGTGGGAACGGCGCAAGGGTCAGTGGCTGCCCACCGACGTGGACAAGACGCACGTCCGCACGCTCATGCAGCCGGTCCACGAGCGGGGCAAGATCGCGGCCTGGATCGCCCCGCCCCGTAACGGGATCAACGGAAAGCCAGTCGAATACGACTACGTCCACCTCGCGTGAACCATCCTGGCAGCAGGTCTCGCGCAGAACCCGGAGCGGGCTTCCCCGACATTGGAGTGCGGCATGGCGGAGCTCTTCAACGCATGTGAGTACCTGCTCGACCAGCGGCTGGCGGATGGGGACGGCCAGCGCATCGCGCTGACCGGGGTGGCCGGGGACCTGAGCTACGCGCAGCTGCACGATCAGGTCTGCCGGACCGCCACCGGGCTGCGGGCGCTGGGCCTGCAGCCCGAGCAGCGGGTGCTCATGCTCATGGCGGACTCACCGCAGTTCGTCGTGGTCTACCTGGCCACCATGCGGATGGGCGCCATCCCGGTCCCGGTGTCCACGATGCTGCACGCGGACGGCGTCGCGGAGCTGCTGAACGACTCCCGGGCCCGGTTCCTCGCCATCACCCGGGAGTTCGCCGCGACCGCCGTCGAGGCCGCGGCGCTCGCGCCGGAGCTGGCCGGCCTCCTGGCCGACCAGCCAGCCGCCGGTGCGCCGGTCCCGGTGCATCTGCTGGGGGCGCTGGCCGCCGCGCCGTTCACCGAGACCGTGTACCCGACCAGCGCGGACTCCCCTGCGTTCTGGCTGTACACGTCGGGCACCACGGGCACGCCGAAGGCCGCCATGCACCGGCACGGCGCCATCGAGGTGGTGTGCGAGACCTACGGCGCCCAGGTACTGGGCATCCGCCGGGACGACCGGTGCCTGTCCGCGGCCAAGGCATTCTTCGCCTACGGCCTCGGCAACTCGGTGCTGTTCCCGCTCTCGGCGGCGGCCTCGGCCGTGCTCGAGCCGAGCCCGTCCCGGCCGGATGTCATCGTTGACGCGGGCCAGAAGTACAACGCCACGCTGTTCTTCGCCGGCCCGACGTTTTTCGCGAACATGCTCCGCGCCGGGCTGCCGGCCGACGTTATGGCCGGAATCCGGCTGGCCGCCTCGGCCGGGGAAGCGCTCCCGGCCGCCCTGTACACCCGGTGGACGTCGCACTTCGGCCCGGACATCCTGGACGGCATCGGGATGACGGAGATGCTGCATATCTTCCTGTCCAACCGGGAGGGCACGGTCCGCCCCGGCAGCACCGGCGTCGCGGTGCCCGGCTATGACCTGCGCCTGCTGGACGAGAACGGGCACGAAGTCGAGCCGGGCACCCCTGGCACGCTGTTCGTCCGGGGCGCCTCGGCCGCGACCGGCTACTGGTCCCGCTACCAGACCTCCCGCCAGGTCTTCCAGGGGGAATGGCTGCGCACCGGTGACAGCTACGTCCAGGACGCCGACGGGTACTACACCTGCCTGGGCCGGACCGGCGACATGCTCAAGGCCTCCGGCATCTGGGTGTCGCCGGCCGAGGTGGAAGCCCGGCTGTTCGCGCACGAGGCCGTGGCTCAGGCGGTCGTCGTGGCCGCCCCCGACGGCCACGGGCTGGAAAAGCCGGTCGCGTTCGTGATCTGTGAGCCGCGCCGCACGGTCACCGAGGCCGAGCTGATCGAGTTCTGCCGCCAGGCGCTGCCGTCGTTCAAGCGCCCGCGCAAGGTGGTGTTCGTGACCGCCTATCCCACCACGGCCACGGGCAAGGTCCGCCGCGTCGAGCTGCGCCGGATGGCCGCCAGGGTCTTCGTGCCCAGCGACCCGCCCACGGAAGCGGTGCCCAGCTAGGAGGCGTTTGCGTGCTGCACTGGACGAAGGAAGACACACCGCGCTGGGACGCCGCCAAGCAGCGGCTGTTCGGCCCCGAGGAGCTCGCCGCGACCGGGATGGTGGCGCCCGGGCCGGGATCGCCGATCGCCGACGAATGGTGGCATGTCACCAGCGACGATGGCGAGGTGGCCGGCTACGGCTGGCTGGACAGCGAATGGGGTGACGCCGAGATCACGTTCCTGGTCGGCCGGGACCGGCGCGGGGCCGGCATCGGGGGGTTCATCGTGGACCGGCTCGAGGAAGAGGCCGCCGGGCGGGGACTGAACTACATCTACAACGTGGTCCCGCCGACGCATCCCGACCCGTCCTGGATGACGCGCTGGCTGACCAGCCACGGATTCGCCCCAGGCCACGGCGACCTGCGCCGCCAGGTCCGGCACGCCCGGACAGCCACGTCCTGACCGCCGGTCACTCCTGCTGAGGTGTCATGCAGGTCAGGTACCGGTAATCCCGGACGGCGCGCTGGTACTGATCTCGATGCTGGCCGCCAACCGGGACGCGGAGCGGTTCGCCAGCCTGTCCTCGCTGCCGGTCCGGCTGGCCTGACGCCGCCCGTCGCGGTATCAATGTGCTACGGTGGGTTCCCCGGGGCCGCCGGACGAGCCCTGAGGAGGGGACGCTGACATGGGCGGCATCGTCGGCCTCGGCGGCGGGACCGGCGCGGCCCGGCTGTGGGAGGCGCTGGCCGTACCCGCTCGCGGCGGCCGCGGGCCGCTGGCCCTGGTGCTGAACACAGCGAACGACCTGCGGCTGCACGGGCTGCGGATCTGCCCCGACATCGACACCGTGCTCTACGCGCTGTCGGGCCGCCTGGACGCCCGGCCGGGGCTGGGGGCTGCGGGACGAGTCGTTCCGCTGCCTGGCGGCGCTGGCCGGTGCTTGGCAGGGCGGCCTGGTTCCGCCTTGGCGACCGGGACCTGGCCACGCATCTGTACCGGACCGGGCTGCTCCGCGACGGGGCCAGCCTCACCGAGGTGACCAGGAGGCTGGCGGAATCGTCCGGCATCACGGCCCGGATCCTGCCGATGAGCGATGACGACGTGACCACCGTGGTCGTGGGCGTGGACGGGCGGCTGCTGCACTATCAGGAGTACCTCGTGCGCGAGCAGGCCGCGCCTGCCGTGCGCGGGGTCCGGCTTCGAGGGAATCGGCCAGGCGAGGCCCGCGCCGGGCGTGCTCGCGGCCATCGAATCGGCCACTCACATCGTGCTCGGCCCGGCCAACCCGGTGGCAGGCCTGCTGCCCATCCTCGGTCTGCCCGGTGTGACCGAGACGCTGCGGCAGCACCGGGACCGGGTCACCGCCATCTCGCCGATCGTGGTCGGCGCGGCCAGCGCCGGCCCGGGGGAGAAGCTGCGCAGCCACAGCCGGGCCGCGCTGCTGGCCTCGGTCGGCCTGCCCGCCACGGCGTCCGGGGTGGCCCGGCTGTACCGGGACGTCTGCACCCGGTTCGTCTACGACCCGGCCGACCGCGCGAGGCCGCGGGCATAGCCGACTACGGCCTGGAGCCGGTGCCCGCGCCCCTGCCGGCCGCCCAGGATGCGGATCGTGCTCCCCTGCTGGCCGCGATCCTCGGGGACAGTCCCTCAGCCCGCGTGACCGGCTAGCTGGCGGCGGCCCCTCGCGCTGGAGATGTCCGCGGTGGAGGTGCTTGCGGTGGAAAGGGCCTGCAGCCGGGGCAGCTTGGCCGCGGTCGCGACGTCGGCGGGGGTGTAGCCCACCGCGACCAGGCCGTCCTCCCGCGGCTCGGCCCACAGGTGGAAGCGGGCCAGCCGCAGCCGTCCGGCCACCGGGTGCACGAAACGCTCCGGCACGCTGCCGTAGTCGGCGGTGCTGCTGTCCTGTTCCCACAGCCGGGAAAATTCAGGCGAGGCCTCCCGCAGCCGGGCCAGCAGCGCGGTCCAGGCGGCCTCGCTGCCGTGCCGGGTCATCGCCGCGCGGAACCGGCCGACGATCAGGGCCGCGCCGTCCTCCCAGTCCGGCCGCAGGTCCCGCAGGGCCGGATCGGTGAAGTACAGCAGGGCCGCGTTCCGGTTCCGGACCGGGACCGATTCCAGCCCGAACAGAGCGTCGTAGCTGCGGTTGAAGGCCAGGATGTCCCAGCGCGCGTTCTGCACCGCGGCCGGGTACGGCTCCACCTGGCGGAGCAGGGCGTGCAGGAAGGCGGGCACTGCGGTCATCCCGGGCTGGCTGGTGCGTTCCTGCAGTGAGATCATGATTCCCCTGGTCCGCGGCGGGCTCTCGATGGCCGGGAAGCAGCACCCACATAACTGCCTCTACTGCTATCTACGGGCCAGATCGCCCCAAGGATCGCCGGTGCGGAGAAAATGTTCAAAACTCCCGGAACGGGCCGGCTCAGGATGAGACCAGTGGCCGCAGCAACCGGACGGGCGGCGAGCCGTGCGCGAGCATACGGTCGTGGATCTCCGCCTCCGCCGCGTCCGGCTTGACCACCCGCAGCTCACCGGCCAGGTCGGCGACCTCGGTGAACCCGACGTAGTAGGTGGACAGCTGGGCCGAGGTGAGCAGGGCGCGGCGCCATTTGCCCGCCGCCTCGCCCTCCTCCTGGTATCCGCGCCCCGTCATCAGCGCCATGGCCTCGGCTTCGGTCATGCCGTGCCCGTGCACCCGGGCGTCCAGGATGGCGTTGATGATCATACGGAGCTGCATCTTGAGCTGCTGCATCCGGACGGCGCGCGGATCTCCTTCGCCCGGATAGCCGTGCTCCGCCATGACCTGCTCGGCGTAGACCGCCCAGCCTTCCACGAACGAGCCGGACCGCAGCGCGGCCCGGATCGCCGTGGCGGAGCCGCTGAACCTGCGGGAGTGCTGGAGCTGCAGGTAGTGGCCCGGCATCGCCTCGTGGACCATCAGGTTGTGCAGCATGTGCCGGTTGTATTCGCGGTAGAACGAGGCGACCCGCTGCGCGGGCCAGTCCGCTGGGGTGGGGGAGATGGCGATGAAGGTCGGCATCGGCGCCGTCTCCAGCGGCCCGGGCGAATCGCAGTAGGCCACCGCGACGCCGCGGTCGATCTCCGGCATCTCGATCACCTCGACCGGGTCGTCGAACATCGAGACCAGCCGGTTCTGCCGGACGAAGGAGGTCTGTGCGGCGAGCGCGCTGCGGCCGAACGGCAGGATGTTCGTGTCATCGGGCGCCTCGGCGGCCAGCTGGCCGAGGACCTCCCGGACGACCGGATCGCTCTCGGCCGCCGCCCGGCCGGGGCCGCCGCCCCGGCTGTTGGCGGCCGGCGATCTCGGCCGCCAGCGCCGCGATCTCCTCGCTGACCCGGTCCAGGTCGGCGTGCGCCCGGGCCAGGATGGCGTCCGCGTCGGCCTGGGTGTTCAGGGTCAGGGACAGCTTCCGCGCGAACAGCTCGGCGCCGATCCGCGGGTCCGCGAACCCGCCGTCCGCGGCACCCTCGCTGAGCCGCGCGGACAGCCATGTGCGGTGCCCGGCCAGCGCGTCCAGAGCGGCCGGGCGCACGGCGGCGATGTTGTCGCCGCATTCCGGCGCTTCCCGCAGGGCAGCGTCGATCACGTCGGTGACCAGGGCGATCGTGCCCGAGAATTGGGCGATCGCGGTCTCCAGGTGCACCTTTGGCATGGGTCCCAGCAGCTGCCGGGCGGCGGCCAGGGCCGCGGGGGTCCCGGCCAGCCGGCCGGCGACCGAGGCGAGGCGATCCGGCAACGGGGCGAAGTCCCGGGCGAGCAGCCCGTAGATGGCCCGGCCCGGGTTGGCCAGCAGCGGGTTCCAGTCGTGCTCACGCAGCTCGTCATGCTCGAAGATCTGCCGGGCCACGTCGTCCGCCATCATGGCCGCGTCCACCTGGTGCTCCGGCGCCAGCGCGGAGGTCTCCACCGCGCCGAGCGCGGCCGCCCAGCGATCCAGGGCCTGCCGGTCGGCCGCGAGCGCGTCAGCGGTGAAGCTGGCCAGCTGGGCGTCGAACCGGTGGTCACCTAGCTCGGTCGCGGCGTCCGGATGCCGTTCCGCCCGGTCGTCCAGGTAGCCCGCGGCCAGCTGGGCAAATTCATAATCAACCGGCTGATCACGGTGATCGTTCACAGCGCCTCCGGCCTAATCTATCGTCCCCCTCGCGGGCTAGCTCGCAGCGGGCGGCCAGGCCGGTGAGCTCCAGGATGCGCCGGACCTCGGCGCAGGGGCGGCGCAGCACGGGGCGCTGGCCGTCCGGCAGCGAGCGGTCCGTCCCGGCGATCAGCCGGGCGGCCGCGCAGTCCATGAAGGTGACCCGGGTCAGGTCGAAGACCAGCCGCTGCGGCCGCTGAGCCAGGATCTGCTCCAGGTGCTCCGCCAGCGACGGCGTACTGAGCAGGTCCAGTTCTCCGCTGATCACGATCGTGGCCGTCCCGGCGGCCAGGTGCGGCCGGACCGACAGGTGCCGGGCGTGCGCGAACCGGTGCGAGGGGCGGTCGTCGTGGCGATAGTGGTGGCTGTGATGTCGGCGGATAAGCCGGTAAGCAGGGTGAGACCAGTTCATGGGACTCCCGCGCGCAATGGCGCGACGCAGAATCCGGGCCTGGTGCTGCCAGGGGGCGCTCGTCCGGGGGAGCCGGGGGTGCGGGGCCAGCATCGGCGCGGGAAGGGCCGCGGGAGTCTGGGCGGCGTGACCTCCCCAGTATGCCCCAGTTCGGCAGGGGTTAGCGCAGCCGTTCGGGGGCGGTCAGCAGGCCGCTGCGCTTGATCGTCCGCATGACCGGGATGCTCTCCACCTGATTCACGCCGGGCAGCAGCGCGATCCGGGTGGTCAGGTACTCGTACAGGGCCTCCGTATCGGCGGAGAGCACCGAGGCGTAGAGGTTGGCGGGGCCGGTCGTCGCGGCGACGTAGGCGGTCTCTGGATGGCCGGCCAGCGCCTCGCCGGCCGCGCTGAGCTGGGCCGGGCTGACCGACAGCCAGAGCACGGCCCGGACCGTGAGGTCCAGCAGTGACTGGTGGAAGTCGACGTCGAAGTACAGCGTGCCGCTCGCCCGGAGGTCGGCGATCCGCCGCCGGACGGTGGTCTGTGACCAGCCGGTGGCCGCCGCGAGGTCGCTGAACGTCGTCCGGCCGTCCATCTCCAGCGTCGCCAGCAGCGGCCGGTCCTCCGCGCTGATCCGGCCCGGCCGGTCCTGGAGACGGTCCGGCGGGCGGCCGGCCCGGTGCCGGGCGGAGCGCCGCCACCTGGCCGGCCGTCAGGCCGCCACTCTTGTTGATCAGGCTCAGCACCCCGCCGAAGAACGTGTGCAGGACGCACTGCGCGGTCATCGCCGTCACGCCCGGGCTGCGCGGCAGGGTGTCGAGGAGCAGGTGGCTGTCATCCTCCCCGGTCCGGGTCCGCACCACGCGGTGATTTCGGTGCCGCCCGAGGTCAGGCTGATCCAGGCCGTGTCCGGCCGCCGGGCGAGTGCCTCGGCGACGGCCGTGGCGGCGTTGGGCGTGCACTGGACCCGCACGATCCACGAGGTCAGGCCGATCAGATCAGGATCCACCAGCCCGCGTACGCGCAGCATTCCGGCCGAACGCAGCCGGCTGTAGCGCCGCGCGATGGTCTGATCCGAGACGCCGAGCACGTCCGCGATCAGGCTGAACGATGCGCGGCCGTCGATCTGCAGCGCGTGCAGACTGGATGTCCAGCAGATCAGGCATCGGATTCCGCACAGTCGGCCTTGGCATGTCGATATCAGCCGGATTCTGGGCCTCGTGATGACGGGCTATGCAGGCCTGGCGAGGGTTGATTACGAGCAAGTGACTTACCCCGCAAGGCGGCGTAATCCGCACAGCTGACCGTCCCGGATGCCCCCTGATCGGAGACCACATGCCTGCTTTCCCCGTCCGTCACGCGGCCGGTGGCGCCGCTGGCCGCCATCTGCCTCGGGACCTTCATGCTGCTCGTCGACGTGACGATCGTGGGCGTCGCCCTGCCGCAGATGTCGCGTGACCTGCACACCCAGCTCGCCTCCCTGCAGTGGGTGGTCGACGCCTACGCTCTCGCCCTGGCCGCGCTGCTGCTGCTGAGCGGGTCGCTGCGCGGACCGTTCGGCGCCGGCGGCTGTTCCAGACGGCCTGCCTGTTCGCCGCCGCGTCCCTGGCGTCGGCGCTGGCGCCGGACGCCGGCCTGCTGATCGCGGCGCGGGCCGTCCAGGGCGCCGGGGCGGCGGCCATGTTCGCCACGAACACCGCGTTGCTCAACGCCGCCTACGGGGCCGCGACCGCGCGGTCGCGTTCGGCGTCTGGGGGGCGATCAACGGCGCGGCCGCCGCCATCGCCCCCGTGCCTCGGCGGCCTGCTGATCGCGGCCGCGGGCTGGCGGGCCATCTTCCTGGTCAACCTGCCTATCGCGGTCGTAGCGGGGTGCTGACCCAGCGCGTCGTGGCCGAGTCGCCGGCCATCCGGCCCGGTCGACTGGGCGGCGCGGCGTTCTTCACGGTGGCGCCGCGGCACTGACCTCGGCCTGATCCACGGCGGGGACAACGGCTGGGACACCGCTGCCACCCTCGGCGCCTTCGCGGTGGCCCGTCGCCCTGCTCGTCTTCCTCGCGGTGGAACGGCGCCGCGCGCATGCCCTGCTCGACCTGGCCCTGTTCCGGCGCCTGTCCTTCAGCACGCTGATGGCCGTCGGGGTCCTGCTCACGGCGTGCGCGTTCGCCCCACCATCTACACCCAGCTCTGGCTGCAGTCCGTACTCAACCTGACCGCGATCGGCGCGGGCCTGGTCCTGCTCCCGATGGCCGGGATCGCCTTCGTCGTCGCCGCGGCGGCCGGGCGGTTCATGCACGGGATGGCGCCGAGGTTCCCGCTCGGGGTCGGGCTGCTGCTGATCGGCGCCGGCGCTCTGCTGCGCGTCACGATGACCGCCCAGTCGGGCTGGACGGTCCTGATCCCTGGCCTGGCCGTCACCGGCGTGGGGTCGGGCTCGCCTCCCCGGTACTGGTGTCCGCCGCGCTCGCCGCCGTGCCCCGGCCGCGGTCCGGCATGGCCAGCGGCGCCGTGAACACGTTCCGCCAGGTCGGTTACGCCCTCGGCATCGCGGCGTTCGGCTCGGTGTTCGCCGGCCGTATCCGCACGCCGATGACCGGCAGCGGCCTGTTCCGCGACCCGGCGGCCGCGGCCGCGCAGGCCAGCCAGGGCGGCGAGCAGGCCCTGATCGCCACTCCGCCGCGGCCCGCCGCGGCCAGCCACGTCGTGCACGCCGCGTACGCCAGCGGCCAGAACTCCGTCTACCTGGCCGCCGGGATCGCCGCCGTGGCCGGCGGGGTGCTGGTGCTCGCCTTCATCCGCCCCGAGCGCCTGCCCCGGCCGTGCTGAGCCCCGGAACCGCCAGCCGGCAGGTACCGCGCCGCTGACCCGCGCGCGATCATCCCGGCCCGGCGCCAGCGGCGCTGCGGCCCGTGTCCTGGCGCCCGGGGGCCGTGAACCTGGACCCATGTATGCGACACGGATCTCCCGGCATATCAACGCTCTCCGCGCCGCGGCTGTCTACCGAGCACTTCTCGATGCGGACGCCAACGCGGAAGTGGCGGGTGCCGGACGGATATGACCAGCTACGTACACGAGCTGGAGCGCCCGCAGGGGGCGGCTGCTTCCGGGTCTCGCCTCGGCGATGCGCCGACCGGAACCGGCGAGTGGAGACTGCAGACCGACACGTACCACGGCCACTTCGCCAGCTCGTACCGGACAAGTCAGGTCGTCGAGGTACTGGAGTTCAAGACAGCCGATCCGGGCCTGCGCCAGCGAGATGACGCTGACCACGACGCTGACCGACGCGGACGGCGGCACCGACGTCCTGGTCGTCGCACGAGAACACCGGACAGCGTGCCCGCCGGGACGACGGACCGGCACCCGGATGCTCTGGACAACCTCGCCCGCCTGGTCGAGGCGGAGCCTGCGGCCGCGGGCCCACCGCCGTCAGCCGCACCGGCTGCGATGCGCACCCGAGGCTGACAGGGGGCGTTTCCCGGGGCACCCTCAGGACTGACGTGTGAGGGCCTCAGACAGCTCGACCGGCCCGGCCAGCGTCTGGTAGACGACGCAGTACCGCCGGGTCAGCCGGAGCAGGGTGTCGAGCTCCTCCGCACTGGCGTCGGTGTCCAGGCTGAACTTCAGCCGGATCGCGGTGAAGCCCACCGGCGCGTCCTTCGCCACGGCCAGTGTGCCCCGGAAGTCCAGGTCACCTTCGGCGGAGACGGTTCCGCCCCGCACGGGCAGCTTTAGCGAGGTGGCCACCGCGCGCAGGGTCACCCCCGCGCACGCGACCAGGGCCTGCAGCAGCATGTCGCCCGAGCAGGCCAGCGATCCGTCCCCGCCGGTCGCGGGGTGCAGGCCCGCCTTGGCCAGGGCCTGCCCGGTCGCGACCGAGCAGCTGACGTCTTCGGTGCCCAGCTCGCCCTGGGCGGTGAGGGTGATCACGGCCTGCCGCGGGTCCTGGCGGTAGGTGTCCTTCAGTGGCTGCTGAACGGCCTGCAGCGTCTTTGCGTCCAATCCGGTCTCCCTGCTCGCTTCGCCCTTGCCGGCCCATCCACCGTCGCACCCGCGGCAGGCCCGCGTCCAGGCGCAAGGTCGGCGTCGGCCGCCGTAGCGAGGCCGTCTACGTCGCCAGCCAGATGGGCGCCAGCTGAACGGACCGGCGGCTTGCCCTGGCCTTGCCCTAGCCCTGCTGGCGTGCGGCCCGGCGGGAGGTCTGGGACGTCCGGGAGCTGCCCGAGGTGCGGCGGGATACCGCAGTCACGGCCGAGTCGGCCTGGTGGAGCGCCCTGGCCGTCCGGGTGGATGAATCACGGCGTTCCGCGGCGAGGGCGATGCGGTGGACGAGCATCCGGGTGATGGGCAGCGCGACAGCGAGCAGCAGCCACATCCGGAGCCGTCGGGAGAGGAAAAGCCACATGGTCAGGGTCCCTTCTTGCGCAACCGGCTCGCGCCGTCCGATGCTCGTGGCGCTACCCGCAGTGGCACGTGCTAATCACTGCGCCGACGACGGCCCGGACATCCGCCCGCCCGGCTCCGGCCTGATCCGCGGCCCTCCGGTTGCGGTGCCGGGACCGAATCCCGGCCGGAGTCTCCGCCCAGCACGTATGGGTCAGCGCAGTCTGGGCAGGGCAAGTGGCGCGGTGACAATGACGCTGCCGTGCGATATGAGGGAGGACATCGTGGCGATCGCGACCATCAACCCCGCTACCGGGGCGACGCTGAAGACCTACGACGAAATGAGCGAGGCTGAGCTCGAGCGCAGCTTGGCGGCCGCCGCTACCGCGGCCGCGGACTACCGGCTGACCAGCTTTGACGCACGAGCGGGATGGATGCGCCGGGCGGCCGGCATCCTCGATGACGAGCAGGACCAGATCGCGGCGATGATGACGACCGAGATGGGCAAGACGCTGGCCGCCGCCCGGCAGGAGGTCGCCAAGTGCGCCACGGCCTGCCGGTACTACGCCGATCACGCAGCCGAGTTCCTGGCCGACGAGCCGTCCGACGCCGAGGCGGTCGGGGCCGAGCGCGCCTACGTGACCTACCAGCCGCTGGGCCCGGTGCTGGCCATCATGCCCTGGAACTTCCCGCTCTGGCAGGCGATGCGCTTCGCCGCCCCCGCGCTGATGGCCGGCAACGTCGGGCTGCTCAAGCACGCCTCGAACGTCCCGCAGACGGCGCTGTTCATGCAGGACCTGTTCGCCCGGGCCGGGTTCCCGGACGGGACCTTCCAGACCTTGCTCATCGGGTCCAAGCGGATCGAGGCGGTCCTGCGTGACGGCAGGGTGATGGCGGCCACGCTCACCGGGTCTGAGCCAGCTGGGCAGTCGGTGGCGGCCATCGCCGGCGATGAGATCAAGAAGGTCGTGCTCGAGCTCGGCGGCAGCGACCCGTTCATCGTCATGCCCTCGGCCGACCTGCAGGCGGCCGCCAAAGTCGGTGCCGTCGCGCGCTGCCTCAACAACGGCCAGTCCTGCATCGCGGCCAAGCGCTTCATCGTGCACAACGCGGTCTACGACGACTTCGAGCGCCTGTTCGTGGAGCAGATGTCGGCCAAGGTGGTCGGGGATCCGGTGCAGGAGGGCACCGATATCGGGCCACTGGCCTCGCAGCAGCAGCGCGATGACGTCGGGGAACTGGTCGCCGATGCGGTGCACAAGGGGGCGAAGGTGCTGTGCGGCGGCACCGCACCCGACGGGCCCGGCTTCTTCTACCCGCCGACCGTGCTGGCCGGTATCACCCCCGACATGCGCGTCCACCAGGAAGAAGTCTTCGGCCCGGTGGCCACGCTGTACCGGGCGGCGGACATCGGCGCGGCGGTAGAGGTCGCCAACGGTACGAGGTTCGGCCTCGGCGCGAACGCCTGGACCAACGACGCGGAAGAGCGGCGTCAGTTCATCCGGGACCTGGCGGCCGGCATGGTCTTCATCAACGGCAACGTCACCTCTTACCCGCAGCTGCCGTTCGGCGGGGTCAAGCGCTCCGGTCACGGCCGCGAGCTGTCCCACCAGGGCATTCGCGAATTCTGCAATATCAAGACCGTGTGGCTGGGGCGGCCCGGGGCCTGACCCGGCCAGGTGGGCAGGGAAAGTGGGCGGCGGCCCCGGGAAGCACGCTTCAGCTCTTGTCCAGGCCGCAGCCGCCCGTTACCGTAGCCATATTCGTCACTCAGTGACAAATATGTTCTGGCCGCGCGCCGCCGCCCGGAATCGCGTATTCCCGCACGCCGCAGGAGAAATCATGGATCGTACACCACGCAAGACGGGACCCGGCCTGATGGGTGAGTGGTTCGAATCCGTCGCGGAGGCGCGCCGCCGGGCGCGCAAGCACCTGCCCAAGTCGGTATACGGCGCCCTGGTCGCTGGCTCGGAGCAGGGGCTTACGGTCGAGGACAACATGCGGGCGTTCGGTGAGCTGGGCTTCGCCCCGCACGTGGTGGGCGCGAGCGCCCAGCATGACCTGGCCACCACCGTCATGGGACAGCCGATCTCGCTGCCCGTGATGATCTCGCCGACGGGCGTGCAGGCCGTGCACCCGGACGGCGAGGTGGCGGTCGCCCGGGCGGCCGCGGCGCGCGGCACGGTCATGGGCCTCAGCTCGTTCGCGAGCAAGCCCATCGAGGAAGTGGTCGCGGTCAACCCGCAGACCTTCTTCCAGATGTACTGGTGCGGCACCCGTGATCAGCTGATCCAGCGGATGGAGCGAGCCCGCAAGGCCGGTGCTGTCGGCCTGATCGCCACCCTGGACTGGTCCTTCGCCAACGGCCGGGACTGGGGCAGCCCGATCATCCCGGAAAAAACCGATCTCAGGAACGCACTGCGGCTCGCACCCGAATGCGTGACCCGCCTGCCGTGGCTGTTCAACTGGGCGAGGACCGGGCATTTTCCCGACCTCACCGTGCCGAACCTGGCCGAACCCGGCTCACCGCCGCCGACGTTCTTCGGCGCGTACGGGCAGTGGATGCAGACGCCCCCGCCGACCTGGGATGATGTCCGCTGGCTGCGCGAGCAGTGGGACGGGCCGTTCATGCTCAAGGGCGTGACCCGCATGGACGACGCCCGGCGCGCGGTGGACGCCGGGGTCACCGCGATCTCGGTCTCCAACCACGGCGGCAACAACCTGGACGGGACGCCTGCGAGTATCCGCGCCCTGCCGGCCGTGACGGAGGCGGTCGGCGACGACATCGAGATCGTGCTGGATGGGGGCGTCCGCCGGGGCAGCGACGTGGTCAAGGCCGTGGCCCTGGGCGCCCGGGCGGTCATGATCGGCCGGGCCTACCTGTGGGGCCTGGCGGCCAACGGCCAGGCCGGTGTGGAGAACGTACTGGATATTCTGCGCGGCGGGATCGACTCGGCGCTGATGGCGCTGGGCCATTCCTCCATCCACGACCTGACCCCGGGCGACATCGTTATGCCGCCCGGGTTCGCCCGGCGCCTCGGCGATCCCGCTGCCGCGCTGACCAGGACCGCCGATTAGAGCCGCCGATTAGAGCCGCCGATTAGAGCCGCCGACCAGGGGCGCCGGCGAGGGCCGCCGACCAGGGCCGCAGGACGACCTTGAGGCTCCCCTACCCGGCGAGACCTGGGCAAGCTCCGGAGTTCCCGAATCGCCAGCCAAAATGACGCAGGCCCGGCCCCCGCCGGGGGGCCGGGCCTGCGGGCCTCGGGCAGCGCCGGACTACGCCTTAGCCTGCATGCTGCTGCGGGCTGGGTTGCCCTGCTCAGCGGCCTTGGGGTCCGTCTCGTCCTGCTTGGCGCGGACACCTTGCTCGATCTTGTCGCCAAGGTCCTTGTCCACGTTGCGCCAGTACTCGAAGGCGCGGAGCAGCACAGGTTCGGTCACGCCGTTGAGCAGGTGGCCGACGATGTTGGTGACCAGGCGCTCGCGGGCCGCGTCGTCCAGCACCTCGCGGACCATCGTGCCCGCCTGGCCCCAGTCGTCGTCCTGCTCGTGCGGGGTGTACGCCGTGCGGACCATCTCCCCGTCGGAGAACCAGCCGACCGGCTTGAAGTGCTCCGAATCGGCCTGCGGGCCGCCCTTGGAGTTCGGCGCGTACACCGGGTCCGACGCATTGTGGATCCGCATGGCCCCGTCCTTGCTGTAGGCGTGCACGGGGACCTTGGGGGAGTTGACCGGGATCTGCTTGTAGTTCACGCCGAGCCGGGCGCGGTGTGCGTCGGAATAGGAGAAACCGCGGGCCAGCAGCATCTTGTCCGGGGACAGTGCGATCCCGGGCACCAGGTTGTTCGGCTCGAACGCGGCCTGCTCGATCTCGGTGTGGTAATCGGCCACGTTCCGGTTCAGCGTCATCTTGCCGACCTCGATCAGCGGGTAGTCGCTGTGCGGCCACACCTTGGTCAGGTCGAACGGGTTGAACCGGTAGGTCTTGGCCTCTTCGAAGGGCATGATCTGCACCTTCAGCGTCCAGGACGGGTACTCTCCGCCCTCGATGTGGTCGTACAGATCACGCTGGTGGTAGTCGGTGTCGGCCGAGGCCATCTGGTCGGCCTCGTCCTGGGTGAAGAACTCGATGCCCTGGTCGGTCTTGAAGTGGTACTTGACCCAGAACCGCTCACCGGCGGCGTTGACCCACATGTAGGTGTGGGAGGTGTACCCGTTCATGTTCCGCCAGGTGCGCGGGATGCCCCGGTCGCCCATCAGCCAGGTGACCTGGTGCGCTGATTCCGGCGACAGGGTCCAGAAGTCCCACTGCATGTCGTGGTCACGCAGGTTGTTGTCCGCGCGCCGCTTCTGGGACCGGATGAAGTGCTGGAACTTCATCGGGTCCCTGACGAAGAACACGGGCGTGTTGTTGCCGACCATGTCGTAGTTGCCGTCAGAGGTGTAGAACTTGATCGCGAAGCCTCGCGGGTCGCGCCACGTGTCGGGGCTGCCCCGCTCGCCGGCCACCGTGGAGAACCGGATCAGCAGGTCGGTGTCGGCCCCCGGCTGGAAGAGGGCGGCCTTGGTGTAGGCGCTCACGTCACTGGTGGTCTCGAAGTGGCCGAATGCGCCACCGCCCTTGGCGTGCGGCTGCCGCTCCGGGATCCGCTCCCGGTTGAAGTTCGCCATCTGCTCGATCAGGTAATGATCCTGCAGCAGAATCGGGCCATCCGGCCCCACCGACAGCGAGAACTCATCGCTCTCGACCGGAGCGCCGGCATCCGTAGTGGTCCGAAGGGTCTGGTCTTGAGTCACGCCTCTGTCCTCTCTTTGCTACTGCGTGCCGAGGATGAGCCATCTGCCGTGCGCGCCGAGTCCGGGCCGCCCGGTGCGGCGCATCGCGGGCAGATGCCCGGAACACCACCTCGACCTCGTCCGCAGTAAACACCTTGTCGCTCAGCGGAGCCAGGCAGGCCCGGTCCCCGCTGATCTCGCCGACAACCTCGGCGCGACCGCGCTGCCGGCAAACCAGGTGATGGTGGTGGTCACCTGCGCGCCGCTCGCGTCGCCGCTGGTCCTGTCACCCACATCCGTCCAGCTTCCCGCTGGGTCCGCAGGTAACCGTCTCACCATGGGACATTTCGCCAACGTCGCGCAGGTCGCATCAGCTAGACCCGATCAGGGCGGCGAGGGACAGCAGGTCGCCGGCAGCGACGTCCACGCCGTCCGGCGGCGGCGGTGCCGTGCCGTCCGGGCCCCATTCCCTGGGCCGCGGCAGGTAACCGGTGCGCAGGCCCTCCCGGGCGGCGGCTTCGAGGTCATCGGGATGGCAGGCCACCATCAGCACCTTCTCCGGCGGCACATCGAGATAACGGGGCACGAGGTGGTACACCCGCGGATCCGGCTTGTAGGTCCCGGCCAGCTCCGCGGACAGGATGCAGTCGAACGGGAGGCCCGCGGCCCGGGACAGCCTCGTCAGCAGCCCGATACCGCCGTTGGACAGCGGGGTGAGGAGATGGCGTTCCCGCAGCGCCGTCAGGCCAGGGACGGTGTCCGGCCATGGCGCCAGGTCGTGCCAGCCGCGGACCAGTTCGTCTCGGTCGGAGTCGCTCAGCGCCTGCAGGCCCCGGCGGTCGGCGACCTCATCGAGCATTCTCCGGTGCAGCGCGTCCAGGGACTGGAACGGCAGCTCGCCCCGGACAACCCGGTCGAGCGTGGGCCGGTAGAGCGCCCGCCACGCGCTGGCCACGGCCGGCCAGTCGGCGTCGATCCCGGCGCGGCGGCCGATGCGCGCCAGCGCGGCCGTGATGCTGGTATGCCAGTCAACCAGCGTGCCGAACACATCAAAGGCGATAACCTCAACGTCCACGGCGCACTACTTTCCCGCCTGCTGGCCTTGCAACCCCGCTCACTGCGGCCGGTGACGAGGGGATCGCCGCCGCCTGACCCGCTTCAGTAGCCGCCAGCCGGCCGGACAGCCACCGGCTGGGTGGCGGCCCGGTGCGCCTCCGGGCCGCCTGAACAGGAATCGTTCAATCCGCTACAAACCAGTAAAGAAACGCTACGATTTCCGCCGGGGAGACATCCGGGAAGGCGCTGAATTCACCCTTCTGCCCGGTGAATCACGGCTGGCCCGTGTCGAGGAGGATGACCGTGAGGACCGGCGCTCCACGCCTGTCCCGCCTGCTGGCGGGCGGGATCTGCGTACTTATGACGGCCACTGGCCTTGCCTGCTCGTCGGCTCAGCCGGCCGCGCTGAGCCCGCAGCGCAGCGCGGCGGCTCATCCAGCCGCCAGCGCGCGGCCCACCCCCAGCCCGTCCCCGACCACGGCCAGGATCATGGGGACCGAGTGGACGCAGGTGTGGAACGATACGTTCAACGGCCCCGCCGGGCAGGGCGTCAGCGCCGTGAACTGGAAGTACGACACCGGCCAGGGGACGTTCGGCACCGGCGAGGTCGAGCGGATGACCGACTCGACCGCGAACGTACGTACCGACGGGCAGGGCAACCTCGACATCGTCCCGCTGCACGGCCCGTTGGGATGGACGTCCGGCCGGATCCAGACGACCCGCGCTTTCGCCGCTCCCGCGGGCGGCGAGATGATGATCACCGCCTCGATCGTGCAGCCCAACCCGACCAACGGGATCGGTTACTGGCCCGGTTTCTGGCTCATCGCCCCGCAGGGACCGTGGCCGGGGACCGGCGAAATCGACATCATGGAGGACGTCAACGCCGCCCGCGAGGTGGCGGGCACCCTGCACTGCGGCAACCTGACCCAGCACAATGCGGACGGGACCACCGGCCCCTGCCACGAGGGCACCGGCCTGACCAGCCAGCTCCGGCCGTGCCCCGGGTGCCAGTCCGCCTACAACACCTACAGCCTGGTCATCGACCGGCGGAATGCGGCCGACGAGTCAGTCTCCTGGTCCATCAACGGTAACGATTACTTCACCGCGTACGAGAGCCAGGTGGGTGCCGCCGCGTGGACCGAGGCCATCGACCACGGCTTCGCGATCATCTTGGACGTCGCGATGGGCGGTGGGTTCCCCAACGTACGGTGCCAGTGCACCAGCCCCCAGACCGGTACGACATCGGGGGCTCCGATGGGCGTCGGCTACGTCTCCGTCTACACCAACTAACGGCCCGGCCCGCTCCCGCGCCCGTCCGGCTAGGTACCCGACCTCGACGTCACCTTTCCGCCGCTGGTCGTGCTGCCTGCTTTCCTGACCCACACGTAGTACTTCCCGAGGTGGTCCGGTGTGTTGTCGGGCACCTCGGCGGCCAGCCGGTAGTCGGGGTTCTTCGCGAGCTCACTGGCCAGGATGTTGTCCACGCCGGGGGTGATACTTCCTTCGTAGGCAACGACCTGGAAGTAGTCGTTGGTGATCGCGGCCTCGAATCCGGCGTTGCCGGTCAGGGTCTGCCCCTTGGGATCCACGTAGTAGATGACGAACGTCGAGTAGAACTCGGTGGCTTGAGCGCCCCGCCGTCCCTCCAGGTAATAGACCGGCACCTCGGGCACTTCCACCAGGTAACGAGCGTCCGGCTTGAGCTGGCGCGCGAGCACCTTGATGAGGCTGGTCGAGTTTCCCCAGCCGTTGAAGAGCACGGAAGCCTGGGTTATGCCCAGAAACAGGGCCACGCCCCATACCGCGATGCCCAGCTGCGGCCGCCGGAAATGGTCCCCTAGGATCCGGGCCAGCCCCACCCCGGCCATGGGAGCCGCGAAGAACAGGCCGAAGCCGATGTGCTTGTGGAAGGACACATCGGTGTGGATGTGCGCCTGGTAGGCGGGGGCGAGCAGAGCCGTCCCGACGAGCACGAGGCCGAGCAGGATGCGCCGCAGCCGGCTGCGGCCGGCGCGATCTGCTCGTCCAGGTCGGTGCGCGGCCGCCACGCATACGCAATGGCCCCGAGCACCGCCACCCCGAACTGCAGCCCGCCCCACTTGATGAACTCCGAGCCGATTTGCCGGACCGGCGTGACTCCCTGAGCCCGCGAGGTCGTGGTCTGCTGCAGGGCGGCGATGTAGGAATGGCCGCCCAGGCGGAGGGCGCCGTAGAGCAGGGCCGCCACGGCCACGCCGAAGATGACCGGGTACGCGAAGACGCGGCGGCGGTGGTACGGCCAGGCGGTGAGCACGGGCAGGACGGCGATCGTGGGCACGAACAACAGGCCGGCGTACTTCGTGGCGACCGCGAGCGCGGCCACGGGCGCCGCGAGCAGGAAGAGCGGCCAGCGTGACGCGGCCGTCCGCACCATGATCCACGACGACAGCGCCAGCAGGAACAGGCAGCTCGCGTCGAAGGTCGCAAAGTTCCCCAGGAAGGTAATGGAGGCGGTGACGGAGAACAGCAGGCTCGCGCAGACGGCCACCCGCTCGTTGAAGAGCCGCCGGCTGATCGCGAAGAGCAGCGCGGTCGTGGCCAGCATCTCCAGGAGGCTGACGGCCCGGGCGGCGGCGAGACCGCCGACATTGTTGGCGGCCGCACCAAGTACCGGGTAGAGGACCGGCGCCCCGGAGAAGTACGACGCGAAATTGATCGGCAGCGGTGCACCGTGGAACAGGTGCGCGATCTCCAGCCGTCCGGCGTAGAGGTACTGGGCCTCGTCTTCGAACGCCGTGTTGCGCAGCCGCAGCGACAGCACCGCCTGCATCAGCAAGATGCCCAGCAGCACGCCCCGGCTGATCCACTTCCGGCGCTGGCTCGGCGTGTACAGGCGTTCCGGCGCGTCCGGCTCGGCCACCCGTAGCGGCGCCACCTTCTGCACCGGCATGATCGTGGTCAGCTCATCGGCGGTGAGAGCCGGTGAGCCGTCTTTGCTCGTGCTCCGGCCGTTGACCGAAGCGCCCTTCTTGACCGGAGCCGCCTGATCGCCGGGCGCATCCTGCCGGGGCCGGGGCTTCTGCCTGGGCAGCATCACCGTCTCGGCGCCAGACACCACTTCCGTTGCCTTGTACGTCGCCGCCTGACTGGCCTGGCCGGCGGGGCCTGCGGTGGCGCCTTTCGCGGCCGATTTGCTCTTCCTGGCCGGGGGCGCCTTGTCCGCTGGGGCGGCGGCTCCGGCTGGGGCATGCTCGGGCGGTGCCGGCTCTTCCGCGGGCGGGCTGGCCGGGCGGTCTTCGGTCCGCGCGCTGGCCGACAGGCTCTGCCCCGCCATGTCCCGGCCGGGCCATGGCGGCTCGTCTCCCGGCAGGCGGGGTCCCGGCATTCGCGTGCTCGGCGCGCCGGCGGCCTGCGGACGTGAACCCCCCACCCCGGGCAGGACCCACGGGGGCGCTCCGGCGGTCCGGCTCCTGCGGGGCAGCGGCGGGTCTTCCGCCGGGATGAACCGGGGAGCGGGCGGCAGCGGCATCTGGGGCCGGGCCTGCGTGGGCACTATCCGTTGCGGCCGGGTGGGAGACGGATCCAGCAGGGGCGGGCTACCGGGCGGGGGAGCCGCGACGGGCCTGCTGATGGTCGGGCCCGGGTGGGCCAGTTCCCCCTCGGCGCGCCCCGCGGCTGGCTCTGGCCGGTTCGCGGCTGGCTCTGGCCGGTTCGCGGCGGCTCTGGCCGGTTCGCAATCGGCTCTGGCCGGTCGGCGACAGGTTCTGGCCGGTCCGCAGCCGGCTCGTCCGGGACCGGTTCACGTTCTGCTTCGTCGAGGAGCGGCTCGTCCAGCACAGGCCGGTCCAGCACCGGCGCGTGCTCCGGCCCGGTCTGGCCGGCCTCAGGCCCGCTGGCAGGCTTCTCCGCTGGTGCTGGTTTCTCCGCGGGGGCCGGTGCTGGTTTCTCCGCGGCGCCCGGTGCTGCTGGTGCTGGTCTTTCCGCGGCGCCCGGTGCTGGTTTCTCTGCGGCGGCCGGTGCTGGTGCTGGTTTCTCCGCGGCGGAGCGCGACTTGGGTTTGCTGAACCAGTCCGACCATTCGGATTGGTTGTTCTCCGTAAGATCCATTGACTGGTATTGCTCCCCGGCTGCCACCGGTTCGTTGCTCGGCCCGGACGGGGCTTCGTTGCGGGGACCGAGGCTGCCGTGCGATGCGGATTTGTGATTGTCGTCGGTGCCCTGGCTCACGCGTGAGTTTCCACCATTGGCTGTATGAGCACCCGTAGCGCGATCATCAACTCGAACGCGCCCAGCACGAAGAGCACGATGAAGTTGGCCGGGTCCATGGTCACCATTCGCCAGAAGGCCAGCCCGGTCCAGAGCACGCTGCTGCCGACGGTCCAGATGAAGAAGCACACCCAGAAGCGCCGCCGGCCATCCTGCTTCTTTTTGTCCCCGCCCGACGGCTTCCAGCCGAGCCGCCTACCGCGGATCGCGTCCCAGTACGCGAAAACGTGTGCCCAGCCGGAGATCAGCTTCACTGACCATGCCTCGAGCCGGTAGGGGGCGTGGTGCCACAGTGGGTAGATCAGCCCGGAGTACAGCAGGACCGGGACGATGAAAATCATGTTCTTGAACACCAGCACATGCGGCACCATAATGAGCAGCAGGATCGTCAGCATCGGAACGACGAACGTGAATAGTGCCGTGTAAATGTAGTAGACGAATCCGGAAAGATAGCACATCCGGGTATAGAAGTTCAGCTTCGCCTGCCAGAATGTCTTACCGAAGAGCAGTCCGACGGTGCCGGAGCACCAGCGGTACTGCTGATTCAGGAAGGCCAGCACATTGTCCGGGCAATTGCCGGTGGAAACGGCGATGGGCAGATAGCGCAGTTTCCAGCCGAGCCGGTTCAGGTCGAATCCGGTCCGCACGTCCTCGGAATGCTCGGCGAGGGTCATGCCCGCGTTATCAGCCAGCGCCGCCCGGCGGTAAATGGCGCAGCTGCCGACGCAGATCGCGCCGCCTTTCTCCGCGCGTGCCGTCTGAATAGAACGGTAGAACAATTCCTGCACGGCGCCTGCGCCACGCTCGACCCAGGTCTGATGGTCCTCGACCCGGAAGAACTGCGGAGTCTGCACGATGCCGGTGTCCGGGTGCGCATCCATGTGCGGGAGCGTCTCGTTCAGCAGGTCATAACGCGGGGCGAAGTCGGCGTCGAGGAGCAGGACGAAGTCGCCGTTGGAGACCTCGAAGCCCCACAGCAGGTTGCCCGACTTCTTGAACCAGCCACGCTTGGGCCGGGTCGCGTAGGCAAAGCCGAAGTCGCGGGCCATCGCCCGCAGCTCCGGGCTGGCCGAGTCGTCCAGGACGTAGGTGGTGACGGTCCCCTGGTAGTACTCGCTCATCAGCGCCACGTATCGCCACGTGTTGCGCAGCACATCGACCGGCTCACCGCACACCGGCAGGAAGACGTCGACGGACGGGTACCGCTCCGGTTTCCACGAGTCCACCAGCCGCCGGTGCGCCTTAAGGTCGAAGCCGCGGCTGAGGCCGTCCGTGAGCAGCGGCAACGACAGGAATAGCACGCCCATGACGACGAACGGGACGTAGAACCAGAACCAGTGGTACTGCGCCATGAGGCGCATCTGGCTCCACAGCAGCAGCGGGAAGCTCGCCAGCGAACCGAGGGTCAGCAGCCAGGAGTGGCGCCGAATGTAGCTGTACTTCTCGCTGTCGTCGGGAGGAGCCGGAAGCACCGGGTGGCCGGGCCCGGACGCCGTGGTCGCAGGACGCGGAGTGGCCTGGGGTGCACGGCGCGGCGCCACCACGGTGGCCGCAGCCGCGGCGGCAGCCGGAACCGGCGCGACCACCGGCGCGGTGGGGGCAGCCGTCTTCGCCTCGGGACTGCGGTAGGGGCGCATCCTGATCTGCGCGCGGTGCTTTCCGTGTCCCGGCGTTACTTCCGGCAGCGGTAGCGGGCGCGTCTCATCGGCCGGGAGGTCCCCCTTCTGTGCGTCGGTCTCGGTTCCTGGCCGCCTTTCGACGACGTTCGTCACCGGCCCCCCTCTGGGCATGTAGACAGGTTGCTCGGACATCAGGCCGAATCTCACATAACCAGGCGAAGCGGGATATGAAGACTATAGTTTGATCTCGCGCTTGATGAGGGCATATTACCGTTTGTTAACATGCCGGTTTCATGTCGGGTTTGCCCCTGAATGAGACTTCTGGCATGGCGGGGCGCAAGGCGCGGGCGGCGTCGGGACTGCTGGGAGGCATGTTCGGGTGCCTAAGTATTGCGCCGTCAATCTCGTTAGATACGGCTAAAGCCAATTTTGGCGTTGCTTCATAATCCAACGCATGTAACAGGGAGGATTGTGGCGTTAACTAGCTGTCCGGTCCAGTGAGGTCATCCAGCTCAAGGTTGCCTGCAGGCAAGGCGGACCTGGCGTCACAGTCCAGGGGAGGAGTCGATGGATGGAGTCGGAGCGGGAGATCATCGAGATGATGCGGGCGGCTGCCCCTCCGGGCCAGCCGAGCCTCGGCGAACCGCCGTACGGCAACTGCAGCGTCTTACGGAATCGCTCATCACCGCCAAGGGCGGTGCCAGCGAGGAGTACGAGCGGTTCCGGGCGATATCTCAGCGTGCGTTGTGCCTGCCCCAGGCCCTGCTGACCGAGTGGCTGCAGGGTGCGGTGGTGCTGGTGACGGGCGGCACGGGCTGCATCGGCTCGACGCTCATGGCTCAGCTGGCCGCCCTGCGGCCGAGCCGCCTGGTCAGCCTGAGTCGCGGGGTGGCCAGCGACCGGCCACGGCTCGCCGGCGCCGAGTACCTGCGGGCTGACATCCGGGACCGGGACCGCCTGGACGCGCTGATCCGCGATATCCGGCCGGCCGTGATCTTCCACGTGGCCGCGCAGCGTAACCCGGGCCTGGCCGAGATCGAGGTCCACCGCACGGTGAGCACGAACGTGCTGGGCACCCGCAACGTGCTCGCCGCGGCGGCCGCCGCCGGTGTCCCGCAGGTGGTGTGCGCGTCGACGGGTAAGGCCCTGCGGCCCTACTCGCCCGATGTCTATGCGGCGTCCAAGCGGGCCGCGGAGTGGATCGCCTCGATGAGCTCAGGCGGTGGCATGCGATGTTCCGCGGGCCGGTTCACGCACGTGGTCGATAACTCCATCGTCGTCCACCGGCTGCACGAGTGGGCCAAGGGCGGGATCGTCCGGCTGCACAGCACGGAGATCGCGTTCTACATCCAGTCGGCGCTGGAGTCGGCCCAGCTGCTGCTGATCGCGGGCCTCGGCGCGGTCCGCGGCGCGTTCCGCGTGCATGCCATCACGGACCTGGGCTGGCCGGTGAGCCTGCTGGACCTCACGGTGGGGGTCCTGGCCGCGGCCGAATCGGACACCCCGATCTACATCAGCGGCTACGACCCGGGCTATGAGGAGATCCCCTTCCCGGGACTGTACGACCCGGCTACCGCCGGCGAGGTCAGCCCGCTGCTGAACGCCTTCGAAGCCGCGCGGGTGACCGAGGCGCCGTGCCACATGGTCGACGCGTTCCCGCTGGAGATGCGGCCGGACCGGCAGCCGGTCAAGCTCCTCGCCTCGATCGAGGAAGCCTGTGAGATGACCGACGATCCGGACACGATCCGCGGCGCGCTGGACGAGCTGTCCTGGTCGCTGCTGGACGTCACCCTCCAGGCGGCGCCAACCCAGGCACTGGCCCGTTCGGCGGCGTTCGCGGACCCGCACCGGCACGGGCTCAGCGCCGAGCATCAGCGTCTGCTGGCTGCGATCAGGCGGGATGCCGGCCTGAGCGACTCAATGCTGGCAGGCGGCCGCCAGGAACACTGATCGCCCTGCGGTCGGCGTCGGCCCCGTGGCCAGCGCCTGCGAGCGGTGGCCGTTACCAGGCATAATGCTCGCGCAGTGGCTTCGACTCGCTGGTAACCGGGGAAGATCGCGTCCCCGCCGAAGGGTCGGCCTCTCGCTTGCGCGCCCCCCGGGCCAGCACCGCTATGGCACATCCAATGCGGGGTTGCGGTCGAAGAAGCCGACTGGCTTCAGCCAGAACGACACCGTGTCGGCGGGCATCACCGGCCAGTCCTCCGGGCGGGTGATGTGGTGGATGCCGAACACGTACCACAGCACGATGTCGGTGTCCTCGATCGGCCGGTCCTGTGCGGTCCATGCGCCCAGCCCGTCGTCGCGCTCGCTCTGGTTGCAGAATTCCCCGCATGGCCAGCGCTCGGCAGGATCGTACGGCGTAACCCACAGGGTGTGGCCGATGACCTCGGCGCGGCGGAAGACCGGCGAGGCCGGGTCCATCATCGGCGGGAAGCTGCCTCCCGGTACCAGCTTGTAGCCGGTCGGGGTGCCCAGCCGGTTCCGGGTGCTCTCGCTGACGACCTTCCAGGTGCGCTGGGTGTCCCACCGGTAGTCCTGCCGCCCGTCGGTTTCCGTACGCAGCGGGACCTGCCGTTGCACCAGGGTGAGGCCGAGCGGGTTGTCCTCGCCGATCGGCAGCGCCTCGGAGTCGCAGCGGTAGACGGTGTTGGCGGTGCCGTCGACGTCCATGTCCAGCCGGGCCACGATGAAGTGCTGATGGAACGGCGCGTAGGTCCGGTCGTCGATGATGGTGCCCGGGGCGGTCTCCCCGGGGGCCAGGTGCGTGACCACCATGATCCCGGTGGCGCGGACCTCGCACTCGATGTTGCCGTCGGTGTAGAAGCGCCAGTAGATCAGGTACTCGTAGTTGGCCACGGTGGCCGAGAAGGAGATGACCAGCCGGCGCATCCGGCGCACCTCGGCGCCGCCGGTCGGGTCGACGTGCTTCCACAGCACGCCGTTGTCTTCCTCGTGGATGCAGATCGCGCGGGGGATGTCGTAGGGCTCACCGGCAATGTCGTGCAGGGTGGCGTCCAGGTAACGGATCTCGCCGAGGCAGTCGCAGCCCAGCTCCAGCGAGGTGGTCATGAAGCCGAGGCCCCACTCGCCGATGTCGAACGCGGTCCGCCGGTAGTGCTCGGGGCTCGTGTCCCGGTACGGCACCACCATCTCGGCCAGCGACATGCGGTGGGCGACCGGCCGGACCCGGCCGCCGTCGGCGTATCCGACCTGGTGCAGGACCAG
Source organism: uncultured Actinomycetes bacterium (assembly GCA_963775825.1). Lineage (GTDB taxonomy): Bacteria > Actinomycetota > Actinomycetes > Streptosporangiales > Streptosporangiaceae > Bog-532. The sequence goes on from CAVZKY010000031.1 coordinate 54,589, forward strand.
GCCTTCCCGGTAGTTGAAGCCGATCCGCAGGGACCATTTCTGCCAGCGCAGCTCGTTGCCGTCCAGCTGGAACGAGACCCCTTCCGGCTGGGTGATGTGCAGCGGGCGGACGTCGTCGCGGGCGTGGTAGCCGGGGATGAAACGCGGCACGTACTCGCCCATCACCTGCGGGGGATCGACCGGGCCGGTGTCGCCGACGTCGAGCAGTTCCATCCGGTTGAAGTCGAGCACCGGATGCAGCCCGTTGATGGGATGCGCGTATGGATTGGCGCCTGGGGCCGCGCGGCGCCAGACGTCCACCCAGCCCACCCGCATTTCCCGGTACTGCTCGGGGATCAGCGTGTAACCGTAGGTCCAGGTGTCGAACAGGATCAGGTCCAGGTCGGTGATCCCCCGGCTGGCCAGCGCGGCGATGACCTCGGGGTGGCGCCGCAGCATCGCGTCGGCTTCGAGCCACTCGCCGACCGTCGCGTTCGGCTGCACGCCGGGTCGGTGCTCGAAGCCGGTGACCTGGTCGCCGGTGAGCGAGACGGTGGCGGTGTAGGTGCGGCCGTCTTCAGTGTTCCAGCAGGTGATGCGGGCCTGCCGGATCACCGGCTCGCCCGGCCGCCACCCGAGCAAGCTGGCTTTGTCCGGTTCGGCCAGTTCGATGCCGGCGAACCGCCACCGGTCGCCGACACCGCGGTCCCGGCGCAGGATGGCCACTGCGTCGCGGATCTCGTCGGACGTCAGCGGGTCGAGGGGATGACGGGCGGTGGGTGTGCGGCGCCCGGGGCCGGAGGTAGCGATGTGGCTATCATGCCACGGGTGGGGTGCCGTGCGTGTGGAAGGACTCGATGGTCTTCAGGCCCCAGGCCTGGCCTTTTGCCCGCTCGGCCTCGGTCCAGGTGACGACCGGCCAGTCCGGCGCGAAGATCAGCCGGGCCACCGGGTTGCACAGCTCGATCCGGTTCCCGCCCGGCTCGTAGACGTAGAGGAAGAACGTCTGCTGGATGGCGTGCTTGTGCGGCCCGGTCTCGATGAACACGCCGTGGTCCAGGCAGATGTCGGCCGCGCGCAGGATGTCTTCCCGGGTACCACGGTCCTCACGACGGCACCCCGGTGGGGGCGGGCTGGCGGAATGAAAAACTCATGAAGTTCCTTCCGCGGTCTCCTGAAGCGCATGGATCACACTGCCCAGGTGCCGGCGCGCGGCTGCTTCGGCGGCGCCGGGGTCGCGGGCCGCGATCGCGTCGATGATCTCCAGGTGCTGCGGCAGCGAGACGTGCATGCGCCCTGGCCGCAGCGACAGCCGGAATTGGTAGCGCACGATCTGCGCGTTGAGCCGCTGGAGCAGGTCCGCCGCCACCACCTGGCCCGAGATCTCGTGGACGAGGAGGTGCAGCTCACGGTTGAGCGCTGAGTACTTGAGCGGGTCAGCGGCACCGGCCGCCCGCGTCATCTGCTCCCCGACGGCGGTCAGCCGGTCGATGTCGGCGTCGCTGGCGTTTCCGGCCGCCTTGGCCGCGCAGAGCCCTTCCAGCACCATGCGGCACTCGGTGATCGCTACTGCCTCGGCCACCGGCACGACCCGGACGCGGGCGCCCCGGTTGGGAATCCGTTCGATCAGCCCGCCCGCGGCCAGGCTGATCAGGGCGGCTCGGACACTCGCCCGCGTGACGCGGAGCATCTCCGCCAGCTCGGCTTCGACGAGCCGCTGGCCAGGCACCATGTCCCCGTTCATGATCGCGTCGCGCAGGTACCCGGCGGCGAACCGGGTGGCCGTGTCGCCCTCACGCGAGCCAGCTAGGACGCGCTTACCCGGGCGGCCCGGGTCTTCACCGGCCGGGCGCCTGGTCGTGACCGAGCTGGCGGCCCGTGGCCTGGCCGCGTCCGCCGCGCCTGTTCCGGCCGCTGTGCTCGCCATGATCAGCCTCGGTGTCTTTTGGCCGCCATATCGTTGACAATTCAGCCTACATTTTCGGGCCCAGACGCCATGTCGGGCATCCCGCGGGTGGGTACGGACGCGAGGACCTGCCGGGTGGCCTCCGTGGTCAGCGGCGGCTCGCCGAGCTGGCGCAGCAGCGCGCACTCGCCGCTTCCATCTCGTGTATCCGGCGCTCGCTGTGCCTGAGGTTGCCGGCCACCAGGCGGGTCAGGAGCTCCTGGTCGATGCCGCACAGCACCTGGGACAGGTAGCCGCTGAACCAGTCGGCCTGGCCCGCCGCCTCGGCCGCCCGCATCGACTCGATCATCAGCGCGGACAGGCCTTTCACCAGCACGCTGCGCAGCAGCTTGCGGGTCGCGGCCACCCCCGGCTCGGCGCCCACTGCCTGCAGGCGCAAGCCCAGCGGCGTGAGCAGGGCCACGAACTCGTCCGGGTCGTCGCCGCAGACGTCCACGGGGGTGGCGATCCCGGCCAGCGGGACCGGATTCATGATCGCGCCATCGATGAACCGCACGCCGTGGGAATGGGCGAGGGCCGCGATGTCGCGCTTCAGGCCCGGATCGCCGGTCGCGAAGTCGGCGTAGTACGAGCCGGGGCGCAGGTGGCCCACCGCCGACTGCGCGGCCGTCATCGCCTGCCCGGCGTGGGTCAGGGCGATCACGACTCCCGCTCCGGTGACCGCCTCGGCCGCGGTAGCGCACCGATCGACCCCCGGCGGGTCGCCGACGTCGGCTGGGTCGAAACCACGGACCCCGCCGCTGGCGGCAGCGATCCCCGCGGCGAATATCGCACCCGCCTCACCGAGGCCGAGCACCGTGAGCTGCAGGTCGCGCGGGTCACGCAGGTTCTGTTGCGTCTCGCTCATGTCCGGCATCCGGGGGCCTCCGAGCCTGAGTCCCCGCTATGGGGAGCGTACTCAGTCAATAACCCTGAGGATGCTCCCCATAGGGCGGGAATGGCCGCGCGCCCCTGGCACAGCCGGTGCGGCCACGGGCCACACTGGAGGGATGGCAGACAGCAGGGAACAGGGCCTCAGTGGGGCTGACGGCCTGCCGGACCCGCAGCGAGCACCCGGCCCCGCCGGCCTCCTCGCCCGGCCCGGCCGGCCCCGGTCAGTCGGCCTCTTCGCCCGGCACGGCTGGCCCCGGTCAGTCGGCCTCCTCGCCCGGCCCGGCCGATCCCGGTCAGCCGGCCGCGCACCGCGAAGTGCTCGAAGGCATCCGGCAGTTGCACCAACGCATGTCGGAGCTGGAACGGGCCTTGGTCGTGGGGGAGCGGGGTGTGGTCCCCGGGGTCCGCAAGGCGTTCGTACCCGCGTGGCGGCGGAAGACCCACGGCGAGCCCCGCTGGCACGTGGTCCTGGCCATCACCGTCGCGATCTTGCTGCAGGGGCCGCTGCCCGGCAAGCTGGTGCTGTTCCGGCCGACGTGGCTGCTGCCGATGCTCGAGGGCGTGGTCTTCGTGCTGATCACCGTGCTGAACCCGCACCGGATCGACCGCGAATCGAAAGTGCTCCGGGTACTGAGCCTGAGCGGGGCTGCCCTCATCAGCCTGGCTAACGCCTGGTCGGCAGCGAATCTGGTGAACGGGCTGATTCAGGGCACCGAGGGTAACTCCGCCGGGCCGCTGCTGGGCTCCGGGGCGGTCATCTGGCTCACCAACGTCATCGTCTTCGGCCTGTGGTACTGGGAGTTCGACCGCGGCGGGCCGGTAGCCCGGGCCCACGCCACCAAGCTCTACCCGGACTTCATGTTCCCCCAGATGACCAGCCCGGACCTGGCGTCGGCCGACTGGGAGCCGATGTTCGGCGACTACCTGTACATGTCGTTCACCAACGCCACCGCGTTCAGCCCGACGGACGTCATGCCGTTGTCCCGTTGGGCCAAGGCCGCGATGGCGGCGCAGGCGGGCATCTCGATCATCACCGTCGCCCTGGTCGTCGCGCGGGCGGTCAACATCCTCAAGTAGCCAGGGCTTACGTGCTGGCGTACTTACGTAGTGCCGTGCTCACGTGGCCGCAGGGGCGGCGGGCAGCTCGCCCGCCGGGTGTGGTTCGGCGCCGCTCAGCGCCATGGCCCCGGCTGCTGAGCCGGTGATCCGCCGGGGCCGGGCCGGCGGTGGCAGCCGGGTGGCGGCCTGAGCCACGGATTCGTCCAGCTCGGTCTGCCACAGCCAGCCTTCGGCGCCCTTGACCGCCGAGCCGAACAGCGCGTCGGAAGCCCTCATGGCCGCCGCGAGCGTAGCGCCGATCCAGGCCAGGGCGCCGAGCAGCCGGGCCGTGGGCGAGACGCCGGGCAGCAGGACCAGGGTGACGACGACCCCGACGGCCGCGAGCACGGCGAGCAGAATCACCCACCGGAAACGCCAGGCGATCTGCCGGGCCGCGGCCAGGTAACCGGACAGGTTCAGCATGTCCGTCGCCGCCTTCTCCCCGGTGACCAGCTCCCGCCACAGATATCCCTGGACGTGCACCGCTTTCTGCGCGCTGGGCCAGTCCGCGGCGGCCGGCTGCTTCGCCACCCAGTCCCGCCAGTCGCGCAGGCCGCTGGTCACCGCGTAAGCGGCGTGATCGGGCAGAAGGGTCTTCAGCTCGACCAGCCAGTCGTTGAGCGTGTTCACCCGTCCGCTCGCCAGCAGGTCACGGAACGCTGCGGCCGCGCCGTTGCCGTGGGCTCTCGCTGGGACGAGCGATGTTTCGGCCAGCGCTCGTCCCAGCCCGTAAGCCTTGCCGAGCCGGAAGTCGGTGACGTAGAGCGCCTCCAGCAGCCGGCAGTGCAGCGTGAAGATGGCGCTGAGGGTGGTCTCGCGTTCCCGGTCCGCGGCGTCCAGCCAGGCGAGGGCGGCGGACAGCGCCTCCGTAAGGGCCTGCGGCGGGTCTGTGACCAGGTGGCCCGCGGTCGCCGCGATCTGCTCGCCCAGCCATCTGGCGTGCGTAGCCGGCGAAAACCCGGAGTACCCCGGCAGGCGCGCCGCGCGGGGCGGATCCTCCACCGGGCCCCGGTGGACGGGGGAGTGGTAGAGCACCGCCACCTGCCAGCCAAGCGCCACCGCGGCACAAACGCGGTCCTCCCCCGAGGGGTAGCGGACGGCATCGGCCATGGCGGTCTCCATCTGCGGCTGGTTCGCGGGAAGTCTAGGGGAGTGTCAGCCGCGTGTCCGGGGTAACGGTCTGATCATGGCGGCGTCCCGGAAGACCTCCGCCGCGACGCAGACCGCGGCCCCGGACAAGCCCGCGGCCCCGGACAAGCCCGCGGCCGCGACGAAAACCGCGGCGGCGGGCAAGTCCGCCGCGAAGAAGCCCTCGGGCAGGAGCAAGGCGGCCAGCGGGCCGAAGGCGGCCAGCGGGCAGGAGGCGGCCAGCGGACAGAAGGCGGCCAGCGGGCCGAAGGCGGCCAGCGGGCCGAAGGCGGCCAGCGGACAGAAGGCGGCCAGCGACCGGGAGGCGGCCAGCGGGCGGAAGCCTGCCGCCGGGACGAAGGCCGGCGCGGCGAAGACTGCGGCGCCACGGAAGGCGGCCCGAGCACCCGCGGGCCAGGCGGCCGCGGATCGGCTCACGCCGTATGAGCAGAAGCGGGACTTCGCGCAGACCCCGGAGCCTTCGGGCCGGTCGCGTAGCGCGCGGGCCCGCGGTACGGCGAAGGCGCCCGCCGGCGGACCCGGTCATGCGCCGCGGTTCGTCGTGCAGCGGCACCGGGCGCGACGGCTGCACTACGACCTCCGGTTCGAGATCGACGGCGTGCTGGTGAGCTGGGCCGTGCCCAAGGGCCCGACCCTCGATCCGGACGTCCGGCGCGCGGCCATCCACGTCGAGGACCACCCCATCGAGTACCTGGACTTCGAGGGCGTGATCCCGTCCGGGCAGTACGGCGGCGGCGACGTGATCGTATGGGACACCGGCACGTGGGAGCCGCACGCCACCGATGACCCGGCGGCCGCGGTCGCGGCCGGTGATTTCCACGCTGACCTGCAGGGGCAGAAGCTGCGCGGCCGGTTCATCCTGGTCCGGCGGGGCGAGCCGGACCGGTCCGGCAAGGAGCAGTGGCTGCTGCTGCACAAGCACGACGAGTACGCCGTCAAGGGCTGGAACCCCGAGGACTATCCCGAATCGGTGCTGAGCGGGCGCACCAACGATGAGGTGAAGGCCAATCCGGACCGGATGTGGCGCTCGGACCTGCCCCCGTCGAAGGCGTCGGTCCCGGTGCAGGATGGCGGGCACTCCGGGCAGGCCGGGCGGACGGCTGCGCCCAGGGGACGAGCGAGAAGCACCCGGCGCTCCGCACATCCCGGCGGGAAGGCAACCGAGGAGCCGGACGTCGGCAGCGACGGCCCGTCCACGGACCAGCTTGCCGCCCTGGACGCGCTCGGATCCGGCGGGACCTGGGAGGTCTACGGGCACCGTCTCCGGCTGACCAACCTGGACAAGGAACTTTTCCCGCCCCGCCCCGGCGAGGAGCCGGTGGCCAAGCGCGAGTTCATCGACTACGCGGCCCGCATTGCCCCGGTCATCCTGCCGTACCTGCAGGGCCGCCCGCTGAACATGAACCGGTACCCCAACGGGGCGGGCACCCGCGGCTTCTGGCACAAGCAGCTGCCCTCGCACGCGCCCGAATGGATCCCGCGCTGGGACAGGCCGGGCGTGAGCGCGGGCGAGGCCACCACGTACCTGATGGTCGACGAGCCCGCGGCGCTGGTGTGGGCGGCGAACTTCGGCGCGCTGGAGTGGCACGCCTGGACCGCTCGCGCGGACGCCCCCGGCTGCCCCACGTATGCACTCATCGATATCGATCCCGGCGCGGCCACCTCCTGGGAGGACCTGCTCGTGCTGGCCCGGCTGCACCGGACGGCGCTGGACCATCTCGGCGTCCGTGGCCAGCCCAAGGTCACCGGACGCCGCGGCATCCAGATCTGGATTCCGATCGCGCCGGGTCCCAGCCCAGCCGAAGTCACCGCCTGGGTCGAGCAGGTCTCGCGGGCCGTCGGCGATGTCGTACCGGAGCTGGTGAGCTGGAAGTGGGAGCTGCGTGACCGCAGCGGGCATGCCCGGCTGGACTACACGCAGAACTCCGGGCACAAGACGCTGGTGGCGCCGTACAGTCCGCGCCCCCTGGCCGGGGCCCCGGTGTCCGCGCCCATCGCCTGGGATGAGCTGGACGATCCCGCCCTGCGGCCGGACAGCTTCACGATCCGGAACATCTTCGGCCGGCTCGCCGAACGGGGCGACCTGTTCCGCCCGGTCCTGGACACCACCCAGGTCCTGCCGCCCATCACCTGACCGGCCTCGGTCCCGGCCCGGGCAGGCATCTCCCTCAACCGCTAACTACCGGACCTATACCTCGGCACGGACCACGGTTTTCCAGAACCTGGATCGTTGACCGGGAATCGGGGCAGGTCAGCGACTAGGGACCCGCTGGCCGGGCACCGGCTCGGCTCGGTATCGCAACGTTGGCTACCGGGCGCCCTGCGACGTGCTCATCGTGCAGACCGAGCAGACGGCCAGGGAGGAAGCTATCGACCTGACTCCAGCGGGGTGGCGGCGGAGTAGGTGACCAGGGTCTGGTCCGGGTAGTCGGCGACCTGGAGGACCACGTGGGAGTACTCGATGGGACCGAGCTGGGGGTGGCGGAGCTTTTTTGGGCCGCTGCCCCCGATGGCGGCGACGTCGTGGCGCGGCCACCAGTCCCGGACGTGCTCGCTGTCGCGCTGGAGCTCGGCGATCAGCGTGCGGACATCGGGGTCGTCCGGGTACCGGGCGGCGGACAGCCGGAAGCGGCCGAGCATGGCCCGGGCTTCGGGCTCCCACTCCAGGTAGACCTCCCGGGCCTGGTCGGTGGTGAACATCCAGCGCACCAGGTTGCGCTCGCCCGGGGACCCCGCCGCCCAGTCGGCGAACAGCTCGCGCGCGGCGGGATTGGCGGCCAGGACGTCCCAGCGGCGGCCCTTGACCAGGGTCGGGAACGGCTCGAGCCGCTGGACCAGGTCGGCCACAGCGGGATCGAGCCGCTCCGGCGGGGCCGACGCGCCTGGGGCGGTACCGCTGGCGCCGCCGAGACCGTAGGCCAGGACGTGCAGGTAGCGGCGCTCGGCGGCGGACATCCGCAGCGCGGAGGCCAGCGCGTCGAGGACCTGCGCCGAAGGCCGCACAGGGCGGCCTTGCTCCAGGAACGTGTAGTAGGTGGCGGACAGGTTGGCCAGCAGGGCAACTTCCTCGCGGCGCAGGCCGGCCGTGCGCCGGCGGCGCCCCGCAGGCAGACCCACGTTGGCGGGCACGAGGCGCTCGCGCCGGGATCTGAGCAGCTGGCCCAGCGCCGCGGGATCTCCGCCGGAAGTCATGGTCCTAAGAGTACTCATGCTGTTACCAGTAAAAAGTCGCTGTGGTTACCACTGTCCCGGGAGCTGACCATAGGAACTATGACAACCATCAAGATCCCGGTCAAAGACGGCACCAGCTTGCCCGCGTACCTGGCCCGGCCCGCGACGGACCCGGCACCGGTCGGCGTGATCGTGGCGCACGAGCTGTTCGGGGTGAACCCGGACATCCGCGGGATAGCCGATGACCTGGCCGGGGCCGGGTTCCTGACCATCGCGCCGGAGTTCTACCACCGGGACGCCGCGCCGGGCCACTGGCTGGAACGCGATGACGCCGGGCGGCAGGAGGGCTTCGGCTACCTGCACCGGCTCCGGCGCGACCAGGCGCTGGCCGACGTCGCGGCGGGCCTGCAATGGCTGAAATCGGAGCCGGGGATCGACCGGGTCGCGGTGGTCGGGTTCAGCGCCGGGGGCCACCTGAGCTACCTGGCGGCCTGTCGGCTGCCGGTCAGCCGGACCGCGGTGCTGTACGGCGGCTGGCTGACGAGCACCGACATCCCGATGAGCCAGCCCACGCCCACGCTGGACCTGACCCCGGGAATCACCGGCTCGATCCTGTACCTGGCAGGCGAGGATGACGCGCTGATCGACGCCGGGCAGCGGGAGCAGATCCGCACCGCGCTGACCGCTGCAGGCGTGGACCACGAGCTGGTCAGCTACCCCGGGGTCGGGCACGCGTTCTTCTGGCCGGGCACGCCGCCATTCAGCCGGGAGGCCCGGGATGACGCCTGGCGCAGGATAGTGGAGTTGCTCGCGTCTTAGGCAAGACGCCGCGGCGCCCCGTCACGCGATCCCTGATCGCGTACGCCATTAAGCCGCTGCCCTCACCAGATTCCCGGTCAACGGTCCAGCAGGGAGAATACGGCCCGGAGCCGCGTGTGGCCCCCGCCCGGGCTGGGCGGGGGCCACGCAACGGCTGACGGCTGGTGGCTCTAGTGCAGCCACTTGCGGTAGTTGCGGCGGGAGGCGTGCTTCCAGTCCTGCCACGCGTGCCGCTCGGAATCCCGGGCCGCGCAGGTGTTGTGCTCGTGCAGCAGCCCGAAGGTGAACGCGTTCTCGCCTTCCAGGTGGGCCCGGACGCCGATTTCCCGGATCGTGTTCCGTGCGATGACCGCGTCCTGATGATTGCCCAGGGTGGTCTGCATGGTCTTCATCTGCTTGGCGAACCGCTTGGCCTGCTTGCCGTACACCGGACGCGCCGCCTCAGCCGCGTAGCGCGCCCGCTTGGCCGCCCGCCGCGCGGCGTGCAGGTCCACGTTGGTGGCCTCGCTGGAGTGGGCGTCCGCGGCCTGGCCCATCCGGCGGGCGGTCCGCCGGTAGGCGCGGGCCACCGCGCGGGCCATGCCCTCGCCGGCGGGCCGGGTGGCGTCCGGGCCCAGCGGCGGGTTCGCCAGGATCTGGTCGAGCTCGTTCAGCAGCGCGAAGTAGCGCTCCGAGTCCAGGGTCTCGAGCACGGCGGTCCGGGTCCGCGCGGCCAGCGGCGCGAAATGCTCCCGCAGCCGGGCCTGGACCGGGCCCATGACCAGCTCGACGGGCAGGTGTTCCACGTCACGCTGGATGTGCGCGGCCAGCACCTCACTGTCCCGTGCGTCGCCGAGTACGTGGCTGAGCCAGCGCAGCTCGCCTTGCAGGTGCAGGGTATCGGCGGTCCGCAGGATCTTGCCGAACGACTGCAGAGTGCTGCGCAGCCGCCGGGTCGTGACCCGCATCTGGTGTATCGAGTCAGGCTCATCGCGCCGCACCATGGGGTCGAGGGCCTTCAGCAGGTCGGCCTGCTCCTCGGCGTAGGCCAGCACCAGGTCGGCGGCCGAGCCGCGGCCACCTGGACGCTCCTGGCTGTCCCCGGTGGGCAGCTGGCCGGCCAGCGCCCGCTCCAGCTTGGCGGTGCGGCCCGCGGGGCGCAGGCCGCCGCGGCGCAGCCGCTTGTCCGTGGCCCGCAGCAGCCGGCGGTCACCGCCGGTCAGCTCGACCTCGACCTCACGCCAGTTGGAGATGGTGGTGGAGTCGCCCAGGGTCTGCGCGGAAACCTCGTCCGCGACCACTTCCGCGAGCGACTTCCCGGCCTCGTCGATGAGGGTCCGGGTCTGGCGCACGGTGGCGATCCGGGCCACCGGGGCCAGGGGCTCGCCGCGGGTGTACACGCGGACCAGGCTGGCCAGCTCGTTGGGTACCGTCCGGCCCGGGCGGCCGAGCGGTGCCTGGATCTCCCGGCGGGTCTGCGGGCCGACCGGCAGCTTCAGATGCCAGCCCGCGTCCTTGCCACCGCGGCGGCGCCGCAACGTGACGCCCGCACGCAGCAGCCGCAGGTCTTCGGTGTCGTAGTACTCGGCCTCGAGCTTCAGCTCATCGGGACCGGCCTCGCTCGCCACGCGGGGGAGATCTTCCAGTGGTGGCAGCACGGTCTCCGGACCGGCCTCATACTTCATTTCAACTTCGCGGATGTCCGTAACCATAAGGGTCTTCCTGCCCAGCCTGGCCTCGCTGATTCGCGCAGACGGCGATCTTTCAGCCTTTCCGGCCATCTTTTTGAAAGCTTTAGTCCACCTTCAGTTTACCTTCTGTTCATCTATGGCCCTGTAGGCGGTTCTGTTCGGTTAATCCCCCAACTGCCTCAAGCATTCGAATCTGTTATCGTCTAACGCATGGGAGCTGGGAAAACGCCTGCGGGCGGCTATCCGCCGCCAGTCGGAACCGTCCCGATGCTGACCCGGGTACCGGCCGGTGAACTGATGGACAGCCCGCGCCGGGCGCCCGTACGCCGGGTGGCGGAGGTGCTATACAGCGACACCAGCTGGCGTCCCTGCCTGATCGTGGCCTGGGCGCGGTACCGGGGGGGCTGGGCGGCGCTGATCCGGTGGCCGGATGGGCGGGAGGACTGGCGCCAGTTCAACCGGCGCCACATGCGTCCGCAGGCCTCCGCGTTACGGGCCTGCTCCCGCTCTGCCTCCCGGCGCTCTGCGCCGGCCGGGGCGTCCCAGCCGGGCGGCACGGCTAACTCCGCGCGGGGTGGGGGGACTCGCTCCGCGGCTGGTCTCCCGGCCGGCGCCTGCTCTGGCCATCCTCGTGGTCCTGCTGCTGATCATCCGACAGCAGCGGAGACCGGGCCAGGACCACCACCGCGGCGGCGAGCACGACGGTGCTGAACGCCGCCATCAGCAGGTGGATCGGCCCGGCGTGCACCCTCTCGTGAAACGCGAGCACGCCCCACAGGATCGAGATAATCGGGTCGGACCAGCGCCAGGTTCGCCGCGATGCCGGTCAGCCAGCGCGGCGACACGCCGGCGCACGCTGGGACGTCCCGGATGCCGGTGATGGCGCTCACGCCCGCGCTCCCGCTGACGGCTGCCGGGCGTTTGGCCGCCGTCCAGTGGGTAGCGGGATGAGCATGATCCCGGTCGAGAGCGTAACGGTGCACGCGTTCGAGTTCCCCACCGATGGGCCGGACGGCAAAGAACAAGATGGGACGCTGACCTGGTCTTCCACGGTCATCATCCTGGTCGAGGCGCGCGCCGGCGGGCAGACCGGGATCGGCTACACCTACGGCGACGTGTCCGCCGCCATGCTGGCCGAGACCAAGCTGGCCGGCGTCGTCACCGGTGCCGATGCGCTGTCCCCGCCGATGGCCTGGCGCGAGATGTCGGTCCAGCTCCGTAACGCCGGGCAGCCCGGAGTGGGCGCGATGGCCACATCCGCGGTCGACATCGCGCTGTGGGACCTCAAGGCCCGGCTGCTGGGCCAGCCGCTGTACCGGGTGCTGCCCGCCTTCCGCGACCGGGTCCTCATCTACGGCAGCGGCGGCTTCACCAACTACCCGCTGCCGCGGCTGTGCGAGCAGATCAGCGACTGGGCGGCGCAGGGGCTCACCCGGATGAAAATCAAGACCTCCCGCCACCCGGACCAGGACCCGGCGCGCCTGACGGCCGTGCGCAAGGAGGCCGGGGATGACGTTCAGCTGTTCGCCGACGCCAACGGCGCCCTGACCCGCAAGAGCGCGCTGTACTGGGCGGACCGGTTCGCCCGCGACTGGGGAGTGTGCTGGTTCGAGGAGCCGGTCAGCTCGCAGGACCCTGAGGGCCTGCGGCTGCTGCGGGACCGCGGGCCCGCCGGGCTCGACGTTACGGCTGGTGAATACGGCTACGTGCTGCCCGACTTCGCGGCGCTGCTGAACGCGGGGGCCGTGGACTGCCTGCAGGCCGACGTCACGCGGTGCGGGGGGATCACCGGCCTGCTGCAGGTCGGCGGCCTGGCCGAGGCGCATCAGGTGGAGCTGTCCGCGCACTGTGCGCCGACGGTCAGCTCGCACGCCTTCTGCGGCGTGCCGAAGGCCCGGCACCTGGAGTACTTCCATACCCATGTCCGCATCGAGGACGTGGCCTTCGACGGCGTGCTGCGTCCTGACGGCGGCGTCCTGCACCCCGATCCCGATCGGCCCGGCCTCGGCGTGGAGGTCAAGTGGGCCGACCTGGAACCGTACCGGGTGTACGGGAGGCACCAGCAGGCCCCTGCCCGGCACTGACACGCCGCCACCGTAAGTTGTCTACCGACACCACAGACGACGCTGCGAGAAGGGTTTCACCATGGAATACCGTCAGCTTGGCCGAAGCGGCCTCCGGGTCTCGACGCTGACCCTCGGCACGATGACGTTCGGCGGCAAGGGCGGGTTCGGCGCGGTCGGCTCGACCGACGTCGAGGGCGCGCGGCGCCAGATCGGCATGGCCCTGGATGCCGGGGTGAACCTGATCGACACGGCGGATGTCTACTCCCAGGGCACAGCCGAGGAGATGGTCGGCGAGGCGATCAAGGGCAGGCGCGACGAGCTGCTGCTGTCGACCAAGGTGCGGATGCCGATGGGCGACGGGCCGAACGACGCCGGCCTATCCCGGCATCACATCCTGAGCGGGGCCGAGGCGAGCCTGCGCCGGCTGGGCACCGACCATATCGACATCTACCACGTGCACGAGTGGGACGGGCAGACGCCCGTAGAGGAGACCCTGTCCGCCCTCGACTCACTGGTGCAGTCGGGCAAGGTGCGCTACCTGGCCGCGTCCAACTACTCGGGCTGGCAGCTCATGAAGGCGCTGGCCGCGGCGGATGCCCGGGGCTATCAGCGGTTCGTGGCCGAGCAGATCTACTACTCCCTGGAGGCGCGTGACGCAGAGTACGAGCTGATCCCGCTGGCCCTCGACCAGGGCCTGGGTGTCCTCATCTGGAGCCCGCTGGCCGGCGGCCTGCTGTCCGGCAAGTTCCGCCGGGATGCCGAGCAGCCGGAAAACTCCCGCCACCTCAGCGAGGAGTGGAACGAGCCTCCCGTGCGCAACGAGGACCGGCTCTACGACACGATCGAGGTCCTCATCGACATCGCCAAGGCCCATGCGGTCTCGGCCGCCCAGGTCGCGCTGGCCTGGCTGCTCAGCCGCCCCGGAGTGACGTCCGTGATCGTCGGCGCGCGCACCGACGATCAGCTGGCCGATAACCTGGCCGCCGCGGACCTGGTGCTGTCCAGCGAGGAGCGCGTCTCCCTCGACGAGGTGAGCACGCCTGACCTGATCTACCCGCACTGGCACCAGGCCGCGACCGCCAGCGACCGTCTCAGCGATCCTGACCTGGCCCTCCTCCGTCCCCACCTCAGCAGGTAGCGCTCAAGCCCGCGCACCCACCGATTGCGGTGGCTTTCCGCCGGATCGGTGGGCAGCTTGTGCCGTGCGGGTGTTCATCCGCTCTCCGCATGCCGGTTAGGCGCCGGCGGGCAGATCCAGTTCGGTGATCAGCTGGCGTACCCGGCGCTGGATGTCGTCGCGGATGGGGCGGACCTTTTCCAGCGGAAGCCCGGCGGGATCGGGCAGGTCCCAGTCGAGATAGCGTTTGCCGGGGTAGACGGGGCAGGCGTCGCCGCAGCCCATGGTGATGATGATGTCGGCGGCCAGGACCTTATCGGTGGTGAGCGGCTTGGGGAACTCCCGGGACAGGTCGAGGCCGGTTTCGGCTATGGCCTGAATGACGGCGGGGTTGATCTCGCTGGCGGGCTGCGATCCCGCCGACATGACCCGCACGTGCCCGTGGGCCTCGTGGTCGAGCAGGACCGCGGCCATCTGGGACCGGCCGGCATTATGGACGCAGACGAACAGCACCTGCGGGACGTCGATCATGAGCGTGGCCTTTCCGTGGGCACTCGGTCATCAGCGGGCTGCCGGCCCAGCGTCAACTCACTCATTCCGTCGTCGGCTGCGGCTCAGGTCAGCAGCAGGGCGCGACTGAGGCGACCGTCGGTTCGCCGGTTTCCTCTACGCTGCCTTCGCAGCATACGGACGATCCGGTGCCGGCGGCGCCGGCGGTGCTGTCGTCCCAGCGGGCTGCGGCGTGGTCGCCGTAGAAGCTCTCGCTGTTGGCCAGGACGGTGTAGATCTCCCAGGACTCGCCGCCCGGGCTGCCCTGGACCCAGAACTTGTCCTGCTTGGCGTAGCAGCAGGTGGTGGTCCGCTCGTCAGTGGAGGCGAGCCCGACTCCGGCCAGGCGGGTCTGCTCGGCGTCGACGGTGCCGACGTCGGGGACTTCGACGCCGAGGTGGTTCAGGGTGCCACCCTGGCCGGGGTTTTCCAGCAGGACCAGCTTCAGCGGCGGTTCGGTGACCGCGAAGTTCGCATAACCGGGGCGGCGCTTGGCCGGCTCTGTGCCGAACAGCCTGCTGTAGAAGGCGACGGCCTCGTCGATGTCGTTGACGTTCAGCGCGAGCTGCACACGGGACACGGGAACCTCCAGGTGACCAAGACTTTGATGTCTGTCTATGTCTTTCCTGCAGCCGAGCTTGCCACGAGAAATCGGGATCCGTCAATATAGATGTATGTCAATTCCACTGGGGATGCTGAGCCCGGCGGATACGGCCGCGTGTTGCTCTCCGCTGTCGGCCGGGCCGCTGTCGGCCGGGCAGGCTGAGCAGGTCGCACCGCTGCTGAAGGCCCTGGCTGATCCGGTCCGGCTGCGGCTGATGTCGCTGGTCGCCTCCCATCCTGGCGGTGAGGCATGTGTCTGTGATCTGAACGACGCCTTTGACCTGTCTCAGCCGACGATCAGCCACCACATGAAGGTGCTTCATGATGTGGGGCTGGTCGAGCGGGAGAAGCGCGGCGTCTGGGTCTACTACCGGGCCCGCAGCCAAGCACTCGCCAGCCTCGGTGCCCTCATCGGCTGCCCGCCGTCATGACCGGGCCCGGCGATCTGGAACGGATCCACGAGCGGGTGCGGCGCCGCTATGCGCAGGCCGCCGTCGTCGTCACTGACGGGGGGGTCGCGACCTGCGCTGATTCCTGCGGCGGGGCGGCGGAGACCGGGACCGGCGCCGGCCTGTATTCCGGTGCTGAGCAGGGCAAAGTGCCCGAGTTGGCTGTTGCGGCCAGTCTTGGCTGCGGTAACCCGCTCGCTGTCGCTGACCTCAAGGACGGTGAGACGGTTCTTGATCTTGGGTCGGGGGGCGGCATCGACGTGCTGTTGTCCGCTCGCCGGGTCGGGCCATCGGGCAAGGCGTATGGCCTGGACATGACGGCCGAGATGCTTGACCTGGCCCGGGCCAACGCGGCCGAGGCAGGCGCGGTCAACGTGGAATTCCTTCCGGGCCATATTGAGGACATTCCGCTGCCGGACAGCTCGGTGGACGTGATCATCTCCAACTGCGTGATCAACCTGTCCGGTAACAGGGGCGCTGTGCTGTCCGAAAGCTTTCGCGTGCTGCGGCCCGGGGGCCGGTTCGGGGTCTCCGACATCATCGCCGAGGATCACCTGACCGAGGCCGAACGGGCCCGGCGCGGCGGCACCATCGGCTGCATCGCGGGGGCCTTGTCCTTCGCCGAATACCAGGACGGCCTGGCCCGGGCTGGCTTCACCGGCATCAGCATCACCGCTACTCACCAGGTGACGAACGGCATGCATTCGGCCATCGTCCGGGCCGTAAGACCGTAGTCAGCCCGGCTGGGCGCTGTTGCCCACCGGCTCAGGATGCCCCCTTGGCGTGGAGTTCCGGGCCCGGTGCTTTCCGGCCGGTTACCTCGATCACTTGGCACTCAGGGGTGACAGTCCGGTCTGGGCTGCCGGGCCGGTCAGGACAGGTTGCTGCCGGACCCGATGCGGTCACCGGGGTACTCGTGCATCGCGTCCAGGTTGTCGTGCGCGGGGTGGGCAGCGGCGGCCGGGCCGTCGGCGAAGGCGCGGAGCACGTTGGCGGTGGCCTGCCGGACGAAGCCGGGCGTCGCGCCGGTGATCCCGTGCGGCTGGTCTCCGAACAGCGCTTCCACCCAGCGCATCGTGCCCGCGTTGAACACGCCCGCGCCGCCGGAGTGGGTGTAGTACGCCGAATCGCCGTAGCTGGCCACGCCGTTGCAGGTCAGCGGGGAGTGCGACAGCACCTCGATCGGGCGCTGCAGCGGGTATCCCGGGTTGACCCGGTCGTACTCGATGCCCACCAGGTTCGGGAAGGACGCGCCGTCGGGGACGGCGGTCCCCTTGAAGATCCAGCTGCTGGGGCTGGCCACCACGTAGGCGGCCTGGGCCGGGTAGGACTCGTACAGGGTGCCGACGAGCGACGACTCCGGATCCGGGCTGACCGGTCCCCGCCAGTCGCTGGTCACCAGCGCATCGTCGTGGCCGTACATCGGGTCGTCGGCGTAGCTGGTCTTGTAGCAGACGACGAGGCGGTCGCTGCCCAGGCCGGTGCCCTCCAGCCGGGTCCGGCGGAACATCGCGTTCGCCCCGAGGAAGGCCAGGTTCACCCCGGCGTCCCGGGCGGCGGTCACGTTGGCGCGCTCGGCCGGGGACCAGTACTCGTCATGGCCGAGGGAGATCAGCGCGCTGGCCCCGTCCAGCAGGTGCGGGTCCGCCGCGATGTCCATGCTGGTCACGTAGGCCAGCGGAAGCCCCATGAACTCAGCAAGCTTGACGGCGTTCCGCTCGTACGTCAGGAACATGGCCGCGCCGTTCTCGTCGTACGGCCGGTCCAGGCTGACCACCAGCGACCGGCTGGCGTAGCCACCGTCCGGCCCCTTGTACAGGTCGTAGCCGCCCCAGGTGTTGTACGCCTGCCAGGTCTCGACGCCGTTCTTGAGCACCACCTTGCCGGCCGTGCTCGCCGACCGGACGGTCACCGGCACGTAGCGCTGGGCGCCGGAGTCGGCGTCCAGCCGGAGCAGGTAGGAGCCCGCGGGCCAGTCATCCGTCGGCACGTCCAGCGCCGGGTCCCAGTCTGTCTGGACCGTGTTCGCCGCCCCGGCCAGCACGGGATCGTTCTGCTGGTGGCCGCGCAGCGGGCCGGACTGCCACACCTGGCGGGCCCCATCGCCCTGATACCAGCCCATCCGGAACGCCGTCACCTGGTAGCCGGAGGAGGTGGTGGAAACGAACAGCGGGAAGGATTCACCCGGCAGCACGCTGGCCTTGCCCGCGTACCCCTCGATCTCGTGCGCTGCCCCCAGTTGGCGGATCTCCCAGTGCGGGTTGCCGGGCCGGGCGTTCTCCGCCACCGCCGCTGAGCGCCGCGGCGTCGCCGCCTTCCGGGCTGTTCCCGTGGGTGCGGCAGCCGGCTTCGCTCCCGATGAGCAGGCCGCCAGCGCGGCGGCCACCCCGGCCGTAGCCGCGCCCAGGAACGCCCGGCGGCCGAGCTTCCCGTCGTCACTCATGAGCTTAAGGATGCCGCACCGACGCGGCGCGCGTGACAATCCGTACTTAACGCCTGCGCGTTAAATCGGTTGTCCCCGGTGCTGGACCTTTGCTGTACTCCCGGCAGCAGCTGGCGATCCAGGGAGACCTGAACAGGCACGGCATGCCGATGCCGCTTTTTGAGTCCGGCCCGGGTCCGGCCGGTATCCGGCTGACGAACTACAGCCATTCTCCGGCCGACATTCAGGTGAATGACCCGGTCAAGCTGTGTCAGGCTGATGACATGGCAGATGAGACGCGCCGGCTTCTGCTGCTGCGGCACGCCAAGTCGGCCTGGCCGGATGTGGCGGACAGCGAGCGCCCGCTGAACGATCGCGGACGCCGCGACGCTCCGGTCATGGGGCGGTGGCTACGGGACAAGGGATACGTGCCTGATGTGGTGCTGTGCTCCACTGCGCGCCGGACGCGCGACACCTGGGCCCTGATGGCCGGTGAACTCGGCACTGAGCCGCCCGTCCGCTACGAGCAGCGGGTCTATGAAGCGACCGCGCTCAGCCTGCTGCACCTGTTGCGGGAGGCAGGCGGAGAGCACCAGACCGTCCTGCTCATCGGGCACAACCCCGGCCTCATCGAGCTGGCCGTGGGCATCGCGCAGATGGTGGATGGCCCCGCCGCGGATCCGCTGGACCGGGTCCGGGAGAAGTTCCCTACGGCCGCGGTCGCCGTACTGGACTTCAACGGGGAGTGGGCCGACCTGATCCCGGGCGAGGCACGCATGGTCGACTTCGCCGTTCCCCGCGACGTACCCCGCTGAGCCGTCCGGGGGCTCGGGCCGCAACGGGTGGTCAGGAGCCCAGGCCGGCCACGGCCGGGATCACTTCGGTGCCGATGACCTCCAGCGGGCTGATCTGGTCGACGTTCACCACGCCGCCGATCACCGTCTGGATGCCCATCTCCGACAGCTGGCCGAGCTGGTCGATGACCTCACCGGCCTTCTCGCCCTTGGGGCCCACGTCGAAGCGGAAGATGGCGGTCTTCTCGATCTCGTCGTAGTTACGGCCCTCGCGCTCGCAGTGCTCGCGCAGCACCTCCAGCTTGCGGGGGAGCTCCGGGGTGGGGAAGAGGTTGCACGCCTGGGCGTACTTCGCCACCAGTCGCAGCGTCTTCTTCTCACCGCCGCCGCCGATCATGATGGGCGGGTGCGGCCTGGTCAGCGCCTGCGGCGAGTTGAGCGGTCGGTCGAGGTGGTTGAGCTTGCCGTTGTAGGGGCTCTCGTCTCCGGCCCACATCTGCAGGCAGATCTGGATGTTCTCCTCGAGCTGCTCGAACCGCTCGGCGATCGGGGGGAACCGGATGCCCAGCCCGCGGGACTCCTCCTCGTTCCACCCGGCGCCGATACCCAGCCAGGCCCGGCCGCCGGACAGCACGTCCAGCGTGGTGACGGTCTTGGCCAGGATGCCGGCGTACCGGTAGATCGCCGCGGTGACCAGCGTGCCCAGCTTCGCCTGCGAGGTGTGCGCGGCCAGGAAGCCGAGGGCGGTGTAGGCCTCCAGCATTTCGTGCTCGGACGGGCCGACCGAGCGGATCTGGAACAAATGGTCCATGACCATGATGTGCGCGAAGCCAGCGTCGTCTGCGGTGCGAGCCACCGTGGCCAGGGTCGGACCGAGCTGTGCGGCGCCGCCTGCCCAGGTGAAATCGGGAATCTGAAGACCGATTTTCACACCATCACCTCCTGGCCCCACCCTTGCACACCCCCGGCCGGCTCCAGTCAGCGGCCGGGACCGTACGGCATCAACTGTCGCCGGCGAGCAGGCGGCCGCGGATGGTCTCGTCCCGGGCGGCGTCCGCCGCGGTCCAGGCCAGGCCGATGGCTCCGTCGATGAGCGCCTGGTCGGCCACCGGGGTGACGCAGTGGGCGGCGAACTCCTTCTGGTGGTTCAC
Source organism: uncultured Actinomycetes bacterium (assembly GCA_963775825.1). Classification (GTDB taxonomy): domain Bacteria; phylum Actinomycetota; class Actinomycetes; order Streptosporangiales; family Streptosporangiaceae; genus Bog-532. Next base: position 74,465 of record CAVZKY010000031.1, read on the forward strand.
CGCGGGCAGCGAGCCGATCCCGATGTACGGGTGGATCGCCGGAACGACCAGCGAGACGTTGCCCATGTCGGTGGAGGCGCGGTTCATCCGGCCGGCCGACGCGGCGTCCCCGCCGGCCGCTCCGTCCGGCCCGTCCTGGCCCGTGGCCAGGAACTGGCGGCCAAGCCGTTCCGCGTTGGCCCGGTACAGCGGCAGCAGGTCAGGGTCGTTGCGGAATTCGGCGTACGGCGGCGCATCCGCCTCGATCTCCAGCTCACAGCCGGTGGCCAGTGCTCCCGCCGCAAAGCAGCGGCGCACCCGGGGCTCCAGCCCGGCCAGCTCATCGAGGGTCTCGGCGCGGACGTACCAGCGGCCTTCGGTGCGGTCCGGGATCGCGTTGGGGGCGTCCCCGCCGTGGGTGACGATCCCGTGCACCCGCGTACTGGGCGGCAGCTGCTGGCGCAGCAGCCCGATAGCCACCTGCGCGACGGTGAACGCGTCGGCGGCGTTGATGCCCTGCTCCGGGTAAGCGGCCGCGTGCGTGGCCTGCCCCCGGTAACGCACCAGCATGTGGGATACCGCGAACGGGCGGGCCTCGGCCACGTCCACCGGGCCCGGGTGCACCATCATCGCCGCGTGCACCCCGTCGAACGCCCCGCGCTCCAGCATGTAGACCTTGCCGCCGCCGCCTTCCTCGGCCGGCGTGCCGAACACGGTCACGGTCAGCCCCAGGTCGTCGGCCGCGGCTGCCAGCGCGAGACCCGTCCCGACGGCAGCCGCCGCGATGATGTTGTGCCCGCAGGCATGCCCGAGGCCGGGCAGGGCGTCGTACTCGGCGCAGATGCCAATGTGCAGCGGGCCGGTCCCGCTGCGGGCGATGAACGCGGTCGGCAGCCCGCAGGCGTTCGCCTCGACGTCGAATCCGGCGCCGGCCAGCTCGGCGGAGACCCAGGCGGCGGCGCGCTCCTCGGTCCAGGCGACCTCGGGATGGGCGTGCAGCTGGTGGCTCAGCCCGGTCAGCTGGTCCCGCGCGGCCGTGACTGTCCCGGCCATGGCGTCCTTGACGTCCATCGGGGGCTCCTTTCCGCCGCGCCCGTGCTGGCGCTCGTTCACGTTTCCACCTTCTCGAGCGTCACATCCGCGCCGAGGAACCGGCCGATGGCCGCAGCTTCGGCCGCGAGGCCATCGGCACTGGCCGCCGGCAGCTCGGTGAACGGCTCGACGGTGAGCGTGGCCCGGGCGGCCCGTCCCGCCCCGGCGGTGCGCCGCGTCAGCCGCCAGGTGCCCGCTACCTGTCCGCCGATCAGCACCACGGGCTGCACGAAGCCGCCGCCCGTCTGGATGCGCCGCGCGTACTCCGCGTCCAGCATCAGGCTGCGGTCCCGGTAGCCGAGCAGATACGGGTCGAAGTGCCCGAGCAGCCGTGGCGGCGTATCGCCGGGCGCCTCCCCGCTGTCCCCGTTCAGCGTGAAGAGCTGCGCCCTGCCCGCCTGTGCAGCGGCCGCCCGCATCGGCACCAGGTCGTCCGCGACGAGGTCCAGCGCGCGCCTGGCCTGCGCGGCGGGCAGGCCGGACCAGGCGGCGAAGTCGTCCCGGCACGCCGGGCCGTAACCGTGCAGGTAGCGCCGGATCAGCTCGGTGAGCGCGTCATCGTGACTCAGCGCGGGCGTGCCCGGTGCCCAGTCGTCCAGCAGGACGTACGTGGGTTCCTCGCCGGAGCGGTCCGGGCCCCGGCAGATGAGGCCACGGTGCGCCGCGTAGCCGAGCAGGTGCGGCGGCTGCTGGGTCCGCGGGTCGATGCGGATTCCTTCGGCGGCCAGCCGGCTGACCAGCTCGGCCCGGGTAAGCGGGGCTGATCCGGCCAGGATCACCGCCAGGGCCGTCAGGGCGCGCTCGCAGCGGGCATCGTCCAGCCCGAGCTGCGCGCGCCGGGGCCGGCCCTTGGCCGCGAACACCGGGCCGAACAGGCTGTTCATCCAGCGGACGTCCCGCCCGGCCACCATGTGCAGCGTGCCGCGCATGGCCCAGGTCCGGATGACCTCGCCGGTGTCGCAGGCCCGGTCGGCGTCCGCGGCCGTGCCGCCCGCGGCCCGGGCCCGGACCGCGAGCCGGGCGGGCGGCGCGGCCTGGGCCTGCAGGCCGACCAGCTGCGCGGCCACCGCGGCCACCGGCATCGCCGTCGGCCCGCTGAGCAGCTGCGCCCGCAGCCGCAGGGCGCGCAGCCGACCAGCCGATAGCGACAGCACCACGGCGCCGACGATATCGCCTGGCCCCGCAACCGGGTTGTCCCGCCGGGTGATGGGCAGCATGGGGGGATGCACGATTCCTTGCACCGCCCGGCCGGCACGCTCGAGCACGGGCCGGTGATCCTCCGCCGGTGGCAGGCCGGCGATGCGGATGCCGCCTACCTGTCGGTCATCGAATCGCAGGCTCACCTGCGGCCCTGGATGCCGTGGGCGGCGACGTACACGCGGCAGAATGCTGCCGAATTTGTCGCGGCGTGCGAGCACGACTGGCAGTCCGGGGCCGCCTACAACTACGCGATCACCACCGAGGGCCAGGTCGCCGGCAGCTGCGGGCTGATGGCGCGGATCGGCCCGAGGGGCCTGGAGGTCGGCTACTGGGTCCACCAGGGCTACATTCGCCGGGGCCTGGCCACGGCGGCGACCGCCGCGCTTACGGATGCGGCGTTCCGGCTGCCGGGCATCAACCACGTCGAGATCGTCCACGACGAGCTGAACGAGGCCAGCGCGGCGGTTCCGCGCAAGCTGGGCTTTACCGAGATCGGGTCGCGGCCACTGGACGTCACGCCCAAGGCCGGCACCGGCCTCGGGATCGTCTGGCGCCTCACCCGCCTGGATGGCCCGGGCCCGCTGGGTCCTGCCTCGCCCTAGTGCCGCCCGGCTACGTGTGCCCCGGCGGCTCTCAGCCGGTCCCGTTCGGCTGGCTGAGGTTGCGGTCGCCCGCCACGGTCCGCGCGCTGCCGTCCAGCAGGACCTGGGCCACCAGCGCCGGGTCGTCGGTCATCGGGACGTGCCCGCAGCCCGGCAGCCGGACGAACCGCGCCTGGGGCAGCCGCTGCCGGGCGACGGCGGCCTGGCCGGGCGGCAGCAGCCGGTCGCGCGTCCCCCAGGCGATCGTGACCGGTACGTCGTCCGGAATGGGCAGCGTAAACGACGGCGGAACGCTGATGATCATGTTGATCGCGTCCCGGGCCGCCCGGAAGGCTATGGCGTCGGCGTGAGCCTGAGCGGGGCTGACCCGGGACGGCCTGCTGACGATGGCGGCGTACATCAGCGCGCGGCCGGCCCGGCTGCGGGACAGGAAGGAGGCAGCCGGATGGTTGCCCGCGCTGGCCATCTCCATGGTCTTGAAGATCGCCTTGGCCCAGTGGAACTCGCTGTCGCGCCGCCAGAAACCGGCCGGGGACAGCGCCGTCGCGCTGGCGGCCCGGCCGTAGGCGGCGAGCCCTAGCGCGAGCAGCCCGCCGAGGGAGTTCCCGCCGATGTGCGGCCGGTCCAGGCTCTGCTCATCGAGGAAGCTGACCAGTTCCGCGGCCAGCGCCTCCAGCGGTGGGCGGCCGGCCAGCCGCAGCGGCGGCGATGCGCCGTGCCCCGGCAGATCGACCAGGATCAGTTCCCGGCTGGGCGCCAGGTACCCGGTGACGGCGTCCCAGGCCCGCCGGTGGTGCCCGGTCCCGTGCAGCAGCAGGAGCGGCGGCCCGGACCCCATCCGCTCATAGCCAAGCCCCATGCTCTGACCTCCATTACTGGAGAGTAACAAAAGCGTACGGCGGCCAGGCGCCGACGGCAAGAGCCCGCGCGTACGCGCGCAGGAGCCTGCGTCCAGCTCGGCACGCTGCAACCGGTCTGCGACTGGCTGCGATCCGCGCTGCTACGGCCGCGCACGAATCTGAAGCCATGAGAGCAAATCGCGTCGTCGAGGCGAACCTCGCGGCAGGCATAAACCACCTCAGTTGGCTGGGGAAAGCAAGCCAGCGCGATGGAAGCGGCCCGCGCCGCGGCGAACCGGAGGCAGGTTCATGATCCAGAACGCCGAGCTTGCGCCGGCCGAAAACCGCGCCGACGCTGACCGCCGTGCCGTGGGCCGCGTCCCGGACGTCCTCCGGACGCCAGACGCCGCCGTCAACGCCGACCGAACCTGCTCCGGGGTCATGACCACTCACCGTGACACCCCAATGAAGGGTCACGTGAAGGTGACCGTGCTCGTTCCTGCGCACAATGAGGCGCAGGATATCGGGACTACGATTAAGTCAATTCAAGGTCAGTCACGGCCGCCGGATGAGATTGTCGTTATGTGCGACAACTGCACTGACAATACGGCCGAGGTCGCCATCGGGCATGGTGTGCGTGTCCTGAACTCCGTGCAGAACCAGGGGCGCAAAGCGGGCGCGATGAACCAGGCCCTCCGGCTCATCCTGCCTGATCTGGACGACGATGACCTCGTGGTCTGCATGGATGCGGACACGATCATTGAGCACGACATGATCAGGAATGCGGAAAGCTTGTTCCGGCGTCAGCCGCGGCTCGGTGCGGTCAGCTCTAACCATCTCATCGAGTACAAGCGCACGCCCATTGAACTTCTCCAGGCCATGGAGTATGAGCGCGACCGCCGGATGATCGGGCGGCGCAAGGGACGGTACGGCTGCATGACCGGCATGGCGGCCATGTACCGGGTGCACGCGATGCGTGATGTTGTAGCCGCGTACGGTTCGGTTTACGACGACACCAACTGGACCGAGGACTGGAAGCTCACCATAGCTCTCAAGCATCTTCGCTGGGATATGGTACGTCCGCAGAACTGCCTGGCCACCACGATCCCTGTGTCGACCGTCAAGGGCCTGTTCATTCAGCGAGAACGATGGGCACGAGGATACATCCAGACGCTCATGCAGTTCGGCGTGACGCGCTGGACGGCATTCCCGTGGATACGTCAGGCCGGTCTCGCCTGGGGTCTGGCCATGCGTGTGGCGGTGCTCTATCTCATGATTCTGGGCCGCGATCACCTTTTCGCCCCGTGGGTCCTGATCATCATGGGCCTCATGATCGCAGACAGCCTGAACACCGCGTGGCACGCGGGATGGAAGGCACGGCTAGTTGCTCTTGTCTTCCCAATCGAGATCGCGTATTCCACCGTGCTCACCGCTGCTATTTTGAGCGGCTACTTCAAGCAAATCACTGGTGCTGGATCAAGTGACACATGGAAGCGAGTGCGGTCATTATCCCGCTTGCGCAAGAACCGTCGATCGTAAAAGGAGATGTTCAAAATGCAAGTACCTGTCGGAAAGGTCGCAGGTGGGGGTGGGGTTGCTCTTTCGGCCACCAGCTACACGACCGGAACCGGAGCATTGTTTCTGATCGTGCTAGTCACGGTCCTGCTGACCCTGCTCGTCGCGCTCTCGCGCTTCATCCCGCGCGAGCAAAAGTAAGGCGGGTGGTCCAATGGTCTGGAACAAGAAGATAACAAGAATAGCGGTGCCGGTATTCGTGGGGCTCTCACTAGTGTTTGGCCTCACCGCAGCTACTAAGTCCGGCACCACCACCAAGTCCGCCACCACCACCAAGTCCGGCACCACCACCAAGGTGCCGACCCAGATCCCCGTGCTGTGCTTCCACGACATCGGCACGCCGTCCTCGGTGGCTGGCTCGGTCGACTACTACAACGTGACGCTGGCGAACTTCACGGCTGAGATGGCCTGGCTGTCCAAGGCGGGTTACGCGACCATCACACCGGCCCAGTACACGGCGTGGCTGGCGGGGAAGGCCGAGACACTCCCGGCCAAGCCGGTGCTGATTACGTTCGATGATGCGTTCACCAAGGACTTCACGCAGGCCACTCCGGTCCTACAGAAGTATGGGTTCCACGCTACGGCGTTCATTGTCACCGGGTACGCGAACGGGGACTATCTGGGAATCGATAACGGCACGAACAGCACTACTGGCCCCAACGCCTACGCGCTGTGGAGCACCATCGTGCCCTACGCCGCAGACGGGACCTGGACTATCCAGTTCCACGCGGGTGAGTGCGGTCACGCATATATGCCGTACGCGCCAGCCTCGTGCCTGACCGGCCTTGATCGGGCCGGCATGACGGCCAGTGCGTACCAGTACTACATCTGGAATTTCGGCCAGACAGCCGCGCAGTACGAAGCGCGCGTGACGGCCGAGACGACGGCCGGGCTGGCGAAGATACAGTCCGAGACGGGCGTGACAGCCAGCGGGCCGTCCACCGTGTTCGCTGCCCCGTTTGGTGCCTGGGGTAATGGACAGGATCCCTGGCTGACCTCCTACTGGGACAGCACCTTCGGTGCCGTCTTTGTTCAGCGCATCGCCAAGAGCGATGAGGCGGCAGCCCACGCGGATCATGTCCGCTACCGTCTGGAGCTTGGCTACGGGGCGCAGAGTGCGTCTTATCTAGCGGCGAACATCTCTAACTCAGCGTTCACAATCGCGGGGAGCGATAGCACAGTCGGCGCGAACACCGATATGGCGGCCGGTGTCAGCATGGGCCAGTCATAGTGATGACACGCCGCTCGGTGCTGGGGTGGGCCATCCGCGGGCTCACCCTAGCCACCGGTGTCTCTCGTACTGATCGGAGCAAGGTGGCATACGTATTCGATGACGAGTTTAACGGGCCGTATGGTGCGGCCCCTGACCCCGCCAAATGGACCTATGATCTCGGCCGCTGGACCGACAACAATGAGCTGGAGACGTACACGAACAGCCGTGCCAACAGTTACCTGGACGGCCGGGGGCACCTCGTCATCAAGGCACTGCGGAACGGTGACGGCAGCGGGCACGCTGGTTACACGTCGGCACGCTTGCTGACCCAGGGCCTGTTCTCGCGAAGCCACGGCAACTTCGAGGCCCGGATCAAATTCGACCTCACCACCGGGACCTGGCCCGCGTGGTGGATGATCGGTGACGACTATTCCAGTGTCGGCTGGCCGCGGTGCGGCGAGATCGACATTGTGGAGGTCTACGGCCAGCCGGGGTGGGACGCTGACTCTACGGTGCACACCGCAGATCACCGGGGGCACGATGCGTCCAAGGAGGCGATTATCCCGGGTGGTGTCGACACCGGCTGGCACATTTACCATCTGCGCTGGGACGGCAATACCGGTGTCATCCAGTTCGCTATGGACGATAACGTCTACCTGACCGTTGGCCCCGGCGACCTGCCCAACTGGCCGTTCGGCTCACCCGGCCACCTGCCGGGTGGTGCGGCGTTCATGATCCTCAACCTCGCCGTGGGCGGGGACGGGGGCGGACCGGTCCCGGCCGACTTCTCCAGCGCGACGATGCTGGTCGATTACGTGCGAGTGTGGTAACAGGTCACAAGTATTACGCTGTCGCGCTGCGGGGCCGGCGGCCGGCGCGTATCGCCCGATCGCCGGCCTAGCGGCCGCAGCGACAGCGGCACGACCCGCGAAGATCCTGGCCAGTGGCCCGGCGGAATAAGAGAAGGCTTAATCCGCGGTCGCCAGGAACGCGCCCGCGAACTACAGTCGGACAGACGTGACCACGGTGCCGGAGGGACGTGTGTATGGCCGAGCCAGCCGAAGCTATCGAAGTCCTGCGGGAAGTATGGCGGGCGCAGGGCCAGGGCGACACCGACCTGGACGAGGCGCTCGGCCAGCACGGCCACGGCAAGTCCTGCAAGAACATGCGGAACGTCGGCTTCGACGGCACCGACGAGGACCTGCGCGCCGCGTGGCGCGGCCGGCTGGAGCGCGAGGGCAAGCTCACGGCCGGCGGCGCGAGCCTGAAGGATCTCGTGCTCGGCCCGACGAACACCGCGCGCTGACCGGTGACGGCCGACGCAGGCGGGCCCGGTCCGTCCGGTTCGGCGGGCCTTCCAGCCAGCGTCGCTGAGCTGACCGGCATCCTGCCGGGCCGGCGGTTACCTCGCCGACCGGGGCCTGGCTACCACGCTGTTCGTCGCCATGTCGCTGCAGCGGCCGGTGCTGCTCGAAGGCGAAGTGGGCGTGGGCAAGACCGAGGCGGCCAAGGTGCTCGCGTCGGTCTTCGGCCGGCGGCTGATCCGCCTGCAGTGCTACGAAGGCATCGACACCAGCCAAGCCCTGTACGAGTGGGATTACTCCCGCCAGATGCTGCACATCCGGGCTCTGTCGGAGCACCAGCTGGCCGGTGACGAGGCGGTGGAGAAGCTGTTCGGCCCGAAGTTCCTGCTGGAACGGCCGCTGCTGGAGGCGGTCCGGGCCGGTGACCATGCCGTGCTGCTGATCGACGAGGTGGACCGGGCCGACGACGAGTTCGAGGCGTTCCTGCTGGAGGTGCTCTCCGACTTCCAGGTCAGCATCCCCGAGGTGGGCACGATCCGCGCGGAGAGCCCGCCGCTGGTCATCTTGACCTCCAACCGCACCCGCGAGCTGCACGACGCGCTCAAGCGGCGCTGCCTCTACCACTGGATCGGGTACCCGTCCGCCGAGCGTGAGCTGGAGATCGTCACGATCCGGGAGCCGAAGGTGGCCCAGACGCTGGCGCGCAAGGTGGTCGCGGCCGTGCACCGGCTCCGCGAGCTGGACCTGGCCAAGCCGCCCGGTGTCGCCGAGACGATCGACTGGGCCCGCACCCTCGACGTGCTCGGCGAGACCGACCTCGACGAGGAGACGGCCGCCGTCACCCTCGGCGCGGTGGTGAAGGAACACGACGACCTGGACTTCGTGCGCGGCAACCTCCGGGAGATCACTTCCGGTGCCTGACGGCCCCGCTGAGCCGGACCGGTCCACGGTCCCTGACGGCCCCGCCGAGCCGGACCGGCCCACGGTCCCTGACGGCCCCGCTGAGCCGGATTTCACCGGCGTCCTGGCCGGGTTCGCGGCCGCACTGCGCGATGCGGGGCTGTCCGTCGGCACCGGCGACCTGCTGACCTACTGCGCGGCGATGGCGCCACTGGACCCCACCGATCTGCTCGACCTGTACTGGGCGGGCCGCGCCACACTGGTCAGCCGCCGGGACGACATCGAGGTGTACGACCGGGTGTTCCGCGTGTACTTCCTGGCCAGCGACGATCCGGCGCGTGAGCTGCTCACGCTGACCACGCAGATCACGTCGCAGCTGGATGGGGCCGTGCTCGATGTGCCCGCCACCGATCCGCCCGGTGACGGCGACGAGGAGGAGGCCCAGCTCGGCCTGATGGCCTCCGCGGCGGAAACGCTGCGGCGCAAGTCCTTCGACGCATGCACTCCTGAGGAGCTGGCCGCGCTGCGCCGGATCATGGCCCGGATGCGGTTCACCCCGCCGCGGCGGCGCACCCGGCGCACCCAGGCCTCGCGTTCGGGCCGTAAGCCCGACCTGCGCCGGACCGTGCGGGCCTCGATGCGCGTGCACGGCGAGGCCGCTGAGCTGCGCTGGCAGCAGCGCAAGGTGCGGCTGCGGCCGCTGATCCTGATCCTGGACATCTCGGGGTCCATGGCCGATTACTCGCGGGCCCTGCTGCAGTTCGCCTACTCGGCCCGGCGCGCCTCGGGCCGGGTCGAGGTGTTCTGCTTCGGTACCCGGCTCACCCGCATCACCCGGCCGCTCGGCCGGCGGCGCCCCGACGACGCCCTCGCCGAGGCCGGGCAGGCCGTGCTGGACTGGGAGGGCGGCACCAAGATCGGTGACTCGCTGGACGCCTTCGTCCGGGAGTGGGGGCGCCGCGGCCTGGCCCGCGGCGGGGTGGTGGTCATCTGCTCCGACGGGCTGGACCGTGGGGATCCGGAGGTCCTGGCCGCGGCGATGGAACGGCTGTCCCGGCAGTGCTACCGGCTGGTCTGGCTGAACCCGCACAAGGGCGGCAATCGGGACTTCCAGCCGAGCACGCTGGGCATGATGGTGGCCGCGCCGCACGTCGACGTGATGCTGTCCGGCCACGATCTGAATAGCCTGGAAGAGCTGGCGACGCTGCTGCCGGCTCTGTGAGCCCAGCGTTGCGGGTAGGGAGCATCCGGTGAAGTGGAGCGTGGGGATCGAGGCCGAAGGCGACCGGGTGCTCCGGCACGAGGAGATCGTTGAGCTCGCCGACGCGGTGGCCGCCAGCTCCGGTATCGCGACGGGGATCGGCACCAACCGGTACGGTGCCCAGCTGATCGTTCAGGCCGCGGACCGCGACGAGGCGATCCGCAAAGCCACCGGAGACTTCGAGCAGGCGGTGGCCACGGCGGGCCTGCCGCCCTACCCTGTGGTCCGGGTCGAGGCCGTCAGCGAGGACGAGGAACTGTGATCCGGCTCGGCTCGCTGGCCGGTTACCCGTTCGAGGGGCCGCGGCTGCTGGCGGGCTGGACGCCGCCGGCCGCGGCGGCCGTGTACGCCGTCGCCTACAAGCCCGATCCGGAGACCCGGCCGGAGCGGTACGCGGTGATCTACGTCGGCCACAGCGACGACCTCACCACCGAGCGGTTCCCGTTCCGGCACCCGCGCGCCGCCTGCTGGATGCAGCGGGCGGGCTCCCGCTGGAAGGTCTACGTCTGCACCTACCAGGTACCGGGCGGCGGGCGGCCGCACCGTGAGCAGATCGCCCGTGAGCTCATCGCGGTCTACCGCCCGCGCTGCAACATCCAGCAGTATGACCAGGCCTGGAAGGACCACTGGATCGGCGAGTACTCGGCCCCGACGACCGGCCCGCTGCCAGCCCGCGGCCCGGACGACCCCCCGCCGGGCCAGCCCGTCCAGCAGGGCTAGAACCGCAGCATGGCTAGAACCACAGCAGGGCTAGAACCACAGCAGGGCTAGAACCACAGTAATGGCGCCATCACCGCCCCTGGAACCCCCGTGATGGCGCCATTACGCGGGTTAGAGCCCCCGCGCGTCATCCCAGCGATGGCGCCGCTGCGTCGGCTAGGAACCCGGTGATGGCGCCTTTACCGGGTAAGGCCAGCCCGCCGGACGGCCTTACCGGGGCGGGGCGTAACCAACCGCGTCGTGCAGGCGCGAGCGGCGGGTCCCGGAGGCCGGCCGGGCAGGCTCGCGTACCGCGGCGGAGTCTTCCGGTGTCCAGGTGGCCCCGGTGACGATCTCCTCGCCCATCCCGTACAGCAACGGGAGGGCACCCGCGACGACCCCGCCGGTCTGGTTGATGTGCTCCACATTCGGCCTGATCAGCGCGGCGTGGGCGACGATTTCGCGGACCAGCTCACTGCACTCCTCCAGGTTCGCGGCGATCCGGCTGAGCAGCGTGCCCACCCAGAACAGATAGACCGCAAGGCCGGCGATCAGCAGGACGATCTCCAGCACGGTCAGGACGACCAGCAGGGTCATGATTTGACCTTTCCGAGCACGCGGCCGAGGAACAGGTGGTGCTGCAGGCCCTCGGCCAGCACGGCCTCGACCCCGCCGGCGACCACCGGCAGCAGCGAGGTGGCCTCGGTGTTCGCCGACGCGGTCCGCAGCGTGCCCCGTATCTGCACGACCCGCTGGTCAATGATCTTCACCAGGTAGATGAGCAGGCTGAGCAGGGCCACCACGGCCAGGATCACGACGAGGCCGACGATGAGCCCGATGGTCCACGCGGTGTGCTGACCGGATGACAGCGCTACCTCGTGCATGGCTAGCCTCCCAGCCGTTCGCGGCCGCGCTTCAGCCCGGCGATGATGATCGTGGCGTGCTCGATGGTCGTGTTCAGGTCCTTCAGCGGCGCGGTGTTCCGCGCCGCCGCGGCCAGCTGGTCGTCGATCAGCGGTGCGGCCTTGCCGATGGACCGGGCCAGCAGCAGGATCGGCACCACCAGCGCGACAACGGCCACGACCACGGCGAGGCCGATCCCGTAGCCGATCCACCAGCCGGTGTAGCTCATGAGTTCGTCACCGACTCGCAGAAGTCACGGACCGGCTTCAGGCTCGTGTTCACGGACGCCACCACGGCCGGCACGCCGCTGGTCTGCTGCGCGACCACGGTCACGCCGCCGAGCACCTGGCCGAGCGTCGCGCGGGTGGCCCGAAGATGGAAGATGACCCGCAGCAGGCCCACTGCGGTGATCCCGACGATCAGTACGGCCACGACGATGGTGAACCAGGCGACTGCCGGCATGGCACGCTCCTTTCTGCCCGCTCCGTCGGCTCAGCCGAGAAGTTTGCTGACCGGTCCCGCGTAGCGCACCGCGCCCGTGGCGACCGCTTTGATGGTGGTATCCGTCGTGGCCAGTGCCTCCGGGGCGCCGTCCAACTCGCCGATCAGGGCGACTCCGCCGCTGAGGATGTCGTCGCTCGCGGCCCGGATCCGCTCCAGCGCCGCCAGCACCCGGTTGAGCAGTGCGATCACCACCGGCAGGACCACCACCAGCAGGACGACGCTGCCGATCCACCACAAGACCATGGCTCGTTCTCCCTCAGCTTGGGTTGGGGGCCTGATAGGGCAGGAAGAACCGGCGGAAGACGCGCCGCAGCGCCATCATCGCGGCCTGCAGGCCTACCGCGAGGCCGCTCGCCTCCCGGGCGGCGGGCGCGCCCGCCGCCAGCGACTCGCCCCGGTCCAGCCGGGCGATCCCGTCCTGCAGGTTGACGGCGAAGTCCCGCATCAGCACGGACGTGACGTCGGAGATCATGCCCCGGCCGTACTGCGCGGCCGCACCGGAGATCTGCAGGTCCTGGGCCACGCCGACCTTGGTGCCGGCGCGGGATCGGGCCAGCGTGGCGGTGACGGTCATCGCGGCCTGGCCCCGGCCCCGTTCGTCGGCGCCGGCCGCGTTCACCACGATGCGCTTGCCCGCTTCGTCGCGCTCGGCGATGTCCGCCGTGCCGGTGAACCGCAGCCGGACCGGGCCCATCCGGATGCTGACCCGGCCCTGGTACTTGTCGCCGCCGAGGTCGTCGGTCAGCTCAGTGCCGGGCAGGCAGGCCGCGACGTGCGGGATGTCGTCGAAGAACCGCCACACCTTGTCGATGGGGGCGGCGACCTCGAACTCGTTCGTGATCAGCATCGGGTCTCGTTCCTGAGGTAGGAAGCCGGGTCTTTCCCGAACGCACCGCGGCAGCCGGCGCAGCAGAAGTAGTAGGTGACCCCCTCGTGCGCGAGCGGGTACGCGCTGGGCCCGGCGGTTACGGTCATCCCGCACACCGGGTCAACGGCGTCCTCATCTCCGGACGGTGCGGCGGGCCGAAATGATGCGGCGCCTCCGGGCAAGGGGGCGGGCGCCGGCGGTGCGGTGGCCTCGGCGGCAGGCGGTACGGTGGCCTCGCGGCGGCACGAGCGCGCGGCATGTGCGCCGTGGCGCGGGCCCCGTAGTCTGCGGCCGGACCGGCCCGCCCGGGTGCCAGTGCCCCGGCGGCGCGCAGCTTGACCAGCTCGGCGAGGATCGCAACGGCGATCTCCCGGTGCGTCGTGGGCCCCAGGTCCAGGCCGGCCGGGACGTGCACCTTGTCCAGTTCGCCGGCGGGCAGGCCCCGCTCGGCGAGGTAGCCCAGCACGGCCGCGCCCCGCCGGGCTGAACCGACCAGGCCGACATAGGCTGGCCGGGCCGCGATCGCCTCGGTGACGGCTTCCTCGTCGTGATGCCCCTGGGTGGCCACCACCACGATCGACCGCTGTGTGGCAGCGGCGGCGGTGAAGTCCTGGCCCGCGATCAGGTCGGTGCGCCAGCCCAGCGCCCGGGACAGGTCGGCCAGGGTGCTCGCCATCGGGGAGTGACCGACCACCACCAGATGCGGGGCCGGCTGGACCGGCTCGATGTAGACCTCGAGCGAGCCTTCACTCTGGCAGGAGATGGGCACGAAGTTCATGCCCTCGGGCAGCGGCCCACCGAACTGCTCGGCGGTGCCGAGCAGCAGCAGCCGCGGCACTCCGTCGGCGATCACCTCCCTGGCCTGCCGGATCACCACCGGCTCGGCGCAGGCGCCGCCGATCCAGCCGTGCAGCTCACCGGTGGCGGTGATGATCGCCCGGCAGCTTTCCTTGCCCGAGGACGGCCCCTGCCGCCAGACCACGGTGGCCAGCGCGAACGACTCGCCGCGCCGGGCCAGCTCCGCGCCCTGTTCCAGGAATCCCCAGCCGTCCATGGTGGCCGTCCCTACCCGTCCGAACGGACCGGCGGTGCGCCGGACACGTCATGGCGCTCGGTGATGGCCTCCCAGAACCCGGTCCGGCAGCAACGGCATGTCGATGTTGCGCACGCCGGTGCCGGCGATCGCGTCCATCACCGCGTTGACGAACGCCGCCGGGCCGCCGACGGCCGCGCACTCGCCGACGCCCTTGGCGCCGATGGGGTGGTGCGGGCTGGGGGTCACGATTTCGCCGTGCAGCTCGAAGCCGGGGGTCTCCCAGGCGGTCGGCAGCAGGTAGTCCATGTAGTTGGCCCCAATGCAGTTGCCGTCCGCGTCGAAGGTGATGAACTGCATGTTCGACATGGCGTAGGCCTCGGTGAGGCCGCCCATGATCTGCCCCTCGACGATCATGGGGTTGATCCGGACCCCGCAGTCGTCCACCGCGACCATGTTCAGCACGTCCCAGACCCCGGTTTCGGGGTCCACCTCGACGGTGACGATGTAGCAGGCGAACGGCCAGGTGAGGTTGGGTGGGTCGTAGTAGGCGTTGTTCTCCAGGCCGGGCTCCATGCCGTCCGGCATGTTGCTGTAGGCGGCCATCGCGCATTCCTGGATGGTCACCCCGCGGTCCGGGGCGCTGCGTACGTAGAACCGGCCCAGCTCCCACTCGATGTCCTCCTCGGACACCTCAAGCAGGTGCGCGGCCAGCTTGCGGGCTTTGGCCCGGACCTTACGGCAGACCATGGCGATCGCGGCCCCGGCCACCGGCGTGCTCCGGGAGGCATAGGTGCCCATGCCGAACGGCGCGGTGTCGGTGTCGCCTTCCTCGACGGTCACGTCGTCGGCGGGGATGCCCAGCTCGTGTGCGACGATCTGGCCCCAGGTCGTCTCGTGGCCCTGGCCCTGGCCGCGTGCCCCGGTGCGCAGCAGCGCCTTCCCGGTCATGTGCACCCGCAGCTCGGCGGAGTCGAACATCTTGATGCCGAGGATGTCGTACTCCCGGCTGTTGCCCGCGCCGAGCGGCTCGCTCATCGTGGAAATCCCGATACCGAGCAGCCGGCCCTTCTTCCTGGCCTCCTCCTGCTGCTGGCGGAAGTCCTCGTAGCCGGCCGCCTTCAGGCCGAGGTCGAGACAGGCCTTGTACTGGCCGGAGTCGAGCAGGAAGCCGAAGGGGGTGCGGTGCGGGAACTGCTCGTCCCGGACCAGGTTGATCCGGCGGAACTCGGCCTGGTCCATGCCCAGGTCGTTCGCGGCGGCGTGCATCATCCGTTCCTGGAAGAACATCGCCTCCGTCACCCGGAACGAGCAGCGGTACGCGACCCCGCCCGGGGCCTTGTTCGTGTACATGCCGCGGGCGGCCAGGTGCGCGACCGGGACGTCGTAACAGCCGAACGTCGAGTGCATCAGGCCGATCTTGAACTTGCTGGGCTGGGCGTCGGCGAAGAACGCGCCGTGGTCGGCGAGCGTGCGCATCCGCATGCCGAGGATCTTGCCGTCGCGGCGCAGCGCCAGCTCACCGTCCAGGTAGACGTCCCGTGCGAAGCCGGTGGAGATCAGGTTGCCCGTCTTGTCCTCGATCCACTTGACTGGGCGCTCCAGCAGGATGGAGGCCAGGATCGAGCAGACGTAGCCGGGATAGATGGGCACCTTGTTGCCGAAGCCGCCGCCGATGTCGGGGGAGATGATCCGGATCATGTGCTCGGGCAGCTCGGCGACCAGCGCGACCGCGGCGCGGATGATGTGCGGCGCCTGGGTCGTCATGTAGACGGTGAGCTTCGACGTGGACCGGTTGAAGTCGGCGATGGAGCCGCAGCACTCGATCGGGCTCGGGTGCGACCTCGGGTAGTGCAGCTGGAGCCGCGAGACCAGGTCCGCCTCCCCGAAGGCCCGGTCGGTGCCTTCGGCGTCCCCGACCTCCCAGTTGTAGATGAGGTTGCCGTCCTGGTTTTCCTTGTCGTCCCGGATGACCGGCGCATCCTCGGCGGCCGCCGCCTGCGGGTTGACCACGACCGGCAGCGGCTCATACTCGACGTCGATCGCCTCGCAGGCGTCCTTGGCGATATAGGGGTCGTCGGCGATCACGCACGCGACCTCCTGGCCCTGGAACCGCACCTTGTCGGTGGCCAGCACCGCCTGGGTGTCGTAGGACAGCGTGGGCATCCAGGCCAGGTTGCGGGTGGCCATCATGTCCCCGGTGAGCACCAGGTGCACCCCGGGGATGTCCCACGCCCGGCTGGCGTCGATCTTGGTGATCCGCGCGTGCGCGAGCGGGCTGCGCAGGATCTCCATGTGCAGCATGCCGGGCAGGTGGATGTCGTCGGTGTAGTTGCCCTTGCCGCGGATGAACCGGCTGTCCTCGACCCGCTTGCGGCTCGCGCCCATTCCGCCGATCTTGATTTCGTCCAGCGCCTGCGTCATAGCCCGTCTCCCCTTCTCAGGTCTGGCTCAGCCCGCGGACTGGGACCGGAGCTTTTCTGCGGCCCAGAGCACCGACTTCACGATGTTCTGGTAACCGGTGCAGCGGCACAGGTTGCCGGACAGCGCCCAGCGCACGTCCTCCTCGGTCGGGCTGGGATTACGGTCGAGTAGCGCCTTGGCGGCCATCATCATGCCGGGCGTGCAGAAGCCGCACTGCAGCCCGTGTTCCTCCTTGAAGCCCTCCTGCAGCGGGTGCAGCTCGCTGGCCGTCGCGAGACCCTCGACGGTGCCGATCTCCCGCCCGTCGGCCTGGACCGCGAACATCGTGCAGGACTTCACCGCCCGCCCGTCGACCAGGACCGTGCAGGCGCCGCAGTTGGTGGTGTCGCAGCCGGTGTGCGTGCCGGTCAGCCCCATGCCGTGCCGGAGCAGGTGGGCCAGCAGCAGTCGGGGCTCGACCTCGGCGACGACCTTCCGACCGTTGACCCGGATCGTGATCCGCTGCTGCGGGACCTCCGCGCCGCCCTCGCCGCCGGTCTCCTCGTAGATGATCGTCATATCAGGCAGCCCTTTCCGCTGTCCCCGCGCCAGTCCCCGCGATGCGGCTGAGGATCCGCACCACGAAGGTGCTCACCATGTGCCGTTTGTAGGTGGCGCTGCCCCGGTGGTCGGACCTGGGCTGGGCCGCCGCCGCGGCGAGCCGCCCGGCCTCCGCGATGCTCTCCGCGGTCAGCGGCCGCCCGGTCAGGGCTTCTTTGGCCGCCGTCGCCTCGATCGTTGCTCCGCCCACGCCGGTGAGTGCGATCCCCGCCCGCGTCACCGAGCCGCCGTCGGTCTCGATCGCCACCGCGACGCCGACGGTGGCGAAGTCGCCGACCCGCCGTTCCAGCTTCAGGTAGCCGCCCGCGGGGGCGCCCCGTGGCGCCGGGATGACCGCCTCGACCGCGATCTCGTCGTGCGCGAGCGCGTTCTCGAACGGGCCGAGGACGAACTCGGCGGCCGGGATGCTGCGCCGCCCGGCCGGACCGTGCGCCACGATCGAGCCGCCCAGCGCCAGCACCACCGAGGCCCAGTCACCCTGCGGGTCGGCGTGACACAGCGAGCCGACCAGCGTCCCGCGGTTGCGGACGAGCGGGTCGGCAATCAGCGGGGCGGCCGCCGCCATCGTCGGCTGCCGGCTGCCGAGCAGCCCGGAATGCTCCAGGTCGGCGTGCCAGCACAGGGCGCCGACGTGGATGCGGCCGTCCGGGGCGACGTGGTGGTAGTCCAGGCCGGGGATGGTGTTGATGTCGACGAGCAGCTCAGGAGAGGCGAACCGGAGCTTCATCATCGGGATCAGGCTCTGGCCGCCGGCCAGCACCTTCGCCTCGTCCCCGCCGTCGTGCAGCAGCCGGACTGCCTGATCCAGGGAACGTGCAGCCTCGTACCGGAACCGAGACGAGTACATACGGTGCTCCTGCCCTTCGTTGGACGTGCCGTCTGCGGATCAGCCCGCCTCGTCGGGAGGCTCGGCCACGGCGACGGGCAGCGAGTCCTCTTCCGGGTCCGGCCGTGGTTCCTGGTGCGGCGGCCACGGTCCCGGCACCGGCTGCCCGGCGATCTTCAGGTAGTCCATCAGCTCGGGCCACGCCCACACGGTCGGGCTCTTCCCGGTCTTCGGAGCCCCTTCGACGAGCTCGAACAGGCGGGGATTGCCGCGGCTGTGCCCGCTGGACTCGATCCGCATGGCTCACTCCTG
Organism: uncultured Actinomycetes bacterium; assembly: GCA_963775825.1. Lineage (GTDB taxonomy): Bacteria > Actinomycetota > Actinomycetes > Streptosporangiales > Streptosporangiaceae > Bog-532. Next base: position 92,599 of record CAVZKY010000031.1, read on the forward strand.
GATTGCGGTCGCTGACGGCGTTGTCATCGCCTAACGGTCACATCATGTGCGTGGCCGACCGGCCTGGCAATACGGCAATAAGCAGTTGCTTAACTGGCCCAGATGGGGGCAGGTGGCCGGCCCTGAGCTGGCCAGGGCCATCCGGCTTGGCCCGGGGTGGGCGGGGGCGGGCGGCCGGAACCCAGTAAAGGTCATTGCGCGTGGTGAGCGATCAGGGCGGTTACGATGACCAGCACCAAGGTGACGGCCGCGCTCGAGCCGTGCACCAGCAGCCGCCGGGACGGGTAGCGCCGGGCGGTCGGCCCGGACCCAGTGCCCGGGGCGTTCGGCCCCTGTGCCCCGGCTGGGCCTTGTGCCCCGGCTGGGCCCTGTGCCCCGGCTGGGCCCTGTGCCCCGGCTGGGCCTTGTGCCCCGGCTGGGCCTTGTGCCCCGGCTGGGCCCTGTGCCCCGGCTGGGCCCTGTGCCCCGGCTGGGCCCTGTGCCCCGGCTGGGCCCTGTGCTCCCTGGGCGTCTAGTGCTCCCCGGGCGCCCTGCGCCTCCGCCCGGGGCGCCGCAGCCCGCGCGTTCACGGCGTACCAGGTCACTCCCGCGGCGATGGTCGCCACGACCACTGCGAACGAGGCCCACGCGAAGCCGGGGGCGTGGGTGATCACGAAGGCGATCAAGCACGCCAGCCCACCCGTGCCGAGCGCCGGGTGCATGAATTCGAGCAGCGGGTGCTCGCCGGGCCGGGTCGTGATTCGGGTGTGGGTGATGGGCGGCACCTTGGCGCCCGACGCGTAGGCGGCCGTCGCCGCCAGGGGGACGCCCGCGGTACGGGTCACACCGGCCGTTTCGGGTGCGGCCGCGCCCTCCACGGGTCCGCGGCCGGCCGACCCGTGACCAGCAGGTAGAGTCCCGCACCCACGGTGAACATCCAGAACAGCATGGCTGCGATATCCAATGGAGCTCCCTTCGCGCTGACCTTACCGGCCCGCGGGATACCGTAGACGGCCATGGGCTTCGCGCAGGCTGATCCGGTTGACGGCGACATGATGGACCTGGCCCTCAGCCAGGCCCGGGCCAGCCTGGCGGAGGGCGGCGTCCCGGTGGGCGCCGTGCTCGCGGCGGGCGGCCAGACGATCGCGGCCGGCCACAACGAGCGGGTGCAGCGCGGTGATCCGGTCGCGCACGGCGAGATCTCCGCACTCCGCAACGCTGGGCGCCGGCCGGACTACGCCGGTACCACCATGTACACCACGCTGTCGCCCTGCCAGATGTGCACCGGCGCGATCCTGCTGTTCCAGATTCCCCGGGTTGTGGTGGGTGAGGCCAGCACCTTCGGTGGCGACCTGGGCTTCCTCGCCGACCGCGGGGTTGAGGTCGTGCTGCTGGACGACGACCGGTGCAAGGCCGCGATGCACGAGTTCCAGGAACGCTACCCCGACGTATGGAGCGAGGACATCGGCGGCCGCTGACGGCAGCGCGACTCTGCCGGGGACGGTTCTCCTCGCGAGGTGCGGCGGCCAAGCCTGGCTACCCGTAGCCGGCCTTACCAGTCGCGCAGAAAGTTGATGATCCGGTTCCGGACCTCGGCTACTGTTTCGGGCCGGGCGCGGCCCAGCTGCCTGATCACCCGCCGTACCGAGATCGCGCGAACCGATTCAGTCTGCATGCATCGCCGACGTCAGCACGATCTGCAAGGGCTACGCGCGGCGGCTCAAGGCCCGACCGGCCGCGACCTGGGCGCCTGGGCCCCCGGGGCAAACGCTAGCTCCAGATGGTGACGTAGACCGGCGGGCGGAACTTGGACGGCGGGACGCCGCTGCCAGGGGAGCGCATCAGCTTCATCGCCTCCGGGGTGCTGAGGAAGTGGCGCAGTGACCCGGCGATGCTGGGGCGCCGCTCGCGCTGCAGCGTGGTGGCGTACCAGGTGGCCTCCATGGGCGTCGCCGCCGTCTCGACGAAGCGCAGTTCGCCGCGGCGGACCTGCGGCGTGAGCAGGTGCGCGACGCCGGGGGCCACACCCGCCCCGCTAGCCGCCGCCGCCCAGGCGGCCGTGGCGTTGGGGAAGACCCGGATGTGCTTCTCCGTCACCCCGAGCCGGGCCAGCAGCCGGCAGACGTCGCTGGAAGGGTCAACGCCGGAAGGGTCGACCAGCCAGGGCCAGGACGACGGGCTGCCCCTGAGCGCGTCGTGCGGGGAGGCGACCGCCGCCATCTGGTAGCGGAACACCGGCTCGCTGACCAGTTCCTTGTCGGTGAGCAGCGGGCCGAGGGCCATGTCCGCGAGACGGTTGACCACCAGCACGGCCATCTCGTCCTCGGCCGCCACCCCGGCCGAGGCTTCGACCCGCTGGCCGAACCGCCGGGAGAACGCGTCGGTCAGGGCCCCCGCCACGAACTCCGCAATGGGGCTGGTCGTCACCAGCCGCAGCTGCTGCGGGAGGCCCTGCCCGGACCGGACCGCGGCCTGCGCCTCCGCGCCCAGCGAGACCATCTGCGACGCCACCGGGAGCAGCTTCACTCCGGCGGTGGTCAGGGTCATCGCCGCGCCGTTCCGCATGATCAGCTGGTCGCCGAGGTGCTGGCGCAGCGCGGTCAGCGCCTGGGAGACGGCCGGCTCGCTCACGTTCAGCATCTTGGCGGCGTCCTTGACCGAGCCGAGTCGGGCCACCATCACGAACGCACTGAGCTGGGTGAGCGTCACAGAGACGATAATCTGCCCGTTCACCGCGATTCGCCAGCACTTTTGCTCCCCGGTCCGGTTTGCGCCCTCAGCGCCTGCCCGTCCACCGGGCAGCGCGGCTGGATGGCAAATCTCTTTTCTGCCGTAACCGCCCAGGGTGTCAGCCTGGCATCTAGCCAGATGGCGGCTATTCTGTTTACAGTTGGTATGTAGTGTCCCGGTTGCGGAGAGTATGCACCAAAGCGCCGCCGTTGGGACGCTGACTTGCTGCCGTAGGCCAGATCACGCCGCTCCAATGTCCGCAGAGAGGGAGGTGAGCCGCGATGGACTTTCTAAAGACCCTTTTCAGCACCAGGGGACTCCTGATCGTGGCCTACATTCTGATCGGTGTCTTCGTCAACACCGCGGCGCCCCATCTCCCGACACCGGCTTTCAACGGAGCAGCACTGCATAGCTGGGTCCAGTACTTCATCTCGATCTTCTTCTGGCCGCTTAGCTACTGGCATCCCCCCTTCAGTGTGGGTCAATGGCCGGCCGGTTCGGCGACCTGAGCGGGCGGGTGGCCAGAGCTGCCCGCCCTGCTGACCCCGCCCTGGCCTACCCCCGCCCTGGCCTGGACCCCCGCCCTGGCCTGGGCCGAGGCGGACTGCGGCCAACGTTGCCCGATCACTGTTGAGCACTTGCTTATCCTGCTTGTGCCGGCCGCTCCAGCGGGCCGGCCGCCGCAGGAGGGTCCATGCAGGTTCCGTCGCACGTGGAGTACGAGAGAGCGACGAGCGTCGAGCATGCGCTCGATCTGCTCGCCCGGTTCGGGCCGGAGTCGCGGGTGCTCGCGGGCGGCCACAGCCTGATCCCGATGATGAAGCTGCGGCTCGCCCAGCCCGAGACCCTCGTCGATATCAACGCGATTCCCGGGCTGTCCCGGATCACGGTCGAGGGCGATGAGCTGCGGATCGGCGCCCTGGTCCGGCACGCGCAGCTGCTGGCCTCAGCGGTGGCCGGTGAGCACTTCCCGGTCCTGCACGACGCGGAACGGGTCATCGCGGACCCGATCGTGCGCAACTGGGGCACGATCGGCGGCTCGCTCTGCCAGGCCGACCCGTCCGAGGACCTGTCCGCGGCCTTCGGCGCGCTCCGTGCCACGGCCGTCATCCAGGGCCAGGCCGGTATCCGGACGGTCCCGGTCCGGGCCTTCCACCTCGGGCCGTACGAGACCGTCGTGGCCCCCGGCGAGCTGCTGACCGAGCTGCGGGTGCCGATCCGGCCGGGCGGCGGTAGCGCTTACGAGAAGGTCGCGCGGCGTGTCGGTGACTGGTCCGTCGCCGCGGCCGCAGCCATCGTCTGGCTGGACGCGACCACCGGCACCCCCACGGTGGCCGGGGGCGGGGTCGGCCTGGCCGCGGTCGGGGCCGGTCATTTCGTGGCTCCCGAGGCCGAGGACTTCCTCCGGGGCCGGCCGGCCGACGACGCCACGTTCGCCCGGGCCGGGCAGATCGCCGCGGAGCACTGCCGCCCGGCCGCCGACCAGCGCGGGCCCGTCGACTACAAGCGGCACCTCACCGGGGAACTGACGGCCCGGGCGCTGCGGCGCGCGGCCGCCCGCGCCCACGGCCACGGCCACGGCCAGCCGGCCTAACTAGGAGCACCGCGATGGAAATAATGATGACCGTCAACGGGACCCAGCACACCCGCGACGTGGAGCCGCGCATGCTGCTCATCCACTTCATCCGGGATGAGCTCGAGCTCACCGGCAGCCACTGGGGCTGTGACACATCGAACTGCGGAGCCTGCGTGGTGTGGCTGGACGGCGCGCCGGTCAAGTCCTGCACCGCGCTGGCGGCGATGGCCGGCGGCCGGGAGGTCCGCACCGTGGAGGGACTGCAGCGCGGCGGTGAGCTGGACCCGGTTCAGCAGGGCTTCATCGCCTGCCACGGCCTGCAGTGTGGCTTCTGCACCTCCGGCATGATGATGACCGCGCGCTGGCTGCTGGACCAGACCCCGGACCCGAGCGACGCCGAGATCAGGGAAGCCATCTCCGGCCAGATCTGCCGCTGCACCGGGTACGAGAACATCGTCCGTTCCGTCCGGTGGGCCGCCGAGCATGACGGCCAGCAGGCCGGTACGGGTCCCGAGGCGACGGCATGACCGCCGTGGGTGAGCAGGCCACGCCGATGGGCTACGGCTCCATGCGGCGCAAGGAGGACGCCCGGTTCATCCGGGGCCGCGGCACCTACATCGACGACGTGCGGCTGCCCGGCATGCTGTACGGCGCCGTGCTGCGGAGCCCGTACGCGCACGCCCGCATCCTGTCCGTCGACGTCTCGGCGGCGGAGGCCCACCCCAAGGTCCGTGCGGTCATCACCGGCGAGATGCTGGGGCGCCGCGGCCTGGCCTGGATGCCCACCCTGTCGGGAGACCGGCAGGCCGTGCTGGCCACCAACAAGGTCCGGTTCCAGGGCCAGGAGGTTGCCTTCGTCGTGGCTGACGACCGGTACGCGGCCCGGGACGCCCTCGAGCTGATCGACGTCGAGTACGAGCCGCTGCCCGTGGTGATGGACGCCCGGCACGCGCTCGACGACGACGCGCCGCTGATCCGCGATGACCTGGACGGCCAGGCCAGCAACCACATCTTCGACTGGGAGACCGGGGACGCGGCGCGCACCGAGGAGGTCTTCGCCCGCGCCGACGTCACGATCGCCGAGGACCTGCTGTACCCGCGGGTGCACCCGGCGCCGCTGGAGACCTGCGGTGCGGTCGCCGACTTCGACGAGATCTCCGGCAAGCTCACGATGTGGTCCACCAGCCAGGCCCCGCACGCGCACCGCCTGATGTACGCGATGGCGTCCGGGATACCGGAAAACAAGATCCGGGTGCTCTCCCCCGACATCGGCGGCGGGTTCGGCAACAAGGTCCCGATCTACCCTGGCTACCTGTGCGCGATCGTCGGCTCGATGCTGTCCGGGCGCCCGGTCAAGTGGGTGGAGGACCGCTCGGAGAACCTGATGAGCACGTCGTTCGCCCGGGACTACCACATGCACGGCGAGATCGCGGCCAGCCGGGACGGCACCATCCACGCGGTCCGGGTGCACGTGCTGGCCGATCACGGCGCGTTCAACGGCGCCGCACAGCCCAGCAAGTTCCCGGCCGGCTTCTTCGGCGTCTTCACCGGCTCGTACGACCTGGCCGCCGCGTACTGCCACGTTCGCGGGGTCTACACCAACAAGGCCCCGGGTGGGGTGGCCTACTCGTGCTCGTTCCGCATCACCGAGGCTGTCTACCTGGTCGAGCGGATGGTCGACATGCTGGCCCTCGAGCTGGGCCAGGACCCCGCCGAGCTGCGGCTGAAGAACCTGCTGCGGCCCGACCAGTTCCCGTATACCTGCGCGACCGGCTGGGTGTACGACTCGGGCGATTACGCCCGCACGCTGCGGCTGGCCATGGACCAGGCCGGCTACGCCGGGCTGCGCCGCGAGCAGGCGGCCAGGCGCGAGCGGGGCGAGCTGATGGGTATCGGCGTCAGCTTCTTCACCGAGGCGGTGGGCGCCGGGCCGCGCAACCACATGGACATCCTCGGCCTCGGCATGGCCGATGGCGCTGAGCTGCGGGTCCACCCGAGCGGCACGGCCGTGCTGCGCATTTCCGTGCAGACCCAGGGCCAGGGCCACGAGACGACGTTCGCCCAGATCGTCGCGGAGGAGCTCGGCATCTCACCCGACGACGTCGAGGTCGTGCACGGCGACACCGACCAGACCCCGTTTGGCCTGGGGACCTACGGTTCCCGGTCTACCCCGGTGTCCGGGGCCGCCACCGCGGTGGCGGCGCGCCGGGTGCGGGACAAGGCGCGCATCGTGGCCTCGGCCATGCTGGAGGTCGCCCCGGACGACCTGGAGTGGGAGAAGGGGCGCTGGTCCGTGCGCGGCGATCCGGATCAGGCGGTGACGATGGCGGAGATCGCGCTGGCCGCCCACTCCAGCATGGAGCTCCCCGAAGGGGTGGAGGGCCACCTGGACGCCAGTTGTGTCTATAACCCCCCGAACCTGACCTACCCCTGCGGCGCCTACATCTGCGTCGTCGACGTCGACCCGGGTACCGGGAAGGTCAGCGTGCGGCGGTTCGTGGCGGTCGACGACTGCGGGGTCCGCATCAACCCGATGATCGTGGCGGGCCAGATCCACGGCGGGCTGGCCGACGGCGTGGGCATGGCCCTGATGGAGGCGCTCACCTTTGACGCCGAGGGCAACTGCCTGAGCGGCTCGTTCATGGACTACCTGCTGCCCACGGCGGTGGAGTGCCCTTCCTGGGAGCTGAGCGAGACGGTCACCCCGTCGCCGCACCATCCGATCGGCGCCAAGGGCGTGGGGGAGTCCGCCACGGTCGGGTCGCCGCCCGCGGTGGTCAACGCGGTCATGGACGCGCTCAAGCCGTTCGGCGTGCGGCATGCCGACATGCCGCTGACCCCGGCGCAGGTGTGGTGCGCGATCCAGGGCCGGCCGCTGCGCACCGATCTCGTCCTGCCCTGAGGCCGGGGCTCAGGTGGTCCGCTGCGGACGGGCGGGGGCGGATGGCCCGGCGCCCGGTGCGGGGCAGGACGATACACTCGCAGCGTAATGAGCATGCCAGCAGAAGATCTCGGGGAACGTTTCCCGGATGCGGCCGCACTGGCCGCTGCGCTCGACACCACCGGTTACCTGGCTGGTGACGCGCTGGCCACCGCGCTCTTCCTGGCCGTGCGAATGGGCCAGCCAATCCTGCTGGAGGGCGAGCCCGGCGTCGGCAAGACGGAGGCCGCCAAGGCCCTGGCCGCCGCCATGGCCACCACGCTGGTCCGGCTGCAGTGCTACGAGGGCATCGCCGCGGCCGAGGCGCTCTACGAGTGGAACTATCCCCGTCAGCTGCTCGCCATCCGCCTCGCCGAGGCCACCGGGGAGTCGCTGCGTGAGTCCGATCTGTTCACCGACGACTATCTGCTGGCCCGGCCGCTGCTCGCGGCGCTGGATCACCCGGGCCCGCGACCCGCGGTGCTGCTCATTGACGAGATCGACCGCGCCGACGATGAGTTCGAGGCGTTCCTTTTCGAGCTGCTCGCCGAGTCGGCCGTCACCATTCCCGAGCTGGGCACCCGCCGGGCGACGGTGCCGCCGGTGGTCGTGCTGACCTCGAACCGGACCCGGGACCTGCACGACGCGCTCAAGCGCCGCTGCCTCTACCACTGGATCGGCTACCCAGATCCCGGCCGCGTGGCGGACATCATCCGGCGCCGGGTGCCCGGCGCTTCGGGCCGCCTCGCCGGGCAGGTCGCCGACTCGGTGCGCCGGCTTCGCGGACTGGATCTGACCAAGCCGCCAGGCATCGCCGAGGCGGTCAACTGGGCGACCGCGCTCGGGGTGTTCGGTGAGACGGAACTGTCGGCTGCCGCGGCCGGGCGGACGCTGAGCACGGTGCTGAAGTACGCGGAAGACGAAGAGACGGTGCACCAGGCCGGCCTGGCCACTCTCCTCGTGCCCCGTGACTGATCATGTTCCGCCCGTCAGCGGCGCGGCCGGCGGCGCACCGGTTGACGGCCCGGCCGCCGACGTCGCGGCGGTCACGGCCAGGTTCGGTGCCCAGCTGCACGAAGCAGGCGTTCCGGTGGACCCGGGGCGCAGCGAGCGGTTCGCCCGCGCCGTCACGCTGATGCGGCCCCGGACGCTGCCGGAGCTGTACGCGTGCGGGCTGGCCACCCTGGTCTCCGGCCCGGACCAGATCGAGATCTACGACCGGCTGTTCGCGGCTGCCTTCGGCATGAGCACGCAGCAGCCCCTGCCGATCAGTGCCCCCCTGCCGGCCGGTGCGCCCGGTCCGCGCGCGGACAGCCCGCCGCCAGCCTCGGCGGCCGCGCCGCCGAACCGCCCGGGGGCTTCCCTCGACGCGCGCCCGCCGGAGCCGGGCCAGGAGCCGGATCCGCAGGAGCTGGGGGAAGACATGCCCTGGCGCACCCTGGCGGCCGAGGCCGAGCGGCTGGCCGGCCGGGATTTCGCCGATCTGTCCCCGGCGGAGCTGCTGCAACTGGAGGCGCTGATGCGGCAGCGGGCCCTGGCCACCCCGCCGCGGCGGACCCGCCGGTACCGTTCGCAGTCCGCGGGCAGCCGCCCGGACCTGCGGATGACACTGCGCGAGGCACGCCGTACGGCGGGCGAGCCGGTTAGGCTGGCCCGCCGGGCGCCGCGGCTGCGGCCACGGCGGCTGGTGGTGCTGTGTGACATTTCCGGCTCGATGGAGCCGTACGCCAGGGCCATGCTCCAGCTCCTGTACTGCGCCAGCCAGGGCAAGGCGGCGAATCAGATCAGCGGCGCGGGCCACGGGGCCACGGGCCGGGCGCGGGCCGAGGTGTTCACGTTCGCCACCCGGCTGACCCGCATCACCGCCGAGCTGGCCGCCGCCCGGCCGGAGACCGTGCTGGCCCGGGCGGGGGCGGCGGCGCCGGACTGGTCCGGCGGCACCCGTATCGGCGCGTCTTTCAAGGAGTTCAACGACAGCTACGGCTGCCCGGGCCTGGCCCGTGGCGCAGTCGTCCTGATCATCTCGGACGGCTGGGAAACCGGCGACGCCGCCCAGCTCGGCCAGCAGATGGCCCGGCTGTCCCGGGTGGCCTACCGGATCGTGTGGGCCAACCCGCGCACCAAGAGCCCGCGGTACCGGCCCGAGGTCAGCGGCATGGCCGCCGCCTGGCCGTACTGCGACGCGGTAGTGAGCGCGCACAGCCTGAACGCGATCGACGACCTGATCACCGCGCTGGCCGGCTCCTCCTGAGGCGGACGGCCGCCTCAGCGAGGCACTTTCCGGCTCAGGCGACCGTCACCTCGATCGTGTGGTATCCGGTGGCTCCGTTCGGTTCCGGTGCGTGCACCACCGCGGTCTGGGTGTACCCGGTCTGGTCGGTCGCCCGGACCTGGATCTTGTGGGTCCCCGGCGTGGCGTCCCAGCGGTAGTACCACTGCCGCCAGGTGTCGATCGTGTCCTGAGTGGCCAGCGCGGCCTCCTGCCAGACGCCGTCGATCCCGACCTGCACGCTGGCGATCCCCTTGTGCATGGCCCAGGCGACGCCCGCCACGACCACCTGCCCCGCGGCCAGGTTGTGCCGGCCTTCGGGGTGTCGATCCGCGATTCGGTCTTCACCGCCGCCTGCTCCGACCAGCCCCGTTTGACCCAGTAGGCGTCGTAGGCGGCGTAGGTCGTCAGCTCCATGTCGACCACCCATTTGCACGCCGACACGTAGCCGTACAGGCCCGGGACGACCACCCGGACCGGGAAGCCGTGCTCGGCGGGCAGTGGCGCGCCGTTCATGGCCACGGCTAGCATCGCGTCCCGGCCGTCCAGCACCGCCTCGGTGGATACGCCTATGGCCATGCCCTGCACGTCGCGCATGACGATCTGGGTGGCGCCCGGCTGAACGCCGGCCTCGCGGAGCAGACTGGCCAGCAGGGTGCCCTGCCAGCGGGCGTTGCCGATGTAGCTGCCGCCGACCGATTCCGACACGCAGCAGATCGTGATGTCGCGCTGGATCTGCGGCCGGGCAATCAGGTCGTCGAAGTTGATCGTGACCGGCTTGTCCACCATGCCGTGGATGCGCAGCTGCCACTGCGCGGTGGTGACCTGCGGGACGACCAGGGCCGTGTCGACGCGGTAGAAGGTCGCGTTCGGCGTGTAGAACGGCGATATCCCCGGGACGTTGTCCAGCTCGGCGCCCGGCTTGAGCGGGGGCGCCTTCTGCAGCGGGCCCGGGAGTCGCCACCGCGTTGTGTGAGCCGCCGACGTTGAACCGCTGCCGGGTGAGGACCTGCCCGGCCACTCCGGCCAGCACCGCCGCTCCCGCGGCGGACAGGCCCGCGAGCAGGAAGTTCCGGCGGTTGGTGCCGACGACCTCCGGCTCGCCGGCGGCCAGGTGACCGCCCCGCGCCCGTTGCGCGGCGGCCGCCAGGATCAGCTGCGGCTCTCCGGCCCGGACGAGCAGGGCCAGCGCCACGGCGCCGGCCGCGCCACCGACGAGGGAGGGGATCACGTCGGTGGCGTGACTCTCCGGCCGGGTCAGGGCCACGAAGGCGCCGATGGCCCCCAGGGCGGCCATGCCGATCACCCCGCCGGCCAGCCGCCGCCTGGCCAGCAGCCCGAAGCCCATGACCAGCAGCGCGATGGCCGCGTAGATGACCACGAGCAGCAGGACCTTGTAGTTCTCGCCGAACGACTGCAGCGCGGCGGCCTTCAACGTCTGCGATGCCCCGCCGAGCACGGCGTCGCCCACCGCGATCACCGGCGACGCCTGCGGGCGGACGAACGCGGCCGCGAGTACGGCCACGCCGATCGCCACGCCACCAGCCAGCAGGCCGGTGCAGATGCCAGCCAGGAAGCCGCGGCCGCGGCGCCGCCACATGCTCGCGTCCGCGCGGCCGGTGCCGTCGCCGCGCAGGTAGCTCTCCAGGCCTTCATACGCCGTCGGGTCCTGGGGCCCGAGATCGGCGAGCTTCACCCCGGGCAGGCTCGGGTGCTCACCGGCGGGCAGGTAACCGCCGTCGTCCCGGGCCGGGTCCTGGTAGCCGCCCGGCTCGTGGGCCAGGCCACCCGCGTGCGGCCGGCTCCCGGTAGGCCGTGGCCGCTCGGTAGCCGCGGTTATCCGGGTAATCCGCCCTGGGATAGTCGGCCGGCGTGGGCCCCGGGATAGTCGGCCGCTGGGCCCCGGGATAGTCGGTCGGCTGGAGGTGCCGCCCTGCTTGATAGCCGGGAGCCGCCTCGGCGCCCGGATTCCTGGTAACCGGCGTTCTGGTATCCCGAGCCGGGATACCCGGAGCCGGGGTACCTGGAGCCGTCGTGCTCAGTGGCGGGGTACCTGGAGCCGTCGTACTCAGTAGCCGGGGTACCCGGAGCCGGGGTACTCAGTGCCGGGGTACCTGGAGCCGGGGTACTCAGTGGCGCGGGTACCCGGAGCCGGGGTACTCAGTGGCGGGGTACCCGGAGCCGGGGTACTCGGTGCCGGGGACCCGGAGCCGGGGTACTCAGTGGCGGGGTACCCGGAGCCGGGGTACTCGGGGCGGGGACCGGAGCCGGGGAGGGGAGCGGAACCGGGGAAGGGAGCGGAACCGGGGAAGGGAGCGGAACCGGGGAAGGGAGCGGAACCGGGGAAGGGAGCGGAACCGGGGTACCCGGCGCCCTGGCGCGCGGCGGTCCCCGGGAAAGCCCCGGGGTCCTCGTAACCGCCGCCGGGGAAGCCGCCCTGGTATCCGCCGACGGCCTCGGGCCCGCCGCTCTGGGAGAAGGCGGAGTCCCCGGAGCCTCGGTACGCGGCGGGGTCCTGGTAGTCCGTGGCGCCGGGCCAAGCCGGCGCGTTCTGGTCGCCGCCGCCTGCCCAGTAGGTACCGGTGTCCCGCTCCTGCCGCGGTTCGCGGCGCCGCGAACCGTCCGCGTCTGTTCCGTGCCGCCGCGAACCGTCCGGGTCTTTTCCGCGCCGCCGCCGGTGACGCTCATGGCCCTGATAGCTCATGACTTCAATCTGCCTGGCCGGCACCGCTTCTGGCCGCTTCCCGGCCGACCGGTAACCGACCGGTAAGGAAGCGCAGCCCGGCGCTCCTACTTGCGCGGTACAGCCGGGATGATCGCGTGCAGCTTCGGTGCGTTGACCACTCGCTCGTCGCCGGTGGTCGTGGCGGGCCGGAGCTTGCGCCGGGGCAGGACCGCCGGTGCCGTCAGCTTCTGGCCGGTCTGCGCCGCGTCGCTGGCGGCCATCGCGCCGGCTGGGGCCGCGGCACCAGCCATCGGGCCGGCTGGGCCGCGGCACCAGCCATCGGGCCTGGCCGCGGCACCAGCTCGTCGGCTCGGCACCAGCCTCGGCTGGGCGCGGCACCAGCCATCGGGTCGGGCCGCGGCACCAGCCTCGCGGTCGCGCCCAGTTTCGTGGGTGGCCAGCTCGCGATCGGCCAGTTCGCGATCGGCCGACTCGTGCTGGCCGGAGCCATCGGCGGGCTCGCCGGCAACAGCCCCGGCGGCGCCATCGGCGCCATCGGCGCCAGCAGCCCCGGCGGGCCGGGCATTCAGGCCCAGGTCCGCTCCGGTGCTCGCGTCCGCGAAGATCATGCGCGGGTAGCGGGCGATGACCAGCCGGACCACCCAGACGAGCGCCACGAACAGCGCGGCCAGGCCGTACCCGACCGCCTGCGAATGGGGGATGACCCGCCACCGGCCCAGGTGGGGCTCGGCGGCGAGGTAACCGCCGGCCGCGAATGCCAGCCATTCCGGCCGCTCGTCCAGCACCACCAGCATGACCAGGAGAATCGCGTACCACTGGTACTTCGGCGTGGTCACGGCGAGGGCGACGCCGGTCATGACGACCGCGCCGCGCCAGGGCCGGTCGGGGTCGGAGAAGCGCAGCACGGCCAGGCCGCTCACCCCGAGGATCGCGACGGCGATCACGATGGCCAGGCGCCCGCTCGCGAACAGCGCGATGATGGCGAAGCGCTGGCCGCTGTCGTACCCCTCCTGCTGCAGGTAGCCCGGCAGGAATCCGATGACCTTGCTGCCGACCGCCAGTACGTGCGGCAGGTAGACGGCGGCGACGGCACCGGCGGCGCTGACGATGACCGCCCACCACTTGCGCCGCAGCACCGCGGGCCCGGCTAGGACGGGTGTCATCTTGGTCGCGACGGCCAGCCCGAGCAGCGCGCCGCCCAGCAGCGCGCCCCGGGTGCCACCGCTGCGCCGGGCCAGCACGAGCAGCGCCATCGCCGTCAGCAGGACCGCGACCACGTCGACGTGCGCGCTGTTGCCCGCCTCCAGGGCGACCGTCGGGCACCAGGCCCACAGGGCGGCCCACCGCAGGTCACGGCCCAGCCAGCGGAGCCCGGCCAGCAGCACCAGCGTCACCAGGACCGCGCAGGCCCCCGCCGCCGCCTGCACCGGGGTGGACCCGGCGTGCACCGGGGTGACGTAGTGCAGGGCCAGGAAATAGGCCTCCGCGACCGGTGGGTAGATGGTCGGCACCGCCGGGCGGTTGATCCGCGTGCAGCCCGTGGCCAGCTTGGTCGCCAGGTGACCGGGAAGCGAGGCGCCGGGCCAGACACAGTGCGGGTACGGGGAGCTCGCCCGGGCGGCCGTCCAGAGGAACGGGTCGCGCAGGTGGGCCAGCTGCGGGGCCGACGGCACGTAGGCGTACGGGTCGATCCCGGCCGCCTGCACCCGGCCGTCCCACATGTAGCGGTACAGGTCGTCGCTCAGGTGCGGCGGCACCGACATGGCCACAACCTGGATGACGATGCCGCCGATGATGATGAGGGTCACCGACCACCGCAGCGAGACGCCGCGCAGCAGCCACGCCGCGGCAGCGAACAGCATCCACGCGACCACGATGAGCGGCAGGCTCTGCAGCGGCAGCGGGTCGACGCTGGGGCGGATGACGAGGTATTCCAGACCGCAGATCATCACCAGGGCGACGATGATCGCGCCCACCCGAAGCTTTGCACCCATACCCGTTACGCTGCCATCGCGACCCGGGCGAGGGGCGGATCTGCGCTGAGCGGTAAGGGATCCTTAAGACGCCAGCCGGCCTTCGGCGTGCAGGCCGGACGGCGCCGCCACGGCCGCGCCGGCCGCCTCCCGGGTGACCGCCGCCTCCCGGGTGACCGCCGCCTCCCGGGTGACCGCCGCCTCCCGGGTGACTGCCTCCTCGGCGGTGACGGTCTCCGGCGCGAACGCCACCACCGGCGGGACGGCGGGCTGCTGACAGGCGAGCGCGGCGAACCAGCGGCCGTCCGTGGTCCAGGTCTCCTCCAGTACCAGCCCGGCGCTGCGCGCGACGTCCCCGATCTGGTCGGCGCCGACGTACGCCCAGGGGAACCAGGCGCCCGCGGCGCCGTTCTGGCACAGCCGCACGTTCTCACAGCGGAGCGGAACCCCGGGCGCCTGGACCTCGACGTACGCGTGGCCTCCCGGTGCGAGCAGCTGGCCTACCCGGCGCAGCAGCGCCGCCGGATTACCGCCGATCCCGATGTTCCCGTCGGCCAGCAGGACCGCCATCCACCGGCCCGCGCCGGGTACCCGCCCGAACACATCCCGCAAAATAGCCAGCGCCCCGGACGACTGCGCGATTTCGACCGCGTACGGCGTGACGTCGATGCCCAGCGCCGGGACCCCGCGCTCGGCGAGCGCCACCGTCAGCCGGCCCGGGCCGGAACCCACGTCGAGTGTGGGCCCGTGACAGCGGTCGACCAGTGACGTGTCGCCCGGCGTCGCGCCGAGCCACTGATCGACCGCCAGCGGCATCCGGGTGCCGTCGGCGCGTTCGACCTCGGCCTGCACGGAACCGGCCAGGGCCGCCTCGTAAAGTTCGCCGAGCACGCGGTCTCCTTCCTGGAAGAGCACGCGGTTTGGCCTGCGCGCGGAACGCGGGCGCCCAGGCTTGGGCCAATCGGGGGGCTTACCTTGCGGTGGGCTGCCGGCCAGCTGAGCTGGCCCGGGGCACCCGGGCCAGCCCGGGCGCAGCACGCCACAACGCAAGTCTTCACCAGATCTAGCCTGGCCGGCGGGGCGTTCAGAGGTCCGTCACGGAGCTTACGGAGCTGTGACGGATTTGAACCAGTTGGTAGGCGCTGCCCGTTCAATGCCTTTAGCGTGGGGGCACAGACAATCCTGGACGGAGGCCGTAGCGACAATGGTGGCCGCGGTAAACAATCCCGACCCGCCGGGCCGGATCGTCGTCGTAGATGACGATCCGACCGTCGCGGACGTCGTCGGGCGGTATCTGATCCGCGACGGGCACCACGTCGAGTGCGTGCATGATGGGCAGGAGGCGCTGCGCCGGGTGGCCGAGGAGCCGCCCGATCTGGTGGTCCTGGACCTCATGCTGCCGGGCATCGACGGTCTTGAGGTCTGCCGCAGGCTGCGCGCCCGGTGGCCGATCCCGGTGGTCATGCTGACCGCGCTGGGCGACGAAACAGATCGCCTGGTCGGCTTCGAGACCGGTGCCGACGACTACGTGACCAAGCCCTTCAGCCCGCGCGAGCTCGCCCTGCGGGTGCGTTCCGTGCTGCGGCGGGCCCGGGGCAGCGGGCTGCCGGACTCCCAGCCCGAGGGCGTGATCACCGACGGTGATCTGTCCGTCGACCTCACCGCGCATGAGGTCCGGGTGAACGGCGCGCTGCTGTCGCTCACCTCGCGTGAGTACGACCTGCTCGTCTTCCTCATGCAGCACCCGCGCAAGGCCTTCACCCGGGAGCAGTTGCTCAACCAGGTCTGGAGCTGGACGTTCGGCGACACCTCCACGGTTACCGTGCATGTCCGCCGGCTGCGCGAGAAGCTCGAATCGGATCCGACGCTGCCGCGCCGCATCGTGACCGTGTGGGGCGTGGGCTACCGCTACGAGCCTGAGGCAGCCTGATGTCTGCGGCCATGCCGGGCGTCCTCGCGGCACCCGGCGAGATCATGCCGGGTGTGCAGGCCTCGGATCTGCTGCACGTGTTGGAGTCCTCGGCCGCGATCGGGGCCGTGACGACCGTCATCGGCATCGTGGCGCTGCGAGCGATGGCCCGCTGCTCCATCGGCGCGATGGTCACGCTGATCTCCGGCGTCACGGTCCTCACGGCCATCGCCGGCATCGGCGGCATCACGGTCATCATGGTGGGCAACGCCGGCGACCGCGAGGTCATGCTGGAGCTGATGGCCATCGCGGGACTGGCCGGGTTCGCCGTGGCCGCCCTGATCAGCCGGAGGCTCACCCAGGCCAGCCGGCAGCTGCTCACGTCGGTGCAGAAGGTCGGCGACAGCGGCCTGTACATCCCGCCGCCGATGCCGCTGCCCGCCGAGCTGGCCGGGCTGTCCGACGGGCTTGCGGCCGCCCACGAGCGGCTGGCCGAGGCCCGCAACCGCGAGCGCGCTCTCGAGGCGAGCCGGCGGGAGCTGGTCGCCTGGGTGAGCCACGACCTGCGTACCCCGCTGGCCGGGCTGCGGGCGATGGCCGAGGCCCTGGAAGACCAGGTGGTCGTCGATCCGCGGACGGTCAGCACCTATCACACCCAGATCCGCCGCGAGGTGGACCGCCTTTCCGTCATGATCGACGATCTGTTCGAGCTGTCCCGGATTCACGCCGGGGCCCTCCGGCTGTCGCGCCGCCCGGTGGGCCTCGACGATCTGGTCGCCGAGGTCCTCGCCAGTGCCGAGCCGGTGGCACGGGCCAAGGGTGTCCGGCTCGCCGGCTCCGCGGTCCGCGGCATGCCCATCTACGCCGATCCGGCCGAGTTCGGGCGGGCCCTGCGCAACCTGGTCATCAACGCGATCCGGCACACTCCCGCCGACGGCACGGTCGAGGTGCTGGGCGACGTCCAGGAGGGGATGGCGCACTTCAGCGTGGCCGACGCCTGCGGCGGTATCCCGCCCCAGGATCTGCCGCGCGTCTTCGACGTGGCCTTCCGGGGGGAGGCGGCCCGCACGCCCGGCCCGCAGGAGGGCGCTGGACTGGGGCTGAGCATTGCCCGCGGCATCGTTGAGGCGCACTCGGGCCAGATCGCAGTGCGCAACGCCGGGCCCGGCTGTCAGTTCCTCATCCGGCTGCCGCTGGCCCGCCCGGCGGTCCCGGCTGCGAACCATTCGGCGGCCAGCCATCGGCGGGCCGTCCCCGCCGCAGGCTGACGCCCCCGCGTGCCGCGTATCCACGGGAACGCTTGCGTCCACGCGACCGCCAACGTCCACGCGACCGCCGGTGTCCACGCGACCGCCTGCATCCACGCGACGGCCTGCATCCACGCGACGGCCGGTGTCCACGCGACCGCCTGCATCCACGCGGACGTCTAAGCTTGAGTTTTAAGGTTCCTGTGCAAACGCCGGTCCCACCTGGCGGCTGCCCGGTAACCCCGGTGACGGCTGAGCCCGGCTTCGCCGCCCACGGTCGGCCCGCCCCCGCAGCGCTCACCCGCCGGCCCCGCGTCCCGCTGTGACCCGACCCGGTAACCAGGTGCCCCTGGTACTGCTGTGACCCCTGAGTCATTTTCCGCACCACAACCGGCGTCCCGTCCGCGGCACCCCGGCTTACGGGGGAGCGGTTTCAGTCGTCTTCACTGACTACGCTCCCCGTAGGCACCGGTGCCTCGGCCGGGGTACCTCCAGCGTCGCAGGAGACCGAGCGCGGCTCAGCCGCCCCCTGTCCAGCCCGACGTTAAACCCAAGCTCAGCTTGTTCTTCAACCTGCGCGGCTGAGGCCTGGGCTTTTCGCGGATCTTGAGCCGGTGTGCCCGGCGTGTCGCGGTGCGTGAGTACGGCCTTCGCATGATCATTTTTTCTCGCCAAAGGACAAAGCCTGACCTGGTGGCCCGGGTGCCCAACCGGGCGGGACCGGGCGGGACCGGGCGCACGGGCCGGGGCTACCCGAGCGTGACCGGGAGCCGGGCGGGTTCGCGCAGCGGGGCATGGGAGAACTCCCCGATGCCAGTGCTGAACCCGACTTGGGCCCGGAACCCCAGGCCTTGCTCGGCGGCGGTCGGGGAAGCCACGATGTGCCTGACGTCACCCAAGCGGAACTCCCCGGTGATCTCCGGCATCAGACCGCCGCCGAATTCAGCCGCCAGCGCGGTCGCCATCTCGCCGACGGTGTGCGGATGACCGCTGGCGACGTTGTAGCTCTGCAGGCCGCCGGCCGGAGCGTTTTCGGTGCTGGCCAGCGCGAGCAGGTTGGCCACGGCCACGTCGGACACGTGCACGAAGTCCCGCCGCTGACGGCCGTCCTCGAAGACCCGGGGCGGTACGCCTTTTTCCAGTGCCGACCGGAAGATGGCCGCCACTCCGGAGTAGGGGGTGTCCCGCGGCATCCGGGGACCGTACACGTTGTGGTAGCGCAGGGCGACGGCCCGGCCGCCGGTGAGCCGGGCCCAGGTGGCGGCCAGATGCTCCTGGGCCAGTTTGCTCGCCGCGTAGGCGTTGCGCGGGTCCATCGGCGCGTCCTCGGTGACCGTCGCGGTGCTGAGGGCCTGGCCGCAGCGCGGGCAGCGCGGCTCGAACTGCCCCGCCATCAGGTCCTCCCGGGCCCGCGGGGCCGGCCGGACGCGGCCGTGGCTGGCGCAGTCATAGGCGCCTTCGCCGTACACCACCATGGAGGAGGCGAGCACCAGCCGCGCCGTGCCGGCCTGGCCCATGGCGTTCAGCAGGGTGGCCGTGCCGGTCACGTTGACGTCGCAGTAGCCGGGCAGATCCGCCAGATCGACCCCGAGCCCGACCAGTGCCGCCTGGTGGCAGACCACGTCGACGCCGGCCAGGGCCCGGGCTACCGCGTCGGCATCGCGGACGTCGGCGACCACCATGTCCACGTCATCGGGGATATAGCTGGGCATGCCGTCGTGCACGGCCGGCGTCAGCGAGTCCAATCCTCGTACCTCGTAGCCGAGCTCGCGCGCGGCCTCCAGAATGTGTGATCCGATGAATCCGGCCGCGCCGGTTACCAGCACCCGCATGACAGGAGCCAAGCACGCGGCCGGCCGGGACCGGCTGGGTGCGGGTCCTTTGTCATTAGTCCGTAAGATCACGGGACCAGTCCGGGGCTGGTCAGCGGTCCGATTCCGGGCCGGTAACGCCGTCACGGCTTCGTAAGGGCTTTCGTCCCGTTCGCGGCCTGCCGTCGACGTAGTGTCGCGCCATGGAGATCGATGTCGTGCTTCCATGTCTCAACGAAGCGGGCGCGCTGCCCTGGCTGCTTTCGCGGATGCCGTCCGGCTACCGGCCGATCCTGGCCGACAACGGCTCCACCGACGGTTCCGCGACGATCGCCGCGGACCACGGCGCGACCGTCGTCCACGTGCCGCGGCGGGGCTACGGCGCCGCCTGCCACGCCGGCCTGGATGCCGCCAAGAACGACATCGTGTGCTTCATGGATGCCGACGGCTCCCTCGATCCGGCCGACCTGCCGATCGTGTCCGATCTGGTCGGTGCGGGCCACGCCGACCTGGCGCTGGGGCGCCGCCGACCGCAGGGCTCCGGCGCCTGGCCGGTGCACGCCCGGCTGGGGAACGTCGTGATCGCGTCGGCTCTGCGCCGCCGGTCCGGGGTGAGCGTTCATGACATCGGCCCGATGCGGGCGGCGTGGCGCGAGGCCCTGCTCGCCCTGCCGATCGCGGACCGGCGGTTCGGCTACCCGCTGGAGACCGTAGTCCGGGCCGCGGAGGCGGGCTGGCAGGTGAGGGAACGGGACGTTCCCTACCACCCCCGCACGGGTAAATCGAAGGTCACCGGGACCGTTGGCGGCACGCTGCGGACCGTCCGGGACATGCGCAAGGTCCTGGCGTCATGACCGACCTCGCGGCGCAGATCCTCGTTTTGGCCAAGGAGCCGGTGCCGGGCCGGGTCAAGACCCGGCTCACCCCCCCGTTCACGCCGCGCGAGGCCGCCGCGCTGGCTGAGGCGGCGCTGCTGGACACGCTGGAGGCGGTGCGCCGCACCCGCGTCATCCGCCACGTCCTGGCCCTGGCCGGCGAGCCCGGGCCGTGGCTGCCGGACGGCTTCGAGGTGATCCCGCAGCGCGGTGGCGGCCTGGACGAGCGCATCGCCGCCGCGATGTGGGACACCTACGCGTCGCTCCCGGTGCCGACCGTGCTGATTGGCATGGACACCCCGCAAGTGACGGCCGGGCTGCTCGAGGCGGCCGTCGAGCCGCTCGCCCGCACGATGGCCGACGCCGCGTTCGGGCCGGCCGAGGACGGCGGGTTCTGGATGCTGGGCCTGCGCCGGCCTGATCCGGACCTGACCCTGGGGGTGCCGATGTCCAAGCCGGTGACCGGGCGGGCGCAGCTCGTCCGGCTGATCCAGGCTGGGCTGCGCATCCACATGACCCCCGAGCTCGTGGATGTGGACACCCTGGCTGAAGCGGCCCGGGTCGCCCGGCAGGCCCCCGCTACCCGGTTCGCGGCCACGCTCGCTGCGACGCTCGGCGCGCCCGCGGAGCTTGATGAGCCGGTCATGGCGGCGGTCATGGCCCCGGTAGCCGCGGCGGTCCGCTGAGCGGCCGGGCGCCGGCGCCTACCGCCCCCAGATAACAAGCGGCCCGCAGGACGCCGGGGCGTCCTGCGGGCCGTTATCGCGCCGTGGGTGTCCGGGTCAGCCACTGACGGTGACCCAGCCCCGGTAGCTCAGGTAACGGTGACCAGGCTGCCGTAGCTCAGGTAGTGGTACGCGGTCTCAGCCGAACTCATGGGCAGCTCGACACAGCCGAGGCTCTGCTGGAAGCCGTAGGAGCCACGGTCGAAGTAGTGCACCGCGTCGCCGCCGTTGAAGTAGGAGACCCAGTACACCGGGTCCGCGTACTGGCTGCCGTCCGGGTTGGTGCCCTGCATGATCTGGAACTGCAGCTTCTCGTAAACAGGGAAGGTCCCGTCCGCGGTCGGCGCCGCCGGGATGCCGGTGTTGGCCAGGCTCTGCATCACCTGGCGCCCGTCATGCCAGATGGTCAGGGTCTCGGGCTCGGACTGGCTGGCCAGCGCGTAGGTGTAGCCGTCGGCATTGTCGTGCCCGTCGGCGACCGCCTTGAGCAGGTCGGACCAGACCTGCTGTCCCGCCTCGCCGTCCATCGTCAGGCCTTCCTGGTTTTGAAACGCCCGGATCGCACCGGTGACGATCATGTTGTCCGAGCCTTCGGACCAGAGGGTCCCCAGCACTGAGGGGTAACCGCTGTGCCAGCTGAAGGTCCCGGCCGGCGCGCTGTACGCGGCTGCCAGCTGCTCGGCCGCGTCCGACGGCTGGACCGGGGCCGCGCTCGGCGTCCAGGTCAGCGGCAGGTAACCGAGCTGGGCAAGCAGCTGCTCGAGCCGCAGGGTGGAGTAGGACCCGGTCGTGAACTTGTGGACGAACCCGGCGGCGAGGTGGCCGCCCGCGCCCGCCTTGGCCCCGGCGGCCGAGCGCACCCCGGACGAGCCGGCCGGGATGCTGAGCGTCACCGTGGTGTCCTCGGCGTACCCAGTGGCGGGGGTGAAGATGGCCGAGCTGCCCTGGACCTCCCAGGAGCCGGGCACTGCGGGGGTCAGCTTGGGCATCTCAGAGTCGTCCGCCAGCGGCGCCGAGAAGCTGACCTCGATGGGCATGGTCCCATTGACGTTGGAGGCGCTGGAACCAGGCGTGACCGATGTCACCTGCAGCGCCGGAGCCGGATGCGCGGTCGCCTGGTCCTGACGTGAGGACGCCACCGACGTGGTGCGCAGCGTGGTCCTGCCCGGGCCGACC
Source organism: uncultured Actinomycetes bacterium (assembly GCA_963775825.1). Taxonomy (GTDB): domain Bacteria; phylum Actinomycetota; class Actinomycetes; order Streptosporangiales; family Streptosporangiaceae; genus Bog-532. The sequence goes on from CAVZKY010000031.1 coordinate 114,475, forward strand.
AGCAGGACGGCGACACCGGCAATGACGACGAGCGCAGCCGAGGCCGCCGTGATCAGGACGGACTTCTTCCTTGCCCGTGGGTGGCCGGCTCCCGCCGGGATGCCAAGCGGCGGAACCAATCCGAATAAAACACGCGCCTTCTCCTCGCTCCCCTGAGCTAAACGCCGAGAATACCTACGATCAGTAACGTTTTAGACACAGTCCCACGGGCCGGGTGGTCTGGGTGCGGCGAAACCGCCCCTGAGCATGCCGGGGCCGATGTGACTTACTGGGAGAACAGGTGCCTGGCGGGCTGCTGCGCCACGTCGATACTGGCGCACTCTGCCACAGGCTATATCCCCCGCCGGTGTGCGGTAGCCAGTTTTTTTTGCATCTGCCAACAACCTCCCGCGCCTCTTGGCCCTCGTGTTGTCAGCCTGCCCCGCCTGTCTGCACGTCATGCGTCTGGCGGGGCTGCTTATTATCCCTGATGCCGGAGCGCCGCCCACGCAGGCGCGCCGGGCCTACCGCACCTGGCCTGCCTGCGGGTGTCGGCCAGCGAGCGCGCCGCCGCGCAAAGCTCGTTCCGCCATTCGCCGGCCGCGCCGGGCCGCGGCAGAAAGGATTACCAGTCATTACGCGGCGCATATTTGCTAATCGGCGTTGGCGCCTGGCGCCATTTTTGCCGGCCGCCTTTTCTGGTCTGGAAATAGCCGAACAGGGCCCAGGTATGGCCTCATTACGGTGTGCCGGAAAATGGCCGGGTGCCCTTGCTGTGGCCAGCGGGCGAGAGGCGGCCCGCCGGCCCCGGGGTGACCCCGAGCCTGGCCGGGACCGGGCAGAACGGCTCGTGGCTGGCACCTGGCGCCGCACGAGGCTGTACTGGCCGGGTACGCAACGGCGGAAGGCCCGCGCACAGCCAGGTCAGGCGGGGCGGTGGCCGCCGCCGCCCGGGCCCGGGCGGCGGCGGCCGTGGCCGCACGCGCCGCGGCTGCCGAAAACCCGATTACGAATCGTTATCACCCATATAACAGAACGTGCCACAAAGGTGCCTGAAAGTGGCGCCCGCAGGTCGGCCGGGACGCTATCACGGGGCTATCTCGCCGCGATCACACCGCTGATCTGCGACGTAAGAAGTCCGTAATGGGCTGCTTGCGACTTTCGGCCCGACATGGGCCTAAAGCGGACACTGGGCAAATCTTTCGGATTTGCTACATGCGGGACGATCTGCGGGTCTACGGTGATCCACCGAGAGCTTGAGAGGAAACCTGGAGGTGGATTGCATGCCTACTGGGCGACGGTCCGCATGGCGTCGGCCGCGCAGTCGCGCCGCACGTTTCGCGGTCCCGCTTGCCATCCCGATGGCGCTGGGTCTGACGCTGGGCGTCACGCTCGCCTTCGAGGGCGGGACACAGCACACATCGATGCAGCAAGCGGCAGGCGACTCCACGGCGGCGCCCGCCGTGAGCCCCTCGGCCAGCGGCAGCGCCTCGGCCAGCGGCAGCGCCTCGCCCAGCCCGTCGCCCACGGCGACCGCGCCAGCCACCGCGGCTACCAACGTCAGCTGTGACATCATCGTCCCGGCGCACCCGCTGACCGCCGAGGGCCTGTCGACTCCGTTCCAGCTGACCGGCCCGGACGGGCAGAGCCCGGCCGCGTCCGGCTGCACCATGGCCAACTTCGCCAACCTGGGCGCGTTCGTGCAGGCCACGATCCTGAACCCGGCCAACGGCCGGCTGTCGGTCTACGAGCCGCTGGTCATCACCCAGGGCACCCAACCCGCGGTCGCCCCGGTGGTGCCCAAGCTGCCCCGGCACGCGGTGGTCACCATTGACTTCGGGTTCAACGGCGCCAACCTGACCCAGGTCGGCGCCACCCGGAACGCGCTGCGGGAAGGCAACTGCGTCAACGGGCTGAACGGCTCGATCTTCGGCCAGGTGTCCTTCTGCAACGGCACCCAGTTCTTTACCACGGCCTACTGGGATGAGTGGGTCGGCCGGCTGAAGATCCCGGCGCTCGGCCGGTCACCCAAGACGGGCGAGGCCTGTCCGTCCACCCGCTCCTTCCCGCTGGTTGACCAGGACCCGAGCGACAACGTGACGTCCACCTACCTGCTGACCGGCAACGGCCAGACCGCGCAGGACAACGCGGTCAATGAGGCCGCGCTGGGCAGCGCGGACAGGATCAACAACGGCAGCGACAACCTGCTGCTGGACGCCTTCGTGGACCCGGCCCTCGGCTGCACCCCGTTCAAGGCGCCGGACCTGTCCCAGGGCGGCGCGCCGGGCACGTCGCAGGCCCTGGACGAGCTGTCCGCGGCCAAGAACCAGGCGTCTCCCGTCGCCCTGGTGCCGGAGAACGACGAGATGGTGCTGGTCAACAACAAGTTCAGCGTGGCCAAGACCGACCTCTACCGGGCCGAGGTCGGGCAGCAGCCGGTTACCTGGTGGAACAACGAGGCCGACAGCCCGGCGAACTTCTGCCGGAACATCTCCAACCTGCAGGCCGCCTTCCTGGCGAAGGACCAGGGTTACCTGGTTACCGGCCCGTCTCCGGTCCCGGGCGTGGGCGACAACCTGTTCACCTTCATGGCCAACCGCCTGGCCATGTCCTTCACCAACCTCGCCTGTCAGAACTACGGCCTGACCGACCCGGTCACCGTGACCCTGGACACCACCGGCGCGGCGACCGCGGCCACTCTCAACACCACCCCCCAGCAGGTCAAGAACGGCGGCGGCGGCGGGGGAGCGCCGTGGCCGTGGCAGCGGTGGGGCCGCCCGCACCACCGGACGCAGGACCCCTCGGGGACCTGAGCATCGCGGTCCGTCCCCGATAGACAACGGCCGCCCGCCGGGAGATCCCGGTGGGCGGCCGTCCGCTTGTGCGGGCCGGGTCAGGCGGCCGCGTAGTTGCCGGGCGACGAGCCCTGGAGCGGGGAGGTTGTGGTGGGGGCGGGCAGCGAGGCCGGGTTAACGAAGGTGCTGCCGTCCGGGCCGGCCTTGACCGCCTCGCCGAGCGCGCTGCCCTTCAGGTATTCCGGCCAGCTGAGGAACCACTCGGTCCAGCCGTCGTCCCACTTACCGGCCTTCGTGCTGCTGGTGATGGTGACCGGGTCGCCAGGCACGGCCATGTTGTAGTAGGTCTGGGCGTCGGCGGGAGAGAGGTTGACGCAGCCGTGGCTGACGTTGGCATAGCCCTGGGAGCCCACCGACCAAGGGGCGTCGTGGTAGTAGTCGCCGCTGAAGGTAAACCGCACCGACCAGGGGACGAGCTCGCTGTAGTAGCCCGCGGTGCCCGGAGTGCCACCGATCATGCGGACCGGGTTCTCCTTCTCGATCGTCACGTAGCTGCCGTTTGGGGTGGCCGTGCTGGCCTTGCCCGTGCTGATCGGCCAGTCGTAGCGGAGCTTGCCGTTGTAGTAGATCTGCGTGCTATGGGACGTCGTGCTGGCCACGGCGATCACCGAGGCGCCGATGGTGAAGCTCTGGGTCAGGTTGGCGGTGGCGTATACCCCGCTGGCACCCTCGACGCCGTCCAGGTGCCCGGTGAAGGTCACCTGCGTGTCGGCCGGCCAGTAGTTCTCTGGCCGGAAGTCGAGGTGCTCGTTGCCGTCCCAGTACCACGCCCCGACGACTGGCTTGGAGGTGGTCAGCTGCAGCGAGCGCTCGACCTCCGCCCGGTTGGTGATCGGCTGGCTGAAGGTGAGCATGATCGGCATGCCGACCCCGTAGGTCTGGCCGGAGCCCTCGAAGATCTCGGCCTGGAACCGGCTGCTGGGCGTCAGGGTGCGGAAGCTACTCGCCAGGGTCACGGTCCCGCTGTGGCCCTCGCTGGCTGTGGCGGTCACCTGGTAGCTGGTCCCGGTGCCCAGCGCCCACTGGCTGTGCCAGACCGTGCCGCCCTGGCTGAGGGAGCCGGTCACCGATTCGCTGGCGGTGTGCACGGCGACGTTCTTCAGCGTGCCGTGGACGGCGGTGACGGTGATCCCGGCGGACGGCTCGGCGTCCCCGGCGCCGTTGACCGGGGTGATCTTCAGGTCTGCAGCGGCCGCGGCGGCCTTGGCCTTCGCGGCGTTCTGGGTGCTCTGCGCCGACTGGCCCCCGGCGGAGCAGGCCGCCACCAGCAGCGCCAGTGCCGCCACGACGGCGATGGCGGCCGATCGCCGCATCCGCTTCCCCGGCGTGCCCTCGCTGCCCTGCACGGTGAACCTCCCGGTCATCGTCTCACCTGACCCGCACGACGTGCCCAGGCTACCGGCCGGGCCGGCGCGGTCGCCGGTCCGCAGCGGGCTCAGGCCGTGCGCCCGGCCTTCCGCCGCAGCGTCAGGGCGGCCAGCAGGGCTGCCACCGTGAGGGCGACGATGCCGTACTCCGGCCAGGGTCCCACCACGTCTGCCGGGGTCAGGCGGGTGATCAGCGGTACCCGGGCTTCCAGCTCCGTCTGCTGCCAGAAGCCGCTGTGGGTGATCAGCCGCCCATCGGGAGCGACGATGGCGCTGACCCCGGTCGTGGACGCGACCACCACGGCGCGGTCGTATTCGATGGCCTGGATCCGCGCCATCTCCAGTTGCTGCAGCGATTCGCCGGTCTGGCCGTCGATCTCGAAGTCCGCGTCGTTGGTCTGCATCGCAAGCAGGTTCGCGCCGGCCGTGACTTCGGACCGGACCAGCCGGTCGAAGCCGATCTCGTAGCAGATGACGTCGCCCAGCCGGACCGGGCCCGCGCGGAAGACCACCGCCGCGTGCCCCGGGGTGAAGTTGACCGGCTGCAGCGAAGGCAACGACGTGATGTGGGACAGCAGGCCGCGTTCGGGGATGACCTCACCGAACGGGACGAGCTGGCGCTTGGCGTAGATCGTGGTGGGACCGCGGCCGGGGACCCAGAGCTGGCCGACGTTGAGCTGGGGGTTGTCCAGGACCTCCCCGACGAGGATGGGCCGCCTGATCGCGCTGACCGCCGCCGAGATCTGATGGTAGATGGCCGGGTAGATAAAGGGGTCCAGGTCGGTGGAGTTCTCCGGCCAGATCACGATGTCCGGTGCCGGCCGGTGGCCCGCCTTGACCTGGGCGGCGAGTTTCTGCGTGGCCAGGGCGTGGTTCTGCGTGACGATCGAGTCGTTCAGCTGCTCCGGCAGGTTACGGGCGTGCGGCACGTTGCCCTGCACGGCGGCGATCACCGCCGTCGGGCGCCCGGTCACCGGATCGGCGGGCAGCGCCGCCCCGGCGGCGGCCAGGCCCGCCGCCGCCACCACGGCCAGGACCGGCCACAGTAGCCACCGCGCATCCCGGGGATGGTTGAGCGCGGCGAGAATCAGCCAGGCCAGGGCGCCGCCGGTGAGCGCGACCACGAACGTCAGCAGGGGCGCGCCCCCGATCGCGGCCCAGCCCGCGCTCGGCGCTGACGCCTGGCTCATCGCCAGCCGGCCCCACGGGAAGCCGCCCCACGGCCAGCGGTCCCGCAGTGCTTCGGCGGCGACCCACCAGCCCGCCACGGCGACCGGCCACCCCGGCACCCACAGCAGCAGCCGCTGGCCGATGGCCAGCACGGCGAGGATGACCGCCGAGCCGCCGGCCAGCCCCGCCCACGCGTACCACGCGACGTTCAGCACCCAGGACAGCATGAGAAAGAAGAACGCGATCCCGAAGACCAGGCCGACCACAAACGATCCGCGCCACGACCGGCCGGCCAGCGCGACCGTGAGCAGCGCCGGGCCAACCGCTGCGAGCGGCCATATTCCCGCAGGCGGGAAGGCTGCGGCCAGCGCAAGACCGCCGGCCAGTGCGACCAGCAGGGCCCAGCGCAGCGCCAGCCCACGGTGCCCATCCGCGGCCCGCCCCGGCAGGCGGGACATCGCGGACGGCTCGGCGGAGATCACCCTTCGGAGGGTAGCCGCCCGCCGCTGGTCCGGCCCCTTCGCCTGGCGTTCCACGCCTGGCGCTCTCGTCCCCGCGGCCGTCTTACCTCTCCCGTCTTCACGGGCGCGCCCTCCGAGAGCCCGTCCCGCCCCGGCTCGCAGGTGCCCACTCACCTTTCCGCTGCCCTTCCGCGCCATCCGGATGGGGCGCCCGGCGGGATCATCCGACTTAGCCAATCGTGTGCATCAATGCTGAGCGCGCGAATGCACGTGCAACAGAAAGTGCCGCCAAGCGGTAAAGCACAGCTCCAGTGGGTTTCATCTTTCGCTCCGGCAGCGTCGGCCGGAAGATCGGCATTTGGGGCGGAATAGCACATGATCAATAAGGGACCGCGCCGGCGCTGTTGCGCGTCCGCGGCACCCGGTGCCGCGGTGCCTGCCTCCTCTCAGCCTATTTACGCAGATCAGACGTCGTAAGAACGAGACCGGACGGTTACGCCAGGCGGTGCGTGCCAGCCCCGGTTGGGGCGGCAAGAGCGGATAAACGGTCACTCCACCACTCGGCGAGCAGCCCCAAATATGCAGCAAAACTGTATGTAAAAGCTCCGGCCGCGCACGGTAGCTAGAGTCTTAGTGCCGAACCGGGCAATCCGTCGTGTTATATTCCCTAACGCGAACGCCTCGTGGGGGGGCGTGTGATTCACCCGCTAATGGATATGACACGTATGGATAGGGCTGTCTCGTGATCAAGATCGTTTATTGTGACCTGTCGCCCGGATTACACGCATCCGCGGAAGCCGAGGGCCGGAACACGGTTATTTCGTTCCTGCCTGGGCTGACGCCTGAGCAACGTCGTGCCGCGCTGCGACGGATGCAGCACAACGGCCGGATGGGTCATGGTCCGCGCGTACCGGCCGCCGAGCTGGCGGTCGCGCTGGCTGTGGACCGGATCAGGGCGGCCGCCCGCACCTGCGCGGCGGTAGTCCGGGTTCATCCGGCGGGCAGCACGCTGCCGGTGTTCTTCTTCTCGGCCGCGGCGGTCATCTTCGTCATGATGGCGACGGTGTCGATCCACGTTCTGCCGTCGGCGCCGCGGTCGAGCCAGGAACCCGCCGTGGGCGGGGTGACTCCCGTGCCGGGCCGGTCCGTTCCGGTGGCCCCCTCTGCCGTGCCGTCACACAGCGGCCCGTCCAGGGTGCTAACCCCGCCAGGTCACCTCGCCGCGCGGCGGCTGGTGCCGTCGGGGACGTCCGCGGTCGGATTCCCACGGATTTCCGTCCAGCACGCAGGGGGCCGGGACGGTGGGGCCATCGGCGGCCTCCGGGTCGGTGCCCTCCGGTTCGGCGGCCTCCGGGTCGGCGGCCTCCGGCACGGTGCCCTCCGGGTCAGCGCCCTCCGGGTCGGTGTCCTCCGGGTCGGTGTCCTCCGGATCAGCGACCCCCGGGACGGCGTCCTCCGGATCAGCGGCCCCCGGGACGGCGTCCTCCGGGGGATCCGGGCCGTCCGCCCCGCGCCCGGCGGTGACCACCGGTTCGCCGGGTCCGTCGGGGTCCACCGGATCCGGCGGCACCGGCAGCGGCGGCACCGGCAGCGGCGGCACCGGGAACACCGGCGGCTCCGGCTCGGGGACCAGTACCGGCGGCGGCACGGCGGCTGGCGGCGGTGGCTCTGCTGGCTCGGGTTCCACCGGTTCCGGGACCGGATCCGGCGGCAGTACCGGTACTGGCGATACCGGATCCACCGGGTCAGGTTCTGGCAGGGCCGGCTCGGCTGGTTCCGGATCGGGAAGCTCCGCCAGCCGTTCGCGCTCCAGCGGGACCTGCGTCACGGTCCTGAACATTGTCCAGGCGTGCGTGGGACTCTAAACCGCTGTCGGCTGACGGAGCATCGGCCGTAAGCTCTGGCCGCCCGCTGGGTATCGCCAGCGGGCGGCCAGCGCCGTCTCGCACCGGCCCTGGCCGCCCGCAGCGGCCGAGGCGGCCAGGGCCGTCTCGGACCGTCACCGGCCGGCCGCCAGGCGGGTGCGGCGGCGGAAGGAGGGTGCCGGTGAGCAGGCGCGGCTGGCTGCTCTTCGCGGCCATGAGCATCATCTGGGGAATCCCGTACCTGCTGATCAAGGTCGCGGACGGCGGGGTCTCGGTACCGGTGCTCGTGTTCGTGCGGGTGGCGCTGGGATCCCTCCTGCTCCTGCCGGTCGCGGTGCGGCGCCGTGAGCTGGGTGCCCTGCGGGGGCACTGGCCGTGGCTCATCGCGTTCACCGTCACGGAGATCATCGGCCCGTTCGCCCTGCTGTCCAGCGCCGAGCGGCGGCTGTCCAGCTCCACGAGCGGCCTGCTCGTAGCGGCCGTGCCCATCATCGGTGCCGTCGCCGCCCGGCTGACCGGCGGCACGGACCGGCTCACCGCGGTGCGTTGGGTCGGGCTGATCATCGGGTTCAGCGGCGTGGCCGTGCTCGCCGGGCCGGACGCGGCGCACGGGGATGCGCTGTCGGTCGCCGCGGTGCTGCTGACCGCGCTGGGCTACGCCATCGGACCGATCATCGCCAACCGCAAGCTGGCCGATGTCCCGCCCGTGGCGGCCAACGCCGTCTGCCTGGGCCTGGCGGCGCTGGTCTACGCGCCGCCCGCCGCCCTGACCTGGCCCGCCGCAACGCCGTCCGTTGAGGTCCTGGCCTCGCTGGCGGCCCTGGGCGCCATCTGCACGGCGGCGGCCTTCGTGGTGTACTTCCGGCTCATCGCCGAGGTGGGTGCCGCGCGGGCCACGGTGATCACTTATGTGAATCCCGCGGTGGCGGTCGCGCTCGGGGTGATCGTGCTCGGCGAGCACCTGACTCCGGCGATCGTGGGCTCGTTCGTGCTCATCCTGACCGGGTCGGTCCTCGCGACGCGGGCCAGCGGCGCCCGCCCGGAACCGGGCGGGCCCGGGACCGCGGGTGAGGCGGTCCCGGGCCCGCCGCCGTGCCGCGCCGGCCCCGAGCGGGACGGCCCCGCGGAAACGGGCACGCCGGGGTAGCCGGGACGTCAGCCCGCGGTCAGCCGGGCCAGCAGGTCGGTGGCGGACGGGGAACCGAGCCCGGTGCAGGCATCCCAGCCTGGGCCCGCCGAGTAGGCACCGTTGTTGCCGCTGGTGATGTCGTTGAACCCGGACACATCCGCGCCCGGGGCCACGCCACTGTAGAGGACCGGCTGGAACAGCCCGAACTGATGACGGGTGGCCTGCGCGAGCCGGGCGATCAGTGCGGCCCACAGCGGCGCGACGGCGCTGGTGCCGCCGAAGACGGCCTGCTTGCCGTCCACCAGGACCTGGTAGCCGGTCTGCGGGTCCGCGTTACCGGCCACATCCGGTACCCCCCGGCCGCCCGTACTGCCCGACGGGGCCGGCACCCCGGCGTTGGCCTGCCAGGACGGGACGCTGTACACGGCGCTTACACCGCCGCCCGTCGCCCCGCCGGACGCGCCGTCGTTCCAGACCGTCTCGGAGCTGATGGCGCCCGTGTTGGTGTCGGCTTCCAGCCGCGTTCCGCCGCAGCCCAGCGCGTACGGGCTCGACGCCGGGTAATCACAGTGGTTCTGGCCGTCGGTTTCCCCGTCGGAGCTGCCGTTGTCGCCGGCCGCCACGGTGACCGTGATCCCGAGCGCGGCCGCGTCGGACAGCGCCTGGTCCAGCGAGGTGCGGGACTGCGCTGGCCAGGAATCCTCCGGGCCGCCCCAGCTGATGCTGATGACGATCGGGGTGGGCGTGGCCCGGCTGGCGTCACTGATCGCGTCGACGAAAGCCTGGTCCGTGTTGGGCGCAAAGTAGACCACCTGCGCCGCGCCGGGAGCCACCGAGCCGGCTACCTCGATATCGAGGAGCACCTCGCCGTCCGCGCCGCTCGGGTCCGAGCCCGGGGCGTTGACCTGCCCGTCGACGCTCGCGGCCGTGACCGACGGTACCGCTAGGCCGAGACCGGAGAAGTAGGACCGGAGGTCGCTGGTGGAGAACCCGCCGCCGAATTCGAGGATGGCGATCGTCTGGCCCGTCCCGTCCGTGTTCGCTGGGAACTGGTAAGCCTTCGCCACCTGCGGTGGCGTATACGACGATGGTGTCGCGGCCTCAGCCGACAGCCGGAAATGGGGGCTCACCTGCGGCCGGTTGTCCAGGCCCAGGACCGCGAGCACGATCCCGGCCAGCCCGGCCGGCACCTTGAGGCGCCCCTCGCGGTAGCGATGCTCCACCTCTCCCGGACCGGCCGGGTCCGGGCTGGACACGCGCCGCAGGGTCGCGCCGAACACCCGGCTGAGCTCAGCCGCCGTACCCGCCACCTTGACCCGCCGGGAACCGGGCAGGGCGCTGGTGACCTCCAGGCCGTAGCCGCCGAGAACCTCACGCACCCGGTCGATGTCGGCCGGATCGGTCCCGTAGGAGTTCGCCAGCTCGTCCGGGGAGATCGTGGCCGGCCCGCTGACCAGCTCGTCAGGAAGCTCCGCCCGGCGGCGGGTGATCAGGGTGACCTCAATTCGCTCGGTCTCGTCGACGGGCCTGATGTTGCGCGCGCCGGGAAGCGATTCGCGTTCGCTGCCCGGTAGTGGCACGAACGAACTCTCTGTCATTTCCATCTCCCTCATGCCTAAGCCGGCTCGATCCGGATCAATGGCCCGGCCGCCCGCTCCTGCTACGCCGTGCGAGACCGGGCTGCTCCGCAGCGCGTGCGGCCGGTCACCGGACAGCATCATCTCCTGCCGGGAGAGCGCGGGGAACCTTTCCCGCCAAAGCACCGCAACAAGGGCGGCCGGCCCGGTCGGGGGCCCGTGGGCGCCGCCTACCGCGCCGGCGTGCCCGCCTACCGGCGTTGTCTGGGGCCGGCGCGCCCGGTTTACGGCGTTGTCTGGGGCCGGCGCTTACTGGCGTTGTCTGGGGCGGCGCGTCCGGCTTACTGACGTTGTGAAGTGGGAGGCCAGATGGGGCAAGGCATACTGGGCCCTGTGACCGCCGCCTCCGACCACGCCGGCCGGCTCCTGAGGGCGCTTGGTGACTAGCGCCGCCGCCCCGTCCGCCGCCGGACCGGCGCTGCACTACTCCACCCGGGTCGGCCGCTGGGTGCTCGCCGCCACCGTGCTGGGCTCCGGCATCGCGGCGCTCGACGCCACGGTGGTCGGGATCGCGCTTCCGTCGATCGGGCGCGACTTCCACGTGGGCGAGGCGAGCCTGCAGTGGGTGTTTGACGCCTACACCCTCTCCCTGGCCGGATTGCTCCTGCTCGGCGGGACGCTGGGGGACCGCTACGGGCGGCGCCGGGTGTTCGTGATCGGCACCATCTGGTTCGCCGTCGCGTCGCTGCTGTGCGGGCTGGCTCCCAACGCGATCACGCTCATCCTGGCCCGGGCCATCCAGGGCATCGGGGCCGCGCTGCTGACCCCGGGCAGCCTCGCCATCCTGCAGGCCTCCTTCGTCGAGGACGACCGGCCGAGGGCCATCGGCGCCTGGTCCGGACTGGGCGGCCTGGCCACGGCGGTGGGACCGTTTATCGGCGGATGGCTGATCAGTGCCGTGTCGTGGCGCTTGATCTTTTTCATCAACCTGCCGCTCGCCGTCGCCGTCGTCGCCATCTCCGTGCGGCACGTGCCCGAGTCCCGGGCGCCGGGCGAGACCGGCCCGCTGGACGCGCCAGGGGCCGTCACGATCACCGGCGCGCTGGTCGGGATCACCTATGGGCTCATCGCCGCCTCCGGTCAGGGCTGGTCCGCAGGGCCGGTCCTGGCGTCGCTGCTGGGCGGGACGGCCCTGCTGGCGGCGTTCCTGGTCATCGAGTCCCGCCGCGCCGACCCGATGCTGCCGCTGGGGGTGTTCGCCTCCCGCCAGTTCTCCGCGGCCAACGCGGTCACGTTCGTGATCTACGGGGCGCTGGGCGGGACGTTGTTCCTGCTGCCCACGGTGCTGCAGGAGGCTGCCGGTTACAGCCCGCTCGCCTCCGGCGCCGCGCTGCTCCCGGTCACCCTGATCATGCTCCTCCTGTCCGCGCGGTCGGGGGCGCTGGCGGCTAGGATCGGCCCGCGGCTGCAGATGTCGGTCGGCCCGTTCGTCATCGCGGCCGGGCTGCTCCTGTTCACACGGGTTGCCGGCTCGGGCGGCTACATCACCGACGTGCTGCCGGCGGTGCTCGTGTTCGGGTTCGGGCTGGCCATCAACGTGGCCCCGCTGACCTCAACCGCGCTGTCGGCGGTCCCGGCCGACCACTCCGGGATCGCCTCGGCGGTGAACAACGACGTGGCCCGGGTCGCTGGGCTCATCGCGGTGGCCGTGCTGCCCGTGGCCGCCGGCATCACCGGGGACAGCTACCTGCACCCGGCGGAGCTGACGCACGGATTCCAGAACGCGGTGATCATCGCCGCGATCGCGTGTGCCGCGGGCGGCGTGCTCGCCTTCGCGACGATCCGCAATCCGCCGCGCCCCCGGCGGCAGCCGGACCAACCGGCCCCGCAGGGCCAGCCGGGGCTCTACTGTGGCCTGGACGCGCCGCGGCTGTGCGAGGACCAGGTCGCTGCGGCCCCGGCCGGGCGGGCGGCGGCAGCCCCGGAACCCGGCTGAGCGGCCCTACCGCCGGACGCTGGTGGTGGCGCCACTACCCGGGCCCGGGCCGCGGTAATGGCGCCACCACTGCCCCTGCGCTCCGTGCGCGGGCGCCTCGCCTGCCCACGCGGAGCCTCCGCGTACAGCGGCAATCAGCGGCGGACCGAGCTACGTGGCGGCCGGCGCTGGGATGATGGAGAGCAGGAGGCGAAGAGATGACGATGACAGGCGAGGACGCCGCGCAGCCGGCTTCGGCCCAGGACGTTTCGGCCCGGGACCGGGCCACGCAGTTCCCATCCGATCCGGCCGCGGCGGACGCCGTCCGGGCCGCCGGGGAAGCCGCCCGCCGGGCTGCGCCGAGCCTGGCCCGCGCGCCGGAGGAAGCGATCAGCGCGGCGCTGCGCGCCATGGCGGACCGGCTGGGCCGGACGGTCGGCGCCGCCGGGGCGGTGCGCGCGGCAAACGAGGAGGACATGCGGGCCGCCGAGGAGGCCGGCCTCACGGGGGCGCTCCGGGACCGGCTGCGGCTGGACGACACCCGGCTGAAGGCCATGGCCGCGTCGCTGCTGGAGCTGGCCAGCGTGCCCGCCGAGCCGGCCAGCCGGGTGATCCGCGAGCTGCCGGGCGGCCTGGTCGCGGAGGAACGGCGCCGGCCGGTCGGGGTGATCGGGGCGAACTTCGAGGCCCGGCCGAACGTGGTGGCCGACATCGCCTCTCAGCTCATCAAGTCGCGTAACGCCGGAGTCCTGCGCACCGGGTCTGCCGCCCTGCGGTCCGCCATCGCCCTGGCCGATGAGGTGGTCGCCCCCGCCCTGGCCGACGCCGGCCTCGACCCCGCCGCGATCCAGCTTGTCCGGCTGCCCGGGCAGGCGGCCGCCTACGCGCTGGTCAGCGAGCCCGCGCTGATCCCGCTGGTCATCCTGCGCGGCAGCGGCAGCAGCACCCGGACGCTCGCCCTCGCGGCCGCCCAGCATGGGGTCCGGACACTCGCGCACGCCGACGGCGGGGCCGTGATCTACCTCGACACCTCCGCCGACCAGGAGCTCGCGGCCGGGCTGATCGAGACCAGCCTGGACCGGCTCGGCGTCTGCAACCGGCTCAACCTGCTGCTGGTGAACGACCGGATCTGGGACGCGACGCTGCCTGCGGTGACCGCGCTGCTGGACCGGCTCGGCATCGCCGCGTCGCTGCCGCCGCATGAGCACCCGCTGGGGTACGAGTGGGCGCTGGACGCCGGGCACGAGGCGACCGTCACCGTGGCCCCGGCCGCTTCGGCCGCGGACGCCGCCACGTTGGCCAACGACGAGACGTCCGGGCTCGCCGCGGCCATCGTCGCCGAGGACCGCGACGCGGTCCGCGAGTTCCTGGACACCTACGCCGGGACCGGCGCGTTCTGGAACGCCACACCCCGGCTGCTGGACGGCGTCAAGCTGCTGGCCGTGCCGGAGACCGGCATCAACATCGACAAGGTCCCCGGCCCGCGCGGGCCGGTCACCTTCCGCGACCTGTACCTGCGGCAGTTCGTGATCCTGCCCCGGGCGTGACCGGACCCGCCCGCCCTGGCGCGGCCGGTGCCGGCCAGTCCGGCCCGGTGCCTGCCGGGCCGGTGCCTGCCGGGCCTGTGCCTGCCGGGCCTGTGCCTGCCGGGCCTGTGCCTGCCGGGCCTGTGCCTGCCGGGCCTGTGCCTGCCGGGCCTGTGCCTGCCGGCCCGTGTCTGCCGGGCCTGGCCCCGCCGACGCAACGGCCCGGCTGGACGCCCTGCTGTCGGCCCGGGGCCAGGAGCTGCTGGCCCGGGTGGCGGCCGGGCGCGGGGCGGGGCAGTCCCCGCTGGCCCTGGCCGCCGCGCTGCGCAAGGAGTACCCGGCGGATCTGGTCGCCGCGGCGACCGCGCAGGATGAGCTCCGCCGGGCCGCGGCGGCGAAGTTCAGCCGGGCCGACCGGATGCTGTTCACCCGGCCCGGGCTGGAGCAGGCCTCGTCCGAGGCGGCCGCCCGGCACCGGGCCGGCTGTGGGACGGCACTCCGGGGCGTCTCGCCGATCTGGGCTGTGGCATCGGCGGCGATCTGATCGCGCTGGCGCCCGGCCGGGAGGTGCTCGCCGTGGATCGCGATCCGGTGCACCTGCGGATGGCTGCCTATAACGCGGGGGTCTACGGCGGGGCGGCCGGGGTCCGCACCGTGGCGGCCGATGTGCGTGACATCAGCCTGGCCGGCGTCGACGCGGTGTTCACCGACCCGGCGCGCCGCCTGCCTGCCGCCCGCGGCCCGGGCCGGCGGCTGCGGCCGGGCACCAGCGAGCCCCCGCTGGACTGGTGCTTCGCGCTCACCCGCCAGGTCCCTGCGGTGGTGGTCAAGGCCGCGCCCGGGCTGCCGGCCGGGGCCGTCCCCGGCGGCTGGGAAACCGAGTTCGTGGCCGACGGCCGGGACCTGAAGGAGGCCGTGCTGTGGTCACCCGCCCTCGCCACGGCGCCGTCCCGGGCGACGATCCTGCCCGGGGAGCATGTCCTGCTGCCGGCGGACGGGGACGAGGTCCCGGTCGCCGCGCCGGGCCCGTTCCTGTTCGACCCGAACCCGGCCGTGACCCGGGCCGGCCTGGTCGAGGACCTGGCCCGGCAGCTCGGCGCCTGGAAGATCGATCCGCGTATCGCGTTCCTGTCCGCCAGTACGGCCCAGCACACGCCGTTCGCCCGGACGCTGCGGGTGGTCGAGTCGGCACCGTGGAACGAGAAGGACTTCGCCCGGCGGCTGCGCGCCCTCGGGATCGGCGCCGCCGACCTGCGCCGCCGCGGCCTGGCGGGCGACGTGGACCAGATCCACCGCCGGCTCAGGCTGGCCGGGCCGCACCGGGCCACGCTCGTCTTGACCAGGGTCAGCGAAAAGCCGTGGGGCCTGATCTGTACCGACCAGGAGCTTCCCTGACTATTTGGCTAATGCGCCGCAGCGGGCATCCGGCTCATGATATAAGCGGCGATGTCCTCGCCATATGCCTTTTCAGGCGGCTGTATAGGTACCAGCCAATCCTCGCTCGAAGGTCTATCCCGGGCATCTCCGGTCTGGCCCACGGGAATGGTGTTACCGATTACACGCTCATGACTACTCGCCGTCCCGCCGAGCAGGTCACTTGCTGCCGCGATGCTACGTGAAGTGCATCGAACCACTCTGGATGCGGAAGGTCCCGGCTAGCCCCGACCAGTGACTATGTCGGTCCAGAAAGCAGCTTTAACTAAAGAGACGCACTAAATAACAGCCAGTCATCACGAAACCTCCCCGTTACTTACTATTTATCGGGAAATCCATCGAGACGGTAATCTACCGGCCAGCTCGACACGTCTACCCATAGGCAGATAAAGCATAATTTCGAACGAAATAATATACGGAGTGCCGCGTCGTCCGGCCCGTTGACGTGCCGTGATCGCGAGTGGGTGCTGTCCGCGTGAGCGGTACGGCGGAGAGGTCGTCGATGGCTGGGATGCACGCCGAGGTGGTCCAGGCGGCGGTGGTCGGCCTGCCCCGGATCGACGGTTCATGGTGGCGGCAAGTGCACCACGTGATCCCGATCGGGTTCGTCGGCGCCATCTCCTGGTCGGTGTGGCTGGTCCGCTTCACGCTGTCGCGGCTGTACCGCCCGGTGCCGACCGGTTTCCGGGCCACCACGTCGGTCGTCGTCCCGTCGTACCGGGAAGATCCCGACATCATTGATGAGTGCCTTGAGTCGTGGCTGAGGGAGAATCCGACCGAGGTGATCGTGGTCCCGGACCTCGAGGACAGGGAGGTCATCCACCGGCTGACCGCCCGCGCGGCCGTGGACCCGAGGCTGAAGGTGGTGCCGTTTGCCCATCACGGCAAGCGCTCCGCCCTCGGAGTGGGGATCAGGCGGGCGAGCGGCGAAATCCTCATTCTGGCCGACTCGGACACCCGGTGGGAGCCCGGCTTGCTCGCGGCCGTGCTGGCGCCGTTCACCGATCCAAAGGTCGGGGGGGTCGGGACCCGCCAGAACGCCTACCTCCCGCGTACCAGCGCGTGGCGACGGGTGGCCGACTGGATGATCGATGTCCGGTACCTCGACTACGTCCGGGCCCAGGCCCGGGCAGGCGCGGTGGCCTGCCTATCCGGCCGGACGGCGGCATACCGGCGAAATGTGGTGCTGCCGGTGCTCGAGCATCTGGAGGACGAGTTCTTCCTTGGCCGCCGGTGCGTATCGGGGACGACGGCCGGCTGACCTGGCTCGTGCTGGCCTCTGGCTACAAGACGGTCTACCAGTCCAATGCGCGCGCGCTGTCCATGTTCCCTGACAAGGGCCGGGCCTTCCTCAAGCAGCGGCTCCGCTGGAGCCGCAACTCCTACCGGACCTACTTCACCGCCATCTGGAAGGGCTGGCTGTGGCGGCAGCCCTTCATCTGCCAGCTAAGTGTCCTGCAGATCCTGCTGACCCCGGTGACCATGGGCTTCGCCGTCTACTACCTGGCCGCGTGGGTATTGCACCCGCAGAGATTCGTCGCCTTCCTCGCGGTGAGCTGGCTGCTTGTCGGCCGTGGCCTGCGCGGCATTTCTCACCTGCGCGAGCGCCCCAGCGACATCTGGCTGCTTCCCCTCGTCGCGGTGATGACGATCGTCGTCGCGCTGCCGGTGAAGGCCTATGCGCTCGCGACGATGAACACCCACGGGTGGCTCACCCGCAATGCCGACCAGATCGGCGGCGAAGCCCAGACCGCCTCGTCGCTGACCTAGGAGACCCAAGTGACCCGGAGGAGAAAGCGTCAGGATGGGCCGGGCGGGCCGCGGCGCTCGTGGCCGGCCGTGCTCGCCGCACTGGCGTTCTTCGGCCTGCTCGCCTCGACGTCGATCATCTTGACGACGCTGCATCTGAACCTGGAACCGGTGGCGGCGACGTCCAGCTACGGCGTGCCCCTGCTGACGGCGCCGCGGAACCCGCCGCCGGTCGCGTTGCCCGCCGTGGCCCAGCCGATCGACCCCGGCCAGCCGCCGGCCGCACTTCCGGCCGTCAACTCGGCTAAGGAGACAGCCGAGGTCGCGGCCGAGGATGCCCGGATCCGTTTGCTCCTGCACGATGCCGTGCGTACCTACCAGCCCGAAGTCATCGCCTACCGGGGTGCCCTGCCGACGCTTGTGCTTCCCGCGGGCTCGCACGTCTACACGGCCGCGGATCTCGTGCAGTACGGTGCGCTGATCATGCTGGCCAACAAGTCAGCCCTGCTTCTGGACAATATCTTCGTCTCGACCAACGCCCGGCTCAGCCTGGGTTCCGCCACGCTGGATGCGCTGTACATGGACAGCACAAGCGGCGGCTTCGCGACGATCGTCGCGTGGGGCGGCGACCTGTCGTTCACCGGCACCCCCCATCGGCCGTTCACCATCATGGGCTGGGACCGGGCCGCCAGGTCGCCGGCTGCCGATGCGGGCGACGGGCGGTCCTACCTGCGCGAGGTCGGCGGCACGATGACGCTGACCGATGTGCGCGCCTCTTCCCTCGGGTTCTGGAGCGGCCGGACCGGCGGGGTGGCGTGGACCGGGGTGAGTCGAGCGGCCAGCAAGGGTGGCGCCACTGCGTCCACATTCAGCGACGACACCTACGGCGCGTTCGTCTCGCGCGGCCAGGGCGTCACCTTCACCAGTGACCTGTTCGAGTTCAACCGGCTGGACGGGCTGCATATCCACCGCTACTCGGTCGGATCGCAGGTGACGTCCAGCTCAGCGTCGCGGAACGGCGGTAACGGATTCCTCGTCGACCGGGCCACGCAGAACACGACGCTCAAGGGTGATGTCTCGGAACACAACGCGGCCAACGGCTACTTTGTCGACGGCCGGCCGCTGGTCAGCGGGGCCTCGGCATCCGGCGGCTCGGTGCAGCCGGGCAGCGGAACGGTTCTCGACGACAGCGCGGCGACGGGCAATGCCCATACTGGCATCCTGGTCGAAGGTGGTACCGGGACCGTCATCAAGGCCGACCAGGTATGCGCCACGACTACGGCGATCGGCGTCCGGGCCGGAGCGACCAACTCCGTTCTCACCGGCAACGACGTCCGCTGTCATCCGCAGTCGGGTCTGTCGGTGGGACCGGCCGCCCCAGGAACGGTCATTTCGGGAAACTCGCTGTCCGATCCGCGCATCGGGGTGCTCGTCCGCAGTTCGGGACCGGTGGAGCTGGACAACAACCGGATTATCGGGGCGACCGTCTTCGGTGTCTCGGCCCGTGGAGCCGGCTCACAGGTCAAAGGCGTCGGTAACGTCCTGTCGGGAGCCGGGTTCCGTGCTGTCGACGCCCGCGCCGATGCGGCCCCGCCGGCCCTGTCGGGCACGGATATCTCGGGCTGGGCGCACCACGCCAAGGTCACGTTCCTTACCTACCTGGAGTTCCACCCGCTCGCGGCGCTGTGGCTGGGCATCCTGGTCGTCGTGATCGTCGCCGCCGCCTGGTCGTTCCGGCGCCGGCTGCCGCCACACCCGTATCCAGTGAGTACCCGGTGGCGCGCAGCGGCGCCGGATGCCGAGGAGACCCGCCCGGTCCCGGACCCAGGGCCAGCCTGGCCGCAGTCGCGGCCGCAGCGCCCAGCCGCACCAACGGCCCGCCATGCCAGGGCCGGCTGGGATCCGGCGGCACCGCCCCCGGATCGGGCGGCCGGACAGGAAACGAGGCCTGAGCGGCCGCCGGCCGCCTGGCCGGAGCCACCGCGCCGCCGGGAGCCGGTGTTCCGCCCCCACCCGGCACCCGAGCGGGAACCGGCGAGCTCGGCGCCGCCACCGGCCGAACGCAGGCCCGTGTTCCGCCCCAACCCGGCACCCGAGCGGGAACCGGCGAGCTCCGCGCCGCCACCGGCCGAACGCAGGCCCGTGTTCCGCCCCAACCCGGCATACGAGCGGGAGTCCGCGAGCTGGGCGTCGCCACCGGCCGAACGCCGGGCCATTCCCCGGCCCGACCTGGCACCCGAGCGGGAACGCGCGAGCCGGGCGCTCCCACCGGCCGAACGCCGGGCCGTGTCCTGGCCCGCGCCCGCTTGGGTGGAAGGCCCAGCCCGTCCCGCCCGGCCGGTCTGGCGTGATTCCCCGGCCCCCGGAGGCCCCGAGCCCGCGCGCGCCGGGGTCTGGGACGATCCGTTCTCCCCGCCGCCAGAAAGGTTCCCCGCACCAGCAGCCGAGCGGTACCCGGCTGCGCATTCTGAGCCGCCCTGGCCTGCCGCGCCCGCCCAGCCCAGCGATGGGTGGCCAGGAGAGAGTGACAGGGAAGCCGCCCGGGAAAGGGCCGATGCCACCCGCCCGATGCCCAGGGTGTCCGACCGATGAGGGTGCCCCGGCGTAGCCTCGTGCCGGTCACGGCGGCCGCCGCCGTACTCCTCGGCGTTGCCCTGGTCGGCTGCAGCAGCGGCGGCCATCCAGGCACCGGGGAGCACACCTCCGCCGCCGTGGTCTCTCCCACGCCCACAGCGGCCGGCAGCGCCCCGCCTGCGGCGGTCACCGGGTGCCCAGCCAGCGGGGGCACCCTGGTGTCATCGGCCAGCGCGCTGACCAGCGCACTGGCCAGCGCCAGGCCGGGCGAGACGATCGTGCTGGCGGCCGGCGTCTACCAGGGAGACTTCGTCGCTTCCCAATCCGGGACGCCGAGCGCGCCCATCACGCTCTGCGGGTCACGGAACGCCGTGCTTGACGGCGAGAGCATCAAGCGCGGGTACGCCTTTTACCTCGACCACGCGTCCTGGTGGCGGGCCGAGGGCTTCACGGTGCAGGGCGGCCAGAAGGGCGTCATGGCCGATGGCGCCGCCCATGACCTGCTGTACGGCCTCTACGTCCACTCGACCGGCGACGAAGCCATCCACCTGAGGTCGTTGAGCACCGACAACGTCGTCAGCCACTGCGTGGTCCGCGATACCGGCCTGCTGGAACAGTTCTTCGGTGAGGGGATCTATGTGGGGTCCGCGCACAAGAACTGGTGCCGGTACTCCGGCTGCCAGCCGGACCGAAGCGACCACAACGTGCTCATCGACAATGACATCGCGAACACCACCGCGGAGAACATCGACATCAAAGAAGGAACGACCGGCGGCAAGATCATCGGCAACCAGTTCAACGGCACCGGCATGGTCGAGTCGGCCGCCACCGGGTGGCTCAACGTCAAGGGCAACGGCTGGACCGTCGAGGACAACGCCGGGGCCGACAGCGTCAAGAACGGTTATCAGGTCCACCAGGTCTATCCCGGCTGGGGGATCGGCAACGTCTTCATCGGGAACCGGGCACAAGTGAACGGGCCCGGGTACGGCATTTACGTGCAGAGCAAGAGACTTCAGACCGTGATTGCCTGCAACAACGTCGTCAGCGCAGCCGGAAGCGGCTTCTCCACCATCGCCTGTTCGGCCGCCTGAGAAGTACTCCGACCAGCCAAGGATGAGCCATATGAACACGACCGGAACCCTGCCGCGCGTCACCGTCATCGGCGCCGGCTATCTGGGCCTCACCCACGCCGTCTGCATGGCGGACCTTGGGCACGAGGTGCTGGCGATCGACGTGGATAGCCAGAAGATCGCCAAGGCTGCCGCCGGCGAAGCGCCATTCTTCGAGCCGGCCCTCGAGCCGTTGCTGCGGAAGAACGTCGACGCGGGCCGGCTGCGTTTCACGACGTCGTTCGCGGACGTGGGCCACTTCGGCGACGTGCATTTTCTCTGCGTGGGCACGCCTCAGGCCGATGGCGGCGCGGCGGACCTAAGCTATCTGCACGCGGCATCGGATGCGCTGGCCCCGCACCTCAGTTCGCCGTGCCTGATCGTCGGCAAGTCCACGGTCCCGGTCGGGACCGCGCGGGCGCTGCTGGCCCGGATCCGGGGCGCGGCGCCGGCCGGCGAGGACGTGGACCTAGCCTGGAACCCGGAGTTCCTCCGGGAGGGACACGCCGTGCAGGACAGTCTCGCCCCGGACCGGTTCGTCTTCGGCGTGACGTCGGAGCGAGCAGTCCAGCTGCTGCGCCAGGTCTACGCAAGACCGCTTGCGCTGGACATCCCTGCGCTGGTCATGGATCTTGAGACGGCTGAGCTGGTCAAGGTGTCCGCCAACGCGTTCCTGGCCACCAAGATCTCCTTCATCAACGCGATGGCGGAGGTGTGCGAGACGACAGGTGCCGATGTGGTCCGGCTGGCCGAAGCGCTGGGCCACGACGAGCGGATCGGCCGGAAGTTCCTCGGCCCCGGACTCGGGTTCGGCGGTGGTTGCCTGCCCAAGGACATTCGCGGCTTTCGCGCTACCGCGGCGGCCCTCGGCGTGGATTCGGTGGCCAGCCTCCTGGGCGCCGTCGACGCGATCAACATGAGCCGGCGTGAGCGGGTCGTCGCCATGGCTCGTGAGGCCGTGGGTGGCTCACTGGCGGGCAAGCGGACGACTGTGCTCGGCATCGCGTTCAAGCCCAACAGCGACGATATCCGGGATTCACCGAGCCTCGACATCTGCGGGAGGCTCGCCGCGGAGGGCGCGATCGTGTCTGTTCACGACCCGGTGGCGGTGCCGAACGCGGCGCGCATCCGCCCGGATCTGCAGTACGCGGCGTCCGTGTTCGAGGCGGCCGAAGGTGCCGACCTGATCCTGCACCTCACCGACTGGGCGGATTACCGGGCTATCGACCCGGCCGCGCTGGCCATGATCGTCGCCCGGCCGGCCGTCATCGACGCTCGGTGCGCGCTCGACGTCGGCCTGTGGCGGAACGCGGGCTGGTCTGTCCGCGTTCTGGGGCGGCCATGAGCCATAGCGGCGGCGGGCACCGGCGGCTGGCACGGCTGGCGGGGGTGGCCGGCCTGGCGCTCGTCCTCACTGCCTGCGCCAGCGGCCACCCACCGGCACCGGCGGCGGCACCGCCGGCGGTGCCGGGGCAGGCGGCTGGCGGCCCGGATCTGTCTGGTGTCCAGGTGCCCAACATCGTCATGCCGGCCGTGCAGGGGCGGGTGTCCCTGCCCCGCTCAGCCCTCACCCCGGGCGCGGTCACGACCACCGACGCGAACACCGTGTGCAATATTCCGGCTCACGCGCAGGCACCCGGCATGCCGTCTCCGGTGCAGACCGCCGTGCTGACCGCCTACGGGTACACCACCGCCGCCGCCCAGCACAAGTACGTCCTTGACTACCTCGTGCCCTACGATCTGGGGGGCGCCGCTACGCAGGCGAACATCTGGCCCGCCGCCATCCGGGGTACCGGCTTCTACCAGAAGACCCAGACCGATTACATCTTGCGCCAGCTGGTGTGCCGGCGCTCGATCTCGCTGGTCACGGCGCAGACGACGCTGGAGACGAACTGGTACGTCGGCTGGCTCAGGTACGTCGTGGCCGGCGGCCACGCCTAGCCTCGCCATCCGAGCCCCCCTGCCACCCCCGAGGCGCCCGCCAGATTGGGCCCCGGGCGCCTTTTTCCGGCATCCTTGGGGCATGCACAAGACCTCAGGCCAGCGTGACCCGGCCGTGGCGTTCCCGCTGCCGGCCAGCCGCGATGACAGCGAGGAGCGCCGCCAGGCGAACCGGGCGGTGGCGGTCAGCGCGGCTGGGCTGACCGCCACCGGAGTGGTGGAGCTGCTGCTCGCCGTGCTGACCGGCTCGGTCGGCCTGCTCGGCGACGCGATCCACAATCTGTCGGATGTGTCGACGAGCGCGGTCGTTTTCCTCGGCTTCCGGCTGTCCCGGCGCGGGCCCACCGAACGCTACCCTTACGGACTGGACCGGGCCGAGGACCTGGCCGGGATCGGGATCGCCATCGTCATCTGGGCCAGCGCCGCCTTCGCCGGGCTGGAAAGCGTCCGCAAGCTGCTGGACCACGGCACCACCGCGCACGTCTGGGCCGGCATCGCCGGCGCCGCGCTCGGCATCGCCGGCAACCAGCTCGTGGCCCGCTACAAGCTCACCGTCGGGCGCCGGATCCGGTCGGCGACGCTGATCGCCGACGCCCGGCACTCGTGGCTGGACGCGCTGTCGTCGGCCGGGGCGCTGGCCGGGCTGCTGGCCGTGGCGGCCGGGCAGCCTTGGGGGGACCCGGTCGCGGGGATCGCGGTGACCCTGTTCATCTGCCACGTCGGTTACGAGGTCACCACCGATGTCATCCACCGGCTGGCTGACGGGGTGGATCCCGAAGTCATCACCGCGGCCGAGTCGGCAGCGGGGAGCCTGCCCGGCGTCATCCACGCCCACGCCCGGGCCCGCTGGACCGGGCGCGTCCTGCGCGTGGAGGTCGAGGCCTGGGTCGACCCGGACCTGATGGCCCGGGACGCCGACGCGCTGGGCCGGCGGGCGGCCAGCGCGGTCTACCGGCAGGTGCCCGACGTCGGCAGCTTCAGCTGGTCCACCCGTGCCGCGCCGAGCTGACCGGCGGCGCCGGCCCGCGCCGCAGATCGAGCCGCCGGATGGGACCGGGCAGGCCGCCTATCCGCCGCCGGATGGGACCGGGCCGGCCTCACACCCACTGCCGCACGGCCGCCGACGGGGAGGCGTGTCAATGAACGACGAGGAGGCGCGGGAGCCGTCTGACGCCACGGGTGCGGCCGCGAACCGGGCCGGCTGGTCACACCGGCACCGCGACGTTTCCGGTGGGACGCTGCGGCCGACGGTCTTCGGCGCGGTTGACGGGCTGGTCACCAACGCATCGCTGATCGCGGGGGTCGGTGGCGGCGGGGTCTCGGCGCACGCCGTGGTGCTGACCGGCGTCGCCGCGCTGGTCGCCGGGGCGTTCTCGATGGGGACCGGCGAGTACATCTCGGTCACCAACCAGAACGAGCTGGTGTACGCCGAGGTCAACCTGGAGCGGAGCATGCTCGCCCGGTTCCCGGCCGCCGAGGAGCTGGAGCTGGCTGACTACTTCCGCGATTACGGCGCCGACGCCGAGACCGCGGCACGGATGGCCGCGGCCGTGATGAAGGATCCGGGTACCGCGCTGCGCGTGCACACCCGGGAGGAACTGGGGATCGAATACACCGAGCTGCCGTCACCGGTCCTGGCCGCCCTGGCCTCACTGTTCGCCTTCTCCTTCGGCGCGCTGGTGCCGCTGCTGCCGTACCTGCTCGGCTTCCCGGTCCTGGCTGCCACCTTGGCCATCACCGCGGTCGCGCTGATGGCAGGCGGGATGACCGTCGGCCGTCTCACCGGACGGCCTATGCTGCGGTCGGGTCTGCGCCAGCTCGCCCTGGGCGGCCTGGCCGTCGGTGTCACCTTCGCGATCGGCACCCTCATCGGCCACGGCACTTCCTGACGGGCCGCCTGACCTGGCGTTGCCGGGCACTAGCCTGGCAGTACCGTGCCCCCCGCCGCAGGAGATGTGCCCCCGATGAGTTCCGGCCGCCCCGTGCTTGACCTGCTCGACCGTTTCCGCCCGCAGGGCGAGGCTGAGACGGCCCATGTGGCCCGGGCGCGGGAACTGCTGTCCGGGACGGCCGATCCCTGGCTGCGTTCCAGCCCGCTGCACGTCACCGCGTCAGCCGTGATTGTGCATCCGGAGACCGGCCGGGTGCTGCTGCGCTGGCATCAGCGGCAGCAGGCGTGGCTTCAGGTCGGCGGGCACGGCGACCCGGGGGAGAGCGACCCGCTGGCCGTCGCGCTGCGGGAGGCACGCGAGGAGACCGGGCTGACCGACCTGGAGCCGTGGCCGGACGCGGAGCTGTGGCAGGTGACGATCGTCTCGGTGCCAGCCAGCAGCAAGGAGCCCGCGCACGAGCACGCGGACGTCCGCTTCATCTTCGCCACGCACCATCCGGACAGTGCCCGGGCCGAGTCGCCCGGCGCGCCGCTGCGCTGGCTCCCGGTACGCGAGGCGGCCGACGCCACCTCCGAGGCCAACCTGCGCGACATGCTGCTCCGCGTGCAGCGCCTGCTCGGCTGAGCGCCTCCCGGCTGAGGGCCTCCCGGCTGAGGGCCTCCCGGCTGAGGGCCTCCCGGCTGAGGGCCTCCCGGCTGACCTCCCGGCTGGGCACCTCCCGGCCGAACGTCGGCGTACGGAACGGCCCCGGTCCCGGCGGCCGGTCAGGTCTGCTGGGCGGGCGCGCGGCTGATGGTTTCGTGGACCCGGGCGAGCAGCGCCACCTCAGTGAACGGCTTTTCCAGGATGCTGATGGACAGCGCTTCCATGCCGTGGGAGTCCAGGATCGGCTGAGCGTAGCCGGACATGTAGAGGGCGG
The DNA here is from genome assembly GCA_963775825.1 of uncultured Actinomycetes bacterium. Classification (GTDB taxonomy): domain Bacteria; phylum Actinomycetota; class Actinomycetes; order Streptosporangiales; family Streptosporangiaceae; genus Bog-532. Next base: position 139,997 of record CAVZKY010000031.1, read on the forward strand.
GCAGGCCGGGCCGGACGGCACGGACCGCGGCCGCGACCTCATTGCCAAGCATCTCCGGCATGATCACATCGGTGAGCAGCATGTCGATGGACTGCGCGGGGTCGCTGGCCTGCTCGACCGCGTCGTGGCCGCCGGCGGCGACACACACCTGGTAGCCGTGCCGGGTCAGGATGCGCCGGGTCAGCTCGCGCAGGCTTTCCTCGTCCTCCACCAGCAGGATCGTCTCCCCGTGACCCTCCTGGCTGTCCCCGCGCGGAGCGGCGCCTCCGGACGGCATGGTGTCCTCATTGGTGGCAGGCAGCAGGACGCTGACCGAGGTACCCAGGCCTGGCTCGGAGTAGATGTCGATGCTGCCCCCCGCCTTCTTCACGACGCCGTAGACGGTCGCGAGACCGAGCCCCGTACCGTGCCCCTTTGGCTTGGTCGTGAAGAACGGCTCGAAGACCCGGCTCACGGTGGCGCGGTCCATGCCGACGCCCGAGTCGGAGACGCGCAGCCGGGCGTACTGCGCCGGTTTCAGGTCAGGGCGGCCGGCCGCGTAGGTGTCGTCGACCTCCACGTTGGCCGTTTCGATGCTCAGGCGGCCACCGCCTGGCATCGCGTCCCGCGCGTTCACCGCCAGGTTCACCAGCACCTGCTCGAGCTGGCCACGGTCCGCCTTGACCCGGCACAGGGCCGGATCGACCGTGATCACCAGGTCGATGTGCTCGCCCAGGGTGCGGCGCAGGAGCTGGCCGGCGCCGTTGACCGCCTCGTTGAGATCGATAACCTCCGGCCGGTTCACGTCGTGCCGGGCGAAGGTCAGCAACTGGCGGGTCAGCCGTGCGGCCTGCCCGGCTGCGACCTGGACCTGCTCGATGTCGCTGAGCACCGGCTCGAGCCGCGGTTCCGTCTCGACGAGCTGCTGGACCTGCTCGGCGGTGAAGTCGGCGTAGCCCTGGATCACGTTGAGCAGGTTGTTGAAGTCGTGCGCGACCCCGCCGACCAGCTGGCCCAGGCTTTCCAGCCGCTGTGCTTGCTGGACCCGGCGCTCGGTTCGCTCCTGTTCCGCCTCGGACCGCAGCCGTTCCCGCTCCTCCTCCAGGGCCAGCCGCTCAGAGACGTCCCGGATTGCGGCCGTGACCAGCATCCCCCCTTCCGTGGGCAGCCCGCTCAGGCTTATCTCGGCCGGGAACTGGCGGCCGTCGCGGCGCAGCCCGGTCAGCTGCAGCCCGGCATCAATGGGCCGGGCCGCCGGGTCAGCGAAGTAGCTGGTGCGCTCGGCCACCATCGCCGCGCGCTCCACCTCCGGCACGAGCATCTCCACCGGGCTTCCCACCAGGTCGGGGGCCGGGTATCCGAACAGCCGCACGGCCTGGGTGTTCACCATCGCGATCGAGCCGTCGGAGGCGACGGCGATCATGGCGTCGGGGGCCGAGTCGAACAGCCACCGGAACCGCTGCTCGGCCTGTTGCCGATCGGCCAGGGTCGTCACCAGAGCCACGCGCATCATCTCCGTGCTCCGGCCCAGATCCATGAGCTCGGCGGGGCCCACCACCGGGATGCGGGTGCCGTAGTCCCCGTGCGCCACCGCATCTACGGCGTGGCCCAGCGCCTTGAACGGCCTCAGCAGCTTGACGATAACGCCGAAGAGGGCGTCGACCGTGAAGGCGGCGATGACGACACACAATCCCACCAGGGCGCCCAGCAACCACGCCTGCGCGTGGCTGAGCCGGTTCGCGGTCATCTGCTGCGCGGCGGCGATCTGAGCCTGCAGGGTCGCCGCGCGCGAGCGCACCGCCGTGGCGTAGGGCCGCGTCCGCGGGACGTCAGCCTGCAAGGCCTGGGCGGCGGCAAAATCACCACGGGCCGCCGCGGTCAGCTGCGGCGCCGCCACGTGGCTCAGCCATGTCCGCTGAGCGGCCTGGGTCGCCGCCAGCTGGGGCGTAATCGCCTGGTAGCCGCGGATCAGGCTGGCGACCCGCGATTCTTCTTCCTGGATCTGCGCCGCGATCGCACGGTACGGCACCAGTGTCCCCGAGCGCCCGGCCGTGACGTAGTCCCGGAGCGCGGTCTGCTGGGCGTTGTACAGGCTGATCAGGGTGACGGAGGACGCGGCGGCGGGTACCAGCTGCCGGGACAGCGCGCGGCTGTCGCCCCGGGCGCTGGCCGCCGCGGTGAGCGCGACGGCCAGGGCTGCCGCCATCAGCACCAGCGCGATGACGGATGCGCTGATCACCCGCCACCGCAAGGTGGATGCACGTGCCACGATGGGTACCCCCGTCCCGCCCGCAGTGTCCCCGCTACACAAGTACCCTATGTCATTATTCGATTACAATCTGTTATTGACAAGCGCTGGGTTCCAGTGTCCGGAAACCGCCGGAAAGCGGTCAGGCGAAGTACAGCGTGCGTATCGTCACGATGACGGCCACCACCGCGAGCGCGATCGCGGCCTTGACGAACAGGCCTCGCTCATAGCGGAGCGCGGCCCGGATCTCGTGCTGAAATGCCCGGGACGGTTCCGCCGGGCGGGTGACCGTCAGATCGGCATCGCTGCTTTCCCTGTCTTCTCCGTCTTTTCCCATTTCATCTCCGCTTTCCGCAATTCCTTGAGATAGGACGCGAAAGTGCACGCACACAGCAGCGATCCGTATCCCACGATATAGACGAGCAGGCCGCTGATGAAGCGGCCGCCCCGGTGTGGCTCGGCCACTTTGGCCAGGTAGGCGACGGCCATGGAGGCAGCGAGCCAGGCGTACACAAACAATATGAGCCAGCCCGGGGAATGCCGGGCGGCCGTAATGTGCGCCGCGCTGGACAGCTCGTCCATTCCGTCGCGGAACAGCCGGGGAAAGCAGGTGTAGATGATGATGCACAGGTTCACGGCACCGGGGAACATGATGGCTTCCCGCCAGACGTGCCGCCCGGTGTGGGGGTCGATGAGCACCGAGAACAGCGTGATGAAAATATATGTGACGGCGTTGATGATCCACAGGATGTGAAAGGCCAGCCACGCCTGCGGAAAGCTGGCAAAGTACAGCGTGATCAGCGCGGCCGACGAAGAGATCATAAAGAGCGGCTGCAGCAGGAGGCAGAACCAGAACAGCCCGAAGCTGATGCTGCCGAGGCGGTGACCACGGTGCGGCCGGAACCACAAGTGCCGGTACTCGCGGGTGACCTGGACGTTGCCGCGGGCCCAGCGCAGCCGCTGCTTCCACAGCCCGCCGATCTTGTCCGGCTCTTCCGCCCACACGATGGCGTGCGGCTCGAAGACCACCCGGCGCCCGGCCAGTTGCGTCCTGAACGTGGTGAAGGTGTCCTCGGCCAGCGAGGATGTGTCGATCCGGCCGCCCAGGGCGATCAGGTTCTCGCGCGCGTGCAGCTGGGCGCCCCCGGCCAGGCAGGCGATCGCGCCCAGGACGTTCTGGCTGCGCCGCGCGGCCGCCTGGGCGGTGATGTACTCGTAGCCGATGAACCGGGTGAGGTAGTTGCCGGGCCGGGTGCCTTCCTTGATGTAGGCGGTGACGGCACCGACCTTCGGGTCGGCGAGGTGCCGGGTCATGCTGCGGAGCGACGGTGCCGCATAGATGACGTCGGCATCCATGATCAGCAGCGCCTCCATCCAGTCGTCCGCGAGGATGATCTCCAGCCCGTGGTTCAGCGTGTGCGCCTTGCCCTGGCCGCCCTTCTCCCGGCGCAGGTGGATCACGTTGCCCGGGTACTGCGCCGCCTTGGCCAGCACCACGTCGGGCGTGTCGTCCGTGCTCGCGTCGTCCACGACGAAGATGCGCAGCGCGCCCCGCGGGTAGTCGAGCAGCATGAGCCGGTCGATGGATGTGCCGATGACGGCGGCCTCGTTCCACGCTGGGATCACGATGGCGGTGCGGGGGAAGTAAGGCTCGCACGCGCCGTAGTGATTGCGCCGGAAATGGACCGCGATGAGCAGGAACTGGTAGGCGGCGGCCAGCTCGGGCAGGGCTCCGGTCATGACGATGACAACGAGCAGCCACTCCCCGCCGAGAATCAGGTCATGACTCACCTGGTAACGCCCTGGGCACAGCGTCCGCGGTACACCTGACCCCCGCGTAGGCGCCGATCTGGCTGCAGTGGTGACTGTCGCTGCCGGCCACCAGGTGCACGCCCGCGTCCGCCATGGCCGCGGCGGTGCGGACCGACGGGCAGGACCATTTTTCGTTGACCTCCACCAGCACATCCGTCCGCGCCGCCCGGGCGGCCAGGTCAGCCAGCAGCGGCATGGGGACCATCTCCTCGGTCAGGCCGATCTTGGGCAGCAGGCTGAACAGATGCGCGAGCAGCAGCGGCCGTCCGGGCGCGATGGCGTTCACTGTTGCCGTGCAGAGGCGCTCGATGGCTTCACCGGCGGTCATGGCGCCGTCCTCGATCGCGGCCCGGACCTCCGCGGGGTGGAGCGGGCCGTTGTCGGCGGGGAACTGGTGGTCGGCGACCAGCACAAGGTCGATGTCGTCGTCCAGGCCAGCCGGGACGTCGAGCTGTCCGGAGGTGTCCAGGACCTTGGCCTCGACACCGGCCAGCACGTACAGGCCCGGCCCGTGCCGGTGCTCAGCCACCGCGGCGACGAAGTCGGGGACCCAGGTCGTGTCCCGTCGCACGTGATCGGTGAGGCAAAGGGTGCGCAGGCCCCGTTCGCGGGCAGCCTGCACGTTTTCGGCTACTGTGCTGATGGCGTCGTCGGAGAACGTCGAGTGGACGTGGAAATCCTCGTCGAGCGCGATGCATCCGCTCATACCAGGGCCAGGCTCGCGCCCGCTATCTCAGCCGGGTCGACGAAGCGCTCGTCCAGGAAACGGACCACGGCAAGCTCGCGGAAGTCCAGGTGGGCCGGAACGGGCCTGCCGAGCAGGGCGTCCAGCGCCAGCCGCGGCATGTCGACGCCGCTCGCGATGGTCAGTCCCAGCGTTCCGGGAATCCGGGGGTTCACTTCGAGCAGCGCAGGGCGGCCGGCGCGGTCGCGCCGGCACTGGACATTGGCCACATACGTCAGGCCGGTGGCCCTCGCGACAGCGCGCCCGAACTCCTCTATCTCGGGGTCGTGGACCGTACGGCCGCCGACCGAGACGCCGGAATCGACCCGGGCCCGGAGCCGGGGCACCGAGGCGATGACCTGGCCGCCCGCGTCGGCCAGGACGTCGACGGAGTATTCCTCTCCTGGCAGGAACTCCTGCACGATCAAGGTGGATGAGCGCTCGAGCGCGGCCAGCCCCGCCGCGGAGCCGACCTCCAGGATGCCTCGGGAGCCGCTGCCGGTCCTGGGCTTGACGATGACGGGATACGTCCAGCTCGCCGGGTCTACCGCGGAGCCGAAAAGCTCGGTCCTGGGGACCCGGACGACGCTCGCGCAGTGCTGCGCGAGCAGCAGCTTGTCCAGGATGACCTCGAGTGCGGCGGCCGGGGCCAGGAGCAGTTCGATGCCAGCGGCGGCGAACTCCTCCCGTGCGTGCGCCAGGGGCCGCAGCTCGGCGTCGACGGTCGGCAGCACGACGTCCACCCCGAGCGCGATGCACCGGCCCAGCAGCGACCGAGCGAAATCGGGTGCCGCGCCCGCCGGGATCAGCGTCCGGGCCGCGGGCGGGACCAGGTACAGGCCCGCCGCCCAGGGATCCATGTCGGCCGCGAGGAGCTCAACCGAGCTGTCGGCGCGCAGTGATTTCATGGCGGCGATCGCGGCCGGGCCGCCGGCGCCGGTCACGAGCAGGCGCAGCAGCGGATTACCGGGGCGCAGCAGGCGCAGCGGCCTGTGATCGGGACGCTCCGGCGCCGTCATGAGCTGGCCAGCGTCTGGACGCCGGCGAGCCGGGCCGGCTGGCTGGCCCGGTCGCGGATGACCTCGAACGGTTCGGCGTGGCTCCCGGAAGAGAACCGGGACCAGTAGCGGGCCGTCGAGGCGATCAGATCGGGTTCGAGGTAGTCCCGCACGCCGACCTGAGAGCCGAACATGTCGATAGCCTTGAGCTTGCGGCCGATGTAATCGTCGATGACGACGAAATGCGCGGGCCGGAACTCGATGGTGGCCGACGGGGCCTGGAAGCAGTAGATCCGGCCGACGCGCCGGGACGCGACCATGGCCGCGCGGTGGGTGTTGCGGTGATCCTGGTGCACGTCGTGCACGGAATGGGTGTAGACGATCGTCGGCTGCACTTCCGCGATCACCGCCTCGATGACGCCGATCGTGGGGTTGCCCTCCGGGATGCGGGTGTCCTCGAGGTCGTCGAGGAACAGCCGGGCGCCGATGACGTCGGCGGCCTCCTGGGCTTCGCGGGCCCGGCGCTCCTGATCCCCGCCGTGCTTCCCGCGGGACAGGGTCAGGATCGTCACCAGGTCACCGGCCGCCTTGTGGCCCAGCAACGAGCCGGCCGCGCCGATCTCCACGTCATCGGGGTGGGCCCCGATGGCCAGCACGTTCTCCCGGCCCGCGGCCCTCGCCTCGCGGCCTGCCTCGATCAGGGCGGTCGCCCGGGCGACGAGTACGTCCGCCGCGATCGGCTTTTCGAGGAACTCGGCCGCCGAGCTGCGCAGCGCGGTGACCGCGTAGTCGACGCTCGCGTGCCCGGTGAGCACGGCAACGGGCAGATCGGGTACCAGCTGGCGCACCCGGTCGAGCAGTTCCAGCCCGGTCATGCCGGGCAACTCGATATCGGTGAGGAGCAGGTCCCACTGTGCGGTCTCAATGCAGCGCAACGCACCGACGGAGTCGAGTTCGTGCGTGACGTCGAAACCGCCCCGTGTCCTCAGCACCCGCGCCAGGTACGCGCCCAGTGCGGGATCGTCGTCGATGAGCAGGATCCGGCCGCGCTCGTGGCTCGTTCCACTGGTCTTCATCCGGCCCCCTGATAGAAGCGGCCCCCCGGACCGTTGCTCACGATTAGTGGCTCTACGTTTACTCTAAGTCTATTTTGCCAAGTTAGCAGCGCTGTCGTCCAGCCGCGAGTGGCCTCTAAGCCCCGCGTTGGTCACGGCCCTGAGTCCCGTGCCGGCCGCGCCTCACCTTCGTGCCGGGACCCGGCCCGGCAGGCCGCCGCGACTTCGACCGCGGCCAGAACCCGCCCTTCCGTCATCCGGGCGATCGGCCCGCAAATCACCATCAGGCACGGCAACCCCGCGCCCATCACCCCTTGCGGGTGATGCGGTTATGTCCTCGCGGGCGGGAGACTGACGGCGTAACCACCGTCGAAGCCCCAAGGCGCGGAGCGATGAAATTCATCCTTAACCTGATCTGGCTTGTGCTCTGCGGCATCTGGCTGTCTATCGCCTACGCGGTGGTCGGGCTGCTCTGCTTTGTGCTGTTCTTCCTGGTCATCACCATCCCGTTCGGGATTGCCTCGTTCCGGATCGCCAACTACGTGCTGTGGCCCTTCGGCCGGGACATTGCCCCCCGCGAGGGCGGGATGGGCGTCGGCGCCGTGATCGGCAACATCATCTGGATCATTCTGTTTGGCTGGGAGCTGGCGCTCGCCCACGTGGCGGCAGGGATCCTGCTGTGCTTGACGATCATCGGCATCCCGCTGGGGCTCGCCAACTTCAAGATCATCCCAATCTCACTCATGCCACTGGGCGTACGGATAGTTCCAGCCCACGAGCAGTCACCGACCTACCGCTGAACCAGGCCCAGGTGACACGGTAGGCCGCTCAAACGCGCGTCCGGCCCTGGCTCCCGCCACCAGCGTGACGGGCACGTGCGGCAGGCCGGTTACGGCGTGAAGCTGAGCACCTGCATGTTCACGTTGCCGGTCGTTAGGCCACCGTAAGTGGGGGGAGGCCGCATAGTCGTTGATGACGTACATCGGGCCGGAAGCAAGCGGAACGCCGATCTCGGCCGAGGTGACCTGACGACTTGCGTGCCGTCGTAATAGAACGTGATCGCAGACGTGGTCCAGTTGACCTGATAAGTGTGCGTCCCGCAGCCCTGAGCTCTTCCGGTGTGAGCAGTCAGGTCGGGGGCGCGGTATCAGGATCTACCGGCCGCGCGGCTGCGGCCGATCGGTGGCTGCCTAGGGACTTTGGGCCCTTTTTCGCTGTGAGATAAGGGGCAAAACTCCGCCATATGGTTGCGTTCCCGCGGCAAGTTGATAACGATCTACAATCCGTCCTCAATACCCTCGATGTGCTCGAGTGCCTCGTACGGGAGGAAGACATCGACGCAGGGGACCTTGCTCAGCGCTTGGAGGTCCCGGAGTGCACGGCGCAGCAGCTGCTGGACGCCATCTGCGCTCGGGGTCTCGCGGCACAGGACCCGGCTACCGGCCGGTACAGACTGGGCGTGCACCTGTTCGAGCTTAGTCAGATGGCATCGGACCGGTTCCCGCTGCGGCGGGCCGGGCTGCCGCTGCTCGAAGGACTCCAGCAAGCCAGCCGCCTCTCCGTGCACCTCACGGTGCCGGAGGGTGCTGACATCGTGTTCCTGGAGCGCCTGCCGCGCGTGCCCGGCGTTGGCACAATGAGGGACGTTACGCGACGGATGCCGTCTCACGCGACAAGTGCGGGAAAAGCGATAGCCGCTTTCGACCCTGCCTTCGCGCAGGCGCGGAAGGCAGCAGGCTTTCCGCAGTTGACGCCCCGCACGATCTCGACCGCAGCCGGTTTCGACCGGGCGCTGGCCGAGGTGCGCCGTAGCGGGGTTGCCATCAGCGTGCGGGAGTCCGAATGCCAGCAGACGTCGGTGGCCGCACCGGTGCGCAACTTCTGCGGCCGTGCGTACGCGGCCATCTCGGTCGTCGGTCCCGATGAGGAGTTCGGCGACGTCGGGTGCATGGCCCGGCTCGTCATCGACGCGACCGCCAGGCTCAGCCAGACGCTCGGCCGGTAACGGTCGACGCTGGCCGGATGCGGTTGTACTCGCAGAATTGCGCGAACCCGTTGTGGGTTCCGATCTATCCGTCGGTTCGAGCCGCGGCGTGTTCCTGCTCTGGCTGGTGTGCTACGCGCGGGTTTCAGCCTCCGGGGAACAGAACGTGACCTCGGGGTAGCGTGATGACGGCTCGTCCAGCAGGACTTGTGGTTTGCTCCGCAGGTGCTGGTCGAAGAAGGCCCGGACGTAGGCGCGGGTGATGTCCAGGGACCGGCCTCCGGGGAGGCCAGCGCCGGTGTCGATGCCGATCTGATCGGGGCTCGCCCGCCAGATGGCGTCGCCGGATACCACAGGGAGACCATCAGCTCTCGCGCGTTCACCCCCGCGGCCCAGGGATCAGGGCGGGAGGTGTCCCTCAGCCACAAGGACGTGGTGCCGACCGGGCACCGGCCGGTCGGCTCAGGCAGGCACGGCGTGTGCCCCTGCGCGGCCAGCGCGTCACCGGCGTCTGCGGGAGTTCCCATGCCGCCCATCATCACCGGCCGGCCCCTGCCCACGCCATCTGAAAAACCCACCTTCGGGCCGGGGTCACCCACACGGCCCCGGGAGCGGCCGCAGCGCGCCAGCGGCTGGGCACGGTGAGCTCGACCTGGGCTTGGCTGCCGGATCTTCAGTCCGGCCCTGCACCCGCTCACCGCCGCGGACCCGCTACTACCCGACCTCCGCGACGCCCTCACGCCCATCAAATGGCCGGGCGGTGCGCACTGATTTGATAAAAGTCGGGTAGTTACAACCCCGCCGAACCCGTACTCCCAGATGGCGCCGCCGTCAGCGGTCTTATTTCCGGTGAATATAGCCGTTCACATTAATGCCGGGTTTGTCAACTTAGCGGATTTCTGGCTCTTCGAAGTTACTAACCAGAACGTAAATTTTTGGAGGTTCCGGCTATTTGTGTTAAAATAGCCATATGTCACGCAAGGGGCGGCGCTCCAGTAAAGATGAACGCATCGATGCGATTCGCCTGCTAGAACAAGGACATACCAAGGCGCAGGTGGCCCGGATTTGCAATGTCACCGAGTCGTCGGTTTACGGCTGGCAGAAAGCGTACCGCGAAGGCGGACTGGCAGCGCTATCGACGAAGATAGCGTCAGGCCGGAAAAGACTACTGACCGATAAGCAGATGCTGGAGCTGTCCCGGTATCTCCGCCTGAACCCTCGCCAGCTCGAGTTCAATTTCGGCCTGTGGACCAGGAAGCTGGTCCGCGATCTGATCAGGACGAGATTCGGGATCGATTACTCGGAACAGAACGTCGGCCGGATCCTGAAAATGCTCGGCTTCTCGCCGCAACGCCCGGTGTACCAGGCGCTGGAGCGGGATGAGAGAAAACGGCGGATATGGATGGAGGAAACATTTCCGGCCATTAAGGAACGCGCTGAGACGGAGGGGGCGAAGATCTTCTTCGCAGATGAGGCGGGGTGCCGGACCGATCACCACTCCGGGAGGACGTGGTCGCCCGTTGGCCAGACCCCGGTCGTGAGAAACCTCGGGAAACATGAGTCAATCGGCATGGCATCGGCCATAAGCATGCGCGGTGCAATGTTCTGGATGACCTTCGACGGAACCATGAACTCGGCGCTTTTCACGGAATTTCTGGACCTCCTCATCCACGACATCGACGGCAAAATATTTCTCATCGTGGACAACGTCAAATATCACACATCTAAAGAAACCAGCGAATGGGTGAAAGAGCACGGGGATCGCATCGAGCTGATCTTCCTGCCGTCTTACTCCCCTGACCTCAACCCGGACGAATGGGTCTGGAAAAACGTGAAGAACGACCATATAGCCCGCGAGGTCCCGCAGCGGCCCGGTCACCTCTTTGAAATCGCCAGGCGAGCGCTCCGAAGGCTTCACGCGGTCCCGGCGAAAATCCGGGCATTCTTCGCGGATCCTCACCTCGCCTATATCCGCCGCGCCTATGCCTGAAATAGAAGTACCTCCAAAAACCTAGTTTCGCCTTGGTAGCCGGGACGCTGTCACTGTCCGGTTACTTCGGGTGATTAGTTGTCGTTACTGGGCGTGGTGGTCATCCGCCAGATCGTCGCCTTCGACGGCGGCCGTACCGGTCTGGCGCCGGGCCCGCAGGTACAAGTCCGCCAGCACCGGCGGCGGGAGGTCCTTCACACAGCCCGCGATCGCGGTGTACTCCTTCCCACCCGCCGCCGCGGCCAGCGCCAGCACCGCCGCGACCGGATGATCCCGGCCTGCCCAGACCGCTCATCCGTAACCAGGCCGAACAATTCCTGCAGGTCACCGGCGGCGGCCACCTTCGGCGCGGACGGCGCAGGCAACACCGGCGGCGGTTCGCCAAGGACCAGTTCACCCTCGACTTCGCCGCCGGGCAGCTGACCTGCCCGGCCGGGGTAACCATGCCTGTCGAGCCCGGCAAGACCGTCCGCTTCCCCAAGGACACCTGTGCCGCGTGCCCGCTGCGGGCACGCGGCTCCACCAGCAGCAACGGGCGCAGCGTGTCCATCCATCCCGACGAGGCGCTGCTGGGCCCGCAAGGGCAAGGTGATCGTCCGGAAAGGGAAAGGTAGTCCCTGCCCGTTCACCCGCCGGGGAGCATCCGATCCGCTCAGGCCCTGGCACCGTAGCCGCCCAGGGACGGCTCGAGCAGGTCAAAGGCCCGGCGGGCGGCCGCCGCGAGCACCTGGCAGATCTCGTCGCGCGGCTGGCCGGCCAGGGTGCGCCTGGCACCTTCCGCGAACAACACCCGGTGAACCGACGCGAGCTGGGCCGCCACGATCCGCTGCTGCGCGTCGTCCACGCCGGTCTCGGCGGCGATAGCGTCGCCGAGCGCCTGCTCGCGCATGTCTTCGATCTCCCGGCCCCGGCTGGTGAGCACGTGGCTGTTGCGGACCATCCGGGCGAACGGCGCGGTGGGCGGGCCGAGGGTAACGTCGCCCGCGGCGATCCGCTCGCCGTAGTCACGGCGGATCGCCGCGAGCAGGCTCTCGCCGGGGGCGCGCGCGGCGGCGGCATCGGCCAGACTGCGGATGATCACCTCGGCCTGGTCGAAGACCAAGTCCTCCTTGCGCGGGAAGTAGTTCGTCACGGTCATCTTCGACACCTCGGCCGCGTCGGCGACCTGGGAGATCGTCACCTCGTCGAAGCCCTCGGCCGCAAACATCGCTATCGCGATGCCGGAGATGGCCTGCCGGGCCTCCTGCTTCCGGCGCTCCCGCAGTCCTGTGGTCATGCCGTCACGCTAGCACCAAATTATGCCGGGTACAAGATTATGCTTGACATAAATTTATGTTCGACCTAGTGTGGCGGCCATGGACCACAGAGAAGGGGGCACCAGATCATGAGCACCGGTCCTACCTCGGCTCCCGCCGCTCTCGGCGCGCCCGCCTCCGGGCAGGTCCCGGCGGCGGGCGGACACGGCTGGCGCGCGGTCTCCATCGTGCTCATCGGCGCTTTCATGGCGCTGCTCGACACCACGATCGTGACCGTCGCGCTGCCCACGATCCGCACCGGCCTGCACGCCTCGCCCGCGATCTTGGAGTGGGTCGTCTCCGCCTACGCGCTCGGCTACGGCCTCACCCTGATCCCAGCAGGCAGGGCCAGCGACCGGTTCGGTCCCAAGCCGTTGTTCCTCATCGGCCTGACCATCTTCACGCTGGCCAGCGCCGCATGCGGACTGTCACAGAACCAGGGCGAGATCGTCGCCGCCCGCGCGATCCAGGGCATTGGAGCCGGGATCTTCTACCCGGCCATCGCCGCGACCATCCAGTTGTCGTTCACCGGGTCTCAGCGATCGAAGGCGTTCAGCGCCCTCGGCGCCACGATCGGTTCATCAATCGCGCTCGGGCCGGTGCTGGGCGGCCTGATCATCGCGGGCGCGGGTGCCCGCGACGGCTGGCGCTGGGTGTTCCTGGTGAACCTGTGCATCGGCGCGGTCGCGCTGCCGATGGCCGCCTGGCAGTTGCCCCGCGCGCGATCGCGCATCCGCCGCCAGTTCGACCCGGCCGGGCTGTGCCTGCTGTCCGCCGGGCTGCTCCTGCTGCTCATCCCGCTGGTGGAAGGTGAGCAGGTTGGCTGGCCTGCCTGGTGCTACGCGTGCTTCGGCGGCTGCGTCGTCGCGTTCGCGCTGCTCGCATGGTGGGAGGTGCGCGCCGAGCGGCGCGGTGAGGACCCGCTGCTCAAGCCGAGCCTGCTGGCTCAGCCGTCGTTCTTTGCGGGGGCGATCTTCGCCGTCGTCTATTTCGCCGGCTTCACCAGCGTGCTCTTCACCATCTCGATCCTGTGGCAGGAAGGGCTGGCCCGCAGTGCCCTGATGACCGGGCTGGTCATTGTGCCGTTCTCGTTCGGCAGCCTGGTGTCCGCGGCGGTCAGCGACAAGCTGTCGGCCAGGTGGGGCCGGATGGTCCTGGTCACCGGCTGCGCGATGGCAGGAACCGGGCTCGCCCTGGCGGCGCTGGCGGTGCACCTGGCCGCTCCGGTCCCGGGCGGCTGGTATCTCGCCGGCCCGCTGCTGCTCGCCGGGCTCGGCAGCGGGATGGTGATCGCCCCAAACCAGGACTTCGTGCTGGCCCGGGTGCCCCGGCAGGAGGCGGGCACGGCCAGCGCCATCCTCGGCACCGCCCAGCGGGCGGGCAGCGCCATCGGCATCGCGGTCATCGGCACGGTGCTGTTCGGCACCCTGCACGTCCGCCCCGGGCCGAACGCCGTCGCCTCCGCGTTCAGCCACAGCTCGCAGCTCGCCCTGCTGGCCAACGTGGCGGTCCTCATCCTCGCTCTCATCCTCGTCCTGGCTCTGCCGCGGCAAATCCCCAGCCGCAAGCAGTAGCCAGCATCCACGGCCGGGCCGGCCCGCCGGGCCCAGCCCCCACGGCTGGGCCCGGGACGAGGCCGAGCACCCGCATGCCGGGGTCTCTAGCACAGCATGATCGTTTGCAGCGTCAGCTGGGCCTGCGGCAGCACGCCTACTTTAACGACCTTGAAAACAGCCATGGCGGGCGTGGCTGGTGTTCCGCCAGTTCCGCGTGCTGCGGCGCAGTCGCGGCGTGCCGCCGAGATACGGAAGCCCGCGGCTTTTACGCTCTCGGGCCTTACCACAGAATCCGAGATCAGAAAGTCGCGGGCATCGTGTTCCACGATACGGCGTCCGTGCTGTTCGGCGTGGAGGGTTTGCAGCTCACCGATGCTGATGAGGGAGCCGACGGCACGCTTGAGGTATGGGCGGTCACCGATTACCCGGCTGCGGCGGCGTGCCCTGGCTGCGGCACGGTCTCGGGCCGGGTGTACGAGACGGTGGTGACCCGGCCGCGGGACGTGCGCCGGGCCGGCGACGCGGTGGACCTGCGCTGGGTCAAGGTGCGGCGGAAGTGCGAGAACCAGAAGTGCCCGCGCAAGACGTTCACTGAATGGGTGCCGCCCCTGCCGCCGCGGTGCCGGATCACCGCCCGGCTGCGCGAGCAGGCCGCGCACGAGGTCACCGAGCGGGGGATCACCCCGGCGGAGGCGGCCCGGCATGCCGGGATCTCCTGGCCGGTCGCGCACGAGGCTTTTGCTGCCGCCACGGACCCGGTGCTGGACCAGCCGGCGGCACCGGTGGCGCACCTGGGCATGGATGAGCACCGCCGCGGCCGGGCCCGGTTCGCCGTTGATCAGCAGACCGGGGAGTACACCGTGCTCGCGGACAGGTGGCACACCTGCTTCTTCGACCTGGACGGAAAGCAGGGCCTGCTGGGCCAGGTGCAGGGCCGCACCACCGACGACGCCGCGTACTGGCTGGCCGGCGCCACCCCGGCCTGGCGGGACGCGGTCCAGGTCGTCTGCATCGACATGTGCAGCATCTACGCCGCAGCGGTCCGCCGGATGCTGCCGCACGCGACCCTCACCGCGGACCTGTTCCACGTCGTCCAGCTCGCCGTCAAGGCCGTCGAAGACGTGCGCCGCCGGGTGGCCCGCACCCGGTACGGGCGCCGCGGCCGCTCCGGCGACCCCGAGTACGGCGTCAAGGGCCTGCTGGTGCGGAACCTGGAGCACCTGTCCCCGGACCAGTTCGCCAAGATCATCGACGTCCTGGACCGTGACCGGTACGGGCAGGAGATCGCCGCCGCCTGGATCGCGAAAGAAAAGCTCCGCGACGTGCCGAACCTGCGAGCGCGAGTGACAGGCTCTGTCCCGTGCGAGCGCCAGGTCCGGGACCGGCTGTTCGCCTTCTACGACTGGTGCGCCCAGCACGATGACATCCCCGAGCTGGCCACCCTCGCCGCGACCATATCCTGGTGGGAGGACGAGATCACCGCCGCGGTGATCACCGGGGTGACGAACGCCACCAGCGAGAGCCTGAACCGGCTCGCAAAGCTTGAGGCAAGGCTGGCCTACGGATTCCGCAACCCGCTGAACCAGCGCCGCCGCGTCCGCATCGCCTGCACCCGCGGATACCGGCGCCAGTCACCCACCGCAACCAGGAATAGGACACGAACAGCAACCGGACAGAAACACGATCCCGGTTAACCTCGAAGGCCCGGATTTCTGGAGCTGGAGCAGGGCTAGGCGGCGCGGTTCGGGATGATGACGTGTTTCGAGCCGGTCGCCTGCCGGCCGTAGTCGGCGATCGCTTCGAGGGAGAGCGCGCCCGGGAGTGATACCTGCGCTGTGTAGCTGCAGGCGAAGGTAGTCGTGAGCCCGGCAGCGACCTGATCGCGCAGCTGCGCAACGCGCGCCAGGCCGATCTTCTGCAGGAACGGCGTCAGCAGCCACCCGCCGATGCCCCAGGCCGTACCATAGCTGCGGATCAGCTCGGTCGGGCCGCGGTCAAGCGATCCGTAGATGTAGACCTGCTTGTGCACGGCCGACCCGTACCTGCTGTAGCCGCTCGCGGCGGCGCTAGCGGCGGCTTCCATGCCGGTCAGGATCTGGCTCGCCAGCCGGCCGCCGCCGATGGCGTCGAAGGCAAGCGTGGCACCGGTTGCCTTGAGCGCCCCGGTCAGCTCGGCCATGAAGCCGGCGGACGTCGAATTGCAGACGTGGAGGGCACCAGCCGCGCGGAGCATCGCTTCCTGGTCTGGCTTCCGCACGATGTTCAGGAGCGGAATCTGCTGCTCGATGCAGAGCCGGTTGAGCATCTGGCCAAGGTTGGAGGCTGCGGCTGTGTGCACCAGCGCGCTGTGATTCTCCGTCCGCATGGTCTCGACCATGCCGAGCACCGTCATCGGGTTCACGAACGAGGCTGCGCCTTCGATCGCCGTCGCTCCGGCCGGGAGCTCCAGGCACAGCGCGACGTTGACCGACCGATACTGCGAGTACATTCCGCCGCCCGCCGCAGCGACGACCTTGCCCAGCAGAGCCTGCGCGGCCGGAGACCCGCCTGCCGCCACGACCGTGCCCGCGCCCTCGTTGCCGACCGGCATGGGCGTCCCTACCCGGCCGGCGAGGCCGCGCATGGCGGCATCGGGGATAGGCGCGGTGACGACCGGGCGCTCAGCAGATCCGCTAGCCACGGCGACCGCCATATCAGCCCCGCCGAAGAGCAGGCCCATGTCTGACGGGTTGAGCGGTGCTGCCTCAACCCTGATGACGACCTCGTCTGGTCCCGGGTCCGACACCGGGACCACGTCCAGGAACAGCTCGAGGGTCTGATCGGCTCTCACCAGCGATCGCAGCTGGAGCGCTTCGGCCGGAATCTCTGCGGACATAGGTGAGATCCTCTCAGAGCGCGTCGGGCCGGCTCGCAGAGGACTTCCTCGCCCTGACGGCCGGGTAATGACGCCCGAAGAGGGCGCCGACAGGCGCAGTAGTTCCGTCGCTGCCCACGTTATCCACCCTTCCCGGAAGTCCGCCTGATCTGCCGCCTCAAGATCGGCTCGCAAAATCGGACTGTAAAGTTCCGGTACGTGGGCGACATATGGGTTCCGGCACCTGGGCGACATGATCGTCAGGCGACGTTCCACGAGTGGATCGCGTAACGATTCCGGGCCAGCACGGCGGTGGCCTCGTCCCAGGCTGGGTCTCGCCGGCGCCCGCAACGCACCAGAAAACCGTAGCTCACCAGAAATATGGGGGGGTACTCCCTATGGAGTCCGAGGTGAGTCAATCGTAGCGTCGGAGCCGCAGGGACTGAGGAGGCCATATGCCCGATACCGCGCTCTCGCTTGTCAAGTCTCACGCGTCGCGACAGCGCACCGGCCGAGTGACGCTGCTCGAGCGGAAGACGGCGCTGGATGCGCTGGCCGAGGTTGCGGCGCAGGCGCGTAGCGGTGAAGGCCGGCTCGTCCTGCTCGATGGCGAGGCGGGTGTGGGCAAGTCGGCGTTGCTGGAGCAGTTCACGCACGACCTGCCCGACTCGCGCCTGCTGTCGGGCGCCTGCGACGGCATGTTCACACCCCGGCCGCTCGGCCCGCTCTTTGACATCGCGCAGCAGGTACATGGCCGCCTGCACGCGCTGTGCCGGGCCGACGCGTCGCGCGAGCAGCTCTTCGACGCGCTCCTCAGCGAGCTGTGCGAGCCGGGGCCGCTACCGGTCGTCGTCATCGAGGACGTGCATTGGGCCGACGAGGCCACCCTCGATCTGCTGGGCTTTCTCGCGCGACGGATCCGCGAGATCGCGGTGCTCCTCATCGTGACCTACCGGAACGACGAGCTGGCTGACACCCATCCGCTGCGCATTGCACTCGGCTATCTGGCCGTCCAGCGCTGCACGAAGCGCCTTCCGCTCGCTCCCCTCAGTGCCCAGGCAGTGCGGATGCTCTCGGCCGGGCGCGGGGTCGACCCAGCGGAGCTGTACCGCGTCACCGGCGGCAACCCGTTCTACATCCGCACGGTGCTGGAGGCGGGCCTCGGCGAGGTGCCGGGCTCGGCCCGCGATGTGGTTCTGGCGCGCGCCGCCCGCCTCGAACCGAAGGCACGCGAGACCCTCGAGGCCGCGGCCCTGATTGGAGGCACCGTCGACGAGCGGCTGCTGCGCCACGTGGTCGCCGACCCCGCGCTGGCCGAGGTCATCGCGTCTGGACTGGTGTCCGGCCATCCGGTTCTGTGCTTCCGGCACGAGATCGCGCGGCAGGCGATCGAGCAATCGGTCGTGCCGGCCCGGCGTTCCGGACTCCACGCCCGGATACTGCAGGGGCTGCGCAATCTCGGCTGTGACGATGATGCCCGGCTGGCCTTCCACGCCGAAGAGGCCGGCGATGGCCCGGCCGCCCTGGAGCATGCTGCGCTGGCGGGTCGTCGCGCTCGCGCGCTGGCATCCCATCGTGAAGCCGCCAGGCAGTTCGAACGCGCGCTGCGTTTCGCGGACGGCGAGGGGCCGGCCAGCGTCGCGGCCCGCTGGATCGAGCTCGCGACGGAGCTGTCGATGATCGACCGCTGGCCCGATACCGAGAATGCCTACACGCGAGCGCTGGAAAACTGGCGGGCGGCCGGAGATCCCCTCGGCGAAGGTGACACGCTCCGGCGAATGTGCTCGGCGTTGTGGCGGCTGTGCCGGGGCGATCAGATCCTCGCCGTCGCCGAGGCCGCCGTCGCCATCCTGGAACCGCTCGGCCCCACCGCGGAACTCGCGGCAGCATACGGAAACCTCGCCGCGTTTCAGAATGAGCCCGGGCGTCTGGACGTCGTCGTCCCGCTTGCCCAGCGCGCTCAGGAACTCGCGGTCAGGTTCGGCGTGCCCGCGGTGCAGAGCCGGGCGGCGACGACGGAGGCGCAGGCCCGGTGGCTCGCCGGTGACGACTGGGAGCCTGTGCTGCGCGGCGCGCTGTCGATCGCGCTCGAGAACGGGCTTGAGCCCGAGGCGGGCTTCGCGTACACGAACCTGCACGAGCTGCATTGCGGCAACCGGGAGTACGCCCAGGCCGACCAGTTCTTCCTCGACGGCGTCGGCTATTGCGAGGACCACGATCTCCTCACCTACTACACCTGCTTGCGCGGGGTGCGGACCTCGACCCTGGAGCGGCTGGGGCGCTGGGACGAATCGGCGCGGCTCGCCGAGGCCGTCCTGGCGGCCATCGCCTCGCCGGTGAACCGCATGATCCCGATGACGAGCCTGGCCAAGGTCGCCGCGCGCCGTGGCGATCCAGAGGTATGGCCGCACCTGGATGCCGCGATGACCGCGGCGGACGGAACGACACAGGCGGAGTACATCGGTCCCGTACGATTGGCCCGGGCCGAGGCCCGCTGGCTTGAGGGCGATCCGGCCGCGGCGCGGCAGGAAGCCGAACTCGCCGATGATGCGTTCACTGACGTCACCCATCCCTGGCTCAACGGCGAGATCGCGGTGTGGCTGCGACGTACCGGATCGCCCCGGACGAGTCAGCGCGAGCTGGCCGAGCCCTACCGGCTGCAGCTCGCGCGGGACCATCGCGGGGCAGCCGAACTGTTCGACGCGCTGGGCTGCCCTTACGACGCGGCGCTCGCGCTGTTCGACGCGCCTGACGAGCTATCGCTGCGACGAGCGCTCGACATCTGCCACGCGCTCGGGGCCGTCGCGACGGCGCGGATCATTCGCCAGAGGATGCGCTCGCTCGGTATCCGATCCGTTCCGGCCGGGCAGCGAGCCGCGACGCGCGAGCATCCGCTCGGCCTGACCCAGCGAGAGCAGGAAGTGCTCGATTTGCTCTGCGAGGGGCGCACCAACGCCAGCATTGCCGTCAAGCTGGTGATCTCACCAAAGACAGTCGACCACCACGTCTCGTCGGTACTGGCCAAGCTCGGCGTGTCGAAGCGAACGGAGGTAGCCACCGCGAGGCGAGCCGCAGCCACTCCGGAGTAGCCGAGCCACACTGAGCGCACGGGTCGTGCGTGCTCGCCAGGCACGGAACGCTGGGACAGGCCTGCCCGCTCCCAAAATCGGACACCGCCGCTCCCGGAATCCGGCAAAGCGGACCCGCGCAAGCCGACATAGCCGCACGTCAGTGCCGGTATCCCTACCATCGGTGCCGGTTGCTGAGGAAGGAGCGGAGGTGGCCGGCCAGGGCTTCGGAGTCCGGGCCCGCGCCGTGGATGTAGGTGGAGGCGCGGGTGCGGAGTACCGGCAGGCCGAGGATGTAGAGTCCGGGGGCGCCGGTAACCACGCCGCCGTCGTGGCGGATGTGGCCGGTGCGGTCACACACGGGGATGTCGAGCCAGGAGTGGTCGGGCCGGAAGCCTGTCGCCCACAGCACCGTGCTGATCTCCCCGCTCCGCAGATCTAGCTCCAGGGGCGAGTGGGGATCGACGCGCGTGGGTGCCAAGCGGTGCGGTGGCGGGAGCTCATCGTCGAGGTCCGACGCTGTGGCCCACTCGTTGGCCCGGGTCAGGAACCGGTTCATCTTCAGGTCGGCTAGGGCGCATGTGTTGGGGAGGGAGCCGGAGAACTGGGCTATGCCGCCGGCGATGCGGCCGAGGCGGCCCACGATGCGGATCCCTAGCGCCGTGAGCGTGTTGAGGTCGGTCGTGATGGCTCCGGGGGTGCCGGTGAGCTGCGGGGAGGGGAGGTGGCGGGCCCGGGTGAGGTCGTCGATCTGGTCGTAGCGTTCGGCCAGCAGGCCGGTCGCCTGCAGCCACCAGAAGATGTCGCGGCCACGGTAGGTGCGCGGCAGCCGGACGTGTTCGCCGACCGCGAGGGTTACCGGGCGCCCGGACCGGTGGATCTCACCGGCGAGCTGGACGCCGGTGGCTGAGGCGCCGACAACGAGGACCCCGCCGTCGGGCAGCTGGCTGGGATCGTGGTAGGTGAGCGGGGTGAGCGTCGTTACCGACGGTGGGACGGCGTCGGCGATGCCTGGAATCGCTGGCAGGTTGCACGCCCCGGTGGCCAGCACCACGGCCCGGGCGTGGAGGACGTCGTCGTTGGTATGGATCTGGAAGCCCTGCGGTGCGGTGCGCAGGGTGTGCACCGTCGTGGCGGTGCGCACCGGTGCGTCGACGAGACGGGCGTAGCGGGTGAGGGTGGCTACGACCTCGGCGAGGGGCATGTAGCCTTCGGGCTGGTCGCCGGCGTAGTCGTGGCCAGGGAGCCGGGTCTGCCAGTTCGGGGTGAGCAGCCGCAGGGTGGGCCAGCGTTGGGTCCGCCATGAGTTCGCCACCTCGCCGCGCTCGAGGACGATGTGGTCGATCGAGCGTTCGGTGAGGCGGCGGCTCATGGCCAGGCCGGCCTGGCCGGCGCCGACTACAACTGCCGTGGTACGCATCACGCAGGCGTCCGGGCCGTGGTTGTCAGGCCAGCTCGACGAGCACCTTCGTCGGGTTGGTCACGATGTCGAAGGCCGCCGAGCGCTTCTGTGACTGGGCGATCAGCGCTTCGAGGTCGTCGCGGGAGGCGTCGGCGTCGATGGCGAACCGGACGCGGACCGATTCGAAGCCGTTGCGGACGTCAGGCTCCGCGCCGAGAATGCCCAGGACGTTCATCTCGCCCTC
This sequence comes from uncultured Actinomycetes bacterium, assembly GCA_963775825.1. Classification (GTDB taxonomy): domain Bacteria; phylum Actinomycetota; class Actinomycetes; order Streptosporangiales; family Streptosporangiaceae; genus Bog-532. The sequence continues at coordinate 161,206 of CAVZKY010000031.1, forward strand.
GACCATGGCGGTGACCGACCGGAGCTGGATGCCCCGGTACTGGGCGACCGAGGCGACGCCCGCGGTCAGGCACCCGACTAGGCCGACCAGCACGAACTCCACCGGCGTGGCGCCGTTGTCCTCGGACGCGAAGCACTCGGGGTGGTCGACGTCAAACTCATACTCGGTGCGGTGCCGTTGCTCGCTACCAAGGCCGGTGAAGCCGGCAACGGTGGAGTGGCTGTGAGTCCCCTTGCGCCATATGCAGCTGGCCCGCCAGGTGAACTGGGCCGCTTCCGGTGCGGCGGACAGCGCCTCGCGTGCCCCGAGCAGGGCCTGGACGTTCACGCCGTTGTCGACGGGACGGTCGGTGATGGTCATCGTTGTCTCCTTGGTTTCAGTGGGATCGGGCATGTTCATCCCGGCCGTCGGCCGGGACCGAGAACGACCGGGAGCGAGACCAGGCCGCGCAGGACCAGGCCGTCGCCATGCGCCCAGGCGAGGGCGTTACGGTCGACTGCGAGCCGCAAGCCCGGGTGACGGCCGAGCAGGGCTTCGAAAGCGACTCTGGCTTCGAGCCGGGCCAGCGGCGCGCCCAGGCAGTGATGGATCCCATGGCCGAACCCGAGGTTCGTCCCGTCGTTGCGGCCGATATCGAGGGCGTCGGGCGCTGGGAAGCGAGCAGGATCGCGGTTGGCCGAGCCCAGGCATACCAGCACCTGTTCGTGCGGGGGGATTTCCACGCCGCCGAGGGTCACCGGCTCGGTCGTCACCCGGAACGTGGCGTGCGGGACGGGGGCGGTGAAGCGGATGAGCTCGTCGATCGCGGCGGGAAGCTGCCCGGGATCGGCCAGCAGCGCCTCTAGCTGGCCGGGGTGATCCAGCAGGGCCACCACGGCGTTGCCGATGAGGCTGGCCGTGGTGTCGTGCCCGGCGACCACGAGCTGAAACAGGCTCGACAGCAGCTCCTGGGTGGTGAGCGCGTCGTCTTCCGCGGCGACCAGGACGCTGACGAGGTCGTCGGCCGGTCTCTGGCGCTTGGTGTCGACTAGTTCACCCAGGTAGGCCACGATGCCGTCCGAGGCCTCGACCGCCTCCGGCGGCGGGTCACCGGCCCATCCGGTCAGCAGCACACCGAACCAGGCGTGCAGGCGCGGGCGGTCGGCCGGGGGGATGCCCAGCAGTTGGCCGATCACCCGGAACGGCAGCGGGTAGGCGTATCCCTCGATGAGGTCGATGGTGGCGCCGGGGCCGGCGGCGTCCAGCGCGTCGAGGAGGTCGCCGGCGATGCCCCGGATGGCCGGCTCGAGCGCGGCCACCCGGCCCGGCGTAAAGGCCCGGGATACCAGCCGCCGCAGCCGGGTGTGGTCGGGCGGGTCGACGTTGAGCATATGCCGCGAGAATTCCGGTCCGGGCAGGCCCTCGGCCGCGACGTCGCCATTGTCCTGCAGGGCGGCGAGCATGTCCTTGGAGATGCGCGGATCGTTGAGCGCGAGGCGGGCTGCGTCGTAGCCGAGCACGACCCAGGCGGGGTGGCCGTCGGCCAGGCGCACCCGCTGCACCGGGCACCGGGCCCGGGCCTCAGCGAAGTGGCTGAACGGGTCGTCGCGGATCGCTGGTGCCCAGCCGCCCCAGCTGGTCAGGGTGTCAGTCATGGTCGCCCTCGGGTCGGTAGCCCGTGCAGAGCAGGTCGAGCCGGGCGATGCGGCCGCCGTCGGTGGTGTCGGCGTAGGCTTGCTGTTCGACGGTGAACCAGCTGGTGCCCAGCCGCTCCGCCTGGAGCCGGAGCCGCCAGTGCAGGTGCAGACGGTCACCCACCTCGCCGACGGTGGCCTCGACGAGCTCGAAGTCCTCGGTGTCGCCGAACCAGCTCGCGAACACATCGGCGATCGTCTCGGCTCCGGTCCACTCCCGCAGGCCCGGGGGCAGCAGGGCGCGGAGGCGGACGTCGCCCGTCAGCGCGTCGCCGAGCCGGGCGAAGTCCTGAGCGGCCAGGCCCTCGAGGAACGACCCGGCGAGGGCGAACTGCGGCACCGCGGTAGCTGCGCTGTGGTTATGGGATGTCGCCGTCATGGATCCGTTGTACGGGTCCGCGGGCGGGAGCGAATCGGGTAACTGCCCGATCTTTTTGTCAGGTCCCTGGTTCGCCTGCCGCTCCGGTAAGACCGTGGCGCATAGCGAACAGGGCGGCCTCGGTCCGGGTTTTCACCCTGAGCTTGGCGTAGATGTGCTCCAGGTGGGAGGAGACCGTTTTACGGCTGAGATGCAGCTCGGCAGCGATCTGGGGGTTGGACCGTCCCTGGCCGAGCCGCACGAGCACCTCGGCCTCGCGAGGCGTCAGCCCTGACGGCAGGCCGGCCCGGCGCCGCGGCCGGTGGCCGGCGGCTTCGAGTACCGCCTGCACCGCGTCGCCGTCGAGCCGCCCGGCGCGCACCTCGTCGCGCATCGTCCGCTCGGCGTCACTAGCCTCGAGCGGCGGGCGATGGGGACGGGGCTGGCGGAGCGCATTGTAGACGTCGGCAGCGCCGAGGATCCGCGCCGGCAGCGTGATGGCCTCGCCCCGCAGCCCGTGCGGGTAGCCGGAGCCGTCGAGCCGCTCGTGGTGCAGCGCCGCGCAGTGCCCGACCTGGGCCAGCAGCGGCGTGCGGACCAGCATCCGTTCGGTCAGGTACGGGTGGGTCCGGGCCCGCTCACGCTGGGAGATGCTCCACTCGCCCGGCTCATCCCAGACCCCGCTGGGAATCCCGATCATGCCGATGTCATGCACCAGCGCCGCCCGGCGCAGCATGACGACATGGCCGGCCGGGAGCCCAAGCGTCACGCCGGCCTGAGCGGCCAGTTCGGCCGCGCCCCGGGAATGGCCAAGGCGCAGCGGCGATTTGAGGTCGCTGAAGTCGGCGAAGGCAGCCAGCGCCCGATCGAGCTCGTCGTCGCTCAATGACGCGCCCAGCCGCGGGTCGAGCGCGATCACCTCATCCCATGCGGAAATGCTCCCGAGCCCGTCGAGGATCTCACCGTGCCGGGCGCAGAAGCAGTCGACGAGCTCCGGATCGAACTGCGTGCCCCGCCGCTCGCGGGCTACGTGCAGCGCAGCCTCGGCGCCGCCGGTGTGGTGGAACGCCTCGATGATGTCGGCCAGGTGCACCAGCCGGATGGCAGGCGCCAGAGCATCGGCGCCGACCGAACCGGGTACCCCTCTTCCGTCCCACCGTTCGAATGTCTGCTGCAGCGGCTCGCACACCTGCGGGCCGAGCTCCAGCCACTCGGCGAAATCGCTCGCCGCCTGACAGTGCGACATCATTACCTGCTGCACCGAGTGGCCGGCCGTGGCCAGGAACTTCCCAACTATCCCGATCCGGTGGAAACCTGACTTACCGCGACCGAGATGACGGGCGACGAAGGTCGCCATGGTGACACCCCCGAGGTCCTCGTCGCGCGTGTCGGCGTACACCTCGGTCTCGTCGCCGAACAGCGCTGCCACCTCACTGGTTTCGGTGGCACATCCCACCCATGTCAGCAGTGATGTGTAGTACGCAGACGTGCAGGTCGCCTGCTCCATCCCGGCCGCCGTCCCCAGGCGCATGGCAATGACGGTCTGGCGCAGGACCCGCTCCATCGGCCGTCCCATTCCGAGGTCGGAGACTAGCGACAGCGTTGCAACCAGCTCGGCGAGAGTCACTCGCGTCGGGGAATGCGAAGCCACCAGCCCATTCTCACCCTCCGGGCCGGACGGCGGCAGCGAGGTGCGGGGATCACGTACTCGCCCGGCCGGCACGCCCGGTGATGACCAGGACCTAGATCGACCGGACCGGTTCGCAGAACACCCCGTTCTGCGCACCTCCAACGAACCGGATGAAAGGGACTGCTCCAGTACATGACGGTGGCTCGGCGCGCGGTTATCAAGAGCCGCGGATCGCTCTCCGCCTACGCATCTCTGTGCCGCACGTCGATTCTCTGTGCCGCACGTCGATGATCCCAAACGCGGTCTCCGCACGGTACTCGCCCAAAGGGCAGCCGAGTCCGCCCGCGGTCGGTGGGACATCCTTGATGCCATCGATTATGTACGCAGAACAGTACCTGACCTCTGGATTCCTTCTGATTGGACAGGATCGAGCAGGCCGAGCCGGGCGAGGTTGAACTGCACGAGCCGGTACTCGTCCCCGCTGACGTCGGCGTCCAGCCGCCAGCCGAGCATGGAATAGCGGCGCGGTTGCTGCACCTCCCATCGTCGTTGACACTTAAACGTCAACGTTGTAGCGGGTGAGCGGGATGGCCTGCTTTGACATTGAAATGTCAAGCCGTCGGTGCTCCGCGTTTCCGGAGCTTTCCTCCTATGTCTGCGTGTCTGCCTTGACGTTGCCAGCGCACCGTTCCTGGAATCGCCAGGCAGTGAAGGCGGGCAGTCGTCAGGAGCAAGTCATGGCGCGACGCGATGCCCGAACGGGTTACCGCGCCTTGGGTATTAGGGAGTCGTCCGCAGCCGTCGGCACCGGCTCCGGCGTGCTGGCCTGGCCTCGCTGGGGGAGGAACAGGCTGAGCGCGACGACGAAGGCCACGATTTTCGACACCACGTTGAACGCGAAGGGGAGCGGCGTGGTGGGGTAGCCGAATCCGAAGAGCGTCCAGACCGCGAAGATCAGCAGCATCAGCGCGAAGGCGGAGAAGGCCGCCCGGGACAGCCGCACCAGCGGAGAAAGCGACAGGAGCGCCAGCGTGGTGAATTCGACGAGGAACAACGGCGCGAAGAACAACACCCGGTACAACGCCGGATCGGGAGAGACGGCGGGGTAGGTCCGGGCCATGACGATGAGGTCGAAGGGGAACTCGAAGATCATCGGCGCGGCTATCGCGCCAATGACGGCACTGCCCAGCCGGGCCTCCTGGCTTAGCGAGCGACCCAAATACAGGATGCCGAGGAAGAGGGCGATCATGCACGCGGCGGTGATCGGGAAGACCGGTTGCGGTGGCCTGGAGTGGATCAGGTGCTCCTGTATCAGCTGGTGCACATAAATGCTGAAGCAAACCAGGAACGCCACGATCGCCACCCCCCAGGTCGCGAGCATGACCGTCCTGGCGGTCCGGCCGGGCCTGGGCAGCTGCACCGGAACCCGCAGCCGAAGCCCCACCCCGGCCACACCCGCCGCCACGGCCACCAGCACTACAGCTAGCACCACCCTGGCCGCACCGCCGTAACTAAACCACCCCACCGGCGCATGGACCTGCCCCGCGATCGCATGTAGCTGCCCAGCGGCCTCGTGTACCTGTCCAGGGCTCATCTTCATGGCCAGCGCCTCCCTTCCTGCCAGCCCCTCCTTGACTTGGAACTGCAGGCTCTTGTGCAGTCAGGTACCGTCAACAACTTGTTGGCAATGCCTGGCGCGATGCCCGTCGCTTGCTTTTGGCACTTAAGTACCCCTTTCTGCCAACCACAGCACAGACCCGACGCTTAATACCGCGGCGGGTGAGCTGGACCGGGTGCATGAGCGGATCGCGGGCCGGTTCGGGCGTGCTGGTGCCCGCCATCTGGACCTGGCAGTCCGGGCCGAAGAGTATGGCCTGCTTGGTGGGCCGCGGGATGCCCAAGGCCAAGTGCCCCGCTCATGACGGCTGTTCAGGCGGTATATCTCAGGTGTGAGGCTTGTTGGGCGTGACCGGGAGATGGCGGCGGTTGGCCTGCTGTTGGACCGGGCGGCGGCGGGCACCGGCGGTGTGCTCGTCGTTTACGGTCCGCCCGGCGCTGGGAGGACGGCGCTGGCTGACGCAGCGGCGGGGGAGGGCCGGCGGCGCGGCTTTGCCGTCGCCCGGGTTGCTGGGGCTGCGACTGGCCCGGCCCGGATGGCCTGGGCGCAGCTGATACGCCAGACCGGCGGGCCCGCTGCGGTGGCGCGCCGCCTGCTGGGGGAAACGGGGCCGCTGGATCTGGATGAGGCCGCCGAGGCTCTAGTGTCGCAGAGGCCGCGCCTGATCGTGGTGGACGATGTCGATCGCCATAGCACCGGAGCGGTGGAGTTGTTGCCGGTGCTGGCCGCCCGGGTGGGCGGCTCCTCGACAGCGGTGATAGTGACCGCGTCGGCGCCGTTGGGCACCGGGCAGGACGTGCGCCTGGGGCCGCTGGGCGAGCATGATCTGGGCGCGGTAGTGGGTGAGAGCCGACCTGAGGTGCGCCGGGCTTTGTGGCTGGCCTCGGGTGGCCTGCCGGGTGCGGCGGTGTCCCTGGCGGGTCGGCTTGGCGGCCTTGATCCCGACGGCGATCCGGTCGCGCGCCTGGCCCTGCTCGCCCCTTCCCAGGTCACGTTTCTCGCCGTTGACCCTCCGCTGATCCGCCTGCTGGAAACGGCGGCCGGGCGAGCGGTGGATGGTCCGCTCCGGGCCCGGGTGCTGGCGCGCCTGGCGCGGGAGCTGCTCGCCGACTCCTCGGCCGGGGCCCGCCGGCGGGCCCTGGTCGACGAGGCCCTCGCGCTGGCACGGGCCGCCGGGGAGCCGGCGGTGCTGGCCGAGGTGCTCGATGCCCGGCTGCACGCGCTGTGGGACCCCGCCGCGGCCGACGACCGGCTCGCGGCCGCTTCTGAGATCATCGACCTGGCCCGCGCCGCGGGCGACGACGCCCACGAGCGGCACGGCATGTTCTGGCGGTTCGTCGCCTTGATGGAGCTGGGCCGGGTGGCCGAAGCGGAGTCGGCGCTGGCCGTGTTCGGGCGGGCCGCTCAGCTTGCCGGCGACGAGGCGGCGCTGGTGATGGTCACCGCGCGGCACGCCATGCTGGCCGCCCTGTGCGGCCGTTTCGGAGAGGCGCTCCGCCTCGCGGCACGAGTCCTTGAGTCCGGACGGCGAGCGGGGCTGGCCGACGCCACGGATCTGTGTAGTGCGGTGCGCGGGATGGTGGTTCAGGAGCAAGGAACGCAGCGGGAGGCGGCCTTCGGGGTGGATCTGCTGCTCGACGCGGCACGCCATCGGCCCGGCCACCTGTTCGAGGCCACCTTGGCGGGCGTGCTGGCGACGTTCGGCCGCCTGCCGGAGGCGGGATCTGAGCTGCAGCGGGTGCTGCCGCAGGCGCTGCGCGCTTCCGGGCCCCGGTGGCTGGCGGCGATGGCGGCGCTGGCGGTCGCGGCCAGCGCAACCTGTGACCGGGAGGCGGCGGGGGCGTTGTATGCGGCTCTGGCACCCTACCGGGGGCGGCTGGTCATCCAGGGCGGAGCCAACGCCGTCGCCGGGCCGGTGTCGCACCACCTGGGGCTGCTTGCCACGGTCTTGGGCCGGTGGGACGAAGCGGCCGATCTTTTTTCCGAGGCCGCAGACCTCGCCGGGCAGATCGGCGCCCTGCCTTCTTTGGCTCACGCGCGGGCTGGCCTGGCGGACGTGCTGGCTGCACGCGCCGGCCCGGGCGACATCGAGGCGGCCGGGGAGCATCGGCGGCATGCCCGGTCGGTCGCCGAGCGGCTGGGCATGACTGTCCTGCTCGCGACGCTTTCACCACCAGCAGATCGCTGGCGGCTCCGCCGGGCCGGCGCCGACTGGCTGCTGGAGGCCGGAGATGAGCACGCCCGCCTGCGCGACGGCCGTGGCCTGCACTACCTGCGGGCGCTGCTCGCCGCGCCCGGCCACGACATCCCCGCACTTGATCTGGCCGCGGGAGGGGCAAGCGTGCACCCACGGGCTGCCGGCCCGGTCATCGACGAGCAGGCCCGCTCGGCCTACCGCCGCCGGCTCACCACGCTGGCCGGCGAGCTGGAGGCAGCCGACCGGGCCGGCGACACCGATCGCGGCGGGCGGCTCGAAGCCGAGCGGCAGGAACTGCTGGCCGAACTGCGCCGCGCCACCGGCCTAGCGGGGCGGAGCCGCGACATCTCCCCGGAGGCCGAGCGTGCCCGGGTCAACGTCACCCGCACCCTGCGCGCCACGCTAGCGCGGATCACCGAGATGGCCCCGGCAGCCGGGGCACACCTGCAGGCGTCGATCCGTACCGGCGGGGCCTGCAGGTATCAGCCCGAGGCCGGGCAGCCCGGCCGGCTGGGACGTCTGACCGTACAAGTTGTTCCATCGCGATTTACGCCTCTGGGGTGAGACCACGGAGGCAACCGACGATGACAACGCCCAAGCCCGCCAACCAGCCGCAGGCCGCCGTTGCGGCTTCCACCACCGTTCCGGCACCGCGCGCACGCCGGAAACGCCTCAGCCCCGTCAACGGCATCGCCCGGCAGTTCGGCGGCCCATCCGGGCCGATCGGGCATCTGGTCACCGGGCTGCTCGCGCGGGGCAACGCCAGCTTCAACTGGTGGCTGGTCCACGAACTCGGCACGGTGGCGCCTACTCCCGCGACCGTCCTCGAACTCGGCTGCGGGCCCGGCATCGCACTAAAGGAACTGCTGGCCGCCTATCCGGCCGCCTCCGTCGTCGGCGTCGACCGGTCGCCCGTCGTTCTGAAGAGCGCGCGGCGCCGCAACGCACTGGCCATCGCTGGCGGCCGCCTGACCCTGGACACTGGCGATATCGAGAAGGCGGTCGGCTACGCACCAGCCGACCTGGTCCTGGCCAGCCATGTCCTGTACTTCTGGGCAGACCCGGTCCGCGAACTGCGGCGCATAGACGAGATCCTGGCGCCCCACGGCCACGTTGCCCTCGGCTACCAGCTCCGCCAGCACATGCCGCCGATCTCCCAGCGCACCTTCCCCCAGGAGGGGTTCACCCTCTACGACTCCGACGATCAAGTCGCCGCGGCTCTTCAGCACGCAGGGTTCACCCCGCCCGAGATCCGGGTCTTCGGCGACCCGGCCCACCCTGGCGGACGGCTCGCATTGGCCACGCCCGCGCCAGGCCCCAGGCCGGTGCGAAAAGTCGGCACACCGTCAGACCACTCACGCCTGAATGACTAGAGGCCGCGATGATGTTCCTTTACTGCCCGGCCTACCTGGACGACGAACGCACCGTCAAGTGCGGGCTTCCCGCCGAGGTCAGGTGCCGGTTCACCATGTGCTCGACTGACGGGCCCCTCGAAAGCGCCATGATCAGGTGCCCTGCTGGTCACCGGTTCAACGGGACCATCGAATCCCTCACCTGGGACAGCGCGAACAAGCACAACCCGGGCACTGCCGCAGCCCCTTCGGTCGCCGGAGGGATTGCGCAGCTTCACCGAGCGACGTGAGGGCCGCTTCACCGGCCACTGACCCGGGCGCCTCCGGGCCCGGGCCGCCCCGCAGCCACATCAGCCCTCCAGCCCGGGCAACCGGAACCAGGTTGGCGTTCCCGGCCCGGTCCACCGAGGCCGGGGAGATGCCGCCAGGCCCGGTGAGGCCGTGCACGGCCGAGATCACCGTGCCCGCGCCGCGCAGTGCCGGGCCGAGGCTGGCCGGGTCCCGGACATCACCGCGGGCCACGTCCACGCCGGGACCAAGGTGCTGTGCCCGGGCGGGGTCGCGGGTCAGCACCCGGACCGCAAGGCCCGCCTCTGCCAGGCAGGCGACCAGGGGGGTGCCCAGGGTGCCGGTGCCCCCGGCCACGACGATCACGGCGGGGATCCGGGCGCGGGCCCGGCGCCGGCCCGGACGTGGCGCCGCACCGCCTCGCTGATGTCGGCGCCGCCGGCCTGCACCGGCTCCAGGTAGAACCGCGCCCACGAAAAGAGCCCGCCGCTGACGCCGAACACGATCACCCCGGCCATCTGGTGCACGCTGTGGTCGCGGCGGGTGCCGGTCATCGCCCACTCCGACCACATCACGCCGCCATCGGCGCACGACCCCAGCACCCGGGCGGTGATGTCGGGCACGAAGGTGAAGATCTGCTCCCAGTTGCGCCGGACCTGATCGCGGCCGGTGAATCCCTGCGCCGGGTGGGCCGGGGTCTCGTTGCGGTAGCCGGGCGCGAAGCAGCCGGCCAGGGCGTCAAGATCGTGGCTGTTCACCGCGTCGGCCAGTCGCTCTAGCAGCGCCGCGCCCGAGAAGGTTGAGTCATCCATGACCGCTCCCTATATTAGATCCATCGCTATGGAACGGTTACATGACTATGGAACAGAAGTCGCCCGCTGTCAACACCCGGCGGCGCTACGACTCCAGCGGCCGCCGCGAACGGGCGCGCCAGGCCCGCGACCAGATCATCGGCATCGCCGGGGACCTGTTCCTCTCCCGCGGCTACGCGGCCACCACCGTGGCCGCCATCGCCGTGCAAGCGCGGGTGTCGGTCGAGACCATCTACAAAGGCTTCGGCGGCAAGCCCGGGCTGGTCCGGGCCATCGTTGAGGCGGGCCTGGCCGGACCGGGGCCGGTCCCGGCCGAGCAGCGATCCGACCAGATCCGCGACACCGAACCCGACCCCCGCCAGGTCCTTACCGCCTGGGGCGCCTTCATGACCGAGATCGCCCCGAGGACCGCCCCGATCCTCCTGCTTGCGCGCGACGCCGCCGCCAGCGACCCGGATCTGGCCGCGCTCCTGGACGAGATCAGCGCCGCCCGCCTGAAGCGGATGACCGTAAACGCCCACGGCCTGTCCGAGGCCGGCCACCTGCAGCCCGGCCTCACCATCGCCCAGGCCGCCGACATCATGTGGGCCTACAGCTCGCCCGAACTGTACGAACTGCTCGTGCTTCGCCGCGGGTGGTCACCAGGGCGCTACGGCCGCTTCGCGGCACAGGCCATGATCGCCGCCGTGCTCACGCCCATCGCACCCGCATAAGGCCGGCCGACCCGATAGCCGGTACCAAATGCGGGCAGTGCTGCCCGGATCAGCCAGATCTGCACCGCCAGCCCCCTGATCGACATGAGCCGATAGTCGCGCATAGCGGCGGGAGTGTGCGCTTGTCATACATGAGGAGTGGTCACAAGCTGTGATCTACTGGTACCGCCCTGCCTCGCAGCAGACGACCGGGAAATCACCCTTGAAAGTGCGCCGGACCGCCTGCGAGGCAACGAATGCAGATCGAGCTCCGGGTGCCGGTCCTGCGATCCCCGACCCGGAAGTGACCTTCCCGAACGCGGGCGCGGTCCAGCACGTGAAGCGGGTCGGGTCTCAATCCGGTATGTCGTCAGGTTTGCTCACGACAACACCGAAGAGATCGCCGATCGCGGCGAGGCTGGCCGCCTGCAGCGCCGCCGCGGGCACCTGAGTACCGTCGGGTCCGGGCAGGTCTCTGGTGGCAGTGGCGCTTGCGACCACCGTCGGATGGTAGCCAAGGTTAAAGGCGCCGCGCGCGGTCGAGTTGACGCACATGTGCGTCATGAACCCGGCCAGGATCAGCTCGCGGCCGGGTGCTTCGCGGAGCCGGGTATCAAGGTCGGTCCCGACGAACGAGTTGGGGTAGTTCTTGACGATGACGGGCTCGCCCGGAACAGGAGCCACCAGATCGCTGATCTGCCCGATCTCGGCATGCACGTCGTAAGGGGAACCCTCCCCGGCGTCGTGCATGATATGGAAGATCGGGATACCCGCCGCCCGGGCGCGGGCGAGCAAACGCGCCGCCTCCGCCAGCGCGGCTTCGGCACCTTCCAGCTGCATGATGCCCTGACGGTAGGTGTTCTGGCAGTCGATCATGATCAGCGTCGTCTCCCGGAGCGCCGCCGGCTGATCGCTTAGTCCCATCAGATCCCGTAGGGTGGTCCGTGCCATGCTGATCGCCTTCTTCGGTGAGTGCCTGGAATCGACGCTAGCGGCGCGGCACTATCCCCGCCACTTCCTGCCTGTGGGCAAACGGCCTGCTCGATGGAGCAGATAAGGGAATAGTGTCGGGCGCTGGCATAGGTTGACGGGTGGCCTGCTGCTAGCGCCCGGAACATCGGGTACCAGGACCGGCCGGGTACCGCGAGAGGGGAGTGCCTCTATCGCATGCGCGCGATTGGCCCAATGATCTCAGTAAACGACCGCGAGGAGGCTGACGTCATGGGTATGACCGATGGTCCTGCGGGCCAGCCTGAACGATCGGGCTCCGGCCGGCTGACCCGATCCAGGACCGACCGCATGATCGCCGGCGTGTGCGGCGGGTTCGCCGCGTACAGCGGCATCGATGCGAACATCGTGCGGCTGGTGATGGTCCTGTTGGCGGTGTTCGGCGGCGGCGGTGTGGTGCTGTATCTCGTCGCGTGGGCGATCGTCCCGGTGGAGGACGCCGGGGAGGCGACCGAACGGTAAGCATTGATCAGCTTGTCAGGCAGGCCAGCAGGACGCGTGCGCCGGCCGGAACGGGACCTGGGATGTCCGGTTGGCAGGCCGGTTCGCACCCGATCTCCGCCGGGTGCGGTGGCGGCGGAACAAGCCTGCCGGTAGGTTCAGGGGTTCCGATGGACCCGGCACGATGACCGGCGTGAGCGCCATCCTGGCCATGCGCGGCCCACGATTCGGGATCAGGGCCGCACCCGGTATCCTGGCGATGACGGTCGTTGCTCCGGGCGGCTTCGCCGTGTTTGGCTGGCAGGGGAACAGGACCGCCAGACGGACCGGCGGTTCATGGAAACGGCGGTAGGGGTCCGGTCGGGATCCGGGCGGCAGCAGACCTTGGCCCCAAGACCCAAGGCCATAGGGTCTGTCTGGCACCCGCGGTTACCACCTAAGGTCTAGACATGACCAGCAAGGACACGCTGCGAGTTACCGATTCACGAACCGGCCGCAGCTACGAACTCCCGATCGTCGACGGCGCGATCCGCGCGACTGATCTACGGCAGATCAAGGCATCCGATGACGACTTCGGATTGCTGTCCTACGACCCCGCCTTCCAGAACACCGCGAGCTGCCGCAGTGCCATCACGTTCATCGACGGGGAGAAGGGCATCCTGCGTTACCGCGGCTACCCGATCCAGGAGCTGGCCAGCCGGTCCTCGTTCCTGGACGTCGCCTTCCTGCTGCTGGGCGGCGAAATGCCGGGCACGAAAGAGTCGGTGGCGTGGGCCCGCAAGATCACCAATCACACCTACGTGCACGAGAACGTCAAGAAGTTCATCGACGGCTTCCACCACGACGCTCACCCGATGGGCATCCTGGTCAGCACCTTGGCGGCGCTGTCCACCTTCTACCCCGAGGCCAAGGCGGTCCACGACCGGGCCTGCCAGGACGAGCAGGTCGTACGGCTCATCGCCAAGATGCCCACGCTCGCGGCCTTCGCGTACCGGCACGCGCAGGGCTTTCCATACAACTATCCCGACGACGACCTGTCCTACGCAGGCAACTTCCTCAACATGATGTGGAAGATGACGGAGCTCAAGTACGACCCGGACCCGGTGCTCGAGCACGCCCTGGATGTGCTGTTCATCCTGCACGCCGACCATGAGCAGAACTGTTCGGCGAGCGCGATGCGGGGCGTGGCCAGCTCCGGGAGCGACCCGTATTCCGCGGCGGCCGCGGCGGCCGCCGCGCTGTACGGCCCGCTGCACGGCGGGGCGAACGAGCAGGTGCTCAAGATGCTGCGGGAGATCGGGTCCGTCGCGAACGTGCCCGGCTACATCGCCCGGGTCAAGACGGGCGAGCTGCGCTTGATCGGGTTCGGCCACCGGGTGTACAGGAACTATGACCCGCGGGCGACGCTCATCAAGCAGGTGGCCGGCCAGGTGTTCGAGGTCACCGGGCGCAACCCGCTGCTGGACATCGCGCTGGAGCTCGAGCGGATCGCGCTCGCCGACGACTACTTCGTCACTCACAAGCTGTACCCGAACGTGGACTTCTACTCGGGCATCATCTACCAGGCCATGGGCTTCCCGGTGGCGATGTTCCCAGTGCTGTTCGCGATCGGACGCATGCCCGGCTGGCTCGCCCAGTGGCAGGAGGGTTCGGCCGATCCGGAGCAGAAGATCTCCCGGCCCCGGCAGATTTACGTCGGGGAGGGCCTGCGCCACATCAACGGGGAGGGCGCCTGACCACGACCTGGCTGGAGCTGCCGCCTGACTCGCAGTTTGGGTTGGCGAACCTGCCCTGCGGCGTGTTCTCGGGCCGGGTCGGGTACCCTCGGGCTCCGAGGGCCGGGGTCACGGCGGCGACCTTGCGGCCGGATGTCCCTGGGGCGCGTTCGCCAAGCCGCGCAGGTCCGCTGCCCATAGCGGGTGGGCAGGCCCGGCCCCTGCTCCGCGGACGTCGCCTGGGCGCACGCCTCGTTTGCCCGACGTTCTGTCAGGCAATTCCGGCTGGGCACGGAGCGGGGTGGCCTCAAGATCGGCTCCGAAAATCGGACACCGCCGCTCCCAGAATCAGGCAAACGGACCTACCTGAGCCGACTTGCCCACACGTCAGCGTGCTGACCTGCGGGTTTGCGTGGAGCTGAGGGGATTCGAACCCCTGACCCCCTCGATGCGAACGAGGTGCGCTACCGGACTGCGCTACAGCCCCAAGAACGTCAGTCAGCCTAGCAAAAGACGCGGACTGCTCGCGCGCAAGGCGGCTGACCGGCCGTCAGTCGCCGACGGCGCGCAGCCTGGCGTCGGCGTGCTGGTCGTAGAGCTGGTCACCGACGCGCTCGGAGATGTCGATGATCTCGGCGCGCGGGTCCGTCTCGGCGGAGTCCGGGACCAGCCCCCCGGGCACGCTGGTTCCTGTCGTGCGCCTGGGTGCGGCTTCGGCTTCGGCCCTGCGCCGGGCTTCCGCCTTCCGGGCGTGGCGGGCCTGGACGACGAGGAATTCCCGCGCCTCGGCGTCGGCGCGGGCCGCCTCGCGGAGCACCAGCAGGTAACCGCCCAGCAGGGCAACCGGGGGGATGATGATCCACCAGGCCGCCAGCCGCAGGTACACCAGTCCCGCGCCGACCGCGGTGAGGGTGATGAGCAGCCACAGCATCCGGCGTCGGCCCCGCACCATCCGGGCCCGCTGCTTGCTCTCCGCCGTCGCCCGGTTCTCGGCCGGGAGCCGGCCCCGGTTGCCCGGCCGCAGCTCTTCGTGATCCCGCCCGCTGTCGCGCCGGCCGCCGTGCGCGGCCGCTGTCGCGCGGCCGCCGTCGCGCCGGCCGCTGTCGCGCTGGCCGCCGTGATGCCGGCGCTCGTCATGCTGCGGCGGCTTGCGGCGTGCCCTGCCACTCTGGTCCTGGCGTTCCACGGGGTGCCGGCCGTCGTGCGGGGCACGCTGGCTGGCGCGCTCGTGGCGCAGATACTCACGCTCGTGGCGCAGGTACTCCTCGGCCGACCATCCATACGACCGGACCCGCGCTGGTGCCTCATCCGTCTCATCCGGCTGTGCCATTACGCCGGTATCCTCGTCCCCCGCAGCAGAAACGTACGGAGCGTCATAACTCCGTGACAAAGAGCTATATCCAGAGGGTACAGCGCCGCGTTCCCGGCCGGCCCGGCCTGCTTTGGCGTGGTCTTCGCGCGGGTCCCCGTGCTCGCCGAAGCTCGTGTACCGGGTCCGCCCGCCCTGGCTGGACCCAGCCCGCGTGTTCGTGTCGCCGCCCTGCTGGTCCGCCTCAAGCTGGCGGGAAAACCGGCGCAGCCGCAGATGACCGTCGTAGGCGTGGTCATGCCGGAGCCACCGGGGGACCAGTACGCCAATCCAGATCACGACGATCGCGGCAAACAAGATGGCGCTGCTCACGGTCCCTCCCCTCGGCGCGGTCCTTGCCGGGCGGGCCGTGGTCGCCCGGGCGATCGGAGCAGACCCGGGACGTCCCGGGCGGAAGCGGACTAGGCGGCAGGAAGAACGCCGACCGGATCCCGCTCGCGTAACGCAGCGTAAATGCTGAGGTGTGCGATGACGAGGATCGCGCCCGGTGTGTCGCGAGATCCCTAAAGCCAGGACCGTAAATACCTCGTGGAAATGGGGGTTTTCCCCCGTGTGTCATCCCGCCACGGTGCGATAGGTCTTGGGCGTGGCAATCTCATCGATGTCAGCGGACGAAATACGGGCCGCCGCGGAAACCCACCGCGAGCTCCCGCCTGAGTACCAGAACGCGGTTATCGAATCCTTCCTGGCCAAGGTGGACCGGGAAATCGATGCCCGTGTCGACGCCCGGCTGGCGACGCACGGCCATGGCCGGACATCCCTGCGGGGCAGGCCGCGCGGCCCGGCCTTCTTCGCCTTGGCCACCATGGTCACCGCCATTCCGCTGAGCGCCATTGCCGTCGCTTCCGGCTCTCACCCAGCTGGGTTCTGGGGGCTGCTGGTGGTCTGGATCGGCGTCATCACGCTCAACGTGGTGTACATCAGCCGCTGGAAGCCGCCGCCCGGCGACCGGTACTAAGACGACCCGGTAACGGGCGGCCGGGATGGTCAGGCCCCAGCGGGGAAGCTGCCCGGGCCGGCGCCGGTTCCTGACTTGGACGCCAGCACGATGCCGCGCCAGCGGGTCATCAGCCGGTCCGGTGCTTCCTCGGCAGTCAGCGCGTAGCACAGGTGGTCCCGCCACGCGCCGTCGATGTGCAGCTGGCGGCGACGCAGGCCCTCATCCCGGAAGCCCAGCTTTTCCACCACCCGGCGGCTCGCGTGGTTCTCCGGCCGGATGCTGGCCTCGAGCCGGTGCAGCCCGACGACGCGGAAGCTGTGATCGATCGCCAGGGCCAGCGCGGTCGGGATGACGCCGCGCCCGGCAAACTTCTCGTCAATCCAGTAACCGACCTGCCCGGCGCGGGCCGAGCCCCATACGATGCTGCCTACCGTGAGCTGCCCGGCGAATTCATTGCCGAACGTCACGACCCAGGGCATCGCCTGCCCGAGACGTGCCTCCCGGCGCATCGCCCGGACCATCGACACGTACGGGCTCAGGCTGGACCGGTACAGCGGGGTCTCGGGATTGGTCGGCTCCCAGGGCCGCAGCCACGTGGCATTGCGCACGCGGATCTCTCGCCAGGCACGCGCGTCCCTGACCCGCACCGGTCGCAGGGCGACCGGTTCATCCAGCAGCCTCGGCTCGTACAAGGTGACGGGCCAGCCGCGCATTCGTCCCACGGGTCAATCATTCCCTGGTAAGTGCCTGAACGTCATCTAAATGCGCTGTGATCACCAAGGCTAGCCGCCGGGTGCGCCGGCCGCCTCACCGGATTCGCCCGTGCTCCCGGCCTGGCGGTGGTCGCCGCCGTGCATCTGGTCGACGGCGTGCTGCAGGATCCGGCTGAGCACCGCCATCCCGTCTTTGACTCCGCCCGTGGAGCCAGGCAGGTTGACGATCAGCGTGCGCCCGGCCAGGCCGGAGAGCCCGCGGGACAGGATCGCGGTCGGCACCCCCGCCGCGGCGCCCGCGGCCCGGATCGCCTCGGCGATCCCCGGTATCTCCCGGTCCAGCACCCGGCGGGTCATCTCCGGGGTCAGGTCGGCCGGGGTCAGGCCGGTGCCGCCGGTCGTCACCACCACGTCGTACCCGGCCGCGATCGAGTCGCGGAGTGCCTCTTCCACCGGATCACCGTCCGGGATGACCAGCGGGCCGTCGACTATGCTCACACCCGGCCCGGCGGAGCAGGTCGGCCAGCACTGGGCCGGACCGGTCCGGGTAGACCCCGGCAGCCGCCCGGTTGGAGACGGTGACCGCGAGCGCCCGCATCAGCGTGCCCCGCCCGCCGGGATGTTCAGTCGCGCTGCCATGTCCCGCTCTTCCCGCCGCTCTTCTCGTCCACCCGCACGTCCGTGATCACTGCCGCCGGATCGATGGCCTTGATCATGTCGATCAGGGCCAGCGCAGCGACGCTCACTGAAGTCAGCGCCTCCATCTCGACGCCGGTGCGGTCGGCCGTGCGGGCGGTCGCCGTGATGTCCACCCCGTCGTCGGTCACGGCCAGGTCGACGGTGACGCCATGCAGCCCGATCGGGTGGCACAGCGGGATCAGGTCCGGCGTCCGCTTCGCGCCCTGGATGCCCGCGATCCGCGCCACGGCGAGCGCGTCGCCCTTCGGCACCTGCCGGGACCGCAGCGCGTCCACTGCCGCCGCCGATAGCAGCACCCGGCCGGACGCCCGCGCGGTCCGGCCCGTCACGTCCTTGCCCGAGACATCGACCATCCGGGCCTGGCCTGCCTCGTCGAGGTGGGTCAGTTCAGCGCTCACGGCAGCCCCTCCTAGCCTGGCCACTCATGCCTGGCCGCTCATGGCAGGCATAGCACCTCGACGTCGTCGCCCTCTTTCATCTGTACGGCCCACTCTGGCACGACGATCAGCGCGTTGGCCCGGCCCAGGGTGGCGACCTGGTGCGAGCCCTGCCCGGACAGCGGCGTGACCGTCCCGTCCGCCCGGTTCAGCACGCCGCGCAGATAGGATCGCCGGCCTGGCGGAGAGCGCAGCGGGCCGGTCACCGTCGCCTGCACCGCCGGCAGCTGCCGGTCCGGCTGACCCTGCAGGGCGCCCAATGCGGTCAGCACGAAGATCTGGAACGAGACGTAGGCGCTGACCGGATTGCCGGGCAGCGTGAAGATCGGCGTGCTGTCCTCGCCGATGGTCCCGAAGCCCTGCGGCATCCCGGGCTGCATGGCGACCTTGCGGAACTGGATCGTGCCCAGCCGGCTGAGCGTGTCCTTGACCACATCGTGCTTGCCGCCCATGCTGACCCCGCCACTGGTGATGAGCAGGTCCGCCCGGAGCAGCTGGTGCTCGATCGCGGGCAGGATCTCCTGCGGGTCGTCGGGCACAGGACCATGGCGGAAGGCCAGGCAGCCGGCCTCACGGGCCGCTGCGGCGAGCATGAAGCTGTTGGAATCCCAGATCTTGCCGGGGGCCAGGGGCTGGCCTGGTTCGGTCAGCTCATCGCCGGTGGAGAACACCGCCACCCGGGGCCGCGGGAAGACCTCGGCCCGGGCCCGGCCGGACGAGGCGAGCACGGCGATCTGCATCGGGCCGAGCCGGGTGCCCCGGGCCAGCAGTACGTCGCCTTCGCGTGCGTCACCGCCGCTGTACCGGACCGCGTGGCCCGGTTCCACCGCCAGCCGGATCGCCACCTGGGCGATGCCGCCGTCGGTGTCTTCTACCGGCACGATGGCGTCCGCCGCGGCGGGGAGCTTGGCCCCGGTCGTGATCCGCAGGCAGGTGCCGGGGATGACCGCGTAGGCCCCCGTGTCACCGGCTGCGACTTCGCCGGTGACCCGCAGCGTGACCGGGGCGTCCTTGGCCGCCCCGGCGGTGTCCGCGGCGATCAGTGCGTACCCGTCCATGGCCGAGTTGTCGAACGGCGGCAGCGGGCGGCTCGCGGTGATGTCCTCGGCCAGCACGGAGCCTTCGGCCTCGGTGATGCCGAGCTGGGTCGGCGGCAGCGGCCGGATCGGTCCAGGATGTCCGCGCGATGGGCGTCGATGCTGACCAGGTCCACGGCGCTCACATCGTGGCGGTGACCCACCTCGGTCGTCACGGCAGCGAGTCCAGGTACTTTCGCAGCCAGGGGACGAACTCCTGGGCCAGGTCCGGCCGCTCGGACGCGAAAATGACCAGGGTCCGCAGGTAGTCCAGCTTGTTCCCGGTGTCGTAGCGCCGGCCGCGGAAGAGCACCCCGTAGACCCCGCCGCTGTCCGGATCGCCGGCCAGTACCTTGAGGGCGTCGGTGAGCTGTATCTCACCGCCCCGGCCTGGTGGGGTCTGCCGCAGGATGTCGAACACCTTGGGGTCGCAGACGTACCGCCCGATGATGATCCACCGGCTGGGAGCGCTGCCCGGCACCGGCTTTTCCACCAGGTCGGTGATGGTCACCACGTCTTCTTCGTCGGTCGGCTCGATCGCGGCGCAGCCGTACAGCGACACCTGCTCCGGGTCGACCTCCATCAGCGCGACGACGCTGCCGCCGAACCGCTCGCGCACCTCGATCATCCGGGTGAGCAGCGGGTCACGGGGATCGATCAGGTCGTCCCCCAGCAGCACGGCGAACGGCTCGTGGCCGACGTGCCGGGCGGCGCAGAGCACCGCGTGCCCCAGCCCGCGCGGATCGCCCTGCCGTACGTAGTGCACGGTGGCCAGCTCGGCGGACTCGCGCACCTGAGCCAGCCCGTCGCTGTTGTCCTTGGCGGCCAGCGCCTCTTCCAGCTCGTAGGCGCGGTCAAAATGGTCCTCGATGGAGCGCTTGCTGCGCCCGGTGATGAGAAGCACGTCATCCAGGCCAGCGGAAACTGCTTCTTCGACGACGTACTGAATCGCTGGCTTGTCGACGATGGGCAGCATTTCCTTGGGCGTCGCCTTGGTCGCGGGCAGGAACCTGGTTCCCAGGCCCGCGGCAGGGATGACGGCCTTCGTGACGGCGGAAGAATCGGCCATGCTGGAAACCCTAACGAGTTCGCGGAGGCAAACGTGCAAGAGCCCAGTTCTGAGGGTACCCGCGCAGGCGCGGCGGGCCGCCCAGCGGATGATACGGCCGGCGCGAAGGCCGCCCTGCGGGCCAGGCTGCTCGCGGCCCGGGCGAGCCAGCCCGCCGAACAGCGCGAGGCGGCGGGACGGCTCAACCGCGACCATGTGCTGTCGCTTCCGCAGGCCCAGATGGCAGGCACGGTCGCCGCGTATTTCTCGGTGGGCAGCGAGCCGGACACCCACAGCCTCATCTTCGGGCTATGGAAGCGAGGTACCTACGTCATCCTGCCGCTGCTGCGGCCCGATGGGGACCTCGACTGGGCGTCCTACGAAGGCCCCGACTCGCTGGTGCCCGGGCCGAAGGGCCTGATGGAGCCGTCGGAACCGGCGCGCGGCGCGGACGCGGTGGCGCGGGCCTCCCTCGTCCTGGTGCCCGCGCTGGCCGTGGACACCCGCGGGAACCGGCTGGGCCGCGGCGGGGGCAGCTACGACCGGGCGCTGGCCCGCGTCGGCCCCCGGGTGCCGGTCATCGCCCTCCTGCACGACGGCGAGCTGCTCGACCACGTGCCGACCGCGCCGCACGACCGCCCGGTCTCGATGGCCGCCCTGCCGTCCCGGGGAATTGTGAGCATTCAAATACCGTTATGGCCAGTGCGTTACGATTAGCACTCGGGTTGCGTGAGTGCTAGCATCGCGCGACGCGAGCACACTTAGCCGCCGGTCTGCCTGGCTCCGGGCGGCCTCGGCATCGCACGGAGGGAGATCCTGTGCCCACGTATCAGTACGCCTGCACTGAGTGCGGCGACCAGCTCGAGGTGGTGCAGAAGTTCAGCGACAACCCGCTGACCGTCTGCCCCGCCTGTGAAGGCCGCCTGCGCAAGGTCTTCTCTCCCGTGGGGATCGTGTTCAAGGGCTCCGGCTTCTACCGCACCGACAGCCGCTCGGGTAACGGGTCGGCGGCCAAGGAGAAGGCGGAAAACTCCAGTTCGTCGTCCGCGGACTCCAAGACCGACTCCGGGTCCAAGAGCGACAGCGCCAAGAGCGACAGCAAGACCACCGCCAACGGCGGCAGCAAGACCACCGGCAAGGACTCCTCGTCCTCGAGCTCAGCGTCCAAGGCCTCCGGTTCCTCCGGTTCCGCTGGCGAGAAGGTCGCCTGACGCTCATGTCTTCCGTCGCCGAGATCGGGGTCATCGGGGGATCGGGTTTCTATGAGTTCCTCGACGCCGCCGAAGAGGTCAAGGTCGACACCCCCTACGGGCCGCCCAGCGACCCGGTGACGGTCGGCGAGGTGGCCGGGCGCCGCGTCGCATTCCTGCCCCGGCACGGCCGGGACCATCGTTTCCCACCGCACCGCATTCCCTACCGGCCCAACCTGTGGGCGCTGCGTTCCCTCGGCGTTCGCCAGGTCATCGCCCCCAGCGCCGTCGGCTCGCTGACGGCCTCGTTCGGGCCGGGCACGCTGGTGGTGCCGGACCAGCTAGTCGACCGGACCAGTGGCCGGCCGCAGAGCTTCTTTGACCAGGGCGGCGTGCACGTCACGTTCGCCGATCCGTACTGCGCGAGCGGGCGCGAGCGCGCCATCGCGGCGGCAGACGGGGCCGGCTGGGCCCCGGTGCCGTCCGGGACGCTCGTCGTCATCGAGGGCCAGCGTTTCTCCACCCGCGCGGAGTCGCGGTGGTTCGCCGCGCAGGGCTGGACGCTGGTCGGCATGACGGGGCATCCCGAGGCCGTGCTCGCTCGTGAGCTGGCGCTCTGCTACATCCCGCTGGCCCTGGTCACCGACCTGGACGCGGGCATCGAAGCAGGTAAGGGCGTGACCCAGACGGAGGTGTTCGAGGTCTTCGCGGCCAACGTGGCCCGGCTCCGGGACCTGGTTGCAGCCCTCATCGCGGACCTTCCGGGCGATCAGCCCGACGACGCCTGCGCGCACGCGCTGGACGGCCTGCCGCTGCCGTTCGAGCTGCCCTAGCCGCTAGGAGTACACAAGAACGTCACCCCCGACGAACTTACGAGCAGGTGCACTAAGCTTGCACGGGCACCGGCCCCGATAGCTCAGGGGATAGAGCGACCGCCTCCTAAGCGGTAGGTCGAAGGTTCGAATCCTTCTCGGGGCGCCGATTTCTGGGGTAGCCGCAGCCCCTCTCACCTGTATAAAGACAGGAAGAGAGAGGGATTCCACAGTGCTCGAAGCGCCCCTTCTTCAGCTCTCTGACCTGCGGGAACGCTCAGGCGCGAATACACGCGTCTCAGCGGAACCGCAGGAAGAGAGAAAAACTATGACCGTCACGCAACCGCGCCCACGGCTGCGCAAGCCGCTTGACGCGGGCCCGTTCCAGCCGGAGGAGCTGCGCTGTCGGCGACCCCGCCGGCCAGCAAAGTGGCCCGCCGAGTCTCAGGAAACTGCGCCGGGGGGGGGCGCCATGACCATCAGTGGCGTCGCCTTCTCCCGGAGGCACTTGCGTAATACCGGACATATTACCCGCTCCTTATACCTATGTCCGAGTGCAACAATTGCCATAAAGCAATCAAAAAGGTATCCCCTTATCCATCATCATCAGGACTGGTCGGCGAAATTTACACAGTAACGGTGAAAGCGCGGCTAATAAAGAATCAAGGTTTGGCCGCCGGTCCTGAAGTAAATCGGCAGTTACGGGGAGAACAAAGCCGACTGGCGTTAAACAGCCGCTTGGAAGTGGGCGAGGATCCGGCGCGGTTCGGCGGCCGGCGTTACGGGCGGCCCGTCGGGCCAGCCGTACGGCAGGTCCGCGTTACCGTCAAGGCCGGTGGAAAGCGGATGCGTGCGGAGGCTTCCGCTGGCTGAACCAGACGCGGTTCCCGACGTGGGCGCCCTTGCTGGCGGTCCCGTGGCTGCGTCCTGCCCGATCCGGACCCAATCAGCGGGTCCGGCTGCTGAGACGCATCCCCATCCGCTCCTCGCACCGGTCCGGTGCATCCGGCAGCGGCTGGCGAAGGTTGGTGCTAACGAAGCCAAGCCGTTTGTAGAGGTGAACGGCGACATCGTTGCCATCGAGGACCCAGAGAAAGGCCGTCCGGACGCCCGACGCCTGCAGTTGGTCGAGGACGGCATTGAGCATGAAAGAAGCAACGCCGGACCGGCGGCATTCTGGAGAGACCCAGACGTATTCCAGGTAGCACTGGTCGAGCGGCGTCTTCGGTTCGCGGGTGATGCCAAGCAGGCTCGCCAACTGGCTGTCCCGAGACCCGATGTACCAGTCCCCGCGGTCGAATTCCTTGCGCCACTTGCCGTCGTCGAAATTTCTCTCCTTGTTATAAGTAGAGAGAAACGAGTCGGGAGATTCCCGCAATGCTGTCAGCCGGATATCCCGCAGCGCAAGCCACTCGTCGCGGCCGAGACGCCTGATATCTAGCACGAAAGGGAATTTTTGCACGGCACTGCCAAGACTGGCAAGGTGTCCCTGCTGTCATTGACGGCCAAGCGACATCATTCCTCAGGCTAAAGTTCAATCTGCAAAATCGCAGAAGTTAAGGCATCTTTGCGAGCTTCAGTGCTGCCCCGGTTGGCGCCGGGGCGGCTCTGAAGGTCTTGCCCATCGGGCAGTTCGGCAGGTACCGCTGTGCTCATCCCGGATCAGTGGTGGACCAGCACCATCAGTACGACGGCGATGACCACGAAGAGGGTGACGAAGGCGGACGTGATCTTGAGTGCGGCCCGCAGCAACTCAGTGAAGAGTGCGGCCATCGTGCGCAGCGACTTCACCAGCGCCCCGGCCAGGATGGCGATCACGGCGACCAGGACCAGTGTCGCGCTTCCGCTGGAAGATGCGGTCCTGCTGGCCGACAGGGTGGCCGCCGCAGGGAAATCCTTGAGCCGGTAAGTGCACAGGGTCGTTGTCATCAGCACGTGAGGGATTAAAGTATGCACGGGACTTCCTAGGTGTTTGAGAGCGCAGAGGGGTTCCAAAGTGCGGGCATCCTTGTTGGCGCAGGGATGCCCGCGTGCTTTTCGCGGCCGTGAGGGGGAGCAGGCCCCGGGTGATCCGGCCGGACCGGATGGTATGTTCATCTTCAGACTCACGCTGAACTTCAGCAAAGTGTTAACTTTCAGGCCTCCTTTGGTGTGAGCTTCAAAAGATCTCTTTTAGCTTGTGGTATACCCTTCGCGTGTTCAGCGATACACCTGCGGGTTAAGCGGCCCTTACGGCTGCATCTCTTGTTTCTGCCTGCTGGTTGGGACTTCCGGTATGACGATCAAGGACCTACCTGCAGTTTCATAACCGATCTATCGCGGTATGAAGTGGTTAAGGTGACTACTGAAGTTCAGATGAATGAGGCGCGACGTGGACACTCAAGATCCGCAACAGCCGCTGGCCCAGCGTCTGCGTGCTCTTCGCGAGGATCACTGGCCCGACCGGAAGATCACTCAGGTCCACCTCGCAAAGGTGCTGGGCGTGAGCGTTCCGCTGATTTCGTCCTACGAATCGCGGACCAAACCACAGATTCCGCCGCTGAGCAGGTTGGAGGAGTACGCCGTGGTGTTCGCCTCCACCCGCTGCTTCGACTCCAACCCGCCCCGGGTCCTCGACCCGCGGGAGCTGAGTGACGAGGAGCGACTGGTCATGGACGGTCTCAAGCAAGAACTGATGCGTCTACGCGGCGATGCCCTGCCGGTCGGCTTTGCGTCAGCCTCTACTGGTCAGATCGCCCCAAACGGCGTCTCTACTGGCGATGACCCGTGGCGGTTCCCCGGCGGGCAGGGCGTCAAGATCATTTGCCCTCGGTGGCCTGAAGAAAAGCTGGCCACGATTCCCTACACCAAGGTCGAGGAACCTGACTACGTTGAGCTGCTCACCACCCCTGAGCTGGACGCGCTGTTCGAGCTCTTCGGCCACCTCCGAGCCGTCAACCCAGACAACCAGGTGACCTTCCGCATCGCGGGCAAGCTCGCCCCCGACGACCCCACCTCGCACCTGGTGACCCTAGGCGGGATCGACTACAACGAGACCACGAGGGCTGTGCTGCAGATCCTTGATCTGCCGGTCCGGCAGGTAGCCGATTGGAAGACCGAGGACGGTCAGTATTTCGAAGTAACCGATGGAGGCCAGGAACGCCAGTTTCGTCCAGTCCTTGAAAAAACTGGCGGTAAGGAAATTCTTCACGAAGACGTCGCCCTCTTTGCCCGGGCCGTCAATCCGTACAATCGGGAACGAACTGTTACTGTCTGCAACGGAATGTACAGCCGGGGTGTTTACGGGGCAGTGCGGATCCTGACCGATAAAATATTCCATGATCGTAATGCTGACTACATAAGAACGAAGTTTGGCGATAGCCCCTCCTACTGTATCGTGACCCGGGTGTCGATCATCAATGGGGCGGCTGTGACCCCGGACTTGACCGCAAGTGACTCCATTCTCTTCGAATGGTCTGAGTAGCATGCCGGGCGAAGAGACGCCGCATCACCACGGGTCCCATGAGCGCCTGCTGTGGTCCCCGGAGCCTGCTACGTCGGTCCGGAAACAAATAGACGCCATCATCATCCCGACCGTGCGTCGCCCGGCACACTTGGCCGGGGCGGTGAAGTTGGCCCAAAAACTGGACTGCACGCTGGTTACGCTGCACAGCGGGAACTGGACTTCGGCTGCCCGAACGGCCCGATGCATACCGTCCATCGTCGACCTGATTGCCATTGACGTTCCGGAGGCGGCGCGGCTTCGGCTACCTGAATGGGAAACCTCTCGAAAACTGGCCGATAAGGTCTTCGCGCGCCGAACCGACCTGAGCGCCAAACGCAATTTGGCGCTCATGCTTAGTTACCTGCTCGACTGGTCTCGAATTCTTTTCCTTGACGACGACATGACTGGCCTTGACGCCAATGACGTGCGCGAAGCCAGCGGATTGCTGGACATCTACAATGCCGTCGGCTTGAGGAATGTCGGTTACCCGGATAATTCGGTAGTCTGTCACGCGTACCGTGACGCCGGTGGTCAGCAGCAAACGTTCGTCGGTGGCGGCGCTCTCGCAGTCGATCTAAAACGCAACCGGTCGTTTTTTCCGGATATCTTCAACGAAGACTGGTTCTTTTTTCTGGACGGCAACAAAAGCCTGCAGCCTACCGCGATCGCCGGGCGGGTTGTCCAGCAGCCTTATGACCCATATCGAACCCCGGACCGGGCGCGAGCTGAAGAGCTGGGCGACGTCCTGGCCGAGGGTCTCTACTGGCTGCTGGACCAGGGCCGATCCATCGTCGATGCGGACAAGCGACACTGGGATATGTTCCTGAACCGGCGGCGTCAATTCGTCGAGCACGTACTTCGCTTGGTCCAGAAAAGCTCCATCGAACCAGAACAAGAGCGTCGCATGGTAGCCGCGCTGAAGGGGTCTCTCGGTCGGCTGAAGTTCATAACTTCTGGTCTCTGCACGGAGTACTTGCATGCCTGGGCCGCTGACCAGCAGCAATGGCGCCACCATCTCGGGCAACTGTGTGCCGGTCAAACGAGGACCGCAGCGCTTACTTCCCTGTCCCGTGCGGATTTGCCCCACCTGAACTGGCAGCTTGGCGGACAGAGCCCGGACCGGGAGTTCAAAGAGTTCGCGCCGATACGGAAGACACCAGCGTCGGACGACGAAGGTCGCGTGGCGCACTGGTCCCCGCGGCCGATGCCGCCTGCTCATCTCCCTGGCGTTACCAATGTGGCCGCGAGCATAGTGCGCGGTGAAGGATCGCTGATTTAGCGCCGCTCGTCCGTCAGCAGAAAGACTACGCGGGCGGCCTGGTTACCGGGCGGCCCGCGACGCCGAAAGCCTCGGACCATCACTGAGCCAGGGTTCCTGCTCCGGCGGGCGGGTCAGCGTTTCGCTTACGGCGTTTGCCTTTAGGGTCGGCCACCCGGGACAAGCGATGGACGAGTACCGGGGTCAGCGGCAGGGCGATGGCCAGCAGCAATCACGTTTCAGCCGCCGGGCCGACGCTAGCCCCGGAAGAACTCGCAGGCTAAACGCTTCTCGCCATGTCTGACGGGCTGCCGCACGGGACTTCGCCGATGTGTACGTCCTCGCGCACCGGTTCGGCAAGGACGTCCTGCTCGCACGAGCCACCCAGATTGACGCGGGGCTTCGACGCCAACGTGCTCGCTGCCATGGTCGCCACACTCGACCGATTCAGGGACAACGAGATCGCCGTGCCCGACGGCTCGTCCATTGCCGAACTGCGAGCGCTCTACGCGACTTGGCGATCAGAACTACCGGCGTAAGCCGGATCAGCTGACAGCCCGCAATCTCACCCATGAAATGAAACGCGGATACTGTGCGGTGAAGCCCCAGGCAAATCCCTGCTTTAAGGCCGCCCTCAGCACTGGCATAGCACCCGCGCGAGCCTGGGGCACAAATGTTTCCACGTCTATCTTGGCTCTTAATAGGAAGGGCTTTACCTCGCCATAGACATCCGCTAGTTTGGAGTGCCTGATCAACGTCACGATGAAAGGAGCCTCTCGATGCCCGGTAGCCCGAGGACCTCGACCCCGCCGCCGGATCATGACTGGGACTGGACCAGCGACGGCAAGTACTCCCTCGCCGAGTTGGCCCGCTCGCACACCACCGACGAGGCCACGCTGCTCTGGAAGACCCTCGGGTCGCACTCCCAGCCCGCCTTCAACACCTACGTGGACAGGGGCGACTGGAACGCACTGGTCCCGGCCAGGCTCACCATCCGGTTCCCCGCCGGGCACTAACCCCATGCCTTCGACGCCTCGGCGCAAGCCGTCGACCGGCCCGGCCTCCGCGGCGCCTTCCTCGCCAGCACTCATCTGGATCTCACACCCTGTTGTAACCTCCCACGATCAAGGATCATTAGAGTGTGTCCGTGCCCTCCGCGTGCCCGGATGAGACGGAAATCAGGGACATCGAGCCGCAGCCAGAGACCGAGCACACTGGCTCTGGCCAGCAAAGAGGCACTTGACGAGTGCCCATGAAACGACCTCCTAAGCGGTAGGTCGAAGGTTCGAATCCCTCTCGGGGCGCTGGGTTTTTGCCGAACACAAGGGCGCGTGTGTCATTCACGTGCCAGATCGATTCACCTTCTTACGCCGCTTGGGCCTGCTGGTGAGCCGAGCACGTGCGGTGTCGCCTACTACGGCGTCGGCCAGGGCACGCTGCCGATCCTCGGATGAGTGCAGGTAGATCCAGAGGCCAGGCCCGGAACGCGCGCGGCGAACCTTCCCACCGGAGTTGCAGACATGCCCGGGCAAAGACCCTGGCCGTGTCTCAGGGCTTGCGATTCTGGTCGAGCTGCCGGATAAAGTCCTCCATGCTGATCCGGTTCCAGCGATCGGTGACCAGGCCGTCATCGTCAACGCGCATCACATCGGCCACCTCGACGATTACGTCCTTGCCGCTCGGCTCGTAGACCAGGGCCGCTTCAGCTACGGCATGCTCGCCCACTGCGACACCGGGGAGCGTCAACGGGCCGCCGGCGTGAACGTAGGTAACGACCATGCTGGCACCCACCAGGTCGCGCGGGTCAGCACCCCCAGCCACCTCGGACAGCTCCGTGTCGTCTTCGATCCACGCCCCCTCTGCGGACCGGACGGTGGTGAACGCGCTGTTGATGGTCTCGCGGAAACCGCTCATCGCCTGGGTCCCTACCCCGGCCGGCGGGCGCTGATCACCTGGGATCAGGTCATGCGGCCAGAAATCCGGCGCGAACCGGGACTCCATCTCCTTCGGATTTAAAACAGCGTCCAGGTAACCCAGGAACAGCTCCCTTTTCTTGCGCTCGGCGGCGCTTCGGGGCTCGCTGCCCTGGATAGAGAAACCGTGCTCCGGCGTTACGTCGCTCATGAATCCTCCCCTTGTGACGGCCTGCCGTTTGCCTGCTTCAGTGAAAATGGCCCGCTGGCCTTGCAACCCAGGCCAGTCTGCACCAGCACCGCACGGGAGCGTCAAGACTGCCCGGCAGACGATCACCCAGTCCCGACCACCGAGGCTGCATGATCTCTCGTAGCGTCTGGCCGGAGCTCCCGCAGAATGGCATAACCCTCCATTTCACTCTCTCGCGCCAAGTGGGAAACGGCAACGGCGGGACCCTGCCCGGGGTGGCCGAGATGTTTACCTGTCAGCCGCCGTGAGGGCCGGGGAACGCTCGCCCGCTCCGGCATCTCCAATAGTGCCGGACAGGATCGGAGACGGCTTGAATCCCTTGACCATGAGGTAGATGCCAAGCGACAACTCCCAGACGAATTCCGGGATCGTCGCGATGAACTGCGCCGCGGACCCTGGCTGGATGACGTTGAACAGCACGGCGGTCCCCGAGGCGATGATCAGCGGACCTCCGATCAGCCCCAGCATCGCCATGCGCCGCGGCACGAGGCCGGACCGGTACATCAGGTAGCCCAGGATCAGCCCGTTCCCGACGCCGACTATAAAGCCGGGCCCGAGCAGGAACGTCCAGTCGTGTATCGCGACGAGCGACCTGCCGACCGGGACGACCGAGCCCGCGCCGCCTGCGCCTCCGACGTCCTGCCGCAATGTCACGATCGCTAGGAGGCTGACGATGCCGATGGCGATGAAGGTGGACTCGATGATGCGGGCGGTGACGTAGCCGAGGGCGAGGCCCTCGTTCTGCCGTTTGAGGACCGGGAACAGCACGACGGCGCTGCCAATGTTGGCGATGATGAGGAGGACCTCGAGCAACGCGCCGAAGGCCACGCGCGTGTCGGCGCCGCCGCTGACGATGTAGTTGGTGTGATCCAGCACCGGGGTGTAGAGAAGAAGCGCCGCTGGGATCGACGTGAGAAAAGTGATCACGAAGAGCGCGCCCGCAATTAGCGCGGTCTTTCTGGTTGAGCTCACCTGGACTCTTTTCGTTGGTGGATCGGCGAGGCACACTGATTAGCTGCCTCGTAGCTTCAGCCGCGCTCGCGTCTGACGGAGCGGCTGTCAGCCATCTGATGCTGCCGAATCCACCTCCGAACACACGGCCCGTAGGGGCAGTTTTGCCGGCCGAACGGCAATGACTACAGCATTGCCAGACCCACGCGAAAGCCGGTTGGAGATGGCGTGGAGACTATGTGGAGGCGAAGCCGCCCGGAGCCGCCTCGTGCGCTCCGCGCCACCCTTGATAGATGATCTCCCCCGGCAAGACGTCGGCACCTAGCAGGAGGACTTCTGTGCCGGAGTGTGCGCTGGTGTGAGTGAGCTGGCCGACCCGCGCTGGGGTATGACCGCCCCTGAAGCCGACCAGGCCCGGGATGCGGCCCCGCGTCCGGGCCAGAGGTAAGAGAGTACGCCTAGGCTACTCGAGGTTGCTTATTCAGGCTGGTGGATGGGATTGACCGTCTGATTGGGGTTCGGGTGCATGGCAGTCCCGGGGTGGATGTGGGTGGCGGCGGCGGTGCTGGTCGCCGTGGTCGCGGCCGAGACCATGCTGTCCGGGCGCGGCTCATCCCCGGCCCGGCGGGCGGTGGTGTGGGCCGGGGTCTATGTGTTGCTGGCCGTGGCGTTCGGGCTGGGCCTCGGCCTCGGCTCTGGCTGGACGGCGGCGGGGCAGTTCTACGCGGGCTATCTGACCGAGTACAGCCTGAGCCTGGACAACCTGTTCATCTTTTATGTGATCATGAGCTGGCTGGCGGTGCCGGCCGGGCGCCAGCAGCGGGTGCTGCTGTTCGGCATCGGGCTGGCCCTGGTGCTGCGGACGGTGCTGATCGTGGCCGGCACGGCGGCGGTCAACCGCTTCGGCTGGCTGTTCTACCCGCTGGGCGGCTTCCTGCTGTGGACCGCGTTCGGCCTGCTTACCAGCCGGACGGACAACCCGGCCGAACAGCGGCCGGGCCGGATCCTGCGGTTCCTGCGGGCCCGGCTCACCCGGGCCGGCCCGGGCGGCCGCCGGGTCGTCCCGCCCATGGTGCTGCTGGTCGCGGCCATCGCGGTCGCCGACGTCATGTTCGCGTTCGACTCGATCCCGGCCATCTTCGGCATCACCACCCAGCCGGTGCTGATCGTGGCGTGCAACGTGTTCGCGCTGATGGGGCTGCGGCACCTGTACGTGCTGCTCATCCGGGTCCTGGACCGGCTGGTCTACCTGAACACCGGGCTGGCCGTGGTCTGCGGCTTCATCGGCGGCAAGCTGATCCTCGAGGCCCTGCACGACAACGGCGTGCGCTGGGCGGTGCGCATCCCGACCTGGTTGTCGATCGCGGTCGTGGTCGCGATCCTGCTGTTCACCGCGATCGCCGGCAGCTCGGGCCGCCGGGCGGCCGAGCGGAGACGGCAGCGCGGGGCGGTCGCCGCGGACGGCCCGATGTCTATGGAGGCACTGCCCGGCGGCCCGCTGACCAGCAGCGAACGGGCCATGCTGGAGCGCCGGTTCGCGGTCATCGACACCGACGGGAACGGCCGCTGGCAGCGGGACGACTGCACGCTGCTGACCCGGCGGCTGTGCGACGCGTTCGGCCACACCGTCGGCTCCGGGCCCGGGCGGGCCGTGGCCACCGGGCAGCTGGGCCTGTTCGAGGTGCTGCTGCGGCACATGGACGCCGACGGCAACCAGGAGATCAGCCGCGAAGAGTTCGTCACCGGCCTCGGTCAGGTCATCGTGGATCGCCCGGCCTTCGACACCGCCGTGCACACGGCCGCGCTCACCCTGGTCCAGGTGGCCGACCGGGACCGCAACGGGGTCCTGGACAGCGGCGAGTACGCGGACCTGGCCGCGGTCTACGGTGCGAACCCGGACGAGGCCGCCGCCGCCTTCGACCGGCTCGACCTGGACCGCAACGGTGTGCTGGACACCGGCGAGCTCACGGTGGCCATCAGCCAGTTCTTTGCCAGCCCGACCGGGCCGGGCGATCGCGTGCTCCGGCCGACCGGGTAACACCGGCGTGCCAGCCACCGTTCACTGGGCACCGCCCGGGCGGGAATCAGCGGCTCATGGTGTCCGGCCGGCCCAGCTGAGGCGCTCGCACCGGTTTGAGCGCCGCGCTGCACCCACGCCGGGGGAGCGGTTGGCAACGTGGTCTGATCGGGCGGGCAGGCAGCACCTGCTGCCGACCGCCCACGCTGCTATCCGGCATGATCGCCGTACAGGCCGTTGGGTCGGCCAGCGTGGTACCAGCTGGCCTATCCATCTCCCGGCGCTGCTGGGGCCGGCGATCGCGGCGCTGGGTAGTGACTGCCTGGACCACGGGCCGCCCGGGGATGCGGGATAGGTGCGCGATCGAGCGGCCACCTCGACCGAGGGTCGGCCTCACCTCAACCGGTGAGGTGGCGGATCACCGCCGCGAACTGCTGCGTTGGCGAGAAGTCCACGTACTCGCAGTCCTCGAGGGCGCTGGGTGCGTGGCCAGGAGGCCAGTAGAACGCCTGCCCCGCCTCGTACACCTCGTCGCCGTCGCGGGTCTTCATCTTGAGCCGGCCCTTGAGCATGTAGCCCCAGTGCGGGCAGGGGCACAGGTCGTCGGGCAGGCCCGCGAGCGCGGGGCCGAGGTCGGTTCCTTTCCGGAACTGGATGAAGGAGACGGTCATGTCACCGACCTCCGACAGCCGCACCTCGACATTGTCGTCCTTGATGGCCACCCGGGCGTCGCCGCGGTTGATTGTTCCCATTTCTGATGCCTCCTTGTCGGGCCGCGGCCATTGAGCCGCGGGGACGGACGTTGTGATTGAGCCGGAACAGATTGCCTGCGTCGTGCCGGTCCCTGACCGGGACCAGCGGCCGGGCCAGTGCCCGGGATTCGGCGTCACCTTCTTACTCCGATGTCGGCGCATCACCGGTCCATGCGTCACCGCACGCCAGACATTCGGTCCAGGATCTGCCTAGCCACGACACCCCGCTCACGTACGCGAGCCGGCGGCACCGGGGGCATACCTGCCCGGAGCAAACCTGCATCCCCGGAGCTACCGCCGTTTGAGTTACCGGAGCGGCGCCGCCCAGATCACCTGCCGTGGCGTGGCGTCGCAGCGCAGGCGGGTGAGACGCCGTGGGCGGGTACGTCCCATCGTCGATACAGCCGGCGTGGTGGTGCGGACTGGGGGTGCAGCCAATATCGTTTAAGTGGTCGCGGCAGTCAGCAAACTCGAGCGTCATGGCGTGGTCCTTTACATCGGCAGGTCGACTGCGAGGTGTGCTCGGCCGCGAAGCGCCGCCCGGGCACGCGCCCGGTCCGGCCTACGGGGTGGGCGCGCTGGCGGGCTGGATGTTCTGGTTGATGTGGAACATGTTGTCCGGGTCGTAGCGGTCCTTGACCTGGGCGAGCCGGTCGTAGTTGCGGCGGTAGGCGGCCTTGACCCGGTCTTGGCCCTCGTCCATCAAGAAGTTGACGTAGGCGCCGCCGGCCGAGGTCGGGTGCAGCTCCTCCCAGTAGTCCTTGGCCCATTGCGAGATGAGGCCAGCGTTGGCCGGGTCGGGATCGACGCCGGCGATGATGCCGTTATAGCCGCCGTCCCGGTACGCGAACGCGGTCGCATCGGCGGACACCCGGCTGGCGGCGCCGTCGATCGGGTACAGGTGCATGGTCGAATGACCGGTCGGCAGCTGCGCGCCGTACTTGACGTGCACGTCGATCGCCGCGTCGGAGATCTCGTTGAAAAAGTCCGCCCGCCAGTACCACTGCAGCCCGGCCGGGTAGAGCGGGTCGAACGCGCTCTGCAGCACGGTGAACGGCATCGGCTGCAGCCCGACCACTAGCGGTGAGCCGAACGAACTGACCGGCTCGAGCACCTCCTCGGCCCGGCCGTGCGGCCCGGTGTAGCACCACACGATGCCGCACGCCTTACGCCCCCACAGCGCCTCGGGGAACGGCGGGGCGGGCGGGATGGTGAGCAGCGCGATCCAGCCGTTCAGCTCCTCGGGCAGCGACGGGAGCAGCTCCCGGTACCAGCGCATCACCTCGGCGGTGTCCGCGAAGTCGTACAGCACCGGGCCGCCGATGATCGTGCCGGCCTCGCCGACGTCGTGACAGCGGAACGTGAACGACGTGACCACGCCGAAGTTCCCGCCGCCGCCGCGCAGCGCCCAGAACAGGTCGCTGTTGGAACTTCCGCTGGCGGTCACGAGGCTCCCGTCGGCCAGCACCACGTCGGCGGACAGCAGGTTGTCGACGGTGAGGCCGAACCGGCGGGTCAGGTAGCCGGTGCCGCCGCCCAGCGTCAGCCCGGCCACGCCGGTCGACGCGATGAAACCCGACGGGGTGGCCATGCCGAACGCCACCGTCGCGTGGTCGACGTCACCCCAGGTAGCCCCGGCGTCGACGCGGACCGTGTGGTCCTGCGGGCGGACGGTGGTACTGCGCAGCAGCGACAGGTCGATGACCAGGGCACCGTCCCACACCCCGAGGCCGGCGGCGTTGTGGCCGCCCCCGCGGACCGCAATCTCGGTGCCGTGCTCGCGGGCGAACCGCACGCAGGTGATGACGTCGGCGGTGTCCCGGCAGCGGGCGATGGCGGCCGGATGCTTGTCGATCATGGCGTTATACACGGCGCGCGCCTGGTCGTATCCGGGATCACCGGGCATGATGAGGTCACCGCGGATGGCGGCGGCCAGTTCCGCGTACGGAACCGTAGTGGTAGCCGATGTGGACATATCGTCCCCCTTCGGGTGCGTCGTTGAAATCCGGTGCACGCCGAACGTATGAACCGCGGCGTTCGCCTAGCGTTCGGAGCGCATGCCCGGCGCTACGCCATCGGGCGAACGCCGGGAGCGCGAAGGCGAACGCCCCGCCCGCCGAGGTCACGCTCACAGCGCCGGAGCAGCACCACACTGCCGTGCTCCGACGCCATCTTCGCGGCGGCGAGCAGGCGCGCGATGGCGGCCTGCTCGTCGTCATAGGCGGCCCGCATCCGCATCACCTCGGGCAGCCACCACACGTCGTCGTGTACGCGCCCGGCGGCGAGAGCGGCGTCAAGGGTCGCCCGCGCGGCACCGGGCCGGCCGTCCCGGGCGGAGAGATCGGCGAGCAGCGACAGCCAGTACGGCATGCGCGCGAACGCGCCCTCCGATTTGAGGTTGCCGATGCCGCGGCGGACCGGGTCGGCGCCCGAAGCACCATCGCGGGACCAGCCGTCCAGGATCAGCGCCCACTCGCGGTAGTAGGCGAAGTCATACCGGTCGCACAGCTGGCGCAGCTCATCAACGGCGTTCCTCAGCTCGGGCAGGTCGTGGCGCATCTGGTGGGTGATGCAGGCGTAGGCAAGGGCCACCGCCTGGCTGTAGGGGTGGTCGATCGCCCGGGCCAGCCTGATGGCCTGGCGGCAGGCACCCAGCGCCTCGTCGTCGTGGCCGAGCAGCCAGTGGGCATGCGCGGCCCAGGCCATCCCGTGCACGTCTGGGCGGGTGCCGACGCTCAGCCAGACGGCACCGCCGCCCAGCCTGGCGGCAAGTTCCAGGTGACGCAGCCCCTGGGTCGGCATCCCCAGGTTGATGGCGGAACCGCCGACGGCGAAATGAGCCTGTCCGCATAGCCCGGACTCAGGATCGGCGAGGTCCAGGGCGCGGGTGGCCGTCCGGTGGCTGTCGGCCGTGCGTCCCTGCACGATCTGCGTGGCCCACAGCGCAGCCATGCCGGCGACCGTCGAGTCCTTGCGGCCCAGTGATTCGGCGAGGGCGATCGTTCGCTCCAGCGCCTGCTGCAGATCCCGGGAGGAGTAGCCGTACCTGGCGTTAAGCGGTGCCGTCATCGCCTCCAGCACCGCGAGTTCGCGGGAGTCCCGGTCCCGTCCCGCGGGCATGGCCGCGATGATCGATAGCGCCTTTTCCTGCAGCCGGATGGCCTCGGTATGGGCGAACATGCCGGCGGCGACGTCGGCTGCGCGCTGGTAGTAGGCCACCGCCCGCTCGGGCCGTCCGGCCCGTGCGTACTGCTCGGCGAGCTGGGTCGCGACGCTGTCTGTATCCTCGGCGTGGAGTAGTTCCAGGCCCTGGGCGATGCGCCGGTGCAGCAGCCAGCGCCGGGGCGGGCTGATCGCCGCATATGCCGTTTCGCGTAGCAGGTCGTGGGAGAAGTCGTAGCCGTCCCGGAGCTCCCGGATGATCCTGCGCCGCCACAGCTCGTCGATTGCTTCCACGACCAGGCCGGCGTCCAGGTCGCTGGCCTCGGTGAGCAGGTTGAGGGTGAAGTTCGTGCCTACGGCTGCCGCGAGAGCGGCGACCTCCCGGGCGAACGTAGTCCCCTGGCCGAGGCGTTTGCGCAGCACCGCGGCGAGATCACCGACCGGGAGCGGCGTTCCGTCAGGATCGGCGGTGCCGCGCGCCGCCTCGATGATGTACAGCGGGAAGCCCCCCGTCGCCGCCTGCAGCAGGTCCGCGCGGGCCTTCGGGAGAGGCTGCCCGGAAATCGCCTCGGCGAGACGTGCCGTGCCGGCGGCCTCCAGCGGGCTGAGAGGGATCTCGGTGAGCAGCCCGGTAGCCCGCATCCGGACGATCCAGCCTGCCAGCTCGGGGTCTTCGTCAAGGTCGTCCTGGCGCAGTGTCGCGGCCACCAGGAGCCGGGCGCCGTCGGCCAGGCCCAGGCAGAACGTGATGAAGGCCAGCGTCTCCCGGTCGCACCATTGCGCGTTGTCCAGCACCAGCAGCAAGGGTCGCCGGACCGCGATCAGCGCCCGCGCCAGGCCTTCCAGGAAGCGGTGGCGTTGCCAGGCAGCTGCCGTCGCTCTGGAGCTGGTAGCGCGGCCGCCGGGGGGCACGAGCCTGCCGACTTCGGCGCGCCAGGCGGGATCGAGGGTCGCCACCGCCGACTGGACCGCGTCGTTTCGCAGCCAGTCCGCCACCGGGGCCAGCGCCAGCCGCCCCGCCGTCCCGAAGCACTGCGCGGTCGCGACCACCGCGCCCTGCAGCCGTGCTATCTCGGCGACCTCGGTCACCAGGCGGGTCTTCCCCACACCAGCGCCGCCGCGGACCAGCACGAGACCGCGGCGGCCCGCAACCGCCGCCCGCCACACGTCCTGCAGCGCGCTGAGCTCAGCGGACCGGCCGACAAGCTGTGTCGCGGCCAGCCCGGGGCGGCTGGCCGCTGGGCTAGCAGCGGCCGGGGGCCGTACCGCCGGGCGGGCGTGCGCCATCAGGCGCTGGAACGCCCGGCGCGTCGAGGGGTCCGGCGCGACGCCGAGCTCGCGCTCCAGCACCGACGCGCAATGGTGGTAGGTGCTGACGGCGCCGGCCCGGTCACCCAGATCGGCCTGCAGCTCCATCAGGGAGCGATAGCCGATTTCCTCCAGCGGCCGCAGCTGGATCCGGCGCCGGGCCACCTCCACCGCTCCGGCCAGGTCACCTGCTCGCGCCCGTGCCGCACAGGCCAGGTCGCACAGGTCCACGCACTGGCGCTCAAGCTGCGCCCTGGCGTCGAGGAGCCAGTCGTCGTACATGCCGGGCAGCAGCTCACCCCGGTAGGCGGCGATCGCCGCGGGGGCATGCCGCAGGATCCCGTCGTCATCGTCGGCAGCCGCGGCCGCCAGGGCCGCTTCGTGCTCAGTATCGAAGACGCGCACGTCGACGCGGCATGTCTTCGTGTCGCTCCAGCACAGCTCCCTGAGCGTCACCACGAGCGATGGGTCGTCTCGCAGGATCTGGCGCAGGTGGTGCAGTTCGCGGCGCAGGTTGGTCAGTGCCTGCGCATCCGTGGACTCGGGCCAGAGCAGGCCGGCGATACGCGGCCGGGCCTGCGCGGATCCGGCATGCAGGACCAGGAATGCGACCAGGGCGACAACGCGCGACGGCCGGGCCGGGATGCTTCCGGCCCGGTCGTCAGTGATGGCCTGCTCGCCCAGCACCGACACATGCAACACATCGACCCTCCTGCAGGCCTCAGTAGCCGGCCGGCATGAAGAGGCGATGGAGCCTGTGTGGAGATCCTATGGAGATCCAGCCCGGTTGCCCGTCCAGCCGGAAGCGCGTTCGGCCGCCCTGGTCATCCCCATTACGGACAGAGGAGTTCGGGTTCGCCTTCGGCGGACAGGTGCTCGTGCACCAGCCGCACCGCGGTCGCGCCGTCACCGACGGCGGAGGCAACCCGTTTGATCGACCGGTGGCGGGTGTCCCCGACCGCGAAAACACCAGGGACCGACGTCTCGAGCGGGAGAGGCGCACGGTACAAGGGCCAGCCGGACGGATGTGATCCGCCCGGTACGACGTCGCGTCCGGTCCGGATGTAGCCCCACTCGAGCTGGACCGTTCCCGGCAGCCATCGCGTGCGCGGCTCGCCGCCGATCAGCACGAACAGCGCGGCCGCCGGGACCTGCTCGGCCCGGCCCGCCGCCTTGTCGCACAGGGTGAGCGCCTCGAGCTGATCGGATCCGTGACCTTCGGTGACCTCGGTGTGCAAGCGGACCGTGATGTTCGAGGTCGCCTCGATCTCCCGGATCAAGTAGTCCGACATGGACCGGCCCAAGCTGTCCCCCCGCACCAGCATCGTCACCCGGCGAGCGTGCCGCGCGAGATGCAGCGTGGTCTGGCCAGCCGAATTCCCGGCCCCCACGACAAAGACGTGGCGGCCTTCCATGGCCCGCATCTCGCTCCCCGCCGCGCCGTAGAAAACGCCGGAGCCGACCAGCGCCTCCAGGCGTGGCACCCCCAGCCTCCGCCACGATATGCCGGTCGCGACAATGACAGCATTGGCGGCGATCCGATGACCGTCGGCGAGTTGCACTACGTGCTTCCCGCCCGCGCATTCCAAACCCACGGCGGCCTGGGAGAACACCATGTGCGCGCCGAACATCCAGGCCTGCTCGCACGCCCGGCGGGTGAGGTCATGCCCGCTGATGCCGTGCGGGAAGCCGGGATAGTTCCTGATCATCGGGCTGTTTCCCGCCTGGCCGCCCGAAACGGTCTCCTCCAGCACCACCGTCTTCAGGCCCTCGGACGCGGCGTACACGGCGGCCGTCAGCCCGGCCGGCCCGGCCCCGACGATGACCACGTCGCAATCGCTGACAGCACTGGAGATGGTTCCGCCGGTCGCCTCGATGAGCTGCGCGGGCGTCGGCCGGACCATCGTGTAGCCGTCGTAGCGGATCACGACCGGCAACTGTGAACCGTCGAGGCCCGCGCCAAACAGCAGGCGGCGGCCCTGCTCGCTGTCGGCGTCGTGGTAGCGGAACGGCTCATTGAAGCGGGTGAACAACTCCCGCAACTGGTGCGTACCACCATCCTGCCGCCCGCCGATGAGCTGGAACAGCTCGAAGCCGGCCTGCTGGTCAGTGGCCCAGTCGGCCAGGAACCCGCTGATCTCGCGGTAGAGATCATGCTCGAGTGTCCAGGGCTTGGTGAGGTGGTAGTCGGCCTGGCCGAGCGTCATGGCCTGGACGATGGGGCTGCGCGCCGAGTAGTCCCGCTCCACTAGCAGCACCCGCTTGGCCAGCGGGTGCATCTCGTGGGCCCGGGCGAGGAAATCAACGCCGGACATCTCGCTCATGTCGTGGTCGACGATGAGCAGCGCCACCGGTTCGTGCCCATCGGCCAGCCGGCGCAGCGCCGCCAGACCTGCGGCGGGCCACGACTCACCGATGACACGGAAGTCCCCGCCGAACCGGCGGCTCAGATCATCCCGGAGCGCGCGCATCACCCCGGTGTCGTCGTCGATCACGAACAATACGGGCGGTGACATCCCGCTTGCCCCGGCCGGCTGCCAGCGTGCCGCCGTCGCTGATGTAGCGCTCATGTTGCTCCTCTCTGGATGCCTGGCGCATATTCAGGGAGTACCAAGCTAGGAGCGGCATCGTTCCCGTAGCGTTCGCCCTGCGTGACCAGCATGACCGCCGCAGGCAGGGATTCGTCGCCTGGCTCCGCGCGTTCTCCGGCGCCGCGTGGGCGACCCTGCTAGCCGTCGCCGTCGGCGATGAGCCCACCCTCACCGAGGATGGCAGGAGGGCCCCGGCCCTGCGGTTCGGCGACCCCCGGGTCATGGCCCTGGCCGGCGCCCTGTCCCTTTCGCTGTCCGGCGCCTGCGGCGTCACCAATAAGAGCCTGCGCGCCTTGACCGCCCGCCTGCCCGGCACCGGCTACAGCGCCAGCCAGATGACCTACGACCTGCGCCGCCTGCGCCTCAACGGGCTGATCCGCTGG
The DNA here is from genome assembly GCA_963775825.1 of uncultured Actinomycetes bacterium. GTDB lineage: Bacteria > Actinomycetota > Actinomycetes > Streptosporangiales > Streptosporangiaceae > Bog-532. The sequence continues at coordinate 201,343 of CAVZKY010000031.1, forward strand.
ATCGAGCACACCCACACCTACGCCCTGACCCCCGACGGCCAGCGCATCGCGATCTTCTACACCAAGCTCTACAACCGCCTGCTCAGACCGCTGGCCGCCGCCGACCAGCCGCAAGCCCCGCCCGCACTACGCCAGGCACTGACCGTGATCGATCACCACGTCGAGGACTACATCGCCCGAGCGCGACTCAAGCCTTCGGCTTGAAATGATGACTCTTTTATTCAGAATCCCGGACCCAAAGCTCTAGCCAGTGCGGGCGCGGCGGCGCACGTGCCCGGGGTACTCGCCATCGCGGTGCCGAGGCTGATGATCGGCCACGGCACACCCCGCTCCATCTCCGGTGCCGGCCGCCTCCAGGCCAGCGCCGTGTGGCAGCTGTCCGGCTTCCCCCTGCGAGGGCTCGTCTTCCTGCTCCTCGCTCGAGCAGATCGGGCCGGTGGTGCGCGGTATGCAGGACGACTTGCTGGCCACCGTCAGCATGGCTGCGGTGGCAGCATGGCTGCCGCCCTGGTGCTGCTGCGCCGCATGGCGATCACTGAGCCGCGCGCGGCGGTCATCGCGGATGGACGCGGCGGCGACGACGGCGAGCACGGCGGTGATGAACGCCGGCGCCGACCAGGAGGGAAATTCCCAGACGTCGGCGAGCAGCAGCTTGACCGCGACGGCCGCCAGGATGACGGCGAGCCCTGGCTGCAGGTAGCGGAGCCTGGCGGCCGCCCCGGCGAGCAGGAAGTACAGCGCCCGCATGCCGAGCAGCGCGAATACGTTGGACGTGTACACCACGAAGGGGTCGGTGGTCACCGCGAGGACCGCCGGGATCGAGTCGACGGCGAAGATGACGTCGGTGGTCTCGACCACCACCAGAGCAAGCAGCAGCGGGGTGGCCACCAGGTGATCTTTGTCGCGGAGGACGAACCGCTGGCCGTGCAGCTGGCCGGTGACCGGCAGCCGCCGCCGGAGCACCCGCAGCACGCGCGGGTGCTCCGGCGCGGCCTGGGTGCCGCCGCGCAGCATGTTGACCGCGGCGACGAGCAGCACGGCGCCGAAAACGTAGATGACCGGGTGAATGGTCTCCAGCAGCGTGATGCCGGCGGCGATGAACGCGGCTCGCATGATGAGTGCGCCGATGATGCCGATCATGAGCACCCGGTGCTGGTAGCGCGCCGGGATGGCGAACGCGGAGAAGATGGCGGCGAACAGGAAGATGTTGTCGACCGACAGGCTCTTCTCGATCAGGTACCCGGCCAGGTAGGCCTGGGCGGTACCGCCACCCGCCCAGGCCCATACCAGGCCGCCGAAGCCGAGGCCGATGATGATCCAGACGGCGCTCCAGACGCCGGCCTCCCGCAGCGACACCTCGTGGGCCCGGCGGTGCAAGACGAACACGTCCAGGGCCAGCATCGCGATCACGAAGGAGAGGAATGCGGCCCACGCCCACACCGGTACGGTCAACGCTGGCCTCCACCCGGCAGCAGGGCCCGGGTGGTCAGCGAGCCGGTTCCGGCTGCGGCAGCAGTCCTGCCTCGCTGAGCATGGTGCGGGCGCGGTCGACGGTGCCCTCGCGCGCGATCAGGTCGTAGCGGGCTGCGACTAGCTGGCGGACGGAGCTGAAGTCGCGCCGTCCGCGGGTACTGGCGTGAGCCACGTACCCGAAGACGGCTCCCCAGAGCACGCCGAGAGCGGCGCCGGTCAAGGCGACGGCGAGGAAGGAGTGCCCCGACGTGAATAGCCCGAGCAGCACACCGAACAGCAGGCCCGCCCACAGGCCGGTCAGGGCCCCCGCGCCGGCGGCGCGTCCCCTGGTGAGCCGTCCCGTCACCCGCTCGACGAGCCGCAGGCCAGATCCAACAATGTCGAGCTTCTCGACCGGGAAGCCATCGTCGGAGAGCCGGTCGACCGCTCGCTGGGCGCTTTCGTAGTCGTCGAACCGCGCGGCGGTGTTCCACGCAGCGCTGACCGGATCTAGCAGCGGCATCCCGCTTCCTCGCATGGCAGTTTCCCTTCGCTTCTCTGTCGTTCACGGAGTCCAGGCTCGCCGGCGGGTATGCAGGGGCAGTCGGTGCCGCGTGGAGATCCGATGGAGACGGTCTCATGTTCGCCGCGCTGGCGGCAGTGCCCCAACCTCTGTGACGCTGGCCGGGTTGTCCAGCCGCCCACTCGGTCGCCTGGCTGCCTGTGTCCTGATCGGCCTGATCCCAACGGCCCTGCTGCTGCACGGGCTGGCGGGCGGAGTCCCCGGCCGCACAGCCGCCCCCCCATGGCCGGCGGCGCCAAGCCGCAGCTGGGCGGCCTGGGCGCTCGCCACGGTCGCCGTCCTTACCGGGGCCGCTGCCCTCTTCGGCGGGACTGAGCTGGTTCGCAACGGCTGCTGCGCGATCACCAGACCGTGCATCCCGTTCCGGCCCGCGACCGCGCGGGCGCCGCCCAGGACTGACCACTGCGGGCGCCTGCGGATCGCCGCTGACCTGGCCACAAGCAGGCAGGACCCGGTGGCTCACCTGGTTACAAGGCCCAGGCCTCACCTTTCCGGCTCACCATGTGCATGATCTTCCGGATCATGGCGGTCGTGGTGGTGGAGCTGGTCGCGGCGGAACTGGATGGGCTGCATGAGCGGGTCGCGGGCCGGTTCGGCCGGGCGGAGCCGCGGGCGCGGGTGCGGGAGGATGTGGGGGACGGTCAGCTCAGTAGGTGTGTCCCGCTGGGGCCGGTGATCTGCTGGAGCATGGTGCGGGCGAGCTGCCGGACCTGGGTGGGCAGGGGCACGTAGAGGTTCGCGGCGGCGTAGGCCTGGCCATCGTGGGCGAGCCAGTCCAGCATGGTGACCAGGGCCTGCCCGGTGGCCTGGTCAGTCTGGCGGGTGTAGATGAGCGCCCAGCTGTAGCCGCTGATGGGGTAGCTGCTGGCGCCGGGCTGGTTGACGATGGAGAAGTCGGCCGGGGTGATGACGGGTTTCTGGGCCGCGGCGGCGGCGACGGTCTGGGCGGATGGGAGGACGTAGTTCCCGGCCTGGTTGCGGATGGCGGCGAACGGCAGGACCAGGCCCTGGGAATAGGCCTGCTCGACGTATCCGATGGAGAAGGGGGTGCGGAACACCGTGGAGGTCACACTGCCGTTGCCTTCGGCGCCTTCCCCGGCCGGCCAGTTCAGCGTCTTGCCGGTGCCCACCTTGGCCGCCCAGGCCGGGTCGACGCGGGACAGGTAGTTGCTGAAGATGTAGGTGGTGCCGCTGCCGTCGGAGCGGTGCACGACGGCGATCGACGCGGCCGGCAGGGTGAGGCCCGGGTTGAGGGCGGTGATGGCCGGGTCGTTCCAGTGGGTGATCTGGCCGAGGAAGATGGCCGCGAGGACCGGGCCGGTCAGGTGCAGCCGGGCGCTCGCCGGGAGGTTCAGGTTGTAGGCGATGCCTTCGGCGCCCAGGGCGTCGGGCACCTGGGTGACGGGGCCTCCTTTGGCGGCGGCTTGCTCGCTGGCGTTCATGGGCACGTCGGAGGCGCCGAAGTTGACCTGCCGGGCGCTGATCGCGGCGATGCCCGCGCTGCTGCCCACCGGGGAATAGTTCACGGTGACCGCAGGGTGCTGCTGATGGTATTTGGCGAAGGCTGCGGCGAAGAACGGGGCGACGTACGTCGAACCCGCCCCGGTGAGGGTGCCCGGTCCGCCGGTGGGGATGGCCGTGGCGCCAGTGTTCGTGGCAGGCGTAGTGGTCGTGCTGCTGCACGCGGCGAGGGCGAGGGCGATGATCGCGGCAGCGCATGCACTGAGAGTGCTGACGTACGCGCGGTGAGTGATGCGGTGATGCCGTCCGTCGTTGGCTGGCATGGTTTTCCTCTGCTGACGTGAGGCGGGTTAGGGCTGCCCGGTTTCGCGGAGCCAGGCTTGGGCGCCGATCTGGATGGCGTCCCAGGGGCTGCCGAGGGGCGGGGTATAGGACAGGTCCAGGTCGCTGAGCCCGCCGACGGTCATGGCGTGGAAGATGGCGGTGGCGGCGATGTCGATGCGCTTGGCGATCTCGGCGTGCCGGTGCCCGAACAGCTGCACGCCCAGGAGCTGCCCGGTGCCGCGGTCGCCGGTGAACCGCATGGTGATGCGGTGACTACCGGGGTAGTAGGCCTTGTGGTCATCGGCCTCGGACTGGACGGTGACCGGCTCGTACCCGGCGGCGGTGGCTTCGTGGTCGCGCAGCCCGGTGCGCGCGGCAGCCTGGTCGAAGATCTTCACCACCTGGGTGCCCAGGCTGCCGGCGAACTGCCGGTTCGCGCCGAGCGCGTTCTCGCCGGCGACCCGGCCCTGCTTGTGCGCGGTGGTGCCCAGCGGCAGGTAGGTTTCGCCGAGCAGCCGGTGGTGGGTGATGACGCAGTCCCCGGCGGCGAACACGTCGGGCAGGCCGGTCCGCATGCCGGGGTCGACTGCGATCGCGCCCTTGACGCCGAGCCTGGCCCCGGCGCCCGTGGCCAGGGTGGTCTCGGGCCGGACCCCGGTCACGACCAGGACCATGTCGGCGGCGGGGGTCACGGCCGTGCCGTCGGGCGTGGTGGCCTGCACCTGGAGCCGCCCGGACTGGGCGGGCGCGGCCCGAGTGATCGCCTGGACGGTGGTGCCGGTCAGCACCTCCACGCCGCGGGCGGCCAGTTCAGTATGGACCAGCCCGCCGAGTTCCGGGTCGACGGTGGGCAGCACCTCGGGCAGCTGCTCTATCTGGGTGACGGCCAGCCCGCGGATGGTTAGGGCGTCGGCCATTTCCAGGCCGACGTACCCGCCGCCGACGATGATCGCGCTGGCCGGTGCTGCCTCGGCCAGGGTGGCCATGACGGCGAAGGTGTCGCCCATCGAGTGCAGCAGGTGCACCCCGTCATCCGGGCCGAGGGCGCCGGGCCCGGAAAGGCCGCTGACCGGGGGCCGGACCGGGAGGGCGCCGGTGCCGATGATGAGCTTGTCGTAGCCCAGCAGTTCCTCGCCGCCGTCAGCGGAGGTGATCAGGAGCTTGCGGCCGGGCACGTCGATGCGGCGGGCGGTGGTGTCCAGCCGCAGCCGCATCCCGGCGGCCTCCAGGTCGGCGATGCTGCGGTGGGCCAGGTTGCGCCAGTGGGTGACCTCACCGGAGACGTAGTAGGGGATGCCGCAGATGGAGAAGTTCGGGTAGGCATCCTCAAGGACCACCGTGACGTCCGCGGCCGGGTCCAGTTCGCGGGCCCGCAGGGCGGCGCTGATCCCGGCGTCACTGCCGCCGATCATGACCAGGTGCATGGCAGGGCTCCCTCTGGGTGTCTGCTCAAAGAGACTGGACCGGGCCGGGCGGCCGGTCCGCGGACGCCGAGGCGCCGCCCCGAGCCGATCACCACCGCCGCCAGGAACGCGCTGCCCAGGAACTCGGCGGCCAGCCGCCGCAGCAGCGGGACGGGTGCACTGGTCACGGGGCCATCTTGACAGAGGACTCTAGCTCAGTCAAGATTGAGTCAATGTCTGATGATCGAACCTCTGAGCTGGAACGGCGTGCGGTCCTGCACGCCGCGCTTTCCGACATTGCCCGGCTGCAGATCACCGACACGCTGCTGGCGGGGGACGCGTCCCCCTCCGAGCTGGCCGCCATGCTGGCCATGCCGTCGAACCTGCTCGCGCACCACCTGCATGTGCTGGAACAGGCCGGGATCATCACCCGCCGCCGCTCCGAAGGCGACCGCCGCCGCACCTACCTACAACTCATCCCCGGCTCCCTGGACTCGCTGGCCCTCCCGCCCGCCCGCGCGGCGCTGCGGGTGCTGTTCGTGTGCACCGCCAACTCGGCGCGCTCGCACCTGGCCGCCGCGCTGTGGCGCCAGACCAGCAACGTCCCGGCGGTATCGGCCGGAATGCGTCCGGCGGCGGCGATCGATCCCGGCGCGATCGCCGCCGCCGGACGCCACCGCCTGCCGCTGCCCCGGCTGCGGCCCCGCCACATCAGCGAGGTCCGGCAACACGGCGACCTGGTTATCACCGTGTGCGACCTGGCCCACGAGGAACTCGCCGAGGCCACGGCGGTGCACTGGTCCATCCCGGACCCGGTGCCGGCCGGCGACCCGGGCAGCTTCGACGCCGCACTAGCCCAGCTAGCCGACCGCGCCGGGCGCCTGGCACCACGCCTGGCGGCCATCTCCTGACCCGGTCACCTGCCTGCGCAACCGGCCGGGGACGGCGCGATAGCGGCGAGCGCGGCAAGTGGGACCTGGTGGCAGATCGTCCCCCGGGCGCCTGCCCGCGGTCCGCGGGGCCCCCCGGCGGCACCTGAAGGCCCGGCCAGGTCGCGGTAGTACTAGCCGGAAAATCACCGGATATGGCTGACCTCGATCGGTAGGGCTGCTGGTCGCGACGCCGGGCCTGGGCGCTACCTTCGTGCCGCTTGCCGGAAGTGCGGCGGAGGCGGCTGGCGGCGACTTGGTTGTTTTCCGATGCTCACCCCGAGCAGCCGCGTCGTTCCCGGACATCGATCGTGATCAGCTGATCCGTTTGTTCACGCTCCCCCCGGCTGACGTGGCGTTCGTCGACCCAGGTCGCGGCCGCGGCCCGGTCGGCCGCCCGGGCCTGGCGGCCCAGCTGTGCACGCTTCCCTGGCTGGGGTTCGTTCGTTCCGGATGACCGGACAGGTACCTTAAACGGACATCACGCCCCGGAGGCGGCCCCAGTGGCGAACATCGGCTACGCCAGGTGCCCTGCCCTCGCCCAGGACCTCACCGCCCAGCGACAGGCCCTGGCCGCGCTCTGCATCCCCGGGCGACCAGGGCTACCTGCCAAGGACCTGACCGGCACCAGCCGCGCCCCGGGTCCATCAGTTACTCAGGGCGGGCTGGCGGGTGAGATTGGCTAGTGCGGCGAGGCGTTTCTCCCCGGTGGGTTCGGTGGCGCGGAGGGGCACGACGGCGATCCTGCCGGCCAGGGCGCTCACCTGCTGGATCGGCCCGGCCTCGCTGGCAGCACGCTGCCGGAGGAAAGGCGCCTCGGGGCGGGCAGCGCTGATGGAGTTGTTGATGACCCACGCCCAGGGATGGATGCCCGCGCGCTCCAGGTCTTCCTGCAGGCCCTGGGCTTCCAGGACCGGTGTGGTCTCGGCGAGGGTCACCAGGATGACCTTGGTCTGGGCTGGGTCCTGCAGGCGCATGAGGGGGGTGGTGAAGTTCCTCGAGTCCCCCATGTGGCGGGCGACCTCGCGGTGGTAGGAGCCGGTGGCATCCAGCAGCAGCAGCGTGTGCCCGGTGGGTGCGGTGTCGACGACGACGAAGCGGCGCCTGGATTCGCTGAGCACCCTGGAGAACTGCTGGAAGACCGCGGTCTCCTCGGTGCAGGGGGACAGCAGGTCCTCGGCCAGCACCGCCCGCCCGGCTTCGTCCAGGTCTTTGCCCTTCGTGGCCATCACATGGTCGCGGTAGGCCTGGACCGCTGCGACGGGATCGATGCGGGAGACCTGCAGGCCGTCGACGGTGCCGTGCAGTGTCCCGGTGAGGTGCGCTGCCGGGTCGGTGGTGGTCAGGTGCACCTCGCGGCCGGCCTGGGCCAGCGCGACGGCGATGGCCGCGGCGATGGTGGTCTTGCCGACCCCGCCTTTGCCCATGCACATGACCAGTCCGTGATCGGCCTGCAGGATCTCGCCGACCAGCCTGGCCAGGGGCGCATCGGGGAGATCCGGCGGTGGGGGCGCACCGGCCTCGGCGGTCGTGCTCGCGGGACTGAACAGCGTGCTCAGGGCCTCCACGCCCATCATGTTCGCCGTCTTGAGGGCCAGCATGTCGCGCGGCAGGCCAGCGATCGCGGGTGGCATGGCGGCCAGGGCGCTGGCCTCCCTGGCCCGCACAGCCCGGGTGAGGTCGTCCTCACCAGTCGTCTGGGGCAGGACACCGTTGATGACGACGTACTGGCCGGCGATGCCGATCTGCCCGAGTTCACCACTGGTGCGCTCAATCTCGGCCAGCGCCGAGGCTTGCGGGCGGGCGACCAGAACCATCCTCGTGTGGGCCGGGTCCTGCAGCGCGCCGACGGCCCGCGCGTACACGGCCTTCTGCTTCTCCAGGCCAGACAGCGGGCCCAGGCAGGACGCATCGCCCTTGCCCGCCGCCAGGAAGTCGGTCCACGACCCGGGAAGCTGCAGCAGGCGGATGGTATGCCCCGTCGGCGCGGTGTCGAAAACAACGTGGTCATAGCGGGCGATCAGGCTCTCGTCGGCCAGCAGGGCGGTGAACTCATTGAACGAGGCGATCTCGGTCGTGCACGAACCGGACAGCTGCTCGGTGATCGAGGCCAGCTCTTTGTCCGGGAGCAGCCCGCGCACCGGGGCGATGATCCGTTCCCGGTAGGCCTCCGCTGCCTGCCCGGGGTCGATCTCCAGCGCCGACAAGCCAGGCACGTGCTCGATCGAGGTGACGGTGTTGCCGATCGCGACGCCGAGCACCTGCCCGACGTTCGACGCCGGGTCGGTGCTGACCAGCAGCACCCGCCTGCCCCGGCGAGCCAGGTGCAGGGCCGTGGCGCAGGCGACGGAGGTCTTGCCGACCCCGCCCTTGCCGGTGAAGAAAACGAACCGTGGCGGGGCTTCCAGGAACTTCATCTCGATCCCTCGCAGCATCCAGCCGGGCCGCAGCCGCCGGCGGTTTCGGTCAACCCCAGATCAGTGGCGCCCATCGGGGCTGCCACGGCGCTGACCAGACCCGCGTAGCGAAGCAGCTGAACCCGGGTCGGGTAGGTGCTGGTCATCACGGTCAGCCCGTCGACCATGGTCAGCGGGAGTTCTGCAGATCCGGCCACCTCCAGGAAGGAGCGCACGCTGGCGTTCCCGGCAAAGGCGGCCGGATCGCTGGCCAGGTTGTGCCGGGAGATGTCTGCGCCCAGGCCCCTGAGGTGATCGAAGTCGGCGGTGAACGTGACCAGGGCCTGGTCGAGGTCGGCGCCGCACACCCCGGTGCTGCAGCACAAGGCTGGTTCATAGACATTGATCACGGGCATGGCATTCTCCTGTCGGTCGGCCGGGTCAGCGTGCCTGATCCTCGCCACTGGGTTAGAGAACCGGGTGGACACGCGACCCCGGCACCTCCAGTAGACATCGACGAGCGTCGATGAATCGCGTAGCCCGAACATGCCAGGCGGCGCCGGCGCCTGTCAATATAGACGCATGTCGAAGTCTCTGACGATGCCGGACCCAGACCGGTACGGTGGCGCCTGCCGTGTTCTTGCTCATCAGCCGGCCGCCCGGCGGCCATCGCCGCGCCGATCCACACCGGCAGGAACCGGTCCGGCACGGGCAGCTGGGCCGTCACCGGCCGCTGCCCGGCCGGGCCGATGACCTCGCTGATCCTGGTGTCAGTCACCGCACACCCCCTCGCCGTCGTCCTCGCATGGCGACCCGCGCCGCCCGGTGAGGACCCGGTCGCCGGGCAGCGGCACGCCTGCCGCGGACGCCTGCGCCCACAACGCGGCGAACCCGTCACCGTCGAGGTGGTAGTCAATCCAGCGTCCCCGGCGGGCCGCGGTCACCAGGCCCGCGTCGCGCAGCACGCGAAGGTGGTAGGACAGCAGGTTCGCGGCCACCGGCACCTTCTCCTGCAGGTCGCACACGCACCGGCCGCCCCCGGCCAGTACCCCGACGATGCGCAGCCGCACCGGGTCGGCCAGCGCGGCGAGGCGTGCTGTCACTTCAACCGGGCTCGATGCAATAATCGTTGAAGTATTCACAGCCCTGATGATATGCCCCTGCGGGGCACGCGGCGGCGGGCCGTTGGTCACCTGTGCACCGGCCGTGAGTCCCATCTTCGCCCGCCAGCGATTTGCGGCTGGTGACCCCCGTTTCTCACCGGCGCCCGTAACCGCCCGGGCGGGGCCTCCGGGGGAGCCCGCGGTGACGCTGAGGCCGGGTCCCGGAATCCGCCGTTACCCGGGACCGCCGCCACCGGCAGCGGCCCGCCCAGGTCAGCCCGTCCCGGAAACCAGTCCCCAAACCGCGTGCCGCAACACGGGTACCGGGACGGCACCATGACCATCGCGCCCGCGTACGACAACACCGTCCGCATCGGCTGCGCCCGGGTCTCCACCCGGGCGCAGGAATACCAGGCCCAGCTCGACGCCCTCGCCGCGGCGCACTGCGCTCATCGACGTGCTGCGCAAGCACGCCGGAAAGGTCTGCGTGTGCAAACTGGTGCCGCTGTTCTATCTCTCCCAGCCCACTGTCTCCCATCACCTGAAGGTGCTGCGCCAGGCCGGCCTGGTCGGCTCGGAGCGCCAGGGGCTGTGGGCCTACTGTTACGTCATCCCCGGCACCCTGAACGCGCTGTCCGCGTGGCTGAGCTGACATTGCAGGCGAGCGGGCCAACTGGCCGAAGGCGCCTTCAAGTTGATCTTGTCCGTTACTGGGGCCTTCCGGACACGAAGATCACCATCACCCAGCGCCACCCTGCCAGGCGATTCCCCGGCCCGGCGTCGACCTGGGCCGCAGGGGCAGACAACCGGCCGCTGGCGTCGCCGGTGACCAGCAGCAGAAGATCCTCGGCGAGGAGCATGGCTCCCCACGCTACCGGCCCCAGCCTCGGGCACCGTTGAGACCTTACTATTAGCAGCATGACTTCGCACTCACGCTTCACCCTCGAGGAGGCCCGCGCCGCGGGTGAGCGGATCGGCGTGGACTGGGGCTCGTCGCCGTTTGATCTCGGGCAGTTCCGGATGGGGATGGACATCGAGCTCGAGCATGGCACGCGCGATCCGGAGACCAATGTCACCGACGATGACGTCACCATGACAGCCAAGATCGCGCGGGCCCACCTCAACGAGTTCCCCGACTACTACACCCGCCTTGCGAAGATGGAGGCCGAAGCCGAGGCGGAGGCTGACGGGACCGCGCCGGGCGAGTGAGCGCGCAGACATCGCGGCCATTGAGCCGCGTCGCCGTTCGCGCGTGGCCAGCAGCGTTTCGCCCGGCGGCTCTGCGATGTCAGGCGGGCTCTTGCGCCGGCCCTGATGCTGGATACGTCGCGCGCTGCCGGGCCCCATGAGTGTCAGCTGCCAGTCCGGGCGGCGGCCGGCGGGGTGGTGCCGGGATCGGTGCGGTGAGGCGGGGGTCAAGGATGTCGGGTAGGCGCGCAGGCACGGGTTTGGTGATCGTGGGTGCCGCGGTGGTGGTGTATTTCCGTTTGCTGCGCCCGTGGCATCTGCACTGGGGCGCCACGGCACTGGAGGTGAGCGGCGAGGTCGCCGGCGACGAGCTGATGCCGCACCCGGACATCGTGGCGACCCGCGTTGTCGAGATCGACGCACCACCGTCGGCGATCTGGCCGTGGCTGGTACAGATGGGGCCAGGACGCGGCGGCGCCTATACCTACGATTGGATCGAGCGCCGGCTCGGCATCGACATCCGCAACACCGACCGCGTTATCCCCGAACTGCAGCACCTCAAGGTGGGTGATGAGATCACGATGCCCGGCTACGCGATCGCGGCCGGACGGTGCCATAACCTGCCGCGCGCACAGGCAGACGATGCTGTCAGGCCGCGGTGTCAGAAGTCAGCTCGGTTCCTCGTCGGTTGTGGCCCGCGCAGCTGCGTTCGTTTGTGGTCTGACCGCGGCGTCGAGTATCGGCCCGAGTTCGGTGACGATGACGTCCAGCGGGGTCAGCTCGCGCTGCGACCGGGCGAGGATCAGCGCGCCTTCCAGGTTGGTGATCATCAGCAATGCGAGGCTGGGCGCGCGGGCGGCAGGCACGCCGAGGGTGCCCAGTGCCTGCTCGAGCGGCCGCTGCATCTCCGCGAAGCCGTCCCGCACCGCGACGCGGAGCTGCTCGCTGGTGGCGGCCATGTCAGCGGCGGTCGCGGCGAGTGGGCAGCCGAGGTCGAACCCGCGGGTCAGGTACAGCTGCCGCCACTCACCGACGAACGCGGCGAACAGCGCCGACGGCTTCGGCTCGGTCAGTGCGGGGAGATAGCGCTCGATGCGCCGCGCGGCAGCCCGCCCCCCTAGCTGGACCGCCTCGGCGACCAGCTGGTCCTTGCCGCCAGGGAAGTAGTGCCGCAGCGACCCCCACGGCGCCTCGGCGCGCTGGACTACTTCGCGGACGCCCGTGCCGGCGACACCCTTGGTCCGGATCAGGTACTCGGCGGCCCGGATCATCCGCTCGCGCGGCGGCCGCTCCGGCAGCGCGCCCGGCGGCGCCGAGTGCTCTTTGGCGGACCCGGACATCATTGCTCCTTCCGTACTTGACTAGTACGACTGTAATAGTGCACCCTACCTAGGGTATGACAACCGTACTAGGAGTGGAATATGACGGACGAGCAAGCGTTGGCGATCGCGGAGGCCTGGCGGGCAGCGTGGAATTCTCACGACCCGGAGCGGGTCATCGCGCATTACGCCAGCGATGTCACGTACTTCTCCCCGTTCATCGAGGCGGCCGGCACCCGCCCGGCCGGCGAGCTGAGCGGGCGTGACGCGTTGCGGGAGTATGCGGTCAGCGCGTTCGACCGGTTCCCTGAGCTGCACTTCGACACGCCGTTGCAGGTCGGGGCGGGCTCGTCGAGTGTCTGCGTGGTCTACCGCAGCGTGCGCGACCTCCTCGCACTGGAAACGCTCGTCGTCGGCGGCGACGGTCTCATCGGCACCGCGCTGTGCCACTACACGCGCTGGCCAGAAAGTGAGGCAGCGCCGTGCTGAACACATACGACCGCGACGGGGTCACCGTGGCCGAACTCGACCGCGGGCCGGTGAACGCCGTCGACCTCGAACTACTTGACGCCCTGACGGCCGCCTTCGAGCGTGCTGACTCGCCGGTCGTGCTGACCGGCGCGGGCCGCATCTTCTCGGCCGGCGTGGACTTGCGCCGCATCATCGAAGAGCCGGACAGCTATGTCGCGGAGTTCCTCGCCGCGCTCTCCCGCGCGTTCCTCGCCGTGTTCACCCATCCGAGGCCGACCGTCGCAGCGATCAACGGGCATGCGATCGCGGGAGGCTGCCTGTTTGCGCTGTGCTGCGACACCCGGGTGATGAGCGCCGAGACGATCGGGCTGACGGAGCTGGCTATTGGCGTCCCTTTCCCCCGCTCAGGCCTGGAGATCGTCCGGCACGCCCTCGGCCCGGCCTCCGGCCGGGTGGTGCTGCGCGCGGACACCGTCGACCGGGACGAGGCGCTCCGGCTCGGTGTCGTCGACGAGATCGCCGAGCCCGGCGTGCTGCTGGACCGGGCGGTGGCGCTCGCCTCCCAGCTGGGCAGCTACCCGGCCGCGGCCTACGCCGCGACCAAGGCCGACCTGCAGCGCCCAGCGCTCCAGGCCGTCAGCGCCGCCGACGACGCCGCCGTCACAGCCGCCTGGAGTTCACCACCGACCCGGCAGCGGCTTGCCGGCCACCTCGCCGCCCTGGCTGGCAAGCCGACGGCGCGGACGCTCGCATGAGCGGCACCGTGACCGTGGCCAGCCGACCTCGGGTGAACCCGTCACGGCTGTAGGCAGGCATCCCGTAAGTCATGGACTCCTCAAAGCCCGGCAGAGACGGGAGAAGTCGTCTTCTGGGCATCCGGCACCGGGATCGACGGCCAGACGGCGGCGCGGCATCCGGGTCAGCTGAAACCACCCCCGCCGCCACCTCATCCTCCTCCGCCCGGGTGCGCGGACTTTTCCGGGATCCTGGCCACGGGTTGGATGGCTAATGTGCTGATCGAGCGCGCCAGTTTTCTGGCTTCACTGCGGGAGCTGCTCGGCGAGGCACTTGATGGCCGCGGCCGGCTCGTGTTCCTCGGCGGGGAGGCGGGTGTTGGCAAGACGACGCTCGCCACAGCCCTGGCTGACGCCGCCGCTGGCCCGGTTGTTCGGCGCGGTTCCTGTGACGATGTCACGACGGCCGAAGCGCTGGGCCCGATCTTGGATGCCTTGCCGGAGCTCGCGGTGGCCCTGAACCACGAGGCAGGCGTGAGCAGGCTCCGCCTGTTCCAAAAGGTGCGCGATGTCCTGGCCGAGTCGCCAATGTTGCTCCTGCTCGAGGACGTCCACCGGGCTGACGAGGCGACGCTGGGCATCTTGCGGTTCTTGGGTCGCCGGCTGGCTGGAGCCCAGCTAATGATCTTGGCGACGTTCCGTTCGGAGGAGGTGGGCGGTGATCACCCGCTGACCGTGGTGATGGGAGATCTCGCTACCCTGCCGGGGGTAATCCGGATGCAGCTTCCCGCGCTCAGCGTGACCGGTGTGGGGCAGCTGCTGGATGATGCAGGCTCCGCTCTGGACGCCCGCGATGTCTATCGGCGCACTGGCGGAAACCCGTTCTACGTCACTGAGGTGCTCGCGGCTGGCTCCGAGCACGTGCCAGCTACAGTGCGCGATGCGGTGCTCGCGCGCGTGTCCCGGCTCTCCCCAGCGGCGCGTGAGGTCGTTGGCGTGGCCTCGGTGCTTGGCCGGCGCGCCGAGGTTGGCCTTCTCACCGCCGTGTCGGGGCAGCCGCTCGCGGCAGTCGATGAGTGCCTGAACCGCGGCGTGCTGGTTGCCGGCGATGGCGCGGTGGGCTTCCGGCATGATCTGGCGCGGCTGGCCGTCGAGCGTTCACTTCCTCAGGCTCAACGTGCTGGTACCCACGCCCGGGCGCTGGCGCAGCTGGTGGCGTGGGGCTCGGCTGACCATCGGCGGCTGGCGCACCACGCCGCGGGCAGCGGCGACCGCGCCGCGGTGCTACGTCACGCTCCGCTCGCCGCCGCCCGGGCCGCGCGCCTCGGCGCGCATCGCGAGGCCGCGGATCAGCTACAGCTGGCGCTGCGCTACCACGAGCTGCCCGACCGGCGGCGGGCTTCCCTGCTTGATCAGCTGTCCTATGAGTGCTACCTGACCGATCAGGTGGGGCAGGCCCGGGCCAGCGGGCTGGAGGCGCTGGCCATCCAGGAACAGGAGCAGGACGCGCATTCCGTCGGCACGTCACAGCGCTGGCTCTCGCGGCTGTCATGGGTGCTCGGGCAGACCGCGGACAGCGAGCGCTATGCCGTGGCCGCGGTCGCGACGCTAGAGCCGCTGGGGCCCAGCCGGGAGCTCGCCATGGCCTACAGCAACCTGGCACAGCTGCGCATGCTCGCCGACGACGCCAGCGAGGCAGTGCGCTGGGGTATGAAGGCGATCGAGCTGGGCCGCAGCCTCGGCGACCGTGCGGTCGAGACGCACGCGCTGAACAACGTGGGAACGGCGTTGTCACTGGCCGGCGATGTGATCGAGGGCCGGGCGAGGCTGACGCAGAGCCTGGACCTCGCACTCGCCGATGATGCACATGAGCACGCCGCGCGCGCCTACACCAACCTCGGCAGCGCCGACGTCATCCACCGGTCGTTCGGCGAGGCCGGCCGGCAGCTTCAGGCCGGCATCGCCTACTGCACTGACCGTGACCTCGATACCTGGCGCCTTTACATGAGCGCCTGGCTCGCCCGTTCGCTGGCTGAGCAGGGCCACTACGCTGTGGCACAGCAGCATCTGGCTGACATCATCCGGCACCCGCACCTGTCGCCGATCACCCAGATCTCTGCATTGGCCGTCGCCGGCGTGCTTGCCGCCCGGCAGGGCGGCGGCACCGGAACGCTAGACGACGCCCTTCCGATCGCCGTCCAGACCGGCGAGTCGCAGCGGCTGGTACCGGTGGCCGCGGCGCGCGCCGAAGCGGCGTGGATCGCCGGGCGCACCTCGGATCTCGCCGCCGAGATCGACCGCGCCTGGCCTACCGCCGTAGCGCATCCGCAGCCATGGGACCTGGGCGAGCTGTGCTGGTGGCTGCACCTTGCCGGAGATCACCGGCCGATCCCTGCACCCGTGGCCCGGCCCTTCGCACTCATGGTGGCGGGCCGGCACCGCGCGGCCGCCAGTGAATGGCGGGACCTGAGCTGCCCCTTGTGGTCGGCCTACGCGCTGGCCTTCTCCCCCGAGACGCGGGACGCGCAAGAGTGCCTGGATGTTCTCGACCATCTCGGCGCCTCAGCCGTGCGCCACGCGGTGCTGCGCGACCGGCACGCCCGGGGCCTGACAGTGCCTCGCGGCGCCCGCCCGGCGAGCCGGGCCAACCCGGCTGGGCTTACGGTGCGCGAAATAGAGGTGCTTGGCCTGCTCGCCGACGGGCTGTCCTATGCCGAGGTTGCTGAACGGCTCATCCTGTCAGGAAAGACGGTGGGCCACCATGTCTCGGCCGTGCTGCGCAAGCTCGGCGAGCCTACCCGCCCAAGAGCGGTCGCCACGGCTCTGCGGCTGGGGATCATCCCGCCAAGATAGGGAACACGCCCGATGTGCCGCCCGGCGCGGCAGAGATTTCCTGTGATTGCAGGCAGCAAGCCTGCACAACATCTCAGGAGAGGACAGCCCAATGGCACTGTTCATGGACACGCACACGATCGGCGGCCCGGTCACCATCGACGACGTGGCGAAGGCCCACGCCGCCGACCTGCAGACCCAGGATGCATACGGCGTTCACTATCTGCGCTACTGGGTCGACCAGGGGCACGGCAAGATCTTCTGCCTGGTCGACGCCCCGGACGCCGACGCTGCCGCTACGGTGCACCGCGAGGCACACGGGCTCGTCGCCGACGAGATCCACCCCGTCGCCGAGGGAGCGTGACTCCCCAGCCGAGCGCTCAGCCGCAGCGGGCCCTCGTAATGCAAGCCGGGCCCCGCCCGGCTGGAACAAGCACCTGCCGCTGCCGCCCACGCCCACGGTGGTCGTCGGCGGTGTGCTCGGATGGCAGATCACGGGCAGGGCGGCCGCGGCCGCCCTGCCCGCCACCGCCCTGGCGCTGATCGCCTCAGTGCGGCCGGGAGCGGCACGTTGACCGCACGTGCACGACCTCACTGAGCCCGCGGACGGGTCAGGCCAGGGAATCACCGGTTGTTCCCTGGGGGTGACCAGGGTGTTCCCCTGGTGTGATGCGGCGGTTGAGATCGTAGCGTCACCCCTGACACAACCCCCAGGGAGGCGGCAATGAGCACAACCGAGGACCGCGCAGGCGGCGAACTTCGTGAGGGCTACGCTGAGATCGGCGACCAGCGATTGCATTACATGGAGGCCGGCGATGGGCCGCTGGTCGTCCTGCTGCACGGCTTCCCCGAGTTCTGGTACGGCTGGCGGCAGCAGGTCAAGCCGCTCGCGGCGGCGGGATTCCGGGTCGTCGCACCCGACATGCGCGGCTATAACCTGTCATCGAAGCCGGACGGCGTCGCGGCCTACGACACCGACCAGCTGACCGCCGACATCCGTGGTCTCATCCACGAACGTGGTGCCGAGTCCGCGCTGCTGGCCGGTCACGACTGGGGCGGAAGCGTCGCCTGGGCCACCGCGATGGCGCATCCGGAGGTCGTGGACCGGCTGGCCATCCTCAATGCGGCCCATCCGCGGAAGCTCTCCCAGGGTCTGCACCACCCCGGCCAGCTCCGCAAGTCCTGGTACTTCTTCTTCTTCGATCTCCCGGACCTGCCCGAAAGCGTCGTGCACGCCAATCACTGGCACTTCTTCCGGCACTTCCTGCGCGACGCCGACCCCGCCTACACGCCGGAGGAGATGGAACGCTACATCGAGGCGTGGTCACAGCCAGCCGCAGCAACCGGCATGATCAACTACTACCGGTCCTCGGTGCGGACCTCCCCGAAGAAGGCCGAAGCGGCGCTTCGCCCGATCAAGGCGCCGACCCTGGTCATCTGGGGCCAGCGGGATCGCTACCTCGGCGAGGAACTAGCCGAGCCCGACCACGATGATGTGCCCAACCTGGACCGCGTTCGAGCGGCTGCCCGATGCGTCGCACTGGGTCCATCACGACGAGCACGAGCGCGTCACCCAACTGCTCATCGACTTTTTCGCCCCCGCCGTGCCAGCCAGGAACTGACCAGGGACTTCGACAGGCGCCGGGCGCCCGGGTCGAGCTGGCCATCCCGCCTACACCACCAGCTGCGCGAGGACCTGGACCGGTTCACCTTCCTGCTCGCCGGCAGCGACGGGGAATCTCTCTTCGGCTCACCGCAGTAATGGCTGTTCGCAAGCGCGGCTCTCCCCGGCCAGGCGAGGATACGCCAGGCCGGGCACGTACTGCGGTGCAGGCTGGGGGTCGGCCGATCAGGTGGCGTTCAGGGCGGCGGAGGGTCAGCTGAGGTCGCGAACCTTGAGGGTGTCGACGTGCTGCTGGAAGGCAACAGCTTTGCCGTCGTTCATGGTCCACACGTGGACCATCTTCACAACGGCCGGTTCTCCGGAACTCTTGTGCTTCCACCCGTAGCTCCCGAGCGCCACGACTGTCTCACCGTCGGCGACGAACTGCTCGGGCACCACCGCGAAGTCATCGCCGATTTCCGCAAGTCGCATGAACACCCCTTCGAGCACCGCCTGAGGACCGACGTACGTGCCAGCGAGCGGAAATCCGTCGGCCTCGGTCCACTGGACGTCGTCGGCCATGGCACCGAGGGCGGCGGGAACGTCGCCCGTCGCGAAGCTCGCGTAGGCGTTTTCGACGATTTCCTTGTTGGTGGCCATCTCGTGTCTCTCTTTCCTGTCGGCACCGTTACATGACAGTGTTATGCATAACACTGTCATGTACCTGTGTCAATGACGGTGTTATGGATATACTGTCGAGCGTGCCGCCCCGGCCTGCCGACCCTCATCTGCGCGAAAGGATAATCAACACCGCCGCGCAACTGCTGGCCACTGAGGGCGCCGTGTCGGCTCGGCGCCTGGCCCGCGAGCTGGGCACGTCGACGATGGTCGTCTATACCCACTTCGGCGGGATGGACGAACTGACCCGACAGGTGATGCGCCGCGGGTTCGGCGATTTCGGAACCGAGCTGGACCGCGGCGCGGTCACCGACGATGCCGTCGCCGACTGGATGACCTACCTCTGGAGCTACCGCCGCTTCGCTCTGCGCGAACCCCACCTGTACGGGGTGATGTTCGGTCCTGGACTGGCTGCGTTCAGGCTCGGTGACCCCGCCGACCTCGAGGCGGCCAGATCCACCTTCGTCTCGCTCCTCCGCCGCATCCACGCCTGCGTCAACGCGGCCCGATGGGAGGTCGACGACGTCACCACCGCCGGCGAAGCTGTCTGGTCCGGTGTGCACGGCCACACCACGCTCGAGCTCACCGGGTTCTTCGGTTCGGTCGGCCGCGACCCAGTGCGCTCGTACAGCGAGATCCTCACCAGGATGTCGATCGGCCTCGGCGACCACGCCCTAGCCACCGCTCGCTCGCTGTCGACCGCCAGACGGCGGGCCGTCCGCGCAGACCGAGCCCAGGCCGCGTCTGCACGATGAGCGTTGCCGTGACCCGCGGCCGCACCGCCACCAGCGTTGCCGCGCGTCGCGCACCGGGCGAGGGAACGATCCCTAGCCGGCGGGTGCCACGCCCCGGGTGGCGGAGGCGCCAGCCGGAGCCGCGGCGGTGATGATGGACCGCAGTTTTCCCCACTTCTCGTAGAAGAGGTGGCCGGGCATGGGAGCGAGCGGCTCTGCCACCACGGGCGTGAACTCCATCTGTGCGAGCACGTCGCGCTCCAGGTCGATGCCGGGGGCGAGCTCAGTCAAGGTCATCCTCCCCTCGTGCAGCTCGAAGACGGCGCGTTCGGTCACGTACAGGATCCGCTGGCCTCGCCGGGCCGCCTCGGCGCCGCTGAAGGTGACCTGCTCCACCGCCGAGACGAACTTCTTGAATTTGCCTTCCTTGGTGACCCGGAGCCGGCCGTCGCCGGTTGCGACCTCGAGGCCTCCGGCGGTGAACGAACCGCAGTAGATGACGGTCTTCGTCGCCTGGGTGATGTTGATGAAGCCGCCTGGCCCCACGTCACGGCCGCTGAAGCGGCTCACGTTGACGTTGCCGTGCTGGTCGGTCTGCGCCAGGCCCAGGAAGGCCATGTCGAGCCCCCCGCCGTCGTACCAGTCGAACATGGCCGGCTGCTCGATGTGTGCCTCGGCATTGCGTGAAGTGCCGAAGAACAGGTCGGCCCCCGGTTGCCCGCCCACCGTGCCGGGCTCGGTAGTGAGGGTCACCATCTCGTCGACCCCCTCGTCGGCGGCCAGCCCGCCCATGGCGTCGGGATAGCCGATGCCGAGGTTGACGACCGCACCGGGGACGAGCTCCATGGCCGCACGCCGGACCACCACGGCACGCCCACCCAGGGGAGGTGGCTTCGCCGCCGCCAGGGGAACCCGCAAATCCCCCGACAGCGCCGGGTCGAAGCCGCCGGCCGTCTGGGGATGGAACTCGGGAGAGGAGGCGACCACCACGTAATCGACCAGCGGGGCGGGGACCCGCACATGCTTGGGGTGCAGGGTGCCGGCCTGGGCCGCGTACTTCACCTGGGCGATCACGATGCCGCCGCTGTTCTTGGCCGCCTGGGCCATCGGGAGCTGGCCCAGGATGACCGCCTCCTCGTCCAGGGTGACGTTGCCCAGCTCGTCGGCCGTGGTGCCCCGGATCACCGCCACGTCGATGGGGAACGACGGGTACAGGAGGTACTCCCGTCCCTCGATCTCGATCACCTTCACATAGTCGGCGGTCGTCGAATGGTTCATCCGGCCGCCACCGAGGCGGGGGTCGACGAAAGTGCCGATGCCGACGTGGGTGATGACGCCTGGGCGGTGGGCGGCGATCTCCCGGTAGAGCTGGGCCCCGACTCCCTGGGGGATGCAATAGGCCTGGCACTGGTTGTCCTCGATGAGGTGGGCCATCGCCGGGGCCACGCCGGTGTGGCCGCCGATCCACTTGGTGACCAGGCCCTCGTGCCCGAGGTGGGCGACCCCGCCCTCGTGCCAGTTGCCGATTCCGGAGGCGTGCACGAGGGTGAGATCCCGCGGGTGCCCGCGGTCCCGGAATGCCCTTTCGATGGCGGCCGCCACCTCCTCGGCGACCCCGCACATGAGAATGCCGGTCATCCCGAGCGTGGCGCCGTCGGGGATCCGGGCTACCGCCTCATCCGCCGAGAGGAATTCCGCCATCGGTGAGCCTCCTGTCCGTCCAGCAGTGACTGGTGGTTTGAGCGAATGAGTGATTGATGACTGGTCCGTGAGCTCGGCGTCGTGTGCCCGCGGTGTTCGTCTGCCCGGCGTGATCACTCGGCTCGTCTGCTGTCATTGTCGCCTACGCCCGCGGCTGGCTGCTGCCGGCCTGCCGCCCGTGCTTCTGCCTGGTGGTACAGTCCGGCCGCGAACTGCCCGGCTCGTTGCTTGATGCCGAGGAGGCTTGCGTCCCGTGCGGTCTGCCGCAAGGCGAGCGCGACAACCAGCGGAAAGAGGCCCTGAACCGCCGACGTCAGCCGCTCGACCATGCCCAGGTCACCGCCGCCGTCTCGGGCTGCGATCAGGAGCCAGCACGACAACCCGGCGAAGATCATGGTCACGGTCGCGCAGCCGTAGACACTGAGGATCCACGATTTCGCCGGCGCCCGCCTGGCGATGAGCACGGGCCAGACCGCCGTCGTGACGACGCAGCTCACCGCGAAGGCGAGGTGGCGCGGCGTCGGGCCCGTGGCCGGTTCCGGAGTGGCGGCGATGCCGAGCGTAGAAAGGCCGGTCAGGATCAGCAGCATGCGCGCGGGCATGCGGACGGCCGTTAGACCCGCGCCGGTCGCGATCTGGCAACTGCCCACCAGCAGCAGGGCCGCGGTCATTACCCACCGGTCGGTTCCCGAGTCACCAGCCAGGACGCTTATCGTCTGCCGCATCGGGCTATAAGAGGCCGGCTGAAGCGCGCCGGCAATCAGCCAGCCCCCGACCAGGACAACGGGCGCCAGCAAGGCTGTGCCTACCGCCCAGTCAGGGACTGGCCGGGCCCACGGGGGCCCCGGGCGATCGGCCGGCAATGATTCCGTGGCGGCCGAAGCGGGGCCAGGGCGTAGCTGATCTTGTTCTGATCGGTTGCGCGCGAGGTCTGGACGCGCAAGCTGAGTCATGGCGCCTCCAGCGCCACATCGACTCGGGCTGCCAGCAGGAGGCGCTGTTCGTGGTGCTTTGCGGCCTCGCTTTTGGCAACAAGCCAGCATTCGCGACAGCACGACACGGGTCCGGGCTATTCCCTGTGCCGCAGCGGAAGTCCCGGCGCGAGCCGACTGCGGGCGGGCTGAGGATGCCGCTGCCGGGTTGGGCGGCCATAGCCGCGTCCGAGCGCCCCCGGTCATTGGCCTGCCTTGGCGGCGCCGCTATCGAGGGCTCCTCAGCCGCGATTGCGCCCCGGCAAAATTAGTTCGCTGGCGAGTGAACCGTTTCGCCGTTCCTGCCTGTATTTCCTTGAGACCGGCCGTTCTGAACCTCCGGTCTTGACCACAGAAACAGGGAGCGAGCGATGACTTCGGCATGCCCTAATTGCGGCTCAACGGCAGATCCAGAGGACGTTTATTGCGGAACCTGCGGGCGTCCGGTAAAGGTCCACGCCGCGCAGACCACCGAATCGGTGGCGGCATCGGCCCATGGCAGAACTCAATGGCAAGAGTGGCCGACTAGCCACGGCAGCCAGGGCGCCCCCTCGGATGACCAGCGCACCGATCCTCGGCGGCACGTTCCTGCCTATCCCCCGGTGAGCCAGGACGTACCGAAACCTCGTCGCGCACGCGACGGCGGGTGGGACAACTGGACGGCCCAGGCCAAGACCGGACCGATACCACGGCCCACCCCGTCCGGCCCGGCGGCGGAGGCCCCAAGGCCGGCCGGGGCATCAGCCCGCCCCGCGGGCGGCTTTGCTGAAGCGGCCAGCGGTGACGCGCGGGTGCACGTGGCCAACCCACGTGATCAGGCCGAAAGCGGGGTCGCAGCCGCCGATCCGCAGTCGTACATCACCGCCGATGACCGCCGCAAAGGCTACGCGGACCTGGGCGTGTCAGCGACCCTCGACCCGCTCGCCAACAGCCGCTTCTTCTGGCAGATGGCACGCCGGTTCGCGCTCTACTTTGTGGTGTCCAACGTGATCGGCTTCGCCCTCTTCGTGCTCGCCTTCATCGTTACCATCTCGGGCGGAGGCCTCGCCGCCGTGCAGAACGGAGCCGGTGCCTTCAGGGCCGTTACGATTATCGACCTGCTCATCACGGCCGCGCTGCTGGTGATGTTCCTCTTCATGCCGATTCCGGCCCTCCTGGGTCAGTGGAGCCGGATGCTGACCTTCCAGGCTCCGGCAGCCGGTTCGGCCCTGGAGCGCGTCCGGCAGGCCCTGGAGCGGCATGCGACCCCGCACGACAACCTCGGGCTGCGCGCCCTGTCCCCGCCTGGCGAAGGACGCCGCGACTACCTGGAGGTGCGCCGCGGGTATTTCGCCGGGTACGTCTCTTGCTTCCCGCACGGCCATGATCTTTATGTCGGGTGGACCTACTGGATTTACATTTCGCCGGTCCGGCTTTTCCTCGCGCGTGTCGGCCGACAATTCCAGGATTACACCGGACGCGGAAACGACATGTACCAGACCCTTCGCTACGAGCCGGCCCGGGCCACCATCGCCGCCCTGCACTCCTGCACTCTCGAGGGAGTCGATATCGCTACCGGCGGGGCCCCTTCGCCTAACGGACGAGGATGAAACCCGATGCGCTTCTGCACGAAATGCGGCGGCGAACTGCCCCGCTCCAGCCAGTTCTGCACCCGCTGCGGCACCCCGCAGCCGGCGAACCGCGCTGCACCACCCGTCTCCACGCCGCCGGTCGCTGAAGCCCCCCATCAGCCCGGGCAGCAACGGCCACGCCGAGGCTGGGCCACGGTCGCCGTCGCGGCGGTCATGGCGGCCGGCATCAGCGTCCTGCTGTCCTGGCGCCTCACCGACCACCTGGCCACGGCGGCCCCGGTGGCGGCGGGCTCTCCGGGCACCTCCGCCACCACGGGAACCGGGAAGACGCCACCGAGCACCTTGCCCGCCGCACCGGTGAGATCCCCTTCGCCGTCCGCGGCCAGCAACAGCCCCATCCCGGTCAGTCCGAGCGCCGCCCAGCAGGCCAGCGCCGGGCAGGTGGCGGCTTTCCTCGGCACGTACTTCGCCAGCATCAACCACCGCGACTACCCGACGTACATCAGCCTGTTCGACGGTCCCGCCCGACCTGATCGCAACGCGCAACAGTTTCTTTCCGGCTACGGGACAACCATCAACTCGGATCCGGTTCTGGCTGCCCTCACCCCCACCTCGACGGGCGAATGGGCCGCGACCGTAACCTTCGTCAGTCATCAGAGCCCGGCGGCCAGCGCCATCCATTCGTCATGTACCAGCTGGAATATCGCCCTGTACCTGGAGCCAAGCGGGAACTCCTACCTCATCGAGCTCCCGCCCCCGGGTTACCGGGCTTCGCACGCGGCCTGCTGAGCGGAGTCGGTGGTGTCGGCGACCTCGCGGCTGATCTTGTCGGGAAGCTGGCTCAACCCGCGCTCGTTCCGGTCGACCGCCACCACGGTGAGGCCGCCCGCGGCGAGAGTCACCGCCGTGGCCTGGCCGAGCGGACCGCCTGCGCCGGCCACCACCGCCACATGAGCGCTCATGACGTCATCTCCCTTTGGGTCTTCGGGACGTCCCTGCACGGCCGTGCCAGCCTTCGTAACGGATCCAGGCTGGCCGCCAGGCAGGTGAGAGGACCTCACCGGATTCTGGTGATTCGCGGGGCCGGGAGAGCCCAGGACGGCAGCGGGCCTATGCCCGAAGAACCATTTCCGGTCCCGGGTTCGTGACGAGAGACCAATGGAAGAGCCCGCCCCCGCGGACTACGCTCAGCTGATGAGCGACGACACCGATCCGACCAGGCCCGCCGCTGCCGACGCCGCGGCGGCGCCGGTAGACCTACTGCTCACGGATGCGGCCACCGGAATGCTGCGCCGGGTGAACCCGGGCGGCTCCGGCCTGCGCCTGGCCGCAGCGCTGGCGGCCAGACCGCGGCTGGTCGCCGAGCGGGGGACTCAGCTGGCCGGCGAGCTGGCGCGCATCGCCGTGGGCCGGTCGCAGGTAGAGCCGTCCCGCCGGGACCGCCGGTTCGCCGACCCGGGATGGGCGGCCAACCCGGTGCTGCGCCGCGCGGTGCAGGCATACCTGGCCGCCGCTCAGACCGCAGAAGGCGTGGTGGCCGAGGCCGGACTGGACGAGGCAGACTCCGAACGGGTCGGGTTCCTGCTCACCAACCTGATCGACGCGCTGGCCCCGAGCAATAACCCGCTGCTGAACCCGGCGGCGGTGAAGGCCGCCGTTGACACCGGCGGCGGGAGCGCCCTGGCGGGCCTGCGGCATTTCGCCGCCGACATGGCCGTTGCACCCCGGGTACCGTCCATGGTCGAGCCTGACGCGTACGAGGTGGGCGTGGACCTGGCCGTCACGCCCGGGTCGGTGATCCTGCGGACCCCGGTGTTCGAGCTGATCCAGTACCGGCCGGCCACGCCCACGGTGCGGCAGGTTCCGCTGCTGATCGTCCCGCCGCTGATCAACAAGTTCTACGTGATGGACCTGGCGCCCGGCCGGAGCATGGCTGAGTATCTGGTCGGCCGCGGCCTGCAGGTGTTCATGATCTCCTGGCGCAACCCGGACGCCCGGGACGCGAAATGGGATCTCAGCACCTACGGGCAGGCCATCCTGGACGCCATGGACGCGGCCGCGCGAATCACCGGGAGTGAGCAGACCGTGCTCGCCGGGGCCTGCTCCGGCGGCATCGTCGCCGCCATGGTGGCCGCGCACCTGGCGCACGCAGGCCAGCAGGAACGGATCGCGGCGGTCACCCTCCTGGTCACCGTGCTGGACCAGGCGCGAGCGGGCCTGGCCAGCGCGGTCATCGACGAGCGGACCGCACGGCTGGCCGCTGCCGCCTCCCGCGCCCGCGGCTACCTGGACGGCCGGGCACTGGCCGAAGTGTTCGCCTGGCTGCGCCCGAACGACCTGATCTGGAACTACTGGGTCAACAACTACCTGCTCGGCCGGAAGCCGCCACCGTTCGACATCCTGTTCTGGAACGCGGACACCACCCGGATGACCGCGGGCCTGCACCGGGACTTCCTCCAGCTGGGCGCGGCCAACGCACTGGTCAGGCCAGGCGGCGCGACCATGCTCGGCTCACCGGTGGACCTGGCTGCGGTCGACCGGGACGCCTACCTGGTCGCCGGGATCACCGACCACATCTGCCCCTGGCAGAGCTGTTACCAGTCCACCCAGCTGCTGTCCGGACGCCAGCGGTTCGTGCTGTCCACCAGCGGGCACATCGCCGCGATGGTCAACCCGCCCGGCAACGACAAGGCCCGCTACCAGCTGGCCAAGGAGTACCCGGAGGACCCCCAGGAATTTCTGCGCCGTGCGGAGACCTGCCATGGGTCCTGGTGGCCGGATTACGCGGGCTGGCTGGCCGAGCGCTGCGGCGAGGAGAAGGCCGCTCCCGGCGAACTGGGTGGCAGCGGGCTGGCGCCGATCTGCGACGCGCCAGGGACATACGTCCATGACCATTGACCCGTCCCATCCCGCGCCGACCGGGCGGAACCGCCTGGGAACCGGCCTCGGTCACGTCGTCCGATGGGGGCTGCGGCCGGTTGCTGCGGCCGGTTGCTGCGGCTGAGCGGATGAGGATTCTGACGGTCGGCGGCTGGGCCATGCGGGTCGCGGTGCGGGAGGGAAATCCGGACTGGCCGCCGCTGCTGCTGTGCAACGGCATCGGCGCGAGCCTGGAGGCGCTCCAGCCGTTCGTCGACGCGCTCGATCCGCGCCGGCCGGTCATCCGGTTCGACATGCCGGGCATCGGCGGCTCGCCGGCCCCGGTCGTCCCCTACCACCTTGGCACCTCGGCGCCGCGGCTGGCTGGCCTGCTCGACCGGCTCGGCTACCGGCAGGCCGACGTCCTGGGCGTCTCCTGGGGCGGCGGGCTCGCGCAGCAGTTCGCGCTGAGCCGGCCGGACCGGCTGCGCCGCCTGGTGCTGGTGGCGACCGCGCCGGGCGCGCTCATGGTCCCCGGTCGTCCGCAGGTCCTGCTGCAGATGCTCACGCCGCGCCGCCACCGGGACCCGGGACACGCAGCCCGTATCGCCGGTGAGCTGTACGGGGGCAGCGCGCGGCAAAACCCGGCCCAAGCCCGTGACCTGATGCACGCCACGGCAGGCTCGGGGCGGACCCGGGGCTACTACTACCAGCTGCTCGCGAGCGTGGGCTGGACCAGCCTCCCGCTGCTGCCGAAGCTGCGGCCGCCCACCCTGATCCTGGCCGGTGACGACGACCCCATCATCCCGCTGGTTAACGCGCGGATCATGCACCGGCTGATACCACGCAGCCAGCTGCAGATCTATCACGGCGGCCACCTTGAGCTGGGCGCCGACGCAGAACGCTTCGCTCCCATTGTGGAGGCGTTCCTCAGCCCGGGAGGAGCCGAGAATGACACCGGTCGCTAGCGAACATCTCGGGGAGTCACTCGGTACGGACTTTTTCTCCGTCCGCGAGCAGTTCACCGACGAGCAGTGGTCGCACTTCATCACCGTCCGGCGGTTCGTCGACGAGGAGGTCGTGCCGGTCATCGGCCCGTACTGGGAACGGGCCGAGATACCCTGGCCGCTGGTCAAGCGGCTGCCCGAGCTCGGCATCGTCGGCGAGGACATCAAGGGCTACGGGTCCGCCGGGATGAGCCCGATGGCGTGCGGGCTGGTCACGATGGAACTGCACCGCGGCGACGGCAGCCTCGGCGTGTTCCTCGGCGTGCACGCGGGCCTGGCCATGGAGTCGATCGCGATGTGCGGCTCGGAGGAGCAGAAGGCGCGATGGCTGCCTGACATGGCGCGGATGGACAAGCTGGGGGCCTTCGCGCTGACCGAACCGGAGCACGGCTCGGACTCGATCGCCCTGGAGACCTCGGCCCGCCCCGTGAAGGGGGATGGGGAGGCGGGCGGGGGCTGGGTGCTGAACGGCCGCAAACGGTGGATTGGCCTGGGCAGCGTGGCCGACCTGATCGTCGTCTGGGCCCGCAACACCGAGGACGGCCAGGTCAACGGCTTCGTGGTGGAGAAGGGATCGCCGGGCTACCAGGCCAGGGTCATTGAGGGGAAGGTGTCGCTGCGCTCGGTGTGGCAGGCCGAGATCACCCTGGACGAGGTGCGGGTGCCGGCCGGGAACCGGCTGCCCGGGGCGCGCTCGTTCAAGGACACCAGCCGGGTCCTGGCCACTACCCGGAGCACCTGCGCCTGGGCAGCGCTGGGCCACGCCACCTCCGCCTACGAGGCAGCCTTGCGCTACGCGCTGGAGCGGCGCCAGTTCGGTGAGCAGCTGGCCAGCTTCCAGATCATCCAGCAGCGGCTGGTATCGATGCTCGCGGACCTGACCGCGATGCAGCTGTACTGCCTGCAGATCGGCCGCCTGGCCGAAGCCGGCCGGCTGACCCCCACCGTGGCCGGGCTGGCCAAGATGCACAACACCCGCAAGGCCCGCGCGATAGCAGCCGAGGCGCGCGACATGCTCGGCGGCAACGGCATCCTGCTCGACTACCAGGTCATGCGGCACATGGTGGACCTGGAGGCGATCCACACCTTCGAGGGCACCGAGACCATGCAGACCCTCATCGTCGGCCGCGCCATCACCGGCATCGGGGCCTTCGCGTAGCTGCCTCATTGTGGCCACCCGCACGGTACGAAGGATGGCGCGCTCACCCGGGCCCGGCACCACGGTTGTGCCGAAGTACCAACGCCAGGGACCAGGCTTGATACCGGGGACCGACGACCACCCGGGCCCCCGGGCGGATAATGGGCAGCGTGACGAACCTGGCCAAGAATTTGACGGACACGACCCGCGCCCACGCCAGCCGGGTGGCCGTGCGGGTGGACGACGCGGCGATGACCTACCGGGCCCTGGACGAGGCGAGCGCCCGGGTGGCCGGGCTGCTGCACGAGCGCGGCCTCAAGCCCGGCGACCGGGTCGGGATCATGATGCCCAACGTGGCCGAGGTCCCCGTGGTGTACTACGGGGTGCTCCGCGCCGGCGGCGTGGTCGTCCCGATGAACCCCCTGCTCAAGGCGCGGGAGGTCGCCTACTACCTCGGCGACTCCGGGGCCGGGCTGATCTTCGCCTGGCACGCGTTCGCGGACCAGGCCCGCGGCGGCGCCGAGCAGGCCGAGGCGGAATCCATCGTGGTGGACGGGGGCAGCTTCCCCGAGCTGCTGGCCTCCGTCACCCCGGACTTCCAGGTCGCGGACACCGGCGACGAGGACACCGCGGTGATCCTCTACACGTCCGGCACGACCGGCCACCCGAAGGGCGCCGAGCTCACCCACGGCAACCTCATCAGCAACACCGAGGTGTCGCGCACCGACATCGTCTGTGCGGGACCGGACGACGTCATATTCGGCGGGCTTCCGCTGTTCCACGTGTTCGGGCAGACCGTCGCGCTCAACGTGGCGGTGGCGGCCGGGGCGTGCCTGACCCTGCTGCCGCGGTTCGACGCCGGGCACGCCCTGCGGATCGTCGCCGGCCACCGGGTCACCGTCTTCGAAGGCGTGCCGACCATGTACGTGGCGCTGCTGCATCAGCCCGACCGCGCGGACTACGACACCTCCACGCTGCGGACGTGCATCTCCGGCGGCGCGGCGCTGCCGGTCGAGGTGCTGCGCGGGTTCGAGGAGGCGTTCGGGGTCCCGGTGCTGGAGGGATACGGCCTGTCGGAGACCTCGCCGGTCGCCTCGTTCAACCTCCCCGGCCGCGAGCGCAAGCCCGGCTCGATCGGCACGCCCATCCGGGACGTGCAGATGCGCGTCGTGGACGGCGAAGACCACGAGGTCCCGCAGGGCGAGGTCGGCGAGATCGTCATCCGCGGGCCGAACGTGATGAAGGGCTACTGGCAGCGCCCCGAGGCCACCGCCGAGGCCGTGAAGGGGGCAGGGGAGGCGGCTGGGGGCTGGTTCCACACCGGTGACCTGGCGCGAGTCGACGAGGACGGCTACTTCTACATCGTCGACCGGAAGAAGGACCTGATCATCCGCGGCGGCTACAACGTCTACCCGCGGGAGATCGAGGAGGTGCTCTACGAGCATCCCGCGGTCGCCGAGGCCGCCGTGATCGGCCTGCCGCATCCTTCCCTGGGCGAGGAGGTCGGCGCCGCGGTGGCCCTCAAGCCGGGTGCCGTCAGCACCGCTGATGAGCTGCGCGACTACGTCAAGGGCCAGGTCGCGGCCTACAAGTACCCGCGCCACGTCTGGCTCGTCGACGCGCTGCCCAAGGGCCCGACCGGCAAGATCCAGAAGCGGGATATCGTCATCCCGGCCAACCTGATGGAGCCGTGAGGCTAACGCGGGTAGCCGGCCTAGCAGCCGTAGTCCCCGCGCGCGCTGCACCGCCGAGGAGCGGTCCCGGACACCGAGCTTGGCGTAGATGGCCCGCAAAAGGGCCTGGATGGTCTGCGCCTGACCGTCGAGCGTCAGGCTGAACGAATGGTCGACCAGCAGCCGGGCCGCGCGGGCCCCAACGCCCGCCGCCTGGGTGTGCCGGGTGGCCTTCTTCGCCGCCGCGCGATCCAGGGCGGCGACAAGATCAGCCCGGTCGACCGGCGGCGGGCTGCAGCACGGACGAGCCGAGCCAGTGGCTGGCCTGCAGGGCCAGTTCCACCTCATGCCGGTTGTCGCCCACCGGCCGGCCCAGGCTCTCCGTCGCCTTGCGGACCCGGTACTGGACCGTGTTCTTGTGCAGCATCAGGTGCTCGGCGGTCGTCTTATAGCTCCCCCCGGTCTGCAGGAAGACGAGCAGGGTCTCGCGCAGCCCAGCGTGGTGCTCGTCGTCGGCGGCCAGGCCCGCCAGTGTGCCGAGCACCCAGGACCGCAGCAGCTCGGCGGACCCGAGCATCATTGCGATCGGCGCGACCTCGCCGAACGCCACCGCCCGCGGTGCGTGCGACCCCGCGGCGAGCGCGACCGCCTGGGCGGCGAGGGCCTGCCGGTGGGTCAGCCGGAACCCCGCCGCCCCCTTCGCCGCGTCGCCGAAGGCGAAACGGACATCCGCGTCCCCCTCGGCCGCTGCCGCCGGGTCGAAGGTGTCCCGGATCCCCAGCGGCAGCCACGCCCACGCGCTGGATTCGTCCCGCGGCAGGAACACCGGATCACCCGGGCAAGCCACCTTCCCCGCCACGTGCCCGATTGCCTGCTCCAGCCGGTTGATCTCATCCGTCGCGCTGGCCGCGTCGCCCACCCAGCACACCAGGCCCACGTGGTACTGGCGCAGCCGGTAGCCTAGAGTGGCCTCCGCGGCGGCCACATCGATCCGCCCGCCCGCCAGCAGCAGCCGGATCCGCGCGGCGCGCGCGGCGCTCCGGTTCCGCAGCCAGTTCTCCCGGGCCTGCGCGTAGGCGACGACCATCTCCTCCGAAGTCTGGTCGATGTAACCAGCCACCACCCGGGACATGCTCAGCATGGCCGCGCTGATCATCTCCGCGTCCCCCGCCTGGCGGGCCAGTTCCCTGAGCATCCAGTCGGAGAAGCACACGTGCCCGACCCGGTAGGCGCGCAGCAGCGCGGGCAGCGGCGTCCCCCGCTGGGCCAGCCGCCGCGCGTACTCGGTCGCCGCGGCTGGAGCCCGCACCGCGGCGAGGTCGATCCGGTGCTGCATGATCTGCAGGCAGGTATCCACGTTGCTGTCCACGCTCGAAGCGAGCAGCGTGAGTACCGGCTTGTCGTCGCGTAGCTGCGGGATGTCCTGGAGTATCGCCTCGTAGACATCCTCGGATACCGCGGCGCCCCGGCGGGCGACCGCCGCGGCGACATCGGCCATCAGCTCGGCGACCGCGGGACGATTGGTCTCCACCTGCGGATTCTTACACATTCCGGACCACCTGCCGAGAGGCCGTCGATAGCGCGCGCCGAACCTCCGTGGCCTATCTCCGGCATCCTGCGCGGCCCGCCGAGCTCACCGGGCTGTGCTCAGTTACTGCTTCGGGAGAAGATCCGCAGGAAGAAGAGGAAAACGTTGAGCACGTCGAGGAAGATCGATGCGGCGATCAGCGGCGCGGAGTCGAGATCGCTCGAGCGCCGCAGCCGCTGGAAGTCGAACATGGTCAGGCCCGCGAAGATCACCAGGCCCAGAACTGAGTAGACAAGCTCGCCGTGCGGGATGCGGACGAAGATCATCACGATGCCGAACACGATGAGGGCCAGCAGCGCCCAGAAGCACAGCCGCGCGATCCCGGAAAGGTCCCGGCGGGTTGCGTAGCCGGCCGCCCCGAAACCGGCGATGAACAGCGCCGTGGCGCCCCCGGCCTGCCACAGCACCTGCGGGTCCGCATTCGCGTAGTAGACCAGGGTTGGTGCCGTCGCCAGCCCGAGCAGCACCCCGAACGCGACAAGCAGGATGGCGGCGAATGTCCCCGACCGCCGCACCGCGAAATTCATGCCGATCAGGCAGGCGAAGGCGGCGATGAACCAGACGAAGGCCCAGCCGTAGGACAGCTGGCGCCCGAGGTAGGCACCGAGCGCGAAAAAACCGGCCGTGACCGCGACGTACCCCATCGTCTGCCCGAAGAGGGCGTGCGTGCGGCCGGGGGCCGCCGTTCCGATGCCGCCGTACCTGAGAGATCCGCTCATGACACCATGCTGCCTTCCAGCCGCCTCCGCCGTGGTGACATTGGCCGCCGCCGTTATACGTCGGGTATGCGCCGCGCCGCTTTCTGTGCCGGGGCGGTCATCGGGAGCCCGGCCCACCCGCAGGTCAGCGTGCTCCGCGGTTCGCTGGCGGCCGGGCCGCCCCCGGCCATCTTCCGGCGATCGTCTCAGCGGTGGTGCGCGGCCCGGTGGGCGTCCAGCACGTCGTAGCCGAAGTCGGACTCCGGGTCGCGCCACACCGAGTGCGCGTGGTTCGCCCGCCGCTGGACGTTGTCGTACTCGATGAGCAGCCCGGGGCCCTGCAGCCGGTAGTACAGCGGCTGGCCAGGGGCGGTGGGCCCGGCCCAGGCCAGGTGGATGGCGTCCAGGGCCGCCTCGTCGTCGTAGTCCCGCAGCGGCGACAGCACGTCGGGGACCCGTCCCAGGTAGGCGGCCAGCAGCCTGCGCAGCAGTCTGCGCTGGCTGTCCCCGAGCTCGCGGGCGGGCAGGCCCTTCGGCGCGCCGGTCAGCGCGAGCAGGCCGTGGTCGGTGCTGTCGTACCCGGTGGCGGTCTCGTTCAGGGTGTCGGCGCGATGCAGGTCCGAGACGACCTTCGGGTCGGTGAACGTCCCGTTCCACAGGTGCCTGAGGGAGATCATCCGGTCCCCATCGGCCAGCCGCGGCCGGTTGCCGCCGATGATGTCTGACGGCGCGCGGTTCAGCAGGGTGGCCTGGGTGGCGGCCTCGGGGCCGAGCGAGTGCATCAGCTCGCGGGCCAGATCCTCGGCTCCGCCCAGCGGGCGCAGCGGCTCCGGCCCGAGCAGCGGGGAGACGGCCGGGTCGGCGCCGAGGAAGCACGGGGTCACGGCGCGGACCCGGCCGTCGGCGATCAGGTTGTTGAGCGACACATGGTGGCCGCCGAAGCGCCAGGCCCAGGGCTCCGCCCCGCCAGGCTTGCCGAAGACCCGCAGGTAGTACAGGCCGGGGTCGCGGCCCCGCGCACGCTCCCAGTCAGCGACCCAGCCCTCGGCGTGGTCGAGGACGTTCTCCAGCCCGAGGATCGTGGCCACGGTGACGTACCCGGCGTGGGACAGCCCGCTGGCCACGAGCTGGTGCGCCAGCCGCTGCTGAGCCGGGTCCTGCGCGCTGAGGGCCAGGCCGCCGTGGTCGGTTGGGGTGTAGAACCAGCGCTGCCGCTCGGCGTCCGACGGGCCGCCGGGCGTGTCCCCGCTGGCCACGGCCCGCTGCGCGGGGTCCAGCGCGTCAAGCCAGGCCGCCGCGGCCGCCGCCATCCGGCTCGCGGTCTGCGCGGTGGCGGTGTCCTTGCCCGGGTCCGGCGCGCTCATAACGTCCAACCTGCCCACCCGGGGCCGCCCTGGCAAGGGCCCGTGCGCGGGTTATCCAGGGGCGGCGC
This sequence comes from uncultured Actinomycetes bacterium, assembly GCA_963775825.1. GTDB lineage: Bacteria > Actinomycetota > Actinomycetes > Streptosporangiales > Streptosporangiaceae > Bog-532. Next base: position 235,191 of record CAVZKY010000031.1, read on the forward strand.
GGGTTATTCGGGGGGCGGCGGGGAAGGGCGGACGGCGCTTTACGTAGGTTTGGATGCCATGGCGACCGCGAAACCTGATCCCGGCCCGGAGCCGGGCCCGACGATCTTCGTTCTCTTCGGTGCGACCGGCGATCTGGCCAAGCGGCTGGTGCTGCCGGCCTTCTACCAGCTCGCGCAGCAAGGCCTGCTGCCCAAGCGCTGGCGGCTGGTCGGGAACGGCCGCGGCGATGTCTCGCACGAGCAGTTCCGCACCCACGTGCACGATGTGCTCACCGAGTTCGGCCCGAAGCCCGGGCCGGGCGAATGGGACCGGTTCTCCCAGCACGTTTTCTTCGCTGGCGGTGGCTTCACCGCCGACCAGCCCGGCAGCCTGCTGGACGTGCTGGCCGACGCCCGTCAGGCCCTCGGTGGCGACCCGCAGCTGATCCACTACCTCGCGGTGCCCCCGGTCGCCTTCGGCGGGCTGACCAAGGCCCTCGGCCAGCACGGCCTGGCCCGCGGCGCCCGGGTCGTCTACGAAAAGCCGTTCGGCACCTCGCAGCGGGACTTCCAGGTCCTGGACCGGATCGTCCACTCGGTGCTCGACGAGCAGCAGGTCTACCGGATCGACCATTTCCTCGGCAAGGAGGCGACCCAGGATCTGCACGTGCTGCGCTTCGCCAACGGGCTGTTCGCCGCCGGGTGGAGCCATGAGTTCATCGATTCGGTGCAGATCGACGTGCCGGAGAAGCTGGGTATCACCGACCGGTCCCGGTTCTACGACGCCACCGGGGCGATACTGGACATGCTGGTCACGCACCTGTTCCAGGTCGCGGCTGAGGTCGCCATGGAGCCGCCGGCCAGTTTCGGCGCCCTGGACCTGCAGGCCGCACGGGAGAAGGTGATCAGTTGTTTCCGGCCGCTGGACCCGGCCGAAGTAGTGCTGGGCCAGTTCGACGGCTACCGCGATGTGCCCGGGGTGGCGCCCGGGTCCACCATGGACACGTTCGTCGCGGCCCGGCTCTGGATCGACAACGCTCGCTGGCGCGGCGTGCCGTTCTACCTGCGCACCGGCAAGCGGCTGGCCGCCACCGAGCAGCGGGTCAGCATCATCTCGCGCGAGGCCGGCCCGCTCGCCGGGAAGCTGGCGTGGGCCGCCAACGTGCTGGCGTTCTCCCTCGACGGCAGCGGCCGGATCGACCTGTCGCTGCTGGCCAAGAAGCCCGGCCCGGGACTGGAAACCGAGGAGGCGCACGCCGCCATCCCGCTGGCCAGCCTGTCCGGCGCGGACCCGCTGCCGCCGTACGTCCGGCTCATCCACGATGTGATCATTGGTGACCGCTCGCTGTTCACCCGGCCGGACGGCCTGGCCGCGGTGTGGGAGGTGGCCGACCCGCTGCTGTCGCACCGGCCGCCGGTGTCCCCCTACCGGCCGGGCTCCTGGGGGCCGGCCGAGGCCCGGAAGCTGATCGCGCCTGGGCACTGGCTGCTGGGCCAGTAGGCCGCGGTCACGGGTCGGGTGGCTCGTCGCCGGGCCCGGCGGTGGCTTTGGCGTCGGACCACCGGTGCACGATGCTGGTGTCGGAGATGAACCGGACCCCACGGCCCGGCGCCCAGCGCGCGGCCGCCTCCTGCAGGCAGTCGTCGACGAGCCGGGCGGTGGCGCCGCCCTGCTCCGCAGGGGTGTGCACGATCAGCTCGTCGTGCAGGCACAGCACGATCCGGGCGCCCAGCGGCGCGGCGCGGGCCCGGACCGTCACCGCCCACATCTTGAACAGCTCCGCCGCGGCGCCCTGGATGAGGGCGTTCCGGCCGTATCGGCCCCGGGCGGCGATCCGGGCCGCCGTCTCGTTGCCGCCCGCCGTCATCACGACCCGCCGGCCACCGTACGTACGCAGGTCACGTCCGGCCTGAGCGTCGCGGTCCGCCTCATCCAGGTACCTCATGGCGACCGGGTAGGCCCGGGTCAGCCGCCGCAGCGCGAGGGCGCCGTGTCCGGTTGTCTGCCCGTACATGGCGCCCAGGACCGCGACCTTGGCCGTGGGCCGGTCCACCCCGAGCTGCTCCGCGACCGGGGCGTACAGGTCATCGGCCGTGGTCGCGGCGGCCAGGGCCCGGTCCCGGGAGACCGCGGCGAGCACCCGTGGCTCGATCTGGCCGAGGTCGGCCCGGACGAAGACGTGCCCGGTTTCGGCCACGACCGCCCGGCGCATCACCGCCGGCATGTTGTGCAGGCCGCCGGAGGCGGTCATCCGCCCGGCCGCACCGTCCGAGCCCGTCCAGGTCCCGCGCAGCCGGCCGTCCTCCCCGAGGTGAGCGTCCAGCCATCCGTAGCCGTAGGTGGTGGCGATCCGTTCCGCCTTGCGCCACTCCAGCAGGGCGGCGACGAGCGGGTGGGCGTCGCGGAACGCCCGCAGCCGCCAGGCCCGGGTGTCGGGTACGTCCACACCGGCCCGGGCCAGCAGCGAGCGCACCTGCGCCGGGCTGCGCAGGTCGGCGGAGGCGCCCGGCGGCGCGTGCCGGAGCACGGCGGCGTCGCGCGCGGCCCGGCTGCGCGCTGCCTCGGCCCCGGTCCGCGGCCGGGGGCCGACGAACGCCGCCAGGACCTGCTGCGCGGCCGCCCGGTCCATCGGCAGCCCATCCGCCGACAGCTCCGCGCACAGCAGCTCAGCCGCCGACTCGGAGTAGGCCGTGGCCGGGGCCATCGGCCGGTCAGCCAGCCGGGCCAGCGCGGCCTGCTGGAGCGCGGCGGTCGTGACGGCCAGCTCCGCCCACCGGGTCAGGTGGCCCGGACTGGCCGACCAGCCGCCGCTCACCCACGGGGGCCGCAGGTAACCGTCCGGCCCGACCGGCTCCTCCAGGTCCCCGGGCTCACCTTGCTCGAACAGGTTGGCCGGCCCTGCGGCCGGGATCGCCGCCAGCGCGAGTTCCTGCAGGTGGGCCCAAACCCAGCCGGGGTCGGCCCGCCATCCGCCGAACAGCAGCCGGTGTACCGCCGCGATGTCCCAGCAGGTAGCCAGCCGCACGGCCCGGGCCGCCAGCGTGGCCGCCGTCGCACCGGACCAGATCACCCAGCGGGGCCGCAGCTTCCCGTCGGCGAGGCGCACGGCGTCCGCGCCGGCCAGGAGCGGCCGGCCGGCTGCGGACAGCCCGATCCGCGGGCCAGGGCCGGCGGCCAGCCCGACCAGGTCCCCACGGGCCATTCCCGCGTCGCGCAGCTGCGCTAGTTCGTCCACGGCCGCCCCACGTCCCCCACCCTGCCACAGTTGGTGACGTTGGTCCCTGGCTGCCCATCGCGGGCGGGTGCCAGGCTGGGCAGATGTTCGTCGCCCACGACATCGAATGCGGCGTTGACTTCGCCACGGCGCGGCCCGGGCTGGTCGGCCTGGTCGCTGACCGCGCGCTGGTGGACGCGTCACGGGTGGCCTACCACGAGGGGCTCGCCAGCCTCGGCCTGGATTGCCCCAGGCTGGCCCGGGTCCGCACGCTCACCTGTACGCGGGGCTCCGGCCAGGCGACCGCAGGACTGCGCTGGGAGGCGACCGGCGGGTCCGGCGGCCTGTTCCCGGTGCTGGACGCCGACCTCACCCTCTCGCCCGCGGGCCAGGCCAGCACCAGGCTGGCGCTGGCCGGCGTGTACCGGCCGATGTTCGGCGGCCCGGACAGCGACCTCTACCCCGCGGCCGTGGACCGGGTGGCCGACCTCACGGCGCAGGCCCTGCTCCGCACCGTCGCCGGGTACCTGACCGGCTCCGGGGCGATCTTCCCGCCCGTGCACATCCCCCGCCGGGCCGAGGCCTCCTGACCAAAATGGCCGGGCGCAAGCCCTGTCCTTCAGCTGGAGGAATCCCCGCCGTTCACGGCGGGGAGGACGGCAGCGCTGTTCCTGCCCGGGGTCGCTACCGGGAGACCCGGCGCCAGGCCGCCCGTGGCACCAGCCGCATGGCGGTGGCCAGGCCGGCCAGTGACCGCGGCACCCAGACGGTCTGACGGGTCTGGCGGTCCGCGCCCAGGGCGGCCGCGACGGCCGCGCCGACGGCGGCCGGGGTGGTGGCCAGCGGGGCGGGATCCATGCCCGCCGTCATCCGCCCGGTGACGAATCCGGGCCGGACCAGCAGCACCCGCACGCCACTGTCGTGCAGTGAGTCCGCCAGCCCGCGCGCGAACGCGTCCAGCCCGGCCTTGGCCGCCCCGTACACCATGTTGGCCTTGCGGGGCCGGACCGCGGCCACCGAGGACAGCACCACGATCGTGCCGCGCCCCTGGTCGCGCATCCGGGCCGCCGACGCCAGCAGCGTGGTGACGTGGCTGGTGAAGTTGGTGTCGATGAGCACCGCCGCCTGCCGCGGATCCTGGTCCAGCACCGGCTGGGGGGTCAGCACCCCGGCGGCGGAGATCACGATATCCACCGGTCCGCCCGCGAAGACGTCCCGGATGAGGGCGTCGTGTGCGGAGATCTCCGTGGCGTCGTAATGGTAGGTCCGGATCCGGCCGGGGAGGGTCTTCCCGGCGGCCTCCAGCGCCGCCTGATCGCGGCCGGCCAGCAGGATCTCGGTCTCCGGTGGCAGCCGGAGCGCGGCCAGGATGGCCAGCCCGATCTCGCTCGTCCCGCCGAGCAGCAGGATTCTGCTTCCTTGCCGTTGTGTCGTCACTGCACGAGCTCCCAGAGACCGGTTATGAACATCAGCAGCCAGGCTAGCTCCAGGAGGACCATGGGCGTGTCCCGGACCAGCAGGTCCTCGACGGGCCGGGGAGTGGCCAGGGCGGTGAGCCGGTCGAACCGGGCCAGCGCGCCCGCGAGCGGCAGGGCGCTGGCCAGGTGCCAGGCCCGGATCCAGTTGTCGTGCTCGCCCAGGGCCCACAGCGCGTAGGTGATGATCATCGCCACCGCGGTGATGCGCTGGGTCAGCCGCAGGGCGGCCGGCCGGTACCAGCGCATCGAGGGCCGGTGCCGCACCGCCTCGGGGCCGAGCACGACCATCTCGGTGTACCGCTTGGCGGTGGCGACCAGCAGGGCGCCGAGGCTGCAGACGAGCAGGAACCAGCCCGAGGGCGGCACGTGGGTCGCCGCCGCGCCGCCGAGCGCCCGGAGCACGAACCCGGACGCGACGAACATCAGCTCGATCACCGGGATGTGCTTGAGCACCAGGCTGTACAACAGCGAGGAGGCGATATACGCGGCGATGATCACCGACAGCAGCGGGGTGCCGTTCAGGAAGCCCGCGGCCACGGCCACGACGACGCAGCCGACGGCCACCGCGACCGCGTGGGCCTTGGGCAGTTCGCCGGCCGCGATCGGTCGCCGCCGCTTGACCGGATGCCGCCGGTCCCGTTCCGCGTCGGCGACGTCGTTCACCATGTAGACCGCGACGGACGCGACGGTGAACGCCACCGCCGCGACCAGCGCATAGGCCAGCCCGTCGTGGCGCCCGAGCGATGTCCCGGCCAGCGGCGCCGCGAATACGAGCAGGTTCTTCGGCCACTGCCGCGGCCGGGCGGTGCGCAGCACCGCGAGCAGCCAGCGGGCCGGGTACCGCGCGGCATCGGAAGCGGCCGCCCGGCTGGTGACGGCCTCGGGGAGTGGGCGGGTCACCGGGCGAATACCGCCGTGAAGTCACGGCTGTTGACCGAGTAGTAGCGGTCCGCCGGCTCCTGCTGGGTGGGGAGAAGGTTCACTGGCGTGGGGTCGGCGGCACTCGGTGACGGCTTGTAGTACATGTACGACATCCAAGCCGGGTTGATGTCCAGTCTGCATGGCGTTCACGGCACCGGCCCGCTGCAGCAGGCCGGCCAGGGACCGCACCGACAGCGCGGGACCGTAGACGAAGATGATGCGCCCGTCGCTGGTGATGCCGACCCCGGAGCGCCACACGTAGTAGCCGCCGCCTAGCGTGGCGCCCCACTGGCTCTGCACGTCCTGGTCCACCGAGGCCGGCACGGCCCCGTGGTCCACGATGAGCTTGAGGTTCTGCCGGACGCCAAGAACGTTCGGGCTCATGCCCACGCCGTGGTCCCAGGAGCCGATGGCCACCTGGCCGTTCCTGTCGTAGACGAGCGACGCGGCGCCGCTGGTCAGGGTGCCCTTGGTCAGGCCGTTGAGGTAGAAACCGCCGCCGGCGGAGTCGAGCTTGAATCCGCCGTTGAAGGTGCCGAGCAGCCCGGTGCGGGAGCCCGGCGGCAGCCACGGCGAGTAGCCCCAGTGGCCCGGCCCTGGATCCTCGGCACCCGGCCGGAGCTGGAACGAGAGCAGGCGCTGGTCCATCGACGCGATACCGGCCACGTAGGACGTGTGCACGCTGTCCGGGCGCAGGTAGGTGCCGTAGATGGCCGGGATGCCGTGCACGCTGGCCAGTGCCCGCCACTGACCTTCGCCGGGCAGCGGCGATCCGGCGGGCGAGCTGAGCCGGGAGGGCACGACCGGCGTGATCGTGGCGGCACCGGGGTTGTGCGGAGCGGTCGCCGACGTGGGGCCGCCGGTGGCCGGGGCCGCCAGCGAGAACTGCGGCTTCCCGCCGACCTTGGGGGCCTTGTAGGTGAGCCATTCGCCCAGCGTGACGACGGGACCCAGGTAGTGGTCCCGCGCCCATTCGGCGAGCCGGGTGGAGGCGGTGCCGTTGCCTGGTGCCGTCATGGCCTGGCCGACCGACCAGCCGACCCAGCCGAGGAACAGGATGAGCACGATGAGGATGACCCGCACGCTGCGGTGGGCGAGCAGCCGGCGCAGCCACCGCCGGCGCGGCTTAACCGTCCGGCGCGGCTTAACCGTCCGGCGCCGGCCAGCCCGGCCGCCGTCGCCGGGCCCGGGCGCCCCGCTCTGCGCGTCATCACGCGGGCCCCGCGCCACCGGGCCGCCTGGCCCGTTGCTGCCTGGCCCGTTGCCGCCCGGCCCGTTGCCGCCCGGCCCGTAGCCAGCCGAGGCGCTGTGGCGCGGTCCGTAATCGCGCGGTCCGTGATCGCCCGGCTGGTAATCGCCCGGTCCGTAATCGCCCGGCTCGTAGCCAGGCGAGGCGCCGTGCCGCGGTCCGTAGCGACCCGGTCCGTAATCGCTCGGCTCGTAATCGCCCGGCCCGTAGCCAGGCGAGGCGCTGTGCCGCGGCCCGTAACCGCCCGGCCTGTAGCCGGGCCCAGCGGTGCCGTCCGGCCCGTAACCGTCCGGCCCGTAACCGTCCGGCCCGTAATCGGGCCCAGCGGTGCCGTCCGGTCCCCGCCGGTAATCGGGCCCAGCGGTGCCGTCCGGTCCGTAACCGTCCGGCCCGTAATCGGGCCCAGCGGTGCCGTCCGGTCCGTAATCGTCCGGCCCGTAATCGGGCCCAGCGGTGCCGTCCGGTCCGTAACCGTCCGGCCCGTAATCGGGCCCAGCGGTGCCGTCCGGTCCGTAATCGTCCGGCCCGTAGTCAGGCCCAGCGGTGCCGTCCGGTCCGTAACCGTCCGGCCCGTTATCGGGCCCAGCGGTGCCGTCCGGTCCGTAATCGTCCGGGCCGCCGGGGGCGCGACGGCCTCTTTCCCCCCGGTCCTGGCTGCCCTGATCCAGCAGCCGGCTGTCATACCAGTCCCTCGGCGGTACCGATCGCGGCACGCACGTACCTCCTGCTGAGCGCCTGTGGGTATTGCCCCACCGAGCCCCACTTATACCCCCGGAACATGAAGGCTCGATGACGGGACGTGCCCCGAAGAATTCTGCAACGTGCCTGAGAAGTACCTGGACATATTAGCGTGAAACGCCTGGCGGGACTCGGGTACCGGGCGTTTGGCGCAACCGGGCTGCCGGGCGTGCCTGAGTGCTCGGGGTCCCAGGGCCCGGGTGCCGGATCCGTTCCCGAATCTGCAGAAGTTCGGCGCCCGGCTGTCGATCCGGGCGTTTCCTGTTCGTGTAGGGAGTGAGAGGCCGGCGATGAGCTGGCCGAACGCCAAGCCGGCCCGGAAGAAGGAGCACCGACCATGAAGCACTACCTGCTCAGCATGTACCAGCCCCAGGGCGACCCCCCGCCTCCCGAAGTCCTCGGGCCGATCATGCAGAAGCTCGGAGTCATTCGGCAGGAACTCATCGACGAGGGCGCGTGGGTGTTCGGCGATGGCCTCTGCGCACCGGAAACCGCGACTGTGCTGCGCGCAAAGGACGACGACGTGCTCGTCACGGACGGCCCGTTCGTTGAGGGCAAGGAGTACCTCGGTGGGTTCATGATCATCAAGGCGCCGGACCTCGACGTGGCGCTGGCCTGGGGCCGGAGGTATGCCGAGACGACAGGCCTGCCCCTGGAAGTGCGGCCGTTCCAGACCGATGCCTCGGACTGAGCCCCCCACGCCCGGCCGCGACCCCGGACAGCACCCGGAGCGGGACATCGAGCGGGCGTTCCGCGAGGAGTACGGCCGTGCGGTCGCTGTCCTGGTCCGCATCTTCGGTGATATCGACGTCGCCGAAGAGGCGGTCCAGGAGGCGTTCACGACAGCGCTGGAACGGTGGCCGGCGGCCGGTACCCCGCCAAGCCCCGCGGGATGGATCATCACCACAGCCCGGAACCGGGCGATCGACCGGCTGAGACGCGAATCGTCCCGGGAGGACCGGCATGCGCAGGCCGCTGTGCTGCACGCGGCCGGCGCGGGCTGCGAGCCAGCCGAGGAGGGACCCGTGCGCGACGACCGGCTGCGCCTCATCTTCACCTGCTGCCACCCGTCGCTGGCCACCGCGGCTCAGGTGGCGCTGACGTTGCGGCTGCTGGGTGGCCTGAGCACCGCCGAAATCGCCCGCGCCTTCCTGGTGCCCGAGCCGACGATGGCCCAGCGCCTGGTCCGGGCCAAGAACAAGATCCGCGACGCCGGAATCCCGTACCGCATCCCGCGCGAGGCTGAGCTGGCGGATCGGCTGCGGTCCGTTCTGGCCGTCGTCTACCTCATCTTCAACGAGGGCTACAGCGCAAGCTCGGGCGACCGGTTCAGCCGGCCGGAGCTGAGCCAGGAGGCGATCCGGCTCGGCCGGCTGCTGGCCGCGTTGATGCCTGACGAGCCGGAGGCCCTCGGCCTGCTGGCGCTGATGCTGCTGATCGATTCCCGCCGTGCGGCGCGGACCAGCCTGGATGGCGCCCTGATCCCGCTGGCCGAGCAGGACCGCCAGCGCTGGGACCGGGATCTGATCGCGGAAGGCCAGGGCCTCGTCCGCGCCTGTCTGCGGCGTAACCAGCCGGGCCCGTACCAGCTGCAGGCGGCGATCAACGCGGTGCACAGCGATGCGCCGGACACCGCAACGACGAGCTGGCCGCAGATCGTCCGGCTGTATGACCAGTTGCTGGCGCAGCAGCCGACCCCGGTGGTGGCGCTGCATCGTGCGGTCGCGGTGGCCGAGGTCGACGGCCCGGGCGCGGCCCTGCGGCTGGTCGACGACCTGGACCTGGGCAGTTACCACGTGTTCCACGTCGTCCGCGCCGATCTGCTGCGGCGGCTGGGCCGGCCGGACGAAGCGGATGAGGCGTACCAGGCGGCCATGGCCGGCACCCAGAATGCGGCCGAACGGGCCTTTCTCGACCGCAGGCGCCGCTCGCTGAAGACGCCGCGCCAAGGGCTCTTAAATTAATTTAATGACCCCGGTATTCCGCACATTCTCGTCCGGGGCATTCCGTTGTGCGGGTACCACGCGCCGGGTGCCTGGCATTCTGGCCGGCCAATTGTGCCCATTCCCGGCAGTTCCCGGCCGGGTGTCCCGGCTCGGGCCCGTCAGCCCGGAGTGGCCAGGAGCGCGGCCACCGCCGCCTCGGCCGCCTCGGCGGCAGGCAGCGAGGCCGGAAATGCCGGGATGCCCGGCAGCACCCCGTCCGCCTCGTACCGGCTGATGAGCGTGGGGTCGATGTAGGAGGAGCGGGCCACGGTCGGGGTGTCGCCGAGCCAGTTGGCCACCCCGCGCACGCTGGCCGTGATGACGCTTTTGCGGGCCCGGGCGCTCGGCGGTGGTTCCGCGTTGGCCAGCAGCAGCGCCATCAGCACGGTGGCGTTCCAGGTCCGGAACTCCTTGGCCGTGAAGTGCCCGCCGGAGTGCGCGGCGATGTAACCGCTCACGTGCTGGGAGTGCAGCACGTGCCACCGGTCCCCCTCCCGCCAGGAGAACAGGGCGTCCAGGCCGTTGCCGCTGCGGGTCAGCGCCCGCACGGTGGACCGGATCGCCGCGTCGGTAACGGTGATCTCCCGGTGCTTGCCTTCCTTGGCGGTGTAGTCGAAGCGGACGCCGTCCCGCTGCACCTGCACGTGCCGTTTCTCCAGCGTCGCCGCCCCGTAGTGATGATCAAGCTCGGCGTACCGCTCGCCGCCGATGCGGAAGAGCCCCAGGTCGATCAGCCGCACCGCGCTGGCGGTCACCCGGTCCCGGTCGAGTTCGCGGCGCCTGAGGTCCCGCAGGGTGGCGGTGCGCAGTGCGGGCAGCGCGGCGGCGAACCGCAGCATGTGCGCGAACTTGTCCGCGTCACGCTGCTCGCGCCACAGCTGGTGGTAGCGGTACTGGGTCCGGCCCCTGGTGTCGACGCCGGTGGCCTGGATGTGGCCCAGCGGATCGGGTGAGATCCAGACCTCCCGCCAGGCCGGCGGGAGCACCAGCGCCTTGACCCGGCGCAGCGTTGCGTCGTCGGTGATGAGCGCGCCCGATGCGTCCCGGTACCGGAAGCTGTCTCCGGCGCGTTCGCGGGTGATGCCCGGGGTGTGCGGATCGCTGCGCGTCAGGCCCGCCACCGCGGCCGGCGCCGCTGTGTCCACGCTCATCAACCTCCGCACCTCCCGGGTCACTGGTCCCCGGCGCGGGGACGCTGCCCTGCACGTGAGGACGAACTGGCCGCCGGTGGTATTCCCGTCCGAGGCCGGGCGGCCTCCGGCGCTGCGCCGGCCGGGCGCAGCCAGCTGAAGCCGACCGCGAGGACGGCGAGGAGCATCACCAGCGGGACGGCCGGGACCGCGGCCTGGGCCGTGGCCAGCAGCAGGCCGCTCAGGCCCGCACCCGCCGCCAGCGCGCACAGCGCGGCGACCCGCCGCCCGTTGTTGTCGCCACGCCCGTGGCCGGAGCCGGCCACCGAGCCGACCAGCGACGTCAGCGTTCCGGTCAGGTAGGTGGTCGAGACCCCGGCGAGTCCCATCATGGCCACCACACCGCTCTGCAGGCCCATGGCCATCGCCGCCACCGCGAGCAGGAACAGTTGCGCGCCGCCCGCTGGCTTGGCCCCAGTGATCTGCCAGCCGATGGTGAAGACGGCCAGCAGCACAACCTCGGTGATCAGGGCACCGGCGATCCACGCGGACCAGTACGCCGCGTCCTGGTGGCCGGCCCGCTGGCCGGTACCGGCCAGCCGCGAGGCCGCGGCCACGCCGATCACGTAGGCGGCGACAGCGATGGCGGCGCGTTCGGCCAGCCTGCCGGAGTGCTGGGCGGCAGCCAGCCCGAGGAAGACGATGTTGGACGTCATCACGCTGGCGAATACGCTGCCGAGCCGGGTGAAGCAGGCCACGTCCGTGGCGGCGGAGCCGACGGTCAGCAGCACCGCGACCACGCTCAGTGCCCGCGGCACGGGCTGGGCGCCCGCGGGCCGTCTGGGCTGGCCTTCCGGTGGCGCCGGGCCGCTGGGCTGAGCGTTTGCGGGGTCGCTGGGCTGAGCGTTTGCGGGGTCGCTGGGCTGAGCGTTTGCGGGTCGCTGGGCTGAGCGTTTGCGGGGTCGCTGGGCTGAGCGTTTGCGGGGTCGCTGGGCTGAGCGTTTGCGGGGCCGCCGGACGGGCCGCTCACCGGGCCGGGCCCTTTTTCACCTGCCGGGGAGCAATCATCGCGCTGAGGCGGTCGGCACGCGGACGGTGCGGGCCCACACCGGAGCGTCCGGGGCCGCGTCACCGAGCAGGGCGACGACCACGCGCATGCCCTTCGGCGGGATGCCGGGCCAGGGCGTATAGCCGTCGGTGAGGACGACGGTGATCGCCGGCCGGGGCCGCAGCGCGGACGCCGCCGCGATGCCGGCTCCCATATTGGTCCCGCCCCCGCCGATCAGCTCGACCTGGCGGGCCGACGACACCCGCTGGGCGGGAGCGACGGCGGTATCGCAGGCCAGCACCCGGACCTGACGGACCAGGCCGAGCGACTTGAGCAGGCCTTCCACCTCGGTGAGCGCCACGGCCAGCAGGTCGTCGGTCATGCTGGCCGAGGTGTCGCAGACGACGGCGACTTCGGGCACCGGCCGGCGCAAGGCGGGCAGCACGACGTCACCGGCCACGGCCGCTCGCCGGGACGGCCGCCGGTAGGAGTAGTCGGCCGCGCCGGCCCGGTCCGCGATGGCCCGGCGCAGCTCGGCGGCGAGCAGGGTCCGCCAGTCGACGGCCGGTGTCAGGATGCCCTGGGCCCAGCGCATCAGCCCGGCCGGGACCGTCCCGGCCTCCTGGCCGTGGCGGAGGCAGTCCGCGGCGATCAGGCGGCGCAGCAGGTCCGCCTGCCAGCCGGGCAGCCCGGCGGCCGCACCCTGCCCGTCCTGGGCCGGCCGGGCCCGTCCCCGGCCGGGCCGGGTGGCCCGTCACCTGGCCGCGGGCAGCCGTCCGCTCCGCTGCCGCAGTCGATCTCCCATCCGGGGCCGCCGCCCGGGCCCGGCTGGAAATACTGCTCCGCCAGGCCGCCCGGCTCGGCACCCAGATGCTGTGGCAGCACCGGGTCGCCCGGCAGTTCCAGGCCCGCGGGCACCAGGTCGTCGTTGATCTCCGCGTCCGCTGCGCGGGTCCACGCGCCGGCGTCCTCAGGGCGGAGGCCCAGGGCCCGGGCCCGGTCCGCGTGCGCGCGCAGCAGATGGCAGACGTGATGGACCAGCACGCTGCCGAGCTCAGCCGCCGACCAGCCGGCCGCGATGTCCGGGTCGGCATGCAGCCGCCAGTGCTCGTCGACGGCCACCGTTTCGCTGCCCCGCGTGGCGATCACCTGCGTGCCGAAGATGCCGCTGGCCAGATAGGGGAACCGGGCGGCCGCCCACAACCGCGCCCCGGCCAGCCCCGGGACGTGGCCGGTGGGGCCGGCGGTCATGTCGCCAGCAGGCCGGCGTCCCGCAGGACCGGCGCGAACACGTGGATCTCCGGTGGCAGGCCGGCACCGTCGGGCCGGTGCCGGGCCAGGACCCGGGCGGCCGCCGCGGCGACGTCCGGGGCTGTGGCCGCGCCGATGCCCAGCACCTGCCAGCCGGCCGCCCAGCGTTCCGCCGACGGCTGCGCGGTGACCGCGGCCGTGACGGCGGCCAGCGCCGCGTAGGCCCGGTCCGCTCGGTCCGGCAGCCGGAACGCACCCGGATCGGCCAGCACCTCCTCAGGATCGGGCAGATCCATCTCCAGCAGCCAGGCCAGGAACTCAGCCCCGGGTCCGTCACCCACGCAGCCCCGGACCAGGGCCGCACGGGCCTCGTCCCCGGCTTCCGCGGCGCCCGCCGCGGCCCACAGCCGGGCGGTCATCTCCCAGGTTCGCGGGCTCGGCCAGCCGCGTCCCGCAGCCGCCGGATCCGTCGGCGGCGCGCACGCCAGCGCGGGCCGGGCCCGCAGGAAGGCCGCCACCAGCCCGCGGGCCAGTATCTCCTCGGCCTCCCAGCCCCCGGTCAGCTCCGGCACCTGGGGGGCGGTCCAGCCGCCGGCCAGCCCGTCGGCCACCACCCGGGGCGTGATCTCCCAGGTGAGATGACAGAGCCGGTTGGCCAGCGGCGCGGACAGGTCCCACCCGTCCGCCGCCTGCTCCGGCGGGTTGGCCGCGGCGACGACCGCCACCTCGGAGGGCAGGTCGAGATCACCCACGGCGCGTTCGAGGACCACCCGCAGCAGGGCCGCCTGCACGGCCGGTGGCGCGGTGGACAGCTCGTCCAGGAACAGCAGGCCCCGCCCGGCCGCGGCCAGCCGCTGGGCCCAGGCCGGGGGCGCGAACCGCACTCCCGCACCGGCTACGACCGGGAGGCCCGCGAAGTCGGACGGCTCGCGGATCGACGCGATCACCGTTTCACACGGCAGCCCGGCCGCGGCCGCCAGCGCCCGGATCGCCGACGTCTTGCCGGTGCCCGGTGCCCCCCACAGCAGGACGGGCACCTTCGCGGCCACCGCCACGGTGAGCGCCGCGACCGTGGGATCGGCCGCCACCGGGACCGTGGGCGCCGGCAGTCCCGGCCCGCCCAGTCCCGGCCTGCCCAGTCCCGGCATGCCGGGACCAGCGGGCCGCGCAGCCGGGTCCTCGTCCACGCTCACGGTTGGCCTGCCTCTCCGCCGGATGGCGCGGCCCGCCCGTGGCCCGCGCCAGGTGCCCAGCGATCGGTTACCTCCCAGTGTGCGCGGTCACCGGCGCAGCTGGCATCCTCGCCGGCCCGGATGTTCAGGACCACTGGGCCGCTGCCCGGTTCCCGGATGGCGAGGACCGTCGCCTCGGGCCACGCCACGCGCCGCACCGCCACGACGAGATGACCGCCCACCACCGCCAGGCCGCCGGCCCACACGGTGGCCAGCCAGCCGGCCGGCAGGCTGGCGCGCAGACCGCTTCCGGTCGGCTCCAGGCGGCCCCAGCCGGCGCCCTCGTGCAGCCGCGCGTCCACCTGATCCGGGCTGACGCCGAGCCAGGGCGCCGCCGTGGCGGCCAGCCGCCCGGTCAGCGCCGCCTCCAGGGCCGGGCGATGGCGGGGGCGGTCGCTGGCGCGGGCGCCGCCGTCGGACCAGGCCGCCGCGACCAGCCCGGACAACAGCATCTGGAACGCCGGCCCAAGAGCGAGCAGGAGCAGCATCTCCAGCCGTTCGGCCTGGACCCGCTCTGGCTCGCCGGTTCCGTGTCCGGCAAACATGCGCGGGAACCGGCGCGACCCGGGCGGCCCCGGGCGCACCGGTGGGTTAGGGCGCACCGGTGGGTTAGGGCGCACTGGCGGTCCAGGCTGCGGTCCAGGCGGCGTCGGCGGGCCGGGCTGCGTCGGCGATCCAGTCTGCGCCGGCGGGCCAGGTTGGGCCGGCGGTCCAGGTTGGGCCTGGCGGGGCCGGGGCGCATGGGGTGGCTGTGGATCCCGCCGCGGCGGGTGAGGCCGTACGGGCGCGCGTACTTGCTCACCGGCCTGGACCGGACGTCCTGGATGTCATCCCAGCTGATGTTGACGGTATCCGAAGGCCCGCGGGGGCCCAGCGCCAGCACGCGGAGATCGTCGGCGTGCCGGCGCCAGGCCGCGGCGACCTCGATGCAGCACGCTTTCTCCCCGCTCAGCGCCGCGAAGACGAGCTCGCCTTCGGCGTCGGGGTGGGCAGGCAGGCTGAGCCGGCCGTCCTGGAAGCGCACCGGGTGCAGGTCCGGGCCGCAGGGCACCCACGTCTCGAGTGCGGGGAAGATCTGCCACCACGGGTCATCAGGCAGGCCGCTCACGGTGACGCCCACCAGGCCAGCGGCACATGGACGCCCGCCTGGGCCGTCCGCGTCGTGACGAGCAGGGTGCAGCAGGCGGTCTCGTGACTCAGCGGCGGCACCACCCGGAGCTCGAGCATGGTCTCCCCGTCGCCGAATCCCTGCCCCCAATGGCGCTGCACGGCCACATGCCAGTGCCCGGCCTCATCCCGGAGCCACCAGCCGAAGGCGGGGTAGGCGGCCGGCCCGCGCCAGGCCGGCAGCGCCTGCGGCAGGTCGCGGCCGAACACGTGCAGGAAGGTATGGCCGCGCATGGTGTGCAGGCCGGTCAGCGCGATCCGGGCCCCGTCCAGTTCGGGCAGCAGCACGGCCACGGCGGCGGTGCCGTCCCGGACCGCCGGGCGGTGCCGGCGCCCATAGCAGGCCAGGACGCTCAGCCATGGTTCGGGCAGCCGGGCGGCGGGCGGGGCCGGGATCCTGTGATCGTCGATGCCGAGCCGCTCGCACACGGTGGCCAGGTAGCCGGGTACGGCGCTGAAGGGCGACAGCGTGCCCGCAGCCTCCAGCGCGGCCACCATGTCTGCTGCCCCGTCGGCGGTTTGCTGGGCCACCCCGGGTAGCTCAGCCGCCACGGCCAGGATGTGCTGGGCCACGTTCTCCAGCAGCTTCTCGGCCGCCGGGGCCGCCTGGGGCTCGACCGGTGCGTCACAGGGCCTGGCGGGGCGGGTGAGGTCGATCCGGGCGCTGGCGCCCGTGGCGCCGGACATCTCCAGCCAGCAGGCCCCGGCGGGCGGCACAGGCCGGATCTCCAGGTGACCCGACCAGTCCGGCCGCATCAGGCCGCCGTGGGAGTACACCTGGTAGCTCGTACCGCGGTCGTCGGTGGCGCTCACCCCTTCGAATGGCGGGAGGGGTGATGGCCGCGGGAATGAACGCGCTCCGCGGCCGAAGGGGCGGTATCTGGCCACCGCCGGGATGGCCGCCTGGGTCCCGGTGACCAGCAGCGACATCAGGTAAAGCTCGCCGCTGCCGGCCTCGTTGCGGAAAGGCAGCATCCGGCCGATAGGTATCAGGCGGGGCGGCCCGCAGGCCGGTGCCACTGCCGGGCCGCCCGCTGGTGGCGCCACGGGCCCGGCTGCCAATGCCCCGGCCGGCCTGGCTGGCCCTGTTGCCGCCACGGGCCCGGCCACCGGGCCCGGAGCCCCAGCCTGGCGCTGGAACGCCGGCGCCGAGTTGATGGCTGGCAGGTGCCGGACCGCCAGCGCGGCCTGAAGCTCGTCCAGCAGCACGTCGGCCTGGCCGGCGTCCACGGCGCCGACCGCGATCAGGGCAGCGGCCGCCCACTGGAACCGGCGGACGCACCCGGCGAAGACGTCGTGCGGGTGGACCTCACCACTGGTGTCGCTGGGCAGGGTCCTGGCGTGCCGCAACGCCGCTTCGGCGACCAGCCGGAGGTGGCGTTCGGCACGCTGTCGGTCCATGCCTCCACGGTCTCACCAACGTCACTCGGCCGCGAGATGATAAGGGCCCGAGACGACAAGGGCGGCGCCGTGAGCTGATAACACCGGGGTTCGCCAGCTGCCAAGCGCCGGGGAATGCCGCCCAATGGGCAGCGGCCGGGCCCGGCGGGGATGGGATGCGCCGGGCCCGGCCCGCTGGCCGCCGGCGGAACTATGACGCGTCCCATCCCCCCGGCGGTTCCCCCAGGAGCGCATCAATTTCCCCGTCGTCCCAGCCGGGCGCTGGCCGCAGGTCGTCCTCCGGAGCGCCCGCCCAGGTGCCCGGCAGCGGGAGTTCCAGGTCCTGCAGGCGCGGCGGTGGGGGGCGGCGGGCGCCGCTCGCCGTCCACGGCGACGAAGGATGGCCGGGCGGAAGCTTTTCCAGCTCCGCCCGCATCCCCGCGTCGGTGAGCCTGGCGGGCCATTGCTGCGGCTGAGACGTCATGCCGGCCCTACCGCCTTCCCCGCGACCAGCGGCGTGGTCGCTGTGCGCAGTGCCATTGGCGAGAACCGAATGCATCGGCAGGGCGGGCGGCAGGCGCCGGAATTCACGTCCGGCACGAAACGCGGGGTCAGCGGGACGCGCCCGCCACGTTCTGGCCGGCCGGGTGCCGCTTGTCGTCCGCCACCCGCCCCGGAGCTCGAACGGCCGTACCCGACCAGCAGCGGACGATGTCACGCATGGACAGCAGCCCGGTCACTTCGCTTCCCTCGACCACGACCAGGTGCCGGAAGCCGCCCTTGACCATGGCCGCCGCCGCATGTTCCAGGGTCCAGCGCGGCGCGGCGAAAACCAGGTCCGACGTGCAGTGCTGCGCGGCCATTTCGGTGTCCGGGTCCTGCCCGGCGCCGATGGAGTCGAGTACGTCGCGCTCGGTGAGAATACCGACCCCGTCGCCGTCCGGGTCCACCACCACGGCGGCCCCCACGTGCCGCGCTGACATCATCCGGGCCGCATCGCGCAGTGTATGCGTCGGCCCGATGCTCAGGACCACGCTGGACATGCCGTCTTGTACGTTCATCGTCGATCACCCTGGATGCTTGCGGGACGCGGCGGCACTTTGTGAACTTGTGACCGCCATTTGGAACAGCATCGGCGAAAAGCCGGGCCAGGGCAAGACCCACGCCCAAGACATCCGCAAGGCTGACCGTCTGCGGCGCTTGGCCTGTTCAGGGGAGCTTTTACCCTTTGAGTTCAGGGGCAGCTTTTACCCTTTGAGCCGGGCCAGGACCTCGTCGTGCAGATGGCCGTTGGTGCAGACGATGCTGCCGCCCTCGGGAGTCCGCGCCCCGCTGATGTCGCTGAAGCGGCCGCCTGCCTCCTCCACGATGACCTGCAGGGCGGCGATGTCCCAGAGCGAGACCTCAGGTTCGAGGGACACGTCGACCGCGCCCTCGGCCACCAGGACGTGCGACCAGAAGTCCCCGTAGGCGCGGCTCCGCCAGGCCGCGCGGGTCAGGCCGAGGAAACCGTCGAGCTTTCCGCGCTCCTCCCAGCCGCCCAGGCTCGAGTAGGACACCGACGCGTCGTTCAGGCTGGTGACACCCGATACCGTGCAGCGGGTGGCCTTGGTCAGGCCCCGGCCCGTCCACGCGCCGCCCCCCGCCGCCGCCCACCAGCGCCGGCCGAGGGCCGGGGCGGACACCACGCCGACGACGACCTCGTCGCGGTCCATGAGGCCGATCAGGGTCGCCCAGACCGGGACCCCGCGGACGTAGTTCTTGGTCCCGTCGATGGGGTCGATCACCCAGCAGCGCGGGCCGTACCCGCTCCGGCCGAATTCCTCGCCGAGCACGGCGTCGCGGGGCCTCGCCCGGCGCAGCACGTTACGCAGCGAGTCCTCCGCCGCGCGATCGGCATCGGTGACCGGGGTCAGGTCAGGCTTCGTCTCGACCTGAAGGTTGAGCGCGCGGAAGCGCCGGCTGGTGATGTCATCGGCCGCGTCGGCGAGGACATGCGCGAATCGCAGGTCATCGTCATAACGTGCCACCCGCGAAACGGTACCGTGCCGGCGAGTCCAGTGACCAGGAGAGCGCCGGCGCGGCGGGGCGGGCACACTAGCAGTATGGGCGATATCAGCCTCAGCAAGCCGGCGGAGTCGGCGAGGCGTGCCGTCGCCGGGCGACTGGACCGCGAGGAGCAGCTCAAGCCGTTCGTCCGTGACGGCCGGATCATCGCGATGCCCGTCCGGCCCGCGAAGCGGCGGGCTGCTGCTCGACTGCGTGGCGCAGGCATTCGAGCCCGGGCTCCGCTTTCCCGAGGCCGCGGTGGACGATGTTCCTGAAGGTGCTGTGCGACGACCACGCCACCCTGCGCCGGTATCTCGTGGACGAGGGATTCCTGTCCCGGCAGGCCGGCGTCTACTGGCGCAGCGGCGGGACGGTCGACGTCGAGCCTGACCACTAGGTGTACTTCCGCATGCCGATCGTGCGGAGCGGCTGCGCAGTCTCATTGGCAGGCTCTCGCTCATTGGCCGGCTCTCGCCTGCTGACCGCACGCGGCTGCTGGGCATCGCGGGCGTACTCGACCAGATTGTTCAGCTCGCCAGCGAGCAAGACGAAAAACCTGATGAAAGGACCCGGGACGTGCGCACAAGCGTGAATGCACTGTCGCCCACGCCGATCGCCGTTGAGGAGCGGGTTCTCGAGGATCTGCGGTCGCGGCTGCGGGCCGCGATCTGGCCGGAAGATGACGGGAACGAGGACGGGCGGTACGGCGTCCCCAGGGCCTTGCTCCAGGAGCTGGCGCAGTACTGGGCCGAGGAGTACGACTGGCGAGCCGCCGAGCGAGCGATGAATGCCTACGAGCACTACCTGGTTGATGTGTCTGGCCCTCCCATGACCGGACGCCGGTCATCGAGGCACCGACCGGGATCACGTTCGTCGACTACGAGAACCCCCCGGGAATCAACAGCCCGGGAGAGCGTATCGAGTCGTTTCTGGCCAGCGACCGCGCCGCCTGGTACAACCACGTCAACATCGCCGCCCACCCCCACGGCGGCCACTTCATCCCCTGGGAGATCCCGGAACAATGGACCACCAACCTGGTCCAGACCTTCAAGTCCCAGCTCGCCCCGCCACCAGCGTGAACACCACCCACTCCCGCGCACCGCCGACCCCCGAAGGCGGACGGCGGCTCAGGGCGCTTCTGCGCCTTCGCGGCTGCGGAGCAGGCGGCGCAGCGAGTCGAGCCGTGCCTGCGCGCCGTGCTCCCGGGCCCACTCGTCCAGTCCGCACTCCGCCCCGAGGTGGTCGTCGCCGGGCGGGCAGCCGGCCGCGGGCCCGGCGAGATCGGGAAAGGCCGCCAGCACGCGCTGCGGGGTCACGTGCCCCAGGCCGAAGCCGCGCACCCCGGGGGTGTCGATGATCCAGCCGCCCTCCGGCAGCGCGAGGGCGATCGCCGAGGACGAGGTGTGCCGGCCCCGGCCGGTCACCGCGTTCACGATCCCGACCGCCCGGTCCGCGTCCGGGACCAGGGCGTTGACCAGTGTGGACTTGCCCACCCCGGACTGGCCTATGAGCACGCTGATCCGCCCGGCCAGCGCCGCGCGCAGCGGGCCGATCTGCTCGCCGGTGAGCGGCCGCCCGGTGACCACGCAGGTCACCCCCAGCGGCTCGTACACGTCGAAGGATCTCGCCCGGCGAGGCGAGGTCGGCCTTGGTCAGGCACAGCAGCGGGGTGATGCCCGCGTCGTAGGCCGCGACCAGGCACCGGTCGATGAACCGGAGCCGGGGTTCCGGCTGGGCCAGCGCACAGACGATCACCAGCTGCTCGGCGTTGGCGACGACGACCCGCTCCACCGGGTCGGTGTCGTCGGGCGAGCGGCGCAGCGCCGAGCTGCGGGGCCGGACACGGACGATGCGCGCCAGCGTGCCCTCCTCCCCGGAGGTGTCGCCGGCCAGCATCACCCGGTCGCCGACGACCACGCTGCGGTGGCCCAGCTCGCGGGCCTTCATCGCGGTGATCGGCTGGCCCTCGATCAGGGTCCCGTACCGGCCCCGGTCGGTGCTGATCACGAACCCCTCCGACGCGTCGGCATGGGCCGCGCGCCGGGTGCGGGGCCGGGTGCCGCGGCCCGGGCGTACCCGCACGTCGTCCTCGTCGAGATCGCGGCGGCTCAGGGTCCCGGCTCCTGCCCGGGCGTGTCGCATCGCATACCGTGAGCGTAACGCTGGACGGCTGCCCGCTCCTGGCCCGAGGCGGCCCAGGCTGGCGGACCGGCCCGGCCCGGCTGGCCAGCGGGGCGGGAACGGCGGCTTCCCGCTGCGGCAACCGGGTTTTCGGCGGGCGTTCCGTACCGCGAAACCGGCTTGTAGTTTGGGATCAGCCCAGAACGGTTATGAAACCGCTCATTCCGCATTTGGTGAGTTACCGATTACGCATTGGGATATGAGGCATGTGCGGCCGTTTGTTTCCGCGCGCGAGCGCCAGGAGCTGATCGATGAGTTCCTGGTGGAACGCGACGAGGTGACCAGCGATGTCGCCGCTGATTACAACGTGGCCCCGACCGATCCGATTTTCGCGGTGCTGTCCCGGCGCCCGCGGGAAAGCCCGGAGTCTCCGCAGTCTCCGCCGTTTCGGGGGTCCGCGGAGTCTCCGCCCGTCCGTGAGCTGCGCCTGGTCCGCTGGGGGCTCGTGCCGTCGTGGGCCAAGGACCCGTCGCGCGGGGCGCGGCTCATCAACGCGCGGGCCGAGACCATCGCGGTCAAGCCCTCGTTCCGCAGCGCCTTCGCCCGCCGGCGGTGCCTCATTCCCGCCGATGGCTACTACGAGTGGCGGCCGCTCGGCGGCCGTGAGCACGGGCGCCCCCGCAAGCAGCCGTACTACCTTCACCGGGCCGACGGCCAGGGCATGGCCTTCGCGGGGATCTACGAACTGTGGCGCGACCGGGCGCTGCCGGACGACCATCCCCAGGCCCGGCTGTGGACCGCCGCGATCATCACCACTCGGGCCACCGACGATGTGGGCTGGGTGCACGACCGGATGCCGATGGTGGTCAGCCCGGCCCGGTGGGCCGACTGGCTGGAACCCGCGGCTGGTGACGCGGACAGCCTGCTCCGGTCGATCACCCCGGCCACGTCCGAGCGCCTGGCGACGCGGCCGGTGTCGACCGCCGTCAACTCGGTGGCCGCCGACGGGCCAGAGCTTCTCACCCCGCTGCCGGAGAGTGCGGCCGAGGCTGTGCCCGATGAGGCGGGACAGCCCCGTCGGGGCACGGGCGGACAGGAGGCAATGCTGCCGTGGATACCGCAGTGACGCGCGAGCGGCTCGAGGGGATGCTGGACGGCCTGGACCGGTCGATCGCCGTCCTCAAGGGGGAGAGCCCGGCGCCGGGCGACGATCAGGCTTACTCGTTCGACCCGGCGGACGCGGGCGCCAACCTGTCCGAGACGGACCGGACCGAGGCGGTCCTGCATTCGGCGCAGCGCCAGCGCGGGAAGGTGGAAGCGGCGCTGCGGCGGATGAAGGAGGGGACGTACGGGCAGTGCGTGGACTGCGGTAAGCCGGTGCCTGAGGGACGGCTCGAGGCGCGCCCGGAGGCGTCCCGCTGCGTCGCCTGCCAGGCCAAGCACGACCGGCTCCGCCGCTAGGCGCGCCGGGGCGACCGCTTACGGGCCGAGATGACCAGCTGCACGCCGACGGACTCGTCCGGCTGCATGGCGAGCTCGGCCTCGACCAGCCGCGGCAGCCCCTTGGGGTCTCGGCGGAGCACGTGCGCGACCGTCGATACGGAGAACACCGTGCGCGGCCGGATCCACATCACGGTCAGCCCGGCGTCCTCGAACAGCTCCCGCAGCTGCTCGCTGCCGAAGCAGCGGGTGATCGTGCCGTCCGGCCACGGCACAAGGACGACCTCGGCGTGCGGAAGGTCGGTGAGCTCGGCCCAGTGACGCTGCTCGGCCAGCACGGCCATGCCCAGGACAAGTGAGTCGACGCACGCCAGGACGCGGCCGCCCGGCCGCAGGACGCGGGCGATGTCGGTGATCAGGTTCTCGGCCGCGAGCTGCCGGGACAGGGTCCGGTCCTCGGCGATGATCCCGTCCGCGCACCCGTCGCGCAGGAATGACAGGTTCGCCGGGTCCGACGTCAGCCGGGCCACGTGGCCAGCGCCGGGCCGGCTGACGGGGGGCGGGAAGAGGGGCAGCAACGTGTCGCCGCCTCGGGCCAGCCGGCGCGGCCGCGCCGGCGACCCGCAGCACGTTATGACCGGCCGCAGCCGCTATGTCGGCGCAGCGCGCCCGCGATCCCGATATGTCGACGAACAGGCGGCTCTCGCGCGGTAGCCAGGATGCAAGCTGTGCCTCGGCTACCGCCTGGTGAAAGCGCCAGTACGGCGACAGCGACTCGGGATCGCCGACGGCCGTAGCGCTGGCCGAAGGCCTCACCGTGACTCCTGCCGTGGCTGCGGCCCCCCTCGCCGCGCGGATTTACTTTGTATGTTCCCCCATCGGGGCCGTTCCTCACCTGCCGCGCCGAAACCATAGCGGAAAGGCTTCCCCGGAGGAATGATCAACCCTGGGGGAGTGTTCTATGGCACATGCCAGTAGCTTGCGGCTCACGCCCGGTCGGCCGCACCGGCCTCACTGCCGGTCAGCTGATCTCCCGCGACGACAGGACCAGGCCCCTGGACGAAGTCCAGGGGTACCCCGGCCATGTATCCTCCCGGCCATACGGTCTTCACGGACCGGCCATGCTTTTTCCCGAGGAGGTGGGTCCTGTCCCGGAGACACTTGAGCAGCGCGACGAACGGTTCGAGCAGGATGTTCTGCCGTACCTGGATCAGCTGTACTCCGCCGGGCTCCGCATGACCCGAAACCCGGCGGACGCCGAGGACCTGGTGCAGGAGACATTCGCCAAGGCGTACGCCTCGTTCCACCAGTTCCAGCCAGGCACCAACCTGAAGGCGTGGCTGTTCCGCATCCTGACCAACACCTTCATCAACACGTACCGGAAGAGGCAGCGCGAGCCGCAGCGGTCCGGCGCCGAGGAGGTAGAGGACTGGCAGCTCGCCCGGGCGGCCTCGCACACCTCCGGCGGCCTGAAGTCGGCCGAGGCGGAGGCGCTCGAACGGCTGCCCGACTCCGACATCAAGCGGGCGCTGCAGGCCCTGCCCGAGGAGTTCCGCATCGCGGTCTACCTGGCCGACGTGGAAGGTTTCGCGTATAAGGAGATCGCCGACATCATGGGTACGCCAATTGGCACGGTGATGTCCCGTCTGCACCGGGGACGCAGGCAGCTGCGCGACATGCTCGAGGACTACGCCGCCGAACGCGGCCTGGTCCGGTCGGCGTCCGGGTCTGGCTCCGCGGATTCCGCGGGCAGCGAGCCCGGGGAGGAAGGCCGATGAGCTGCGGCAGGCCGCACGAGGTGCCCTGTACCGAGGTCCTGGACCGCATCTACGCATATCTCGACGGCGAGCTGGACGACTCCGATTGCTCGAAGGTACGCCAGCACCTCGAGGAGTGCGGGCCGTGCCTGCGCGAGTACGGGCTCGAGGATGCGGTGAAACGGCTGGTCCGCAAGCACTGCGGCTGCGATCCGGCGCCGACCGAGCTGCGCGCGAAGGTCCTGGTCCGGATTCAGGAAGTGCGCGCGCAGATCGAGTTCTGACCGGCCTGATACGACCTGGCCAGTGCCGTCCGTAACTGTCATCGATTGCGCACAGCGATTCACTGTTCACGATATGCTCAGCAGAGCATTGGGCCTACGCGGGCACCGTGCCGCCGGGTTACTCTGGGTCCTTTGGTGCCGTGCCACGCTCCTCACTGCCCACGTGCACCTCAGGATGACGGTCCCTGATCGAGGGTCCGGCCGGCCGGGCCGGGCGGTCCTGAGTCCCGGAGGAGGCACGGCCGTGCTGCGACGAGGAATTAGCTGGGGCTTACGGCCCCGCCTCGCTGGCAGCGCGGCACGCCCACGGTGAGGGGGGGATGTGGGCAGGCTCTCGCGGGCAGCATGGCTCTATATAGCCACTGTGGTCGCCGCCGCCGCGGTCGTCCTCGCCGTTAGCCCGTACCAGGGCATCTCGTGGAGCCGTCTGGCGGTCCTCGCGGTCCTCTTTCTCGTCTGCGAGTCCCTGCCGACGGCGATCCTGCCGCGCCGGGTCGCGTGGTCACCCGGTTACGCCGCCACGCTGGCCTCCGTCGTTCTGGTCGGGCCGGCCGGCGCGGCGCTGGTCGGTGCGGTCAGCGCGTTCGCCCTGCGCCGGGGTCCCAGCGTGCCCCAGCGCCTGTTCAACGGCGCGATGTACGCGCTCAGCGCGTACTGTGCGGGCCAGGTCTTCCTGGCGCTCGGCGGGCACGTCGGCGTCCCGGCCGGCAATTCCTTTGCCCAGCTGATCGGGCCGTTCATGGGCGCGGCGGCGGCCCACGTCATCGCGAACTACGGGCTCGTAGCCGGTGTCCTGTGGCTCACCAATGGCCCCGGCTCGGCTGCGCCGGGTGGCCGCGGTGTGCTTGACCTGCGCCTTCCGCTGCCGGACCTCGGGTATGCCGTCTTCGGCCTGCTGATCGCCGCGTTGTGGGGCGTCGTCGGGCCGTTCGCGGCGATCCTGGTGCTGATCCCGCTGTTCGTGGCGCGCTGGGCCATTGCCCAGTTCGCCAACCAGCAGCGCGCCTACGAGGCCACCCTGCGGGTGCTCTGCCAGGCGGTGGAGACCAAGGATTTCTACACCCGGGGCCACAGCGAGCGCGTATCGCGGGGATCGGTCATGATCGCCCGCGCGATCGGGATGCATCCCGAGCGGGTCGAGGCCATCCGGTACGCGGGCATGCTGCATGACGTGGGCAAGCTGGGGGTGCCCACCAAGGTGCTGCAGAAGACCGGGAAGCTGACCGAAGAGGAGTACGCCGCCATCCAGCTGCACCCGATGCGCGGGCTCGAAATCATCCGGGAGATCGGCTTCCTGGACGAGGCGCTGGCCGGCATCATGCACCACCACGAGCGCATCGACGGCCGGGGCTACCCGATGGGCCTGGCGGGGGACGAGATCCCCGAGTTCGCCAGGGTGCTGGCGGTGGCCGACGCCTTCGACTGCATGACCTCGACCCGCTCCTACCGGGGGGCCCGCTCGCTCGCCGAGGCCGTCGCCGAACTGCGCCGGTGCTCCAGGACCCAGTTTGATCCCGCCTTCGTCGACGCCCTGGTGGCCGCGGTCGAGCGGGAGGGCTGGCAGACCCCGGAGCCCCCGGTGCGGCCCGCGGGCGAGCCGGTCGAGGCGGCCGCGCACGATCACGACGACCCCACGGTGCCGCTGCGCGTCACCGGCACCCTCTGACGTGCGAGACCCTCATGAAGCTTAGCCAGGATCGGCACGGTCGGCCGGCCCGTACCCGCCGCCCGGGCGGCGGGTACGGCCCGCGCCTGCTGGCCGTGGCCGTCGGCATCCTGGTGCTGGCCTGCCTCGTCCAGTCGATCGTGACCGGGGTGGTGGCGATCCGCTTCGCGGTCGCCTTTGCCGCCCTGATCGCGCTGGGCGAGCTGCTCCGGCTCAACCTCCCGGGGGACCGCGAGGCCGCGCCGATCGGGACCGCCTGTGGACTCGCCTACGCGCTGCTCATCCGGGTCGGCCCGGTGCCGGCCCGGCATTCCGCGTTCCAGGTCGTCGCGGTGACCGGTCTCGGCATGACCCTCGGCGCGCTGCCGCACGTGGCCGTGGGCCGCCCGGCCCGGCTGGCGGACATGTCGTCGAGGCTGCTCGCGGTGGCCTGCGTCGCTTTAATCTTCCGCCCGCTGGCCGGAATGAGCGATCTGGTCCGGCACTGGTGGGTCGCGCTGGCCGCGATGGCCCTGCTGGTCACGGCGGCCAGGCTGATGGTCGTGTTCCTCTCCGCCTGGATCAGGGCCGCCAACCTGCGGGCCAGGTTCTGGGTGACGTTCACCGACGAGCTGCGCGTGCAGGGCCCGCTGGGGGTGGCCGTCGGCGCCTCGGCCATGCTCATCGTGTTCGCCGCCGAGGCCATGGGCCTGCTCGCGGTGGCGGTGTTCATCGCCCCGCTGCTCGTCACCCAGGTGGCCTTCCGCCGGTACGCCGGGATCCGTGCCACCTATCTGCAGACGGTGCGGGCGCTGGCCCGGGTGACCGAGATCGGCGGCTACGTCCAGACCGGGCACGCCGACCGGGTCAGCCGGCTCGCGGTGGCGGTCGGCCGGGAGCTCGGCGTGGCCGAGCCCGACCTGCTGGAGCTGCGGTATGCCGCGCTGATCCACGACATCGGCCAGCTGTCGCTGCATGACCCGATCCCGGGGGGCGCCACCGTCCTGGTCTCCCCGGAGGACCAGCGGCGGATCGCGGCGCTGGGCGCCGAGGTCATCGAGCAGGCCGACCTGCAGGACAGCGTGGCGGAGATCGTCCGCCGGCAGAGCGATTCGTACGGCAGCCCGGCCGGCTCCCCTGGGCAGCAGCCGGTCCCGCCGCTGAGCAGCCGCATCATCCGGGCGGTCAACGCCTTCGACAACCTGGTCGGCGCTTCCGCCGACGCGGGCCGGGCCGCCGCGGTGATCGACCGGCTCCGGTTGGACGCCAGCGCGGAGTACGATCCCGATGTGGTCGGCGCCCTGAGCCGGATCATCGCCCGCCAATCGAAGTTGCCTGCCTGACCGAAGCTCTGGGCGGCGCAGGCCGGGCGTTCAGGCCGGGGATAGCCGCTTGCCCTCAATCCGGCTTGCTGACCGCCCGGTGTCCCGGCCGCCTGCCCTGGCCCGCTGACCGCCCGGTGTCCCGGCCGCCTGACCCGGCCCGCTGACCGCCCGGTGTCCCGGCCGGCCCTATGCTGCTCTGGTGTCTGGCCAGCCGCGGGGCCGGCGACGGCCGGCCGGAGAAGGGAGCAGCGGTGGCGGAGGTCCGAGCGGAGATGGTGGCGAACGTCTGGAAGGTGGTCGCCGCGGAGGGCGAGCAGATCAGCGCCGGTGACACCCTGGTGATCCTGGAATCCATGAAGATGGAGATCCCGGTGCTGGCCGAGGAGCCGGGCACGCTGTCCCGGCTGCACGTCACCGAGGGTGACACCGTGCAGGAGGGTGACCTGATCGCGGTGCTCGACTGAGCCCATGCCCGATTCAGCAGGGCCCGGCTGAGCAGTGCCGGCCGAGCAGTGCCGGCCGAGCGGGGCCCGATTGAGCGGCTCGCCGAGACCTCCGGAGGATGCCCTGCCCTTCACCATCGAAGTCCTTCAGGGCGGCGAGTAGTCAAACGCCGGTTGTCGCACGCGGGTAGGCGATCTCCGGGTCGGTGACCACGTTGACCAGGTAGGGCACGCCCGCGGCGAAGGCCCGCCGCAGCGCGGGGCCGATCTGGCCCGGCTCGGTGACCAGCTCGCCGGCCCCGCCCAGCGCCCGCACCACCTCGTCATAGCGGCAGCCCGGCTGCAGATCGGCGGCGACGTCGTACCCGTACAGGGCGCGCATCGGATGCCTTTCCAGGCCCCAGCCGCCGTTGTTGCCGCACACCATCACGACCGGCAGGTTGTGCCGGACGAGCGTGTCGGCGTCCATCAGGGAGAAGCCGGCGGCCCCGTCGCCGAGCAGCAGCACCACCTGGGCCGACGGCCAGGCTAGCCGGGCCGCGATCGCGTAGCCGAGGCCGGTGCCCAGGCAGCCGAACGGCCCCGGATCGAGCCAGTGCCCCGGCTGGGCCGGTTCGGTGTACTTGCCGGCGAACGAGACGAAATCCCCGCCGTCGCCGATCACCACGGCATCGTCGGCCAGCAGCCTGGTCAGCTCCCCGTAGATACGCATGGGGTGGATGGGCCGGGCATCGCTGGCGAGCAGTTCCGCGTCCGCGGCGATCGCGGCCCGGCTGGCGTCCTGCAGCCGGGTCAGCCACTCCTGCCGGGCGCGGGCGGTGCGGTCTCGCGCCGGGCCGCCCACGACGGGCCCGGCCACGGTGGTGGGCCCGGCCAGCTCGGCGCCCAGCCCGGTGAAGAACGCGGCGAGGTCACCGGCCGCGGACCCGGCGAGCGGGCAGTGCGTGGCGAGCTGGCCGGGGGAGTCGGCGACGTGCACCACCTGGGCGGCGTGGCCGGCGGCGCCGAACTGACCGTAGCCGAGGCGGAAGTCCAGCGGCGTGCCCGCCACCAGGACCAGATCGGCCTCGCGGAAGGCGGCCGCCCGGGCCCGGGTGACCAGCAGCGGATGACCGGCCGGGACGATGCCGCGGCCCTGCCCGTTGGCGATCACCGGCAGCTGCAGCTGCTCCGCGGTGGCCCGGGCGGCCGCTTCCGCGCCGTCCATCCAGACGTCCGACCCGAGCACCAGCACCGGCCGCTCCGCCGCGGCCAGCAGCCCGGCGATCTGGCGGACGGCGGCCGGGTCCGGGCCGGTCCGCGGTGGGGCGGCGGCGGCCGGCAGCCGGGTCTCGGCCTTGTCGTACAGCGCCTCCAGGGATACGTCGAGGAAGACCGGCCCGCGGTGCGGGGCGGCCGCCAGCCGGAACGCCTCGTCCACCGACCCGGCCAGCTGCGCGGTGCTGTGCTCGGTCCAGGCGCGCTTGGTCACCGGGGCCAGAATCGGCGGCTGGTCGATCTCTTGCAGGCTGCCCGCACCCCACCGGTAGTCCGGGGCGCGGCCGCCGAGCACAACGACCGGGGCGCCGTTGAAGTGCGCCGTCGTGATCGCGCTGACGCTGTTGGTCACGCCGGGCCCGGCGGTCACCACGGCGAGGCCCGTGGTGCGGGTCAGCCGGGCCGTGGCCTCCGCCGCGAACACGGCGGTCTGCTCATGCCGGACGTCGATCAGCCGGACCGGCGGTCCGGGCGGCCCCGCGTGCACCGCCGCGTCGTACAGCGGGAACACGTGGCCGCCGGACAGCGTGAACATGGCCGTGACGCCGTACCGCCGTGCCGCCCCGAGGGCCAGCGCCCCGCCGTGCCCGGACAGAGACTCCGGGCCCGCTGAGCCCGCTGGCCGGCTGAGCCCACTGGGCCCGGCGGGCGAAGCAGGCCGGAAGCGTCGTCGCTCACGGGCGCGATGTTACCAGCCGGTTACGTCTACCGGCCGGGCGGTGTGTCCGGCCCGCCGCCAGGGGTACGGGCGGCCCAGGGGTACGGGCGGCCCAGGGGTACGGGCGGCCCAGGGGTACGGGCGGCCCAGGGGTAGGGCGGCCCAGGGGTAGGGCCGGTGCAGGGGTACGGCCGGCGCAGGGATACTCCCAGGCCGGTGCCGTTGGGTTCGAGTCGCCGTGGGGTGCTAGTTGCCGTCCGGCCGGAAGGTCCCGCCGAGAGCGGGGGACAGCCCCTGCCGCGCGATGTCCAGGAAAGTGGCCGGGTCCATCCGGCCGGCGCCCGCCGGCAGGATCCCGGCCAACGGCCGGCCCGCCACCGTGGCCAGGTCGCTCAGGTTGGATTGCTCGGCCAGGCCCGGCCGGGCGGGCCAACTGCCGATGACGATCCCTGCGCAGGCCAGTTTCCGCGCGGCCAGCGCCTCCAGGGTCAGCGCCGTGTGGTTCAGCGTGCCCAGCGCGGGCGGCGCCACCACCAGCACCGGCGCGTCCAGCATCGCGGCCAGGTCGGCGATCGTCGTCCCGGCCGGGTCATACCGCACCAGCAGCCCCCCGGCCCCCTCGACGATGACCTGGTTACGCTCCTCGGCTAGCGCCGCGATGGAGCTCGCCGCCGCCCGCAGGTCCAGCGGCAGCGGCCGGCCCGCCGCGCGGCCGCCTCAGGGGACAGCGGATCGGGGTACCGGGCGAACTCATGCAGGTCAGACACGCCGGACAGGGCCGCCACGGTGCCCAGGTCAGCTGGCGTGCCGGGTGGCTCACCGGTCTGTACCGGCTTGACCACGGCCACGCGTTCCCCGCGGGCCCGGGCCAGCGCGGCCAGGGCCGCGGTGGTGACGGTCTTGCCGACGTCGGTTCCCGTGCCGCTGACGATGACCAGGCCCAATCCGGTAACCGCCGCAGCCGGGTGACGAACTTGTACCGGTCACCGCGGTACCAGGACTGGGCCCACTCGACCGGCTCCCCGGTGACGTCCACCGCATGCCGGGACAGCAGCAGCAGGGGCATGCCAATATCCACCGCCAGCAGATCGGCGGCGTGCGGATCGGCCAGCACGGTCTCGATCGTCTCCTCGGCTTCGGTCAGCCGGACGCCATAGGCGGAGCTGAGGGCCTCATACAGCGAGCTGTGCCGGTTGAGCTGCTTGCGCAGGCCGGGGAACCGGCGGGCCGGCAGGTGCGAGGTGTCGATGGACATCGGCTCGCCGTCGGCCAGCCTGAGCCGGTGGATGCGCAGCGCGCGGCCCCCCGGGCGGATACCGAGCAGCGCGGCCAGGTCCTCATCGGCCGCGATGTAGCCGATCTCCAGGATTTTCGTCTGCGGGTGCAGGCCGTGCGCCCGCATGCCCTCGGTATAACTGGCCAGCTCCAGGGCCTGAGCCACCTTGGGCTTGGCCACGAACGTGCCCTTGCCCTGCCGCCGCAGCAGGCGTCCCTCGACCACGAGCTCGGCCAGCGCCTGGCGGACGGTGGTCCGCGACGTACCGTAGTCGCGGGCCAGCTCGCGTTCCGGCGGGACCGGGCTGCCTGGTGCCATCGTGACGATGAGCTCGAGCATCTGGTGCTTGACCGTGTAGTACTTGGGCAGCCTCAGCAGCGGGCTGGCCAGCACCTGGCCCGGCCCGTTCTCGCTGGCCAAGGCCTCGCCGGCTGAGGCCGCGACCGGCCTGGCCGCCACGTTCCGCCGGCCGCCGGGCACGCTGCCCTTATTCGGCGGGTCCGGGGATGCGGGGACGGGGGAGACGATCATGGCCACTTCCTTCCCGCTGATGCGGTTATCCGGACATGATCTCTCACCGCACCCAGTGCGCGGAATGCCGTAGCGAGCTCAACTTCCGTGAGGTTGGCCCGGGCCGTCAGCCGCAGGCACGCTTCGCCGGGCCGGACCGAGGGCGGCCGGAAGCACCCGGCCCGGACGCCGTAGGCGGCGCAGATCCGCTGCGCCGCCAGCGCCGCGTCCGCCGCACCCAGCGTGATCCGCACGACCGCCGCAGCCGGGGGCGGCACCGTGAACCCCAGGTCGGTGGCCATGCCCGCCAGCCGCCGCGCGCTGTCCCGGGCCCGCCGCCCGAGCCCCGGATCGTCGCGGAGGATGGCCAGCGCCGCCCGGGCGGCCGCCACGCTCGGCGGGGCCAGCCCGGTGTCGAAGATGAACGGCCGCCCCACGTCGATGAGCGTGCTGATCACCTCGGGCGCGGCGGCGACGGCGCCGCCCTGGCCGCCCAGCGACTTGGACAGCGTGAGCGTCCGGATGACCTGCGGGTCGTGTTCCAGTCCGGCGGCGGCGGCCACGCCCCGGCCGCCCGGGCCGAGGACGCCGAAGGCGTGCGCCTCGTCCAGCACCAGGAGGGCCTGGTGGACGCGGGCCAGGCGGTGCAGTTCGGCCACCGGGGCCTGATCGCCGCTGACTGAGAACACCGTGTCGCTGACCACAATGGCCGCGGGCTCGGTACGGCGGGCGAGCAGCTGCTCCACCGCTCCGGCGTCAGCGTGCGGCGTGACCTCGACGCGGATACTGCGGGGACTCCGGGCCCGCGCGAGCCGGGCACGCGTCGATCAGTGAGGCATGGTTGGCAGCGTCGGAGACGATGAGCACGCCCGGAGACTTCTGAGCCTCCGGGCCCGGAGTCTCCGGAATCTCCGGAGTCTCGGCCCCGAGGACCTGCGCCAGCGCCGTGATCACCGCCAGGTTGGCCAGGTAGCCGGAGGAGAAGACGAGCGCGGCGGCGGCCCCGGTGAACGCGGCCAGCTCACGCTCCAGCTCGGTGTGCAGCTCGGTGGTCCCGGTGACCAGGCGTGATCCGGTGGCACCGGTACCCCAGATCCGGGCGGCGCAGGCGGCCGCCTCGGCCAGCCGTTCGTCTTCCCCGAGACCGAGGTAGTCGTTCGAGGCCAGGTCGACCAGCCGGCCCGGCGGGGTCTGTCCGGCCGGGTCGCTGGCGACTTCGGAGATGCCGGGTGCGGCCGGTTCGCTGGCGACTTCGGAGATGCCGGGTGCGGCTGGTTCGCTGGCGACTTCGGAGATGCCGGGTGCGGCTGGTTCGCTGGCGACTTCGGAGATGCCGGGTGCGGCTGGTTCGCTGGCGACTTCGGAGATGCCGGGTGCGGCTGGTTCGCTGGCGACTTCGGAGATGCCGGGTGCGGCTGGTTCGCTGGCGACTTCGGAGATGCCGGGTGCGGCTGGTTCGCTGGCGACTTCGGAGATGCCGGGTGCGGCTGGTTCGCTGGCGACTTCGGAGATGCCGGGTGCGGCTGGTTCGCTGGCGACTCCGGAGATGCCGGAGACTCTGGAGACTCCGGGCGGCCGGGGCTGCAGTTGCAGGCCAAGTCCCGCGGCGCGGCGCGCCCGGGCCGCCTGGCGGAGCATCGCCAGCGGGGGCGGGGCGGCGGTTGCCGCCGGTGGCGGCGATGATGGCTGCGTCTTCATGGGTCCTGATAGGTTTCCCCAGCGTGCGGTCCCCGTCAAGCCCCGGGGGGCCGACGGCCGCCCCCGCCGGCGGATCGGGACGCCCCGCCCGGCCGGGCAGGGGAAGGTGGCTGGCGGGGGAATCAGCCGCCGTTGGGTGCGATTATGGGTGTGTGCCCACGCTCACCGATCTGGCCAGCCGCCACACCAATCTGACCAGTGCAGACCTGGAGTGCCTGCATGCGCTGGTATCGGACTGGCAGCTGCTGGCTGACCTGTCGTTCGCCGACCTCATCCTCTGGGCGCCGGTACGGGACGGCGGCGGCTGGGTGGCGCTGGCCCAGATGCGGCCCACCACCGGGCCGACCTCGTTCCAGGATGACGCGGTCGGGACGATGGCCGAGCCGGGGGACAGCACGCTGCTGGACACCGCGCGGGACGAGCGCCGGATCTGGCGGGAGAGCGACCCGGACTGGACCACCGGAGTGCCCGTGCGCGCCGAGACCATCCCGGTGACCCGGGAGGGCCGGGTGATCGCCGTGATCGAGCGCAACACCAATCTGAACTCCGCCCGCACCCCGAGCCGGCTGGAGCTGACCTACCTGCAGGGCGCGGACGACCTGGCCCGGATGGTGGCCGAGGGAACGTTCCCGTTCGGCGGCGAGGAGGCCACGCTCGCCCGGTCGCCTCGCGTGGGCGACGGGCTGCTGCGTCTCGGCCGCGCCGGGCGCGTCACCTACGCCAGCCCCAACGCGCTTTCGGCCTTCCGCCGGCTTGGCCTGGCCACCGACCTGGTGGGCGCGGAGCTGGGGCCGGTGGTGGCCAAGCTGTGCGCTACCTGCGCCGCGCCGCTGGATGAGTCCCTGATGCTGGTGGCGTACGGCCGGGTCCCGCGGGATGCGGAGATCGAGGGCAACGGGTCGATCGTCCAGCTCCGGTCGATCCCGCTGAGCGTGGGCGGCAGCCGGACCGGGGCCCTGATCCTGGTCCGGGACGTGACCGAGCTCCGCCGCCGGGAACGCGAGCTGATGACCAAGGACGCGACGATCCGGGAAATCCATCACCGCGTCAAGAACAACCTTCAGACGGTGGCGGCCCTGCTCCGGCTGCAGGCGCGCCGCCTCCACGGCCCGGAGGCCCGGGCCGCGCTGGAGGACGCCGTCCGCCGGGTCGGCTCCATCGCGATCGTGCACGAGACGCTGTCCCACGCGCCCGACGAGATCGTCGCCTTCGATGAGGTCGCGGACCGGGTGGTGATGATGGCGTCCGAGGTGGCCGGGACCGAGATCCAGGTGACCCCGAAGCTGACCGGGACGTTCGGCCCGCTGTCGGCGTACGTGGCGATGCCGCTCGCGCTGGTGCTCACCGAGCTCCTGCAGAACGCACTGCAGCACGGTTTCGCCTACCCCGAGCCGGCCAGCGGCGAGACGAGACGGTCCACCGGCAGCGTCGAGGTGAGCGCGGTGCGCGGGCCGGACCGGCTGACGGTCGTGGTCGTCGACGACGGCGTAGGGCTGCCGGAAGATTTCGACCCCGAGTCCTCCAGCTCCCTCGGGCTGCAGATCGTGCGGACCCTGGTCGTCGGCGAGCTGGGCGGGAAGCTGGAGATCACGCCCCGGCCGGAAGGCGGGACGCAGGCCCTCGTCGATCTCCCCGTGCAGGAAGACGAGCGGACCAAGGACCAAGAGAGTTAGCCGCCCCAGGAGTCTAAGGCCCCGGGGCGGCTGGAGACGGGCGGGGGAGTCAGCCGGAAACGGACTGGGCGTGCGCGCGGGCGCGAAGCCGCAGCGTGCGCCGTTTCATGGCCCGCCGCTCGTCCTCGCTCATGCCGCCCCACACGCCGGCGTCCTGGCCAGAGTCGATCGCCCAGTGCAGGCAGGAATCCACGACTGGACAACGATGACAGACACGCTTCGCCTCGTCGATCTGGAGCAGCGCAGGACCGGTGTTTCCGATCGGGAAGAACAACTCAGGATCTGCGTCACGGCAGGCGGCGTTATGGCGCCAGTCCATGAGGTCACTCCTTCGGGCATGTCGGCTGCGCAGCGGGGGCTGGGCCCGGTGCGCCGGTGGCTTGTGAATGCTTTCACTAGCCGCGTCGTATATTGAGACAAGTCACTTCGCTATATTACAAACGGTGCCAGCTGGCAACCTGCCCGGAGCTGCTTCATAGCCCAGACACGCATGGGAAACCGGAAAACCTGCTCAGGTGCTGTCGTACCTGAGCGGGCTCCCGCCCGGCATCGTCTAAAGCTTCTCAAGCGTGCCGCCGGGAACGCAAGAGGGCACAACAGCGATCTTCGTCAAATTAATGTGACCTGAATCACAATTAATGTGACGCTGGTAGTTTGCAGCCCGCAACAATGCCAGGGCGGAATCAGGCGATTACCCGCAGCGCTTCCGGTACCGAGCGAAATGTGACCGACGTCGCTTGGCCGACATACTCCCCGTCCACCTGGACAGCCGCCGGCTCGCGCGAGGATACGGTGACTTCGGTCTCATCGTGCAGGCTAACCACGTACCTTCCTGCCGGGGGCCGGCCGTCGCGCCGCATCATCTGGCGGATGGCGTTGAGTGTGGAGAAGGTCCGCAGGCTGCGCAGCGCGAACACGTCCAGCCCGGTGTCGAAGCTGGCGCCGGGCGTCGGGCTCACCGGATGCCGGCCGACGTACGACCACGGGGTGGTGTTGGAGATCAGGGCCAGGCCCAGCGGGGCGATGCTGGTGCCGGCCGGCGTTTCCAGGGCCAGCGCCGGGTGCCGCCGGTCGATCCTGCGGTAGTACTGCAGCAGGCCCATCTGTATGTACAGGCCGGGAGAGGCCCGGCGTCCGCGGGTGCGCGCCTCCTCCACTGCCCGCACGACCTCCGCGTCCCAGCCCAGCCCGGCGTTGGACGTGAAGTAACGCCTCCCGGCCAGGCCGAGCCCGATCGTCCGGGTTGCCCCGGCGGCCAGCCGGGCGCTGATGACCCGGGCGGCGGCGGCAGGGTCGCCCGGCAGGCCGAGGTCGCGGGTGAAAACATTGGCGTTCCCGCCCGGAATGGCGCCGAGGGCCGGCAGCAGGCTGGCGGTGGCTGGCGGATGCCCAGCACGGATGGGTACCTCCTGCATGAGCCCGTTCACGACCTCGTTGATCGTTCCGTCGCCGCTGAGCACCAGCAGGGCGTCCCGCCCCTCGGCGGCCGCCGCGGCGGCGATGTCGCGCGCGTGCCCCCGGGACCGTGTTTCCACCGTCTCGATGTCGGCTTCGGCGGCCAGCGTACGCACGATGAGGTCCAGGACGGGCCTGGTCGTCGTCGTCGCCCGGGGGTTCACGATCAGCAGCGCGCGCACGCGCATAGGCTAGCCCTGGGTAGAAAGGTGCCATACATGCGACCACGTCCGTTGGCGCTGCTGCTGGCCGCAGCGGTCCAGGCCATCGAGGCAGCGGGGCTCCTCGTCGTCGCCGTGCTGACCGCCATGGACACCGCCGCCGGCCGCTCTTACCACAACAGCAGCGGGATCGCGCTCACCGTCATCGCGTTCGGTGCGGTGCTGGCCGTGGCCTTTATCGCTTACGGGCTCTACCGGGTCCGGCCCTGGAGCCGGACGCCCGCGCTGTTCACCCAGCTGTTCGTCGGGACCACCGGTGTCTACCTGCTGAATGGCCACCGGCTCGGCTGGGGAGTACCCGCGCTGCTGCTCGGCATCGCGGGCTTCGTGGGCCTGCTGGTCCCGCCCAGCTGGCGTGCCCTGGCCTTCCGCCCGCGGTTCCAGGACCCCCCGGTCACCAGCCAGCCCGCGGCCAAGGTCGCCCGGCGCGCGACCAAGGCCGGTCAGCCCGCGACCAAGGCCGGTCAGCCCGCGACCAAGGCCGGTCAGCCCGCGACTAAGGCCGGTCAGCCCACCGCCAAGGTCGCCCAGCCTGCGGGCCAGGCCGGCGCCGCGGCCGGCCAGGCCAGCTCGGCCACTCGATCCGGCGCCCGCCCCGTGCCGCCAGCGGCCAGCACCGCCCGCCCGTCGGGCAAAAAGCCTTCCGCCCGCCGCCGCTAGCCGCCGGGTCAGGCGCCGTGCCGCAAGCCGCCGGGTCAGGCGCCGCCCCGCCCGCGGCGGAACATCACTCGTCGTTGGTCAGGCCGTCGCGCAGCTGCGTCAGGGTCCGGGCCAGCAACCGGGAGACGTGCATCTGCGAGATGCCCAGCTCCGCCGCGATCTGGGACTGGGTGAGGTTACCGAAGAACCGGAGCAGCAGGATCTTTTTCTCCCGTGGCGGCAGCCGCTCGAGCAGCGGCTTGAGCGACTCCCGGTACTCGACGCCCTCCAGCGCCTCGTCCACGATGCCGAGCGAGTCGGCGACCGCGGGGGCGTCGTCGTCTCCGGAGTCGGGCGCGTCCAGGGACACGGTGGAGTAGGCGTTGGCCGACTCCAGGCCCTCGAGCACCTCTTCCTCGCTCATCTGCAGGTGGGCCGCGAGCTCGCTGACGGTGGGGGCGCGTCCCTCGCGCTGGGCGAGTTCCCCGATGGCCTTGGTCAGCGAGAGTTTCAGTTCCTGCAGGCGGCGTGGTACGCGGACGGCCCAGCCCTTGTCCCTGAAGTGCCGCTTGATCTCGCCCACGATGGTGGGGGTGGCGTAGGTGGAGAACTCCACGCCGCGCTCGAGGTCGAACCGGTCGATCGACTTGATCAGGCCGATGGTGGCGACCTGGGTCAGGTCGTCCAGCCACTCACCCCGGTTGCGGAACCGGCGCGCCAGGTACTCGACCAGCGGCAGGTGCAGCTCGACGAGCGTGCCCCGGAGGCGTTCCCGCTCCAGGCTTCCCTCGGGCAGGGCCGCGAGCCGCTCGAACAGCTCCCGGGCCCGGGCCCGGTCTGGTACGGCGTGGTCCTCGCGCGCGGCGACGGACAGCGGGTCCTCGCTCGGGCGGACCTCGTACTCCTCGGTCACCCGGACGTTGTTTTCAGTCACCCGTACCTCGAAATCTGCCATCAGGACCCCGACGCCCCGCGGTGCTTGCGCAGCACGATGGCCACCCGGTCGTCGGGGTCGAGCCGGGAGTCGACGTCGCCAGCCAGCGCGGACAGCACGGTCCACGCGAAAGTGTCCCGCGCCGGTATGCGCGGCTGCGCGGCGACCACCGCGACGGTGATCGTCATCGCGTCCGTGTCCAGCTCGAAGTCGCATTCGAGGTTGGTGCCGGGGATAGCCTGGCTGAGCAGCATCGCGCAGGCTTCGTCGACCGCGATACGCAGGTCCTCGATTTCGTCGAGGGTGAAGTCCAGCCGCGCGGCCAGGCCGGCGGTCGCGGTGCGCAGCACCGACAGGTACGCGCCCTCGGCAGGCATGCAGACCCGCACCCGGTCACGGGCCTCGGGGTCACGTACCTCGAGGTCGGGCACGGCCGCACCAGGACCCGGAACGGCGCCGTGAGCGGTCTGCCTCGCAGCGGTCTCCTTGGTCACGTCACTCCTTCGGCCGGCTAGGGCCGGCCGGTTGCCTGCAACCTATCGTCCACACGTCACCGATTCCGGCCGGCCGCGCGGCGGGCACCAAATGATCTCACGCGCCGGGCGGGATTTGAGGCAACGCTGCCCCGGGGGCAAACCGGGCGGCAGCGCCCGGAACTCCCCGCCACCTCGCGTGGCGAGCCGGTGGGGCCAGGTTAGCTGCCCACCCGTGCTGCTCGCGCCCGTCCGGAACGGGGGATTACCCCGAAAATACCGCGAGATGGCCGCTCCGGAAATAGCACGAGGGGCCGCGACATTGTCGCGGCCCCTGCTACGGTGCGTCGGCGGTGGACTGCCGGGCGGCTCAGCTCTGCTTGGTCTCCCAGAAGATCTTGTTGATCTCGTCGATCTTCGCCAGCAGCTGGTCGGCCACGGCCGGGTCTGTGCTGGACTTGGTACCGCCGCCCCCGCCAGCCAGCTTGGTGGCCTGGTTGAAGAGGGTGTTCAGCTGCGGGTACTTCTCGAAGTGCGGCGGCTTGAAGTAGTCGGTCCACAGCACCCACAGGTGGTGCTTGACCAGTTCGGAGCGCTGCTCCTTGATGATCAGCGCCCGCGCGCGGAACTCGGGGTCCGTGTTCTGCTGGTACTTTTCGTCGATCGCCTTGACGGACTCGGCCTCGATGCGGGCCTGCGCCGGGTCATAGACGCCGCAAGGCAGGTCACAGTGCGCGTAGGCGACGGCCTTCGGTTCGAGTAGGCGTGTGAGCAGCCTCATCGATCCACCTTCCGTAGTGTCTGATCACGGATAACAGGACCGACCCTACCCCGCCCGCCTTTGCCGACACCGGAGGGCCTCCATGCAGTGGCCGCTCATGCGGATCGCCGTCGCCGAGCGCTCCATGGAGCCCGTGCTGTGCCCGGGTGACTGGCTGCTCGTCCGCCGGACGCGGCGGGTGCGGCCGGGCCAGATCGTGCTGGCCCGGCACCCCGGGCGCCCGGCGATGCTGATCGTGAAGCGCGCGGCCCGCCGGGAGCCCGGCGGCTGGTGGCTGGAGTCGGCGAACCCGGCCGCCGGGGCCGTGGACAGCGCGCGGTTCGGTGCGGTCCCGGACGCGCTGATCGAAGGCCGGGTCCTGCTGCGCTACTGGCCGCTGCCCCCGGCCCGCCGCTGACGCCACCGGTCATCATGCGCAACGGCCCCGGTGCCCCTGGCTCTCCGGGGCCGAGCGGCCCGGCCTGTCGCGGCCCAGCACGAAGGCCCCGGGCGGGCGAAGGCCCCGGGCAGGGGAAGGCGCCGCGCGAACGACGGCCCCGCCCTGGTGTCAGGGCGGGGCCTTCGTCACTAGGTGGCTAGTGGACCCGTGGGTCCGGGGCGCCCTCGCCGGCCTGGCGGTTGACCAGGTTGAGCATCTCGTTCCGGGGCAGCCGCACCCGCTGCGCCCAGAAGTAGATGATCATGCTGAAGCCGAAGACGACCAGGATGTCCCACCAGAACGGGATGTTGCCAGTGTTCGTCGGCGGCAACGGGTGCTTGTCGGAAGAGGGCGCGCCGCTGAACTGGCCCTGCCAGGCAATGATGCCCATGCCGGCCAGGTAGAACGGCAGCCAGGTGGCGGAGCTCCAGTCCAGCGGCGGCCGCTTCGGGTCAAACGCCATCCAGATGCCGATCAGCACGTAGCCGACTACGACACAGATCCCCAGCTTCCAGATCACCTCGAAGCCCGACCAGTAGATGAGCATGTTGGCCAGGAAGAACGCCAGCGGGGCGAGGACCATGGCCCCTGGCATCCGGTACGGCCGCGGCGCCTCAGGGACCTGCCCGCGGAAGGCGCCCAGCGACAGCGGCGCCCCCGCGTACATCAGCACGCTCGCCGACGTGACCAGGCCGACCAGCGAGTGCCAGCTCGGGAACGGCAGCAGGAACAGCAGGCCGGCCGCGAACGCGAAGAGCAGGCTGAACCACGGTACGCCGTTGCGGTCGGTCCACTGGAAGATCGGCGGGAAATACCGGTTGCGGGCCAGGCCGTAACCCACCCGCGAGGTCGACGTCTGGTACATCAGCCCGGTGCCGAAGGGGGAGATGAAGGCGTCGAGCCGCAGCAGGACAGCCAGCCAGCTCAGCCCGACGATGCCCGCCAGGCCGGCGAACGGCCCGACGGCGATGGGGCTGGTGGACGGGATGGCCGCCCAGCCCCCCGGACCGCTGATCAGGTTGTGCGGGATCGCGCCGATGAACGTCAGCTGCAGCAGGAAGTAGATGGCGATGCCGATGCCGGTGGCGGTGAGGATGGCCAGCGGCAGGTTCCGCTGCGGGTTCTTGATTTCACCCGCGAGCTGGTCGGCCTGCTCGAAGCCGAGGTAGGCGAACACGATGCCCGCCGAGGGGATGGCGGCGAACAGGGCCTTGATCCCGTAGGGCATGAAGCCGCCGCCTGCGCCCAGGTTGTGGGCCTGGAACTTGAACGCCAGGACGATGATGGTCAGCACCGGGATGGCGACCTTCCACCACGTGATACCCGCGTTGACCTTGGAGAACAGGCGCATGGCCAGGAAGTTGATCGCCGTGAAGACCGCCAGCAGGATGACCGTCATGGCGAAACCGAGCCCGGTGACGTTGCTCGTGTTCGAGTCGTACAGGCCGTGCCAGTAGTACGAGCCGTACTGCATGACCGCGAAGCACTCGATCGGCGCGACCGTGACCGCCTGGAGCCAGGAGAAGAAGCCGAACGAGATGCCCGCGATACTGCCGAAGGCGAAGTGCGGGAACCGCGCGGTCCCGCCGGACACCGGGTACATCCCGCCGAGCTCGGCGTGCACGAGCGCGAGGATGATGACGATGACGCCGGCGATGATCCAGCCCAGCAGGGCGGCGGTGCCGGCGGCCTGAGCGGCGAGGAACGCGCCGAAGAGCCAGCCGGAGCCGATGATCGAGGTTTCGGACGCCCAGGTGGCGCCGATGAAACCCATTTCCCGCTTCAGGCCCACATCAGTGGGAGTGACTGCCTCGGCTCCCACAGATTCGGTGTTACTAGCCATGCTCGATCCCTTTTCCGATCGTGCCCCGCAGGGCCGCCACCCGCGTGTCGGATCGTCGCGTTAGGCAGGTGAGCGCTATGTATGCAGTGAGTGAGAACATCGTAGAGATACGGCCGTGACCTGAGAAGTGGGGATGGGCGTCTTTTCGGTAACGCACGTCACGAACACCTACCCCCCATTGACGCTCCGTGTCTCTCCGGTCCGGCCGCCACCTCGTTGGGTCTGCCGGTAAGGGAATACCCATCCGCCATTACAGACCCATGTCCGGTGCATTTCAAAGATGTCGCGGCCGGATCCGGCCACCGGGGATCCCTAGCCCCCGGCGGACTGTTCGGTTTCGGTCCCAGCGGAAGGCCCGCGCTGCCGCGCCCGAAAAGCGGTCACGTTGGCCCGGCTCAAGCAGCGCTCGGAGCAGTAGCGCCGGGACCGGTTGGTGCTGGTGTCGATGAAGACGCCCTGGCAGGGGGGTGCCTGGCAGACGCCGAACCGCTCGGGGCCCAGCTCGGTCAGCCGTATCGCAAGGCCCATCGCCGCGCCCGCCGCGTATTTGTCCGCGACGGTACCGCTCTCGGTGAAGTGCACGTGCCAGCGCTGGCCGTCGTGCCCGGACAGCTGCGGATGCACCGGGTGCCGGATGAGCAGCGAGTTCAGCCGGGCGGCGGCTTCGTCCCCGTCCCCGGCGGCGCAGGCGGCGAAGACCTTCCGGAACTCCGTCCGGAGCCCGCGCAGGGCCTCCAGGTCGCGGCGGGTCGCGCCGCTGCTGCTCAGGTGCTGCCGGACCGCCACCAGGTCGTGCAGGCCGTCCATGGTGGCCAGCCGGTCAACGTTGTCCTCGCTGTAGGAAGCCGTGTTGACCAGCCTGACGGCGAGTTCGGCGTATGTGGTGAGGTCCACATCCGCTCCTGGCTGCGAGAGGTATCTGGCGTTCGGGCACGAACTGTCTCGTAAGGGGCTACCCGCTGCGTCGTGTCTTACACCCGAGCGCTGCGTACTTCTGTGGCCGGTACGACACAATGTGCTAACGGGTGACCCCCGATCCATCCGAAGAAGGCCGCGCGGCGCGCGCTACCGGCCCAGCGAGCCGGGCCCTTGGGCCCGGCGAGTGGCCGGTGTGTCGGCGAGGATCGCAGCGGGTCACGGCGAGGCGCTCGCTACCGGCCCAGCGAACCGGGCCCTTGGGCCCGCTGAGTGGCCGGTGTGTCGGCTAGGTACCACCGCGCGGGCGCGAAGCGCAGCGGGGGGTTCCGGGGGGGTCGCCCCCCGGGCCAGCACCGGTTCCGGGGGGTCGCCCCCCGGGCAGTAGCACAGCATGCGCATCAATTACGTGCTCGACTGCGCGGACCCGGACAAGCTCGCCGACTTCTGGGCCGCCGCACTTGGCCTGGAACGCAGCGGCTCCGGGGCGCCGTACGTCTCGCTGCGCGAACCCGGGACCGGCCGGCCGGAGCTGCTGCTGCAGCAGGTTCCCGAGCCGAAGCAGGGCAAGAACCGGATGCATCCCGACCTGCGGGTCACCGACAGCGCGGCCGAGGTGGCGCGACTGGCCGGCCTGGGCGCCACGGTATTGCGCGGCCCCTACGACGACGAGGGTCACCTGACCACCGTCATGACCGATCCGGAAGGCAACGAGTTCTGCGTCATCGTCTCTCCCGCCGGCTGGTGGCCAGAGCAGCCGGGATAGGGGGCGATACTGTCATTCCATGTTCGCAGTCTCTGCAATCCGTATTGACAAGGAAGATCCGCTGCACGGCCTGGAGCTGGGGGAGCGGCCCGAGCCCAAGGTTCCGGGCGGCTGGACCACGGTCAGCGTGCGCGCCACCTCGCTGAACCATCACGACCTGTGGACGCTGCGCGGGGTGGGTATCTCCCCCGACCGGCTGCCGATCGTGCTGGGCTGCGACGCGGCCGGGATCGACGAGGACGGCAACGAGGTCGTCGTGTACTCGGTCGTGGGCGACCCCGACGCCGGGGGCGGCGACGAGACGCTGGACCCGCGGCGCAGCCTGCTGTCGGAGCGGTACGACGGCACGTTCGCGGAACGGGTCGCGGTGCCGCGCCGTAACCTGGTGCCCAAGCCGGCGGCGCTGTCGTTCGAGGAGGCCGCCTGCCTGCCCACCGCGTACCTGACGGCGTACCGGATGCTGTTCGTCAAGTCCGGGGCCCAGCCGGGGTCGACGCTGCTGGTGCAGGGGGCGAGCGGTGGCGTGGCCACCGCGCTGATCCTGCTCGGCCGGGCGGCCGGCTTCCGGGTCTGGGTGACCAGCCGCAGCGCCGACAAGCGCCGCCTGGCCCTCGATCTGGGCGCGGACCAGGCGTTCGAGTCCGGCGCGCGGCTGCCCGAGCGGGTGGACGTCGTTATGGAGACCGTCGGCGCGGCAACCTGGTCGCACTCGGTGAAGTCCCTCAAACCCGGCGGCCGGATCGTGATCTCCGGCGCGACCAGCGGCCACGCCCCGCCGGCCGAGCTGCAGCGGATCTTCTTCCTGCAGCTGTCCGTGGTCGGGTCGACCATGGGCACCCAGGGGGAGCTGGGCCGGCTGCTGGAGTTCTGCGAGCAGACCGGTGTGCGCCCGCTGATCCATGCCCGCATGCCGCTCGCCGAGGCGCGCGAGGGCTTCGCGGCCCTGGCCCTGGGCGAGCAGTTCGGGAAGATCGTTTTCACGGTCTAGCTCGCTGCCCGGGGATTGTGGGCAGCTCAGTGGTCGTGGCCGCCCCTGGCGAGCGCTGTGGCCTGAACCCCCCGTAATCAGGTGCCCCTGGTGCTGCTGTGACTGCCGAGTCATTTTCCGCGCCGCCGTATCCGGGCGGGACGCCGTACCCCGTGTCCCGCCCCGGGACCCCGGCTTGCGGGGTGCATTCTCAGGGTTATTTCGCTGAAGATGCTCCCTATAGGACCGGAGCCCCGGCCGGGGTACCTCAGGTGCGCCTGCGCAGCGGATGGGGCCGGGGATGCGGATGGGGCCGGGGATGCGGATGGGGCCGGGGATGC
Source organism: uncultured Actinomycetes bacterium (assembly GCA_963775825.1). Lineage (GTDB taxonomy): Bacteria > Actinomycetota > Actinomycetes > Streptosporangiales > Streptosporangiaceae > Bog-532. The sequence continues at coordinate 279,853 of CAVZKY010000031.1, forward strand.
GGATGGGGCCGGGGATGCGGATGCGCCGGAGATCAGGCGCTTGGGGATAAGGTCCCTGGCCCGGGGCCCGGCTCCGGGTGGGCGCCCGCCGGCGGAGCCGCCGGGCCCGTACCGGGTAGGCCGGTACCGGGTGGGCCCGTACCGGGTGAGCCTGCACCGGCTGACGGCGGCTGCCCGCCCGGCTCCTCCACCTCCACCGCCTCCAACGCCTCCGGTGCCAACCCCGTCTCATCAGGGGGGTCCCCGTGCGGGCCGCCCGCCGCGAAGATCTCGCTGCGGACCCGCTCCAGCGTCTCGTCGAGGATGATCCGCAGTTCGGTGAGCGCGTCCTCGCCCGCCGCGGCGCCCGACTGCCAGGCCAGCCGGCCCAGGTCGCGGACGAAGCCCTTGACCGTCTGCTCCAGGTCCCGCAGCGGGGCGACGTCAGGCCGGCCGGGCCGTCCCCGGCGCCCGGACGAGTCGGTCCAGCCCGCCCAGCTGGCCCACTCCCAGTCCCGCGCGGACGACCGGGCCTGCTCGCGTTCCTGCCGCGCCCATTCCTTCGCGTCGTCCCGGGCCCGCCGGGCGTTCTCCCGCGCTTCGTCCCGGACCCGCCGCGCCTGTTCCTTGGCCTCTTCCCGGCTCCAGCGACCCCGCTGCCGGACGTCCTCGGCCTGCGCACGCAGCTGGTCTCCCGGGGCCGGGCGCTCGCTGCCCGTCTCGTCCGGCTGCCGGGCGCTCCGGGCCGCCCAGGTCAGCTCCTCACGCAGGTTGCGCACCGTTTCGCGGACGTCTTCCTTGACCTCACGGACCACGTCCCGGACCGAGTCGGACAGTTCCTGCTCCAGCTCGGCCAGCTCGTCCTCGCGCTCGTGCAGCTCCTGGCGTCCCGCGTCGGTGATCCGGTATACCTTGCGCCCGTCCAGTTCATCGTGGGTGACCAGGCCTTCCTCTTCCAGCCGGGCCAGTCGCGGGTAGATCGTGCCGGGCGAGGGAGCGTACACGCCCATGAACTGGTCCCGCAGCATCCGGATGACCTCGTAGCCGTGCCGGGGCTCCTCGTCGAGCAGGCGGAGCAGGTAGAGCCGGAGCCTGCCATGCCGGAAAACCGGACTCATCGAAAACCTCCGGTGCGGAAACCCTGCCGTTCAGGGCGGGGAGGAGCGCCGGGTATGGCGCGGTACAGTTGGGGCGTCCTCAGGACCCGCCGCAGGGCATGCGGTGGCAGCGCGGTAAGCCTTCTCGGGTAGTTGACCTCGGCGATGATCCGCGAACCTCTTGCACACGGCTGACACCCCGCGAGGGATGCCAACTTCGCAGGGGCGGCGATACCGCGAGAGCCAAGCGGCGCCGCCCCTGTACTATGCTCAAATCTGTCAGCTGTGTGCAAGGAATCCCGCGCCTTCAGGCGTGTGGAGGATGTCAACGAGTGTCGCCCTTCGTTTGCGCGTCGTCCTGCGTCCCGCCGCCGGTCGGCGCCGGATCGGTGGCCGCCGCCCACGGGTCCTGGACCCGTCTTCCAGCATCCGCCGGCCCGGCCTGCGCCCGGCCGGCCCGGGATCCGCCGTGCTGGGCCGCGTCACCCCGCTGGGCGCTGTCCCCCTTGGCCCCCTGCGGCGGTGCGGCCTGCGGCGGGCCGTCCGCGGCCGGTTCCGGCCTGCGGCGCGGCCTGCGGGGGGCCGTTCTGGTCGGTTCCAGCCTGCGGTGCGCGGCTGAGCAGGGTGACCCGGCCGGACAGGGTGGTCACCGAGATGTGACCGGTTCCGGCGCCCAGCGTACCGTTCACCGAGTGCGATCCAGGGGAGTGTGAGCTGCGCAGGCAGTCGAACTCGGTGAGCAGGCGGCCGGAGGTGGACCGCAGGCTGACCCGGGCGTCCGGCGCGGCCGGCAGCCGCAACGCGACGTCGGACGACACCGTGGCGACACGTACGTCGCCCGGCTTACCCAGGTAGACGTCGGCGGTCACCCGGCCGGTGACCGTCTTGGCGTCCAGCCGGTCCAGCGACCCGCCCGCGAGGGTCAGGTCTCCCGATACCGAGTTGAACGTGACCTGGCCGTTGATGTCCTGGGCCTCGACGTCGCCACCGACCGTGCGCGCGTCGACCTTACCGTTCAGCCCTTCCAGAGTGATCGCGCCCGAGACGCTCTTGACCGAGGTCCGGGCCGTGACGCCGGACACGATCGCGGTCGCGGCCACCACGCCCACCTGGGCCGGGCAGTCCCGTGGCACCGTGACCATCAGCTCCGCGGAGTGGTTACGGGGCCGCAGCCATTCCAGCAGGCCATCCCAGGTCAGGTCCTCATAGCTGATCGTCAGCAGCCCGTCCTCGTGGGTCACGGTGAGCGGCTGGCCGCTGATCCGGGTGATGTCGAGCGCGGGGGCCTCACTGGTGGCCAGGATGGCCACCGAGCCGGCGATGGCCCGCACCCGCAGGGCGGTCACGTCGTCGAAGGCGAGACGCGTCGGTGCGTCCACTGTCCACTGCGGCATCGGCTATCTCCGTTCACCATGGCGGTCCGGCGTGACTGGCTGGATGGCGCGGCTGAGCGTCTCCCTCAGTCATGTCAATGCTCACGATATATCTTGTCTTGTGTTCGCCACAATGGGGCGTTTCGCCTGCTGAGCACGCCGCGGCCGGCGCTGGCGACGATACCGGGGCCAGCGCCGGGAGATGACGCGGTCAGTCGTCCTCGTCGAGCCGGGCCAGCCAGGTGGCGAGCCGGTCCACCGCGGTTTCGAACTCCGGGTTCAGGTCCACGAAGTCGCGCAGCCGCCCGGCCAGCCAGGACACGGCAACCTGTTCCTCGCCGCGCTGGTCTTCGAGCTCTTCTATGCCACGGTCGGTGAAGTACATCTGCTCTCCGTGCGGCCAGCGGTCACCTGAGGGCCGCCGCGATCAGTTCCTTGTGGGTCGCGGCGTGCTGCTTGGCCGAGCCGGTCGCCGGGGCCGAGCTTGGCGGCAGCGACACGAGCTCCAGCTTGCGGCCCAGCAGTTCGGGCAGCCTCAGCGCCATTCGCGGCCAGGCCCCCATGTTCGCGGGCTCCTCCTGAGCCCAGACCAGTTCCCCCGCCTCCGGGTAGCGGGCCAGCTCGGCCTTCAGCTCGTTCAGCGGGATCGGGTAGAGCCGCTCCACCCGGACGATCGCGGTGCGCGAGCCGGCGTCCTGCCGCTGCGCGATCAGATCCCAGTAGAACTTGCCCGAGCAGAGCACCACCTTGCGTACCTGCGCCGCGTCGAACTCCGGCGGCTCGCCGATCAGCGGCTGGAACGACCCGCTGGTGAAGGCCGACGCCGGGGATGTCGCCGCCTTCAGCCGGAGCATCGACTTCGGCGTGAAGACGATCAGCGGCTTGCGCCGGCCGGACATGCCCTGCCACCGCAGCAGGTGGAAGTAGTTGGCCGGCGTGGTGGGCTGCGCGACGGTCATGTTGTCCTGCGCGCAGAGGGTGAGGAAGCGCTCGATCCGCGCCGAGGAGTGGTCCGGGCCCTGGCCCTCGTAGCCGTGCGGCAGCAGCAGAACCACACCGGAGTGCTGGCCCCACTTCTGCTCGCCCGCGCTGATGAACTCGTCGATGATCGACTGGGCGCCGTTGAAGAAGTCGCCGAACTGGGCCTCCCAGCACACCAGCGCGTCCGGCCGGGCCACCGAGTAGCCGTACTCGAAGCCCACCGCGGCGAACTCCGACAGCAGCGAGTCGTATATGTAGAACTTGCTGGACCCGCTGTCGAACCTCTTGAGCGGCGTGTACTCGTTGCCGTTCCGGCGGTCCACCACGACCGCGTGCCGCTGGCCGAACGTGCCGCGCCGGCTGTCCTGGCCGACGAGCCGGACGGGCCGCCCGTCGAGCAGCAGGCCGCCGAAGGCGAGCAGCTCACCGGTGGCCCAGTCGATGTGGTCCTCGGCGACCATGGCCGCGCGCCGGGCCAGCTGGGGCTGCAGGCGCGGATGCGGCGTGAAGCCGTCGGGCATGCTGACCTGGGTCTCGATCACCTGCTTGACCGTGTCGGCGCTGATGGCCGTGGCCACGGCGGTGTGGTTGACCGGGCGTTCCTCGGGCTCCGGCCGGACCACCGCGCCCGGCTCGGGTGGCCGCTCGACCGCCTCGCGGGTCTCGGTGAAGGCCCGCTCGAGCTGCCGCTGGTAGTCCCGCAGCGCCGCCTCGGCCTCTTCCATCGTGATGTCGCCCCGGCCGATCAGCGATTCGGTGTACAGCTTGCGGGTCGAGCGCTTGGCCTCGATGAGGTCGTACATGAGCGGCTGGGTGAACGAGGGGTTGTCGGCCTCGTTGTGACCGCGCCTGCGGTAGCAGAACCATGTCGATCACGACGTCCTTGTGGAAGGACTGCCGGTACTCGAAGGCCAGCCGCCCGACCCGGACCACCGCCTCCGGGTCGTCACCGTTCACGTGGAAGATCGGGGCCTGGATCATCCGGGCCACGTCGGTGGCGTAGACGCTGGACCGGCCGGACTTCGGCCCGGTCGTGAAGCCGAGCTGGTTGTTGATCACGATGTGCACGGTGCCGCCGGTGCGGTAGCCACGCAGCTGGGACAGGTTCAGGGTTTCGGCGACCACGCCCTGCCCGGCGAACGCCGCGTCACCGTGCATGAGGATCGGCAGCACCGTGAAGCCGCCTTCGCCGCCCTTGTCGAGCACGTCCTGCTTGGCCCGCACTACGCCCTCGAGCACCGGGTCTCCGGCCTCCAGGTGGCTGGGGTTGGCCACGAGCGAGGTCGGGATCTCGGCGCCGTCCGGGCTCGTGAACATCCCGTCCGCACCGAGGTGGTACTTCACGTCGCCGGACCCGTGCGTACTGCGGGGGTCCATGTTGCCCTCGAACTCGTTGAAGATCTGCCCGTAGGACTTGCCGACGATGTTGGCCAGCACGTTGAGCCGGCCGCGGTGCGCCATGCCCAGTACCGCCTCGTCCAGCTCCGCCTCGGCCGCCTCGGTGATCACGGCGTCCAGCAGCGGGATCAGCGACTCCGCGCCCTCCAGCGAGAACCGGCGCTGCCCGACGAACTTGGTCTGCAGGAACATCTCGAACGCCTCGGCCACGTTCAGCCGGGACAGGATGCGGATCTGCTCGTCGTGTCCCGGCCGCTCGTGCGGCCGCTCGATCCGGGCCTGGATCCAGGCCCGCTCGTCGGGCTCCTGGATGTGCATGTACTCGACGCCGACCGTGCGGCAGTAGGAGTCGCGCAGCACACCGAGGATCTTGCGCAGCTTCATCAGCGGCTGGCCGCCGAAGCCGCCGGTGGCGAACTCGCGCTCCAGATCCCACAGCGTCAGGCCGTGCTGGTTGATGTCCAGGTCGGGGTGCTTGCGCTGGGGGAACTCCAGCGGGTTGGTGTCGGCCATCAGGTGACCGCGCACCCGGTAGGCGTGGATGAGCTCCTGCACCCGGGCCGGCTTGGTGATGTCCCTCTCGTGCCCGGCGGCGATGTCCCTGACCCAGCGGACCGGCTCGTACGGGATCTGCAGCGCGGTGAACAGGTCGTCGTAGAAGCCGTCCTCGCCCAGCAGCAGCTGGTGGATCCGCTGCAGGAACTCCCCGGACTGCGCGCCCTGGATGATCCGGTGGTCGTACGTCGAGGTCAGCGTCACCTGGCGGCTGACGGCCAGCCGGGCCAGGGTCTCCTCCGACGCGCCCTGATAGGCCGCCGGGTACTCCATCGCACCGACCCCGACGATGCAGCCCTGCCCCGGCATGAGGCGGGGGATCGAGTGCACGGTCCCGATGGTGCCCGGGTTGGTCAGGCTGATCGTCGTGCCCGCGAAGTCCTCGACCGTCAGCTTGCCGATGCGGGCCCTGCGCACGACTTCCTCGTACGCGCTCCAGAACTGGCGGAAGTCCATCGTCTCCGCGCCCTTGATGTTGGGCACGAGCAGCTGGCGGGAGCCGTCGTCCTTGCTCACGTCGATGGCCAGCCCGAGGTTGACGTGCTCCGGCTTACTGAGCATCGGCTTGCCGTCGTCCTCGGCGAACGAGTCGTTCATGGCCGGCACGGCATCGAGCGCGCGGACGGCCGCGTACCCGATCAGGTGGGTGAACGAGACCTTGCCGCCCCGGCCCCGCCGCAGGTGGTTGTTGATGACGATGCGGTTGTCGATCAGCAGCTTGGCCGGGATGTCCCGGACACTGGTCGCGGTAGGCACCACGAGGCTGCTGGACATGTTCACGGCCGTCCGGGCGGCCGCGCCGCGCAGTCGGCTGCGCTGCCCGGCCGGCGGGGCCGCGACCTGCGGCTGCGGCGTCGGCCTGACTGGGAGCAGGCGGCGCGGCGGCAGGCGGTGCGGGAGCAGGCGGTGCGGGCGCAGGCGGTGCGGGAGCGGCCCGGCGAGGAGCGGAAGGCTCAGGAGCGGGCGGGGCCGGGCGGGGCGGCGCCGGGGCTGCGGGGGCCGCCGCGGCCTGAGTCACCGAGCCGTTCGCGGTACGGGCGGGCGCCACGCCGTCGGTCTTGGCGCGCGAAGACGGCTCCTCGTCGGCGGTGCCGGTCGGCCGGTAGTCGGAGAAGAAACTCCACCAGGCCCGGTCGACCGACCCAGGATCGGCGAGATACCGCTGGTAGAGCTCCTCCACCAGCCACTGGTTGGCGCCGAAGTCGGACGCATTCAGGTGCGGATCGGGCGCCGGGCCGACCCGCAGCGGCGCTCGTGGCGCGGGGCGGCTGGCTGGCCCTGAGCGGCTCGTCCGGCCTGCCGGTGGGCTGTGCCGCCGCCCTGGCTGGGGTCGGCTCGGCTTCGCTGAGGTCCGCGGTGGCACGCGGTGACTCAGAAGACACAGGAGATGTCGCCCTCTTCCGCACTTGAATGCAACTTTTGCTTAACATGAAGATTACCTGGCAGTACGGCCCCCGGGGCTGAAGAAGTTTAGGGTGCCAGCTCACCCTTATGTTTCCTGTCACCTTGTGTGATGACCGCGCGAACCGGGCGCGGCGCAACGGCGGTCTCCCTGAGCTGCGCCGACTTTCAAAAACCGGCCCGATCAAGCGGCCGGACGGTAGGATCGCGGCGTCGGGGACCTAGGCCAGCTTCACGTTCCGCCTGGCCTGTGTCCTGCCCAGCTCTGAGGGAAAAGGTGAGTACGACAGGCAGCCCCTGGGATGACGACGACCGGCCTCCTCGCCGGGTGCGTATCCGCCGGCCCGGTCACGGGGAAGCCTGGCCTGAGCCGGATTCCCAGCCGCCGCCCGGCGGTCCCGCCTATCCCGATGACGCCGGCTCCCATGACGTCGGCTCCCATGAGCCCGGCCGCGGCCGGGGCAGCAGCCCGGTGCCGCGGGCCCGGGCTCCGTACGGTCTCGGCGCCGGGCCGGGGGAGCCGCACCAGCCGGGAACTGCGGTCGCGCCCTACGCCGCGGACACGGGTGACCCGTATCCGCCGGCGGCCCGTACCCCTCCGTACCGCAGGCCGCCGACCCTTATGGCTCACCGGCCGCAGAACCCTACGGCGTACCGGTGGCCTACCCCTACGGCGAACCGTCGGCGGAACCTTACGGCCCGCCGGCCGCGGAACCTTACGGCGGGCCGGCCGCGGAACCCTACGGCGGGCCGGCCGCGGAACCCTACGGCGCAGCCGGCCGCGGAACCCTACGGCGGGCCGGCCGCGGAACCCTACGGCGCGGCCGGCCGGCGGAACCCTACGGCGGGCCGGCCGCGGAACCCTACGGCGCGCCGGCCGCGGTGCCCTATGGCCCGCCGGTGGCCTACCCCTACGGCGAACCGTCGGCGGAACCCTACGGCCCGCCGGCCGCGGAACCCTACGGCCCGCCGGCCGCGGAACCCTATGGCCGGCCAGCCGCGGAACCTTACGGCCGGCCGGCGGCCTACCCCTACGGCCCACCGCCCGGCTACTCCCACGAGCCGCTGGCGCCCTACCCCGATGAACCGCGAGCCGCCTACTCTTACGGCCCACCGGCGGCCCGCCCCGATGGCCCGCAGGCCGTCGGTCCCAAGGGCCGACCGGCGGACCCCTATGGGCCTCTGGCGGACCCTTATGGCCGGCCGGCGGACCCCTACGGCCCATCGGCGGGCTACCCCTACGGGCCGCAGCCGGACGACGCGTACCGGCCGCAGCCCTCGTACCCTAACGGCGCGCAGGCCGGGTACCCGTACCCGGCCGTGAACCAGGGCGAGCCAGGCGGCTATCCCTACGGGCCGCCCGCCGGGCCGGCGTACCCGCCAGGCATTCCGGGCCCGGGCCGCCCGGGCGAGCCGCCGGCGGTCTACCCGTACGAACCGGACCTCCGCCCCGCCCCGCCGCGGGCCCGCTACGAGTCCGGGCTGGAGCCCGGCCTGCCGCGGCCACGATACGGGGAGCCTTACGCGCCGGGAAACGCCCCGGCCGCCCCGCCCCAGCCCTACGCGCCAGGGAGCGCCCCGCCCCAGCCCTACGCGCCAGGGAGCGCCCCGCCCCAGCCCTACGCGCCAGGGAGCGCCTCGGCCCAGCCGTACCCGCCGGGGAACGCCCCGCTTGGCCCGGCTCAGCCCCACGCGCCGGGAAACGCCCCGGCCGGCCTGGCCCAGGCCTACGCGCCGTGGAATGCCCCGGCCCAGCCGTACCCGCCGCAGACCGCTCCGCCGGGCCCGGCTCAGCCCTATACGCCGGGGAACGTCCCGGCTCAGCCGTACCCGCCGGGGAACGTCTCGCCCGGCCCAGCTCAGCCCTACGCGCCGTGGAACGCTCCGGCCCCCCCGGCCCAGCCCTACCCGCCGGGGAGCCCGCTGGCCGCGCCGGACAGCCTCGAACCCGGTTACGCGCCGGCCGGCGAAGCGATCGGGCCGCCCATGGGGGGAGCCGGGCGCCCGCCTGCGTCCCCCACCCGTGGCCCCGGCTACGAGTTCGGCTATCTAGCCGACGCCCCGCCGCCCGCCCAGGCCGATTTCCTGCCGCCCGATGGCCTGGCCGGCGAGGACGGCGAAGCAGGGCACGGCGTCCCGGCCCGCAGAGCCGACGCCCGGTACACCTACGCGCCCCCGTCCGCCGCGCTTCCCGCCGGGCTTCCCACTGGGCCGCCCGGCTCGGGGCCGCCTGGGTTCGAGTTTCCCGGCTCGGGACGGCCCCGCACCGGGCGGGCGGGCTCGCGGAGGCGACCGCTGGTGGCGCTGCCTGCCGGGACCGCGGCCGGGCCGGGCGCCCGGTCCGGCGCCAGGACGGACGACCGGGCCGCCACCAGCGCATACGACGACGCGGACGGCCGCGGCCGGCCCGATGAGCAGCGCGGCGGGCTGCGTGCCCTGCGGCCGTTCCGGCTGCCCAGCCGTCCTGCGGCCAGGAAGACCGCGGACAGCGAGCCCAAGCTTCCCTCGCCGTTCTCCGCGGCCGGCGTCAAGCGCTGGGCGGTGCGCGCGGCGATCCCCATGGTGTCGATGGTCGTCGTCGGCGTCGCGATCGTCGCGACGGTGGGGGGCCACGGTGCCGCCGGGCCGGACCCCGCAACCTTGTCCGTGGGCTTCCCGCCCGCCATGTCGGCCAGCAATGATTTCAGTGCCACCCCCGCTGATCAGGCCCGCGGTATCAGCCAGTCGCTGGCCCAGGTGGCCAGTTCCGGGTCGACGGTCGTGACGGCCGGCGCCCAGGCGGGTGCGCGGATCGGCCGGGCCCAGTTCTTCCTGTCCAGTGACGGCGGTAAGACGTGGAGCCTCGGCACCGAGCAGGCGGCAGGCGGCGGGGACCCGGCGCCCGGGCATCCGGCCACGCTGATCGCCGGCGGCCGGGGCCAGTGGGCGGCCCTGGGTCCCAGCGCCATCTGGACCAGCCACGACGGCCGGACCTGGACGCTCGACTCCACCCAGGGCATCGCGCCCATGCGGGGCGGCGATCAGGTGAAGGTGCTGCGCCGGACGGCTACCGGGTTCCTCGCCGCCGGTGAGAACGTGCCGCCCGGCAACCCGGCGGCGGCCAGCCCAGTCGTCTGGACGTCGGTCAACGGCGTGACCTGGCGGCGGCTCGGCGCGGCCCAGCTGCATCTGGTCGCCGGAGGCGGGACGGCGGGTGCGCTCACCGCCGCGGCCGCCGACGGTGCGGCCATCGTCGTCTCCGGCGTCATCAGCACTGACAAAGCCCAGGGCACCGTGCGCGCGTCCGGGGTCTGGCGCAGCACGAACGGCGGCGCGTCCTGGTCCGCGGTGACCGTCCCGGCCAGCAACGGCGCGACGGGGGCGATCGCCGGGCTGGCTGCGACGGCGAATGGGTTCGCGGCCGTCCGCCCGGGCCGGGCCAAGGGCGGGACCAACGCGGTCGTGTTCACCTCTGCCGACGGGACCACCTGGAGGTTCGGCGCCGCCGTCATGGGCCAGGGCGGGGCCGGGCTTACCGTGGCCACCGTGGCGGGGGATCCGGCGGGCGCGGTGATCACCGCCACCAGCGGCGGCAACGTCCTGGCCTTCACCAGCACCAACGGCGCCTCCTGGGCGTCGGCCGGAATTCTCGCCGGCGCCACCGCCGGAGCCGTTTCCGGGGTGGCCGTCACCACCCGCGGCGCCGTCGTCGCGACCGGCGCCGCCGCCACGGCGCAGCTCGGCCAGCAGCCCGTGCTGACCATCGACAACGCCGGGCGCCTCACCTCGGTGAACGTCGCCGGCATCCCCGGTGCCGTCCAGCCTGAGGTCGCGGTGAACGGCATCGCGGCCGATGGCAGCGCTCAGGTGGCCGTGGGCAGCGCGAACGGCTTCCCGGCGACCTGGTTCTCCGCCGATGCGGGCACCACCTGGTCGCGCGGCACCGCCGCGGCGGCCACCGTGCTGAACCGCCCGGGGCTTCAGGAGCTATCCGGAGTGGTGCACGGCAACGCCGGCTGGGTCGCGGTCGGCGGCGTGCAGTCAGCAACGGCCCAGCACCCCGTCGTCGTCACCTCGGCCAACAGCCGGACCTGGCAGGCCGCGGACACGGCGCCGGTCTTCGCGAGCGCGGGCGTCTTCACGGTCGCCGCGGCGGCGGGCCGGGACGGCTACGTCATCGTCGGGCGGCAGACCGTCGCCGGCCGCACGATCGCCGCCGCCTGGTGGTCCGCCGGCCTGTCCGGCTGGCAGCGCGGCACGGACGCCACGGCCGGCGCGCTGGACGGGACCGGTACCTCCCGGCAGATGCTCGCGGCCGCCGCGCTCCCGGACGGCTTCCTGGCCGTCGGCTCAGCCGGGAATCGCCCCGCCGCCTGGATCTCCCCGGCAGGCCGGACCTGGCGAGCGGTGACCCTCAGCCTGCCGGGCAACGCGGTACGGGCCCAGCTCCAGCAGGTGGCCGTCAACGGCCGGCGGATCGTGGCCGTCGGTATGTCGGCGACCGCGGGCGGCCAGACGGCCCCGTTTACCGCGCTGTCGGTGAACGGGGGCGCCACCTGGACCGAGTCCCTGCTGCCGTCCCCCGGCGGGGCTACCGCGGTCAACGCGGTCGCCGCGACCGGCTCCGGGTTCACCGCCACCGGGACGGTCGGCGCGGCTGGCCACCAGGACGTCCTCATCTGGACGGCCACCGACGGGCTCAACTGGACGACGGCCTCCCCGTCGGTAACCGGCCTCGGCGGTCGGGGCGTGCAGGAGATCACCGCCCTGACCGTGTCCGGCAGGACCATGACCGGTGTCGGCTTCGCCGCTTCGCCCGCCAGTGAGACCCCAACCATCTGGCGTTCCCCCATCCGTAGCTAGGCCGGCCCGGATTGCCCGGAGCGGGCCTGGCTGGGTGAGGTCGCGTCGGTGCCGCTGGTGCAGGCCTGCAACGATGCCCGCCGCGCCTACCGCAACTGGTTCGATTCGCTCAGCGGGCGGCGCAAAAGGCCGCCGATCAGGCATTCGAAACCCCGGCGCAAGCACCGCCGCCAGTCAATCCGTCTGACCAGGAACGGGTTCGCGCTGCACGCGGAGCGGCTGTGCGTGACGAAGGTGAGACATCAGGGCCGAATGGTCGCGTGCGCTGCGGCAGGACCGGAGCCGCGTGTCGGCGCGCCCACTCTGGTAGGACGACGGCTGCTTTCGGGCGGCGAGGCGCTGACAGTGAAGGTGGGCAGCTATGGACGCCGCACTCCCCCACCATTCAGACCACCTGCATCGGCGGCATTTCGGCTATGGCCCAGCGGCGGCGACCTTCCTCGATCCAATACCGGATCTCCTTAGGATCGGCTCCAGCGGCACGGCATGGGCCTGCAGCCTGCCGTGCCAGCGGCTCATCAAGCTGGCCCTCGCTGAAGCCCCCAGGATGCGGCCCGCCGGTAGTAACCATTCGGCCATTGGCATTAGTGAGGCTCCAAGCGAGAGATAACGCCAGCCACCGTTCGAAAGCTCTTGGGCCGGGCTCCATGGATCTTGTAACGGTTTGGTTGCTGTGGGTTGGTTGCTGGCGGCTCGGTCGTAGTTTGCGGCGGTGCCGGTTGAGTTCCTGACGGATGATGAGGCGGCGAGACCCTGCCTGCATCGCACGGCTGACCGAACAGCAAACACCCTCTTGCGGCGAGACGATTCCGGCATCGGACTTCGGCCGAGGCGGCGGGTCGCGTAACTGGGGGTGCGTTGGGAGGTATCAGGCGTAGCGGGCGGCCCTCTGTGAGAGTGGGGCGAACCGGGGCGGCCGGGTGGCCGCCTACGGGGTTTGCAGGCCCGGCGACGGGAGGCGAGCGTTGACTTTTCCGCGGACAGTTGCCGTCTGCTGCGCGCTGGTGGCAGGGGGGTGTTTGTTGGCCGGGCGGGTGAGCTGGCCGTGCTGGAGGCGGCTGCGGCGGCGGCACGCCGCGGCGAGCCCAAGGTGGTGCTGGTCGAGGGGGAGGCGGGCATCGGCAAGTCGAGCCTGCTGGCGCGGTTCGCGTCGGGGCTGGCCGGCGCGACGGTGCTGCGGGCCAGCGGCGATGAGGCGGAGCTGTTGCTGCCGTACGGGGTCGTGGGTCAGCTGGTGGCCAGCGCCCGGGGGGCGGGGGGCGGCCCGCCGGGGTTGCTGGCCGCGGAGCTGAGCGGCGGGGTGGACCCGCTGGCGGTGGGCGCCGACCTGGTGGTGTGGCTGGGCCAGTTCCACGACGGGATGGTGCTGGCGGTGATCGATGACCTGCAGTGGGCGGATGGGCCGTCGGCGCGGGCGTTGCTGTTCGCGCTGCGCCGTCTGCAGGCCGATCAGGTGCTGGTGGTGGTGTCGGCCCGCCCGGGGGAGCTGTCCCGGCTGGGCGAGGGCTGGCAGCGTTTCCTGGCCGGGGACCACCGGGCGGGCCGGGTCCGCCTGGGCGGCCTGGGGCCCGAGGATGTGGTGGCGCTGGGCCGGGCGCTGGGGGCGGGGGAGTTGCCGCGCCGCGCCGTCGGCCGTCTGCTCGAGGAGACGGGCGGTAACCCGTTGTATTGCCGGGCGGTGCTGGAAGAGGCCGGGGCCGAGGGCCTTGACCTGGCCGGCGGGGCGCTGCGGGTGCCGCGGTCGCTGGCCGGGGTGGTGCTGTTGCGGGTGGGCGCGCTGAGCCCGGCGGCCCGGGAGCTGGTGGCGGCGGCGGCGGTGCTGGGCCACCACTGCGAGCTGGCGGCGGCGGCCGCGCTGGCGGGCCTGGGTGATCCGCTGCCGGCGCTGGGGGAGGCGGTGGCGGCGGGGATCTTGGTCGAGCAGCCGGGCGGGGCCGGGGCCGGGATCGGGTTCAGCCACCTGCTGGTGCAGCGGGCCGTCTACGGCGATCTGAGCCCGGCCCGGCGGCGCCGGTTGCACGAGCGGGCGGCGGGCCTGGTGGACCGGGACCGGGCGCTGGGGCACCGGGTGGCGGCGGCGGTCGGCCCGGACGACGGGCTGGCCGGCGAGCTGGAGGCGGCCGGCCGGGAGAGCCCGCCGCCTGGGCCGGACGGCGCAGGCGGCGGCCTGGCTGGCGCAGGCGGCGGCGGCTCAGCAGCGAGCCGGAGGCGGCCGATCGCCGCCTGCTGGACGCGCTGGAGATCCTGGTCACCTACGGCGAGGTGGCCGAGGCGGAGGTCCTTGCCGCCCGGGTGGCGGCCGCCGGGCCGGGCGCGCGGCGCAGCTGGCTGCTGGGCGCGCTGGATTTCCTCGCCGGCCGGGCCGCCGCGGCCGAGGCCCGGCTGCTGGAGGCGTGGCAGACCCACGACCCGGCCCGGGACGCGTCCGTGGGCGCCGCGGCCGCCTCCCAGCTGGCGGTGTTGTGCCTGGTCGCGGGCCGGATCCCGGAGGCGATCGAATGGGGCGAGCGGGCGGCCGCGGCCGGCGCCGCCCCGGCCGCCGTGCGCCACCAGGCCCTGGGCGTGCTGGCGATCGCCCTTTTTGCCGATGGGCGGGGACCCGAGGGCCTGGCCCGGCTGGCGTTCCTGCCCGCCGCCCCCGCCGAGGTGCCGCGGGAGGACACCGACACGCTCGTGCTGCGGGGCATGGCCAGGGTCTTGGCCGAGGACCTGGCCGGGGCGGTCGCCGACCTTTCCACCGCGGCGGCGAGGCTGCGGGCCGGTGTCCCGCTGCGCACCGCCAGCCAGTGCCTGAGCTACCTGGCGGGCGCCGAGTACCGCCTCGGATCCTGGGACGACGCCGTGGTGCACGCCGAGCTGGCCGTCTCGCTCGCCCAGGACGCCGACCGGGTGTGGGACTTCGGCTTGGTGCACAGTGTCGCCGCTGTTGTTCCCGCGCTGCGCGGCGACTGGGAGGTGGCCAGCGCGCACGTCCGGATGGCCACCGAGGCCGCCCAGGCCGCCGGCGACCCGGGGGCGATCGGCGCGGCCGCCATCGCCCGGGCGTTCCTGGCCATGGCCCGGGGCGATCTGGAGGGCGTCGTCGACGCCGCCGCGGCCGTGCGCGCCACGGGCAGGGCGGAGTTCCTGAGCCCTGGCTGCCGCTACGACTGGCGGTCCCTCGAGATCGACGCCCTGATCGGCCTGGGCCGCCTCGGCCAGGCCGAAACGGCGCTGGCCGAGCTGGAGGCGGCCTGTCACCGGCCGGCCCGGCGTCGGCCCTGGTGGCCGCCGCCCGGCTGCGCGGCGACCTGGCCACCGCGGCCGGGCACCAGGCCGCCGCCGCGGCGGCGTTCGAGACCGCCTGGCGCCGCGCCCAGGGCCTGCGGGTGCCGCTGGCACTGGCCCAGCTGGAGATCTCCGACGCCCGCCGGCTGCGCGCCGCCGGCCAGCCGCAGGCAGGCGGTCGCCCGGCTGCGCTCGGCCCGGCAGCGCCTGATCACCCTGGGCGCCCGGCCCTACCTGCAGGTCTGCGACCGGGAGCTGGCCGCCGCCGGCGCGCCCGTGGGACCAGAAACCGCACCCGCCTTCGTCGGTCTCACCCCGGCCGAGCAGGCGGTGGCCCGCCTGGTCGCCACCGGCCGCTCCAACCGGCAAACCGCGGCCGAGCTGTACGTCAGCGTCAAGACCGTCGAGTTCCACCTCGGGCACATCTTCGACAAGCTCGGCATCCGATCCCGCAAAGACCTCATCACCCGCATCGGCGCCCCGCCGCCTCAGCCAGCAGGAAACCCAGGGTTATAGCCAGGGGCCGACCCCAGCGACACGGCGTCAGCGGCCGGCCGAGGATGGCCGCATGAACGTCACCTACGGGGCCGACTACTCCGCCAGCGAGCTGTCACCGTCCGAACTGGACGGCTTCACCGACTACGACATCCGCTTCCTGATCCGCTACATCGGGTGGCCGGACAACCCGAAATGCATCTCGCACTACCCCGGCGCTTACCACGCGCACGTCAACGCCGGGCGGATGGTGCTGCTGGTCGCCGAGCAGGGCACCGGCGACCCGGCAGGCGGCTTCGGCGGCGGCGCGGCGATGGCCCAGCGGGCGCTGAACGACGCACGCTCGGTCGGCTACCCGGCCAGCCTGCCGATCTTCTGCTGGTCGCACAGCGCCTCGGGGATGGACCTGCATTGGAACGAAAACCCGCGATTAGCGGCGCGAGGTAAGCCCAGCACAAGGGCCGATTAACACCAGCCACCTAGGGCTGTAACTAGGGGCCGACCCTAGCGACACGGGTCAGCGGCCAGCCGAGGATGAGTTTGAGCCGCATGGGCGCAGAGCGCGCCGAACCCGTCCGTGTCCGAGCAAAGGTAAGCGGCCGGGTGGCCATAAAACTGCGGCGCTGATCCGCCAGGATCAGCATGCACGGGAGCGGGGGCAATACGCCATGACAGATGCCATCTCCTCGGTCACTAGCGCTATCGCGACGTTCTTCGCGCAGCGGATGCCGCTGTCATCAGGATCCGGGGCGGCGGGAAATCGAACGGCAGCGATAACGGGAGCAGGCAGATAGGTAAGGGCGGAGGCCCCGTCTAGCCCATGGTGCAGGGCCACGGACCCCTGTATCAGCGGAGAGGAGACCTCCTCCTATGTCCAGGGGAAGTCCGAGCCTCATAACTGGGACAAACCACACGCTAGCTGAAACCTGCAACAACCGTCCGGCAT
This sequence comes from uncultured Actinomycetes bacterium, assembly GCA_963775825.1. Classification (GTDB taxonomy): domain Bacteria; phylum Actinomycetota; class Actinomycetes; order Streptosporangiales; family Streptosporangiaceae; genus Bog-532. The sequence goes on from CAVZKY010000031.1 coordinate 296,187, forward strand.
CACTGCAGCTCAGGGGGACGGGTCGGCCCGTCCGATTTACGGCTCCCTGCTGCAGCAATGACGCCGCTATTAAGGGGGCCTCAATCGCGGCAGGGATTCGTCCCATCGTCGAGCTGTTGCTCGCAACAATAGATAGATAAGAGATACGACCACGTCATTCGGAAGGGATAACAAATCATGACCTGGACCAGCAGCGACGGTGCCAACAGCATCGGTGTCTACCGTCCGCCGGGGACCCCTTCAACAATACAACTGGGGACCAGTGGCTCCTTCGAAATGAGATGTCGGCGGGAGTCCCCGACATCGAGTTCGCTTACGGCGGCCTGGCGACATCCCGGTCGTCGGGAACTGGACTGGCAGCGCAGGGCCCAGTATCGGTGTCTACCGTCCGCCGGGGACCCCTTTCAACAATACGACTGGGGGCCAGTGGCTCCTTCGGAATAGCAATTCGGCGGGAGTCCCCGACATCGAGTTCGCTTACGGCGGTCCTGGCGACATCCCGGTCGTCGGGGACTGGACTGGCCGCGGGATTGCCACTATCGGTGTCTACCGTCCGCCGGGGACCCCTTTCAACAATACGACTGGGGGCCAGTGGCTCCTTCGGAATAGCAATTCGGCGGGAGTCCCCGACATCGAGTTCGCTTACGGCGGCCCTGGCGACATCCCGGTCGTCGGGGACTGGACTGGCGGCAGTCCTGGGGATCCGGACCACACGAATGGGGTAACTATCGGTGTCTACCGTCCGCCGGGGACCCCCTTCAACAATACGACTGGGGGCCAGTGGCTCCTTCGGAATAGCAATTGGGCGGGAGTGCCCGACATCGAGTTCGCTTACGGCGGCCCAGGCGACATCCCGATCGTTGGGGCCTGGACTGGCCCAATCCCCGACGGCCTGATGCCGACCACCATCGGTGTCTACCGTCCGCCGGGGACCCCTTTCAACAATACGACTGGGGGCCAGTGGCTCCTTCGGAATAGCAATTCGGCGGGAGCCCCCGACATCGAGTTCGCTTACGGCGGTCCTGGCGACATCCCGGTCGTCGCCGAGCAGATTTATTACCTAGTCAACATCCCCTAGTGCACCCTGGTGTTCGGGCATAGCTAAAGTCCAAGGCCATGAAGTTAACGCATAGCTTCCGGCCGCAAGCGGTTTGAGTGATCGTGTAAGTCACTGGACAGCAGCAGCGGAGCTCCGGTTGAAGGGCTTTCGACCAAGATCGTTCTTCTGGAGGAGCTCCGCTGCCTGGACCGTGTGTCATCACGCGTGAAGTCGTGGTAGCCGAAGCGGTATTCGCGCCGGGCACCTGGGCGAACTGACCCAGATCGTTCCGTTCGAGATGGTCGATGCGGTCCTGGCCGACTCCGGCGGCACCCAGCACCGGCTGCGCAAACTGCTCGCCCGCGTAGTGATCTACGTGCTGCTGGCCGGCGCCTTAGTCGAGCAGATCGGCTACCCGGCGGTCTGGCGGAAACCCACCGGCCCGCTTGAGGAGCCTTCCGGTGAACCGTGGAGGGATGTCGATGACCCCGCCGCGGACGGGATCGATCGTGGCGGGTGCGGCCGGTGAGCTCGGGCAGTGGCTCCAGCAGCCGCCCGGCCGACCCGGCCGGATCGGCGGCCCCCGGTCTTGAGCCCCGGGCGCGCCGCGACGGTATAAGCGTTCCACTGCTCACGCCACACGGTGGTGAGGCGGCCTTGACCAGTGATCAGGTCGGTCAGGTGGCCCAGCACCTCCGCGGCGCCGTCGGCGTCCGCGTACTGGCGCAGCTCACCCAGCCATAGCACCGTGCGGGCCGGGATCCCGGCATCCAGCCGCTCCTTGAGCGCGGCAGGGTTCAGCGGGTAATCCAGCCGCCAGCCCGCAAGCCGGTCGGCGACTGCCTCATAGGCAGCACGGGTCTTGCCCACCGAGGACCCGCCGCGGACCACCACCAGCCGGTTGGCGGGCACCGCCGGGTCTGGCACGGCCCGCAGCAGCTCATCGTGCGGCCGGAGGACATACGCCACGCGCCGACTCGCGGTGGATCTCACCGCCTTCTGGCACTGCTGGACCAGCGGGAACTTTGGGGGCGGCCCTGGGCACGGTGCGCGCGCCCGACCGCTCGGCGCCGAGGCCGGCGGTGATGACGAAGGCGACACCGGCCAGCGACCAGACCCGGGGCACCTGGCCGAGCAGTGCCAGCCCGGCGACCAGGGCGATAGCCGGCTCCAGGCACATCAGGGTGCCAAAGGCCGAGGTCGTCATCCGGCGCAGGGCGTACATTTCCAGGCTGAACGGGATGACCGGCAGCAGCAAGGCCAAGCCGAAACCCGCCAGGAGCAGATGCGGCGTCAGGTCTCCGATGACGGCTGGCCTGGACACCAAAGTCGCCGCCAGCGCCGCAACCGTGATGGACACGGCCAGGCCTTGCAGGCCTGCCACCTCGTCCCCGACCGCCTGGGTGAGCATGATGTAGGCGGCCCAGCAGATCGCCGCGCCCAGCGCGGCGGCGATGCCCACCAGATTGAGACTGCCCTGCCAGGGGTGGGTCAGCAGCAGCACGCCGGTCGCGGCGAAGGCTGGCCAGAGCAGCGCGCGGCGGCCGCCGCCGCGGGCGACGGCCACGCCGAGCGGGCCGAGGAACTCAAGGGCGCTGGCCGTACCGAGTGGCAGACGGGCCACGGCCACCATGAACAGCATGGTCACCCCGGCGGTCGCGATGCCGAGGGCGACCGTGGCCAGCAGCACCGGGCGGCGGAAGCGCCAAGGCCGGGGCCGGACGGCGGCCAGCAGGATCACGGCCGCCCAAGCCAGCCGGAGCCAGGCGGCGCCCAGCGGGCCGACTGCACCGAAGAGGTGAACGGACAGCGCCAAGCCGAGCTGGACGAAGCTCATCGAGCCCAGCGCCATCAAGGTGCCGGAACGGGCTGAGGTGCGGGGCGCCGCCGTGCTCCTGACCATGATGCCAGTACACGTCACCGGGATCGTCCGCGTCCACGTGAATTTGATGGACACACCGTTCATCAATCATGAATGATCAGGGAATGGACCCGCGCCGTCTCGAACTGCTGCTTGAGCTATCCCGCCTCGGTTCCATGCGAGAGGTCGGCGAGAGCATGCACGTCACCACCTCCACTGTTTCGCAGCAGATCGCGGTCCTGGCCCAGGAGGCGGGCACCCCGCTGACCGAGCCGGACGGGCGGCGGGTGCGGCTGACCCCGGCCGGGCACCGGCTGGCGGGGCACGCGGTCACGATCCTGGCTGCCCTCGAGGCCGCCCGGCTGGACCTGGACCCGACGGCGGCGCCGGCCGGGACGGTGCGGGTGGCGGCATTCGCTACCGCCGTGCGCGAGTCCGTACTGCCGGTCGTCCGGCTCCTGGCCGAACGGCATCCCGCCGTACTGCTTGGCATCCATGAACACGAGCCAGATGAGGCGCTCGGCCTGCTGGCCGACGACGCGGTCGACCTGGCCCTGACCTACGACTACAACCTCGCCCCGGCCCGGTTCGACCGCAGCCTGGTCACCCAGCCGCTGGGTCGGAGGCAGTGGGGTCTGGGCACGCCGACCGGCCAGGGCCGCGTGGCGGGGACTGCGCTCGAGGTCTTCCGCCGGTTCGCCGGTCATGACTGGATCGTCAATTCACGGAACAGCGGCGATGAGGAGGTGATCCGCACGGTGGCCTCGCTGGCCGGCTTCCAGCCGCGGATCACGCACCGCGTGGACAGCCTCGAACTGGTGCAGGACATGATTCTGGCCGGTCTGGGCGTCGGGCTGCTGCCCGCCGGACGCCCGGTGCACCGCGGCGTGGTGCTGCGTCCGCTCGGCCAGCCGGACGTGACGCAGCGACCCTTCGCCGTGACCCGCCGGGGCCGCTCCGCCTGGCCGCCGCTGGCCCTCGTGCTCCGGCTGCTCGGGGAGATCTCCGGTTTAACCGCACGCCGCATCCCACAGGGCCGGTCCGCCATGTGTAGTCAGCGGCAGTTCGTCAGCCACATACGGAACGGCATCTTCGTCGGCGTGAAACCGTTCATCCGGACAGCGGTCCGTGTCAGGTGCGCGCTGTCGGCGAAGCCGGCTGCGTGCGCGGCGCGTGTCACGGACGCGCCGTCAGCGAGCAGGCTCAACGCGGTTAGGTACCGGTGCCATAGCAGGTACCGGCGGATCGGAACGCCAACCTGGTCGCGGAACAGATGCTGGAGCCGGCTCTGTGACAAGTGCGCGATGCGCATGAGGTCCTCGACCGACGGCGGCGGCGACGGCGTGGCGCGCAGATGGTCCAGGACGGCCGCGATGCGGTCGTCGTACTCGGGTTCGGGCGTCACGTCGATCGCGAGCCAGCCGAGCGCATCGCGCCATCGCTTGTACGCCTCCGGGCAGCCGGTCGTCTTGCCGAACGCGGGACCTAGCCCGTCCGCGAGGTGATCGCACAGCGGCTCATCGAGCATGGCATACGGCCGGCCGTCCAGGACGCGGTCGCGAAGCTGCTCGGCTAGCCCGGCTCTCGCCTTCAATCCAGCCGATCGCGGTCAGTTGCCCAGCGCAATCGAACGCATGCGCGACATCGGTATCGATGAGCACGCCGCGAGCCTGACGCCAGGCACCGTCCAGCCGGACGCGCGGACTCCCGTCGATCCCGATGGACATCTGCAGCGCGCCGTGCGCGTGCGGGTCGGCGACCAGGAAGTCTGAGAACACCAGGAACTCGGTCGGCCATAGGAAGCCGCGCATCGTTCCCGGCAACCCCGGGCGTTTGCCCGCTCGGCGGCGCTCAGCCCCAGACCCATTCGTGGCCATGCCCCACCCAGACCCTTCGCGGCCATCACCCGAATGCTACGGCAGGGCCGGATCCAGCGGGTTCATTCAACGGCTAAGCAGGTTCGTTCAAGGGCCCCGCTGCCTGCGCGATCGATGCTTCCTATATAGGCAACCACGACCGCTCCCGGGCTGCAGGCATCGGGACCGGTCAAGGACCACAGGTTCAAGCAGATAGGAGAAGATCATGTTCGCAGACCTCACCCGCCGAGGGACTCATCCGTATACGACAGCGCTCAAGGCGGGTACCCGCTTGCGCGGCTCGCCGCGGTCCTGGCCGCGGTCACCATCGGCCTGCTGGCCTCCGCCACCACCATCCCGGCTGCGTTCGCGAGGGAAGGCTCGGTCCCGCGCCGGGGAGCGGATATGAGCTCGGCCGCTTCGGGCCAGTATTCCCGGCGACCACCTCCGCAGCCAGCACCGGCACGCCGGGCTGGCAGATCACCCTGATCGCCCTCGGCGCCGCGCTGGCCGCGGCCGCCGTCACCATCGTGCTGGCCCGGGCACGGGCCGCCCACCGGGCCGTCCCGTCGCCAGCCGTCTAGATACCCGCCCGGGCTCGTGCACCACACCATCGGTGAGCCAGATCCCAGCTACAAGCCCGGCGCGGGCCTGGCCGACCAGGACGGCGGCCAGGCCCGCGCACACACCGCGCTCGTCGTCGCGGTACCAGGCCGAACCGCACGACGGACCGTCCAGGCGGCCAAAACCCCACGTCCAAATAGACAGGAGAAGACCATGATCATGAATTCCTACAGCAGCTGGGAACTCGCCCGTGAGCGGCAGCGCGACATGCTGACGCACGCCCGGCACCAGCGCCTTGCCCGGCGGCTGCGCGCCGAATCGACACAGCCCGGCGCCGTGAGCAGCCCTGGCGGCTTAGGGCCGGGCCGCCCCGTCGCCGAAGACGTCGGGACGCCGGTGCTCCAGGCTGGGCAGCATCGCCCGCACCCGCGCCGTGAAGCCGGTGTCCACGTCGGCCACGGCCACCCCCGGGTAGGGGCCCAGGTCGAGCCGGACCGTCCCCAGCGGGTCGATCAGGACGCTGCGGCCGATCCCGGTCGGCGCCCGGGTCGGCGGCTCGTCCGGGTCGGGGACCTGCCCGGCCGCGGCCACCCACACCGTGTTCTCGATCGCCCGGGCCCGGGCCAGCGTGATCCAGTGGTCTTCCTTGAACAGCCCCGCTCCCCACGCCGCCGGCAGCACGATCAGCTCCGCGCCGCGCCCGGCCAGCAGCCGGGTCAGCTCCGGGAACCGCAGGTCGTAGCAGATCTGCAGGCCGACGGTCAGTCCGCCCAGCTTGGCCAGGACCGGCTCACTGCCCGGTGCGACCAGATCGGATTCGCGCTGGCCGAGCGCGTCGTACAGGTGCAGCTTGCGGTAGGCGGCCACCAGTTCGCCGGACGGGCCGAAGGCGACGGCCGTGTTGAACACCCGGTTGCCGGGGGCGGGCTCGAAGATCCCAGCTACGACCGCGACGCCCGCGGCCCGCGCCGCGGCGGCGAGCGCCGCGCCGAACGGGCCGTCCGGGGGCGCCGCGACCGTCCGGGGATCGCAGCCGAAGCGGATCTGCGTCGCTTCCGGGAACACGGCCAGGCTGGCGCCCTGCGCCGCGGCCTCCTCCAGTGCGCTGCGCACCCGCTCGAGGTTGACCGCGGGCTGGGAGCTGACCGGGATCTGGCAGAGGGCAACGCGCATGTTCCCACCCTAAGGCGCGGCACCCGCCGGCGCCCCGGGCGTGATGGCCCCGGGCGTGATGTCCCGGGCATGGATGTCCCCGGGCATGATGGCCCCGGGCATGATGGCCCCGGGCATGATGTCATGGACCGTGTGACCCGACCGCCCCGACCATTGCTGGCCCGCCGCCTCACCGGCATGGGAACGACGATCTTCGCTGAGATGTCCGCCCTGGCGGTCGAGACCGGCTCGGTCAACCTCGGCCAGGGCTTCCCCGACACCGACGGGCCGCGCGCGGTCGCCGAGGCGGCGGCGCGGGCCGTGCTGGACGGCCGGGGCAACCAGTACCCGCCGGGTGCCGGCGTTCCCGAGCTGCGCCGGGCGATCGCCGACCACCAGCGCCGGTTCTACGGCCTGGAGTACGACCCGGCCAGCGAGGTGCTGGTCACCGCGGGCGCCACCGAGGCGATCGCCGCCGCCATGCTCGGGCTCGTGGAGCCCGGGGACGAGGTCATCGCCTTCGAGCCCTACTACGACTCCTACGCCGCCTCGATCGCGATGGCCGGCGGGATCCGCGTGCCGGTGACGCTGCGGCCGCCGGGGTTCCGGCCGGACATCGCCGCGCTGCGGGCCCGCGTCACCCCGCGGACCCGGGCCATCCTGCTGAACTCGCCGCACAACCCCACCGGGGCGGTCTTCACCCGTGCGGAGATCACCGCGATCGCGCGGATCGCCGTGGAGCACGACCTGCTCGTCATCACCGATGAGGTCTACGAGCACCTCGTCTACGCCGGCGAGCACGTGCCGATCGCGTCGCTGCCGGGCATGCCCGACCGCACGGTGTCGATCAGCTCGGCCGGGAAGACGTTCTCGTTCACCGGCTGGAAGATCGGCTGGGTCACCGGCCGGCCGGAGCTGGTGGCGGCGGTCCGCGCCGCCAAGCAGTTCCTCACCTACGTCAGCGGCGGCCCCTTCCAGTACGCGATCGCCGAGGCGCTCGGGCAGCCGGACTCTTACTTCACCGGCCTGCGTGACGACCTGCGGATGAAGCGCGACCTGCTCAGCGGCGGCCTGGCCGGGCTCGGCTTCGAGGTCTACCCGACGGACGGGACCTACTTCGTCATGACCGACATCCGCCCGCTCGGTGAGACGGACGGCGTCGAGTTCTGCGCCCGGCTGCCGGAACGGGCCGGTGTGGTGGCCATCCCCAGCGCCGTGTTCTACGACGATCGCGAGGCGGGCCGGACCCAGGTACGGTTTACCTTCTGCAAGCGGCCCGAGGTGCTCAAGGAGGCGCTGGCCCGGCTCACCGCGCTGCACCGCTGAGCCCGCCCGCGCTGCACCGCTGAGCCACGCCCGACAGCTGAGCCCACCCCGACCGCTAAGCCCACCCCGACCGCTGAGCCCACCCCGCGCTGAATTGGCCCGCTGAGGAGGCAGGAAGCCCGATGGACGACGCTGAGCTGGTGCGCACCGCCGAGGCGGTCCCGGGCTTCATGCCGCCGGAGGAAGGTCTCGCGCTGCACGCGGTCGCCGCCGAGTACGCCCCGGTGGGGCCGATCCTGGAGATCGGCACGTACTGCGGGAAGTCGACGATCTACCTGGCCACGGCGGCCCGTGACTGCGGCCAGCTGGTCATCACCCTCGATCACCACCGCGGCTCGGAGGAGCACCAGCCCGGCTGGGAGTACCACGACGCCGCCCTGGTAGAGCCGCGTACCGGGCGGATCGACACGCTGCCCCGCTTCCGCGCGGCGATCGCAGCGGCCGGGCTGGAGGAGTCGGTGGTCGCGATCGTCGGCCGGTCCGCGGACGTGGCCCGGCTGTGGCGGACGCCGCTCGGTCTCGTGTTCATCGACGGCGGCCACACCGACAAAGCGGCCCGCGCCGACTACGCGGGCTGGTCCCCCTGGGTGACGGCCGGGGGAGCGCTCGCCATCCACGACGTCTTCCCGGACCCGGCCGACGGCGGGCAGGCCCCGTACCGTATCTACCGGCAGGCGCTGGAAACCGGCCGTTTCACGGAGGTCCGGGTCACCGGGTCGCTACGGGTGCTCGAGTGCACCAGCTCGGTCCCCGGGTGAGGCGCTGGATGAGACGCCAGGTGAGGCGCCAGGTGCGGTAGCGGCGCAGTAGTCGCAGCCGGACCGGCCCCGCGTGCCCTCCAGGTCCGCGGCGCGGGCGTCCCTGAACACGCCGGCGCCCCCGGTGGCACCCGACAGCGCGTCCGCCGCGAGGATCACGGTGGCGGCGGTCCACGCGCTCCGTTCGGCCGGGTAGTGCTGCCGGTCGGCGAACTGCCAGCCGGTCCAGTAGGCGCCCTGGTCATCGCGCAGATGCTGGACGTCGCTGAACAGCTCGGCCGCGGCCACCTGCTCGCCCACCGCGTCCAGGGCCAGCACCAGCTCGCAGCTTTCCGCCCCGGTGACCCACGGGTGGTCGCTGACGCAGCGCACCCCCAGGCCGGGCACCACGAAGGTCTCCCAGCCCGCGGCGAGCCGCCCGGCCGCCGCCGGGCCGCGGACCGCGCCGCCCAGCACCGGGTAGTACCAGTCCATGGAGAACCGGCTCTTGTCCGCGAACGAGCCCGGGTGGCAGGCCACGGCGTGCGCGAGCTCGTCGGCGGCCAGCTCCCAGTCCGGCTGTGACTCGCCCATGTAGTCCGCGAGCGCGACCGCGCAGCGCAGCGCCTGGTGAATGCTGGAGCAGCCGGTCAGCAGCGCGTACCCGGCCAGCACCCCGCGGGCATCGCGCTCCCAGGCGATCTCCCCGCCCGGGGCCTGCATGCCGAGCACCCACCCGATGGCTCGCCGCACCGTGGGCCACATCGTCTGGGCGAACTCTTCGTCGCGCGTGACCTGCAGTTCGTGCCAGACCCCGACCGCCGCGTAGGCCGCGTGGTTGCTTTCCGCCGCCGGGTCGGTCACGGCGCCGGACACGAACGTGCGCGGCCAGGACCCGTCGGCCCGCTGGGAGCGGCGCAGCCAGTCGTAGGCCCGGCGGGCCGCCCCGGACAGCCCGGCGGCGCTGAGCGCCATCGCGCACTCGATGTGGTCCCAGACGTCGACGTGGCCGTCCGGCCAGCGCACCGCGCCCGACCGCTGCTGCGCGGCCGCGATGCTGCGCGCCGTGGCCAGCGCGTCGGCGGCACTGAGGACGCCAGGTACGGCCGGGATCCCGGCCCGGGCGTGCCGCTCAGGCGGCCGCATGCGTCTTCTGCCCGCCGTCACCTGAAACCTCGGCGGCCGCCCGGGCGGCCGGGGCCACCGCGGCCCCGGCGGGCCGGGTGGCGTAGACGATCACGCTCTTGCCGATGAGCGGATTGAGGGCCCGCTCGGCCAGCCTCGTCGCGGCCGGCTGCCGCATGATGTCCCAGACCAGCATGCGGTGGTAGGCCTTCGGCAGCGGATGATCGTCGTTGCCCACGCCGACCATGCACTTCAGCCACCAGTAGGGCGCGTGCAGGCCGTGCGCGTGATGATGGCCGGTGATGTCCAGGCCGGCCCGGCGCAGCTTGGCCTCCAGCTCCAGCCGCGTGTAGATACGCACGTGACCGCCCGGCACCTCGTGGTACTCGCGGGACAGTCCCCAGCAGATCCGCTCCGGCAGCCAGCTCGGCACGGTGACGGCGGCGATGCCGCCCGGCTTCAGCACCCGGGCGACCTCGTTCATGGCCTGCTGGTCGTCGAGGACGTGCTCGAAGACCTCGGACGCGATGACCCGGTCGAACGAGGCGTCGGCGAACGGCATCGCGGTGGCATCACCGGACACGGCCGCGCTGCCCGCCGCGGCGGGGGCCTGCCCCTCGGCCCGCATCGCCTGGCACAAGCCCGCCACCGGGCCCAGCTCCCCGGGGTCCAGGTCGAACGCCACCACGTCGGCGCCGCGCCGGTACGCCTCGAACGCATGCCGCCCGGCACCGCAGCCCACGTCCAGGACACGGGCTCCCGGGGCGAGCCGGAGCCGGCCGTAGTCGACGGTCAGCAAGGTTTCGTTCCTCCGGCGATGGCGCGGGCGCAGCGGTCGGCGATGGCGCGGGCCCCGGGGGCGAGCCGGAGCCGGCCGTAGTCGACGGTCAGCAAGGTTTCGTTCCTCCGGCGATGGCGCGGGCGTAGCGGTCGGCGATGGCGCGGGCGTAGCGGTCGGCGGTGGCCTGGGCGACGGCAGGCCAGGCGAACTGCTCCTGCACCCGGCGCCAGGCCAGCCCGGACAGCCGGTCCCGCTCCCGCGGCGAGTCGTGCAGCCGCCGCAGCGCCATGGCCAGCTCCTCCGGGTCGCCCGGCGTGACCAGCTCGGCGGCGTCCCCGGTGACCTCGGGCAGCGCGCCGGCCCGGCTGGCCACCAGCGGCGTCCCCGACGCCAGGTGCTCGACGGCCGGCAGCGAGAACCCCTCGTACAGCGACGGCACGACCGCGATCTCCGCGCTGGCCAGCAGGCCGGCCAGCTCCGCTTCCGGCAGGCCGGGGGTGAACCGGACCCGGTCGCCCGAGCGACAGGTCGGCGATCAGCCGGCCGGTCTCACCGCGCGGGTCGGCCCTGCCGACCACCGTGAGCTGCACGTCACGTTCCGTGCCGAGCTTGGCCACCGCCCGCAGCAGTACGGCCACGCCCTTGAGCGGTGAGTCGGCGCTGGCCACGGTGACGATCCGGCCGGGCACCCGAGGGGCCTGGCGGGGATGGAAGACGCGTGTGTCCACGCCGAGCGGGATGATGTCCACGCTGCCGGGCGGCAGCCGGAACTCACGGTAGATGTCGCGGCGGGATGACTCGGAGACGGTGATGACCGGGCCGGCCTTCGCGACCCGGCGCGCGACCCGCGCCTGCATCCGCACGAAGCCGTACCAGCGCCGCCGGGACAGCCGGGCCAGGCCGCGGCTGGCGGCCAGCTCGATCCGCCGGTCCACGCTGATCGGGTGGTGAATGCTGGTGACCAGGGGCAGCCCGAGCCGGTCCACGCCGAGCAGGCCGTAGCCGAGCCCCTGGTTGTCGTGCACGACGTCGAAATCGCCGCGGCGGGCGCGCAGTTCGCGCAGCGCGCGGAGGCTGAACGTGAGCGGCTCGGGGAACGCCCCGGACCACATGGACACGGTTTCCAGCACGTCGATCCAGTCCCGGTACTCGTGCCAGGCCGGGGTGCGGAACGGGTCCTCGTCGCGGTACAGGTCCAGGCTGGGGATCTCCCGCAGGACGGGTCCCGGCTCCAGCTCCGGGTACGGCTGCCCGGACAGGACCTCGACCGTGTGGCCGAGCGCGGCCAGCTCCCGGCTCAGGTGGCGGACGTACACGCCCTGGCCACCGCAGTGCGCCTTGCTCCGGTAGGACAGCAGCGCCACCCGGAGCGGGCGGCTCACGAGGGTCACGTGGTTCACCATCCTCGTCGGCGCGCCCGGGGTCCTAGGCTGCGAACCTTACCATTGGGTAGTGGTAACGCGGATGCGGACGCTGGGGCGCCTGATTCGCCGTCGCTACCTTACGGCGTCGGTGTTCCTGGCCGGCTTCGTCGTGGTGAACGCGACGGGTGCGGTGCTGCCGGCCCATGACCGGGCCGCGGTGGTCGCCTGGGCCAGTACGAGCGTGGCCAATCTGGAGCACCATCCGGTCGGGTCGCTGGTGCTGTCCGCCTTCATCGCCGGCGGCTCAGCCTGGCTGTGGCCGCTGCTGATCGCGCTGGGCATGTTCGGCGCCAACCGGGCCCTGGGCAACCGGCGCACCGCCCTGATCTGCGTGGCCGGTCACGTGATCGGCACGCTGGTCAGCGAGGGGATCGTCGCCTACCGCGTCGACGCCGGCCTGCTCCCGGTGTCCGCGCGGCACCTGCTCGACGTCGGCCCCTCCTACGTCGTGGTGTCCGCCATCGTGCTGGGCCTGGCGTTCGGCTCCTGGCCCGCCCGCCTGGCGGCGGCGCTGGACCTGGCGGTGCTGGTCCTCGCCGGCCGGATCTTCGCCGGGCTCACGTCGCTGGACGTGGCCGCGGTCGGCCACACCACCGCGATCGCGGTCGCCGCCGGCTGCGCGGCGGTGATCTGGGCCCGGCGGGCCAGGGGCCGCGGACGGCCCGGGCCGGATCCCACCGTGGGCCCGGCCCTGGATACGGCCGCGCCGCAGCCTCTGGCATGAATCCATGCGACAACTTACGATGTGAATGACTCTGTACATGTCGTCAGCAAGCGAGGCGCGATGGAGGGCCGCGGCGGCGTAAACGTCTCCGGCGATGCGCTGCTGGCGCTGCTCGGCGGGCGCCGCCTGTCTCCCGCGCAGCGCCGCATCGCGCAGTATCTCCTCGATCACATGCCGGCGTCCGCGTTCCTGTCCAGCGTCGCGCTGGCCCAGCAGGCGGGGGTCAGCCAGCCGTCGGTCACCCGGTTCGCCGCCGCCCTGGGCTTTTCCGGTTATCCCGCGCTCCGGGAGGCGCTGCGGGTGATCGCGCTCGGGCCCGCCGGGCCGGCCGATGCGGGCCGGCCGACGCGGACCCGCCCGTCCCGGGCGCCGGCCCGTCCCCGGCGCCGGCCCCGGCCCGCAGAGCCGGGCCGCCGCGGCGGGGCCCGGGAACCCGATGCAGGCGGCGGCTGCGGCGGAGATCGCCCACCTGCAGGCGCTGCACCAGGCCCTGGCCGATCCGCGGGCCGTGACCGAGCTGGGCCGGGAGCTGGCCGCCTCGCTGCCGCTGGCCGTGCTCGGCCACCGCATCTCGGCGCCGCTGGCCCAGTACTTCGCCTACGCCGCCCGGCGCATCCACCCCGACGTGCGCTGCCTGACGTACGGGGGCAGCGTCGTCTTCGACGCCCTGCTGCACGTCAGCGAGGCCGGCGGCCGCTGGCTGTTCGCCATCGCCCTGCCGCGGTATCCGGCCGAGACGGTGCAGGCGCTCCGCTTTGCGCGACGGCTCGGCATGCGGACCGCCGTGCTGACCGACGTGCGTTTCGTTCCGTTCGCGGGGGACGCCGACGTGCTGCTGACGGCCGGCGTCGGCAACGGGCTGGTCTTCGACGCGCACGCGGCACCCGCGGTGCTGGCCGCCGTCATCGTCCAGGCCATGGCCGACGCGGAGCCGGGCCGGGCGCGGGCCCGGCTGCACCAGTACGAGCAGATGTCGGCGGGCCAGGGCGTCTTCGTCGACCGCTGAGCGGCCTCAACTGGCCCCGGCGCCCTCGTCGACCGCTGAGCGGCCTTAAACCGCTGAGCGGCCTTAGACGGCTGAGCGGCATTAAACCGTGAGCGCCTTCCCGTAGGCGCCGTTGTCCCTGGCCGCGGGACCGCGAGCCTCACAGCAGACCGCTGCGCGGCACCAGGACCGGATCACCGGACTCGAGATCGCCGGCGCCGAAGCTCACGAGCCGACCAGCACACAGCGGCAGACCTTCGGGCTCCTCGGCGCTGGAGCCGACCCCGCTCAGCCTGAAGTCGCCAGAACAGCAGCCGGCCAGCCCAGTAAAACACGAGGTCGGAAGAAGCGCATGTAGTTCCTGTATCAGGGCGAAACGGCTGTACTCCGTAATGTCGGCACGCCAAGATCCGGGCTGATCGACGAACTGCCGGGATGCCCTTGCCGCTGACAACCGTGCCGTGCGCAGAACGTGCGCCCTCAACAGTGACCGGGACAATCGGGGGGGGTGTCAACTGCTGTCATATAAGTGACCTTTAGCGTTCTCTGAACATCTATAATGTTCATGTGAACCTCAAGGAATGGGCGGCTTCGGCGGGTGTGTCGTACACGACCGCGCGCCGTTGGTACGAGGCGGGAAGGCTGCCCGTGCCGGCAAGGAAGGTCGGCGGCTTGATCCTGGTGGGCGAGCCGGGGACTGTACCGGAGCCGGGCGTGACCGTGGTGTACGCCCGTGTGTCGTCGGCGGACCAGAAACCCGACCTTGACCGGCAGGTCGCGCGGGTGACCGCGTGGGCGACCGGGCAGGGCCTGACGGTCGGCCGGGTGGTGACCGAGATCGGGTCCGCGCTGAACGGGAAGCGGCGGAAGTTCCTCGCCCTGCTCCGCGACAAGACCGTCACTACGATCGTGACCGAGCACCGCGACAGGTTCGCCCGGTTCGGTGCCGAGTACGTGCGAAGCCGCGCTGTCAGCGCAGGGGCGGCGGCTGCTGGTCGCGGACCCGGCCGAGGTGGACGACGACCTAGTGCGGGACGTTACCGAGATCCTGACCTCACTGTGCACGCGCCTGTACGGGCGCAGGGCGGCGGCGAACCGGGCCGCACGGGCCGTGGAGGCGATCACCGGGAACGATGCCCCGTGAAGGTGAACCAGGCGTACAAGTTTGCCCTCGATCCGGCTCCGGTGCAGGAGCGGATGCTGCGCTCGCACGCGGGCGCGGCCCGGTTCGCATGGAACTGGGGGCTGGCCAAATGCGCCGAGCGGTACGAGGCCGAGGGTAAGTGGTATTCGGCGATCGACCTGCACAAGCTGTGGAACGCCGGCAAGAAGGCCGACCCGGCGCTTTCCTGGTGGAGCGGCAACTCCAAGTGCGCTTACCAGGAAGCTTTCCGCGACCTTGACCGGGCGCTCCGTGATTTCGTGAAGTCCCGCAAGGGTGAGCGCAGGGGGAAGCGCCTCGGTTTCCCGAGGTTCAAGAAGCGGGGGAAGGCCCGGGATTCGTTTCGGTTCGGCGCCGGGGTGATGCGGTGCTCGGGAAGCACGGTGACGCTTCCCCGGCTGGGGACGCTCCGCACGCACGAGTCCACCCGCAAGCTGGCCCGCAGGCTGGAAAACGGGACCGCCCGCATCCTGTCGGCCACGGTCTCCCGCACGGCGCAGCGCTGGTTCGTGTCGTTCGCCGTGGAGGTCGAGCGGGACCTGCCGGAGCGGCACGCGCGCCCCGGGTCGGCGGTCGGCGTCGACCTGGGCGTCAAGACACTGCTGACCGGAGTCGATGACCGGGGCCGGTTGATCGAGGTAGTCGGGGCGAAACCGCTCCGCGTCTCCCTGCGGAGGCTGCGCCGCGCGTCCCGCGGCCATTCCGGCAAGCGGCCCGGGTCGGCGAACCGCCGTAAGTCGGCGGCCCAGCTCGCCAGGTTGCACGCTAAAGCCGCGAACATCCGCGCGGACGGGCTGCACAAGGCCACCACCGCACTCGCGGCCAGGTACGAGACGGTCGTGGTCGAAGACCTGAACGTCACGGGCATGATCTCCAACAGGAAGCTCGCCCGGGCCGTGTCCGACCAGGGTTTCGGCGAGACGCGGCGGATGCTCGCATACAAGACCGAACGGGAAGGCGGGACGCTGGTCAGTGCGGACCGCTGGTTCCCCAGTTCCAAGACCTGCTCGGCGTGCGGATGGCGAAAGCCAAGCCTGACGCTCGCCGAGCGCGTGTTCACCTGCGAGCCGTGCGGCCTGGTCATCGACCGGGATGTCAACGCGGCCCGTAACCTGCTCAACCTCGCCGCTAGTGGGGCGGAGAGCCGAAACGCCTGCGGAGGGACCGTAAGACCCGGCCGGGCCGGGCAAGTCCCCGTGAACCAGGAACCCGGCATCCCGAACGGGAGTCAGACCGGGACCGCCTCCGGGCAACTGGAGGCTGTGGGTTGAGGTGGTCATCATCGATCACTCATCCGCAACGGATTGTGGGAATCAGCAAAGGAAAAGGGGGGCCGGGACCAGCCCGCGCATCCGCAGCCCGCGCACCGCCGCCACCAGCTCGCCGGCCAGCACGATCCGGTACCTGGCGACGGACTCGGTCGTGGCCCGGGCGGCCTGGGTGGAGAAGTTCGCGTGCTCCTCCAGCCCGCGGGACAGCACCGCGCTCCCGAGCGCGGCCGGCGAGGCGAGCCGCCGGATGTCGGCCAGCGCTGAGTGCGCGACGTACTCCAGGCTCAGCACGCCGGAACTCGCGGGCGCGCCGCTGGCCAGGAACGGCCGCAGCCCGGTCAGGGCCGGCTCGACCAGCGTGCCCAGCCGCGCCGCCGACAGCGCGGCGGTCTGGAACAGGGCCATCCGCGCCGTGTCCAGCGCCAGGCCCAGGGCGGCGGTGTAGAAGTTGCCGTTGTGGAAGATCTCGCCGGAGGCCACGTCGACGAGGGGGTTCTCCGCGGCGGCGTTCAGCTCGGCGGTGAGCAGGCCGTCCAGCGCCCCGGCCGCGTCCACCGCAGGCCCATGGACCTGCGGCAGCGCCCGGTAGCCGTACGGGTCCTGGATGCGGGCCGGGCGGATCTGCTGGCCCGCCAGCAGCAGCCGCATCCGGGCCGCGACCGCGGCCTGGCCGGCGTGCGGGCGGGCCTGCTGCGCGGCCGCCGCGTACGGCTCGGCCGAGCCCCGGACCACCAGGAAGGACAGGGCGGCGATGACTGGGGTGGCGGCGAGCAGCTCAGCCAGGTCGGCACAGCCGATCGCGGCTTCGCCGATGGTGGCCGCGCTGCTGCTGATGAAGGCCAGTGCGTCCGCCGGGTCGAGGGCGAACGGCGGCAGGGTGCCGTCGAGCCACGGGCGCTCGCCCAGGATGCACAGCGCGGTCGAGGCCAGGGCGCCGAGGTCGCCGGTGCCGATCGCCCCGACCGAGCGGACCGGCGGGATCAGGCCCCGGTTCAGCGCCTCGGCCAGGACCGGCAGCACCGCCGGGTCGACACCCGAGCCGCCGGCCGCGAGCTGGTTGAGCCGGACCACCATCATCGCCCGGGCCAGCGGCGCGCTGAGCATGGGCCCGGCGCCGCCCGCGTGGCTGCGCAGCAGGCGCAGGCCGTGCCCGCCGTCGGTGACCTGGACGGAGCGGTTCGCGCCCACGCCGGTGGTGCGCCCGTACACCGGCCGCGAGCCGGCCGCCCGCTGGACGGCGGCGCGCGCCTGCCCCGCCCGCCGCAGGCCCGCCGGGCCGACCGCGACGCGCTGCCCGTCGCGCGCGATTTTGCGGACCTTCGCGCAGGTCAGGCCGACGCCGTCGAGGACGGCGGCCGCTGCGGCCGGTACTGGTTCTGCGGATTTCACGGAGCCCCCCTACGTAACAACTTCGCATCCTCCCGCGACTGCCGTCTTGACACCCTCTCCGGGGGTCACAAGCATGAAGAAAAATATTCATGCCCGTGCCGGGGTGAATCCAGGCGCGGGCGGGCAGATGCCGAGGATAGATCACCGGGGACGACTACTGACGACGAGCGAGGCTCACGCTTGATCACCTTCGAGAGCGTGACGAAGCGTTATCCAGGCGGGACCGTCGCGGTCGACGGGCTGGACCTGGAGGTCCCGGACGGCAAGACCATGGTCCTGGTCGGGCCGAGCGGCTGCGGCAAGACCACGACGCTGCGGATGATCAACCGGCTCATCGAGCCGACCGAGGGCCGGATCCTGCTCGACGGCCAGGACATCTCGCAGACCGGGGCGTCCCAGCTGCGGCGGGGGATCGGCTACGTCATTCAGCAGACCGGCCTGTTCCCGCACCGCACGATCGAGGACAACATCGCCACCGTCCCGCTGCTCAACGGGTGGCCCAAGGCCAAGGCCCGGGCCCGGGCCCGGGAGCTGATGGACCTGGTCGGCCTGGATCAGGACATGGGCCGGCGCTACCCGTATCAGCTGTCCGGCGGCCAGCAGCAGCGGGTCGGGGTGGCCCGCGCCCTCGCCGCCGACCCGCCCGTGCTGCTCATGGACGAGCCGTTCAGCGCCGTCGACCCGATCGTCCGGGCCACCCTGCAGGACGAGCTGACCCGGCTGCAGGGCGAGCTGCACAAGACCGTGGTGCTCGTCACGCACGACGTCGAGGAGGCGATCAAGGTAGGGAACCTGGTCGCCGTCTGGTACCCGCACGGGAAGATCGCCCAGATCGACACGCCGGAGCGGCTGCTCGGCGCCCCGGCCGACGACTACGTGGAGAACTTCCTCGGCTTCGACCGGGGGATCCGCCGGCTGGCCTTCTTCCCCGCGGCCGGGCTCGACCTGGCGACCGAGACCGTGCTCGGCGAGGACGTCACGGTCGAGCTGGCCCGGCAGGCCGCCAAGCGGGCCGGTGCGTCGTGGGTGCTGGTCACCAGCGCCGGGGGGCAGCCGCGGGGCTGGGCCGCCCTGACCGAGCTCGAATCCGCCAGCGGGGACGGCACCCTCGGCCAGCTCACCCTGGCCCCCTACGGCCACACCTTCCGGGTGGGCCAGGACTCGCTGCGCGCGGCCCTCGACGCGACCGTGCTGTCGCGCAACGGGCTCGCCGTCGGCGTCGACGGCGACGGCCGCGTCGTCGGGGTCACTTCCTACGAACGGCTGCGCACCGCGATCCACACCGCCGAAGAGGACGCCGACCGCGAAGGCGCCCGGGCCTCATGAGCTGGGCCTGGGCCAACCGCGACCTGATCGCGCACTACCTGGTCTCGCACCTGTACCTGGCCCTCGTGCCGGTCCTGTTCGGCATCGTCGTGTCCATCCCGGTCGGCATCATGTGCGTGCGCTACCGCTGGACCTGGCCGCCGATCCTGAGCCTGACCAGCATCTTCTACGCGCTGCCCTCGCTGGCGCTGTATCTCGTCCTGATCGACTACACCGGGCTGACCGACTGGACGGTGATCATCCCGCTCACCCTGTTCTCGCTGTCGGTGCTGATCCCGAGCGTGGTGGACGGCCTGCGGTCGGTTCCGCAGCCGGTGCGCCAGGCGGCCACGGCGATGGGCTTCGGCGCGCTGCGCCAGACCGTGCGGGTCGAGCTGCCGCTCGCCATCCCGGTCATCTTCGCGGGCCTGCGGGTCGCCACCGTGGCCAGCATCAGCCTGGTCAGCGTCGGCCAGCTGATCGGCATCGGTGGCCTGGGCTACTTCTTCACCGACGGGGAGCAGCGCGACTTCCCGACCGAGATCTACGTCGCCCTGATCCTCATCGTCATCCTGGCCTTTATCGCCGACGGGCTGCTGGTGCTGGCCCGCTGGTGGCTGACCCCCTGGGAGAGAGGCCGCAGCGCACGCGACCGGCGGCGCGTTTTTTCCGCCGCCTTCCACGGCTCCCGCGCCCAGGGAACCATAGGCGTGCCATGAGTTATCTGGCCGGAGGCGCGCCATGAGTTACTTCAGCGTTGCCTGGCAATGGCTGATCTCGGCCCAGCAGTGGCACGGCCCCGACGGCATCCCCGTGCGGCTCGGGCAGCACCTGGTGTACACCGGCATCGCGCTGGGCATCGCCATCGTCATCGCGCTGCCCGCCGGGCTGGCCATGGGCCACCTGCGGCGCGGCGGCTTCGCCGTGGTCACGCTGGCCAACTTCGGCCGCGCGCTGCCCACCCTCGGCCTGCTGGTGCTGATCTTCGTGCTGACCGCCGGATCGGCGGCCTCCTGGCTCGTCCCGCTGACGTTCCTGGCCATCCCGCCCATCCTGGTCAACACCTACGAAGGGGTGCTCGGGGTGGACCCTGAGCTGACCGACGCCGCCCGGGGGATGGGCATGACCGGGCGGCAGGTCCTGTTCAAGGTCGAGATGCCGATCGCGGTCCCGCTGATCCTGCTCGGCCTGCGCATCTCCGCGATCCAGGTCGTCGCGACGGCCACGATCGCGGCCTACATTGGGCTGGGCGGCCTGGGCCGTTACATCATCGACGGTCTGGCCAGCGATCAGTACAACGTGGTGGCCGGGGGAGCAGCCGTCATCGTCCTGCTCGCGCTGGCCGTCCAGGGGGTATTCATCCTGCTCAGATGGCTCATCGTCCCGGTGGGCCTGCGCCGCCAGACCAAGAACTCCTGATACCGTCATTTCCGGCTGGAATTGAAGGGAAAACCCTATGCATACCATTTCACCGCGCGCGGGCGGCCTCGCCCGCGCCGCGCAGAAGAACCGCCATCGGCGTCGCCGCCGTCGCCTGCCTCGCCGTCACCGTCGCCGCCTGCAGCAGCAGTGGCAGCAGCACGCCCAGTTCCTCCGCCAACCCGCTGGCGCCGAAGGCCACCGGCGCCGTGGTGGTCGGCTCGGCGAACTTCCCCGAGGACGAACTGCTCGCCCAGATCTACGTCGACGCCCTGCAGGGCAAGGGCGTCAAGGTCACGCCCAAGTTCAACATCGGGGCCCGCGAGGTCTACTACCCCGAGATTGAAAAGGGCGCGGTCACGATCATCCCCGAGTACAACGGGGCCCTGCTGACCACGTCCGTGGACCCGACCAGCACCGCCGCCAGCACCGAAGAGGTCAACGCGGCGCTGAAGGCCAAGCTGCCGAGTTCGCTGGAAATCCTCAACTCCTCGTCGGCGGAGGACAAGGACTCGATCACGGTCACCCAGGCGACCGCGACCAAGGACCACCTCACGTCCATCTCCGACCTGACCCCGTACGCGAAGGACTTCATCATCGGCGGCCCGCCGGAGTTCAAGACGCGCGCGGACGGCCTCGTCGGCCTGCAGAAGGTCTACGGGCTGACCTTCAAGTCCTTCTCGCCGCTGGACGAGTCGGGACCGATCACGATCGCGGCGCTGGCGAGCGGCAAGGTGCAGGCCGCGGACCTGTTCACGACCACGCCGCAGATCATCACCGACCACTTCCTCTCGCTCGCGGACCCGAAGAACATGTTCGCCGCGCAGAACGTGACGCCGCTCGTGTACAAGAGCCGGCGTCAACTCCACCATCGTGAGCACGCTCAACGCGGTGTCGGCCGTGCTGACCACCGACGCCCTGGTGCAGATGAACAAGGCCCTGACCATCGATCACGCCAGCTACACCCAGGTGGCCAGCGGCTTCCTGTCCCAGGAGGGCCTGAAGTAACCAGCGCGGTGAGCTGAAATTGCCGGGTGCAAGCCCCGTCCTGCACTGCAGGGCGGGGTTAGCCCGGAAGTTGCGTGAGTCGGGTGTTTTGCTGCTCGATGTGATGCTGGATGATGCTCGGCGGGGGGCCGCCGCGGGACGCGGCGAAGGAGGTGAGATGGCCGGAAGTGCCCGTGCGTGATATGCCGGTTCACCCGGCCGGTGAACTGCGATCGCATCGGTCGCGCCGGCACTTCCTTGGGGCTGTTCACCAGGCCGGGATGGCGACCTTGGGCGGGTGTCCGGCCAGCAGGTGCACGTGATCGTCTTGGTCGTTGAACCCCCGCCGCTCCGCGGCGAAGTCGCCGCGCATCTTCCGCATCGCTTCCTGGCATCGCCGGACCATGTCCGCATCCAGAACACCGCGCCGGTACGTCGCACGAAGACCGCATGTACAGGGAGCACGGAAACCAGATGCCTGCCGCGCTGGTAGTCCGCCGCGATTGTCACAGGCCGGTGGCATGCTCTGGTGTCATGCAGGTGAGGTACCGGTATCGCATCTATCCCGGGCCGGGGCAGCGGCAGGCCCTGGCGCGGGTGTTCGGGCTGCGCCCGGGTGGTGTATAACGACTGCCTGCGGTTGCGGGATGCCGGTCACGCGGCCGGGGAGAAGATCTGCGATACTGAGGTGCAGCGGCGGGTGATCACGCTGGCCAAGCTGCACCCCGGAACGGTGCTGGCTGGGTGAGGTCGCCTCGGTGGCGCTGGTTCAGGCGTGCCATGACGCCCGCCGCGCCTACCGGAACTGGTTTGATTCCCTGTCCGGCACGCGGAAGGGCCGCAAGGTGGGGCATCCGGTGTTCCGGCGTAAGCACCAGCGGCAGTCCATCCGGCTCACCCGTAACGGGTTCTGCGCTGCGTCGGCAGCGGCTGTATGTGGCCAAGGTGGGAGACATCCGGGTGGAGTGGTCCCGGGATCTGCCGTCTGTCCCGTCGTCGGTCACGGTGATCAAGGAGCCGGACGGCCGCTACTACGCCTCGTTTGTGGTGGAACGCGCGGCTACGCCGCTGCCTGTCTGTGGCCGGGAGGTGGGGATCGACCTGGGCTTGGCCAGCCTGGCCGTCACCTCGGGCGGGGAGGTCATCGCCAACCCGCGGTTCTTGCGGGCGAAGCAGCGCGCGCTGGCCCGCGCGCAGCGGGCGCTGTCTCGCAGGCGGAAGGGCTCGGCGAACCGAGCCAGGGCCCGGCACCGGGTCGCGGTGCTGCACCGGAAGGTGCGGGAGACCCGTCTCGATCATGCGCACAAGGTCGCGCTTCGGCTGGTCCGCGACAATCAAGCGGTCTATGCCGAGGATTTGTGCGTGTCCGGGCTGGCGCGTACCCGGCTGGCCAGGTCCGTGCACGACGCTGGCTGGTCGCAGCTGCTGCGGCTGATGGAGGAAAAAGCAGCCCACTACGGGCGCACGTTCGCCCGGATCGGCCGGTTCGAGCCCACCAGCCGGTGTGCCGGCGTGCGGGGTGACGGACGGCCCCAAGCCGCTGCACGTCCGGCAGTGGACGTGCGCGGCGTGCGGGACCGTCCATGACCGGGACGTGAACGCTGCGAGAAACATTTTGGCCGCCGGGCGGGCGGACAAGAAAAACGCCTGTGGAGCCGGGGTAAGACCACGCCTTGTGGCAGCCGGCGCGGAAGCAGGAACCCACCGGAGCGCGGCGTGAGCCACGCTGGAGGAATCCCCGCCGTTCACGGCGCGGAGGACGTCAACTGACCCGCCCGGGTAACGGGAGCAAACCAGATACCGGCGCGACGGTACGCTCCCGGCCCGGGCGGGCAATGATGGATCATGCACAGTGAACCGAATGCGCCGGCAGCGGGCCCGCGCCCGGTGCGCGCTCCGCGCGGGACGGCGCTCAGCTGCAAGGGATGGCCGCAGGAGGCCGCCCTGCGGATGCTGATGAACAATCTCGACCCGGAGGTGGCCGAGCATCCGGACCAGCTCATCGTCTACGGCGGCTCCGGGCGCGCGGCGCGCAGCTGGGCCGCCTTCGACGCCATCGTCGCCTCGCTGCGGGACCTGGAGGGCGATGAGACCCTGCTCGTCCAGTCCGGCAAGCCGGTCGGGATCGTCCGCACCCACGAGTGGGCGCCCCGGGTCCTGATCGCCAACTCCCTGCTGGTGCCCGAGTGGGCCACCTGGGAGGAGTTCCGCCGCCTGGAGGCGCTCGGCCTGACCATGTACGGCCAGATGACTGCGGGCTCCTGGATCTACATCGGCACCCAGGGCATCCTGCAGGGCACCTACGAGACGTTCGCCGCCGTCGCGGCCAAGCGGTTCGGCGGCACCCTCGCCGGGACCATCACGCTCACGGCCGGGCTCGGCGGGATGGGCGGCGCCCAGCCGCTCGCGGTGACCATGAACGGCGGCGTGGCCCTCTGCGTGGAGTGCGACCCGACCCGGATCAGCCGCCGGATCGAGCAGGGCTACCTGGACGAGGCCGCCGACGGCCTGGACAACGCGGTCCGCCGCGCGACCGCGGCCAGGGACAGCGGCCGGCCGTTGTCCATCGGCCTGCTCGGCAACGCGGCGGACGTCCTCCCGGCCCTGCTGGAGATGGGCTTTCCCGCCGACGTCGTCACCGACCAGACGTCGGCGCACGACCCGCTGACCTACCTGCCCCGCGGCGTGCCGCTGGACGACATGGAGGCGCTGCGCGCGGAGGACCCGGCCGGGTTCACCCGGCGGGCCGAGGAGTCCATGGCCGTCCACGTCGCGGCCATGGTCGGCTTCATGGACGCGGGCGCGGAGGTCTTCGACTACGGCAACTCCATCCGCGGCGAGGCGCAGAAGGCCGGCTACAGCCGCGCCTTCGACTTCCCCGGCTTCGTGCCCGCCTACATCCGGCCGCTGTTCTGCGAGGGGCGGGGCCCGTTCCGGTGGGCCGCCCTGTCCGGTGACCCGAAGGACATCGCGGCGACCGACGCCGCGGTGCTCGACCTGTTCCCCGGTAACGAGCCGCTGGCCCGGTGGATCCGGATGGCCCAGGAGAAGGTGCACTTCCAGGGGCTGCCGGCCCGGATCTGCTGGCTCGGCTACGGGGAGCGCAGCCTGGCCGGCGAGCGCTTCAACGAGCTGGTCCGGCGCGGGGACGTCAGCGCGCCGATCGTGCTGGGCCGGGACCACCTGGACACCGGGTCGGTGGCCTCGCCGTACCGGGAGACCGAGGCGATGGCCGACGGCTCGGACGCGATCGCGGACTGGCCGATCCTCAACGCCCTGGTCAACACGGCGTCCGGCGCGTCGTGGGTCAGCGTCCACCACGGCGGCGGGGTCGGCATCGGCCGGTCCATCCACGCCGGGCAGGTGTGCGTGGCGGACGGCACCGACCTGGCCGCGGCCAAGCTGGAACGGGTCCTGACCAATGATCCCGGGATGGGCGTGATGCGGCACGCCGACGCGGGCTACGAGATCGCCGAAAAGGTCGCCGCCGAGCGCGGCGTGCGGATCCCGATGGCGCCGCCCGCGCCTGGCCGATGAGCGAAGATGGCGCCGGCCGGGCCTGGCCGGTGAGAGAATCTGCCCGATGAGGCGATGAAGGGACCCGGACGTGCCGGGCACGCTCCCGGCGGCCCGGCCGCGGCGGGACCGGGCCGGTCCGGGCACGCGCCGCCCACGCCGCCCGCGCCCGCGGACTGGCCGGCCGGCGCCCCGGACCCGGGCCAGCCGGCCCGCGGCGCCGGGGCCGGGCCCCGGCGCTGGCTCGCGGAGCTGGCCTGGCTGCCCGGCCAGGGAGTGCGGCCAAGCGTGCTGATCGAGGCCGCCGGGGACCGCTTCACCGCCGTCACGCCCGGTGCGGACCGGGACGCCGTGCCGGCGGGCACGCCCGTGCTGCGCGGCCTGACGCTGCCCGGGCTGGCCAACGCGCACTCGCACGCCTTCCACCGCGCGCTGCGCGGCGCCGTGGAAGCCGACGAGGGCACGTTCTGGACCTGGCGGATCGAAGATGTACCAGCTCGCGGCCGCGCTGGACCCCGGCAGCTACTACGCCCTGGCCCGGGCCGTCTACGCCGAGATGGCGCTGGCCGGGATCACCTGCGTCGGCGAGTTCCACTATCTGCACCACGGTCCCGGCGGCGCGCCGTACGCCGACCCGAACGAGATGGGCCGCGCCCTGCTGCGCGCCGCGGCGGACGCCGGGCTGCGGATCACCCTGCTGGACACCTGCTACCTGGCGGCCGGCCTGCGGCCGGACGGCAGCGCGAAGCCGCTGCGCGGCGTGCAGCTCAGGTTCGGCGACGGCGACGGCGCCCGCTGGGCCGAGCGGGTGGCCGGGCTGGGCGCCGACGCCCGGGGGATGCTCGGCCCGGGGGCCCGGGCGGGCGCGGCGATCCACTCGGTCCGCGCGGTGCCGCCGGCCCAGATGCACGACGTGATGGCCTGGTCGCACACGTACGGCGCCCCCGTGCACGCGCACCTGTCCGAGCAGCCCGCGGAGAACGAGGACTGCCTGTTCGCCTACGGCCGCACCCCCGCCCAGGTGCTGAACGAGGCGGGCGTGCTCGGCCCGCGCAGCACCGTGGTGCACGCCACCCACCTGCTCCGGGAGGACATCGACCTGCTCGGGGCGACGCAGACCTCGTGCTGCCTGTGCCCGACCACCGAGGCGGACCTGGCCGACGGGATCGGCCCGGCCCGGGCCCTGGCCGCGGCCGGCTGCCCGATCAGCCTGGGCACCGACAGCAACGCCGTGATCGACCTGCTGGCCGAGGCCCGCTGGCTGGAGCTCACCCAGCGGCTGGCCAGCAGGCGGCGGGTCCACTTCACGGCGGAGGAGCTGGCCCGGGCCGCCACCGTGGCCGGGCACGCCTGCCTCGGCTGGCCGGACGCCGGGGAGATCATGCCCGGCGCGCTGGCCGACCTGGTCACCGTCGGCCTGGACAGTACCCGGCTGGCCGGGACCGGGCTGGCCGGCCGGGGCCGGCCGCCGCCGGACCGGGCGCGCCCGGCGCGGTGCTGGACAGCGTGCTGTTCGCGGCGACCGCGGCCGACGTCCGGCACGTGGTGACCGGCGGCCGTGACGTCGTGCAGGACGGCCGCCACCTGCTGGTGGACGATGTCCCGGCCGAGCTGGACGCCGCGGTCCGCGCCGTGCTGGCGGCCCCGGAGTGAGCGGCGCATGAGCACGCTCATCACGAACATCGGCGAGCTGGTGACCAACGACCCGGCCGGGTCGTTCGGCTCCCGCACCGGCGCGGCGCTGATCATCGACGGCGGGCGGATCGTCTGGACCGGCCCGGCGGGCCGGGCGCCGGCCGCCGACGACATCGTGGACGCGCGCGGGCGCGCCGTGCTGCCCGGGTTCGTCGATTCGCACGCCCATCTCGTCTTCGCGGGGGAGCGCGGCGCCGAGTTCGCCGCCCGGATGGCGGGCCAGCCGTACACGGCAGGCGGCATCGCGGCCACGGTCGAGGCGACCCGGGCGGCGTCCGACGTCACGCTCCGGGCCGGCCTGCGCCGCCTCGCGGACGAGATGGTCCGGCAGGGCACGACCACGTTCGAGTGCAAGTCCGGTTACGGCCTGACCGTCGAGGACGAAGCCCGCAGCGTGATGCTCGCCGCCGAGGTCACCCCCGAGGTCACCTACCTGGGCGCGCATGTCGTGCCGCCCGAGTACGGCGGGGACACCACCGCCTACCTGGACCTGGTCTGCGGCCCGATGCTGGACGCCTGCGCCCCGCAGGCCAGGTGGATCGACGTCTTCTGCGAGAAGGGCGCGTTCAGCGAGGACGAGGCGGCCGCCGTGCTGGCCGCCGGGCGGGCCCGCGGCCTGCTCCCGCGGGTGCACGCCAACCAGCTGGCGGCCGGCCCGGGTGTCCGGCTCGCCGTGCAGGCCGGTGCCGCCTCCGCCGACCACTGCACCTTCCTCACGCCCGCGGACGTCGACCTGCTCGCCTCCTCGGAGCACGGTGGCCACGCTGCTGCCCGGGGTGGAGTTCTCCTGCCGTCAGCCCTACCCGGACGCGCGGCGGCTGCTCAGCGCGGGCGCGACCGTGGCGATCGCCACCGACTGCAATCCGGGCTCGTGCTTCACCTCCAGCATGGCGCTGTGCGTGGCGCTGGCCGTGCGGGAGATGGGCATGACCACCGAGGAGGCGGTCTGGTCGGCCACGGCCTGCGGCGCCCGTGCGCTGCGCCGGACCGATGTGGGGCACCTCGGCGTGGGCGCCCGGGCCGACCTGCTGATGCTGGACGCCCCGTCGCACACCTACCTGGCGTACCGTCCCGGGGTGCCGCTGACCGCGGCCGTCTGGCGCGAGGGCCGCCTGGCCGCCGCCCGCCCCCAGGTCCTGGGCGGCTGACTCAGAGCGTCAGCGTCGCCGTCCCCGGCTGGCACTTGGTCGCGGACAAGCGCAAGCACTTCGACATCGACGGCGATCAGCGTCATGGGCTTTTCAGCGTTCGGGCGATGCTTTGTGCCCAGCCCTCGATCTCGGGCCAGTCGCGGTTGTCGCCGAACCGGCCGCCGAAAGCATGGAAGAACAAGCGCGAGGGTAACGGCCACTGATGTCGCTGGAGCACGCCAGCGAAGACCCTGTACTCGCGCGGGTGAACCGCATCCTGGAACTCGCCGATCTCCCTGGGCTCGCGCCTCATCAGCTTGCCGATCCCAGGATGCGTGTCACCGAACGAGCCGACACTGAACAACCACACTGGCCGCGCGGCAAGCGCGGCGCTGTTGGCGCGCAGGAACCTGGTCGCGCTCGGGATCCAGCTCTGGTTGTAGACGCCGCTGCCGAGAACGACCGCGTCGTATCCCGCGAGGTCATCGACGTCATCGACGGGCCGGGCGTCGACCTGGGCTCCGGCTTCCGCGAGCCTGGTGGCGATTCGCTCGGCGACACCTTTAGTGGATCCGTGCGCGGTCGCGTAGGCGACGAGAACGCGCGCGCCTTCGCTCACGCCCGCGAGCCTACGCCAGTTGAAGGATGACCGACATCCGTGGCGCATCGAACGCGAAGGCCAACCGCGAGCTGGCGTGGAACCCGAAACCACGCCGGAACCACATCATCACCGCCGCCGACCCCTGCCCCGCGACCTCCATGAAGCCCCGGCCGCATCCACCACGATCCCGCTGCGCACTAAATGAGTCGGGAATTACCCACTGCGATCGCGCGGACCGATTCGGACCGGACCCAACTGGGCATGCGCAGCCCGCTGCGCCTGCGGGGCGTGGACGGGCAGCCGCAAATGCTGAATTCCTGCCGCAATTCGCCGTCATCGTACGCGAAAACGTGACCAGGATCAGCGTAGATCCCGATTATGCGATCAATACGGATATCGAACCCTGTCTATTGCTGACCTCGCGGGAAGCCGGCTGGGCGAATGTCTCGCCGATGTCCATTGCCCCGCGGGGTTGCGGCCAGTTGACCGAATCACTTCGCCGGTGGCGCAGAATCGGGCCCTCATCGTCCGTCCCGACTCGCCGAAAATCCCGCTATGAGTGAATTCGCGCCAGGTGGCGGTGGATCGTGATAGTAGTCAACGCGCGCCATTAGGCGCCTCCCGCCCGGCCGTGACCAGCCAGTTGACCCGCTGCCCAGGCATAACCGCGGTCGCGGAATAAGTCCGTTATCCATCATTCTCATCGGATAACAGACTTATCTGGGAATACCTGCCGAAAGTGGGCGCAAAATCGCGGGTCATGTCGGTCGGGAAAGAAATTTCGACAATAGACCGCACTAGATGTTAGAGTCCGCAAAATGTAAGCGGAAAACCTGCCGAGCTTTCTCGCCTGGGATAAAAGGGGCAGGCCGGTGCGCCGAGGAAGGAGCCGAAAATTCCCGCATACAGAATGTCCCATACGACCGGGACATTCCATTTAACCAGAGAATTAGGCTTTCACCAGTTCCACGGGGGGAAATACCATGCATAGACCACTATTCCTAGTCACCGCAGGCAGCGTAGCCGCCGTCGGCGGACTCCTCGTCGCGACGGCCATGCCCGCCGCGGCAGCAACATCCGGCCGGGCCGAGACGACGGCGCTGGACCTGTACCCCTCCGGACCAGGGGAGCCTAGCGCAGGACACCCCGGTGACGTTCACGGTCACGACAACCGGAACGCTCGCCATAACCGTGCCGACCGACACCCGTCGACCTCGGTACGGCAGCGCGTCGGACGGCACGACCGGCGCGACCATCGGCTCCGCCGCAACTTCGGCGCTGTCACGGTTACCGACAACCGCGACATTAACCCTGCTCACCTGGACCGCGACGGTCTCCTCAACCACTTCACAAACACAGCGAGTACAGGAGACGTCATCCCCGCCAGCGATGCCACCTATACCACGGGCGCCGTCTCGGCGGCACGACGGCTTCCGGGCGGCCTCGGCTCGCGGACTGCCTCCGGCCACCGGATCACAGACCACGGCGCCACGGCCATCACGTTGAGCGGAGACAGCGCAGGACATCGTCACGCAAACCGGCTTCGACGGTGACAACGCCGCGACATGGACCCCGGACGATCACCGTAGCCGTCCCGGCCACCGCGGTCGTTGGCACCTACGCCGGCACTGTCACGCATTCCGTTAGCTGACGTCCCGGGAGGATTGTGCGCAGGCTTCCGGCGCACTCATGGTGGTGGCCGCGGTGCAGACCGCGGCCACCGCTGCGCCGTCCGGCCGGGAAGCATACGCGGTCAGCCCAGGAACGCGAAAACTGGTCAGCGAGTCATCGTCCTCGCCAGGAGGATTATCGTGTATCGGTCACTATTCCCGACCCGAGCGGGCCGCGCGCTACCGCGTGTCCTGACATCCCGCGGAGGGATCGTGCGCCGATTTCTCGGCGCGTTCATGCTGGCGGCCGCGGTGCTCACGGTGCCGCCGCCGCGCTCACCCCAGCGCTCGCCGGATCCGCCCAGGCGGTGAGCAAGCCGCCGCCGGCGGTATTCGGCATCAGGCTTGTCGACGTCCCGGTTGATGAAGCCGACAACCCGCGGGCCTATCGGTACATTATCGACCATCTGAACCCAGGCATCACGATTCATCGGCGGGTCCAGATCGCCAACCTCACTCCCTCGGCCGCTCGCATAACGCTCTACCCGGACGCCGCGATCATCCGCGACGGGTCTTTCGTTGGCGACGCCGGCCAGACCCCCAGTGACCTGACCACCTGGATCACCCTGAGCCGGCACAGCGTGTCCCTGGCCCCGCACGCCAGGGCCATGGTCACCGTAACCATCCAGGTGCCGCGGACCGCCTCTCCCGGGAACCTTTACGGCGTGATCTGGGCGCAGGAAACCAACCTCGGGAAAACCAGCACCGGGCGTCAACATCATCGAGACCAACCGCGTCGGCATCCGGATTTACCTGAACGTCGGCCCCGGCGGCCCGTCGCCGGTGAACTTCGACATCACCTCGATTAGAGGGACCCGGTTCGCCCGCGGCCAGTTTATGGTCGTGGCGCAGGTCAACAACACCGGCGGGCAGGCCATCGACGCCGACCGGCACCCTGAAGCTCACCAACGGTCCTGGCGGCCTCAGCGCCGGACCGTACAAGGAGCCCGCCGTGACTCTCGCCCCTGGTCAGTCGCAGCCGATCACGGTAGTCCTCAACAAGGAGATGCCACATGGTTCGTGGCTGGCAACGATCGACGAGACAAGCGGGATCACCCAGCGAAGCGCCCAGGCCACGATCAACTTCTATCCCGCCCCGCCTAATCGCCGCCTTTACCTGATCCTGGCGATCGTGCTCATCGTCCTCCTTCTCCTCGCCGCCGGGCTGGCCGTGTGGCTTATCCGCCGCAACCGCCCATCCGCGCCCGGCGCAGGCCACCTTGACGACGTGATGCCGCCCCGGCCGCCCGTGCGCAGCTTACGGCTGACGCCGCCGAGGTGACGGCGCTGACCATGATCTTGCCGCCGGTTCCCGGGTCATCGACCGTCGCCGGGTACGTGCTGGTCACGTACCCGGCGACAGCGACGTAGGGCACCTCGGCGTGACCGCCCGGGCCGAGGTGCCCACGCCGAGGTGCCCACGTCGGCGCGGGCCGGCCGTGGTGCTGGACGCCCCGTCGCACCCCTACCTGGCGTACCGTCCGGGGTGCCGCTGACCGTGGTCGTCTGGCGCGGGGGTCGCCGACGCGCGGGCCGGCGCGAGGGCCCAGTCCGCGTGCTGGTGGAAGACGATGCGCCGCATCGTGTCGTGGTCTGTGGCGGTCCGGCCGGTCACTGTCCGGCCTCGATCTCCTCTAGCCGGTCCAGCAGTTTCCTGAGGCTTAAACCGGCGATGAGGTGGCTGTTTTTGCCTTCGGTCTTCTCGGCGGTGAACCGTGTCCCTCCGTCCTGGGGGCAGATGGACCAGGCCGGGTGCTCTTTGATGAATCGCTCCCGGCGAAGAAGCTGGTCAACGGCAGTGCCATGACGGCGTTCCTTGCCTGACCCGTAGGTGACCCGTTGGGGCCGTGCCCGGTACGGGTCGGCACCGGGCACGACTGCGATGAGTATAGATGTCTCAGGACATCTTAAGAAGTCACAAGACGTAGTGGTGTGTCTACGCAAGTCAGCGGTCATCTATGGTCATGATCATGTCCCTGGAAGACCGCAGTGCCCGGATACGCCGCGATTCGGCGGTGTCCGTCGCGGCTCAGGTGGCCGGGACCTGGAAGCCGACATCGACCGCGGCGCGCTTCCCCCGGACACGCGCCTGCCCAGCGAAGCGGAACTGGCCAAACAGTCCGGCGTCGCCCGGATCACCGTCCGGTCAGCGATCGCGATGCTCAGAGACGCGGGCAAGGTCGTCACCGTGCACGGCCGGGAAGCTTCACCTCGCCCTGACCGCCACCCGCCGGAACGCAAGGCGGCAGCTTGGACGTGGGCCGCCAGGACAGGAGCAGCTCATGAGCGCCGGTC
>CAVZKY010000032.1:0-468472 GCA_963775825.1 uncultured Actinomycetes bacterium
CGCGCTGACCAGGCCCGCCGGACGCCCTCAGCTGAGTACCGGGCGCCCTCAGTTAAGCACCCGGCGCCCTCAGTTAAGCACCCGGCGCTCTCAGTTAAGCACCCGGCGCCCTCAGTTGAGGACGCGGCGGGTGAAGGTGCGGGTCCCCAGGTAGCCGATCAGCGCCGCCCCGCCGATCAGCACGAGCAGGATCGCCCACATGGCCAGGTGGCCGACGCCCGGGGTCAGCACCGCGCGAAGTCCCTCGGACATGTACACCATCGGGTTGAACAGGACGGCGATCTGTAGCCAGCGGATGTGGTGCAGCGCGGACCACGGGTAGTACACGCAGCCCAGCATCGTGGCGGGCAGCAGGATCACCGCGAACAGCATCTGCATCTTCCGCGGGTCCATCAGAGTGCCGAGCAGCAGGCCGAGGGCCGCGGTCAGCATGGACGCCGCGACCAGGATGAGCGCGAGCAGGGGCCAGTTCGTCACCTGCGCGTGCGGGGCCTGCCCGGCCGCGTGCACGTACAGCACGATCGGGATCACGATCAGCGCCCCACGAACGCCTGGACCGCGCCAGCCACGATCTTCTGGAAAGCGAGCACCCCGAGCGGGACCGGGGCTAGCGCCCGGTCCTCGATCGTGCGCTGCCAGGAGAACTCCATGACCAGCGGGAACGTGGTCGCAGTGATCCCCTGCATGAGCAGCCTGCGGGACCACGCCGATGGTCCGCTTCACGCCGACCGGGTCGGCTACCACGTCGCGGCCGGACACCCAGGCGTGGCCGCCGGTCGGGACGATGAGCGTGGTCAGCATGCCGATCGTGGTCGATTTGCCGGCCCCGTTCGGCCCGAGCAGGCCGAAGAACTCCCCCGCCGCGACGTACAGGCTGATGCCCCGGACAGCCGGAACGTCCCCGCGCGAGGTCGTATAGGTCTTGCGCAGATCCTCGGTGCGGATGGCCGCCGCTGTGGGCGGCGAGATGGTCACGGACCGCACTCCCGGCACGGTCGCCTGGTTTATGGGCGACTGGATCACCGGCCGCTCCTTCGTCGTTCCCCCGTAGCTAGTGACACAAAGTTCAGCGCCCCGCATGACACGCTGTCAAAGTATTTTTGATCGTAAAACTAACCTTCCCCGAGGACCGGGGGACCAGGCATGCGGTGACCGGAACCGCCCAGCGCGAGGCGTGGGTCGCCCAGCCCGGCTACCCGCCCAGCCCGGCGAGGGTGCTGGAGAAATTGGTCACGCCGTTCTTTTCGGTCACGAAGTACAGCCAGTTGCCGGCCGCCGGGTGCAGCGCCGCCTCGATCGCCGCGTTACCCGGGCTGTCGATCGGCCCCGGCGGCAGCCCCTTGTGCAGGTAGGTGTTGTACGGGGTGTTGGAATGGATCTGCTGTTCGGTGACGGTCGTGCCGAACTGGCCCAGCCCGTAGAGCACTGTGCTGTCGAACTGCAGCGGCATGCCGGCCGCCAGCCGGTTGGCGATCACCCGGGAGATCTTGGGATAGTCGGAGAGTCGACCGCCTTCGGCCTGCAGCAGGCTCGCCACGGTGATCACCTGCGCCGCGGTCATGTGGGCCTGGGCCGCCGCAGTTGTCAGGTTTATCTTCGCCGCTTCCTGGTTGAAGCTGGCGACCATCTGCTGCAGCACGATCGTGGCGGACATGTTCGGCTGGACGTCGTAGGTCGCCGGCCACAGGTAGCCCTCCGGGTTGCCGTCAGCGTAACTGGGCAGGCCCAGCGAGCCCGGGTTGGCGAGGGCCTGCTTGTAGTCGGCCGCGGGGATCCCGGACTTGGCCGCCAGCTCCGCCTCGGTCTGGGAAATCCGCCACCCTTCCGGGATCGCGATCTTGTCCTGGATCCGCGTGGCGGGGTTGAGCAGCAGCGCGAAGGCCAGCGTCGCCTTCATCTGCTTGTGCATCCGGTAGAAGCCCGGCTCCAGGCCGCGCTGGTCGGTGCTGTGCTCGGCGGCCAGCTCGAACGCGCGGACGCTGGCCACCACACCTAGGGTGACCAGCCGCTGGCCGACCGCGGTGGCCGTCTGGCCCGACTGCACCTGGACGATCGCCTGCCCGCTACCGTCGCTTGCGTAGTCGGCGGGGTGGTACTTGCTCATGTACAGGTGCAACACGTAGACACCGCCGATCACCAGCGGCGTCAGGATGACCACCAGTGCGACCAGCGGGGCGATCCAGCGTGACCGGCGGCGCCTGGGCCTGCCGGCGGCCCTCCGGCCCCGCCGCTCGCCGCCGTCGTCTTCCTCGTCGTCGTCACGGTCGCGGGGACCGCCGAGGCCGGGGACGAAGCGGTCGTCCTCATAGGCGCCGTCGGGGTAGGCCTCGTCCCAGGGGGGACCTTCGGCGTGGTGCGCGACGTGGTTGACGTGGTCGTCACGGCGACCGCGCCCGGGCCCCGGGGCGTCCGGAGCACTGGACGCCTTGCCGCGGCGCCGCCCCCGGTAGCCACCTGGCTCCGGCTCCGGCTCGTCCTGCGGGTACCCGCGTCCGGCGGGGTAACGGCCACCGGGATCGTCGAGGTCACCGGAGTCGTTGGGGTCGTAGAGTTCGCCGCGCTGGAAGGGGTCTTCTGGCTGGTGGTCGCCCCGCGGCCGATTGCCCGGCGGCCGGTCGCCCTGCTCGTAGCCGCGATCACGGGGCGGATCCTCGTCGCCGGAGGGGCCCCGGTCGCTGCGGTAGCTGTCGGCGCGGGCAGGGCCCCGGCCAACGGGAAAGGCTGCGCCTCGTGGATCTTCCACGTTACGGGGATTCCCCAGGTCACGGCGGTTACGCCCATCGCGGGGACTGCGCTCATCATCGGGATAGCTGCCGTCGCGGGGATAGCCGTCGCGGGGATAGCCGTCGCGGGACATGCCGTCGGGGCCAGCGGGGGCCGGGCCACGAAGGTATCCCCCATCACGCGGGGAGCCCCCGCCACGTGGGGAGCCTCCGCCACGCGGGGAGCTGGGTGCGGCGCCGTCGCCGCCGGGCCACGGCACCGCGGGCTCGCCGGGCCGGGCGTGACGGCGCACGGGCCGGCCTTCCTCCGTGCCGTCCCCGTCAGTCATCCCGTGACACCACCCGGTATCACCACGAGCTCGCCGGGCGGATGTCCCGTGGCCCGCTCCGCGTCCAGCGCCGCCTGCAGGAGCACCGCGGCGGCCGCCTGGTCGACGATCTGCCGCCGGGCCCGGGAATCCTTCCCGCTCTGGCGGAGCACGGCGTGCGCGGTCGTGGTCGTGAACCGCTCGTCGAACAGCCGGACCGGCACCGGGGCGATCCGGGCCGCCAGCGCCGAAGCCACCTGGCGCGCGGCCGCTGCTGCCGGGCCCTCACGTCCCGCGAGGGTCATGGGCAGGCCGACGATGACCTCGAGCGCGTCGTGGCCGGTGACCAGTCCGGCCAGCCGGTCGATGTCCGCACGGCTGTGCGCGATCATCTCGAGCGGGCTGGCCAGCACGCCGCCGGGATCGCTGCGAGCTACGCCGACGCGGACGGAGCCGACGTCCACGCCCAGCCGGACGCCGCTTCTCACCGCGGCGGAGCCAGACAGCAGGGGCAGCATGCCATCACGTTAGCCTGCTGGACTAGGCGCCGTCCCTGAAAGCTTTCCGAACCGCGACAAACGCCCCCTCGATCACAGCCCTTCCGTCGTCCCCTAGCGGCGCACCACCGCCCTGGGCCACATCGGGCTTGCCCCCGCCACCGCCGCCGAGCGCCTTGGCCGCCACACCCACCAGGCGGCCCGCGGCGAGCCCGCGGTCACGGGCCGCGTCGTTGACGGCCACCACGACCACCGGCCGGTCGGCCGGGACACCCAGCACCATGACCACGGCCGGGAGCCCGGCCAGAAGCCGGCCCCGGATGTCGAGCGCGAGCTTGCGGATGCTGTCGGAGTCTGTCCCGGCGGGAACCTGGTGCGCGACGAACGCGACGCCGTCGATCTCCTCGGGGTGCGCGGCCAGCTCACCGGCCGCCTCCAGCAGCTGAGCCGACCGGACCCGCTGCAGCTCCCGCTCGGCGTCACGGAGCCGGGTGACCATCGTGGAGATCCGCTCGGGCAGTTCCTCGCGCCGTACCTTGAGCTGCTCGCTGAGCTGGCTGACCAGAATGTTCTCCTTGGCCAGGAACCGGAAGGCGTCGATGCCGACGAGCGCCTCGACCCGGCGCACCCCCGATCCGATCGAGCTCTCACTGAGCAGCTTGACCAAGCCGAGCTGGCCCGAGTGCGCGACGTGCGTGCCGCCGCACAGCTCACGGGAGTATTCGCCAACCTCGACGACGCGGACCTCGTCCCCGTACTTCTCGCCGAACAGCGCCAGCGCGCCCATCGAGCGCGCCTTCTCGATAGAGGTGTGGTAGGCGCGGACGTCCAGGTCGTT
Organism: uncultured Actinomycetes bacterium; assembly: GCA_963775825.1. GTDB lineage: Bacteria > Actinomycetota > Actinomycetes > Streptosporangiales > Streptosporangiaceae > Bog-532. Next base: position 4,367 of record CAVZKY010000032.1, read on the forward strand.
GATGAGCACCTGGTTGACCTCGTCCTCGGTCTCGCTCAGCACGGACCGCGGCACGGCGCCCGGCGAGGTGAAGTCGAACCGCAGCCGGCCGGGCGCGTTCTCCGACCCGGCCTGCGCGGCCGCATCGCCGAGCGCGCCCCGCAGCGCCCGGTGCACGAGGTGGGTCGCCGTATGCGAGCGGGAGATGGCCCGGCGGCGCTCCACGTCGATCTGCGCGTACGCGGGCGAGCCCACCAGGATCTGGCCGGACCGCACCTTGCCCCGGTGCACGATCAGCCCGGGCAGCGGGACCTGGACGTCGAAGACCTCGACCTCACTGTCCGGCGTGCCGCCGCTGCCGAGCACGCGGATCACGCCCCCGTCGGGCAGCTGTCCGCCGCTCTCGGCGTAGAACGGCGTCCGGTCGAGCACGACCGACACCGCCTCGCCCTGCGCTGGCCGAGGCGACCGGCAGGTCGTCGACCAGCAGGCCCACCACCGTGGCGTCGCCCACGAATTCGTCGTAGCCGGTGAAGATGACCGGGCCGGTCCGCTCGCGCAGATCCGCGAGCACGGAGATGTCGGCGTTGCCGGTCTTCTTCTGCGCGGCGTCGGCCTTGGCCCGCTCGCGCTGGGCCGCCATCAGCCGCCGGAAGCCCTCCTCGTCGACCGACAGCCCCTGCTCCTCCGCCATCTCCAGGGTGAGCTCGATCGGGAAACCGTAGGTGTCGTGCAGCTGGAACGCCTGCTCGCCGGACAGCTTCTGGGACTTCTTACGCCGGGTCTCCTCCATCGCGGCGTCGAAGATCGCGGTGCCGGTGCGCAGGGTGCCGAGGAACGCCGTCTCCTCCGCGTCCAGCACGGTCTGGATGTTGGCCGCGTCCCGTCGCAGTTCCGGGTACAGCGGGGCCATCGCCTCGATCGCGGTGGTGCCCAGCTCGGGCAGGTACCGGACACTGGGCCGCCCGCACCGCCGCGCTGGCCGCCGGCCAGCATGCGCAGGTTGCGGATGCTGCGGCGCAGGATCCGGCGCAGCACGTAGCCGCGTCCCTCGTTGCTCGGCAGCACGCCGTCGTCGACGAGCATCACCGATGCGCGGATGTGGTCGGCGACGACCTTGAGAGCGACATCCACCGCTCATCCTGGCCGTACCGCTGCTCGGTCAGCTCGGCCGCGCGGTCCAGAATCTTCCAGGTGGTGTCGATCTCGTAGATGTTGTCGACGCCCTGCAAGAGGGCCGCCATCCGCTCCAGGCCCATCCCGGTGTCGACGTTGCGGAACGGCAGCGGCCCCGCGATGTCGAAGTCGGTCTTGCTGCGCACCGCGCTGAGCTGGTCCTGCATGAAGACGAGGTTCCACACCTCCAGGTAGCGGTCCTCGTCGGCCTCCGGGCCGCCCTCCTTGCCGTACTCCGCGCCCCGGTCGTAGTAGATCTCCGAGCAGGGGCCGCCCGGGCCGGGGACACCCATGTGCCAGTAGTTGTCGGCCAGGCCGCGGCGCTGGATACGGCTCTCCGGGAGCTTGATCACGTCCCGCCAGATGCCGTAGGCCTCGTCGTCCTCGGGCAGCACGGTCGCCCATAGCCGGTCCTCCGGGAAGCCGAACCCGCCGTCGTGCTCGGACCGGGTCAGCAGCTCCCAGGCGTACGGGATCGCCATGTCCTTGAAGTAGTCGCCGAACGACCAGTTCCCCAGCATCTGGAAGAACGTGGCGTGCCGGGTGGTCTTGCCGACTTCCTCGATATCGAGGGTCCGCATGCACTTCTGCACGTCCGCGGCCGCCGGAACGGCGGGGTCTGCTGGCCGAGCAGGTACGGCTTGAACGGCTGCATTCCGGCGATGACGAACAGCACCGTGGGATCGTCGGCCACCAGGTTGGCCGACGGGAACGATCGTGTGCCCGTGCTGCTCGAAATACCCGAGGAAACGGCGCGCGATCTCTGCCGACTCCATCAGCGGCCATCCTTCTCATGATCAATACGGCCGCGCGGGCGGCCGTTGATTGCAGGTGTATTCGCCCTTATCGGTGCTCTGGTCAGGTTAGGGCCTGGCTGGCTCTGCTGCCGATTCATATACAGGTCCATCCTCCCGCACGTCGCGGGCGAACCGGCTGGCCGAGCGGACCTGGGCGATGGCGGCCTTCTGGGTGCGCCACGCGGCTCGGGAGGTACGCCAGGCCATGCGGGCCGTCTCCACTGACCCTGAGTGCGGGCCTGCGCGGGGCTTGGCGCCGAGCCGGCTGTCTGGGCTGGGTTCGCGGCCTGGCGGCGGCAGGGCCGACGCGCGCTGGCGGCCGGGCCCCGCCGGGTCGTGTCCGGCTGCGGGGGCCGGAACGGCCGGGTGCCGCTCCGGACCGGTCACCGGCCACCCGGGCGGAGATGGCCCGGCCCACCGCCGTCCTTCCTCTGTGCCGTCCTCGTCGCTCATCCCGTGACACCACCCGGTATCACCACGAGCTCGCCGGGCGGACGTCCGGTGGCCCGCTCCGCGTCCAGCGCCGCCTGCAGGAGCACCGCGGCCGCCGCCTGGTCGACGATCTGCCGCCGGGCCCGGGAATCCTTCCCGCTCTGGCGGAGCACGGCGTGCGCGGTCGTAGTCGTGAACCGCTCGTCGAGCAGCCGGACCGGCACCGGGGCGATCCGGGCCGCCAGCGCCGAAGCCACCTCGCGGGCGGCCGCTGCGGCTGGGCCCTCGCGTCCCGCGAGGGTCGTGGGCAGGCCAACGATGACCTCGAGCGCGTCGTGGCCGGTGACCAGTTCGGCCAGCCGGTCGATGTCTGCACGGCTGTGCGCGATCATCTCGAGCGGGCTGGCCAGGACGCCCCGGGATCGCTGCGAGCCACGCCGACGCGCACGGAGCCGACGTCGACGCCCAGCCGGACGCCGCTTCTCACCGTGGCGGAGCCAGACAGCATGGGCAGCATCCCATCACGTTAGCCTGCCGGACTAGGCGCCGTCCCTGAAAGCCTTCCGAACCGCGACAAACGCCCCCTCGATCACAGCCCTTCCGTCGTCCCCGAGCGGCGCACCACCGCCCTGGGCCACATCGGGCTTGCCCCCGCCGCCGCCGCCCAGCGTCTTGGCCGCTACGCCCACCAATCGGCCCGCGGCGAGCCCGCGGTCACGCGCCGCGTCGTTGACGGCCACCACGACCACCGGCCGGTGGCCGGGACACCCAGGACCATGACCACGGCCGGGCGCCCGGCGAAGCCGGCCCCGGATGTCGAGCGCGAGCTTGCGGATGCTGTCCGCGTCTGTTCCGGCGGGAACCTGGTGCGCGACGAACGCAACGCCGTCGATCTCCTCGGGGCGTGCGGCCAGCTCACCGGCCGCCTCCAGCAGCTGAGCCGACCGGACTCGCTGCAGCTCCCGCTCGGCGTCACGGAGCCGGGTGACGATTGAGGAGATCCGCTCGGGCAGTTCCTCGCGCCGTACCTTGAGCTGCTCGCTGAGCTGGCTGACCAGAATGTTCTCCTTGGCCAGGAACCGGAAGGCGTCGATGCCGACGAGCGCCTCGACCCGGCGCACCCCCGATCCGATCGAGCTCTCACTGAGCAGCTTGACCAAGCCGAGCTGGCCCGAGTGCGCGACGTGTGTGCCGCCGCACAGCTCACGGGAGTATTCGCCGACCTCGACGACGCGGACCTCGTCGCCGTACTTCTCGCCGAACAGCGCCAGCGCGCCCATCGAGCGCGCCTTCTCGATAGAGGTGTGGTAGGCGCGGACATCCAGGTCGTTGATGAGCACCTGGTTGACCTCGTCCTCGGTCTCGCTCAGCACGGACCGCGGCACGGCGCCCGGCGAGGTGAAGTCGAACCGCAGCCGGCCGGGCGCGTTCTCCGACCCGGCCTGCGCGGCCGCATCGCCGAGCGCGCCCCGCAGCGCCCGGTGCACGAGGTGGGTCGCGGTATGCGAGCGGGAGATGGCCCGGCGGCGCTCCACGTCGATCTGCGCGTACGCGGGCGAGCCCACCAGGATCTGGCCGGACCGCACCTTGCCCCGGTGCACGATCAGCCCGGGCAGCGGGACCTGGACGTCGAAGACCTCGACCTCACTGTCCGGCGTGCCGCCGCTGCCGAGCACGCGGATCACGCCCCCGTCGGGCAGCTGTCCGCCGCTCTCGGCGTAGAACGGCGTCCGGTCGAGCACGACCGACACCGCCTCGCCCTGCGCTGCCGAGGCGACCGGCAGGTCGTCGACCAGCAGGCCCACCACCGTGGCGTCGCCCACGAATTCGTCGTAGCCGGTGAAGATGACCGGGCCGGTCCGCTCGCGCAGATCCGCGAGCACGGAGATGTCGGCGTTGCCGGTCTTCTTCTGCGCGGCGTCGGCCTTGGCCCGCTCGCGCTGGGCCGCCATCAGCCGCCGGAAGCCCTCCTCGTCGACCGACAGCCCCTGCTCCTCCGCCATCTCCAGGGTGAGCTCGATCGGGAAACCGTAGGTGTCGTGCAGCTGGAACGCCTGCTCGCCGGACAGCTTCTGGGACTTCTTACGCCGGGTCTCCTCCATCGCGGCGTCGAAGATCGCGGTGCCGGTGCGCAGGGTGCCGAGGAACGCCGTCTCCTCCGCGTCCAGCACGGTCTGGATGTTGGCCGCGTCCCGTCGCAGTTCCGGGTACAGCGGGGCCATCGCCTCGATCGCGGTGGTGCCCAGCTCGGGCAGGTACCGGTCACCGGCGCCGCCCGCACCGCCGCGCTGGCCGCCGGCCAGCATACGCAGGTTGCGGATGCTGCGGCGCAGGATCCGGCGCAGCACGTAGCCGCGTCCCTCGTTGCTCGGCAGCACGCCGTCGTCGACGAGCATCACCGATGCGCGGATGTGGTCGGCGACGACCTTGAGCGCGACATCCACCCGCTCATCCTGGCCGTACCGCTGCTCGGTCAGCTCGGCCGCGCGGTCCAGAATCTTCCAGGTGGTGTCGATCTCGTAGATGTTGTCGACGCCCTGCAGGAGGGCCGCCATCCGCTCCAGGCCCATCCCGGTGTCCACGTTGCGGAACGGCAGCGGCCCCGCGATGTCGAAGTCGGTCTTGCTACGCACCGCGCTGAGCTGGTCCTGCATGAAGACGAGGTTCCACACCTCCAGGTAGCGGTCCTCATCGGCCTCCGGGCCGCCCTCCTTGCCGTATTCCACGCCCCGGTCGTAGTAGATCTCCGAGCAGGGGCCGCCCGGGCCGGGGACACCCATGTGCCAGTAGTTGTCGGCCAGGCCGCGGCGCTGGATACGGCTCTCCGGGAGCTTGATCACGTCCCGCCAGATGCCGTAGGCCTCGTCGTCCTCGGGCAGCACGGTCGCCCATAGCCGGTCCTCCGGGAAGCCGAACCCGCCGTCGTGCTCGGACCGGGTCAGCAGCTCCCAGGCGTACGGGATCGCCATGTCCTTGAAGTAGTCGCCGAACGACCAGTTCCCCAGCATCTGGAAGAACGTGGCGTGCCGGGTGGTCTTGCCGACTTCCTCGATATCGGAGGTCCGCATGCACTTCTGCACGTCCGCGGCCCGGCGGAACGGCGGGGTCTGCTGGCCGAGCAGGTACGGCTTGAAAGGCTGCATTCCGGCGATGACGAACAGCACCGTGGGATCGTCGGCCACCAGGCTGGCCGAGGGAACGATCGTGTGCCCGTGCTGCTCGAAGTACCCCAGGAAACGGCGCGCGATCTCTGCCGACTCCATCAGCGGCCATCCTTCTCATGATCAATACGACCGCGCGGGCGGCCGTCGGTTGCTGGTGTATGTCGCCCTTATCGGTGCTCTGGCCAGGTTAGGGCCTGACTGGCCCTGCTGCCGATTCATATACAGGTCCATGCCCTCCCGCACGTCGCGGGCGAACCGGCCGGCCGAGCGGACCTGGGCGATGGCGGCCTTCTGGGTGCGCCAGACGGCCCGGGAGGTGCGCCAGGCCATGCGGGCCGTACTCCACTGGTCCTGAGTCCGGGCCTGCGCCGGGGCCTGGCGCCGGGCCGCTGCCCCGGGCTGGGTTCGCGGCCTGGCCGGCGGCAGGGCGGGCGCCGGACGGGCGGCGGGGCCCCGCCCGGTCGTGTCCGGCTGCGGGGGCCAGAAGGGCCCGGCTGCTGCTCCGGACCGGTCGCCGACCACCCGGACGGAGATGGCCCGGCCCACCGCCGTCGCGCGGCGGTAACCGGTGATACCGGCCGCCGCGCCCACCGACAGCCAGAACGCCCGGCGGATCACCGGCGTCCGCCGGACGGGGCCAGCGAACGGCGGCTGGGGACGGCGGCCTGCGGCAGGCCGCCGACGGCGGCTCCGTCGCCCTGCTGGGCTACCGGCTGCACGGCCGGCTGGGCGACCGGCTGCACGGCCGACTGGGCGACCGGCTGCACGGCCGACTGGGCGACCGGCTGCACGGCCGGCCGGGCGACCGGCTTGGCGGCCGGCCGGGCTACTGGCTCGGCGATGGACGGGGCGGTGGACGGGGCGGCGCGGTCGGCGGCGGGCGCAACGGCCCGCTCCGGCCGCACCGTCCCGGCTCGGCGGATCGCGACGGCGCGGCGTACCCCGTAGACGAAGGCACCCGCGCGTCCCGCCGGGCCCGCGGAGATCGCCTGGCCCAGCCCGGCCAGCGCCGAGACCTGGTCGGTGAGCTGAGACATGCCGGCGTTCAGCTCGTCCATGCCCGCCGTCACCGTGCTGGTGGCGTCGAGCTGCTGGTTGGCGCGGTCCACGGCGGCCTGCACCCGCTCGAACACGGTGTCGCTGCGCGACCGCATGTCGGCCACCAGGCGGGTGCCCTCGGAGATCAGCCGGGCGAGCCGGATCAGGACATAGACGCCGGCGCAGACCAGCACGGCGAAAAAGAAGGCGGCGACCAGCGCAGCCAGATCCCCTGCGTTGTGCATGCGGGCTTCCTTACGTGGCAGGCGTTGCTCTTCAAGGCAGGCGTTACTGTCTGGCCGACCCTATCGCGCGGCACTGCCTGGCCGACCCTATCGCGCGGCGGAACCGCCTGGCCTGCGGAGGATGGCGCGGATCCGGCCAGCGCGCTCCGCGTAACGGGCCTCCATCCCGTGGGCGGAAGGCTCATAGTAGACACGATCGGCCACCGGGTCAGGAGCATAACGCTGAGTTACGACTCCTTCCTCGTAATCGTGCGGGTAGAGGTACTCCTCGCCGTGCCCCAGGGCCTGCGCCCCGGCGTAGTGGGCGTCCCGCAGGTGCGCGGGCACCGGGCCGACCAGGCCGGCCCGCACATCGGCGGAGGCCGCGCTGATCGCCTTGATGACCGCATTCGACTTGGGGGCGAGGGCCAGATGGATCACGGCCTGGGCCAGGTTGATCCGGGCCTCGGGCAGCCCGACGAACTCCACGGCCTGCGCCGCCGCGATCGCGACCTGCAGCGCGGTCGGGTCGGCCATGCCGACGTCCTCGCTGGCGTGCACGATGATCCGGCGGGCGATGAAACGGGGATCCTCCCCGGCCTCGATCATCCGGGCCAGGTAGTGCAGCGCGGCATCGGCGTCGCTGCCCCGGATGCTCTTGATGAACGCGCTGATCACGTCGTAGTGCTGGTCCCCGCCGCGGTCGTAGCGGACGGCCGCGCGGTCCACGGCCCGCTCCAGCGCCGTGGTGTCGATCTGGCCGCCGGCGGCCACGCCCAGCGCGGCGGCCTCCAGATAGGTCAGCGCCCGCCGGGCGTCACCGCCGGCCAGCCGGACCAGGTGCTCCAGCGCCTCGTCCGCCAGCGTGACCGACCCGTCCAGGCCCCGCCCGTCGGTGAGCGCCCGGCGGATGACGCCGCGGATGTCGTCGTCGGACAGCGGGGTGAGGGTCAGCAGCAGCGAGCGGGACAGCAGCGGGCTGACCACGGAGAAGAACGGGTTCTCGGTGGTGGCGCCGATGAAGGACACCCAGCGGTTCTCCACCGCGGGCAGCAGCGCGTCCTGCTGGGTCTTGCTGAACCGGTGCACCTCGTCGACGAACAGGACGGTCTGCTTGCCGGTCAGGCCGAGCTCGCGGCGGGCGTTCTCCACCGCGGCCCGGACGTCCTTGACCCCGGCGGTCACCGCCGACAGCTCAACGAAACGCCGCCGCGTCGCCTGGGACACCACGTAGGCGAGCGTGGTCTTGCCGGTGCCGGGCGGCCCCCACAGGAGCAGGGACATCGGCGCGTCGTTATCGGTCAGCTTGCGGAACGGCGTGCCTTCCCCGGTCAGGTGCCGCTGGCCGACGACCTCATCGAGGGTACGCGGACGCATCCGCACCGCGAGCGGCGCGGCCGCCGCCGCGGCCTGCTCCTCGGCTTCGTCGAACAGGCTGCCGGACCGGGCCGCCTGGCCTCCATATGCTCTGGCCACACACTGACAGTAACCCGACGGTGCAGTAAAACGTCACAACGCGGCCATTTTCCATGATCGTGTGTCGTTTTCCGCCCTAAAGCGCGGTTCCGGCAAGCCCTCGCGGGCCCCGTCGGGGTTTACCGGGAGCGGTTTCAGCGTTATCCACTGAAACCGCTCCCCGTAAATCGAGGACAAGCCGGGCGGGGCCGGGCCCTGGCGGAGTCGGCCCCCGGCGGGGTCGGGCCCCGGCGGGGTCGGGCCCCGGCGGGATCAGCCCCCGGCGCGATCAGCCCCCGGCGCGATCAGCCCCCGGCGCGATCAGCCCGGCGCGATCAGCCCCCGGCGCGATCAGGCTCGCCCGGCGCGATCAGCCCCCGGCGCGATCAGCCCGGCGCGATCAGCCCCCGGCGCGATCAGCCCCCGGCGCGATCAGCCCCGGCGCGATCAGCCCCCGGCGCGATCAGCCCCCGGCGCGGATCAGCCCCCGGCGGGATCAGCCCCCGGCGGGATCAGGCCCCCGCGGGGGCCCGGCCAGACGCGCGGGGTCAGGCCCCGGCGGGGGCGGCGGGCTGGCCGCCGGTCTGGGCGGTCTGCGTGCGGACGGGGGCATCGATGCCCGCCTCCCGGCGCTGCTCGGGCGTGATCGGGGTGGGCGCACCAGTGAGCGGGTCCAGCCCGGATGCGGCCTTCGGAAACGCGATGACCTCGCGGATGGTGTCCCGCCCGGCCAGCAGCATGATCAGCCGGTCCCAGCCGAACGCGATGCCGCCGTGCGGGGGCGGCCCGAACTTGAACGTGTCCAGCAGGAAGCCGAACTGGGACTGGGCCTCCTCGTGGGACAGCCCGATCACCTCGAAGACCTGCTCCTGCGTCTGCTGCCGGTGGATACGGATCGACCCGCCGCCGATCTCGTAGCCGTTGCACACCATGTCGTAGGCGTCGGCGATCGCGCCGCCGGGATCAGCGGCGAACTTGTCGGCCCACTCCGGCAGCGGGGCGGTGAACGGGTGGTGCACCGAAGTCCAGCCGCCGTTGCCGTCTTCCTCGAACATGGGGGCGTCGACGACCCAGGTGAACGCCCAGGCGCCGGGGTCGATGAGGCCGCAGCGGCGGCCGATCTCCAGCCGGGCCGCGCCGAGCAGCTCGCGGGCGGCGGACGGGGTGCCGGCCGCGAAGAACACGCAGTCGCCGGGCTCAGCGCCGGCCGCGGCGGCCAGGCCGGACTTCTCCTCATCGGACAGGTTCTTGACCACCGGGCCGGACGCTGACAGCGCCCCGGACGGCTCGACCGACACGTAGGCCAGGCCGCGGGCGCCGCGGGCCCGCGCCCACTCCTGCCAGCCGTCCAGCTCGCGGCGGGTCTGGGCCGCCCCGCCGGGCATGACCACCGCCCCGACGTACGCGGCCTGGAACACGCGGAACTGCGTCTTCGCGAAGTAGTCGGTCAGGTCCACCAGCTCGCAGCCGAAGCGCAGGTCGGGCTTGTCCGACCCGTAGCGAGCCATCGCGTCGGCGTAGGTCATCCGGGGCAGCGGCAGCGGGATCTCGTAGCCGAGGATCTGGCCCCACAGCTGGCGGACCAGGTCTTCGCCCACCGCTATCACGTCTTCCCGGGTGATGAACGACATCTCCACGTCGATCTGGGTGAACTCGGGCTGCCGATCGGCCCGGAAGTCCTCGTCGCGGAAGCAGCGGGCGAGCTGGTAGTACCGTTCGAGCCCGCCGACCATGAGGAGCTGCTTGAACAGCTGCGGCGACTGGGGCAGCGCGTACCAGTGGCCCGGGCGCAGCCGGACCGGCACCAGGAAGTCCCGCGCCCCTTCCGGCGTGGAGCGGGTCAGGTCCGGGGTCTCCACGTACACGAATCCGTGGTCGCGCATCACGTCGCTGACCAGGTAGGTGGCCTGGGAGCGGATCCGCAGGGCCCGGGCCATCGGCTCGCGGCGGATGTCCAGGTAACGGTAACGGAGCCGGACCTCCTCGCTCAGGTCCGCGGTGCCCTCGATGGGGAACGGCAGCGGGTCGGCCTCGCTGAGCACCTCGAGGGCGTCGGCGGTGACCTCGACCGCACCGGTGGGCAGGTCGGGGTTCTCATTCCCGGCCGGCCGGGCCCGCACGGTGCCTTCTATACGCACGCAGAACTCGGCCCGCAGGCCGTGCCCAGGGTCCTCACCAGCGGCGGCCGCGTCGTCGCCGCGCCAGACGACCTGGACCACGCCGCTGGCGTCCCGCAGGTCGATGAACACGACACCGCCGTGGTCGCGCCGCCGTGCTACCCAGCCGGCCAGCACGACCGTTTCGCCGGCGTCCGACGCACGCAGCGTCCCCGCCCCATGGGTGCGGATCATTAAAGCCTCGCCTTTCGCATGTTAAATTCCCACCGGGCCCTGGCGGCCGCGGCATAGCCTGCGCCGCTCACAGCCCCCGGGCCGGGCCGCGGCCCGGCACCAGCCCAGCCAGGAATGGATTGCTGCCGCGCTCGGCGCCAATCGTCGTCGCCGGGCCGTGCCCGGAAAGAACGATCGTCTCATCCGGCAGCGGCAGGCAGACCCGGGCCAGGCTGGCCAGCATCGTGTTGTAGTCACCGCCGGGCAGGTCGGTGCGGCCGATCGAGCCCGCGAACAGCAGGTCCCCGGAGAACATCGTGCCCGCGGTCGCTTCCCGCCCCGCTTCGCGACCCGGTTCCTGCCCCGGATGCCGGAACGTCACCGATCCCGGGGTGTGGCCGGGCGCGTGGTCCACCACCAGCTCCACGCCGGCCAGGGTCAGCGTCATCCCGTCGGTCAGCTCCAGCACGTCGTCCGGCTCGCTGAAGGTCAGCCCGCCAAACAGGTCCTGGCCGGGCCCGAGGGAAAAGCCGCGGGCCGGGTCGGACAGCAGAGCCCGGTCGGCCGGGTGGATGTAGGCCGGAATGTCCTTCGCGCCGCAGACCGGGGCCACCGACCAGATGTGATCGATGTGGCCGTGGGTGAGCAGCACGGCGACCGGCTTGAGGCGGTACTCGGCAAGGATGTCGTCGATGCCGCCGACGGCGTCCTGCCCGGGGTCAACGATCACGCACTCCTCGCCGGGCGCGGGTGCGATGACATAGCAATTCGCCGCGAAACCGCCCGCAGGGAACCCGGTGACAAGCACGGTCGTCCTTTCCTGACGGATCTCGCGGCGGGTTTACCGGAACTCGCCAGCTGAGTCCGTGACAATGCAGTTCAGTCCGTACAGGCTACCGAGCCGGACGGTACGGCTGCGAACCGATAACGGCGGTACCGCGCTAACGGCTATCCAGGTACGATTCGCGAAGTTTCGCTGATTGCGGGACCGCCGGCATCCTGAACAGAGGAGGACCTGACCGGTGGCGGGAAAAAAGGAGCGGGAGCGCCAGCTCGCCCGGGAGCGGCACTTGCGGCAGGCGGCACGCCGCGCGGAGCGCGCGCGCAAGAGACGGATCCGGGCGCTCGCCGTCGGCGGGGTCTGCGTACTGCTGGCCATCGGCGTCGGCACGTACTTTCTGGTCGGAACGAGCGGCGGTAAATCCGCCGCGGCATCGTCCTCGGCCTCCCCCTCCCCCACTGCTTCGGCCACATCCACGGGAGCGGCGACGGTCGCCGAGCCCGCCCACCACTGCACCTATACCAAGAGCGGGACGGCCGCCCGGAAGGTCAGCCTGCCGCCGTCGGCGCCGCCCTACACGGCGAGCTATCAGGCCACAATCACGACCAACCGCGGCACGATTAACATCAACCTGCTCAACAGCACGGCGACGTGCACCGTCAATTCATTTGTGCACCTGGCCGAGCAGGATTACTTCAATAACACAAAATGCCATCGGCTGACCACCGAGAGTATCTACGTGCTCCAGTGCGGCGACCCGACCGGAACGGGAACCGGGGGCCCCGGATACGAGTTCGGCAGCGAGAACCTGAAGGGCGCGACGTACCCGGCGGGCACCGTGGCCATGGCCAATACCGGGCAGCCCAACAGCAATGGCAGCCAGTTTTTCCTGGTCTACAAGAACACGCCGCTTCCCGCGAGCTATACGCCGTTCGGCACGATCACCCAGGGCCTGCCGGTCGTCGGCGCTATTGCCAAAGCAGGAAGTGATAACTCCAATGGCTCCGGCGACGGCCATCCGAAGGAAAACGTCGTCATCGACACGGTCACGATCAAGCAGACGTGATGCAGACTAACGACCATAGCGAAGGTGTCGGCGGGACGACCGGGAAGACCTGAGGTCCCGGCCCCTCGGGGGCACACACAAGCAGGAGGTTCGCCGTGACCACCGCCAATCATCCGTGGGGCCGGGTTGATCCCGACGGGACGGTCTACGTGCGCACCGCCGAGGGCGAGCGGGTGATCGGCTCGTGGCAGGCGGGCAGTCCGGAGCAGGCCCTGGCCTTCTACCAGCGCAAATACGAGTCGCTTGAGACCGAGGTGGCGCTGCTGGAGCAGCGGCTGTCCTCAACCGATCTGTCCCCGGCGCAGGCGCAGGCGTCGGTGGAACGGCTCCGCACGACGATCGTGGACGCGCACGCCCTCGGCGATCTGGACGGGCTCTGTGAGCGGCTGGACAAGCTGACCGGGGTGGTCGGGCACAAGCGCGAGGAAGTCAAGGCCGCCCGCGAGCAGGCCAGGCACAATGCCCGGGACGTCAAGGAGCGGATCGTGGCCGAGGCCGAGACCATCGCGGCCGAGGCCACGCACTGGAAGAGCAGCGGGGAGCGGATGCGCGAGCTGCTCGAGGAGTGGAAGGCCGCGCCGCATGCGGAACGGTCCGTGGAGGCGGCGCTGTGGAAGCGGCTGTCGGCGGCGCGCAACTCGTTCACCAAGCGGCGCAAGGCCTACTTCGCGGGCCTGGAGGAACAGCGTGAGGACGTCCGGGCCCGCAAGGAGAAGCTGGTCGCGGACGCCGAGTCGCTGGCCACGTCGACGGCCTGGGGCCCGACGGCGGGGACGTTCCGGGATCTGATGCGGGCCTGGAAGGCCGCCGGCCGGGCCGGACGGGAGGCCGAGGAGGAGCTGTGGACCCGGTTCAAGGCGGCCCAGGACACGTTCTTCACCGCGCGGGCCGAGGCGCTGTCGGAGAAGGACTCTGAACTGCGTGAGCACGCGGTGGCCAAGCAGGAACTGCTGGCGCAGGCGCAGGCCCTGCTCCCGGTGACCGACATCCGGGCCGCGCGGACGGCGCTGCGCGGCATCCAGGAGAAGTGGGAGCAGATCGGCGGCGTGCCGCGCGATTCTCGTGACCAGCTCGAGGGCGGCCTGCGCAAGGTGGAGGAGGCGGTCCGCAAGGCCGAGGACAACCAGTGGCGCAAGTCCAACCCGGAGGCCATCGCCCGGGCGGAAGGCACCGTCACTCAGCTCCGCACCGCCATCGACCAGCTAGAGCAGCAGCTGGCCAAGGCCAAGGAGAAAGACGACGCCACCGCCGTCCGCAACGCCGAAGAATCGATAGAAGCCCGCCGCGCCTGGCTGGCCGAAGCCGAGCGCACCCTGGCCGAGTTCAGCGGTGAGTTAGGCGGTGCTGGCCCGGGGGGCGACCCCCGGAACCCCCCGAATGCGCTCCGCGCCCGCGCGGTGGTACTTCGCCGACACACCGGCCACTCACCGGGCCCCAGGGCCCGGTTCGCTGGACCGGTCACGAGCGCCTCGCCGTAACCCACTGCGGTACCGGCCTAAAGCACCGGCGGGATCTAACGGTCACCTGGCACGGGCTACGGCGGCATGTTTCAACCGGCCCAGCGAGTCCCGGGCCGCAGGCCCGGGCGAGTGGCCGGTACTACGGTCCGCACCCCCGCGGGCAGCGGGGGGCCCAGGGGGGTCGCCCCCACGGACGGCGTCCGCCCCCCCAGGCCAACACCTTTAGTTGGTTATGCGGTAGACGTCGTAGACGCCGTCGATGGCACGGACGGCGCGCAGGACGTGGCCGAGATGCTTGGGCGCGCCCATCTCGAACGTGAAGCGGCTGACAGCCACCCGGTCCCGGGAGGTGGTCACCGACGCGGACAGGATGTTCACGTGCTGATCGGACAGGACCCGGGTCACGTCCGACAGCAGCCGGGTCCGGTCCAGCGCTTCGACCTGGATGGCCACCAGGAATACCGAATCGTCCGTCGGTGACCAGTGCACGTCGACCAGCCGCTCGGGCTGGGTCTCGGCCAGGTGGATAAAGTTCACGCAGTCGTCGCGATGCACCGAGACACCGTGCCCATGCGTGACGAAGCCGCGGATCTCGTCCCCTGGCACCGGGGTGCAGCACTTGGACAGCCGGGCCCACACGTCGGAGGCGCCCTCGACGACAACCCCGGAGTCCCCGGTGGCGTGCGGGCGGGCCGCCTCGGGGGTAGTGGGCAGCGCCACCTCGGCGAGGTCTTCCTCCGCCCCGGCCAGGCCGCCCAGGGACCGGACCAGCTTGGCGACGATGGACTGGGCACTGACCCTGCCCTCGCCCACGGCCGCGTACAGCGCGGTCAGGTCCGGGTAGCGCAGCTCGCTGGCGATGGACAGCAACGCGTCCGCGGTGGCCAGCCGCTGCACCGGCAGGCCCTGCTTGCGCATGGCGCGCGCGATTGAGTCCTTGCCGGACTCCGCGGCCGCCTCCCGCCGTTCCTTGGAGAACCACTGGCGGATCTTGTTCCGGGCGCGGGCGCTCTTGACGAACTGGAGCCAGTCCCGGCTCGGCCCGGCCTCCTGTGCCTTGGAGGTGAAGATCTCGACCGTGTCACCGTTGTCGAGGGTGCTCTCCAGCGCTACGAGCCGGCCGTTGACCCGCGCGCCGATGGTGCGGTGCCCGACCTCGGTGTGAATGGCGTAGGCGAAGTCGACCGGGGTCGCACCCTGCGGCAGCGCGAGCACCTCGCCGCGCGGGGTGAACACGTACACCTCGGCGGCGGCGAGGTCGAACCGGAGTGACTCGAGGAACTCGGCCGGGTCGGTTGCTTCGCGCTGCCAGTCGACCAGCTGGCGCAGCCACGCCATGTCCGGCCCGCTGCCGTCCTTGACCTGGTTGCCGAAGACGGATTCTTCCTTGTACTTCCAGTGCGCCGCGACGCCGTACTCGGACCGCTTGTGCATGCCCCAGGTGCGGATCTGCAGCTCGACGGGCTTGCCCCCCGGTCCGATGACCGTGGTGTGCAGCGACTGGTACATGTTGAACTTGGGCATGGCGATGTAATCCTTGAACCGCCCGGGCACCGGGTTCCACCGTGCGTGGATGGTGCCCAGCGCCGCGTAGCAGTCGCGGACCGTATCGACCAGGACGCGGATGCCCACCAGGTCGTAGATTTCGTCGAACCCGACGTTGCGGGCGATCATCTTCTGGTAGATCGAGTAGTAGTGCTTCGGGCGGCCGGTGACCGTGGAGCGGATCTTGGCGTCGCGCAGGTCGCCGGACACGTCGACGATCACTTCCTGCAGGAATACGTCCCGGCGCGGCGAGCGCTCGGAGACCAGCCGCGCGATCTCGTCGTAGCGCTTGGGGTACAGGGTCGCGAAGGCGAGGTCCTCCAGCTCCCACTTGATCGTGTTCATGCCGAGCCGGTGGGCCAGCGGGGCGAAGATCTCCAGCACCTCGCGAGATTTGCGCTCCTGCTTATCCCGCGGCAGGTAGCGCAGCGTGCGCATGTTGTGCAGCCGGTCGGCCAGCTTGATGACCAGCACCCGGATGTCGCGCGACATGGCGACGACCATCTTGCGGACCGTCTCGGCCTCGGCGGAGGCGCCGTACTTGACCTTGTCCAGCTTGGTCACGCCGTCGACCAGGGCCGCGATGTCCTCGCCGAACTCGCCGCGCAGCTCAGCCAGCGAATACGGGGTGTCTTCGACTGTGTCGTGCAGCAGGGCCGCGCTGATCGTGTCGCTGTTCATGCCGAGCTCGGCCAGGATCGTCGCGACGGCCAGCGGATGGGTGATGTAGGGGTCGCCGCTCTTGCGCTTCTGGTTGCGGTGCCAGTATGCGGCGACGTCGTAGGAGCGCTCGATGAGCCGCACGTCCGCCTTCGGGTGGGTGCCCCGCACGGTCTTGATGAGCGGTTCCAGGACAGGGTTCACAGTGGCTCCCCGCTGCGCCCCAAGGCGGGCCAGCCGACGGCGCACGCCCACCCCAGAGGCCGCGCCGGCGCCTGAGGAGCCTCCGCCGCCCGCGGCACTCGGACCGGAGGCGGCGCGGCCGCGTCCGGCGGGTTCACGCGGCGGCTGGGGGGCACGTGCTGGATCCGGGGCTGGTGACGGGACTGACGCCGCCGCATCCTCGGCCGGAGGCGCGGCTGTGACGGGAGCGGCAGAAGCAGCAGGAGAACCGGAAGGGACCGCAGCCGTGGCCGTTCCCGGCGCTGGGTCGGAACTGCTCGGGGCCGGGCCGGGCTCGTTCACCGTCAGGGCTTGCGGGCCGGGCACGTCCGGGTCCGGGTCTGGCGCAGCCGGGGTCGGGGCCTGCGGGAGGGGCCCTTGCTCCGCTATCACCTCTCCGGCCACGCGTGCTCCTGTCGCTCTGCGAACCACCAGTCTACCGGCGGACGTTTGCAGAGGTTGCGTGCGTGTGTCAGACCGTTACCGAGGTCACAAGCCTGCCGCAGCAGGTAACGCACCCGCCTCAAACGGTCAGCAGGGCCCGGAAGTCAATGTCCCCGAGCCGGGACCGTCCGTTCAGGAAGGACAGCTCAAGCAGGACGGCCACGCCGACGATCTCCGCACCGGAGCGCCGCACGAGATCGGCGGTGGCCAGCGCGGTCCCGCCGGTGGCCAGCACGTCGTCCACGATGAGGACCCGGTCGCCCGGGTCGAAGGCGTCGGTGTGCACCTCGATCGTGGCCGTGCCGTATTCGAGCTGGTAGTCCTGCCGGTGCGCGGCCGAAGGCAGCTTCCCGGCCTTGCGGACCGGGACGAACCCGGACACCAGGCGGGCCGCGACCGGCGCGGCCAGGATGAACCCGCGGGCCTCGATCCCGGCCACCTTGTCCACCGGACCGGCGCGGGCGGCGAGCTCTTCCACGACCGCGGCGAACAAGGGGCCGTCCGCGAGCAGCGGGGTGATGTCCTTGAACGAGATACCCGGTTGCGGGTAGTCGGGCACGTCGCGGATGCGCTTCCTGATCAGGTCCGCGAGGGCGTCGTCGCCCCGGGCCGTAACCAGAGCCGGGGACTGCTCACCGGGCTGATCCGGCCCGTCCGGCCCCGCTGGCTGCACCGTCTACCGCCTCTTCTTTTTGGCGCCGCTCGAGCGCCGCCCGGAGGCGGAGGTACGGCGCGGCTGCTGGCGGGAGCCGGCCGTACCGGACCTGGTCCCGGCGGCCCGGGCCCCGGAGGCCCCGGAGGTCCCGGAGGCTGGGGTCCGGGGCCGCCCGGCCGGGGTGGCCGGCGCCGCGGCGGCCCGTCCGGCGTCACCGGCGGCGTCGGCGCCGGTATCGGCCACGTCGTCGTCGGGGCCGTCATCGGGGCCTGTCCGGCTCTTTGCGGGACGGGCCGCGGAGCCGGCGGTCACGCCGCTGCCGGCCGGGACCGCCGCCTGCGTCCGGGCCGCGACCCGGGGACTGGCCACGCGGGCCGCCACGCGCTTGGCCAGCGCCTTGTACTGGGGCTCGCGCTCCTTGAGGTCGGCCAGCACCGGGGTGGCGATGAAGATCGAGGAGTAGGTGCCGGACAGCATGCCGACGAACAGCACCAGGGCCAGGTCGGACAGCTCACCGGTGCCCAGCAGCAGGGTCCCGGCGATCAGGATCGCCGTCACCGGCAGCAGCGCGATGAGCGAGGTGTTGATGGACCGGACCAGGGTCTGGTTCAGGGCCAGGTTGGCCGCCTGGCTGTAGGTACTGCGGGCGCTGGTGACCAGGCCGGCGGTATTCTCCCGAACCTTGTCGAAGACGACCACGGTGTCGTACAGCGAGTAACCGAGGATCGTGAGCAGGCCGATGACCGTGGCCGGGCTGACCTGGAACCCGGCCAGCGCGTAGATGCCGACCGTGATCAGGATGTCGTGTATCAGCGCCACGAACGCAGCGGTGGCCATCTTCCACTCGAACGCGATCGACAGGTACCCCACGATCACGACGAGGAACGCGATCAGCGCCTCGAGGGCCTTGGAGGAGATCTGGCTGCCCCAGGTCGGCCCGACGAACGTCGTGCTGATCTGGTTGACGTTGACGCCTAGTTCCTTCGCGAGCGAGTCCTGCACGTGCTCGGTCGTGCCGATGCTCAGCGGCGCGGTCTGGGCCTGCCACTGCGCCTTGCTGCCGACCCCGACCTTCTGCACGGTGACGGTCCCGCCGCCGCCGTCCTGTACCGCCTTCTCGACCTGGCTGATGCTGGCGTTCGGCGCCTTGACCTGGAAGATCGATCCGCCCTTGAAGTCCACGCTGAAGTTCAGCCCGCGGACGATCAGGGCGATGACGGCGATGGCCAGGATGCAGCCGGAAATCGTGTACCAGAGCTTCTGCCGGCCGACGAAGTTGATCGAGACGTCACCGCGGTACAGCCGGCCGCCGACGTCACCGAGCCGCGACATCATGCCTCCCTTGAGGTGGCCCGCGGCGTCCGCGCGGTGCCGGGCGGGACCGGCCGGGTCCCCCGGCGGGGCACCCCGGAGCGCCACGGGGCCCGTGCCCCGAGCCGCGCCGGATCCAGGCCGGACCATTTGTTCCCCTGGCCGAAGAATTTGGTCCGGGCCAGCAGGGTCACCATCGGCTTGGTGAACAGGAACACAACAATGACGTCGATGATGGTGGTCAGCCCCAGCGTGAACGCGAAACCGCGCACGTCGCCGATCGCGAAGATGTACAGCAGCAGGGCGGCCAGGAACGAGACCGTGTTGGAGACCAGGATCGTCCGCCGGGCCCGTTTCCAGCCGCTCTCCACCGCGCCGCGCAGCGAGCGCCCCTCGCGCACCTCGTCGCGGAGGCGTTCGAAGAACACCACGAACGAGTCGGCGGTGATGCCGATGGCCACGATCAGGCCCGCGATGCCGGCCAGCGAGAGCGTGAAGCTCTCGTACTTGCTGAGCAGGACGATGCCGAGGTAGCCGATCAGCGCCGCGATGGCCAGGCTGGAGACCGACACGATGCCCAGGCCCCGGTAGTACAGGAACGAGTAGATGACCACCAGCAGCAGGCCGATCGCCCCGGCGAGCAGGCCCGCGTCGAGCTGGTTCCGGCCGAGCTGCGCGGTGACGGTGGTGGCGTCGACGGGCTTGAACGACAGCGGCAGCGCCCCGTACTTGAGCTCGTTGACGATCTGGGTGGCCTGCGTCTGCCCGCCGATGTTGGTGATCTGGACGTTGCCGCCCGGGATGGCCTCCGAGGTCTGCTCGGCCGAGACGACGTTCCCGTCCAGCACGATTGCGGTGCTGTCCAGCACCTGGTCGTTGGCGTTGGAGCTGGCGCCCGGCAGGTACTTGCTGGCCTGCGTTTCGGTCAGCGTGCCGAACGCCTTGGTGGCCTTGCCGTTGAGGGTCAGGTTGACCACATACTGGGCGTTGGTGCTCTCAATCCCCACCGCCTCCGACGTGACGTCGGTACCGAGGATGACCGCCGGCCCGAGGACGTACTTCGCGCCGTTGGCGCCGCAGGACACGATCTGGCTGTTGGGGTCGTCCCACTGCGCCTCGGTGTAGCCGAGCTTCTGCTTCCAGGTGCTGAGGTCGCTGCAGTCCATCTTTTCGAACAGCTTCATCACTTCCGGGGTCACCGCGGACGGGTCACCGGCCGTGCTGGCCGCGGACGAGGCGGCTGAGCTGGTCGCGCTGGGGCTCGGGGTCGCGCTGGCCTTGGCCGAGGCGCTGCCGCTGGCCTTGGCCTGCGGGCTCGGCGAGGCCGCGGCGCGGGAGATGTAGGCCTTGGTGCTCACCGTCGGGGACGGGCTGGCCGCCGGCGTCGCGCTCTTGGTGCCCGACGCGTTCGGGCTGGGTGTCGTGCTGGGCGCCACCGTGGACGAGCCCTCCAGCAGCATCGGACGGATCCGGAGCTGCGCGGTCGTGCTGACCAGGTTGATCACCTGCTGCGATCCCGCGCCGGGGACCGTCACGGCGATGTCGCTGGCGCCCTGCTGCTGCACGGTGACACCGCTGGTGCCCGACGAGTTGACCCGGCTTTGAATGATCGCTACGGCCTGCTTCATGTCGGCGTCCGGCGGCGTCTTCCCCTTCTGCGTCACCGCCCGCAGCGTGACCTGCGTGCCGCTCGACAGGTCCAGCCCGAGGCGGATCTTGAAGTCGTTGTGCCACTTACCCGGGCTGAACGCATTCGCGCCGACAATGCCGATGAGCATGATCACGATCAGCGCGACCAGGGCCGCGAGCGAGCGCCCCGGTCTCGAGCCGCTCTTCCTTGGCGGAGCCACTTGTCCTGTCGTCCCTCAGTCGATTCCTGCGTAGACGTCGAAGCGACGGAGCCCGCTGCGGCGCCGCTGCACCCGTGCACTCGCGGGCACCGCTGCTCCGCTACTCCTTGGACGCGCTGCTGCCCGGGGTGGCCGTCTCGGTCTGCCCGTTGCCGCTCGCGTCGCGCTGGCCGTTGATGACCAGGTCGTCGCCGTAGTTGCCGGCCGGGACGCTCAGGTCCGGCTCGGTCTCGTGCTCGCTGTCCGCCTGGGCGGCCGTCTCGTGCGCGGCGGTCCCGTCCGCGGCGGCGTCTTCGTGCGCAGTGTCCTCGTGATCAGCGCCCTCGTACTCGGCATCGTCCGGCGCAGCATCGGCCGGCTCGGGCCAGCCGCCTTCCTCGTGCTCCGCGTCGTCCTCGGCGGGCTCGTCACCCGGGGTGAGCACTTCCATGATCGAGCGCTTCATGTACCGCACCTCGACGTCCGGCGCGACCTCGAGGACCACATCATCACCGTCGACCGCCACCACGGTGGCGTACATGCCGGCGGTGGTGCGGACCCGGGCGCCGGGACGCACGGTGTTCTGCTGCTGGGCCACCTTCTTCTGGCGGTTCCGGCCGGGCCGGATGGCCAGGAAGTAGATGAGGCCGATGAAGACGACGATCAGGATGAGAAACGTGGAACTGCCGGACGACTTCGCAGCCGCCTCGGCTGCGGCTTGACCTGTAATCCCCATGAGCGGGGGCACCTTTCCGATTGGGTTCAGCGGGCTGGCCAGGCCAGATCCCCGCTTGCGCCGGGCATTCACCCGGGTTCCCGCGCGGGGCGGCGGCCAGTGGCCAACTGCCGCAGTGTAGCGACCCATTGACCGTGCACCAACAGGCTACGGCGTCCGCGCCGTGATCGTGACCTCTCGGCGATCTAGTTTTCGCGTCGGCACGCTCTGGTATGTGCCGGTGCGCTCCCAAAAACGAATTCGCGCTAGTCGAACAAGGTAGCCATTCCGGGCCCCGTGAGGCCGCCGGGGCCGGCGTTTCCCTCGGGGGGCGTGAGGCCCAGGTGCTCCCACGCGGCGGGAGTGGCGACCCGCCCGCGCGGTGTGCGCGCCAGCAGGCCGCGGCGGACCAGGAACGGCTCGGCCACGACCTCTACCGTCTCGGCCTCCTCCCCGACCAGGACGGCGAGGGTGGACAGCCCGACCGGGCCGCCCCCGTACCGGTGGATCAGCGCGTCCAGCACGGCCCGGTCCAGCCGGTCCAGGCCTTGCTCGTCCACCTCGTAAAGCTCCAGCGCGGCGCGGGCCACCGCACGGTCCACCACCCCGTTGCCCTTGACCTCGGCGTAGTCCCGGACCCGGCGCAGCAGCCGGTTGGCGATCCGCGGCGTGCCCCGGGACCGCCCGGCCAGCTCGGCGGCGCCCTCGTCCCGCAGGGTGACGCCGAGCAGCCCGGCCGAGCGGCGGATGATGATCTCCAGCTCCGCGGGCTGGTAAAAGTCCATGTGCGCGGTGAAGCCGAACCGGTCGCGCAGCGGGGCGGGCAGCAGCCCGGACCGGGTGGTGGCCCCGACCAGCGTGAACGGCGCGATGTCGAGCGGGATCGCGGTCGCGCCGGGCCCCTTGCCGACCACCACGTCGACCCGGAAGTCCTCCATGGCCAGGTAGAGCATTTCCTCGGCGGGCCGCGCGAGCCGGTGGATCTCGTCGATGAAGACGACTTCGCCCTCGGTCAGCGTGGACAGCACCGCGGCCAGGTCGCCGGAGCGCTCGATGGCCTGCCCGCTGGTGATCCGCATCGGCATACCCAGCTCGGCGGCGATGATCATGGCGATCGTGGTCTTGCCCAGCCCGGGCGGCCCGGACAGCAGCACGTGGTCCGGCGGCCGGCCGCGGCGGACCGCGCTCTCCAGCACCAGGGAGAGCTGGTCGCGGACCCGCTGCTGGCCCACGAAGTCGGCGAGCCGCTTGGGCCGCAACGCGGTTTCGATGGCCCGGTCGTCGGCGTCCGCCAGCGGCGACACCACCCGGTCGGCGTCCCGGTCGGCGTCCCGGTCGGCGTCCCGGTCGGCGCCCCGGTCGGCGTCCCGGTCGGCGTCCCGGTCGGCGCCCCGGTCGGCCGCGGCACGGTCGAGAGCCTCGGCCTCGCGCGCCGCGAGCTCGTCTTCGTCCGTCCGGCGGGTCACTGGTGCCTCGTTCCCATGGGGGCGCTCAGCTGCCGGCGCCGGGTCAGGCGCCGGTTCATTGGCGGCTCAGCTTCCGCATGGCCGCGCGCAGCACGGTCGCGACGTCCGCCGTCTCCGGCGTCTTCCCGTCCTCGGTGCCGGCGGCCAGGTCGGCGGCCACCGCGCTGACCGCCTGCTCGGCATCACGGGCCGGCGCAGCCCAGGTTGACCAGGCCCGACTGGGCCTGGTCCCGCCAGGATGGCCGGGCGGCGCGGCCCGGCACGCCGCCCGGGCCTGCCCCGCCGGATCCGTCGGCGGGCACTTCGCCGGGCGTCCCGAGCCGGTCCTTCAGCTCGAGCACGATGCGCTGCGCGCCCTTCTTGCCGATCCCCGGGACCAGCGTCAGCGCGTCAAGGTCCCCGGTCGAGACCGCGCGCCGCAGCGCGTCCGGGCTGTGCACGGCGAGCATGGCCAGGGCCAGCCGGGGCCCCACGCCAGTGGCCGTCTGCACGAGCTCGAAGACGTTCCGCTCGTCGTCGCTGGTGAAGCCGTAGAGGGTGAGCGAGTCCTCCCGGACCACCAGGCAGGTCGCGACCCGGGCGGGCTCGCCGGGCCGCAGGGTGGCGAGCGTCCCGGGCGTGCACTGAACGCTGAGCCCGACCCCGCCCACGTCGATCACCGCGCCGTCGGGTGCGACGCCGCTGACCGTGCCGCGCAGATGCGATATCACTGCTGCCTCCGGAGATAGGTATCGCCGCCAGCCGCGCCCGGCTGAGCCATGGCTGCCTGAGCCATGGCTGCCTGAGCCACGCCCGCCTGAGCCACGGCTGCCTCCAGCCGGGAGTGGGTGCCGCCCCGCCAGAGGTGGCAGATGGCCAGCGCCAGCGCGTCGGCCGCGTCGGCGGGCCGGGGCGGGTCGGCCAGCCGCAGCAGCCGCACCACCATGGTGGTCACCTGCTGCTTGTCCGCGCGGCCGTTGCCGGTAACGGCCGCCTTGACCTCGCTGGGCGTGTGCAGGGCGACCGGCAGGCCGCGCCGGGCCGCGCACACGATCGCCACCGCCCCGGCCTGCGCCGTGCCCATCACCGTCCGCACGTTCCGCTGGCTGAACACGCGCTCCACGGCGACCGCGTTCCGGCCGGTGCGCGGTCAGCCAGGCCTCGAACTGCTCTTCCAGGGCCAGCAGGCGCAGGGCGACGTCATCGTCCGCGGGGGTGCGGGCCACGCCGACCTCGATCAGGCTGAGCGCCCGGCCCGGAGCGCCCTCGATGACGCCGAGCCCGCAGCGGGTCAGGCCGGGGTCGACGCCGAGCACGCGCCGGGGGCGCTCGGCGGAGGCCTGCGCCATGGTCACCCCCGCGATCGATACGGCCGAACAGATGTTCGGCTCCGAACTTACCGTCTGCACGCGGGCGGCGTCCTCAACTCCGGCGGCGTGTCGGGGGTCAGAACGAGTCGGGCATGAACTCAGAACGAGTCGAGCATGAACGCTGGCGGTCCGAAGGCCCCGTCGAGCTCGCTGTCGGCCACCGGGTTGCCGCCGGCGGCCAGGCCCGCCTTCCGCAGGGCGGCCATCGGCGTACCCGCGTACAGCGCGGCGAGCCCGCGCACGCCGATGGTAAGCGGCCGGGTCGCTTCGGGGCTGTGCGTCAGGTACCCGCGGCCTCCGGTCACGGACAGCTCCCACAGCCCGGCGTTGGCCCCGAGCGTGTCGTCCTCGACGTACAGCGGCACGGTGAGCTGCGCCGAGGCCGGGAAACCGCGGGCGGCGACGGCCGCGGGCACGTCCACCAGCCGGAGCATCCACAGTTCGCGGTCACTGAGGCTGACGTCCGGCTCCCGGGTCAGCCAGTAGAGCGGGTCGGCGGGGCCGATCCGCCCCCGGACGCAGCCGGCGACCGAGGAGTGCGACGCGACGATGGACCACAGCGCGCGGGTGGTCCGGTCGGAGAGGGCGAGGGCCAGCTGGACGAAGATCTCGCTGTGGCCACCTCGCCAGTGGTAGGCGAGGAAGCCGTCGGGGGCCAGGTAGGCGAAGAGCTCCGGGTCGGCGAGCCAGAGGGCGATGGTGCCGAGGTCGCGGCTGGTAGGACCGCAGTCTCTGGCCTGCTCGTGGGCCCGGCCGATGACGGCGAGTACTTCCTCGGCGTCGTCCGGGCCGGCCCGGCGTACCGGGGCGGGACGCTCGGCCGGGGCCGGCTCGTCACCCGGCGGGAAGGGCGATCTGCCGATGACATCGGGGGTGGTGAACGTGTGCAGGGAGCGCGCGGGGACGGTGGCGTGATAGTGGCCGCCCGCCAGCTCCCAGCCCAGCGACCGGTAGATCGGCGTTGTCGCCGGGTACAGCGTCGAAAGCGGGTAGCCGCGGTCGGCGATGGCCTGCAACGTGGCGGTCATCAGGGCGCGGCCGACCCCCTGGCCGCGGTGCTCGGGGGCGACCATGACGGCCGCGACCCCGGCCATCGGCAGGGAGCGCCCGTGCCACCACTGGCGCATGTCGTGGTACCGGGCGGACGCGACGAGCTGGCCCGCCTGGAAGGTGGCGAAAATCCGGCGCCCGTCGATCGCCGCCTCGAGCTGGGCCTGCCGGGCCGCGCGCCGGTTCGCCGAGTCGGCGGCCCCGGGGACCGGGCCGAACGCCCGCCGGGCGAGGTCGAAAAGCGCGTCCAGGTCATCGCCGGAAGTGAGCTCCCGGATCTCGGTGCCGCCCCGGGCGGTCAGATGCGTCGCCACAGGAAGCAACGCTACGGCCCGCGCGTCCCCGGCCCGTCAGCAGCCCGGCCAGACAGACGGGCCGACGGGCAGCCGGGCAGGCCTCAGCTGAGCTTCTCCATGATGTCGTCGGACACGGAGTAGTTGGCGTACACGTCCTGCACGTCGTCGGAGTCCTCGAGGGCGTCGATGACCCGGAACACGCGCCTGGCCTGCTCCTCGTCGATCGGGACCTCCATGGTCGGCACGAACGCGATGTCGGCGGACTCGTAGTCGATGCGGGCGTCCTGCAGTGCGCTGCGCACCGCCACCACGTCACCGGTACCGCTGGTCACCTCGAAGGAGTCGCCGAGGTCATTGACCTCCTCGGCCCCCGCTTCGAGCACGGCGTTCAGGATGTCATCCTCGGTGGCCCCGCCCGTCTTGCTGACGACGACGACGCCCTTGCGGTTGAACAGGTAGGACACCGAGCCCGGGTCGGCCATGGACCCGCCGTTCCGGCTGAACGCGGTGCGCACGTCCGAGGCGGCCCGGTTCCGGTTGTCGGTCAGGCACTCGACCAGCACCGCCACCCCGCCGGGCCCGTAGCCCTCGTAGGTGATGTTCTCGTAGGTGGCGCCGCCGGCCTCCTGGCCGGAGCCGCGGCGGACCGCCCGGTCGATGTTGTCGTTCGGCACCGAGCTCTTCTTCGCCTTCTGGATGGCGTCGTACAGCGTCGGGTTGCCCGCGGGGTCCCCGCCGCCGGTGCGCGCCGCCACCTCGACGTTCTTGATCAGCTTGGCGAACAGCTTGCCGCGCTTGGCGTCGACCACCGCCTTCTTGTGCTTTGTGGTCGCCCACTTGGAGTGGCCGCTCATGTGGTTCCCTTCACGATGTCTACAAAAAGCTCGTGGATCCGCGTGTCCGGGGTCAGTTCCGGATGGAACGACGTGGCCAGCAAAGGCCCCTGGCGGACCGCGACGATCCTATCGGCGCGGGCGTCCGTACCGAGGATCTCGACGCCGGCACCCGCCTGCTCGACCCACGGCGCCCGGATGAACACCGCCCGCAGCGCGGGCCCGGCGATGCCGTTCAGCCGGATGTCGGACTCGAACGAGTCGACCTGCCTCCCGAACGCGTTGCGCCGCACGGTCATGTCGATCCCACCGAAGGTCTGCTGCCCGGCAGCCCCGTCGACGAGACGGTCCGCCAGCATGATCATTCCCGCGCAGGACCCGAACGCCGGTAGGCCGGCGGACAGCATCTTACGCATCGGATCCAGCATGTCGAAGGAGACCGCGAGCCGCCAGAGGGTGGTGGACTCCCCGCCAGGGATCACCAGCCCGTCGACCGACTCCAGTTCCCCGGGCCGCCGGACAGGAACCGCCCGGGCCCCTGACCCGCTCAGCGCGCGCACGTGCTCACGGACGTCGCCCTGCAGGGCCAGGACGCCGATGAGCGGCGCGGCGGAAATGTCCGGCACGGGAAATCCTTCGGGCATGGCCGAGCGCGGGTAGGAACGGGGTCACTTGGCTAACGCCGGGGCGCGGCCTGTTCTTCCCCCCGAATCGGGCTACCAGCCGCGCGCGGCGTAGTGCTGGCTGTCGGGCAGGTCGTCCAGGTTGATGCCGACCATCGGCTCGCCCAGCCCGCGGGAGACCTTGGCGATGACATCCGGATCGTCGTGGAACGTCGTGGCCTTGACGATGGCCGCGGCCCGCTTGGCCGGGTCACCGGACTTGAAGATGCCCGATCCGACGAACACGCCGTCCGCGCCGAGCTGCATCATCATGGCCGCGTCCGCCGGGGTGGCGATCCCGCCCGCGGTGAACAGCACGACCGGTAGCCGCCCGGCTGCGGCGACTTCGGCCACGACCTCGTACGGCGCGCGCAGGTCCTTGGCCGCGCTGAACAGCTCCTCCGCCGGCAGCGCGGCGAGCCGGGCGATCTCGCCGCGGATCTGCCGCATGTGCCGGGTGGCCTCGACCACGTTGCCGGTGCCGGCCTCGCCCTTGGACCGGATCATGGCCGCGCCCTCAGCCAGCCGCCGCAGCGCCTCACCCAGGTTGGTCGCGCCGCAGACGAACGGCACGGTGAACTTCCACTTGTCGACGTGGTGCGCCTCGTCGGCCGGGGTCAGCACCTCGGACTCGTCGATGTAGTCGACGCCGATGGCCTGCAGCACCTGGGCCTCGGCGAAGTGCCCGATCCGGCACTTGGCCATGACCGGGATCGAGACCGCCTCGATGATTCCGTCGATCATGTCCGGGTCGCTCATCCGCGCCACGCCGCCCTGGGCCCGGATGTCGGCCGGCACCCGTTCCAGGGCCATCACCGCGACGGCGCCCGCGTCCTCGGCGATCTTGGCCTGCTCGGAGGTGACGACGTCCATGATCACGCCGCCCTTGAGCATCTCGGCCATGCCCCGTTTGACCCGCGCCGTGCCGGTCCCCGCGCCCGCAACGGCTACTGCACCGTCAGCGGCTACCGCGCCGCCGGGGTCCTGTGGGGATGCCAAACGGGCCTCGGTGCGGGCTGAGCTGCCGGCGGAGTCGACGGTGGACACGAAAACCTCACTCGATCGGTGGAGTACCCCGTACTCGCACGGATGGACGCTGTCCCTCCATGGTAGGTCGCGCCCCGGCCCTGCTGGATGCACGCCCGGGCCCGCCCCCAGGCTCAGCCGGTCAGGTGCTGGATGTCGGCCCCCATGGTGCGGGCGCCGTCGCCGGCGAGTGAGTCGTCTATTTCGAAAAATTGCGGCAGCGGGGCGTTGCCGGCCAGGCGGAACAGCCGGACCAGGGGCCTGCGGCGGGCCTCGCGGGTCACCGCGACCGCGGTGTTGTAGAACTTGCGGGCCACGAACACCTGCTGGGCGGCGGCTTCCACCTCGGTGATCAGCTCGCCTGCGCCGTCCGTCGCCTCCAGCGAGGAGCGGAACCCGGGCTGCGTGAACGCGGCGCGCAGCGCCCGGGACAGGTTGCTCTGGGCCAGCTCACTGCGGGCCAGCTCATCGCCGGGCTCCAGGTACGGAGCCAGTTCGCCGGGCGGGCGCTCACCAGGCCCCCACTCGGCGGGGGACAGCTTAGCCAGGGCCAGCTCGGCGGGCGCCCGCTCGGCGGGCGGCTGTCCTGAGCCGGACCGCACCTCACCGCGGGCCTCGTGCGCGGCGCTGGCCAGCAGCAGGCTGGTGGCCGGGTCCAGGAAGCCGGAGGAGGCCAGCTCCAGCGCGACCGAGCTGCGCCGGACCAGGGTCACGTCCAGGGCCGCGCGGGCCGCCTGCAGCCGGGT
Organism: uncultured Actinomycetes bacterium; assembly: GCA_963775825.1. GTDB lineage: Bacteria > Actinomycetota > Actinomycetes > Streptosporangiales > Streptosporangiaceae > Bog-532. The sequence goes on from CAVZKY010000032.1 coordinate 33,078, forward strand.
GTGCATCCGGTCCAGCCGGCCCGCCAGGACACGTACACGCCGAGGAACAGGATCGCCACGACGGCGATGACGACATCGATGATCACGCCGGTGTCCACCTTTACCGCGCCACAGCCACGGCAGTGGTGCCGAGCACGACGGTCTCGTACACCCTGAGCACGTCCCGTGCCACGACCGTCCAGTCGTACACACTGACCGCGTGCATGGCGGCGGCGGACAGCACGGCCCGCCGGTCCGGGTCGTCCAGCAGCAGGCGGGCGGCCCGGGCCAGGTCGGCCGGGTCAGCGGCGGCGAACAGCTCGGCGGCCTTGCCGCCCTGCAGCACCCGGCGGAACGCATCCAGGTCGCTGGCCACGATCGGCGCGCCCGCGGCCATCGCCTCGGCCAGCACGATGCCGAAGCTCTCGCCGCCGGTGTTCGGGGCGCAGAACACGTCCACCGAGTGCAGCATGCGCACCTTGTCCTGCTCGCTGACCTGCCCGAGCAGGACAACCCGGTCCCGTAGCGGGGCAGGCACGCGCTCGAGCACGTCGTCCGGATCACCCGGGCCGGCGACAAGAAGGCGCAGCTGGTCCCGTTCCTTACCAAGGGTTTCGAAGGCCTTGAGCAGGATCGCCAGGCCCTTGCGGTGCTCGTCCATCCGGCCCAGGAACCCGATCGCGCCGCCGGGGCCTGGCCAGCCGGGCAGTGGCTCAGCCGCCGCGTACCGGCGGGTCGCGACGCCGTTGGGAATGAGCACCGCGTCACCGCCGAGGTGCTCGACCAGCGTGGTCCGCGCCGCCTCGGACACGGCGATCCGGCCGTTGATCTTCTCCATCGCGGGCTGCAGCGCCGACTCGGCGGCATGCATCGCCCGGGACCTGAGGTTGGCGGTGTGGAAGGTGGCCACGATCGGCCCCGAGGCGACCCAGCAGGCCAGCAGGGACAGGCTCGGCGCGGCGGGCTCGTGCACGTGCAGGACGTCGAAGTTGCCTTCCTTGACCCACCGGCGGACGCGGCTGGCGGACAGGAACCCGAACGCGAGCCGGGCCACCGAGCCGTTGTAGGGCACCGGCACCGCACGGCCGGCCGAGACCACATAGTCCGGCAGCGGCGTGTCCTCGTCGGCGGGCGAGATGACCGAGACGATGTGACCGAGCTCGATCAGCGTCTCGGCCAGGTCCCGGACGTGCTGCTGCACGCCGCCGGGCACGGCCCAGGTGTAGGGGCAGACGATACCGATCTTCATCCGCCGGCCTCCGGGCCCGTGCTGCCGGGCCCCGTGCCGCCGTGGCCTGCACTGCCGGGGACTGCACTGCCCGGGATTGCACTGCCCGGGACTGCACTGCCCGGGACTGCACTGCCGGGACTGCACTGCCGGGGCCTGCGGTGTCGGGGACTGGACCGGCTGGCCCGGACTGGGGCCCGGGCAGGCGGGCGGGGTCCAGGTCAGTGATGAAGACACGCTGCAGCATGTGCCAGTCCTGCGGGTGCTCCGAGATGCGCTTTTCGAAGGCGGCGGCGAGCTGCTGGGTCATGACCGCGGCTTTCTCCTTGCGGTTGCCCTCGGCCGGGACCGGGATGTCCGGGCTGGCGTGCGCGTACCAGCCGTCTTCGGTGAACCACAGCGTCACCGCGCGCAGCGACGCCCCGGTCTGCACGGCCAGCGCCGCGGGGCCGGCTGCCATCCGGGCCCTGTCGCCGAAGAAGTCCACCTCGACGCCGCTTTCGGTAAGGTCACGGTCGCAGAGCAGGCAGACCATGTGGCCGGCGCGCAGCCGCTGGGCGAGCACGCCGAACACGTTCGTGCCGCCGGTCAGCGGCAGCACCTCCATGCCCAGGCCCTCGCGGAACTTGACGAACATGTCGAACAGCGACTCGGGCTTGAGCCGTTCGGCGACGGTGGCGAACTTGATGCCGCGCGCGACGACGTAGGCCCCGGCGACCTCCCAGTTGCCCATGTGCGGCAGCGCGAAGATCACTCCCTGGCCATGCTCCGCGTCGTTCAGGGCCTGCTCAAGGTCGGCGTTGACCCGCATGTCCCGCAGGATGCGTTCCGGGCTGATCGCGGGCAGCCGGAACACTTCCATCCAGTAGCGCCCGTAGGACCGCATCCCCGCGCGGGAGACCTGCCGCAGTTCCTTGCCGCTGGTGCCGGGGCCGAGCACCCGCAGCAGGTTGCCCTCCAGCACCTGGACCCCGTGTCCCTGGCGCCGCCAGGCGATGTCGGTCACGGTGGAAAAACCCCAGCGCACCCACGACTCGGGCAGGTAGGAGAGCGCCTTCCAGCCCAGCCAGTATCCCGGCCCAGCGAGCAGGTCCTTCACTCGAGACAACGCCGCGCCTCTTTCGCTGCCCTAGTCGATGATCTGGGTCGCCGGGGCCGGCGGCGGAACGTCGGCCGCCGCCACAGCCATGCCCCGGCGGACGGCGAGCATCCGCTGGCCCAGCGTGATGACGCTGGCCACGGCCAGCACCCACAGCCCAACCTGAAGAATGTAGGGCACGCCGAGCCCGGACAAGCCGACCGCCACGTAGGTGATGACCATCCGCTCGGGGCGTTCGGCGATGCCGACGTTGGCCTTGACGCCGAGGCCCTCCGCCCGCGCCTTGACGTAGGACACTAGCGCGCCTGCGACCAGACAGAACAGTGAGAGCCCGGCGAGCAGCAGGTTGTGGCCGCCCAGCACGAACCACGCGGCCAGGCCGGAGAACGTGGCCGCGTCCGCCACCCGGTCCATCGTGGAGTCGAGGAACGCGCCCCACGAACCGGTGGTGCCCTTGAGCCGGGCCAGCACCCCGTCCAGCATGTCCAGGAACACAAAGAACGTCGCGATGAGTGTGCCGAGGAACAGGTGCCCGGTCGGGTACCCCCACAGCGTGCTGGCGGCCACGCCGATAGTGCCGGTCACGGTAACCGCGTTCGGCGTGACCGGAGTCCGGGCCAGGGCTTCCCCGACCGGCGTCATCAGCCGGGTGAAGAAGGGGCGCAGCTGGTTCAGCATGGCCGTTAGATCTTACTGGGGGTGGAAGAACGCTGCGTCACCCGGACGTTTCCGGCACCTTCCCGTAACCCTGCCGATTCTGAAGGAGGGTCTTGTGGTAACGGCGCCGACAGGTTCAGGCTGAACCCACGGGCAGCAGCGCAGCACCGAACCAGGAGGCGACGTATGGCGGAGACAACGGGCCCAGCAGGGGCCGCCGGAGGCGTACCGGCCGGCCAGCCGGGCAAAATTCGAAACGTCGCGCTGATCGGCCACTCGGGCGCCGGGAAGACGACGCTCGTGGAGGCTCTGCTGGCCGCGACCGGCACCATCCAGCGCACCGGCCGGGTCGAGGACGGCACGACCGTCTGTGACTTCGACGAGATCGAGGTGCGCCAGCAGCGCTCGGTCAACCTGACCCTCGCTCCCATCAGCCACGGCGGCATCAAGGTCAATCTGCTGGACACGCCGGGCTATGCCGACTTCACCGGGGATCTGCGGGCCGGCCTGCGCGCGGCGGATTCGGCCCTGTTCGCGGTGCCCGCCACCGAGGGCGTCGACGGCCTGACCCGGATGCTGTGGGAGGAGTGCGCGCGGGTCGGCATGCCGCGCGCCGTCGTCATCACCAAGATCGACCACCAGCGAGCCGACTTCGAGGCTGCGCTGGCCGCCTGCCGCGACGCGTTCGGCGAGGCGGTCGCGCCGCTGTACCTGCCGGTGGCCGAGGCCGACGGGTCCGGGGTCCGCGGCCTGATCGGGCTGCTGTCACAGAAGCTGTTCGACTACTCCGGCTCCGGCCGCCGCGAGGGCCCGGTGGCCCCGGCGGACATTGAGCAGATGGAGACGCTCCGCGGTGAGCTGATCGAGGGCATCATCCAGGAGAGCGAAGACGAGACCCTCATGGACCGGTACCTGTCCGGTGAGGAGATCGACCCGAAGGTGCTCATCGAGGACCTGGAGAAGGCGGTGGCCCGGGGCAGCTTCTACCCGGTGCTGGCGGTGTCCTCCCTGCGCGGCATCGGCATGGGGGAGCTGCTGGAGGTCATGACGCAGGCCTTCCCGTCGCCCGAGGAGCACCCGCTGCCGTCGGTCAGCACCCTGGACGGCACCCCGGTCACCGGGCTGGCCTGCGACCCGGCCGGCCCGCTGCTGGCCGAGGTGGTCAAGACCACCTCCGACCCGTACGTGGGCCGGGTCAGCCTGGTCCGGGTGTTCTCCGGCACGCTGCGGGCCGATGCGGCCGTGCACGTGTCCGGCCACGGCCGCGCCGACCAGGGCCACGCCGACCACGACACCGACGAGCGGATCGGCGCGCTGACCTGCCCGCTCGGCAAGCAGCAGCGGAATATCACCGAGGCGGTCAGCCGGCGACATCTGCGCCGTGGCCAAGCTGGGCACCGCCGAGACCGGCGACACGTTGTCCAGCAAGGACGAGCCGCTGCTGATGGAGCCGTGGGTGATGCCGGAGCCGCTGCTGCCGATGGCACTGGCGGCCAGGTCCAAGGCCGACGACGACAAGATGTCCCAGGCGCTGTCCCGGCTGGTGGCCGAGGACCCGACGCTGCGGCTGGAGAACAACCCGGAGACCCACCAGCTCGTGCTGTGGTGCATGGGCGAGGCGCACGTCGACGTGCTGATGGACCGGCTGGCCAACCGCTACGGCGTGGCGGTGGAGACCTCCGCACCGCGGGTCCCGCTGCGGGAGACGGTCGCGGGCAAGGCCGAAGGGCTGGGCCGCAACGTCAAGCAGACCGGCGGGCACGGCGAGTTCGCCATCTGCCGGATCGAGGTCGAGCCGCTGCCCAGCAAAGAGGGCTTCGAGTTCGTGGACAAGGTGGTCGGCGGCGTGGTGCCACGCCAGTTCATCCCGTCGGTGGAAAAGGGTGTCCGGACCCAGATGGAGCAGGGCGTGGTGGCCGGCTACCCGATGGTCGGGCTGCGGGTCACGCTGTACGACGGCAAGGCCCACTCGGTGGACTCGTCCGACATGGCGTTCCAGAAGGCGGGCCGGGCGGCGCTGCGGGACGCGGTCGACAAGACCCAGCCCACGCTGCTGGAGCCGGTCGACGAGGTGGCAGTGCTGATCCCCGACGACTACGTGGGGGCGGTCATGTCCGACCTGTCCGGCCGCCGCGGCCGGGTACTGGGTACCGAGCCGGTGCCGGTCGGCCGGACGCTGGTCCGGGCCGAGATCCCGGAGCTGGAGATCACCCGGTACACCATCGACCTGCGCTCGGTGTCCCACGGGACCGGCTCGTTCACCCGGTCTTACCTCCGCCACGAGCCGCTCCCCCCGCACCTGGCGGCCAAGATCGCCGAGGCGTCCAGGGCCTGAAAGCCGCCGGCCGATGCTTACGGGGAGCGTCTTCAGCGGATAGCCCTGAAGACGCTCACCGTGAGCCGGGCCTCGAGTCAGTCGGTGGGCCAGGCTTCGGCGAGAAGCTTGCGGGTGTCGTGGAGCAGCTCGGGCAGGACCCGGGTCTGGCCGACGACTGGCATGAAGTTGGTGTCGCCGCCCCAGCGCGGGACCACGTGCTGGTGCAGGTGGGCGGCGATACCGGCCCCGGCGACGCCGCCCAGGTTCATGCCGACGTTGAAGCCCTGCGCGTTCGAGGCCGCCCGCAGGGCGCGGATCGAGCGCTGGGTGTGGTCGGCCAGCTCGGCGGTCTCGCCCGCGGTCAGGTCCGTGTAGTCGGCCACGTGCCGGTACGGGCAGACCAGGATGTGGCCGCCGTTGTACGGGTACAGGTTCAGCACCGTGAAGATCAGCTCGCCGCGCGCCACGATCAGGCCGTCCTCATCGCTGAGCGACGGGGCGCGGCAGAACGGGCAGCCCTCCTCCTCGCCCGGCCCCGACGGCTTGCCCGCGCCCTTGATGTAGGCCATCCGGTGCGGCATCCACAGCCGCGCGAACGCGTCCGGAATGCCCGGCCCCTCCTGGGGCCAGGTCAGTTCCTCCGGGCCGGCCGCACCGGTGGCCCCCGTACCCGCGTCCTCAGTCACCCGGCATCACACCTGGATGCGTTCGCGCACGGCGGTGACGATCTCATCGATGGCTTCCTCGATGGGTACGCCGTTCTTCTGCGAGCCGTCGCGGTAACGGAACGACACCGCGTCCTTGGCCACGTCGTCGTCCCCGGCGATCAGCATGAACGGCACCTTCTGCCGCTGCGCGGTGCGGATCTTCTTCTGCATGCGGTCGTCGCTGGCGTCGACCTCGGCGCGGATACCCTCCGCCCGCAGCAGGGCGACCACCCGCTCGAGGTAGGGCACGTGCGCGTCCGCGATGGGGATGCCCGCCACCTGGACCGGCGCGAGCCAGGGCGGGAACGCGCCCGCGTAGTGCTCGACGAGGATGCCGAAGAACCGCTCGATCGACCCGAACAGGGCCCGGTGGATCATGTAAGGCCGCTGCCGTGACCCGTCCGCGGCCTGGTACTCGATGCCGAACCGGCCCGGCTCCTGGAAGTCGACCTGCAGGGTGGACAGCTGCCAGCGGCGGCCGATCGCATCCTTGACGTGCACGTCGATCTTGGGCGCGTAGAAGGCACCGTCGCCCTCGGCCACGGTGTAGGCCAGCCCGGACTGATCCAGGGCGTGCCGCAGGGCCGCCTCGGCCGCGTCCCACTCCTCCGGCTCCCCGACGTACTTCTCCGGCCGGGTGGACAGCTCGGCCTCGAACTCGGTGAGCCCGAAGTCCCGCAGCAGCCCGACCACGAAGTCCAGCAGCGAGGCCAGCTCGGGGGCCAGCTGCTCGGGGGTGCAGAAGATGTGCGAGTCGTCCTGGGTGAAGCCGCGGGCCCGGGTCAGCCCGTGCACGACGCCGGACTTCTCATACCGGTACACCGTGCCGAACTCGGCCAGCCGCAGCGGCAGCTCCCGGTAGGACCGCCCGCGCGATTGGTAGATAAGGATGTGCATCGGGCAGTTCATCGGCTTGTTGTAGTAGATCTGCCCGTCCAGCTCCATGGGCGGGAACATGCTGTCCTTGTACCAGCCCAGGTGGCCGGAGGTCTCGAACAGCTCGGCCTTGGTCACGTGCGGGGTGCTGACGTACTGGTACCCGGCCGCGTTGTGCCGACGGCGCGAGTAGTCCTCCATCACCTGGCGGATGATCGCGCCCTTGGGGTGGAACACCGGCAGGCCGCTGCCGATCTCGGTGGGGAACGAGAACAGGTCCAGCTCCGCGCCGAGCTTGCGGTGGTCGCGCCGTTCGGCTTCGGCGAGCATGGTGAGGTACTCGTCCTGGGCCGCACGCGACTCCCACGCGGTGCCGTAGATCCGCTGCAGCTGCGGGTTCTTCTCGCTGCCCCGCCAGTACGCGCCGCCGGTGCGCATCAGCTTGAACGCCGGGATGTTCCGGGTGGTAGGGATGTGCGGGCCGCGGCACAGGTCCTTCCAGATCACCTCGTCGGTGCCCGGGTCGAGGTTGTCGTAGATGGTCAGCTCGGGGCCGCCCACCTCGACCGACTCTTCGGCGTCCGGCGGCTCGTGGGCGCCCTTGAGCCCGATCAGCTCCAGCTTGTACGGCTCGTCAGCCAGCTCCGCGCGCGCGTCGCCGTCGGTGACCACCCGGCGGGAGAACCGCTGTCCCTGCTTGACGATCTGCCGCATCCGCTGCTCGATCGCCTTCAGGTCAGCGGGATCGAACGGGCGATCGACGTCGAAGTCGTAGTAGAAACCGTTCTCGACCGGCGGCCCGATGCCCAGCTTGGCGTCGGGGAACAGGTCCTGGACGGCCTGGGCCATGACGTGGGTGGTGGAGTGCCGCAGGATCGCGCGCCCGTCGGGCGAGTCGATCTCGACCGGCTCGATCACGTCGCCGTCGCTGACCGGGCAGGACAGGTCGCGCAGCTCGCCGTTGACCCGCGCCGCGAGCACGGATTCCGGGCCGCGGGCAGGCTCAGGGCCGGCCGCGATGGTGAGGGCCGCACCGGCCGTCGTGCCCGCCTCGACCACTTGCTCGCGTCCGGCGAGAGTGAGGTGAAGCGGCTGCGTTGACACGGTGGGCTCCTCGACGCGGGAACGGTTGAGCGGGCTTGTGCCCCTCCTCCGATGCTATCGGGGCGGGCCGGCCAGCGCGCCCGGGTATCGCGCCGCGGGGCCAGCCGAACAAGCCGATCCGGGGAGTACCGCGCGTAATCCCGGCCAGATCCGGCGGGCTGCAGCGGGTGAGCTCAGCCCATGGACTGGGCCAGGGCGATCAGGTCGTCCAGGATCTGGCCGTAGTGGTGCTCAGCCAGGCTGAGATGACCCTCGCCGGGCAGCAGATGGGCGTGCGCACCGGGGATGTGCCCGGCGAGCCACTGCCCGTGCCCGAACGGGACCATGCGATCCTGATCCCCCTGCCAAACGGCGACAGGGGCCAGATCCCCGCTGAGCGGGAAGCCCCACGGGGCCACGAAGGCCACGTCGTCCTCGTGCCACCCGGCGATGCCGCGGCGCAGCGCCGACCGGAATCCCGCGGCCTGGTAGTGGGCGTACTCACCGGTCAGCACGGCCTTGTCCGCGTCGCCGATCAGGCCGCCGAGCCCCTCGATGATGTCGGCGCCGGTGACGGTGGCCAGGACGGCGGCGTCCTTCTCCAGGAACGTGGTCAGCTCGGCCGGCCCGCGTTCCGCGGCGCCGAACTCCGCCACGTTTTCTGGTCCCATGCCGGCTATCCAGTCCAGGCCGTCGGCGTCCCGTGGGGCCACGCCGGCGATGCTGGCCGCGGCCAGGCAGCGGCCCGGCAGCAGCGCGGCGCAGGCCAGCGCGTGCGGCCCGCCGCCCGATCGGCCCCAGGTGATGAACGTTTCCACGTCAAGCGCGTCGAGGATCTCGGCCACGTCGGCGGCCACGTCGGCGACCCGGCGGCCGGGGCGCGGCGCGGACTGGCCGTATCCGGGCCGGGCGAACTGGATGGTCCGCAGCCCCCGCGCCATTTCCGTGTCGATCGTCGGCTGATAGCTCACCAGCCCGCCACCGGGCGTGCCATGGTGGGTCACCAGGGGCAGCCCATCCGCCGGGCCATAGGTGAGGACCTCCACCGCCCGGCCGTCCGCCAGCGCGATCGTAGCGTGTTCGGTCTGCATGTCGCGGGACCTCCGGCGAGCGGTCGGCGGGTAGGCGGGTAGGCGGGAGGCGGAAAGCCGGCCGACTAGCGGCCCTGAGTGGCGATAAGCGGCTGGGGTTCGAGTAGACGCGGTCCGGGCTGAGCAGGACGGCCGCGCGCCGCTCCTGGGCCATCACCTTGTCATATGTGGCCCAGTCGTCGTGGGTGCCGCCCGCCGCGGCGAAGATCTCCCGCAGCAGCAGCCGCAGCCGCTCGGCGCCCACCCCGGGGGCCGGGTCGTCCGGGCCGATGAGCTCGACCGGGCCCTCAGCCGCGGCCCACTCCCAGCCGGCCCGGATCACCACCGTGGCCCGGGGACGGACCCGCAGGTTGTCCAGCTTGCGGGTGCCGCCGCGGACCACGAAGCCGACGGCCGGCTGCCCGGTGAAGGGATGGCTGAGCACCCCGGCGTTGACCACCGACGACTGGATCGTCCCGTCGGCCCGCAACGTGGATACGACGATCAGGCCGTGTTCCCGGGGGACGAGGCGGCCGAAGTCCGTTAGGTCTGTCATCGTCGCAGCACCTCTCTCACCTGGCGGGCAATCTCGATGTCTTCCCGGGCAGCCACGACGAAACCCCGGACCACAGCGCCAGGGGCGGTGATGCCGACATCGCCGTGCGCCCCGGCGTTGCGGTGCTCGTCCAGAGCCACACCGAGGAAGCCGAGCCCAGCGGCGGCCCGGGCGCGGATCTCCGCCGAATTTTCCCCCACGCCCCCGGTGAACACGAGTGTGTCCAAGCCCCCCAGAGCCGCGGCCATCGACCCGATCAGGCCGCGGAGCCGGTGCAGGTACGCCGCCAGGGCCAGCTCCGCGGCGGCGTCCCCCTGGCTGGCCCGGGCCAGCACCTCGCGCATGTCCGGGGTGCCGGCCAGGCCGGCCAGCCCGGAGCGTTTCTCCAGCACGTCAGCCAGCTCGTCCGGCGCGATCTTGGCGTGCTCGATCAGCCACAGCACCAGGCCGGGATCGATGGTGCCGGACCGGGTCCCCATGACCAGGCCCTCCAGCGGGGTGAAGCCCATGGTGGTATCGACCGACCGGCCGTCCCGGACCGCCGCCAGTGACGCCCCGGAGCCCAGATGGCAGACAATCAGCCGGGCCGGGACGTGCCCGAGCAGCTCGGTGACCCGGTGGGTGGCGTAGGCGTGCGACAGCCCATGGAAGCCGTACCGGCGGATCGCCCAGCGCTCGCGCCACTCGGCGGGCAGCGCGTAGGTGGCGGCCGCGGCCGGCATCCCCGCGTGGAAGGCGGTGTCGAAGCAGGCGACGGCGGGCAGCCCGGGCAGTGCCTCGCTGACCGCGTCGATGCCGACCAGCGATTTGGGCTGGTGCAGCGGCGCCAGGTCGGTCAGCTCGTCCAGGGCGCGGCGCACGCCCGCGTCGATGCGCACCGGCTGGGTGAACTGCCGGCCGCCGTGCACCACGCGATGCCCGACCGCGTCGGCGCGGCTCGCGCCCACCCGGTCCAGGGCAGCGGCCATCGCGTCGTGGCCGAACTCCCCGTACTGGGCCGACAGCTCCTCGCTGGCCGCCAGGCGGTCGCCCGGCTCCAGAACGCTCAGCTTGAGTGAGCTGGAGCCCGCGTTGACGACGAGGATCCGCATCAGTACGGCCACGCCCAGTTTCGGATCTCCGGGGTGTCCTCGCCTTACTCGCGGGTGTAGGTGGTCGCGTTGATCCGGCTGTCGGTCATCAGCTGGCGGACGTGCCCGGCCTTGGTGGCCAGCCCCGGCACCCGGTCGATGACGTCGATGACGAGATGGAACCGGTCCAGGTCGTTCAGCCGGACCATCTCGAACGGCGTCGTGGTGGTGCCCCGCTCCTTGTACCCGCGCACGTGCAGGTTGTCGTGCCCGTGCCGCCGGTAGGCCAGCCGGTGGATCAGCCACGGATAGCCGTGGAAGGCGAAGATGACCGGCCGGTTGACCGTGAACAGCGCGTCGTACTCGGGGTCGGGCATGCCGTGCGGGTGCTCGGTCTCCGGCAGCATCCGCATCAGGTCGACCACGTTGACCACCCGGACCTTGAGGTCCGGCAGGTGCTGGCGCATCAGGTCCACGGCGGCCAGCGTCTCCAGCGTCGGGACGTCGCCGCAGCAGGCCATCACGACGTCCGGCTCGCCCGGTGCGTCGTTGCTGGCCCACTCCCAGATCCCGGCGCCCCGGGTGCAGTGGATGATCGCGTCGTCCATCGACAGCCAGCTGGGCTGCGGCTGCTTGCCCGCGACGATGACGTTGACGTAGTTACGCGACCGCAGGCAATGATCGGCGACCGACAGCAGCGTGTTGGCGTCCGGAGGCAGGTAGACCCGGACCACCTCGGCCCGCTTGTTCAGCACCACATCCAGGAAGCCCGGGTCCTGGTGCGAGAACCCGTTTTGGTCCTGCCGCCAGACCAGGCTGGACAGCAGGTAGTTCAGCGAGGCGACCGGCCGCCGCCACTCGATCCGGTTGCAGGCCTCGAGCCACTTGGCGTGCTGGTTGAACATCGAGTCCACGATGTGGATGAACGCCTCGTAGCAGTTGAACAGCCCGTGCCGGCCGGTCAGCAGGTAGCCCTCCAGCCAGCCCTCGCACTGGTGCTCCGACAGCACCTCCATCACCCGGCCGGCGGGAGCCAGGTGATCGTCGGTGGGCAGGATCTCCGCGTCGAAGACCCGGTTCGTCACCTGGAACACGTCCTGCAGCCGGTTGGAGGCGGTCTCGTCCGGGCCGAACAGCCGGAAGCTGGCCGGATTCAGCCGGATCACGTCCCGTAGCCAGGTGCCGAGCACCCGGGTCCCCTCGACCTCGTCCGTGCCGCCCCTGGTCACCTCGGCCGCGTAGGCGCGGAAATCCGGCAGGTTCAGGTCGCGCAGCAGCAGGCCGCCGTTGGTGACCGGGTTGGCACCCATCCGGCGGTTCCCGGTGGGAGCCAGCTCGGCCAGCTCGCTGATCAGCGTGCCGTTGTCATCGAACAGCTCCTCCGGCCGGTAGCTGCGCATCCAGTCCTCGAGCAGGCGGAGGTGCCCGGGGTTGCCGCGGACGCCGGTGATCGGCACCTGGTGCGCGCGGAAGGTGCCCTCCACCTGGACGCCGTCCACGGTCTTCGGGCCGGTCCAGCCCTTGGGGGTCCTGAGGACGATCATCGGCCACCGCGGCCGGGTCAGGTCGCCGTGATCCCGGGCCCGCTGATGGATGTCGCTGATCTCCGCGACCACCTGGTCCAGGGTCGCGGCGAGCTGCTGGTGGACCAGTTCCGGGTCGTTCCCGGTGACCTGGTGCACCGTGTAGCCGTATCCCTCGAGCAGCGAGACCAGCTCGGTCTCGGGGATGCGGGCCAGGATCGTCGGGTTGGCGATCTTGTAGCCGTTCAGATGCAGGATGGGCAGCACCGCGCCGTCCGTGACCGGGTTCAGGAACTTGTTGGAGTGCCAGCCAGTGGCGAGCGGCCCGGTCTCCGCCTCACCGTCCCCCACGACGCAGACCGCGATGAGGTCAGGGTGGTCATAGACCGCGCCGAACGCGTGCGACAGCGAGTACCCCAGCTCGCCGCCCTCGTGGATGGAGCCGGGCGTGTCCGGCGCCGCGTGGCTGGGGATCCCGCCGGGGAAGGAGAACTGGCGGAACAGCCGCTGCATCCCGGCCGCGTCCTGGCTGATGTTCGGGTAGAAATCGCTGTAGCTGCCCTCGAGGTACGTGTTGGCCACGATGCCCGGCCCGCCGTGACCGGGCCCGGTCACGTAGATCATGTTGAGGTCATACCTGCGGATCAGCCGGTTGACGTGCGCGTAGATCAGGTTGAGTCCCGGCGTGGTCCCCCAGTGGCCCAGCAGCCGCGGCTTGATGTCCTCGGGCCGCAGCGGCTTCCCGCAGCAGCGGATTGTCCATCAGGTAGATCTGGCCCACGGACAGGTAGTTGGCGGCGCGCCAGTAGGCGTTGATTTTCTCTAGTTCGGTCTTGCTCAGCGGCGACTGCTCGGTAGTCTGGGCTCGAGTCACGGACTACTCCTGCGCTCGGATTCCGGAAGCCGTTGGCACGGTCCCCGGCCGAGGATAGTCACCGGTAGTTACACCACTGCGGCCCGGTCGCGCTCCATTCAGCATCCCACGCGGCCATCCTCCGGCGATTGAGCAACCGCCGGATGACGAAGGCGGAAACGGTGAGCAACAAGGCAGGACCCAGTACGGCTATCAGGCCCGCGAGCACGGTCTGGCGGCTGATCTGCGCTGCGTTCAGCGGCGGTCCCGTCGGCATGCCTTGCGCGCTGGTCCAGATGGTGGCGGTGGCGCCGGCCGGCGTCCCGGCGGCAGCATGTCACGCCCGTTGCTGCCCGGTGCTTGCCCAGCGGCGGGCGTGCGGGTCAGCGGCCGCCGCGCCCGTCGTCCCGGGACGGCTTGCCGTTCCCGGCTGAGCCGGCTCCCCCGCTGGCGCCGCCCGCCAGGCCGGCCCGGCGGAGCGCGTCGGCCATCGCGCTGTTGCCCGGCGGTTCGTTGCGCCGGTTATCCCCGCGCCCGTCACCCTCGCGCTGGCCAGCCCCGCGCTGCGGGCCGCCCGGCCGCTGCGGCGGTCCCGGACGAGGGGCACCGGCAGGCGTGCGCTCGCGGCTGGTGGCCGCCGAACCACGGCCCGTTCGGCCGGATGAATCTGCCCCACGGCCGTCCGGCTCGTCATCCAGCCGCATGGTGAGCGAGATGCGCTTGCGCGCGATGTCGACACCGAGCACCTTCACCCGCACCACATCGCCCGGCTTAGCGACCTCGCGCGGGTCCGAGACGAAGTTGCGGGACATCGCGGATACGTGCACCAGGCCGTCCTGGTGCACGCCGATGTCGACGAACGCACCGAACGCTGCCACGTTGGTCACCGAACCCTCGAGCACCATCCCCGGGGTCAGGTCGGCCATCGTCTCCACGCCCTCGGCGAAGGCGGCGGTCTTGAACGCCGGCCGGGGGTCACGTCCCGGCTTTTCCAGCTCGTGGAGGATGTCGGTGACGGTCGGCACGCCGAACCGGTCATCGGCGAAGCTCTGCGGCCGGAGCGTCCGCACCAGGGCGGTGTTGCCGATCAGGCCGGGCATCTGCGTGCCGGCCGCGGCCAGGATGCGGCGGACCACGGGATAGGCCTCAGGGTGCACGCTGGACGCGTCCAGCGGGTCGTCGCCGCCCGGGATGCGCAGGAATCCGGCGCACTGCTCGAAGGCCTTCGGGCCGAGCCGCGGCACCTCGGTCAGCGCGCGGCGGCTGCGGAACGGCCCGGCGGTGTCCCGGTGCGCCACGATCCCGTCCGCGAGCCCGCTGCTGATCCCGGACACCCGGGCCAGCAGGGGCGCCGACGCGGTGTTGACGTCGACCCCGACCGCGTTGACAGCGTCCTCCACCACGGCGTCGAGGGAGCGGGACAGCTTGGATTCGGAGACGTCGTGCTGGTACTGGCCGACCCCGATGGACTTCGGGTCGATCTTGACCAGCTCGGCCAGCGGGTCTTGCAGACGGCGGGCGATCGAGACTCCGCCGCGCAGCGACACGTCCATACCGGGCAGCTCACGGGAGGCGTACGCGGACGCCGAATAGACCGACGCGCCGGCCTCCGACACCACGACCTTGGTCAGCGTGAGCTCTGGGTGTATCCGGATCAGGTCGGCGGCCAGCCGGTCGGTCTCGCGGGAGGCGGTGCCGTTGCCGATCGCGATCAGCTCGACGCCGTGCGCCGCAGCCAGCCGGGCCAGGACGGCGATCGATTCGTCCCAGCGGCGGCGCGGCTCGTGCGGGTAGATCGTTTCGGTCGCGACCGCCTTGCCGGTGCCGTCCACCACCGCGACCTTGACCCCGGTGCGGAAGCCCGGATCCAGCCCCATCGTCGGGCGCGCGCCGGCCGGGGCCGCCAGCAGCAGATCCCGCAGGTTGGCGGCGAAGACACGCACCGCTTCGTCCTCGGCCCGCTGCCACAGCCGCATCCGCAGGTCGACGCCCAGGTGGACCAGGATCCGGGTCCGCCACGCCCAGCCGACGGTCTCGGCCAGCCACCGGTCGGCCGGCCGTCCCGCGTCGGTGATGCCGAACCGGCCGGCGATGGATTCCTCATACCGGGATGGCGCCCGGGCCAGGCCGCTATCCGGGGCAACCGCCGTCTCGTCCTGGGCGTCCATGGTCAGGTCGAGGACTTCCTCCTTCTCGCCCCGGAACACGGCCAGGATCCGGTGCGAGGGCAGCCGGGTGAACGGCTCGGCGAAATCGAAGTAGTCGGCGAACTTGGCGCCGGCCTCCCCCTGGCCGGCCCGCACCCGGGCCACGAGCCGCCCTGCGGACCACATCCGCTCGCGCAGCTCACCGATCAGGTCGGCGTCCTCACCGAACCGCTCCACCAGAATGGCGCGGGCCCCGTCCAGGGCAGCGGCCACGTCGGCGACGCCGCCGTCCGGGCTGACGTAAGGGGCAGCGGCCTGCCGCGGGTCGCGGTCCGGCTCGGCGAGCAGCAGGTCGGCCAGCGGCTCCAGGCCGGCTTCGCGGGCGATCTGCGCCTTCGTGCGCCGCTTCGGCTTGTAGGGCAGGTAGATGTCTTCCAGCCGCGCCTTGGAGTCGGCCGCCATGATCCGCTGCTCGAGCCCATCGTCGAGCTTGCCCTGGGCCTGGATCGACTCCAGGATCGCGGTCCGCCGCTCGTCCAGCTCCCGCAGGTAACGCAGCCGTTCCTCGAGCGTCCGCAGCTGGGCGTCATCCAGCGCCCCGGTCATTTCCTTGCGGTAGCGGGCGATGAACGGCACCGTGGCCCCGCCGTCGAGCAGCTGGACCGCCGCGGTGACCTGTTCGGTCCGGACGCCGAGCTCGTCGGCGATACGCCGGCTGACGGGCAGCGGGACCACACGCGAGGAGCTGCCCTGCGCCGGGGTAGCGGCGGGGGGCTCAGGTTCCCCGCCCGGCGCGGGAACCCGGGCGGACGCGTGGACGGGTTGCTCGACGGGCTTCGTCACGTTTGCTATCCGCTTTCTCGCTGACGGCTACCTACTCTTCTACGCCCCTGCATTCTGCCGCGCCAGGGGCGGCCCCCGCACCGTGGACAGGCCGCCACGGCGAGTCGGCCGCAGGCCGTTGCGTCCCTGATGAGCAACTTTCGAAATTGTCAACGTTCACTTTGGTGCGTGTGGCTATTACAGTTTTTTTATGTCTTGATGGCAGTTTACGTACCATTTGACAACGTAGGGACTGGTAGATGCCGTGTTAAATTGTTGATCTCCCATACCGGCCCATTTCGGCTGATCGGTCCAACGGTGGAACGCATCGAAGGCAACGGTATGTCCCGTGCACCAGACCATCGTCCCTTCTTCCAACGCCATCGAGCACTTCCCAGGGCCGGCCGGGTGACCGCGGTCCTCGTCGCCGCCGGCGGAGCCGCGGCTGGCCCCAACCGGACAGTCGACAAGGGAAAGGCAGGGGCCGGTGCCCGCCAGCTGGCGGGCACCGGCCCTTCGCGTGTCCTGAGCCTGGCCAGGCCCCGTCCTCAGGCGCGAGCTGCGCACCTACCTGGGCGGCGGGACCGGGCCGGGACGGTCACCTGGTCACGGGCGTCGGTGCCGCGCCCGAACCGCCCAGCGGGCCGGCCTGCTGCTGCCGCTCGAAGAGCCCGATGATGTCCTCGACCGGCAGGCCCTTGGTCTCGGGCAGGAACTTCCAGATGAACACGATGGCCAGCGCGCACAACCCGGCGAAGACGACCAGCACGCCGCCCAGGCTGATCGCGTTCTGGCTGACCGGGAAGATCTCAATGATCAGGAAGTTGGCCAGCCAGTCGATCATCGCGGCGAAGGCGGCGGCCTGGCCGCGGACCGCGGTGGGGAACACCTCGCCCTGCAGGGTCCAGCCGGTCCCGCCGACGCCGATCGCGAACGAGGCGATGAAGAAGTCGAGGCCGACCATGATGACCACGAGCCGGAACGTGCCGGACGTAAAGGCCAGGCCCGCGGCCGCGATCAGCGCGAACACGATCATCCCGGTGTAGCCGCCCATGGAGAGCTTGCGCCGGCCGAATTTGTCGATCCAGCGGAAGCCGAGGTAGGTGGCGGCCACGTTGACCGCGGTCATGATGGCCGTGACCTCGACACCGGCCACGGTGGTCGCCACCAGGTTGGCGTGCGAGCCGGCGAAGATCGGCCCGAGCAGGTGCGGCCCGTAGTACAGCGGCACGTTGATGCCGGTGATCTGCTGGAAGATGAAGAAGACGCACACCACGACCAGCGCCCGGCGCACGCCCGGCGTCCAGGCCCGGCGGCGCTGCTCTTTGCTCCCGCCTTCGACCTGCTCGATGACCTGGGCGGCGGAACTGATGTCCGCATCGCTCACGTCGCCCGCGCCCAGCGTGGCCATGGCCTTGCGCACCTCGTCGTACCGCCCGTGCCGCAGCAGCCACCGGGGCGACTCCGGCATCTGGGTCCGAAAGGCCAGCCCGACGAGGGCGGGAACCGCGCCCAGGCCGAGGACGAGCCGCCAGCCGACGGTGGCGGCGCTGCCCGGGAAGGCGCTGAAGATGATCAGGGCGACGATGTAGGAGACGAGGATGCCGACCGTGATCATCCACTGCTGCAGCATCGACAGGGACCCCCGCCGGTCCTTCGGCGCGTACTCGGCGATGTAGGCGGTGGCGATCGCCGAGTCCGCCCCGATGGCCAGGCCGATCAGCGTCCGCGCGATGAGCAGCACGGCTGCGTCCGGGGTGACGGCGGACAGAATCGCGCCCACGGCATAGATGCCCGCGTCCACGATCAGGAGCGGCTTACGGCCGAAGCGGTCGGACGTCGGACCGGCGAGGATGGCTCCGGCGGCCGCACCCAGCGACGCCCCCGACACCAGGTATCCCTCGGCCAGCCCGTGCAGGTTGTAGGGCACGAAGTTGAGGGCGGACCCGATGTTCGAGGTGTCGTAGCCGAACAGGAAACCACCCAGGGTGGCCAGGATGGTCAGCTGCCAGTAGAAGGCGGACGGTTTCTGCCCGTCCAGCTTACTGAGCACGTTGTTCGCAGCAGCGGGTTGAGCCATAACAGAGCTCCCTTGCAGACAGTTACGGCGGCGGCGAACACCTCTTTCCCACTGAAAACGACTATGAACATATGTGCGCCAAACGGTCAGGCAGGGTTCTATGCAGTCAGCGGCGGGCCGCCGTGGGCGGGGCAGTACGGTCCTATGCCGTCAGGGTTCTGTATGGCCCGGTAGGTCTTTTCCCTGCGGTCAGACAGCCGGCCGGGTGACCTGACCGAGGAACAACGGAAGGCCGGTCGTGGTGTCAGTGATCGCGAACAGGAAGGGCCGGTCCACGATCATCCGGACCGGCTCCGGCCCGCGCCGCAGCGCCATCGGGCGCATCGTGACCGCCGTGGCGGCCGCGGCTTCGGTGCCCTGCTCGTCGACGTCGATATAGGCCTGATGCACGACCGCGCCGATGAACAGGCGCACGGCCGAGGTGATGCCGCTGAAGTCCGCGGCCCTGGTGAACGCGTCCTGGACGCCCAGCTGCTGGAGCACGGGGATGAGCCCAAACCCCGCCCGCTGGCGGAACTTGGGCAGCGACAGAGCCACGCTCTGCCGGGTCGCGCCCGTCAGGAGCGGGGCCAGGCCGCGGGTCAGCCGCGGCGCGAGCGCGGCCGGCGGGCCGGCCTCCGGCAGGACTACGGCCATGGCCAGGCGGCTCTCCTTGTACGGGAGCAGCACCGCCTGGTATCCGTCAGCGCGCAGGTAGGCGAGGTCTGACGTGAGCCGCATGGTCGCCGTGCTGAGCGGCGTACCGCCGGCATCGCCGGGATAGAACGGGGCGTCGGCGGTGGCGCGCACGGGGAACGGGAACGTCCAGGCAGCCTTGAGGTAGACGGCGTTGGCCAGCACGAGCCGGGTCGCCGCGCTGACCGCGTTCGGCCGAGCAAGTTGGTGATCTTGCCAGCGGTCTGCTCCGCGATCAGGTCGTTGATCTGCGCCCGGGCCTCAGCGGGCGCGCGCTGGAAGTCCGCCGGGCGGACCGTGACCCCCGCGATGTCCACGAGCTGGCTGGTGAAGCCGGGCGACAGGGGCAGACCTGCCTGCACCCACAGGGTGTTCGGGGCGCGCATAGTGACCCCGCCGCCCGGCCCGCCTGCCCCGGCCGAGGACAGCAGGTCCGACAGCAGGCGCAGGCCGTCCGCGGCCCGGGCCGGGCCGTCGAGATGCAGGGCCGCCGCCAATTGCGCCGCCGTGGCCCCGCGCGCGCCACACAGCGCCATCTGCAGCGCCGCAGCGACGCTGGCGGGTGAGAACACCGTGTTCTGGCCGGCGGCGGCGAGCAGCCGGAAGAGGTCGGCGCCGAACATATCGTCCGCGGCGGCGGCGTGCCGCCGTCCGGCGTCCGTACTGGCCATCGAGTCCGGCGGCACGTGATCCTCCCGCGTTGGCTGCTCCTCATCAGATCACAGCGGGGAGGCCGAGCGGCCGAGACGTAGGTCACGCGCGGGCCCGGGCGGCAGTCATTCCGCTGGATGGACGCTATCCCCGCCCCGGGCGAACGGGACCGACTGCATCATTAGTTGAAGCGACAATAATAAGTGGCTGTGCCAATCGCTTATAGCAGCCCGATGGGCCCAATGCGGCAAACCGGCGTCCGTTCATGTTTCTCACGGCGCAATAGGCGGGTTGGCCAGGAACAGACCCCGGACGCATACCCGGCCCGCATGGTTCGCTAATAACAACAGTTTACGGAAGGTGATCACAGCGTTCATTTCTGCTTACGAGGTGCCAGCTAATGCGGCATCGGCGCGCGGGGCCGGAAACCGAGGTCAGGGCGAAAGGCATGCGCGGCGGCATGTATACGCATGTATACGAAAGACCCCTTAGCGAGCTCCCGACGCAGAGCCAAGCGACTTCCCGACGCAGGAGCCAAGAGCGAGCTTCCCGACGCAGGGCCGAGCGACTTCCCGACGCAGGGCCGAGCGAGTTCCCGACGCAGGGCCGAGCGACTTCCCGACGCAGGGCCGAGCGACTTCCCGACGCAGGGCCGAGCGACTTCCCGACGCAGACAGGCCGGATGAACACCATGGCGAGAGCACAGCACAATGGCCTAGATCGACACAGGTACGAAGCACGGGCTCAGCCGGAGGCGCCTGCACTCGCCCGGTAGATGCTCGCCGCGACAGGCTGCGGACCGTCCGGCTGGGGGGGGAAGCCAGACGGTCCGCAGCCGGTCGTGACGCCACCGGCTGCACAGGCACCTTCCGGTCTCATCCGTCGGGCCCTTCCGCCAGCTTAGCCCAGCAGTCTGACTGCCAGAGTTGCCAGCGGGCCACGATCCCGAAAGCCGCCGCGCTGCTCGTCTAAATGCCTATGTAGGCACTGTAAATCGTTGCCTGGAGTGATTCTAGCTTAAGAAGCCCCGCTCAGAGCCGCAATGCCAAGCAAGATTTACTTGTCGTTCTCATTCATAGGCAGGACTCGTAGGCTACTCCCGCGTAACACCGCTCGCAAGCGGAACACGTGGAAATCTAGAAACAGACCTAGCTTAATTTTTCTTAGCACCGCGGCCACAGCTCCATGGCTTGTTCTTATCACCGAGTGAGTGCCTGTCCGGCCTGGCCGCCGTGACCTGAGGACTTCGAGCGGCTACTCATCGGTATCTTCCTTATCCATAAAGTGACGCCATCATGCCCGGCCCGTTACTAGGAATGTACGATCTCACGGCTGCGATGCCCGTCTGCCGGGTTTAACGTCGGATATGTGCCAGGTCACCCGGGCGGCCGCCACGCGGCGGGGACGGAGCCATCGACGATGACGAGGACCACCGACCAAGGCGGGAACGAAGAACCCCCCGTGCTGTCTTCTGCGCTCGCCGACATCCTCCGTCCCGAGTTGGCCAGCCTGGCCGACGAGATCATCGCGCAGCTCCGCGAGAAGATCCCGGAGTTCGCCCGTCCCATTGACGGGCCATACGGCCAGATCATGCGCACGGGCGTAGAGCAGACCTTGACCTCCTTCGTGGACCTCGTCGCCGACCCCACGGCCCCGCCGTCCGGCCGGGACGAGGTTGCGCTCATGCTCGGGAAACACGAGGCGGAAGAGGGCCGCAGCCTGGACTCGCTGCAGGCCGCCTACCGGATCGGTGCGCAGGCCGCCTGGCAGCGGGTCATGGAGGTCGGCCATCGGGCCCAGCTCTCCTCCACCGTCATGTCAGCGCTCGCGGACGCGGTGTTCCGCTACATGAACGACCTGGCCACCGTGTCCTACGCGGGCTACCGCGAGGTGCGGGCGCGCACCGCCGAAGCACAGCAAGCCGCCCAGCGCCGGCTGCTGCACCTCATCCTGGATCGCGACGACCCGGTGCCGCTGCGCGCCCTGGCCGATCTGGCCGAGGTCGCACGCTGGCCGCTGCCGGACCGAGTCATCGCCGTTGCCATCGCCCCTGCCCGAACCGATGCCCGATCCGAGGCTTGGTCCGACGCCCGGCCCGGCACGCGGCCTGACGCCCGGCCCGGCACGCAGCCTGACGCCCGGCCCGGCACGCAGCCCAGCATGCGGTCTGGCGCCCGGTCGGACCCGCGGTCGGACGGTTGGTCCGACGCGCAGTCTGCTGGCCAGCCGGACACCCGGGACGGCACCAGGTCCGGGCCCCTGGACACGGCGCCGTCCGCGCTCACGCTTAGTGAGCAGATGACGGACAACAACGAGGTCCTCGCCAACCTGGACGAACCGCAGCCGCACCTGCTCATGCCTGGCGATGCCGGAGCCCATCGCTGGGCCGCGCTGGAGGCCCAGCTGGGCAGGCGCCGGGCCGCCATCGGGTTGGCCGTCCCGCTCGCCGATGCGGCCGATTCGCTGCGCTGGGCCCGGCAGGCGCTCGCTCTGGCCGAAAACGGGACGATCGACGCCGGGCCCTTGGTGTTCTGCGAGGACCACCTGGTCACGCTCTGGCTGCTGTCGGACGCCGCGCTGGCTGACCAGGTAAGCCGGCGGCACTTCGGCGCGCTGGAGGCGCTGCCCCCGCGGCAGCAGGAACGGCTGACCGAGACGTTCGGTGCCTGGCTGGAGACGCGCGGCACGGCCGGCGAGATCGCCGACCGGCTGCAGGTGCACCCACAGACGGTGCGTTACCGCATCCGGCAGCTGGAACGCACCCTGGGCGACCAGTTCGGCGATCCGGACGCGCGTTTCGCCATGGAAATGGTGCTGCGGGTGATGCGGCTGCGGGAGAAGAAGTTCCGGGTGAAAAAGACCGAGGCCTAGGTTGTCCGGCGAGGCTTGGCATAGCCGCGCGAGCCAGGAAGCCCGGGAGTAATCAGGCCGAGCCCGGGGGCAGCCTGGTGCGCGCCTCGGACGCGGACCGGGACCGGACAGTCGAGGCCCTCGCCGCCGCCAGCGCCGAGGGGCGGCCTTTACGGCGTGGTCACCGCCCGGCACCCGGACTGGTTGATGCGCCGACGCGCCAGCCGAACTGGTGCCGCGTCAGGGTCAGGCGATGTTTCCGCCCAGCCCGTTGGCCGCGCCCCTGCCCACCAGCCAGCGCGTGGAGAGCGCCCACCCGTCCCGTCGGTCCGCCGCGAGCCACTGGTCCCGCGCCTGGTCCCAACGTCTCAGAATGCTGAGCCCCGGACCGGGGTTGCTTAAGTTAAAAAAGGAATCTCGGCCAACGCTTCAGCAGCACCAGAGGCACCAGCAGCACCGGCGTCACCAGCGATCGATGTGCATGACCTCCTGCACGGGTCGTCGCGGAGCCGGCCGGAACGTCTCGCCGGTGTAGTAAGCGGTCGGGATGAGCACGCCCTGCCGGATGTTGTCGGGCAGCCCGAGGATCTCGGCCGCCTCCTTCTCGTAGACCAGGTGCAGCGTCGTCCAGGCCGTGCCCAGTTGCCGAGCGCGGGCCGCCAACATGTAGCTCCACGCGCCCGGCAGCAGCGATCCCCACAGCCCGGCCTGGTTCGCGCCCGCCGACCACGGCGAGTCCACCTCGATGCAGGCGATGACCTGGACCGGAACCTCGCCCATGTGCTGGCCCAGGTAGGCCGCGCTATCCCGAATACGGAGCATGGTCTTGGCCTCTTCGGGATCCAGGGCCGGTGCGCCGGGCGCCCGCGCGGCCCGTTCCCTGGCGGCCAGGTACTTCTCGGTCGAACGGCGGTACAGGTCGCCGATGCCCGCCTTGATCTCCGGGTCGGTAATCACTAGCCAGTGCCAGCCCTGCAGGTTGCTGCCCGTCGGTGACTGGGTCGCGATCTGCAGGCAGTCGGTGACCAGCTCGACCGGGACTGGACGGGTGAGGTCAAGGCGCTTGCGTACGGAGCGGGTCGTGGTAAGCAGCTCGTCGGGGGTCAGTGGCAGCACGGTCATGCCCCGTATGCTGCCATGGTCACGATGGGCAACCGACTTGGGGAGGGTTCGATGGCGGAACGGCTGGACGGGACCGTGGCCCTGGTGACCGGGGCGTCCAGCGGCATCGGCGCCGCAACCGCGCTGGAACTGTCAGCGCTGGGCGCTTCGGTGGCGCTGGTTGCCCGCCGGTCCGAGCGCCTTGAGGAACTGGCCACCAAGATCCGCGGGCAAGGCGGCCGGTCCCTGGTGCTGCCCGCCGACATCACGGACGAGCCACAGGCGCGCGAGGTCGTCGAGCGGACCGCCACCCAACTTGGCCGCCTGGACACGCTGGTCAACAACGCCGGCGTCATGCTGCTCGGGCCGGTCGAGGACGCGCCGCTGACCGAGTGGCAGCGGATGATCAACATCAACGTGCTCGGCCTGCTGTACTGCACCCATGCGGCACTTCCGCATCTACTCGACGCGGTGTCCACGAGCCCGCGGCGGGTGGCGGACCTGGTCAACATCAGCTCCGTGGCGGGCCGCACCGTGCGCAGCGGAAGCGCGGCGTACAACGCGACCAAGCACGCGGTGGGCGCCTTCAGTGAGGCCCTCCGGCAGGAAGTGACCACCCGTTATCTGCGGGTCTCGGTCGTCGAGCCGGGCGCGGTGGACACCGAACTGGCCGAGCACAACCGGCCACAGATCCTGGCCGGGCTGACCGAGCGGTTCGCCCATCAGGAGCGCATGGAGGCCACGGACATCGCGGAGACCATCAGCTTCATCGTGACCCGGCCGCGCCGGGTGGCGGTGAACGAGGTCCTGGTCCGGCCCACCGAGCAGGAAGGCTGAGCTGGCCGACGGAGCGGCGAGGTCCTGGTCCGGCCCGGGGACGCTGAGCTGGCCGACGGGAGCAGGAAGGCTGAAGCGGGGTCCCGACCGGGCGCGAGGCATAGCCGCTGGCCCTACACTGTGGCGATCATGCCCGTCCGAACTAATCACCTCGAGCGGGGGCTGACCCGCAGGCAAAAGCGCACCATGGCGATCATCGTCGGGGCCGTGCTCCTCATCTTCGTTGGCCTGGGCCTATGGGGATCGCTGGTGCGAGATTCCTACTCCACATCCGCGAACGGCTGCGTCAACGTGACCCTACCCAGCTCCACCGGCGGTGGCGTGCTGCACTACTGCGGAGCCGAGGCACGTAACTTCTGCCACTCTTCGAGCGTCGCGGGGTCGTCCATCCTCGCGCAGCACGCACGGCCGCAGTGCGTCCTGGCCGGTCTGCTCCCGAGTGCTTCGGCAGCACCGGTTCCGTCGCACTGACTGAAACAAACGAGGCTGGGTGTAATCGCGCCCGCTGGCGGGCGGGCCTGGCCTGGCACGGGATGGAGCGGCTCGCGGACGCGGCCGCCGCGGCTCATAGCGCGGGCGCGACGGTGGCAGGAGGCTGGCTGTTCCACTCGGCCAGGGGTGCGCAGTGCCAGCGCCAGCTCGACTGTCGCGGCCTGCCAGGGAAGCAGTGCCAGCGCCAGCTCGCCGGCCCGGCCGGCCAGGGATGCAGGCCAGCGCCAGCTCGACCGCGGGCCGGGTCGGGACCTGGACCGGACCGGCCAGGACGGAACAGCCGTCCCGCGAGCCGCGGATCAGGACTGAAGCTCTCCCCCAATCCAGTGCCCGCGTCGTAGGTGTGGACCAGGGATTTCGTGCCGGGCGGGCCTTGCTTGGCGGATGGTTATTCGATATAATATTCGAGAGATCAGACTTCTGTAGTTTGTGTTCGAACGTAGAGGTGCACAGTGTCGTTAGGGCCAGGTAGCAGGCACAGCGTGAGGCCCGCGTGCTGCGATGGCGGGAGGACGCGGGGACAGCGGCGCTGTGCGGTCGTGACCTGCCGCCGGCGAAGTCCTGGCTGCTGACCAGCGCATCTCGGCCCGGGCCCGCGAGCTGACGGCCGCCGGGCTGGCCGGCACGATGGATGAGCTGCGGGCCCGCGCGTACCTGGACTTCCTGCTCGGCCGAAACGGCCTGCCAGCGCCCGGCACCAGCGATCCGGGCGCAGGCCCCGCCGGCCGGACGCGGGACCCGGCCGCCCGGACAGGCCCCGCCGGCCCGGACGCGGGCCCAGGTGACCGGGACGGCGGCGGCGGGCCGGCCGGGCGCTTCCGCGGCCCCTACGCCGGCGCCGGCGTCTGTGGCACAGGTGCCGGCGGCCCGGCCACCGGACCATGGCCACCAGGAGGACCGCCGGGCGGCCTGGCCGCGCGGATCAACGTGACGGTGCCCTTGTCAACATTGCTGGGAACGTCAAAAACACCAGCTGAGGTGGCGGCGTTCGGGCCGGTCGACGCGGAACTGGCCCGTGAACTGGCCCGGGCGGCCGGAACGCACCCGGCCACCCGGTGGTGCGTCACGGTCATCGGCCAGCACGGCCACGCTATCGGGCACGGATGCGCGCGCGGCAGGCATGCCGCACCGGAGCACCCGCCCACCGGACCGGAACGCCCCGCACCCGATGGCCCAGCCCCGGATCGGCCGGCCAACGGGCGGGCCGTTCCAGCTGAGCCGCTTGATCCGCTGAACCCGCTGGCCAAAACGTTCCTCCAGCGACTCCGGATCCGAATCAGCCCGCTGGCCGCAGGCACATGTGACCACCGCAACGAAGAGCCCGGCTACCAGCCGAGCCGGTTGCTGCGGCACCTGATCGAGGCCCGCACGGCCAGCTGCACCGCTCCCGGGTGCCGGCGTCCAGCAGCGCAGTGCGATCAGGACCACACCATCCCCTACGAGGCCGGTGGCCGGACATGTGAGTGCGGTCTCGGCCCGCTCTGCAGACGGCACCATCGATGCAAGCAGGCCCACGGCTGGACCCTCGAGCAACCCGAACCCGGCATCTTCGTATGGATCACCCCAGCCAGACGGCGATACATCACCGGCCCCAAAACCTACGCCACCTGACCCACGCCGACCGCCCTAGCACGGCCCCCGAACACCGCCCGCCGATGCCACCGCCCCCCGCCCGGCTCCCGGTGACGTACTGGCCGGGAACGCGACGGCGAGCGCCGTATTGATCTCGTCGATGTCGAAGCGGGTCGTATCGAGGCTTGCGGGATCGATGTCGCCGCCGAAGAAATGCTCCAGCTCGGCCACCGCTTCCGCATGGTCGGGGTTGTCCAGGTCGGTCGCCGCTGCCGTCAGCTCGTAGGCGTACACACCGCCGCAGTCCTCGGCCGGGCCGTCGCGCCGCCCGTCGGTACAGACTGCTCGCGGCGCCGGAGCCGTCCGGGCGCTGACGGTTTCGAGCTTTATGACATGCTCCCAGCCATCGCCGAAGTCGTACTCGTAGTACAGCTTGTCACCCGGATCGGCCAGCACCTCGTCGAGGCGTACCTGTTCCTCGGGAATGCCGATGTCTCCCTCGTCCACCTGGAACGGGCACAGGTACAGCTCGGCCTTCGGGCTGTGCGGGCCCGGGCCGGAACTGAACTGGTGCAGGTGACTATCGGTCCAGCCGAACGCATCCTGGATAACCCGGTGCAGCTCGTCGAGGAGCAGATCCGACGACAGCTCCAGCCGACGCCAGAGCGGAGGCCTGGCCCCCTTCAGGTCGATCCGGACGCGGTACGTTACAACGTCCGCCCGGCGCGGGCGCCGGCGTGACGGCGGCGCTGCCCGTACCGCCGGGTCCTGGTCAGCCGCCGCGAGGGCCAGCAGCTCCCGCAACACCCCCCGAAGCTCACCAGGGCTCATGCCGGAGATGGCTGCCGTGAACTGGCGCATCACGTCTTCTGGCAGGCCTGGGCCGGCCGGGGAACCGCCAGGTTCGTCGCCGTTGGACATGAGCGCCACGCTACCGGGTGGCGTCCTTCGCGGGCTGGGCGTTCATCAGTTAGGTAGGTGTGAGCGCCGGCATGAGCCGGTTCGGATGGTGGACGGGCCGAACGCCGAATGCGTGGGTTAGTGACCTGGTGCCGGCTCGATCTGCAGCGAACCGCCATCGCTGGTCACCATGATCGAACGGCGGGCAGCGGGGTCGGTGGCGATCCCGACCGATTGCGGGCCGCCGTCGCTGTCGGTGGTCAGCGCGTAGGGGCCGCCCGGCACAATCAGGGTCGCCGGCCCGCCTTCGGTACTGAGCGTCACCGTGTCCGGTGCCGCGGAGAGAGCGATCCGTGCCGAACCACCGCCCGTGCTGACGCTGGCCTGCGCGGCGTCGACGCCCTGGCCGGACAGCGGCCCGCCGTTAGTGTCGGCGTGCAGGGCGCCGGCTGTCCCGTTCAGCTCCAGCGAGCCGCCATCGGTGTTAACGGTCAGCGGCCCGACAATGTGCTCGGCGGTCACCGGCCCGCCGCCAGAATAGACGTTCCCCCGGGCGCCCCGTTCAGCTGCAGCGAGCCGCCATCGGTGTTAACGGTCAGCGGCCCGTCAATGTGCTCGGCGGTCACCGGCCCGCCGCCGGAATTCACGTCTGCCCCGGCCGTGCCGTCCATCTGCAGCGAGCCGCCGTAGGTGTTGACGGTCAGCGGCCCGGTCAATGTGCTCGGCGGTCACCGGCCCGCCGACGGAATCCACGTCTGCCCCGGCCGTCCCGGACACGGCCGCAGCGCCGCCGTCGGTCGTCACGGTGGCGGGAATGCCGGCCGGCATAGTCACCGTGAAGCCGACGCTGCAATCGAAGGTGGCGCACGCGGGGGCGGCCAGAGGTGAGGCGGCCGGCCGACACCGACTGCACCACCGCGGGCAGGCCGCCATCCTGTTTGATGTAGTTGATCGTCTCGATGACCTCGGCGCGGCTCACCGGCCCAGCCGCTACCTTCACCAGGCCGCCATAGCTTTGTACGTCCAGGCTGGTGACGTGTTCGGGCACGGTCAGTGAGCGGACCACGCTATCCGGCGTCGGCTGCCGGTGCCAGGGACCACCGGCTGCGGTGAGCACGCGCACGCCGGGGACGAGGAGCACAGCGGCGGTGGCCAGGCCGCTGAGGCCCCAGATCCAGCGGCCGGGTCCGCCTACCGCGCGCATGGCAGGTCCACGGTGAGCAGGGTCGGCCCGCCGGGCGGGCTGGCGATCTCGAAGGTCCCGTCGACCGACTGGGCGCGCTTGGCCAGGCCGGACAGGCCCGTGCCGCCGCCCGGGGCGGCGCCACCCACACCGTCGTCACTGACGATGATGTGCAGCCGGTCCCCCGCACGCTGCACGAACACCTCGGCCTGGGTCGCGTGGGCGTGCTTGGTGATATTGGTAAGTCCCTCGGAGACCACGAAGTAGGCCACCGCCTCGATTGTCGGTGGCGGGCGGCGAGGCGACATCCACGGTCAGCCGGACCGGAATCGGCATCCGCGCCGTCACGCCGGACAGCGCCGCGTCCAGGCCACGATCCTCGAGCACCGGCGGATGCAGGCCGCGGATCAGGTTGCGGAGCTCAGCGAGCGCGGCCTTGGTCTCCTCGTGCGCCTCGGCGATCACCAGGTTGGCCTGCGCCGCGTCGGCGCCCGCGGTCGCGCGGGCCATGCCCAGCCGGATAGCCAGCGAGACCAGCCGCTGCTGGGTGCCGTCGTGCAGATCCCGCTCCAGCCGGCGCCGCTCGGCGTCGGCCGCGTCGACCACGCCGGCCCGGGTCTCGGTCAGCTGCTCGACCCGGAGCTGCAGCTCCTCCGCGCGGCTCGGGCCCAGCAGCGCCCGGGCGGCCCGGGCGTCGACCGCTCCCACCGCGGCGCTCAGCCACGGGGCGGCGAGCAGGAGCGCGATCCCGCCGAGCATCAGGTACACGTCCAGCGGGACATGGAGCAACCGCAGGACGTGCGGCGGAGACGACTCGCCATTCCGAAGCAGGCTCCCCGGCGGCTCCGTCCACGCGTAGGCGTACACCAGCGTGTACAGGACACCCGCCAGCCACATCACGAACGCCGCGATGGCCGCCACGGCCAGCGCCAGGCCCGGCCAGCAGGTGGTAGCCCGCCTGCTGCCAGGTCGCCCGGGAACGGGCCGCGGCGGCGATGCCCGGCAAGCTCAGCCGGTTCGGTATGGCCGGCCGGGGCGGTATCGCCACCCCGGCCGTGGCCCGCAGCCGCTGGCGCTGGACCCGGGTGAGGACCGGCAGCGCGATGAAGACCACCGCCAGGGCCAGCAGCGAGAACGGCCACCGGTGAT
This sequence comes from uncultured Actinomycetes bacterium, assembly GCA_963775825.1. Taxonomy (GTDB): domain Bacteria; phylum Actinomycetota; class Actinomycetes; order Streptosporangiales; family Streptosporangiaceae; genus Bog-532. Next base: position 62,555 of record CAVZKY010000032.1, read on the forward strand.
GATTGGCGAAGATCGGGACCAGTACCACGAACAGCGCGACGATCTGCGCTGGGATCCCGCCCACCAGGTACAGGGCCTGGCGCCACGCCCGCGGCGACCACGGGACGCGGCGGTAACGCGGCGCGGGTGCGTCGCGGCGGAGAGCTGGGGCGGTCATGTAGCCCACGCTACGTCTCCGGCGGCCGGTCCTCTATGCAGCGCGGTTCACGATCACGGGTGGTGCTAGCTGCACCCGTATTCGGCGTCCTGGCCCAGTGCGCGCGGCAGGTTCTGGAGCCCATGCTGGCTATGCGGCAGGGATAACCAGACCCTGCGTGCTGATCAGGGCCCGGCGATTACGGGCCTGGCTCACGGATGGCTCAGTTCCGTTAAAGAAAACCAATTTGCGTACCCGAGAGGGGTCCCGATGCGAGAGCACAGCATGCCCGGTGAGGTGATCCGGCTGGCCGAGGACGTGATCCGGCTGGACGGCGACGTGATCCGGCTGGACGGCGTGACCAAGACCTATCAAGCGGGGGCCCTGCCCGCGGTGGCCGAGGTCAGCATGAGCGTCACGGCCCGCGAGGTGGTGGCCATCATGGGCCCGTCGGGCAGTGGCAAATCCACGCTGCTCAACCTGATCGCCGGGCTGGACCGGCCCACGACCGGAATGGTCACCGTGGCGGGGCGGCGGATCGACAAGCTCAGCGAGAGCGCGCTGGCCCGGTTCCGGGCCCGGCACGTGGGGATCATCTTCCAGTTCTTCAACCTGCTGGACGACCTCACGGTGGAAGACAACGTGCTGCTGCCCGCCCAGCTGGCTGGGGCGTCCCGGCGCCAGGCCCGGGCGCGGGCCGGTGAGCTGCTGGCGCGGATGGGTATCGAGCGGTACCGCAATGAGTACCCGGCGCGGATGTCCGGCGGTCAGCGGCAGCGGGTGGCGATCGCCCGGGCGCTGGTGAACTCCCCGGACCTGCTGCTGGCGGATGAGCCGACCGGGGCACTGGACACCGCCACCGGACAGGAGATCGGGAAGTTGCTGCGGCAGCTCAACCGGGACGGGCAGACGCTGGTGCTGGTCACCCACGACCAGGCGCTCGCGCAGCGGTACGCCGCCCGCACGGTACAGCTTGTTGACGGGCAGCTCGTGAGCAGCGGCGCGCAGGTGCCGGCATGAACCGGCTGAGAGCGATCGCGCGCTGGCTGGCCGCGATCAGGACCGCCACCGGCGGGATACGGCGGCACAAGCTGCAGGCCATTGTGATCGGCAGCGTCCTGCTGATCTCCACCGCCTCCGCTACCCTCGGCTTCGCGCTGCTCGCGGCGAGCAATGCCCCCTTCCAGCACGGGTTCAGCGCCCAGCGCGGCGCGCACGTGGCCGTCACGGTGAACACGGCGCACGCCAGCCCGGCGGAACTCGCCGCGACGGCGGCCCTGCACGGGGTCACCGCCACGGCCGGCCCGTTCGGCGCCGCCACCGTCCCGGCGAAGTGGGGCGGGCAGCCGTTCGGCCAGCTGACGCTGGCGGGACGGGCCGCGCCCGGCGGTCCGGTGGACGACGTGGTGCTGAGCGCCGGCCACTGGCCGGACGGCCCGGGCCAGCTGGTGCTGGACGGCCCGGCGACTTCCGGGCAGGGCGGCCCGCAGCTGGGCAACACCGTCACCATCCCCGGTTTGCGCGGCAGCCCGGCCCTGACCATCGTCGGCTTCGCCAACTCCGTCACCAACACCGCGGACGGCTGGGTCACCCCCGGCGAGATCACCCACCTGCAGGCACTCGGCGCGCCAGCCATCGCGCAGATGCTCTACCGGTTCGCCAGCGCTGGCAGCTACACCCAGATCCGGGCCGACGTGAACGAGGTGAGCAGGGCACTGCCGCCCGGTTCGGTGACCGGCGCCGCCTCCTGGCTCAGCGCGGAGAACTCGGCGACCGGCAACGGCGCGATCATGGAACCGTTCGTGGTCGCGTTCGCACTGATAGGCCTGATCATGGCGGTGCTCATCGTAGCCAACGTGGTCAGCGGCGCGGTCGTCGCCGGGTATTACCGGATCGGTGTGCTGAAGAGCCTGGGCCTCAGCCCGGCGCAGGTCGTGGTCGCGTACCTGAGCCGGGTCGGCTGGCCCGCGCTGGCCGGCTGCCTGGCCGGGGTGGTCGTCGGCAACGTGCTGGCGGCCCCGGTGCTGAGCGGCTCGGCCGGCGCCTACGGGGTGGGGAGCCAGCAGGTCCCCTGGTGGGCGTCGGTCGCGGCCCCGGCCGGGATGCTCGTGCTCACCGCGCTGGCCGCGCTCGGGCCCGCGTGGCGGGCGGGACGGCTGTCCGCCGTACAGGCCATAGCCGCCGGGCGTGCTCCCCGGTCCGGCCGCGGATACGCCGCGCACCGGCTGGCCGCCCGGCTGCACCTGCCCCGACCGGCCAGTCTCGGTCTCGCGGCGCCGTTCGCTCGCCCGGGCCGGACCGCGGTGAGCCTGGCGGCGATCGCGTTCGGGGCCACCGCGGTGATCTTCGCGTTCGGGCTGAACTCCTCGCTGACCCGGGCCGCCCAGAGCCAGACCCACTCCGCCACGGTCCCGGTGCAGATACAGGAGCCCCAGAACGGCCCGCAGTCCCCCAGCGCAGCTCAGACGGCGGCGATGACCGCTGTGCTGCGCGCTCAGCCGGGCACGGCGCATTACGTGGCGCTGTACGGCAATCAGGTCAAGGTGGCCGGCCTCGCCGGGAACGTCTTCGCCCAGACGTACGCGGGCAACGCCGCCTGGATCGACTACGGCCTGATCAGCGGGCGCTGGTACCGCGCGCCGGGTGAGGTGGACGTCAACACCGCTTTCCTGTCCCAGAGCGGCCTTGGGGTCGGGGACACCGTCACGGTGAACACGGGAGCCTCCCAGGTCACCGCGCGGATCGCCGGGGAGGTGTTCGACCCGTCCGGGGGCGACGCGCGGCTGTATGGCAGCGCGCAGACGCTGCCCGGCGTCGCCACCAGCCAGAACCTGCAGCAGTACGACATCGGTCTGCGGCCCGGTACCAGTGCCACTGCGTACATCCAGACGGTGAACCGGGCCCTCGGGGCGAACAGCGCGTGGCAGGCCACCCCGCCGGATGGCGGCCAGTTCTACTCCATCGCCATCGGCCTGGTGGGCCTGCTCGCGCTGATGGTCGCGGCCGCCGCTGGGCTCGGGGTGCTCAACACGGTGCTCATGACGACCCGGGACCGGGTGCACGATCTGGGGATCTTCAAGGCGCTCGGGATGCGGCCCGGCCAGATGCTCACCATGGTGGTGTGCTGGGTGGCCGGTCCCGCCGTGCTGGCCGCGGTGATCGCAGCACCCGCCGCGGTGGCGCTGAACACGGCCACCATCGGGGCCATGGCCGGAACCGCGCACACCGGCGTGCCGGCCAGCTTCACCCAGGTATTCCCCCCGTCCCGGCTCGCGCTGCTGTCCCTGGCGGCGATCGCCATCGCGGTCGCCGGGGCACTGCTGCCAGCGAGCTGGGCCGCGCGCGCCCGTCCGGCCGTGGCGCTGCGTACCGAATGAGTGCTTTGATGCGCGATGTCCGCCGGCGCTTGCGCGTCGGCGGACATCGCCGGGGGCGTAACGTGGCCCCCGTGACGGAGCCGCCGGTGGCCGGCCAGCGAGTGGTGATCGCTGAGGACTCGGTCCTGCTGCTGGCCGGCCTGACCAAGCTGCTGGAGAGCGCCGGGTTCGAGGTCGTGGCCACCGCCGGCGACGCCGAGGGCCTGCTGGCCGCGGTCGAGCGGGAGCGGCCGGACGTGGTGGTCGCCGACGTGCGGATGCCGCCCACCCATACGGACGAAGGCATCAGGGCCGCCCTGGTGATCCGCACCCAGTGGCCGGAGATCGCGATCCTGGTGCTGTCGCAGTACGTAGAGGAACGCTACGCGGCCGACCTGCTGTCCGCGCACACCCACGGCGTCGGCTATCTGCTGAAGGACCGCGTCGCCGACGTGGCCCAGTTCCTCGACGCGCTGCGCCGGGTGGCGGCGGGCGGCACGGCGCTGGACCCCGAGGTGGTCGCGCAACTGCTGGTGCGGCGGGGCGGTGATCCGCTGGACGGCCTGACCGAGCGGGAACGCGCCGTGCTGGCCCTGATGGCCGAGGGCCGCTCCAACGCGGAGATCGGCGCGGCCCTGGTGGTCACGGACAGCGCGGTGAGCAAGCACATCAACTCGATTTTCGCCAAGCTCGGGCTCTATCCGGGCGACGCGGGCCACCGGCGGGTGCTCGCCGTGCTCCGCTACCTCGGCGCGGGCCCGGCGGCCTGAGGGCCGAGCCTCAGGCCGGGACCTCGTGGAATGGGGTGTCATCGGCGACGGCGGTCTTGCCCCGGACCACCGGGTTGACCAGGTCGCCGATCTGCGCGATGTGGATCCGGATCTCGTCGCCAGCCTGCAGGGTGAACGGGAGATCCGGGACCAGGCTGGTCCCCGTGGACAAGATCGCGCCCGCCGGGAACTCCTCCTCGCGGAACAGGTACTCGGTGAGCTCGCCGATGCGGCGGCGCAGGCCGGACGTGCTCGACTGGCCCTGCCAGACGGCGGCGCCGTGCCGGCTGATCGTCAGCTCCATGGCGAGCGAATACGGGTCCGGGACCTCCCACCCGGGCCTGATCCAGGGGCCCACCGCGCAGCCGCCGAAGTAGATCTTGGCCTGCGGCAGATAGAGCGGGTTCTGGCCCTCGATCGATCGAGAGCTCATGTCGTTGCAGATGGTGTAGCCCACCACCTCCCCGGCGTAGTTCAGCACCACGGCCAGTTCGGGTTCGGGCACGTCGACGCCGGAATCGGCGCGGACCGACACGGCGCGGCCCGGGCCGCGGACCCGCCAGGCCGCTGACTTGAAGAACAGCTCGGGACGTTCCGCCGCGTACACGCGGTCATAGACGTCGGCCGACTCCTCGCTTTCCAGGACCCGGGCCGCCCGGGAACGCTCGTAGGTGACACCCGCCGCCCACACCTCGGTGCGGCCGTCGACCGGCGCCAGGAGTTCGATTTCATCGGGCGAAAACTGCTGCCCGCTGGGCTTCTCGCATACCTCGTGGATGTCGCTGAGCGGCAGCGCCAGCAGATCGGACAGGGCAGGGCCGCCGGCGAGCGCCATTACCGGGCCGATCCCCCCGGTGGTTCCCCCGCTTCCCGGGGCGTCCGTGCGGCCTTCCTCGAGGACACCAAGCTGCGGTCCGCCCTGAGCGAGGCTGCGGAACCTGATAAGCCTCATCGCTTCCTCCTCGGCCACGGAACTGATGCACCCCAGCGAGCCTAAAATTACACCTCCCCGGCGGTCAATCTTCATCGCATGAACGTGGAACTTCATCAGATGAAGATGTTGACTCGCAGGCAGAGCCGGACGTAGCGTCGGAGCTCCGATCGCGTACCCCGCTGGACGGAGGACCGCCGTTGACCGCTGCCTACCCGGACCGGGCCCGGCACGCTCAGGTCGTGCACGATCTCGGGGCCCGGATCGTGCGCGGTGGCCTCGCTCCCGGTGACGCCATGCCGACCGAAGACGAGCTGGTGAGCCAGCTCCACGTCGGCCGGTCCGCGCTCCGTGAAGGCGTGAAGGTTCTCGCGGGCAAAGGCCTGCTCGAGAGCCGGACCAGCGCTGGGACCCGGGTCCGCCCGCGAGAGTCCTGGAACCTGCTCGACCCCGACGTGCTGACCTGGCGCTTCGCCCCCTCCCCCAGCGCCGGCGACATCCGGGCGCTCGCCGGGCTGCGGGTAGCGCTCGAACCCGGCGCGGCCCGGCTGGCCGCGGAGACGGCCAGCACGCAGCAGCGCAGCGCGATCGCAGTCGCCATGGCGCGGCTGTGGGCCACCGTCGATGAGCCCGACGCCTTTATCGAGGCCGACCTCGACTTTCACCGCGCGGTGTTCAGCGCCGCCAACAACGACCTGCTGCTCTTCATCCACGACGTGGTGAGCGTCGCGCTCAGCGCCATTCGCCCGCTGCACAGCCGTTCGGCCGGGCACAACCACGAGACGCTGGCCAACCACGAGCGGGTCGCGATCGCCATCCGCCGCGGGCACCACCGCAAGGCCGAGGACGCGATGCGCGAGATCGTTAAGATGGCCCGCGCTGGCGCGCTCCAGGAGGTCTCGTGATGACCGCTGGCGGGCTCCGGGAAGGCGGCAGCAGTGGGCATTCGCTCCGGTTATCGCGTTGTCGACTTGTCGATTGCCACGGCGGGACCCCTGGCCGCGACGGGCTGATCAACGGCGAAGATCACGAGGTGCTCCTGGGCCAGCTGAACGAGCTGTTCACCCGCTCGCCGACGGGCAAATCCACCCGGTACGGGTCATCGTCAACGGGCATATCTCCCTGTTACGGGGCATATAAGAAACGTAGGACACCCCGCCATGACGAGGAGGTCAGGGTGAGCATTGCGGTGGTAACCGGCGCCGGGGGCGCGCTGGGTCGGGCGATCGCGCGGCGGCTGGCCGTGGACGGGCACGCGGTCGCGGTCGTCGACATCGACACCGAATCGGTAGAGGCGACCCGCAAGGACGTCGAAGCGCACGGCGGGGCGGTCCGCGCCTGGACCATGGACCTGCGCGACGCCAACGCGGTCAACGAGATGTTCGAAGTGGTCGCGATTCAGTCGGGCGGGACCGGGATCCTCGTCAACAATGCCGCCATCTACCCGAACACTCCCTTCCTCGATGTCTCCCCGGCCGAATACGACGACGTACACAGGGTGAACCAGCGCGGGTACTGGCTCTGCGCGCAGGCCGCGGCCCGGCAGATGAAGGAGGCCGGCGGCGGCGCGATCGTGAACATCACCTCGATGGTTACCCACGGCGGGTGGTCAGGCCTGGCTTCGTACACGGCGTCGAAGGGCGCGGCGGACGCGCTGACCCGGGCCCTGGCCCGCGAGCTGGGCCCCTTTGGGATTCGGGTCAACGCGGTCTCCCCCGGTGCGTTTCCGACCGCCGCCGAAGAGATCCATGAGAACCCGGTCGCCTACAACCAGTTCGTCCTCGACCATCAGGCGCTGAAGCGGCGCGGGACCCCGGAGGAGCTGGCCGCCGTGGTGTCCTTCCTGGCCAGCCCGGAGTCCTGCTTCGTGACCGGCCAGACGATCGAGGTCAACGGCGGATGGGTGATGGTGTGAGCACGGACCGGGGCTCGCCTCTCCGGCAGGGGCCGCCGACGGCTCGATGAGCTGGCTTGCGCACGGCGACGAGCGCCGCTACGAGGGCCGGGCGGGCGCTGGTGCTCAACCAGCCCGGCAGCTCCGTGACCGGGGATGACCCCGGCGCCGGTCTTCCCCGGCTGTCACCGCTGCGCGCTACGCTCCCGCCATGGCTTTGTTCGTCCTGATGATGGTCAACGGCCCGGCTTACGACCGGTCGCGTCCCCGGCGCGAGCAGCGCGGCTGGGACGAGCACGCGGCGTTCATGGACGGGCTGCTGGCGGAGGGCTTCGTGGTCCTCGGCGGCCCGATCGGCGACGGGGAAAGCGTCATGCTGGTCGTCGAGGCGGGCAGCGAGCGGGAGGCCCGGGCTCGGATGGAGCCCGATCCCTGGGCGCCGATGGGCGTGCTGGAGATCGGCTCGGTCCAGCCCTGGACGATCTGGCTGGACAGCCGGCCGTCCTGGGGCGCCGCGCGCGCGGCCCGGCGCTGACGGCCGGGCCGGAACGTGCTCCAGGGCTGGGACAGCTTCGCGACTATCACCGGGAGCGCGGCCGGCGCGCTGACCGGCCTGCTGTTCGTCGCGGTCTCGCTCAACCGGGACCGGATCGTGGGACATGCCGGGTTGCGCTCTGAGGCGGCCCAGACCCTGGTACTGTTCCTGGTCGGCCTGCTCCTGGCGGTGCTGCTGGTGATCCCCGGGATGTCGGCCCGCACGCTGGGCATCGTGCTCGTGGCGGTGGCGCTCGTGTCAGGGGCGGCGCTGATCATCCTCGGGCGCGCGAAGCCCCGCCCGGGGCCGGATGAGGCCCGGGGCCGACCCCGGTCACGGGACGAGAAACGAGCGTACTTCTCATACCTCAGCGCCGAGGACCAGCTGTACCGGCTGCTGGAACGCGGTCAGCCCCAACCTGATCTCCACGCTGTGTATCACCATCGCCGGCTGTCTCCAGCTGGCGGGAGGTGACGGCCTGTACTGGCTGGCCGCGGCAGTCGTGCTCACGCTGGGCGGCGGCGTCATCAACGCCTGGCTGTTCCTCACCCGCTGACGGCAGTCAAAGGCTGGACGCGCAGGCTTAGCCGGGCCAGGGCGCGGGCTTAGCCGGGCCAGGGCGCGGGCTTAGCCGGGCCTGGGCGCGGGCTTAACCGGGCCAGGGCGCGGACTCAACCGGGCCTGGGCGCAGCGTGATAGATATTCCTGCATGGCACCCATCGTCGTTACCGCCGAGAAGACCGTCGACGCACCCGCCGACACCGTGTTCGGGTACATCAGGGACATGCGGGAGCACCACCCGAAGTTCCTCCCGCCGCAGTTCTCGGACTTCCAGGTGGAGTCCGGCGGCGTCGGCCCCGGGACGATCACGCGGTTCACGGTGACGGCCGGCGGCCGGTCCCGCAAGTACCGGATGAAGGTAGACGAGCCGGAGCCCGGCCGGGTCCTGACCGAATCCGACAGCGATTCGAGCCTGGTCACCCGGTACGACGTCACGCCCAAGGACGGCGGCGTCTCGCTGGTGCAGATCTCCACCACCTGGCAGGGCGCGACCGGCATCGGCGGCTTCTTCGAGCGCACCTTCGCCCCGCGGGCACTGCGCTCGATCTACGAGGACGAGCTCAGCCGGCTCAACAGCTACGCGCGCGAGCAGAACAGGTCCTGACCCCGCGGCTGTAACGGCGAAACCGAGACCGTCGCGGGCCTAACCCGGCGAGATCGCCGATTTCGTGGCCTGCACGGTCGCCGACGCCGCGGAGGCCGGCTGGATCGCCGAAGCCTGCACCCGTTCGCGGCACGAGCATCGGCCGGTGCGGCTGTCCGAATTTCGCTGAGCCGCGGCCCGAAGTCGCTGGACGGCAGCAGGGGTTCTCGCCGCCCGGGAGGCCCGGCCGCGGCGCGCAGCCACCCTGGGCAGCAGCGCCGGCGGCCGGCCCGCCGGAGTCACACCATGTCGAACTTGTCGGGGTCGGGGCCGGTCCGCTGGTTCTTGTTCAGCGCGCTGATCTCGGCCACGTCGCCGTCCAACAGCTCGAAGTCGAAGATCTCGAAGTTTTCCTTGATCCGGGACGGGGTGACCGACTTCGGGAAGATGATGTCGCCGCGCTGGATGTGCCAGCGCAGCACCACCTGGGCCGGGGTCTTGCCGACCCGCTCGGCGATCGAGCCGATGGCAGGGTCGTCCAGCACGGCGCCCTGGCCGATCGGCGACCAGGCCTCGACCGCGATCTGGTGCTCCGCGCAGAACGCGCGCACGTCATCCTGGGTCAGGAACGGATGGACCTCGATCTGGTCGACCGCCGGGGTGATCTCGGTCGCCCCGTGCAGGCGGCGCAGATGGTGCGGCTGGAAGTTCGACACGCCGATCGAGCGGGCCCGCCCCTCGCGGTAGAACTCCTCCAGCGTCTGCCAGGTCGAAACGAAATCGCCGTCATATTTGGTCGGCAGCGGCCAGTGGATCAGGAACAGGTCGAGGTAGTCGAACCCGAGCGCCTCAAGCGAGGCGTCGAAGGCCCGGCGCGCGTCATCGGGGCGGTGGGCGTCGTTGGCCAGCTTGCTGGTCACGAACACCTCCGCGCGATCGAGGCCGGACTTGGCGACCGCCTCACCGACCTCTTTCTCATTGCCGTACATCTCAGCCGTGTCGATGTGCCGGTAGCCGACCTGGAAGGCGGTGCTCACCGCCTCGACGGTGTCCTTGGGCTCGATCTGGAACACTCCGAAGCCGAGCTGGGGGATGGACTGGCCGTTGTTCAGCGCGATCTGGGGTACTGCGGTCAAGACGGATCTCTCCTCTTGATTCGGGGATGTGGTCGAGCGGCGTACCTCTTTCCCCTGCCCAGTGCGGGTGCCTTCATCCACGCTCCGGGCCGATCAGGTAGGCGGCCGTCGCGCCGGCGGCCCGGTTGTCGATGCCGACGTACGCCACCCGCGCGCTGGACGGCAGGTCGGTGACGAGCGTGACGACGGGGATGCCGGCGGCAGTGAGGCGGGCGACCGCGTCACCGACCTCGGGCATGTCGGGGGCCTTGAGGATGACGCCGTGCGAGCCGGTGCGGGCGATCCGGCCGAGGGTGGCGATGACCGGGGTCACCCGGCCTTGTTCCACGGCGCGGGGACGAGCCGCTCGGCGGGCACCCGGCGGATGGCGAACCGGCGGGTCAATCGAACCGGCGGGCGCTGGGGTAACGCTGGCCGCCGTCCACGACGATGTTGGCCCCGGTGACCCACGAGGCCCGCTCCGACAGCAGGAAGGTCACCACGTCGGCGACCTCCGGCAGGCGTCCCAGGCGGCCGAAGGGGAACTGGGTGGCCTGGAAGGCAGCGAAATCATCGGGGTTTTCGCGGGCGAAAATTTGCCAGGAACCGCCCGGGAACATGATGGAGCCGGGGCTGACGGCATTGACACGGATGCCGGAGGGCGCCAGTTCCTGGGCGGCGGTGGCAGCGAGCTGAATTTCGGCGGCCTTGGCGGTCGCGTAGGCGGTGCGGGGCGCGGGACGCATTCCGGTGATCGAGGAGATGATCACGACCGCACCGCGGCCGCTGACGCGCAAGTGGGGCAGGCCCGCGCGGATCAGTTCCGCGGCGTGCCCGGCGTTGAGCGCGAACGTCGCGGTGAACTCACCGGGGGCGGCGCTGCCGAGGTTGCCGCTGCCGACGGTGCCGCCCGCGTTGGCGACCAGGAGGTCCAGGCCGCCGAGGTCGGCGGCGATGTCCTCGACCGCGCGGTACAGCGCGTCCGTGTCCGTCACGTCGGCCGACGCGGTAGCCACCGGCACACCAAAGCTGCTCAGCTGCCGTTCCGCAGTCGCGAGGCCGCCGCCGTCACGGGCGACGAGCCCGACAGCTGCTCCTTCGGCGGCCAGCGAATGGGCGATCGCCAGGCCGATGCCCTTGCTTCCCCCGGTGATGAGCGCACGACTGCCACCCAGGCCCAGATCCATCCACGGCTCCTTTCGCACGGCAATTGACCGTATCCAATGGCCGGGACCCGGGCGCGGGACGTACCCGGGCGCAGCCGTCCGCCGAGCTTCGGGGCTGCCCCGCCCGCCCCTTACTGGGCCGCCTTACTGGGCCGCCTTACTGGGCCGCCTTACTGGGCCGCGACGATGCAGCGCCGCAGACCGGCTGTTGGGCGGGCGTACGACCGTGTTGCGGCCGCCCGCAGCTGGGCGCCGCCCGGGCTGCCGCTTACCCGCTCGGGGTGACCGCTTTGGCGGCGGTGCCTTCGAAGGTGTAGCCATCGAAGGCCGGGCCCGGCCGGTAGTAGGTCTTCAGCTGGGTCAGTTCCAGTCCGGCACCGGTCACGATGCGGTCGATCGGCCGGTTCAGCTGGCAGCCGCCAAAGAGCCGCCCGTGCACGGAGTTGATGCGGTCCTGGAAGCGGGCCACCTTCAGGTCCGGTGAACGGCCGTGCTCGATGAAGTGCAGGACGCCACCCGGACGCAGCACCCGCCGGACTTCGGCCAGGGCCTGGCTGACGTCGGGGATCGTGCACAGCGTCCAGGTCGTGAGGACGTGGTCGACGCTTTCGCCCGGCAGCGGGATCGTCTGGGCGTCCAGGCCGACGAAGTCGATCGGTACCGGGCTGGCGGCGACTCGCTTGGCCCCCAGCCTGCGTCCGACGGTGGCCGGGTCGAGTGCCCTGACGCGGGTAAGCGTGGGCGGGTAGTGGGGAACGTTCAGGCCGGAGCCGAACCCGATCTCGAGCACCTCACCGGTGAGGCCGGACGCGACCCGGGCCCGCAGTTCGGTGATGTCCCCGCGGCTCATGATGATGTTCAGGAAGCGCGGCAGGATCTGATCCCCGTAGAAACCCATTGCCCCAGTTTCGCATTCTGGCCAGTGCGCCGGGAGGGTGGTTTCAGTGACGGCCCATTCGGCGTCGCTCATGTCTGGCGGATAACACGGCTGTCTGGCGGATAACACGGCACCCGGCTGCTGCGGCTGATCCCGGCCGCCGGTGAATATCTCCGTGAGGAAACTGCTGGTGGCGGCGAATGAGCGGGTGTCGGCCAGCGGGTCGTAGGCGACCCCAGGAATTGCCCCGGGGATAGCGCGAGAGTGGGTGAAACCGTGCTGCGCGCCGCCGTACATGACCAGCTGCCAGTCCGCGCCCGCCCCGTTCATCTCCTCCGCGAACGCCGTGACATCGCTGAGCGGCACGTGCGGGTCCACGGCGCCGTGGCAGATGAGCAGCCTGGCGCGGATCGTGCCGGGTTCCGCTCGCCTGCTGGTGCCGAGGCTCCCGTGGATGCTGACCGCAGCTGCGATGGGTTCACCCGATCGGGCGAGCGTGAGGACGGCCAAGCCGCCGAAGCAGAAGCCGATAGCCGCGACGCGTCCGTCCGTGCCCGGGCAACGCGCAAGGGCAGCCAGGCCCGCTTGCGCCCGGCGGACCATGAGCGGCGGGTCATCCCGCAGCGTGGTGAGGCAGCCGATGACACGGTCCCTATTGCCTGCTTGGCGTAAAAGGCAAAGAGAAATGCTAGCGAGGAACCGGGATGTCGCGATTCATCGGTTCAGCCTCGCCGCGCTGGCCGGCTTGGCAGGCACGACGAAATCGAGGGGCCGGCCTGGCGTCTTGAGTTATGCCAGGCTCGCTGCGATAGTTGCCACTGGATGCGAACGTACGTTCGGGTGAATGGGAGTAGCGTGACGGTAACGGAGCGGCAGCGGCAGCTACTGGCCCTGTGCGCCATCCGTGTCGACGGCACCAGCGTCGACTGGAGCCTCGTGGCCCGGCAGGCACAGTTCGAGGAGGGCCTGGACGCTCTCTGGTCGGGGCGCATCTTCGAGACGTCCGTCGCCGCGAAGCGTTCCGTTCAGGTGCTGCGCCGCGGCATCAGGGAGCCGGCACCGCTCGCCGAGCGGGTTGAGGCCGAGACCGAAGCGGCGGCCCAGACTGGCGCGCGGCTCGTCACCGTGCTGGACGAGGACTACCCGGCAAACCTGCGGCTGATCCCCAACCTCCCGCCGTTCCTGTTCTACCGGGGAGATCTGGCCGCGGACGACACATGGTCGGTGGCCGTGGTCGGAACCCGGAACGCTTCTAACGTGGGCATCGAGCAGGCGGCGCGGCTGTCCCAGCTGCTGGCCGGGCATGACGTCACGGTTATCTCCGGTCTGGCCCGGGGCATCGACGCCGCCGCCCACCAGGCCGCCCTGGGTAGCGGAGGACGGACCATCGCTGTCCTCGGCACCGGCATCACGCGGTGCTATCCGCCCCAGAACCAGGGTCTGGCCGAGCAGATCACCCAGGCCGGTGCCCTGGTGTCGCAGTTCTGGCCGACGCGAGCGCCCGGCCGGGATACGTTTCCGCGCCGGAATGTCGTTACATCCGGCCTCAGCCAGGGCACCGTTGTCATCGAGGCGAGCCAAACTTCTGGAGCCAAGATGCAAGCGCGGCTGGCGCTGGAGCACGACAAGAAGGTCTTCCTGGTCGCGTCGCTGGTCGCTGAGCAGCCGTGGGCCCGCGATTACGTCGACCGCCGGGACGCGATCGCGATCGACGACGTTCATGAGGTGCTCAAGCACCTGGCCGCCCCGGACCGGATCCGGCAGAAGGCCCGCCAGCAGCAGCAGCTCTCCCTGACGCTGCTGTGACGCCATGCCGCCGTCTGCCTTACTGCCCGCCGGACCGCCGCCCGGTTTCCCGAAGTGCGCGCGGTGCCCGTACTACCGGACGGGTCCCGCGCGCATCTGCGTGGTCTGTGCCCGGCGGACGTTCGAGCGCATAGCGCCGGACGCGTGCCCGACCTGCCGCCAGCAGCTGGAGGACGACGGCAGCTGCCCTAACTGGCTGTGCCAGGATCCCCAGCGCCGGATCAGCCGCATCCACGCGATCGCGTACCAGTCGGGTGCCCTCCAGCAGGTGATCAACAGCTACAAGTACGGCGACGCCCGGTCCTGGTCAGTGATCTTCGGCCGGCTCGTGCTGGGCTGGCTCGAACTGAACGCGCTCCGCGACCCGCCGGACCTGATCGTGGTCAATCCGACGTACACCGGTCCCGGCGGCCGGGCGTTCGCGCACGCCGAGATCGTTCTCCAGCGGGCGGAGAAAGAGGACGTCAGCCGCCGCTGGCCGTTCGACCTGGGTAATCCGCGCGCCATTGTGAAGACGCGGGCCACCGCTCAGTCGGCGAATGCCACCGCCAAGGCCAAGCGCGCCGCCGCGGACGAGCTGCGCTCGGCTCTGGCCATCCCTGATCCGGCCCGGACCGCGGGGCGCCGCGTCCTGGTCTACAACGACGTCTGCACGACGGCCAGCCAGCTCAACGCGGTCGCTGACTGCCTCCTGGCTGAAGGCGGCGCGGCGAGGGTTGAGGCGCTGGTGCTGGCCCGCGCGCCCTGGCGGCGACACACCTCGACTGTGTCGTAAGCGTGGCCTGTTGCGATGGGGGGCGCCCGGGCGCACTTGGTATGGTGCGCGCATGACGCAGCTCGCACCAGCGCCCAGCTCAGTCCGCAGCGCGTTCCACGAGGAGCTCGATCCCAGCCAGAAGTCCGCCCTGCTCAGCTGGCTGGCGTTCACTGGCACCTTTGGCGGGCTGCGCGCGCTCACCTACAGCATCCGGGCCGGCAAGGGCCCCTTCCGCAACATCAGCCTTGGCGGCGAGCACCTGCACCACTACATGTGGGGAATCGCCCTGCTGTCCGGGGGGTCATGGGCGGTGGCCCCACGCCAGCCGAAAGCCCTAGGCCAGCGAGTTCCTAGGCGAGCACAACGATGTCATAAACTGCTATTTCGGTCATGAAGATTTACCAGGGCAATGCCCGCTAGCCTGGTCAGCCGCCGCCTTACCGGTTGTGGCGGGTAACCAGAATTAAGCCTGGCTCCAAAACAGCACGCCGTCCACGGCCGCCGGACCTGATCGTGGCCGACCCCACCTGCACCACCGGTGGCCGGCCGTTTCAGGAAGTGCGCTGGGTGAGCTCAGCTGGATCTAGCTCGACTGCGAATGGCCTGGCGATCCGGCCCCGTGTCCCCGCCATCAGCGTGGTCCGGGTGGCATACCTGCCACGGGTCAGCGTGGAAACGACGATCTTTGCGGTGCCCTCCAGTTCTACCCGCCAGTACACGGGGATCCCCGCTTCGGCGTACATGGCCGGCTTGACCGTGCGATCCATAGATACCGTCGATGGGGACACAATCTCGATCACCGCCAGGACCGCCTCGCACGGCAAGCGGGTCGTCGTCTCATCGACCGCTTCCCCAGCTACGACCACAACATCGGGTACCAGAAGCTTGCTGCCCGGCAATGCGACGTTGACCGCTTCCAGCACCTCTACGTCGGCAGCAGCGGTGGCCGCGGCATGAGCGAGGGCCTGGTGCAGCCAGTAGGACGCCCGCTGATGAGCCACTCCCGGTGCCGGGCTCACGACAAGCACCCCGCCCTCGTAGACCTCGTAGCGAGCGTGGTCACCGGCGTCCGGCAACGCCTCAACGTCGGCTGGCGTCCACGGCCCGGTGTGCTCAAACAGGGCAACGCTCACGGGTGCCACCTCCCTGCCCTCTCAGTCTGACATCCGCGGGCAGCTTCCGCACTCAGCGGGCGGCCGTGAGGTTGTCCGCGTGGCCGGCCAGGGTGCCGTTGGCGAGGAGCCGGTCGATAAGGGCATGCAGCCGGGCGGTGATGTCGGGGCCGCGGCGCGTCCAGCCGTAGAGGCGGGCGACCGCGGCCGTGAGTTCGTCCTGGGTGATACCGCCCGTGTCGCGGACCAGGTTGACGAGCGCCAGGGACAGTTCCTGGCCGTGAACGTGCTCGACGTCGCGGCGGCAAGCCTCGGTCGGGGTCCGGACAGTGGCGGGTGGCGGGTCGGTGAGGCGGAGGAAGTCGCCGTCCCGGAGCACGCCTGCCGCCTGGATGGCGGTGTCGATATTCTCGCGGATGGGCGGGCTGACCCGGCCGATGTCCCACGCGTCCCGCAGCCGCTGGTGCAGGACCGCCAGGTGGACCGGCTCCTCAGCAGCAACCACGGCCTGCACGCCGGAACCATCCGGTAGGCGCTGCCCGGCTGGCCGGGATCGATCCAGTGCGGCAGCGGGGGAACTTCGGCGGTCACGTACGGGGTGGCCCACGCGGGGACCGCGGCGAAGGTGGCGGCTTCGGTGGCGATAACCGGGCGGCCGTCTTCTTCGGTTACCGCAGCGCTGCTGCTCAGCAGTCCGCGGACGGGAGCCGCCAGGGCCTGTTCGATGGCGGCGCGGAGCTTGCGTTCTTCGCCGTTGCGGTCCCGGTACCAGGCGGTGCCCCAGATGCGGTGCAGGTTCCAGCCGAGCCCGCGGAGGACTTTCTCGCGGAGCCGGTCCCGGTCGCGGGCGACTTTGGAGGAGTGGTACTGGTAGCCGTCGCATTCGACGCCGAGAGCATAGACGCCAGGGTGATCGGGGTGGCGGACGCCGATGTCGATGCGGTATCCGGCGGTGCCGACCTGCGGGGTGAGCTCATATCCCCAGGACCGGATGACGCTGATGACAGATTCCTCGAACGGGGACTCGGCGTCGCCGCCGGCGGTGGTGTCGAGGGCGAGGGCGGGCATGCCGCGTGCGGCGTAGTCGAGGTAGCGGCGCAGGTGCCGGACGCCCTCGGTGGTCACGGATTCGGGGATGTCGCCGGCCCGGATGCTGCTGACGATTTCGTTGCGGTAGCGGGCGCGGGTGATGGCGACGTTGAGCCGCCGCCAGCCGCCTTGCTTGTTGAGCGGGCCGAAGTTCATGGTGATCTTCCGGTTCTCGTCCGGCCCGTAGCCGATGGAGAAGATCAGCACGTCCCGTTCGTCGCCCTGAACGGATTCCAGGCTCTTGACGAAGAATCCGCGCAGCCGGTCGCTTGGCGAAGAACCGGTCCAGGTCCGGGCGGTCCTGGCGGGCCTGGCTGACCGCGGTCTCGATCGCCTCGGCCTGGGCCTCGCTGAAGGTGACCACGCCGAGGCTGAGGGCGGGGCGGGTGTCGTAGTGGTGGATCACCCGCTCGGCCACCTTGGCGGCCTCCTCGGGGTTATCCCGGGAGGTTCCGCGCCGGTACGTGCCGTGCACCCGGAACAGCTCCACGCCGACGTCGGGCCCGTCGCTGTGCCTGCTGGGGAAGGTGACGAGCTGCCCTCGGTAGAAGGTGGCGTTGGAGAACGCGATGAGCGCCTCGTGCAGGGACCGGTAGTGCCAGCGCAGCGTCAGGCTCCGGTAGGCGCCGGATGCCTTGGCAAGGTCGAGGATCGACTCGAATTCCGCGGTATCGTCGGAGTCTTCGGACCACTCGTCTCCGTCGTCAGCGGTGCTAGCGGCGAAGAAATTGCTCGGCGGCAGCTGTTTCTGGTCTCCGGCCAGGATCAGAGCGGAGCCGCGGTAGATGCAGTTGATGGCGTCGCCGGGGCTGACCTGGCTGGCCTCGTCGAAGATGACCACATCGAAGTGCATGTCGGCGGGCAGGTACTGGCTGACCGCCAGCGGCGACATCATGAAGCACGGCTTGATCGCCTGAGTGACGTGGCGGGACCGCTCGATGAGGGTCCGCACCGGCATGTGCTTTTTCTTCTTCTCCGCTTCCCGGTGGATGATGGCGGACTCGCCGATGTCGCTGCGGGGGCGCCGCGCGTTAGCGGCGCGGATGATGGTGCCCGTGGCCGCCGCGATGAGGGCCCGGTCGAGATCCTGGTATTCGCGGACCAGCGTGTCCCGGTCGGTGGCGCGCACGCGGCCAGGTCCGGGTCGGTCCTGAGGTGATGTTCGGCCCATTCCTGCAGCAGCGCCCGCTCGATCACACGGGCACCTGGCCACGTCGGAATGCGCTCGGAGATGCAGAAGTCGACGGCGACGTCCAGGCCATGGGCGGCCAGCACGGCGCGGGCTGTCCTGGTAGACGTGCCATTCATCCTTGCCCGCCGGTGTCCTGACGCAGGGCAGCGATCAGGTCGGCGGCCTCACCGTAGTCGTCGAGCTCGGCAGCCGAGATCCTGGCGCCGGTCTGGTCGAAAGCTTCCAGCAGCGCGTCCCGGGCGTGCTGCCATGCGTCAGCCGCCGTCCGGGCGGTTGGCCGCCGGAATCGCATCGCCCGGCCTCCTTGCTGGGCGGGCGTGAGCGGCGCGTCGGCCCCGGTGATCATGGCGCGCAGCCACCGCGCCCAGTCCAGCGCGGACCTGACCGCGGCGATATCCGTCTGCTCTCCCCCGTACAGACGGCCGAAGGTATCGCTGAACAGGCCATCAGGCTCGTCAGGCGATCGCGGGCCGCGTCGGCCGCGTCGCGCAGAGCGACAAGATGGCGCGCCTGGCTGACGGTGAGCGGCCGGCCAACAGCCTGGCTGACCTCCTGGGTGAAGCTGGCCGCCGCAGCGCAGCGGCCGAGCGTGGGCGCGCAGCCAGCCGATCGCGTCGCTGGATCTGCCCGCCGAGCAGTTCCGGAGCGGGCAGCCGGCAATTGCCCCGAAGGCCAGGGCGGCCTGCCAGCCGTCGAGATCACGGCTGATGTCATCGGCGGCTTTCGCGATGACGGATCGGCAGCCGCGGCACCCGGGACACGGCAGTCAGCGAACGGTTCAGGTCCTGCCCGCGGGCCCGGCGGACCGCGCTGGCCGCGACGGCGAGCGCGCAGCGTCGAGCTGGCTGAAGTCCGTCGCCGGGCCGCGGTAGTAGGTGCCCAGGATGGCGGCGTGGGCCTGCTCGGCGGCGGCCAGCGCATCAGCGGCCTGTTTCCAGGCCACGGCCAGGCCGAGGAAGTGATGTGCGTCGTCCTTGCCGACCCCGTCCCCGGTGAAGCTGGCCACGGTCTTCTTGTCGGCCCGGTATTCGCCGGACAGCTTGCCGAGATGGTGATGCCTGCTCCCGAAACGGCGCGCCAGGGCCGCCAGGTCTTGATCGAGGGCGGCAGGAAGTGTAGTAGGCGCTCGCGTCTGCTTCTGCCGTGGCCAGGGCCTGCTGGGCCGCCCGCAGCGAACTCGCCGCCTGCCGGGCGGCGGTCAGGCCGGAGGCCGACAGCCAGGACCGCTCCGGCGCCGGGGTTTCCTTGATGAGAGCGGCCACGGCGAGCAGGTCGTCCGCCTCACGAAACGTCGCGGGAGCGCGAAAGCCCAGCATGCTGGCCAGGCCGGCCAGGCCGCCGAGCCGCCTTCCGAGCATGTCCGCCTCGGCTGCGAAGGTCGCCGGCCAGCGCGGTGATCCGGTCCGCCGACAACCTGCCCGGGTCGATGGCGGCCGGGTCGAGCGAGCCGAGTGCCTGGTCGCCGGGCTCCGGCAGCACGCTGGACGGGGGCACCGCTGACCACGACCACCCGGCCGCGCGGGCGACGTCATTCGTACGCGTGCGGCGATACGCGCGAGCTCACCGGCCAGCAGCGTGGCGGCGGTCGCCGCGCCGCACGAGCGTGCTGGCCGTCAGCCACTCGTCCGGGAGTCCTGCTGGCCGCGCCGACAGATGGGCGAGCAGTTCAGCCAGCGCAGTGGCATCTGAGGGACGGGTCAGCCCAAAAGCGTCCGCGAGTGGCCGGTTGACCTGGACTATGCCCGCCAGCGTCGCCAGTGCTGATGCGGCCTGGTAGAGCCGCGGGTCCAGCGATCCTTTTTCGGCCACCCCACGCCATGCGAACGACCGGCCTTGCGCGGCGGGACGCCACGCGCCGGCCAGTTTCGACGCCGCTACCCTGATCTCGCCGAACTGACTCGACGGTCAGGTTCACCGGAGCGATACTGGCCACCGGGGCGGCGGGAACGTCGTGCAGCTGGGCGATTATCCCGAGGACGTCGTGCAGGCGAGTAGCCAAGCGGCTCGCGCAGCCGGTTCATGGCGTCGGCGTAGGAATTCAGCTGCTCACGCCGCTTGCGGACGGCGTCGACAGCCACGGCGGGCATCGGTGCGGGCGCGACCGGAACGGTGTCGAGCGCTTCGCCGAGCGCGACCGCGACCTGCTTGCGGGTCGCCTTGTGTGAGTGCAGCTCGAGCAGGTAGGCGCGCAGCCCTGCCGCGTCGAGCCGGTCCCGCACCACGTCCAGCGCCGCGGCCTTCTCCGATACGAACAGCACGGTCTTCCCGGCCGCCAGGAGAGCACCGACCATGTTGGCGATGGTCTGGCTCTTGCCCGTGCCGGGCGGGCCGTCCATGACGAACGACCGGCCGTCGAGCGCGGCCGCGATGCTGGCCCGCTGCGAGGAGTCCGCGTCCAGGATGACCGGCGTGCTCTCCGGCGCGGCCCGCTGGTCAATGCCGGCGTCGGGAATCTCGTCGAAGGAGAAGCTCGAGCATCCTCGGTGCGGGCGCCGGTGGCCAGGGCCGCGACGGCGGGATGAGCCGCGATCAGGTCTTCGTGGTCGAGCAGGTCCCGGTACATCGCCTCCTTGGCGAAGGAGAAATAGGACAGCACGAGCGTGTCGCTGACCTGCCATCCGGCTGCGGCGACCGCGGCGCGGACGGCGCCCAGGATCGTGCCCAGCGCGAGGTCCTCCAGGACGTCCGCGCGGGGCAGCTCGATCCCGCGCTGGGCCAGCTTCAGGGCCAGCGCGGGGTTGACGACGGGATCATCCTCGGACACCCGCAGCACCGGCAGCTGCCGCGGCCCTTTGTGCTCCAGCTCGACCGGCACGAGCAGCAGCGGGCTGCTGTTGCGGCTGCCGTCGTCGTCCGTCCACGCCAGCGTGCCGAACGCCAGGTAGAGGACGGACAGGCCCCGGTCGAGGTATTCCTGGGTGGACCGCCGGTACAGCGAGCGCAGCGCCGAAGCCAGCTCGTCCGGATCCGTGTCGGCGTCGAGGGTGTCCGGCGCGCGCGGCGGGCGTTGTTGCACCTGGTCAGCACCCAGTTCCGCGGCCGGGCTGGCTGGCGGCTGGCCCGGCCCGGCTTCGGCGTCCTCCGGCCGTCCCGGCCCGGCTTCGGCGTCCTCCGGCTGCCTGGTCGCCGCCTCGGCTTTTGCCGGCTGCAGAGCGCGGAACTGGTACGTCTGCCGGCGCGCGAGCCGGGCCAGGACCTGCTCGGCCGACGGGCGGGTCAGCTCGACCGAGCCGGTCCTGCTCGGCTTGAAGTTGAGCAGGCGGTTCGATCCGGTGAGGTTGATCAGCCCATCTCGCCAGTTGCGGATGGCAGCGCGGATGAGCGTATCCCGGTCTCCGGGCGGCCGGGCGGAATCCGTCAGCTGGCACCCTGCGTCCTCCATCCAGGCCGGCCCGTGCCAGCACCAGACTGCTTCGGCTGATTCCGGGCCCGCACCCAAGCCTGACACCCGAGCGGCACGGCCGCCGGGACTGCTCACGCAGAATAAGCGCCAGCACCGACAGACGGAATGGCGGTGCCGAAGTAATAGCTGGGTCAGCTCTTTAGCGCCGCGAATTACCCGGGCGACGGGCTGCCCGCGGCCGGGCGGCGGGGCGTTGAGCAGCAGTATGGCGCCACCGCCCAGAAAGGCGACGCGCTGCAGGCCGCCCCGTGTCTGCATTTGGATCGTTAAAGAATTCGAATTATTTCCTGACCGTGGCTAATTCGCCACCCGGTGATAGTATGAAGGCTTAGCCTGAGATGAGATGAACTGATGCCGTCACGGCGTTCCTTTAGCGCGACCCAATCCGAAATTGCCATCAACCGCGTTGTCGCTGACCGGGGCAGCGCTGACCAGCTCGCTCACGCCAACCCCGCCCTCCGCGTCGCCTGCCCATCCTGCGAAGCGCTCAGCCATGAGCGATGCCTGGAGCGAAACCCCAAGCAATACGTCACGCCGCACGCCGCGCGGGCCGCGCTCGTCACATCTGCTGCCCCCGCTGGCCGGGGCACGTTCCCCTACTGAGCGGGCATGGCGGGGTTGAGCCGTACGAGGCGTGCCGAGTTCGTGTCATCGAGTTCGGCGACGGCCGCTCGTGACTTGACGAAGTCTGAGAACGAGCGATAGCCGAGCGCCCGCTCGCTGAATGACGGGTCCATGCGCCTCATCTGGCTCTTCACGGTGGAGCTGTGCAGCCAGTCCGCGTCATCCTTTTCCTGGCCGAGCCGCAGCGCCCGTTCCAGGAGCCTGGTGGCCAGCTCCTGCGGGTCTTCGGGTTCGGGGTCAGTGTCGTCGATCACCGCGGCCGCCGGCCGCCTGGTACGCCGCCGGCCCGGCGAGGACGACGCGGCGCCGGAGTCCTCGCGGCCCGCTGATGCACCGGCTGCCCCTGCGGCTGGCTCCTGGCCAGCATCAGCCGGCGTGATACCCGGAAGAGCGTCGTACGTTACGAGCTCGTCGCACGCCGCGGCGAGCGATCTGCTGGTCGATCCGGCGACCCCGACCGCCACCACATAACGGCCCAGGCGCCTGCACCGCTGGGCGAGGGCAATGTAGTCCGAGTCACCGGCCACGATGACCACGTGGGTCAGATCCGGCAGGCGGAACATGTCCTCCACGGCGTCCACGGCCAGCCTGATGTCGGCGCCGTTCTTGGCGTAGCCGGCCGCGGGGAACAGCTGCACCAGGTCCACCGCGCGGCCGACGAGCTGCCCGCGGTACTCGGCGTTCATCGGCACCGACCAGTCCGCATAGGCGCGGGTGAGCACCAGAGTGCCGAAGGATGAGGCAAAGTCGATGATCGCGCCGACGTCCACGGTGGCGCGCCGGAACTTCGCCACGATGTCGGGATCGGCCGGCCTGCCGTCCTTGTCGAACCCGCGCGCCTTATCCCGCTGGAACTGGCCCCGCCCGTGCACCTGGTCGTAACGCGAGATCACGATGTTGTCGAAGTCGATGTAGACAGCGACGCGGGTGACGCCGGGGTCGCTCATGACTGCTCTTTCCTTCGTCTCCTCGGGGGAAGCCCCCGGGAGTCCAGTCTGCCGGGAACTTGGCCGTCACCGCCCATCGACGCCCCGTGGCAGCGCTGACTGCTGCATCAGGGCACTACGATCATGCGCTCCATCATGTCGTTGTCTTCGTGCTCGACGATGTGGCAGTGGTGTACGTACTTTTGCGGCTTGATGAGCTTGCCCGCCCCATTCAGCGCGGTGCTGGGCAGCGAGAACCTGGCGCGCACGACCGTGATCTGCCCCGGGTTGGCCTTCACCGTCTCCTTCAGTCCCGCCTCGTCCGGAACCCGGATCGATCAGTCCGGACTTGAGGAACGGCCTCAGCGTGGAGACGTCCAGCTGCGGGACGCCGTTCGCTGTGCCGTATTTCGCGGCGTAGCCGTCGGCATCGTAGTTGTAGCGGCCCATCACCTTGAAGTGACCAGGTGGGTGTGCATCGGGTGGGTGTCCGGGGTGGTGTTCACGAAATACCAGTCCTCGACGCTGTTCCAGGTCAGCGTCTCGGTCACCGGGTGGGGGTCGCCGTACGGATGCGCGTTGAGGTTCAGCTTCCAGCTCGGGGTCTCTGCGCCGACCTCGTTCAGCGTGATCATCCGTGCCGGAACCGAGCCGCCGCTCAGCTTCGGCGGTCCCAGGCCGGTCAGCTCCATCACCTCCGGGCTGACCGGCAGCGACCCGGGCCCGGGCACGCTTATCGGCGCGCCGCTGGACGCCTTGTGCTGCACGGTGATCTGCATGACCGGCGTCAGCGGCGGCGCCGGCGTGGATACCGGGCTGGGCGGGGTGGTGTTCGTCATGAGCAGCGTCTGGCCCGCGAACCGGCGGAAGTCGAAGATCACGTCGTACCGCTCGGCCGGAGTCATCACCAGGCCGTTCGAGCTCGCCGGGTTCACCGGCAGCAGCCCGCCCTCGGTGCCGATGATGACCATCGGCACGGCCGCGCGGCCGTCGGCCGCGGAGATCCGCAGATCCATGATCCGGGCGTTGCAGCCGTTGAGCACCCGGAACCGGTACACCGCCGGCTCTACGGTCAGTGTCGGCCAGATCTTGCCGTTGACCAGCATCACGTCGCCGAAGTACTCGCCAATCCAGGGCCCGTGCATCGACGCTGGCCCGACCGGGTACAGCAGCGACCCGTCCGGGTTGAACTGCCGGTCCTGTACCACCAGCACCAGCTCGTAGGCGCCGATCGGGCCGGGCAGCAGCGGGTTGGTGCCGGTGTCGAAGGAGTCGCGCAGCAGGTAGCCGCCGGCCAGCCCGGCCACCACGTTCATCCGCGTATCCCCCTGGTAGTGATCGTGATACCACAGCAGGGTGGCCGGCTGCTCGTTCGGATAGGTCACCGACTGGGTCGCCCCGGACCGGAACGCGTCCGGCTGCGCGAACGGGTTCCCATCGTCCTCCCCCGCGACGAACGCGCCGTGCAGATGGGTCATGGTCCGGACCTCGGGGAACGGCGGGAACTGCAGGTAGCTGGCGCCGCCGTTGGTGAACACCCGCAGGAAAGCGTCCGGGGCCAGGTCATTGCGGTACTCGGCCTTCACCGCCGTCCCGCTCTTGGCCAGGATCGCCGGTCCCAGGTACGACGCCCCGGTATCGCCCGCGCCGGGCCCGCCGGAATGCAGGTACCCGAACAGCGTCGTCGCCGGCAGCTGGCGGTGAACCTTGCGGGAGATCAGCGCGGTGGTCAGCTTCACCGTCCCGCCGCCGGTCGCGTCGACGGCGTAGTCGGCGAGGACCGGCATCGGATCCAGGTACGGCGTCAGGCCCGACGCCACTGACGCTCCCTGGGCCGAGACCGCCGGGATCCGGGAAGTCGCCGCCTGCGCCGCTCCGTTCAGCAGGTCGCGCCCGGCCACCAGCCCAACTCCGCCTGCCGCGGACCACTTGAGGAACTCCCGCCGCGTGGTCATGGCGACCTCCCGCTCAGCCCCGGCCTTTCCCGGCCCGCTTTCGGCCAGAAAACACCGAGAATGTACCCTGCGAGACCTGTTGCCGCCAGAGCCAAAAGGCCCAGAACGTACCTAAAGATCACATTTGTTGGATACCCGCGCGGAAATGTCATCAGCCCGGGTCTCGAGGGCAGGGCCCGTCTCCGGTCCGCGATACGGCATAGCGCAGGTGGGTAACGCGGCTGCCGGGGATGATGACCGGATCGTCGAAGAGCGGCAGCCGCCGCGCCGACCGCAGCCGCCTGGCCCGACTAAGGCACGCTCACTTCGAGTAAGCCGGTTTCGGGCTCGGCTAAGACCTGTCCCGCGGGCAAAATATGGATTTCCTCCAATGCGCCAAGGAGGGCCTTACGGCGAGACTCAATGGTGACCGGCAATGAGCTGGCCGGAAACCGAGGAGGAACGATGAACTACCACGTGACGCAGGGCATACGGGGTCCACTGGCTCGCATCGGCCGGCGCGTCGCCGCGATCGTCGCCGAGTGCAACTACGCCCAGACCCGGGTAACCAGCCTGCGGAACACGCCGGAGCATTTCTGACCCGGGGAACTGGCGCCCGGCGCCGGGCCGAATTTCCGATCCGGATCTCGAGCCCAGTCCTGCACGAACCAGCGGCTAGCCGGCAGCGGCCACGCCCTGCCGGCTAGCGCCCGCACCTGCCGCTGGTTAGTCCTCGGGTTCGTACTTGAACGAGAGCTGAAGCTTGGCGCGGTAGATGACAGACCCGTCTGGGTCCAGGTGAATGTCCAACTTATCGACCTCAGCCACCCTGAGATCGCGGATTGACCCGCCTGCGGTCTTGATCGCCTCCGCTGCCGCCTCTTCCCATGAAGTTCCGCTTGTCCCGATGATCTCGGTCACCCTGTACACGGTCATGACGCTCTCCTTTGAGCACCTGTATGCCTGGGCGCCCGCGACGCCCAGCTACGCCACGTTCGGCTAACCCCGGCCCGAGGCTGACCCGGATCGGTAGCGCGGCGTTCCCCCCGGACCTGAGCCTGGCACTTAGCCTGGGCGACGTCCAGACCGTTGCCCAACGATTTGCGCCGGGTCGGCGGCTACCAGCCAACGGCCTCCAGGCCGTTGCGGAATCACTGTCCGCAGACCAGGGACATCACAGGCGCGACGGGCCCACCCGCGCCATGCCGGCCGAAACCGAGCAGGAACGAGCGGCGCTCGAGCAGACGAAAACATCCAGGACGCCAGTTGCCTTACGGGGCGAGTATGTCGTGGACCGTCTGGCGGAGCAGTTCGCCCAGTTCTTGAGTGCCCGTGCCCTCGAACGCGTCACCGGCCAGGAAGAGCACGGACAACACGGCGCCGAACGAGGCGGCGATCCTGACCCGGTCGCGAAGTGAGATGGCGGGGTCGGCGAGAATCTGGCGGAATCGCTGCTGAAGATCCTCGTGCTCGGCGTCGTGATCCTTGCGATGCAGCTTTTCCAGCGCCGCCTGGTTGCGCTCGTGCATCAGAAAGAGCTTGCGCTGGGCGAGCATCTGGCCGAGCACCGTATCGACCAGGGATTCCCACGCCGCCAGGCTGACGGGTCCACCGGTCAGCTGCTTCAGGCCGTCCCGGCCGACATCGTGCATGCGCATGTGCAGCCCCATGAGGATGTCGTCCTTGGACGCGAAGTGGTAGTAGAGCGCCGCCTTGGTGAAGCCGAGCTGCTCGGCTATCTCCCGCAGCGAGGTCCCGTCGAAGCCCTTCTCGATAAACAGGTCGAGGGCCACATCCAGGATGCGTTCCCGGGTCGAGCCCGCCTCCGGCGGCTGCTCAGGGGCGGGCTCAGCCTTCCGGGCGTCCGGGTCGCCGCGGGGATCGGCCGGGCCGTCCTGAGCGGCGGTGGCTCGTGTCACGTCATTCTCCCGGTTGGTACCTGTTATTTACTTGACGGCCGGTAAGTGATGCACCTACCCTACCACTGAAGACATCTTACTAGCCGGCCGGTTAGGACGCAGCTATGCCGAACGACATGATGATCGAGGCCCAAGAGCTGGCCAAGCGGTACGGCGGGACCCGGGCCCTGGCTGGCGTGGACTTCGCCGTGCCGGGCGGAAGCATCCTGGGCCTGCTTGGCCCGAACGGCGCGGGGAAGACGACCGCGGTGCGGATCCTGACGACCCTCGCTCTGCCCGATGCCGGCCGGGCGAGGGTGGCCGGGGTAGATGTCGTTGAGCACCCGGCAGAAGTGCGGCGCCACATCGGGGTGGCGGCTCAGGACGCCACGTTGGACGGGCTGCTCAGCGGACGCCAGAACCTGGTCCTGGTCGGGGAGCTGAGCGACATGGGCCGCAGGGCATCCCGGCAGCGGGCGACCGAGCTGCTGGCCCAGTTTGAGCTGACCGACGCCAGCGACCGGGTGCTGAAGGGCTACTCGGGCGGCATGCGCCGGCGGCTGGACCTGGCGGCCGCCCTGATGACCCGTCCCCCCGTCCTGTTCCTGGACGAGCCCACGACCGGCCTGGATCCGGTCAGCCGTCAGCGAGTATGGGAGGCCGTCCGCGAGCTGACCGCGGCGGGCGTCACCGTGCTGCTCACCACCCAGTACCTGGATGAGGCCGATGCCCTGGCTGATCAGATCGTGGTCATCGACCACGGCGGGGTGATCGCGAACGGCACCCCCCAGGAGCTGAAGGAGGCGAGCCGCAGCGCCCGCCTGGAGGTGACGCTCACCGCCCCCTATCCCGGCGCCGCCGAAGCGATCGGAGCACTGACCGCAGGCCGGGTGCACATCAGCGAGGACGGGCGGCGCCTGAGCGCCGGCGTGGACAGCGCCCCTGGCCTGGCGACCTCGGTGGTGCGCGCGCTGGATGCGGCCGGGGTGCTGGTGGACAACATCGGGATCCGTCAGCCGTCGCTCGACGATGTGTTCTTCTCCCTTACCGGAGGCCACCTCGCCCCCGAGGACGACCAGGCCGGCAGCGGTGCCGCCGGTCCGGAAGGGGCGCGGCCCGAGATGGAAGGAGCGGGCGCATGACATCCACCGCGCTGCGGCCGAGCCCGGCCGGGGCCGGCATCCCCGGAAGGCTCTCGGCCGCCGTGGCGGGCCGCGTCCGCAACGTATGGGGCATGACCCGGCGCAACCTGGTGCACATCTCCCGGGAGCCGATGCAGCTCTCTGACGTCACCCTCCAGCCGGTTTTGTTCACCGTGCTGTTCGTCTTCATCCTGGGCGGGGGCATCCCCATCCCGCACGGCAGCTACCCGGATTTCGCCCTGGCCGGGCTTCTCGCCCTGAACCTGGTCACCTCGACGATGGGCACCGCGGTTGGGCTGAGCACTGATCTGCACGGCGGCATCGTCGACCGCTTCCGCGCCCTGCCGATGTGGCAGCCCGCGGTCCTCGTCGGCCGGTCGTTCGCCGACCTGATGACGTCCTGTCTCTGCGCCCTCATCGTCGCCGTGAGCGGCCTGGCCGTGGGCTGGCGGACGGACGCCGGCGTCGGCCCGATCATCGGCGGCTTCGCCCTGGTGCTCTTTTTCACCTACTCGCTGTCCTGGATCGCCGCCTGCGTGGGCCTCAACAGCAAGAGCCCGGAATCGGCCGCGTCGTTCGGTTTCATCGTGCTCTTCCCGCTGGCCTTCGTCTCCAACGCCCTGGTGCCCACGCAGCACATGCCCGGATGGCTGCAGGCCGTGGCCGACTGGAATCCCGTAAGCGCGGTAGCGGCCGGGGCCCGCCAGCTCTGGGGCAACCCGAACCCTTCCGCGGCCATCCACGCCTGGCCCATGCAGCATCCGGTCGAGGCAGGCCTCATCTGGTCAGCGCTCATCCTGGCCATCGCCGCCCCACTGGCCTCATACTTCTTCCGGCGCCGCACGACAGAATGACGACGTCAGCTGGTGGCCACGTCCTGCTTGGGCCGTCCAATGGGCTTGACCGGGATCAGCCCGGTAAAGAACAGGGCGGCCACGGCGAAGAGCGCGACGACCCACAGCGAGCTGCGCAGTGCCGCGAGGCGGGCGTCGCTGTTGGCGGCCAGCACCGCGTCGGCCTGGGCGGGCGGGACGTTTGCCTTGGCGAGCTGAGCTTTCAGGTCGCTGTCGGAGATGAACGGGACGCCTGCGGCGAACTGCGTGGTGGCCTGGGTCTTCACGTCCGCCGGGATGTCCGAGCTGGCTTGCACGCCGTGGATCAGGCCGGTGGTCAGGCTGGCGATGAGCACGGCACCGGCCAGGGCGGTACCCAGCGAGGCACCCAGATTACTCACGGTGTTCTGCAGGCCGCCCACCTCGGCACTTTGCCGGTCGGGCACCGCGGAGACGGTGATCGCTCCGAGCTGGGAAGCAAGCGCGCCGATGCCCAGCCCCATGAGCACCATGGGGATGGTGACGATTCCCGCGTCCGCGCCCGGGCTGATCCCGCCGATCAGGACCAGGATCCCGGCGATCATGGACAACAGGCCCAGCCGGACGATCAGGCGCGGCCGGGCGCGGGGCGCCAGCCTGGGGATGCCCACCGCGGCGGCCAGCAGGGCAACCGACAGCGGCAGCAGCCGCACGCCGGTCTGCAGCGCGGACAGCTCGAGCACCACGGACAGGAACAGCGGGATGGTGAAGAACACCCCGGCCTGGATGAAGAACTGGAAGAAGAACATGGACAAGCCGCCAGCCAGCTGGGAGTTGCGCAGCATGGCCGGCCGGATGAGTGGCTCGCCGCCCCGGCGCTGGACGCGAGCTTCCCACAGGAAGAAGCCATAGATGACCAGCAGCCCGCCGGTGACCAGCCAGACCACCGGCGAGGTTCCCAGCAGCTGGGGTCCCCCGGGTTTCGCCTTCACGAGACCCCAGGTGCCGGACTTCAAGACGCCGAACACCAGCAGGGACAGCCCGGCGACCGACAGCACCGCCCCGATGAGGTCGAAATGCACCCGGACGGCGGGCGGGGTGTCGTGGACCTTGCGCAGCGCCGCGAGGATACCGATCGCGATCACGACTTCACCCACGAAAACCCAGCGCCACGAGGCGAAGGTGGTCACCGCCCCGCCGATAAGCGGGCCCGCCGCGACCGCAACCGCGCCCGCTGCGGCGATCATTCCGTAGGCCGCCGCCCGGCGCTCCGGCCCGAAGTTACCCGCGACCAAAGCCACGATCGCAGGCATGATCAGCGCGGCACCGATGCCTTCCAGCACCGACCAGCCCACCAGCAGCACACCCAGGTTCGGGGACAGCGCCGTCGTCAGCGAACCCGCACCGTAGATGAGCAGCCCGATTGAGAAGGCTCGCCGCCGGCCGACGATGGCGCCGATCTTGCCTCCGGTGATCATCAGCGACGCCATCACCAGCGTGTACAGGGTGATCGCCGTCTGGATGCCGGTCACCGTGGTCCCGATGTCGGCCGCCACCTGGCGGATCGAGACGTTCATGACCGAACTGTCCAGGGTCATCAGGAACTGACTGGCGGCCAGCACGCCCAGGACAAAGCCGCTGCCAGCCACCCGGCTAGACGTACTGGCCCCGCTGGTCATCGGTGTTGCGCTGGGCACTGCGATCAGGCCGGGATCTGCTCATCGAGCAGCGACGCGAACAGGGCCGGGTCTCCCGTCCCGTCCGCCGAGTACGTCGCCACCGAGTAGTACAGCGACGCGCGCAGGTACTGCCCCGCGGCTGAGTGCGCGCGGCCGGCCGCGGCGTTGGCGGCTGCCTCCTGCGCGAGACGATCGGCCGTGGCCGTCCACTCGTCCACCCACGACCGCGCCTTGCCGTCCTGGATGCGATCAACCGTCGTGAGCACCTCACCGACGTCGGCCGCCTGCCGGTACACCGAGCCGAGGGCTATCTCGGTCAGGAAGTTGAAGTCATTGTCTTTGAAGAACGGCCGCATACCAGTTTCCCCTCCGCCGCCGACCCAGACCGGCGGCAGTCAGGAACGTAGCCGAGGGCGCCTCGTGACAGAACACCCACGGCGGGTGTTTCACGCTGCCGGACGAGGTGCAACGATAACGGCAGTATGGGGGTGATGGCGGCAAATGTCGCCGATCCTGGCGAGCGGGGGATTGGGCACCCTGGCTGCGGCCAGCAACATGTGCCCGGGCTGTCATGATTTCTTTCACTAGCCTGCTGATCGTAGGCGTGGTCGCCGTCGCGGTGCCGCTGCTGCTCGGGCTCCTTCCGGCGGTGAAGCTGCCGGCGGTGGTGCTGGAGATCCTCGGCGGGATCCTGGTCGGACCGGCGGTCCTGGGGTGGGTGCATCTCGACGTGGCTGTCCAGGTGGTATCCGACCTGGGCCTGGGTTTCCTGCTGTTCATGGCCGGCTACGAGATCGACCTGCGGCGGTTCGACCGCCGGCTCCTGATCCTGGTCGGGCGGGCCTACGCTGTTTCCGCGGTGCTGGCTCTCCTGGTGGCCTACGGGTTCCGGCTGGGCGGCGAGGTCAGGGATGGCCTGCTCGTGGGCATCACGTTGATGTCGACGTCGCTCGGGGTCCTGGTGCCCATTCTCAGCGATGCGGAACAGACGGAGACGTACTTCGGCCGTCTGATCATGGCCGCGGGTTCGCTGGCCGAACTCGCTCCGCTGGTCCTGCTGTCGGTGTTTTTCTCGGCTTCGTCATCGAACCCAGGGACAGAGCTGGGACTCCTCGCCGCGTTCGTTGCCCTGACCGCTGTCGTTGTGGTGGTGACCCAGCGGGTCAGGGGCTGGGGTCCGCTGCGGGAGGTGGTGCAGCGGCTGGAGCACACAAGCTCCCAGCTGCGGGTCCGGCTGGTCATCACGTTCGCGCTGGCCTTCGGGGTGGTGGCCGAGCATTTCGGGCTGGCCATGATCTTGGGGGCATTCCTGGCCGGGGTCATCGTGCGCCGGACGGACGAGTCGCCGACTTCCCGGCAGGAATTCCAGGGCAAGCTGGAAGCGATCGGCTTCGGGTTCCTGATTCCGGTGTTCTTCGTGAGCACCGGCGTCGGCCTCGGCGTAACCTCGCTGTTCCATAGCACCCGCGCCATCATCGATGTGCCGGTCTTCCTGATCGTGCTGCTGGCGGTGCGGGGGCTGCCAGCCCTGCTGTACGCGCGGGCCCTCGGGCGTACTCGCGCCATCGCCGCCGGTTTCATGCAAGCCACATCTCTGACGTTCATCGTCGTGGCCACCACCATCGGGGTCCAGACCGGTCACCAGCGGGCGTCCACGGCCGCCGCCCTGGTGGTGGCGGGCCTGTTGTCGGTGATCATTTACCCGCCGATCGCACTGCGGATCCTGAAGAGCGCCGGCCGCCGCGAGGTGTCGCGGCCTCCGGCCCTCGAACCGGACCCTTCCTAGACCATCAGCCCACTGGGCGCGCGGCGTTGCGGGTCAGGTTGGCGTGCGTGAGCTCGGCGCCCTTGGGTGTGCCGGTGGTGCCCGAGGTATAGAGGATCACCGCGTCGTCATCATCGCCGGCCTGATCCGCCTTCGAGGGTGCCGGAGCGAACCCGGCGAGCAGCGAGTGCAGATCAGGCTCGTCAACCTCGAGGACCTGCGTGCCCGTCCCGGCGGCGCCCTTGGCTGCTTCCCCGGCTGCCTCGTGCCAGGCGAACAGGACGTGCACGCCGGAATCCCCGACGTAGTGTTCGACCTCGCGGCTCTTCAGCAGCGGGTTCATCGGCACGACGATAGCCCCGGCGGCTAGCGCTCCGTAGAAGGCGATCGGGAACGCGGGCACATTCGGCAGCATGACGCCGACCCGGTCACCAGGCACAACGCCCAGAGACGACAGCAGGGCGGCCGCGCGGCCCGCGGCGTCCCACAGCTGCGAGTAGCTCAGCACCAGGTCGTCCAGGCGCACGGCCGGGCGCTCACCATGGTTGGCCGCCGCTTGCGCAAGCACGGAACTCAGGTTCGCCATCATGCCCTCCAGCGCTCGGCGCTGTGTCGGATACCTGCGCATCGTGATCGGGGCCGCCGGGAAATGGACCGAGCCGACGTCCTGTCAGACCAGGACATTCGTCCCTAATTGCGCAGCCACCCCCGGCGCATGCTGAATCGGGCCCTGGGCTGCCGGAGGGCCCGCACTTGCCAGCAGCAGGCGCCGTCCCGCCGGGGACCCAGCGGCCCGCCCGGGAGGAGGCGATGACCGGCGAGGAGTGGCCCGCAGCCCGGCTGACTGCAGTCGGTGATGTACTAGCAACGGTGTCACGGGCTGTTTCGGATGATCGGCCGCCGTGCGGCGCCAGCGGCCAGGCCGGTCGTGCCGATGCAATGAGGAGGGGCCGTGGATGGTTTCCTGCTAGCGTATGACGGCTTTGATCCCGGGTCGGAAGGGCTTCGCGAAGCGCTGACCTCGACCGGCAACGGCTACCTGTGCACGCGGGGCACGGCGGAGTGGGAAGAAGCCGACGGCGTGCATTATCCCGGCACCTACGTGCATGGCGGGTACAACCGCGAGACGACGATCCTGGGCGGCCTGCCGGTGCTCAACGAGGATCTGGTGAACCTGCCGAACTGGCTGGTTCTGCAGCTGCGGATCGAGGGCGGCGACGCGATCCGGATGGCCGACGTGGAGTTGCTCGAGTACCGTCACGAGCTGGACATCCGGTACGCGGCCGTGATCCGCCGCCTCCGGTTCCGCGACGGCGACGGCCGCGTGACCATGCTGCGCAGCCGCCGGTTCGTCAGCATGGCGGACCCGCACCATGGCGGGATCGAGTGGACGCTGGTGGCGGAGAACTGGTCGGGCCGCGTTGAAGTGGTCACGGCGATCGACGGCCGGGTGAGCAACGCCGGGGTCGCCCGCTACCGGCAGCTGGAAGGCCGCCACCTGAACCCGGTGGGCCCGCGGACGTTCGGCCCGGAGGTTATCGCGCTGAAGGTCGAGACCCGGCAGTCGAATCTGTACATCGGCCAGGCGGCCCGCACGCGGGTGTTCCGGGGTGATCAGCCGCTCCAGGCCGAGCGGAGGCTCTACCAGATGGAGGACTACGTCCAGCAGCTCCTGGCCTTTGACGTGCAGCAGGGCGTGCCGACGCGGGTGGAGAAGCTGGCGACGTTCTACACGTCGCGGGACCCGGCGGTCAGCGACACGCGGGTGAAGGCGGCCACGTCGGCGGCCCGGCATACCGATTTCGCCGCCACGTTCGAGCGCCACGCCGCGGCCTGGGAGGAGCTGTGGCGGGTGTGCGACGTGCGGGTGTCCGGGGACGAGCGCGTGCAGCTGCTGCTCCGGCTGCACATTGCGCACGTCCTGCAGGTCTGCTCCCGGAACACCGCTGACCTGGACGCCGGGCTGCCCGCCCGCGGCCTCAACGGTGAGGCCTATCGCGGGCATGTGTTCTGGGATGAGATCTACGCCTTCCCGTATTTCAATGTCCGGCTGCCCGAGGTCACGCGCGGGCTGCTGATGTACCGCTACCGGCGGATCGGCGAGGCCCGGGCGGCGGCGCGGGAGGCGGGGCTGCGGGGTGCGATGTTCCCGTGGCAGAGCGGGAGCGAGGGAATCGAGGAGACCCAGCGGGTCCACCTCAACCCGGTTTCTGGCCGCTGGGAGCCGGACCTCAGCCGCAACCAGCGGCATGTCAACGCGGCGATCTTCTACAACATCTGGCACTACTACCAGACCACCGGCGACCAGGCGTTCCTGCGCGATTATGGCGCGGAGATGATGCTCGAGATCGCGCGCTTGTGGGCGTCGATGGCCCGCTTCAATCCCGAGCGGGAGCGCTATGAGATCCATGGCGTGATGGGCCCGGACGAGTTCCATGAAAAGTACCCGGATGTGGCGCAGGGCGGGCTGCGCAACAACGCCTACACCAACGTCCTGGTCGCGTGGCTGTGCGACATCGCCGGCCAGCTGCCGGCGCTGCTGCCCGCGAGCCGCACGGCGGAAGTGCGCGAGCGGCTGGGCATCGGCGATGACGAGTTGGCGGTATGGCAGGACATGAGCCGCCGGATGTTCGTCCCGTTCCAGGGAGACGGGATCATTAGCCAGTTCGAGGGGTACGAGGACCTCGACGAGCTGGACTGGGATGCCTACCGGGCGAAGTACGAAAACATTCAGCGGCTCGACCGGATCTTGCGCGCGGAGGGCAAGGACCCCAACCGGTACAAGGTCACCAAGCAGGCCGACACGGTGATGCTGTTCTTCCTGTTCAGGGACGAGGAGCTCCGCGAGATCTTCGAGCGGCTGGGGTACGTGTACCATGCCGACACGGTGGCGCGTAACGTCGCGTACTACGATCGGCGCACGTCGCACGGTTCGACGCTGAGCTTTGTCACCCATGCCGGGGTGCTGGCCGCCATTGACCCGGACAGCTCATGGGAGCGGTTCCTCGTCGCGCTGCACAGCGACGCCGATGACATCCAAGGCGGCACGACCAAGGAAGGCATCCACATGGGTGTCATGGCCGGAACGCTCGACCTCGTGCAGGCCAATTACGCCGGCACCTTCGTCCGCGACGGAGTCCTGTACTTCGAGCCCCGGCTCCCGGGCCGACTCGACGGTCTGTCGTTCCTGATGCAGTTCCGGGGAACCACAATCCAGGTGACACTCACCGGCGATCGCCTGACACTAGCCGTCCACCCCGAGGGCGCCAGCCGTCCCGTCCGGGTCGGAGCATTCGGCGACGTCCGCGAGCTATGCCCGGGCGAGAGAACCGTGTTCAAGCTTAGCCGCGACCCGGCGACCGCCGGGCCGCCGTCCGGGACCCGTTAGGAGGCCAGATGCCGAAGTTCCAGGCAGCGATTTTCGACGTCGATGGGGTACTGGTGGACTCGCCGCACGAGAAGGCGTGGCGCCAGTCACTGCAGGAGCTGATGGAGTCCAGCTGGCGCGACATCCGCGGCCGTACCACGTGGTCGCCGGATGCGTTCACCGCCCATGTCTACCAGCAGTACGTCTCCGGCAAGCCGCGCATGAATGGCGCCCGGGCCGCCCTCGACTACTTCCAGGTGCCCGACGCCGAAAACCGCGTCGCCGAGTACGCACGGCTCAAGCAGGAGCTGGTCGTGCGCCTCATCCAGGCCGGTGACTTCACCGCCTATCCCGACGCGCTGCGGCTCGTCATCGCCACCAAGGACGCTGGGATGCTTATCGCGGACGCGTCGTCGTCGAAGAACGCGGGATTGTTCCTGCGCCAGATCCGGCTCGATACTTTCGCGCAGGAACACGGGATCTCCTCGCCCACGCTGCGGCCCGGCCTGACGCTGCTGGACTACTTCGACGCCGACGTCTCCGGACGCGATTTCGCCCACGGCAAGCCCGACCCCGAGATCTTCCTGACCGCCGCGCACGAGGTCGGCGTCGAGCCACGCTTGGCGATTGTGATCGAGGACGCGTCCGCCGGCATTGAAGCGGCCAAGGCCGGCGGCATGGCCGCGCTCGGCATCGCACGAGCCGGCGACGCCGACCTGCTCGCCGCGGCCGACGCCGATCTCGTGGTCACCACACTCGACGACGTTGACACCGCCGCGTTCCGCGAAGGACGGCTGGTGAGGCGGCCGGCGTTACGCCAGCGCGTGACCGGGCCGGCGGCTAGGACCGGACCGGGGAGGACCTTCGGCTAGGGTTCGGCGGCCATCTCGCTCCAGCGAGCGAGGGCGGTGCGCGCGCGGAGGGTGTCCGGGTGCTCGGGGCCGAACACCCGCTTCGTGTCGGGGTCGAGCTCTGGCGCGTCCAGGACCCATTCGGGCACCGGTTCGCGCCCCCCTCAGCGGTTAACACGGCGCGTAGCCGGCGCGGCGCGGGGGTCGCTCCCGCCGGGCGTGGCTGAGCCGGGACCTGGCAGCACGTCGATATCGGTGGCAGACATCGGCTTGCCGCATTCGGAGCAGTGCAGTTCGACGTGGCTGATCTGACCGCACGCGTGGTGCCGGTAGAGCACCGGCGGGCCGGCCTCGCCGGCCAGCCATTTGTCTCCCCAGCGGACCATCACCATGAGCACCTCGAACAGCTCAAGCCCCTTGACGGTAAGCACGTACTCATAGCGGGGCGGCTTGGCCGAGTACTCCCGCCGCTCGAGCACGCCGTTCCCGGTCAGCGAGCGCAGCCGCTCGGCGAGGACCTTGCGGGAGATGCCCAGGCTCTGCTGGAGCTGATCGAACCGGGTCATGCCGATGTAAATGTTCCGCACGATAAGCGGTGACCAGGGCTCGCCGATGACGTCCGCGGTGCGCGCGATCGAGCAGGCCATCTCGCCAAACGGGGTGCGCTGCATATGACTATGCTAGCAAATTGGTTCCCTTAGGGAACCAACGATGCTAGGGTCACCGTAGATAGTTCCCTCAAGGAACCCGAGCCACAGCCGGAGATCGAGGTGCTGCGGGCACGGTTTGGCTGGTCCGTGCCCATGGCCTGGCTTCGCCCGCACGACGAGTACTGACATGAAAAGTACCGACACGACGAGTACCGACACGACGAGTACCGACCGGAAGGAAATCAGATGAACGCCGAGGAAATGGCTCGGGAGCTCAACGATCCCGGCGCTCAGGGGCTACTGCATTCGGCGGCCTTGACCCGGCTGGCATACACAGGCCGAGACGGCTTCCCGAGAGTGATCCCCATCGGGTTCTACTGGGATGGAGAGCACATCATCGTGTGCACGGCCCCGATCTCCCCGAAGGTGGCCGCCCTGACGGCCCGGCCTCAGGTCGCGCTGACGATCGACACGGACACGTCGCCGAACAAGGCCCTGCTGATCCGCGGCGTGGCCTCGATAGAAACCGTCGACGGCGTCCCCGACGAGTACCTCGAGGCGTCGGCCAAGGGAATCGACCGAGCGCAGATGCCGGACTTCGAAGCAAACGTCCGGTCGATGTACAAGCAGATGTCGCGGATCGCGATCACCCCGCAGTGGGCACGCTTCTACGACTTCGGGACCGGCAGAGTCCCGGCCTTCCTGCTCAAGCTCAGTAACAACTCCTAGCGGTCAGGCCACTGCGCCCCTTGCCGGGCCAACTTCCTGGCCCGGCAAGGGCATGGCGGACCCGGGTTAGTCAGTGCGGGTACGGCCGTGAACCTCGTCGGGCTGGTCGAGGGGAGGCTGCGGGTGGCGCCTCGGGGTCGATGCCGATCGCGCTGAAGCGCGCGGCCACGTCGTCGACCCACTCGGGCGGTGTCCGGTGGTCGGCCAGCGGGATACCGGCCTCGGTGCGCCACAGCGCGTCGCCGAGGGCGTTGCGCAGATGCCACGCCATGACCCGGGCGGCGGACAGCTGGCGGCCGGTGAGCTGCTGGTAGTGACGCAAGACCGCGGTCAGCAGCTCAAGGCCGGGACCCATGTCGGGACCAGGAAAGGTGCGAAGGTCGTATTCCGGCTCGGCGGCTCCGATGGTCTCGAAGTCCACCACCAGCCGGAGTTCGTCACCCTGCCAGACCTGGTTATCGCCATGCAGATCGCCGTGCACGAGCACGGCCGGCCCAGGGCAGGCGAGCACGGCGTCCGCCCAGTCGCACCAGCGCGCGACGTTGCGGCGCTGAGAACGCCGGACCAACCTGGTGAACCGGTCACGCAAGACCACGGTCGTGGCTGGCGGCAGCTCCGGGCCGGTGAGCTTGTTGACGGCGGCCTCGGCGCGCTCGAGTGCCGCCGGCTGGTGCAGGGCCGCCAGGAAGCACGCAAGCTGCCGGCCCGGTCCCGGTCGATCGAGCCGACGACGTTGAACAGGGACGTCCCCGGCACGCGCTTGGTGACCAGGAGCAGCGGGTCCATGCTGCTGGCGGCGACCTCAGGCAGGAACGGCACCGCCGGTTCGCGTGCGAGTACGGTCAGGACGCCGATCTCGCGCGCCAGGCGGAGTGCAGCAGGACGCGACCACGCGAATTTTGCGATGAACTGCTCACCGACGGCCGCGCTGGAGGAGTGCCACACCGGGTCCCACTCGGTGGTCAGCCCGGGAATCGTGATGGAGCAGCCGCTCAGCTCCGGCATCACGACCCGCAGCGCCGCACCGAGCGCCTCGGCAGAGCACTCAGCCAGCCACTTCATCCCCGAGAGCCTGCCACCTCATGACAGTAGGACCGGCGGGCATGCCATTGCGAGTGCTTGACGTCGCCGTCAGCTGCGTGCGACACCTGAGGGATCGCCGCGTTTCAGGCGATGTACGACGGAGAAGGATCGGCAGCAGGCGCACTAGCGCTCAGCAGTTTTCACCGAGGAGGCCGCATGTCGAAACCACCGCTGCCCGAAGCCGCCGTCACCATGCTGGCGAAGCCCAATCCGTCGGTCATCGCAACCCTGCGGCCGGACGGCCAGCCGGTGACCGCAGCGACCTGGTACCTATGGGACAACGGCCGGGTCCTGGTCAACATGGACGAGGGCCGTAAACGCCTTGACCACATGCGCAACAATCCACAGGTCAGCCTCACCGTGCTCGACGCTGGCGACTGGTACACCACCGTAACGATCATCGGGCACGTCAGCGAGTTGCGTGAGGACACCGACCTGGCCGACATCGACCGCGTGGCCCGCCACTACATGGGCAAGCCATACCCGCAGCGGGACCGCCGGCGGTTCAGCGCCTGGATCAGCGCCGACAGCTGGTACGGCTGGGGATCGCTGAAGGACAACAGCCAGGCCGGGTGACGCAGGTCCGGCCGCGCCGGTCACCAGGCCACCGCAGTCCGGGCGTGTTGCTGCACTTTCCTGTCCGGGAAACGTGGTTTGCCGCGCACCTCCCAGAGCAGGCCCGTGGCCGTCTCAGATGTCGGTGACCAATTTGACCGGCTGGCCGGTCAGCCTCGCGATGGCCTGGAAATCACGGTCATCGCAGAGCACCGTAAGCCGCTCACGCTCCGCGGTAGCGGCGATGAGCAAATCGACCGGGCTGGCCGACCGGTGCATCCCACCTTCAGTAAGCATCTGCTGGACCTCAGCTGCGCGCTCGTATGCCCTCTCGGGCATGGGCACCCAGCCGAACAAGTCATGGATCAACTGCTGCTTTTCCATCCTGTCGGCCAGCGACCGCGCAGAAAACAGGAATTCCAGTTCTACGATTGGGCAAATCGCAATCACGCCCGCGACAAGCTGGTCAAACCACGTCTTCCTCAGATCGCCCTGCAGGATGCGGAAGAGGCCTGAGGTGTCGATCAGATACAGGGCCGGGCTCACCTGCGATAAGCCGCCTTGTCATCGAGGAACTCATCGAAGTCGCCACGGTCAGCCATCTCCCCCAGCCTGGCCAGCGCGCGCAGCCGCACAAGCCGCTGCCCCACCTCGCGGAGGGCAGCGTTCACGGTGTCCTTCTTGGTCGTAGTCCCAAGAACCTCAGCGGCGACGGCCAGTGCCTCCTGGTCGATCTCGATCGGTGTTTTCGCGGTGGCCACGCGCACCATCCTCCCTGATTCGACGTAGCTAAGGATATCTTAGATCTCTAGCCTAGACGTCTAAGATATCTGCGACTGCGGAATCCCGTAGCTGCCAGACCCGCTGTTGCGCCGAACCCGGCTGGCGCCAGCCGGGTTCCCTGGCCTGCGCGATGACACCGCGTTGCGCAGAGACAGCATGATCTTGGGCGTGTCCTGCGACCCACCCGGCCAGGAGACGTGGATCGCCTACCGCGAAAGGTGTGCCACCAGGTCCTGTATGTTCTTGATGGCATCGGTCAGCGCGGATGCTCCCGCGACACTCGCAGCGATTCCCTTGAGCAAACCCCGCACGGCTCCCCACCGGGGGGACGGCTGTTCAGCTTCGGTCTTTGCCGCCTCCGCCGCCTCATGAATATCGGCTGCGTCAGGGACAGCGTCCTGGAATGAGTCAAGAAGACGGATAAATTCGCTGAGCAGTTCGATCGCGTCGCGCTGTGCCGGCGGCAGGCCGGGCCCAACGGAAGCGGCGGAACCGTGCCCGATCACAATTCCGGATCCGCTGACATCGCCCGCGTGAATGTCCCCGTGCAGACGTTCATCTTTTGCGCTGCTCATTTATTCTCCTTCGGTGAATCATTTACGCTCGCCGACGAATTATCTCCGACGACCACCCCCGAACTATCACTTATATTTCCGACATTTATGCTCTTGTCCAAAATGATCTTCACCTGATCATTAAATTGGCCGAGATCTACCCCATGCTCGTCAAGGAAGTTTTCCACCGCCCTTATTAGTGTTTGCTGCGCGAGGAGAATGTACATGGTTTCGTCGCGGGCCAGAAAATAATGGTGGCGCTGCCTACCGCAAGCATCCTCCCGAATGCTCCGTCGCGCTCCATAGTCGAACACATAGCCTCTTTCTATGAGACCGCGCTGCTGCGCCTGCCAGCGCCGTACGACGCGTGGCCGCCCGGCGCGCTCCTATCGCCTGGTACGGTGACGTAAGCAGTGCACGAGGCGTTTTCAGCAGCGCACCGCCCAGCGAATATTTCAACTGGCGAGGCAGCGACATTTCCCAGAGCCGGTCGATATAGAGAAATTCCGCCTTGAGCGGCGGAAGCACGCGGAATGTATATTCAACGTAGAGCGAACCCCCGGCGTTGACGGCACGAACAAACAAGGTGACAACCAGCTGACCTTGCCAGCCCGGCATTTCTACGCAGACATAGGTACGCGCCTCGGGGGAAGGGTGCAGGGCGGCGGCGGCGAGCAGTCCCTTGTTGACCGAGCTAGGCGGTGCGCTGAGCGGATCAGGCAGCAGCTGCGCATTCTTCTGGATATGGAGTCCATTGACAAAAAGCCGCTCGTAGACCTTGATATTGTGCAAGTTTCTAGCCAGGCCACGCTCATGATCGAAAGCTTCAGCAAGGGCCGTATGCAGATCTTGACTGGAAAATGGTTCCGGATCTCCGCGAATGCCGTCTTTTATTTCTTTCGCACGGCTGACATCCAGCACCAGGCGACGGTGATAGACCGTCTTCCCGCTGCCGATAAATGCAGAATGGCCGCTGAAGACGACGAGGTTCCCTTCCTTTCGCCTGGCTACCTCCTGAAGCCTTTCACAATCGGCTTCCTGTCGCGGGGTCGGCGCATCGCCGGGATTAAATCGATGTCTCAGCATTTTGCCGATGACACCGTTATGAAAAGACTCCCAGCGTTCCCAGGATACCGCGAGCCAGGCCGCAATGATCATCACTGCGACGCCGATGATCATCCAGACCCACAGGAAGGCCAGGAGTAGCGATGAAAGCAGTGCGGCGAGCAGCGCAGCCAGGACGTAGTCTCGCGCCGCCCGGGCGCGCAACGCTTTTATTGCCCACCTGGTGACGACAGGAACATCGATACCGAAGGTAGGCGCGAGGGCACGGAACCGTTCGTTCATTACTTTCTCGACAACCGCCCTGGCGTACCCGATATCGAGCTGCGTAGCAGCAGACAGATAGCGAGTAGCTTCCCAGTCATCGTTTTGCCCGAAAGCCTTAACAGCTGCAATGTCTGCGGCAGTGAGCGCGGCAGTTAACTTGCGACCGTTCACGGACGATCCGGGCGCTTCAGGCTGCCCCTGTGTACCGACCATGGTCACCACCCCCGGTGGTGGCGACCGCCAGAGGACGTAGGCGGCGATACCTGCCTTCCCGTCTAACACACCACGACCGGAACGGCAAGGGCTGCCCCACCGCTGGCCCGTGGCTAGGGCAGCCCAGCTGTCCACGTTGCCGTCGTGGGCGCACCGCGGATCCTCTTACGTGGGTGGCTGCCGGCAGGCGCGATGTCGTTCATGACGGTGGTCCATGAGGCCAGTGGCGGTTGTCATGGCAAGCGCATCTGCAACTCGACGATCCGGCGGGCCGCGTAGTTCATCTCCTGCACAGTCAGGCGGAGCCGGTACCAGAGACAGCGAAGCCGCTCGCGGCCGGTCCAGGAGACCGACTTTTCCAGCTGGCTCTTCTGGATGTGTTCAGTCTGGATGTGCTCGGCAGGGGCGGGGGTCGCGGTCATCATCGTTTTCTCGGCCGCCCGGGTCCTTGACCGCCGTGGCGTCCTCGCTGTCGCGCTCATCGCTTCCTCCTGCATTTTCCCGGAACGGCCGACTCCTTCGGCCTTCTCTTAGTGCGGGTCACTGAGACGGTAGGTCCGGGACGGTGCGGAGGAATCGGGTGTTTCCACATGAAGGTCGGTCGGCTATCAGATGGATGGACGGGCCGGCTGACAGGCCGAGGCTGGCCGTAACTGCTGCCGGGTGCTTCGGGTCTCAGCTGGCTTCACGGCCGATGATGGCCCTCGTCGGGCGGCCTTGACGCGCGAGACCCAGGGTGCGAATCATGGAACGGCCAGCCGGTCTTGGCTGTCCTGCGCTGAGGGGAGGCACCTATGGCTGTGGGTGCCGAAAGTGCCGGCTCGCAAGGTGCGTTAGTCACGCGGGAGAAGACCAAGTTGCGAAAGGTCCTCCGGCGGTTCGACCTCATCTTGTTCACCGCCTGCGCGATTGTGGGCCTGGACAGCGTCGCGTTGGCCGCGCAGTCCGGTGCGCAGGCGATCACCTGGCTGGTGATTTCACTGGTGCTGTTCCTGATCCCCTACGGGATGCTGGTGGCCGAGCTGGGATCGGCCTTCCCGGTCGAAGGCGGGCCGTATGAGTGGGTAAAGATGTCCTTTGGCCGACTCGTCGGGTCCATCACCGCTGTTATGTACTGGCTGACGAACCCGATCTGGATCGGCGGGACGCTGGCGGCCGCCGCGATCGCCACGCTCAACGATTTCGTGGTGCGCAAGCCGCTCGGCACGGCGCGCGAGATCATCGTCGGCCTTGCCTTCACCTGGGTCAGCGTGGCGTTCGCCATCATCGCCTTCCGCTACGGGAAGTGGGCGCCCAACATCGGCGCCTTCGTGAAGATCGCGGTAGTGGGAATCTTCACCATCCTGTTCACCCTGTTCCTCACTCAGCACGGCCGGCCCGCGGGGGTGTCCACCCCGACGGCCCTCAGGCCCTCGGTAAACGGCTTCCTCACAGTGATCGGGGTGCTCGTCTTCCTGTGGGTAGGCTTCGAGTCGTCAACCGGGGCGTCCGGGGAGATGCACAACCCCCGGCGGGACGTGCCGCGGATGATCCTCGGTTCCGGGGTTATCGGCGCGCTCCTGTACGGCCTGGCGATCGTCGGCATCATCCTGGTGATCCCCAGGACCGGCCTGTCGAGGGTGTCCGGGTTCACCGATGCCTACAAGGCAGTTTCCAGCGATCTGCACTCACGCCCGCTGGACGTGGTATTCGGGATCCTGATCATCCTCACCCTGATTGGCAGTGGCGCGGTCTGGCTGGAGGGTGCCGACCGCGTTCAGGCCATCGCCGCGCTGGACGGCGCCGCCCCGTCGTGGATGGGC
The DNA here is from genome assembly GCA_963775825.1 of uncultured Actinomycetes bacterium. GTDB lineage: Bacteria > Actinomycetota > Actinomycetes > Streptosporangiales > Streptosporangiaceae > Bog-532. The sequence continues at coordinate 106,534 of CAVZKY010000032.1, forward strand.
AGGTTCGCGAGTTTCGGTACCCCCATCACGGTCAACCTCATGTCCGGGGTGATCGGCTCCGCGTTCGTCTTCTTCGTGTTCCTGATCACGAAGGGGAGCCTGGCGGACTTCTTCTCCGTGATGATCGCGCTCGCGATCTCCTCCACGGCCCTGTGCTATTTGTTCGTGTTCCCTGCCCTGGTCGTGCTCCGGCGCAAATACCCGTACGCGCCGCGGCCCTACCGTGTTCCCGGCGGCATGGCCGGGGCCTGGGCCGCAGCCCTGATCACGGAACTCTTTGTGGTGGTGACGGCAGTCACCTTGCTATGGCCCGGCGCCATCAACGCCCTGTTCGGGGAGTCCTACTCGGTCAAGAGAAGCTGGGGGGTGTCGCGGGTCTTCTTCGAGTCGCTGACCCTGGGCGTGTTCGGGGTAATGGTCCTGCTCGGGGTGGTGTTCTGGGCGGTGGGCGGCGCGAACCGGCGGCGTGGCCTGACCGGCGAAGCGGAGTTCTGCCCGGAGGAGGCGGCTTCGGCAGGCCACCCCCCGGCGTAGTTGTCCGGGTCGCCAGGACTGTGGCCGTCAGGGCAGGGGCGGGCCCGGTTCTTTGCGGGCCATCGCCGCGCCGAGCTCGGCCCGTGAGGACACCCCCAGCTTGCGGTAGACCCGGGCGAGGTTGGCCTCCACGGTACGGGGACTGAGGAACAGGGCCTGGGCGACCTGCCGGTTGGTGCGGCCGGCCGCGGCCAGGCCGGCGACGCGTTCCTCGGTAGCGGTCAGCGCGAGCGGGGCAGGCGGGCGAAGCCCGATGCGGGAGAGCTCCGAGCGAGCCCGTTCCGCCCACAGGGGGGCCGGGAGGGACTCGAAAATCTCCAGGGCCCGTTGCAGGTTCTGCCGGGCGGCCCGCTTGTGCTTGGCCCGGCGCTGCACCTGCCCCATGACGAGCAGGGTCCGGCCAAGCTCGAACGGCATCGCCAGGTTCTGGTGGTGGCCGAGGGCCTCCTCCAGCGCCTGGACGGCGCCGTCCGTGTCGCCCCGGGCCGCCAGCAGCAGCGCCCGGCAGCGGGCCGCGGTGACCAGCGTCCATACACGTCCGGTGGCGCGACCCCACCCCTCAAGCCGTTCCAGCAACGCTTCCGCCCGGTCCAGATCGCCGAGGCCGATCACGGCCTCGACCTGGTTGGCGTGGAAACGCCACGCCGCCGGCTCGGCCAGGCCGATGCGCTCGGCGAGATCGGCGGCGCTGGACAGGCTGGCCTCGGCGGCCTCCAGGTTCCCGGCGGACAGTTCCGCGAACCCCAGGACGCCGTGCAGGAGAATGGGGCCGTAGGCGTCCCCGGCCGCCGCGGAGACGGATAGGCCTTCCTCGGCTGCCGTACGGGCAGCGTCGAGGCGTCCCCGCTGGGCGTCGATGAGCGCGCGCGCGAAGAAGGTCATCATGCCCCACGCGCGATGCTCGACCTGTTTCCCGGCCTCCCAGCACTCCGCGGCGTAGCGCTCGGCCGTCTGCCAGTTGCCGGCCCAGCACTCCAGGTCGGCCAGGAGAGCCAGCAGGTTAGGCAGCGAGCTGTCATCACCCTCCTCCCTGGCGGCCTGCAGGGTTCGCTCAAGCAGACGGCGGGCCTCATCGAAGCGATCGGCGCGAACCAGGCACTGGCCGACCCACATCGCCGCGCGTTCCTCAACCCGCGATGGTCTGCCTTCCCGCTCAAGGTCCATGGCCCTGTCACCGAGCTCGAGATTCAGGCTCCGGCCCACCATGAAATCCGTGTACATCTTCTGGGCCATGGCCGCGCCGGTCAGTCCCGGATCGCCCGCCTGCTCCGCCAGCACGAGCCCAGCCTTCGCGTGGCGGCTGCAATACAGCAGGTCGTCACCGCAGGTCCTGGCGAGGCTGATGTGGATACGGGCTTGCAGCAGCTGATCGGCGGAGGCATCTGCAAGTGCCTTCTCGAGCACAGGGACGGCTACCAGATCGCCCGCGTCGTGCAGCAAGACCTCTGCCAGGACCAGCAGCGCCTCCGCCCGGGCCGCCCCCGGCGGCATCTCCTCAGCCAGCGTCTCAAGGTCGTGCCGCGCCCGGGCCGTGTCGCCCGCGCGGAACAGGTAGGCGCCGGCGTCCGCCCGCCGCCGCCACCGGGCCGGGGCTTGATCCAGTGGGGTGAGCGTCGCGGCCAGTTCGGCTAGTTCCGCCGCGGCGGCCGGAGCCCCGCGGGCGGCGGCCGCCCGCGCCGCCTCGCTTAAGGCGGCGGCGGCGTCCTCATCGGGCCCTTCAGCCGACAGCGCGAGATGCCTCGCTCGTTCCTCCGCGCTGGGGGCGATCTTGCCCAGCCGGCGATGCGCGTCCCGGCGCCGGTCCGGCGGCGCCCCCGAGTAGATCGCCGAGGCAAGCAAAGGGTGGGTGAACCGGACCCGGGCACCCTCGAACTCCACCACGCCCTCCAGGGCAGCCGTCTGGAGGGCGGCCCTGGCCACCGGGCCATCCGCCCGTTGGAGCATCGTGGTCGTCGGCGACCGCAGGCACGCGGCCGCCAGCAGGACATCGCGGACGTCCTGCGGTAGCACGGCCAGCCGCGCGCTCAATACCCCGTGCAGGTCCGCGGGCACGGGAAGCGGTTCCCCCGGCGCGGGTTCACTCCCAGCCCGGTCCAGCGCCCTGGCCAGTTCTAGGCCGTAGAACGGGTTCCCTCCCGAGGCGTCGAAAAGCCGGCGGACCGTCAGGCGGGAACGCCCGGAGCCGGCCCGGGCCCGCAGGGCCGCCTCGAAAGCGGTGACGGTCAAGGGGCCGAGGTGGATGCGCGCGAGGCGCCCGGCCGGAAGGCCCGCTCCTGCCACAGACGTGGCCTGCCCGCCGGCCTGAATCCGGACCGAAGCCAGCAGCCCGACCGGCTCGCTCCCGAGCCGCCGCAGTGCGAACTCCAGCGCCGCCGCGCTCGGAAGGTCGAGCCATTGCAGGTCGTCGATGGCGATAACCACCGGCCCGGAAGCGGACAGGTGGCGGATCACAGCGAGGATTGCGAGGCAGACGGCTCGTTGTTCCGGCGGGTTGCCCACCGGATCCGCTATCAGCAGCGCCACTTCCAGGGCCCGCCGCTGGGGCGACGGCAGCTGGGGAAGCACCTGGCCGAGGAGGCCATCCATCAGGTCACCGAGCGCCGCGAACGACAGCGTTGCCTCTGATTCGGCCGGCCGGCTCGACAAGGTGAGGTAAGAACGCGCGGCGGCACCCGACACACCGGCCTCCCAGACCGTGGTCTTGCCGATCCCGGCTGCACCCTCCAGCAGCAGGCCAGATGTCCCAGAGGGCAGCGCATCAAGAAACGCCGTCACAGTGGCCAGCTCGCGGTCGCGCCCGACCACGCCGCTGGTATCGGACACAGACGCCCCCTCCGCACAGTCACTGAAATGATACGAAGCAGCCCTGCCGGGCGCAGGCCCCGCGGTCCCCGTCCCGCTTCACGCGCCGACGTCGCCCGCTTCCCCGCGCGGAAACTGCCGTTTTCCGGGGAGCTCAGCCCGGGAGGTCCTCCGGGCGCTTTTTGGCGAGATGGCCCTGCAGCGCGCCCGTGGCCTGGCCGACTTCGATCATGTAGCCGTCCGGGTCTCGCATGTAGCAGCGGATCTCCGCCTCGCGGTCGATTGGCGGCGTGACGAACTCCGCGCCTTTCGACTTCCATTCCTCGTAGCAGGCCTGGATGTCAGCGACCCGCAAGTTCAGGAAGATCGAGGTGGTGTCGCCTGGCTCGTAATTGACCACCGAGATGCCTGGCTTGTCGGGGGTGGGCGGCCCGCCGGGATTCATCAGAATCCACGAGTTGGACAGCTTGACGATGCACGGGTTCTCCTCAAGGACCACGGTGCCGCCCAGGACGCGCGAGTAGAAGTCCCGGGACCGCGCCACGCTGCGGACGGTGATGAACATGGTCACGACGATGCCCTCGGCGGGCGCCGGCAGGCTGGCGGCGTCAATGTAAGGCGAAGGTTCTGTCATGCGCTAACCGTTCCCCGGGCCGGGACGGCGCACACGCGCCGGGACTTGCCCGTGTAAGACTGATGAAACGTTGACCTCGCCGCCCGCAGGCGTGCGCCACGTGGAGGCCTGGTCGCCTCGCGCTCGCCAGGACCAACATCCTCGGTGAATTCCCCTTTTTGGGCGCACCGCACGCCGATCCCATCGTCGATTGATCCGCGTTGGCCTCGTGAATCCTGGATTCGGCTCGCCGCTACTGGGAGAATAAGCTGAGCCTTTACACCGCCGCCGGCGTCTCCGACCCGGCTGCCGTGAGCGTCTTTCCCGCGGCATGGTCGGTGATGCACCGCTTTCGGGGTTATGCGATGGCCAGGCAATGGGCTCATTTCGCCAGGATTTCTGCCGATAAAAGGGTTTTGCCATCCGCCACGATCGCGGCGCCGGGGTTTTCTTTGCTGGCGAGGGGAAATAGAAATAGCCGGGTGGGCTCAGCGCACCCGCACGCGGACAGCGTGCTCCTTTCGTGAGATTTGAGGGATAATAATGGGGTACTCCCATTCCTCGCTGATATCCATACGCCGGAGCCGCAAGGTTATAGGCGCTGCCGGGGCAGTAGCGGTGGCGATGCTACTGGGAACGACTTCAGCGTCCGGCGCGGCCCGCACGAGCACGCACGGCGGCACGGCCAGCAGGCCGGTTGTCCACGTGACGCCAGCACTTCCGGACTGCGCGTGGCCGGTCGAGACCACGCCCACCACGTCAAATATCGCAGCGCCGGACCCGTTCGCAACCTACTGGACCACCCCTTTCCTGGCCAATCCAGGTAATTCACTAACCATCCGCGGCTCCTACCCGACCAGCCGCTTTATGTCGATTGCCGTCTATAACGACTCAGACCAGCTTTTCACTAATACAGTGCACGGAAAGAGCGTGCCGTCAGACCTTACTGACTACCAGATCATCGCCAACCCCGGATCGATTAACCCATGGCGCTGGAGTCAGCTGGCACGGCACGCCGCATTCACCGTACGGTTGCTGCCGACCGTCACAGCCGCGCAGCAGCGGTCCGAGAACGCCATCCCGATGATCGACCAGAACCCGCCCGCCAGCCCCTCCGGCCCACCCGGGGTGGGGTACGTGATCTTCCGGACGTACGTTCCGTCGGGCGGCAATACAAAGGTGCAACTTCCGACCATCACCGTCACACGCGGCCGGCGGAGCACCACCCTGCCCCAATGCCCCCGGACAACCCCAGCCCTGGAAAGCAATCACGCCGCATCCGCGGCGATGCTCGCCGCTAAGAGACTTCTCACCGCTGGCACCGATGACGGCTCCCCCGAACTGCAGTACTTCGTCCCGTCGGCCGCATCACAGGGCGGGCTCTTCCCCAACCCGGTCAACGCCTATCTCCTGATGGAGTTCACCCCCAGGCAGGGATACGTGGTCGTCACCCACGGCAAAGCCCCGACGAGCCCGACCCAGGCAGGCCGTGGGGCGCCCGGGAATTCGATCGGGGCCTACCCCGTACCCTGGATCAGGCCGAAATTCCAGGTTCGCTACTGGTCAATCGCCAACTACCTCAACGCGCCGCCCTACCCGGTAGTGGCAAACGGCCAGGGTTCCCAGGAAGTCTTCGGGGGAACGGCGGACTACCTGACGACGCTGCGGCACGGCTACTACACCGTGGTCTCATCGCTTCCGGCCGATAAGCCATCGCCCGAATCCCTGAGAGCCAACGCGGCTACCTGGATCCCCACCTCGGCCGCGCAGCCCACCGCACCCGAGTTCCAGCTTCTGCGGAACATGCTCTCTCAGCAGGCGCTGTACCCGGAAGGGTTTAGCTTCATCCCGGCTCCCGCCAGCTCATCGGACAGCATCCCGCCGGCCACGGTCCAGCAGCAGATGGGTGCCTACTACCCGCAAACCGCTCAATGCACGGTCCAGACCTTCGAGACCAGCGGCTGGACTGGCTGCCGGCTCCCTGGCTGAACGGCCAGGTTAGCCGCTTCCAGAGCACGAACAGCCCGATGACGGCGAGGCCGACGGCGAGGCCGACGGCGATCAGGGTGCCGATGACCTCCAGGCTGCCCCAGCCAAGCGTCTTCGCGGCTAGCAGGCCAGGCGCTATCGCCGCGATACCGCCCCGGCCTACCAGGGCTGGCCGGGGCCCAGGGCGAGCAGGGGGCGTACCTGGCGGTCAGCCAGCCGGATCGCCTTCTCGTCCGCCGTATAGACCGCGGCGGCGTCCGCGAACGTGGCTCTCCCGCCCGCGCGGTAGGCGACGAGGCGGTCGACGGCGGCGGCCAGCACCGGCGCCTGGTGCGCCGCCCGCAGCCGCGGATGCCCGGCCCCTATCCGCGCCCAGGCGGCGAGGGCACGCGCCGTGACCGGCAGGCCGTTCCATCCAGGCCCCGCGCTGAGGAGGGCCTTCCCGACGGGATCGAGTCCGGAGCGCGCCGGGACCCGGCCGGGTGACCTTCCCCCCGTCCCGCCAAGGCGCCGCTCCCACCAGTAGCCGGCCAGGAATTCTCCGCCTGCGGTCACGGGGTAGGGCAGCACCTCGGCCACCAGCCCGTCCTGGCAGCACAGGTAGTAATGGCATTGGGTCCCGCCGTCGCCGAGCAGCAGGCCGGCGATGAGGTCACCGTGGCCTGAACGGTCCGCGGGCTGCGCACTGAACCGGGCCGGCGCCTCGCCGGCTGGCAGGCCAAGGACACGGGTGATCCCCGGGGGCCCCAGCTCCCCGTGCAGCGCGGCCGCCGGTGATCCCGGGGCCAGGACGGCGCCCGCGTCTCCGGTGGGCCCGGCGGCTACAGCATTCCAGAGGCGTTCCGCGAGCTTGCCCGGCGCCGCGCGCCGTTCCTTCCGGACGTGCGGCGGGACGGGGGGCGGCTGCCGCCTGGCCGCAAGCGGCACGCTGGCCGGCCGGGGGCTCCTGACCGCGGGAGGCGCCTTGGCCGTCGCGGGTGGAGGCGCGGGAGGATGCGCCTTGGCCGCCGGGGGCGCCTTGGCCGCGGGGGGCGCGGGGGCCGCCGGGGACGGCGCCGAAGGCCCGGGGCTGCGAGGCAGGCACCGCTCGCAGCCGAGCTTCTGCTTGCCCGCCACCAGCGGCGCGTCGCCGCCGCAGGACGGACAGCGTACCGGGGAGAAAGCCCCGGCCGGCAGCAGCCAGTCGAAGGTCATCGGGTACCGGCGGTCGCCGCGCCGCACATCGGCCGGCACCCGCAGCGCCGGCACCTCGATCACGTGCAGGCGGTACGGGCGGATGGAGTGGCGCCCCTCGTATTTCTCCGCTATCTCGGCGAGACGCCGGGCCTCTTCCTCTCTGGTGCTGCGCAGCCGCTGCTCGAGCACGGGCTTCCGGTCGCCGGGGGCTGTGGCCAGCCGTCGTTCGATGCTGGCGATCGCGTCCGCGTAGTAGGCGGCGGCGCGGGCACGTTCCGCCGCGTGCGCGTCGCGGACCTGAGCGGACAGTACCTCGCGGCGGGCGCCAGCGTCCGCGTCGATCAGCCGGTGTGCCTCAGCGACAGCAGCCAGCAGGCCGTCGTCGGGAGCATCACCGGTGGGCGGCCCCGGTGCGTCGTGCCCGTCGGCAGCAGCACGGGAAAGCCGCTCGACGAGGGCAGGCGGGAGGAGGCAGCGCGCCGGCCCGTCCACCCACCGCTCGGCCTGCTCCTGGAACTGATCCTCGGCCGACAGCTCGTAGCTGACCAGCGCGCCGACCCGGACCACCGAATGCCACCCGAACGTCGGCTCGCCGGCCAGATCGATCCGCCCGTGATCCACCGGAAACGCGTCCCGGACCCCGGCGGCCAGGACATCGGTTCCGGGCCGCACGGATGCGGGCCGGGCCAGAACGCGGCGCCCGGCATCACCCGAGGCCAGGACGCGTTCGGCCGCCTGCGCTAGGACCGGGTGCCCGAGGGCGAGCAAGGTAGCCCCGTCCTCCCGCCCGACATCGGGATCGGCGGTTACCTGCAACTCCTCCTGGAGCCGGTAGGCGTCGCGCAGGACCGGCGGCAGGACGACGTAGGTGGTGTCTCCGGCCGGTTCCCACAGGCCGCCTTCCGCTGCGACGTGCCGCAGCCAGAACGACAGGGCCGGATCCATCACCCCGGCTCCTCGCCGACCAGGCCGTCCAGGGCCGCCCGGCTGGCCAGGTAGCCGACCCGGGCCCGGGCGAGATCGTCGCCGATGACCTCCATCCGCTCGGCAAACTCGGCATCGTCACCGGACTGTACGAACGCGTCGAAGACGGTCGATTCGAAGTCGAAGTCGTCGGCCACCCGGCCCAGGATCATGTCGAGTTCACCGACGACGAGCTCGAACAGGTTGATCTTCGCTTCGAGGACGCGCAGCACCTGCTCCTCGATCGTGCCCCTCGCCACCAGATTGGTCAGGAGCACGTCATGGTCCTGACCGACCCGGTGCAGCCGCCCCAGCCGCTGCTCGATCTGCATTGGGTTCCACGGCAGGTCCATGTTGACCATGACGTGGCAGAATTGGAGGTTGCGGCCTTCGCCGGCCGACTCGGTCGACAGCAGGACGCCGACCTCGTCCCGGAAGGCGGCCACCGCCCGTTCCTTCTCCGCGCGCGGCAGACTGCCGTGGTAGACGGCTGCGGGAAATCCCGCCGCGGCCACCTGAGCGGCGAGCCGATCAAGGGTGTGCCGGAACGCGGTAAAGACCAGTACCTTCTCCCCGGCGAACCGCCGCAGCTGGTCCAGCAGCGCAGCCCCCTTCGGCGAGCCGCCCAGCGCCTCGGCCCCGGCGGCCAGATCGTCCCATCCGATCTTCCGGAGCGGGGACGCGGCCGCCGCCGGGCTGGAGCCGGCCAGCCTCGCCACACTGCGCAGCGCGAGACGCAGGGACGGCACGGCGGCCCCGCCCTGAGCGCGGATCCGGGCCGCCAGATCGGCGTACCAGTCGCGTTCGGCGGCCGGCGGCTCGATCAGCAAGGTCTCGGCCAGCCGCGGCGGCAGCAGCACGCTGACCTCGCTCCGCCGGTGCCTGATCATCACCTCGGCGGTCCGCTTCCGGAGGGCAGGTGCATTCCGCGGCTCCGGGCCCGGCCCGGCACCTCCCGCGCCGTGCGCCGCGCGGAACTGCGCGGACGTGCCCAGCAGGCCGGGTGCGACGAGGCTCACCATCTCGTAGAGATCCTGCAGCCGGTTCTCCACCGGGGTGGCGGTGAGCAGCAGCAGGTGACGCGAGCGCAGCGCGCGGATCAGTTTCCCCGAGGCGCTGCGCGGGGCCCTTACCCGATGCGCCTCGTCGACGATGATCAGGTCCCACGGGTCCCCGGTCAGCACGGACCTGAGCGGGTCGCGCCGCGCCGTGGCCAGTGACGCGATGATGACCGGCCGGTCAATGCCACCGGCGCGCCACGGCGTGCCTGCCTCCCGTCCGGGGATCACGGTTTCCCGTCCGGCCAGCACGGTGGGCACGGCGAACTTGCGCTCGAGCTCCTCCTGCCACTGGGCCAGCAGCCCGGGCGGGGTGATGATCAGGCAGCGGTCGGCCAGCCCGCGCAGCCGGAGCTCGGCCAGGATCAGGCCGGCCTCGATGGTCTTGCCGAGACCGACCTCATCGGCCAGGATCGCCCGGCCCCGCATCCGCCGCAGCGCGCTGCGGGCCGCCTGCAACTGGTAGTCGAACGGCGCGAACCGCAGCGAGGGCAGAGACAGGAAGGTCTCGAACCCTGGCCTGCTCCAGACTGGCACCGCCTCGTCGACCAGCAGCGACACCTGCTGGTCGACCGGAAACCCGCCGTCCAGCCGGGCCAGGAGCGGTCCGTACAGGGCCAGCACGTCCTGCGGAATCGCGTGGTCAGTGTCCGGTCCGGCCACGGTCCCGGCCTCCTTCCCCGTCGGTATGGCCACCTATGGTGCCACGCGGCACCGGCATCGTTCAGGCCGTCGGGAGTACGGGGAATTCGCCTGGCCGACCCGCCGGACGTGCACCGTCCCACTCCTTCCGTAGGCTGGGCCGGTGAACCCGACCGCCATCACGGCAATCCAGGCCATGGTGGCGCCTGTGGTGCTTATCACGGCGGCTGCGATCCTATCGGGTGCCCTGCTCACGACGTACGGCTCGGTTAATGACCGCATGCGCGCCATGGACCGTGAGCGCCTGGAAACCTTGACAGGCGCCGGTGGGACGCTGCTGTCAGCCGCTGACGTGCCAGCGAGTGGCCGGGAGCGGCTTACTCAGATCGATACCCAACTGCCCCTGCTCCTGCGCCGCCACCGTTTGATTCATAACGCTGTTCTCCTCTTGTTCGCCGCGGTGGCCGTGCTGGTCCTGAGCGTGATCGTGATCGCGGTCGCCGTGACGAACAGGTCAGGAGCGGCGGGAACCGTCGCTCTCGTCCTGGTTCTGGCCGGGACCGTAACGCTTCTCGGCGGGCTTCTGCTCGCTGCCCGGTCCATCATGATCTCCGCGGAAGCGATTGACTACGAGGTGCAGCGCACCCTGTCACTCGGATCCTGAGCGGCCGAGCCCTAGTGGCAGATAATCATGCCGTCTCGTCTTCCGCTTCGATGCCGTGCCGGCGCAGCAGGGCACGCAGGCGGTCGATTTCGCCGCTCAGCTCATCGCACTTGCCGGCCAGGGACAGCAGGTCTGGGTACGCGGCCGCCCACTCCTCCTGGCGGGCAGCCGTCTCGGTCAGAAGTTGCTTCCCCCGGTCGCGCAGCAAGGCGGCCTGCTCGTAGTCTTCGGCGTCGGCCGCGGCCGCTCGCTCAGCGCGAACCTGCTCGATCTGCTGGTCCAGGTCGCTGACGTCTGGCCCGGTGCCCACGCGCTGCTCGATGACCGCCAGGCGTGATTCGATCGCGCTGACCCCAGCTTGCAGCGCAGACAACAGCCGGCGCTCGCTCCCGTCCGCCAGACCGGCCCACAGCTCAGCGTGCACGGTCTCCCGTCCTTCGCTCTGCCGCTCGTGCAGGAGAGCGATCACCTGCTGGCGGACCCGGTTCAGGTCGGCGCCCAGCTTGGTCAGCACCTGCGCGGCCACCCCGTCGCCCTCACGGATGAGGCCCAGCAGGATGTGCTCGGTGCCGATGTAGTTGTGACCGAGCTGCAGCGCCTCACGCAGCGAAAGCTCCAGCACCTTCTTGGCGCGCGGGGTAAAGGGGATGTGCCCGGATGGCGCCTGCTGCCCCTGGCCGATAATCTCCTCGACCTGCTGGCGCACGGCCTCGAGACTGATCCCCAGGGATTCCAGGGCCTTCGCCGCCACGCCTTCACCCTCGTGGATGAGGCCCAGCAGGATGTGCTCGGTGCCGATGTAGTTGTGATTGAGCATCCTGGCTTCTTCTTGAGCCAGGACCACAACCCGCCGCGCCCGGTCGGTAAACCTCTCGAACATGTCGTTGCTCCGCACTGCCAGCAAGCCTGGCCGCCCAGGCGGAGACTGGGCGGAGCAGCCCAGCCGCCACCGGAAATCAGCAGATAACGGATACACCATAATCGCCAGCGACGGGCAGGTGAATCCACCCGTGGCCGGGACGCGATCCTATCGCCGGGTCTCAGCCCGCTGCGCAGCACGGGATTCGACCGGGTGAGCTCGCCACAGAGGGAGGAGTCGGTCGAAGATTGTGCCGTGCGGGAGCGGGTGCGGGTACTGGCGGGGCTGGCGGAGGAGATCCGTGCGCGTCCGTGCGCCCGGGCTGTTCGCCTGGTCGCGGTGGACGGGCGCGGGGGTGCCGGAAAGTCGACGCTGGCCCGGGCGCTGGCCGTGGCCTGCGGCGGCGCGCCGGTTGTCCGGGTGGACGATTTCCTGTACTGGCGCGACATTGAGGGCTGGTGGCCCCGGCTGGAACGCGAGGCGCTACGGCCGCTGCTGTCCGGATTGCCCGCCCGGTTCCGCGTCCGTGACTGGGCCAATGATCCGCTGGGCCAGGGCCTGGGCAGATGGGCCATGGTCCCTCCCGCTGACGTGGTGATCGTCGAGGGGGTCACCTCGTCGCGGCAGGCCATTTCTGCCGATCTGACCATGGCCTTGTGGGTGCACGCTCCCCGCGGGGAGCGGCTGCGCCGCGCGATCGACCGCGATGGCCAGGAACGCCGGTCTTTGTGGATCGAGTGGATGAGGCTGGAAGATGAGTTCTTTGCCCACGACGGCGCGGCTGAAAGAGCTGACTATGTCGTCTGCGGGCAGCCCCGCATTCCCCACGACCTGGCCACCGAGGCTGTTCTCCTCGACTCACGCTAACCGCTGCACGCTGCGTTATCAGGCCCGCGCCCGCGCATGCCCTCCGTGCCCGTCACGCCGGGCCCGGCAGCTTGATGGTGACCTCGCAGATGTCTTGTCGCCGGAGATCTGGTGTATCAGGGCGCCCAGGCGGGCCTCTGAATACGCATGAGCCAAGAGCTTGACGCAGCACGGAGGCAACTGCCGTGGCCGCAGCGGTGACCGCACGAACATCGTGGCCATCCCGGCCGGCGGAGGCGCCCGATGAGCCCCGCCCCCCATCCCGCCCGCCAGGAGCCGGGACCTTCAAGTTCACCGAGAAGGAGCACACGTCATGAGACCAGGGTTAGTGATCGGAGCAAGGCACGTCGTCCGATACACGGTGCCGGTGCACCAGACCGTGCCGGGCTTACTTCCCGCCCTTGCCGAATTCCGCCGCGGGCAGCCCGTGTTCGCGACCGGATTCATGGTCGGCCTGATGGAGGCCCCGTGCATGGCGGCGGTCTATCCGCACCTGGAACCCGGCGAGGTAACCGTCGGCACGCTGATCAACATGACCCACCTCGCCGCCAGCCCGCCGGGGACCTCGCTGGCGGCCGAGGCCCGCGCGATCGCCGTCGAGGACCGGTCCGTGCGCTTCACGGTCGTCGTCGCCGATGCTACCGGCGAGATCGCCGCCGCCGGCGAGCACGGCCTGCGGATCGTCGACGGCGCGCGCTTCCGTGATCGCCTGGCCGCCAGACAGGCACAACTCCCTCGCCCTGGCTCGTCTCCGCCTCCCTGGGCCACCAACGGCCCGCACCACAGCCATTGCACCTTCCAGCGGTGGCCAGATCGTTCCTTCCCTGACGACGCCCCCCGGTCCATCCGGCACTCAACCCGCGCGCGATCTATTCATAACCCGCGGCACGCGCCCGGCACCGAAGGAGTGCACATTGCTAGCTCAACCTGAATCTGGCGCGGACGCCGCCGGTGGCGTCGTCGCCGCCTTGGGCCTTCCCGATGGCCCGGCCCTTACCGTGCGGACCGTGACGGATTCCGACGTCGAAGGGCTGGACGCGCTGTTCCAGGGGCTCTCCGATGACGACCGGCACCACCGCTTCTTCAGCCTGCGCCATCCGGCTCGCAAGTTCCTTGAGCAGATGACCCGGGCCGAGGATGACGGCGGATATCGCCTGGTCGCGGTCGTTTCCGGCCCCGGGGACGCACTGGTTGCCGAGGCGGGCTACGCCATGCTGCCTGACGGCGACGGTGAGTTCGCCCTCACCGTTGCCCCTGGCTGGCGAGGATGGCGGCTGGGACGCTACCTGCTCGGCGCCATTGTTGCCGCCGCGGCGGCACGTGGCGTGCCTAACCTGCAAGCCGACATCATGCTCGGCAACGCCCGGATGCTTGCCCTGGTCCGCGACCGTGGCTACATAACTCTCCACCGTGATGAGTTCTCAGACATCCGGATCGCAATCGATGCCGCTCAACCTGCCCGCCGACGACAACGAGCGGGCACTCTTGCGTCCTGCGCGTCGACGGCGTGAAGACAGTACGCTGACCGCCGGCGACCTACCTCAATAGCAAGCAGTGATCTCCTGCTACGACTATGTCATGCAGGAACCCGCCGATACCCAGCCCGGGCCGGACACCGACGTCCATTTCAGCGCGCAGGCCGCCAGCCGGTTCCTGGCCGCGGCCGGCCTGGTGGTGGATTCGGCCGACGGAACCCGCGTGACCGGGCACATCGACCTCGGGCCAGATCACCACACCCCGTGGGGCGTGGTGCAGGGCGGTGTCTACACCACCGCCGTCGAATCCGCCGCCGGCCTTGGCGCCAGCCTGGCGGTGCGGGACCGGGGGCAGTTCGCGGTCGGTGTGCACAATGCGACTGATTTCCTGCGCCCGGCCACCTCGGGCCGCGCCGAGGTTGTCGCCGAGCCCCTGCAGCAGGGCCGTGTCCAGCAACTATGGCTGGTCACCATCACCGGCGAGCGCGGCCAGGCGCTCGCACGGGGCCAGCTCAGGCTGCAGAACGTTCCGCTTCCCGGCACCAGCACAAGCTGACGACCGGCCCCTGCGCACCTGTCGCGTCGCGACGGAGGCGTGCCGGTCGGCTCGCCGGGTCCGTTCACTGGCTGAGGCGGGTGTTGCGGGCGAGCTTCTCCCAGGTGGTGACCTCCGTGCGGACGCTGTTGAGGTGGCCGAGGACGGCATCGACGGCGTTGTCGCCGAGCGGCAGGCGCAGCGGCGTCCGGCCGCTGTCCAGGGCAGTGAGGATGGCGGCTGCGGCCTTGGCCGGGTCGCCGGGCTGGGTGCCGTTCCCGGTCTCGATCATGTGCCGGGTCGGGCCGACGGTGGCCGTGTAGTCATCGATCTGCGCGCTGGCGCTGATGTTGCTGAACAGGGCGGTGCGGAAGGCGCCTGGCTCCACGATCAGTACCTTGATGCCCAGCGGGCGGACTTCGTCCGCCAGGGCCTCCGACATCCCCTCGAGCGCAAACTTGGTGGCGCTGTAGGCGGCGAACCCGGCGAAGGACATCTGGCCGCCCATGCTGCTCAGCTGCACGATCGCCCCGGACCGGCGGGAGCGCATGCCGGGCAGCACCGCGCGGATCAGCGCGGCGGGGCCGAAGACCTGCACCTCGAACAGGGAGCGCAGCTCGGCGTCGGTGGTCTCCTCGACCGCGCCGACGTGACTGCGCCCGGCGTTGTTGACCAGCACATCGATCCGGCCATGGCGGTCGGTGATGTCGCGCACCGTGGCATCGATGGCAGCGGCATCGGTGACGTCCAGCGGCAGCGCCTCAACCTGGTCCGGGTGCGCTGTGACCAGATCATCGAGTGTCATGACGCGGCGGGCGGTCGCGACAACGACATCGCCAGCGGCGACCGCCGCCTCGGTGATCGCGCGGCCGAAGCCGCTGTTCCCGCCGGTGATCAGCCAGACCCTGCTCATCGGAGCCTCCTCTCGCCCGGTGGCCTTGGTGTCATCAACCCTGCCCCAGCCAGCCTTGAGTAAGCAGATCAGGATGCTGGAACGGCAGCTCTGGGCAGCGCTGTTCGAGCGTGATCGACAGTGCTGGCCGGCCTGCCCCGGAATGCGGGACCGGGCGGCGAGCCTTTTCGTCAGGACAGGATGAGCGCGGCGCATAGGGCCGCGACGGCCACGGGCTGCAGCGCCGCCCGGGCGTTGATGACGTGGTCCCATTGCCGCTGCAGGGCCCGTGCGTCGCCGGGGGTGCGCCGGTCGTGGGCGGCGGCGGTGAGCTGGCGGTTGATGGGGGCGCTGACGCTGCGGTAAATGAGCAGCCAGACGGCCATGGCGAGCACTGCCGCGCCGCCGGCGACGGCGGCGCCGGGGTGCCCGGCCAGGGCCGCCACGGCAGTGCCCAAGACTATGGCGGTTAGCCCTGTGGCACCAGGTACGGGCAGGCGCCGGTCAGCGTAGTCGTGCATGTAGCCGGTTGCACCGGTCAGGGTGCGGTCATCCACGTGGGCGAGGGCTGGCCGGAGCACGATCGCCGCGAAGATGTCGGTGCCGTAGATGACGGCGGTGGCTACCAGGGCCGCGGCGATGAGCAGCTGGGCGAGGACGGTCATGATGTGGCCTGCGGAGCAGCCAGGTCGAATGCGGGGATGACGCCGAGCTGCTGGAACACCTCGAGCAGGTTGAGTTCGTCCCAGTGTTCGGCGAACTCGCCGCCCTGAACCCGCCAGATGTCGATCGACCGCATCTCGATCGGCCGGCTGGTAGCGGGAATCCCGTAGAACGGCCCGCGGTGGGTGGCCCGGTAGGTGAAGCGCCCGGCCACCCGGTCACCGGCCTGGATGAGGTCGTCCATGGTGGCGGTGAGGTCGGGGAAGGCGGTGAAGAAGGCGGCCCAGAAGGCGCGGTTGGCTTCGCGGCCATCCTCGACGAAGGGATTGTGGTTGATGTAGCCGGCGGCCACGAAGCTCTCTACGGCGTCGGGGTCGTGCTGGTTGAGCATGGCCAGGTAGCGCTCAGCGAGCTGCTGGTGGTCTGTGGTCATGGGGGGCTCCTTCCGTCCCTAGCGACGCTAGCACTGCTAGCAACGACATGTCTAGCGGCGCTAGACCACCTAGTGATGCTATAGTGACCGCCATGACCGCCGCCGAGCGCCGTCAGCGCGACCGGGCCCACCGGCGCCAGGCCATCATCACGGCCGCCCGCCAGCTGGCCGAAGCCGAGGGCTGGGACGCCGTCACCACCCGCCGGCTGGCCGACCGGATCGAATACAGCCAGCCCGTCCTCTACAGCCACTTCCCCGGCATAGCGGGCATTATCGACGCGGTCGCCGTCGAGGGATTCACCGAACTGCGCCTCATCCTGCGAAACGCGCGGGAGGCCGCCGGGTCCCCCGCAGCCGCGCTACGAGAACTCGCCGGGGCCTACGTCGGCTTCGCCCTGGAGCATCCGGCCCTCTACGACGCCATGTTCACCCTCAGCACCGAGCTGCCCTTCGGCCAGCCCGAGACGCCCCGCGAGCTGCAAGCCGCCTTCGCCGAACTAGCGGAAGCTGTCACGCCACTGGCCGGCGAGCGTGACCCTGACACCCTGACCGAGGTGGCCTGGAGCGCGCTGCACGGCATCGCCACCCTCACCCGTGCCCGCCTGCTCCGCCCCGACTACCACCAAGCCCGCCTGACAATGCTGGTCGATCAACTCGCCGGCGTGACCGGCTGAGATCGCTCAAGATCTAAGCCAGGATTTCAGGAACTTGCCGATCTGCCCGGCCGCCGCCGCCCACGGCGCCGGCGCCGTCCCCAAGCCCCGCGCCCTGCACGCCGACGTCGACGACTACCCGGCCTATCACTCCGGCAAGACGTTCGAAGCTGACCGGCGGCCCGTCGGGGTATCCGATCGTCAGGAACTTACGGAGTTCACCGAGCTGACTGTTGGCGAGCGCATTCATCGGATAGACGATGATCGCCTTGATCCCCGGACGATACGTTCCGGCCGCCTTGGCTGCCAGCACCCGGTCAACGATCGGGACGATGTAGGCAAGGCTCTTCCCGGACCCAGTTCCAGTGGTGAGGACATAACTGCGGTCGGCGTGCGCCGCCTCAATGGCTTTGCGCTGATGCTGATGCAGCCGTAGTACCGAGCCCTCGGGGCCATCGCCCTTGAGCCGGAAAATCCGCTCACATTCCGGCTGCAGTAGCCCCTCTGCTACGAGATCAGTGATCGTGCCGCCGGAGGCGAAGTTCGGGTTGAGCGACAGCCAGGGGTCCGGCCATTGGTAGCAGCGGGCCATTCGCTCGGCTACGTGCTCGCGGATGTGCTTGTCATGGATGTCGACGAAGCTGCCCGTGAACTCCCGGTAATCCTCGATCAGCCGGTCACGAACCAGGAAGACATCCATGTCCACGCCCCACTCTGTCACATCTCGCGACTTAGGGTCACCCTCTCGCGCCACATCCACAAGCGTGCAAGGTCAGGCATGTTTGGGATGTGGAAGTCCGCCACGCGGTTGGCGCGACGATAGGGGCCCATATGAATAGACGCCGGAAGTGCCAGGCAAGGTTACTTTGTTGCGGCCACCTGAGTTTCTGTCACACAATTGAGACAAACGGAGCGGCGATAATTGGCCCGACTCAACCTGGGGCGCCGCCATGGAACTTTCCGCTCAGGCAGCGCCGTCCGCCACGTCGCCGTGCGATGAGCTCAACTCAGACGTTCGCATATGGAAGGAGGTCAGGCTCGGTCAAAGCCCAGTTTCGGATTTCTCACGCGCTGAACGAACGACTTCCACATTGGCGCGGTCAAGGCCAATTTGGGCCCGTTTGGGTCCTTGGAGTCACGGACGGCGATGAGGGGCTTGCTGGTGGAGGCCACCTCGATGCATTCACCGCCGTTGCCACCGCTGTAGCTGGCCTTCCGCCAAACGCCGACCTCTATGCATCCGCCGCCGTTGGCGCCGCTGTAACTGGCCTTGCGCCAGGTCACGTGGCCGATGTCCATGATTTTGCTGCTTCCTCAAGTAGCGCCTGTGAGGTCGCCCACGGGAGTGCCTCGCGTACGAGCGTATCCCAGCAATCGGCCAGCGTTCCGACATCTTCAGAGCGGTCGACGAGCTGTCCTTGAGCCGCAGTCTCCTGGTATCCGACGGTCGGCGCGTCCTCGATATCGGCGATCGCAAACCCTCCCGCACATAGTCCCAGGTG
Organism: uncultured Actinomycetes bacterium; assembly: GCA_963775825.1. GTDB lineage: Bacteria > Actinomycetota > Actinomycetes > Streptosporangiales > Streptosporangiaceae > Bog-532. The sequence goes on from CAVZKY010000032.1 coordinate 124,854, forward strand.
CGCTCCTACTGCTGAGGAGATGACCTGCACCGACACGCGCGGGCGTCGGGCCGCTTCGATCAGCTGAACAATCTGCTCCCGCATCACGTACCGTCCGCCCACGGGGCGGCGCAGCATCGACTCGTCCACGATTACCCAGAAGGCGGGAGGATCATCGCGCGTAAAGATCTCCTGACGTTTCAGCCGGGCCGCGACCAGTTGGTCGATCTCCTCGTCCTTCACGCCGAAGCGTGTTCGGAAGACGGCCCGCGCGTAGTCCTCTGTCTGGAGTAGGCCAGGCACCAGCAATGGTTCGAACCAGCGGAGCCGTTTCGCCTCCCGCTCGGAGACTAGCCAGTCCTGGAACCACGACGGGTAGGCCTGGTAGCCCAAGCCGTCGCCGATCTCGTCTCGGAGGCGGGTCAGGGCGCCGTCGGCTGGGAGGACTCGCTCCAGGTCTTCGGTGACGTCGGCGGTGGCAGCGCGCTGGCCTAGCTCGATGGCCTGGATTAACGAGACGGACTTGCTGATCTGGCGGGCCAGTTCGGTGCGGCTCAAGCCGGCTCGTTCGCGGTAGTAACGGAGCATGGCGCCGAACACCTGGCGGGGGGTGCGGGCGGTTTCTCGTGATGTCATTTTCCCTCCACATACACGAGGCACACAATTCTGGGCTGGCACATACACAGGCCCGGTGTCCCCTACGGTCGGCCGGCAATGCTCTGTGTAGCTATTACGAATGTACTCCCCGCCAGCGACAGTCAGATGAGCATCAGTGACGAGTCGTTGAGGACAGCGAGGACACTCGAATGTGCAATCAGGTGATGCCGGGATGCGTCGCGCCTGCGCGGCCGCGCGCTTGTGCCTTCTCCTTTCCCGGGCGCCGTGATCGGGTCCGCTATACACGTGCTTTTGTTGCCCGGTTCCTGGACGGGCACCCTGCCGCCGATGATGTGGTCCTCCTGATCAGGGAGCTCGCGGCCAATGCGTGCACGCATAGCGATAGCGGCCGGCCGGGCGGCAGCTACACGGTCCGTATTCAGGTCCGCGAAGGCGGGCGCGTGCACGCCGAGGTCGAGGACCAGGGGAGCTCCTGGAAAGGTTCGCTCACGGAAACCGAGAGCCCGCACGGGCTGTTCCTCGTTCGCTCGCTGGCGGCCGAGTGCGGCACCCGGCCGGGGGCCCGCGGTTGGGTGACCTGGTTTGTGCTCGGCCGGGCGTGACCGGGCTGGCATCACGCTGGAGACCGCGCTCGCCGCTGCCCGGCAGACGCTCGCCTCGGTGACCGAACGTGCCAAGCAGCCCGGCTACTACTCTGGCGCCCGGACCGACATCATCAACGCGCACGCCGACCTACGGGCTGCCCTGGACATGCTGATCAAGGCGGCTGGGCCAGATGGTCACGGGATAACCGGAATGCCGGAAGCACGGGATTCTTCACCCGGCCCAAACGCTGGATAACAACGCTGGATAATGGGGTAACGGGCCAGCTGGTGGTTGCAGCTCTGCTGAAGTGCACCGGCCGCCAGCTTCGTGACCTGCTACGGTGCCGGGCCGACCGCTCTGGCATCCAGGGCCATCAGCACAGGCCCCGGGCTGAGTGCCCACTCCTCAGCTGTGGGGCCGCCGACGGCGGAACGGGATGTTCGTCTGCCTCGTCCGCGGTCATCGGACCATTTCCCCGTGGGCGGCGAGGATCAGAGTGGATGCTTTTTGTGCCATCGTTGCCGGTGAGGCGGAGGCGAGCGTGGCCTTCGCCGATGACCGCGTGGTGGCCTTCATGGACCTGGGGGCGGTGACGCCCGGGCATGTCCTTGTCGTGCCCCGGCTGCACGCCACGGGCCTGGAGGACCTGGACGAGGAAACCAGCATGCACGTCTGGCGGATCGGCCACCGCATCGGCCGGGCCCTGCGGCGGTCCGGGCTGCGCTGTGAGGGCGTGAATGTGTTCCTCGCCGACGGCGAGGCCGCCTTCCAGGAGGTTTTCCACTTCCATCTGCACGTCTTCCCCCGTTTCGCCGGTGACGGCTTCCGCATCGACGCGGACTGGGCGACCCGTGCCCGCCACCTGCTCGACGAAGAAGCCCGGCACGTCCGGCAAGGGCTGTCTGCTCTTGGCTTCACTCGTTCCGGCTGGGAGTGATTCCCGAGGGAGGGAGGGCTAAGTGTCACTTACAGGTGTTTCACAGGGCTGCTACGTGTCGTTCACAGGTGTCTCATGGGGCTAATTGATGAGGGCGCGTCAGCGTCGAGTGCATGCGAGAGCCTTCGGATTTCTCTTCGTTTCATCCGGCTGGCGACGGACGGGACGAGCTCGCCCGGTCTGGTCTGATGGACCGCAGGACGATGCTGTCCCGCGCGCTGGCCCCGGAGGCGGCCGCGGCAGGTGCACCGGTGCTGCTGTCGGCCTGCACGCAGGCCTCCGCTGACGCACCGGCGGGGACGGCCTCCGGTGCGGGGCCCGGTGTCCCGGACGCGCAGGTGCCGCCGTTCACCTGGAGAAGGTCGCTGCCGATCGATTCGATGAGTCCGGGGATCGGCGTGATCGGCGGGACCGAGCTGCGTGCGCTGGCCACAATGGACGGATCCCTGTACGCGGGCAACAGCTACTGGAGAGACTCCCGCCAGGCCGATCCCCGGCTGCCCGGCGCCCAGGTGCTGGTCCTGGACGCTCCTGCCGCGTCCTGGAAGGTCGACACCGAGTTCAGCGAACGCATAACGTCGGGCCAGCAAGCGGCCTGCGCCGCTATCAGGGCATCGGCGCTCTCTGCACGGTCCGGTTCGGTTCCGACTATCGTGGACGGCCGCTGACCACTCCGCATTCGGTGCTGCTGGCCAGTGTCTGGGATCGCCTGGGCAGCCTCACGGTGTTCGCCAAGGGCGGCCAGTCGGGACGCTGGTCGCAAACCAGCCTGGCACCGGCAGCGCCGAAGGGTGCGCAGACGCGCAGCTTCGGCTACCACCGCGACTCGGTCACCGGTATCGAACGCGCGTCCGCGGGAACGAATCCCGTCGGCATCATCAGCGGCGTGTACGACCCGACCGGTCCCGGCCGGATCGTCTGGGACACCGAGCCGGAAACAGGAGTATCACCCACCCGGCCCGGCAACGCGTGATGAGCTTCGCCGAGTGCAGCGGGAAACTGTACGCCACCGTGGCGTGGGAGATCTACGAGCGTCAGGACGGCAGCACGGCCTCCTGGACGAAGGTATTCACCTGGGGACAGGGGCTGCCGCTGACCGGATCGGGCGGTTTGCGGGGCCTGACCTGTATCGCGGACCCCTCTGGCGGCGGGCAGGCTCTTCTGGTCGCCGCGGAAGGAGGGCAAGGCCGCCTGCTGCGCATCGTACCCGGGGACCACTACAGCGCCGCGGCCGACCTCGACGTGCTCACCTACGCCTCCAGGGAGCTGCACACTCCGGTCCGCGCGCTCATCGTCGCCTACAACGACATGACCCCCTACCCGCAGGCACCGCAGCCGGGGCTGTCACCTGGGTCCCTGCTCATCGGCGGCTACGACGCGAAAACACCCCAGTCCCCCAACGGGTTCGGCCCGCTCCACAAGGCTCCCGGTGCCTACGTGCTCATCCGGGACCCCCACGGGGGCTACCGCTCTCTGGAAGTTCTCGACCCGGCCATCACCCCCACGCCCGCGCTGGTAGCCACCCGTACCATCGCCTTGTCGTCGTTCTCGTCCGACCCGCCCGGGACCATCTACGCCGGAGGATTCGACGCCGGGCAACTCACCCCGCACAACTCCGCCTGGCTCTACCGCGGCACCCGCACTGCCACCTGATCTCTTGATCCACAGGTCCTGGCAATAACCCCTCACTATGCCGGGTCGTTTTCGGGGCCGTACCGCGGTGGCGTCGCGAAAGTCGGGGACGGCGGCTCAGCGATTTCCGCAGGGGCCTCATCGCTTGACGCCTGCGTGGTCAGGAGAGATCCATGACCTTCGGTAGCGACTGCTTGAACATGGCTCTTGTCGCAGCAGGGCCCCGGCAAAGTCGCGTAGTGCTGCATGATCGTCTGGGGGGATTGGCCAGGCTATTGTGGCCCGCGGCGGTGACCCGCAGCGCATGACGCTCAGCGGCCAGGCACTGGCGATGACTTCGGGCCCGGCGGATCGTCCTCACGGGGGGCGGCACGCGGCAATGGTCCCGCTCGCCGTGAAGCAACGTGTCAGGAGGTCACTGTGTCGCAAGTCCGGGTGCACAACTTCTCGGTGTCGCTGGATGGGTTCGGCACCGGCGCGGGGCAAAGCCTGGATGCCCCGTTTGGGCATGCGGGAACCCGGCTGCACGAGTGGTTTTTCGCGACCCGCACGTTCCACGCCATGCAGGGCCAGCCCGGCGGCAGCACCGGCATCGACGACGCCTTTGCCAGCGCCTGGTGCCCGGGCATCGGCGCCGAGATCATGGGCCGGGGCAAGTTCGGCCCCTACCACGGCCCCTGGCCGGACCAGGAGTGGAACGGATGGTGGGGAGACAGCCCGCCGTTCCACACCCCGGTCTTTGTTCTCACTCACCATCTGCGGCGCCCGGTCCAGATGAACGGCGGTACCACGTTTGACTTCCTCGACGCCAGCCCCGCCCAGGCGCTTGCGCAGGCGCGCCAGGCCGCCGCTGGCCGGGACATCCGCATCGGCGGCGGTCCGTCCACTATCCGCGAGTTCCTGGCCGCCGGCCTGATCGACTACGCGCACATCGTCGTGGTGCCCATCGTGCTGGGCCGCGGGGAGCGGCTCTGGGACGGGCTGGAGGCGCTCGAAGACCGCTTCCGCATTGAGGCCGCCAGCAGCCCCAGCGGCGTCACCCACGTCACCCTCAGCCGGCGGTAACCGGCGGCAGCACGGCGGGCATGCTAGCCGGGCCTGGCGAAGCCGTTCAGCACTTCATGATCGTTCGGTGCTCGTCCCGGCCGTGCCCGCGGCCGCACGACTCATGCGCGATAGGGATCTGCCGCCAGGGAGGATTCTTGAGCTGGGCGAACAGGTGCGGCTGGTTGCCTTTGACCGTGATCAGGTAATGCGCGCCGCGACGGTGGAGGTATTCGGCGTGGTCGCGCTGAGCGTGCCGGGCATCGGCGGTAATCACAGCGTCCCGGATGCCGGCCGGGTCCAGCAGCACGCTGAACCGGGTGATCTCATTGGTCTTCGCGCCCACGCCGGCCTGGCCCAGCACCGCGCCGTGAGCGTGGTCAAGCGCAGCGAGCAGGTGCGGGGCATCCTGGCCGCCGCGACCGGAGCCGCGGTGACCGTGGCCCCGAACGCCAAATACGGCATCCCCTGTGTGCACTAATGCTCAGGCGGGCCCGGCTCAGGGGCGGTAAAACCCTCGGGCAACCGGGCTATGAGGTCAGCCCCGGCAGGCGGGCGGAGGTACCAGCTCGCCCGGCGCGACCAAGCCGATTCGCCGGGGTTGCCGGGCGTGCCCGGATATGCTCGCCGAGAAACGTTTCCGCCCCGCGGAGGGAGGTATCGGGTGGATCTGGTGCAGCGGGCCGGGGACCTCAAGGCAGAGCTGATCGACTTCGCCCTATCGCCCCGTTTCGACCGGGAACTGTCGGCGGTGGTCGCCGGGCAGTTTCCCGGCGGGCTGGTGACCGATGAGGCGATGTTCTCCATGGTCCTGGACCACTTCGCCTTGCAGTACCGGCTCCGGTCGGGAAGCACCGTCGTCGAGGCGTTCGTCGCGGCCCATCCCGAGCTGACCGGCGCCGAACGGGATATGCTGCTGCGCTGGCAGGACGTCGTAGAGGGGATTTTCGACGTCACCGGCAAGGACGGTGACGCCCTGGTTCTGGTCAACGTCCTGGACGAGCTCACCTACCGGGCCCGATCCAACATGGGCCGCACAGCGCTCAAACCGCTGAAGAAGGGCATGATCCTCGTCGGCCGCCTCGTGCGGGCCAGCGACGATTGGATGGTCTCGGGCCATTTGTCCGCATACCCTGCGTCTGAGCGTGATGCGATGCTGGCTGTGGCGGCTGAGCAGGCGCTGCGCCACCCCGCGATGGTCTTCCGCAATCCGGACAAGCTCGCGCAGGCCCGCCGGGTCCTGGCCGAGCATCACAAGACGTTCGTGGACCTGTTCGGCGCGGACCTTATCGTGGTGCCCGGCACTGAGGTGGCCACTACGGTGCAGGCCTACCATCGCCACCTGGCCCAGCAGGCCAGCCCCGGGGCCGAGCCGGCGGAGCTCCCGCCGATGGACCTCCCCGACGACATCCTGGACGCCGACAGCGTTGCAATTCATTCCCTCGCAGAAGAGGGATTGAGCTTCTACCCGGACTACGGCCTGCTCGAGGAGCTGTTCAGCAACCCCGCGCTGATCTCCCGCCGCCGTTACCGGGAGATCATCTCCGGCTTCCTGGGCGACCCCGACATCTCACCCGAGGCGCTGCGACGGCTTGCCGACCGCGATCCCACCAAGGCCAGCACGGTGTTCACCCGGCTCCTCCAGCCCAAGCGGGGCTTCCACTGGGAGACCGACGGCGAGCAGCTGCTCCGCAAGCACAAACCCAGCTACTTCGACGGCACGCTGCTGCCTCGCACCGTCGTGCTGCCCGAGCCCCTATCCAGCGCGCTCCGCCGCGCCCGTGCAGAATCTCACTGAACGGGACGCAGTTGCTGGCACTGTAACTGAAAACGGCGCCGGCTGGCGGCACGAGCATGACTAGCACGACCGAGGGACCAACAGTCCGCGCCGCTGCCTTTTGGGCGGCATCGGGGAACTATTGGCAGCCGGGGCCGCGCGACATCGCGACGGCTCTACTGATCGCGCTATCCCCAGAAGATCGCGGTCGGGTCGGCGTCGATCTCCCGCAGGAGGTCATCAACGTGCACCGAGGGCGCGAGCCGGTCGTAGGCGTGGAACCGCAGGTGGCGGTCACGCCAGAACAGTGACCAGCTCCTGCTCGCCTTGGTGTAGCGCAGCCGTGCGATGGGAAACCGTGTCCAATCCGGGCCGGCCTCCGGGCGCCAGGGCGGCCTGCACTCCACGATGGTCAGATGCCGCGGCGCGACATCGCATTCCACCCGCATCTGGTCGCGGACATGCGCGGGAACGCGGTGTTCACACCAGCGCCGCACGCGCGCCACGTCCAGCTCAGGCAATCCGGTTTCCGCCACCCGCCGAGTCTTGCAGAACGCCGACGCACCCGGAGACCAGGCGCTGTCCATGGTCCGGCCGGTCCTTGAGAAACCAGCTGGAAGCATCTGCGGCGGTTCCTTCGGTTGTGGCCCATGCGGACCATCGCGGTGGCGCAGCCGGGTTGCTACGAGGCTAGGGGCCTGGCCCGAGGCGGCACGGGCGGTGGGCCGCTGGAAGCCGCTTCTGCCCCCTGTCCACTATCAGCGCTGCCGGTTCTTCGATATCGAAGGAGCCCGGTACTCCGAGGACGGCAAGGAGTTCGGGCTGCAGGACTCTTCGGCGTCGTCGACACGGCCGACACCGCTACATGGACGACTTACTCCGACCAAGCTGCCCTCATCGGCAGACTGGGTGCCAGACCTGCTGGCTCACGGGCCGGCGATACGCCGTGCGTCGTTTCCGTCATCGTCGCCTCCGCAACGGCCGGTACCACTGGTACGCACCACCGTAGCGACACTCGCCGACATTGCGGCCGGGCTTTGTTGGAGATGATCTTGCTGGTGGCTGCAGCCAGTGGGTCTGAGTCGATGGGTCTGTCAGACGGCCGCCCGGAGCCGGGCCGGGCTGGCAGCTGGGCGGTCCAGAGTTCGTCCCAGCGGCCGCTGGCGTGCTGACAGCGCAGGGCGATGATGCGGGCTGCGCCGGCGGTGGTCCAGTGCATGCCTGACTGTTTGGCGCGCTGGACGACGATGGCTTTGCAGCCTGCTTCGATGGCGCCGGAGCCGGTGAACATGCCGAGTTCGCGGAAGTGGGCGTAGCGCATCCGGTGGGCGTTGTGCTCGAAGTAACCCACTTTGGTGTCCAGTTCGCCGGCTTTGGTGCCGGTGAGCGGGTACTGGCGGCGGCTTGGATGATCGCCTCGATAGTCCCGGCGTCGAGTTCGGCGCTGCGTTCTTCCAGCCATTGGGCGGGGTCGGGGGTGATGAAGGCCAGGTGGGCGCGAGATCGTGGAGATGCTCGCGGGCGTGGTAGATGTCGGTGATGTGGGTGGCGTGCGGGTAGAGAGGCCTGTGCCATGGTCCAGATCCAGGCGGCGCCGTCGCCGACGGCGACGACCTGGCGGAAGTGATCCCGCCGCGGCGCAGGTATTCGGTTTCCACCAGTTCGGCGAGGGCGTCCTTGCCGTCGAAGGTGGCCGCGTAGCTGGAGGAGCCGGGGTCCATCACCGGGTTGCCGTCGTCATCGAGGCTGGAGACGGTGAAGAGGCGGGCGAGCTTGATCTCGCGGGTGCGGGCCTGCCGTCCTCGCCTTTGCCCTTGCGGCCTTCGGTCTCGCTGGGGCGTACGGGACGCCGGTGCCCTCCACCTCGACATACAGCATGTCGGGGACCGGCTCGGGCGGGGGCAGCGGGCGGATCGTGCGGGCGCGAGCCGGCGGCCTGCGGTCCCGGTCGCGGCGCGGGCCGCCGCGCCGGACGCCTCGGCGGACCGCTCGATTGTCCTGGCGCTCACAGCGATCCCGGCCGGGTCGGCCAGCAGGGCGGCGGCCTTGCCGAACGGGACCTCCGCGCCGGCCCGGGCAATCATCTGGGTCAGCCCCGGCGACAGCGATGTCCCGGCCACGCCCAGTTGCCCGTCCCGTGGCGCGAAGCCGTGCCCGCATTCGCGGCAGTGGTACCAGGCCCGCTTACCCGCACCGGCCCCAGCACCGTGGTGATGGTCTTGGGCCGGCGGTCGGCGAAGGCCGCCTGATGGCCGCTGGCGCACGGCGTGCGGGCAGGCGTAGCCGTCATCATCGCCACCCAGCACCGCTTCCAGCAGCCGCGCCCGGCCGCGGCCAGCGCGGCGCGCATCGCGTCCTCCAGCACGCCCAGCGCCGCGCCTGGCGAGCATCCCGGCGGCCAGCCCGGCCAGGGCCGGCACCTCGGCGGTGATGATCTCCTCTAGTCCGCGCGGAGCCCCCCTTTCCCTCCGCCGGAGGGGGTGCGCTGGCCCGGCCACGGCCGGGCTGCGCAGATCGCCTCGCTGACAGCGGTCACCTCCTCCACCAGACCGGCGAACCGCTGGTGCTCGGCGACCTCCCGCTGGATCTTCTCCAGCTCCGGGCCTGGCTTCAGGTGCACTTCACGGTCTTGCCGCCGATGCGGCAGGTGAGGTTCCACTGCGGCCCGTGGCCGCGGTGACCCGGCCGGGCGCACGCGCAGTTCGGCTTGCCGCACTTGCGGAACACCGCGTTCAGCGCGCCCCGCCGGAAATCCCCGGCCTGGGAGATCAGGGCGAGCAACTCGCGCGGCGGCGCTCCAGCCACGCCAGGTCCCGTCCGGCAAGCGGCTCGGCCATGCCACCTCCATTCTGAGTTACAACATCACTCAGAATAGCTACGTAACCTGCGCAAGCCAAGCACCCTCACAATTGCCGGAAGACATTCCATCGATGCCGAACGAGTGGCTCCCCGCCGTCATGGGCACAAGAGCGACCGCCCGGTGGGCAACGACCGGATGCTCAGTTCGCGAGACGGTCGACCCGCTCGATGGTGATTAAGTCGCCGTCGATGACGTTTACCACCCGGTAAGAACCGACACGCAGCCGGCGATAGTCACCTCGGTGAAACGCATCCGGCGGGTAAGGGTTGCTGGCCAGGTCGGCGACGGCCACGCCGATCGCGCGCATCCCGTCCTGGTCCGCCAGGTAACGATGTGCGGACGCGCGGGCGGTAGGAGACCACTCGATCTTCACCCGTGGCCGCCGAGCAGCTCCGCCATCGCCTCCTCATGGGAGACCGCGCCAGGGCGGCCCGCGGCCACCCACTCCCGATGACCCGCCAGCGTGGCCTCTATCTCCGCCTCCTCCCGGGCCTCGGCGGACGCGTGACGCTCAACGGCCCGAAGGCGCCGCAACTCAGGTAGCGGGACGATCGCGGCAGCCTCCCCGCCGAGGTGGATGACCTCGTACGGCTCACCCGGGTCTGGATCACTCGTCGGCTGCGCGCTCATACCATCACGGTATATCCCTGGTGATGATCCGGCACGCCGCCGCGGCGGTCGCACGGTTGCCATCGCGACGGTGGCCAGCGCCTGACGTACGGCCGAAAGAGCGATGTCCCGCGGTCAACTCCGGCGCCTGAGGCGGAGCCATCTCACGGCACACCCGGGCTCGCAGCCAAAGGCGAACTTTCGAGTGCCCCCGCGATTGAGACGGAGGGTGAAGCGGGCGATGGTGTGGTGTCAGCCCGCCGATCGGTGAACTCGCCGCGCAGCGCCGATCTCGACCCGATCCGCGATGGCCTGAAGGTCGCTCATCGGTTTCCTCCCTCTTTCGTGTTGCGTCTGGGCTGCGGTAATTCCTTCTCCGGCAGTCGCGCCACGTCGGACACCGGCCCGATATGACCAAGCTTGTCGGGATTGACGACAGCGCGGATCGCGTGGACTACGCCGTCGGCCACCTCAACCTCGAACACGGTGAACACCCGCCCCGCGGCGTCGAACCCGATCGCGCCCGGCTGGCCGTTGACCCAGGCCAGCTGGAGGGAAGTGCCCAGGGGCCGGCCTCGGCGGAAGAGGCCGAACAGCAGCCGGGCGACCCGCTCCCGCCCGCGCAGCGGGGCGCCGACCGCCTGCGCCTTGCCGCCACCGTCCCCGTAGAGCACCACGTCGGGCGCGAGCATGCCGAGCAGCGCGTCCATGTCGCCGCCCGCGGCGGCCTCGAAGAACCTGCGGGTGAGCTCCTCGCCTTCGGCCCGCCGCATCAGGGGCGGCGCGCTGTCGGGCACCGGCCCTCCGGCGGCGATGCGCTGCCTGGCGCGGGCAAAGATCTGCCGGCAGTTCACCTCGGTCTTGCCAATGATCTGCGCCACATCCGGATAGCCGTACCCAAACACCTCGCGCAGCATGAACACCGCCCGCTCCACCGGCGAAAGGGCCTCCAGCAGCACGAGGAACGCCATCGACAGCGAATCGGCCAGCTCGGCGTGCTCGGCCGGCCCCGGCCCGCCGCCGGCACGACGACCGGCTCGGGCAGCCAGTCCCCCACGTACGTCTCCCGCCGCACCCGGGCCGACCTCAGGTAGTTGATTCCCAGCCGCGTCACCGCTGTCGCCAGGTACGCCTTCAGATCGGCGATCTTGGTCCCCGCCTGGCGCGCTCGGGTCAGGCCAACGAACGCATCCTGCACGATGTCCTCGGCGTCGCCGACGGACCCGGTCATCCCGTAGGCGATGGAGAACAGCAGCGGCTGGTACTCCTGCGCTGCGTCGGCCTCATCGGCGGACCCAGGCACGGAACCCCTCCCGCCAGCTCGGGTACCGCGGCACCCAGCCGAGCTCTTTCTTGGCCTTCTGGTTGGAGGACCCGCGCGAGGTGGTCATCTGGGCCACGACGAACTCCCCGGCGAGCAGCCGCCCGAGCCAGGCGGGCACGCGCCGCGGGGGCTTCACGCCCGCGACCTGGGCCAGGTACGGCAGCCACTCCGCGACCGGCGCGGGGTCGTCGTCCACGACGTTATAGATGCCAGGCGCGCCATGGCCGACGGCCGCGATCGTCGCCGCGGCGGCGTCGGTGATCTCGATGAACGACCAGACCCCGGTCCCACCGCCGACCACCGGCAGCAGCCGCTTCCGCAGCATCTCCAGCAGGACATCCGAGGCGCCCGGCCCGTAGAAGCTGCCGTAGCGCAGCACGATTCCTTCCGGTGCCTCCAGCGGCACGGTCTTGTCCACATACGTGATCGCCGCCGGCATTTGCGCGGCCGACCTGATGGGCTGCCAGTCGAGCGGATCTGCCTCGGTCTTCAGCGCACGGCCGGAACGGCTTGTCCGGCCCGGGGCCCGCGTAACCTTGCGCGATGATCCGGCGGGTGCCCGCCCGCGCCGCGGCCGCCAGCAGGTTATCGGTGCCCTGGGTCCGCAGCTCGTTCGTGGCGGCGAACGCCTGGTCGGGATTGCGGAGGCTCCGCATGCCCGCCAGCGCGGTCATCTGGTGCACGACCACCTCCGGCGCGGCGGCCCGCACCGCCGCGATCACCGCCTCGCGATCCAGCCCGTCGAGAATTACCGGCTCCGCGCCCGCCCCGCGCAACTGCGCGACCTTGCCGGGCGTCCTCGTGGTCGCGGTGACCTCGTGACCGGCCGCGACCAGCCCAGGAACCAGGTACCGGCCCAGTGCCCCGGTCGCTCCCGTGACGAAGACTCGCATGATCTTTCCTTCCGCCTGATGCTTTCCCTTGAAGACAAGGCACCACCCGAAGCTGTGACACTCTTCCAACCCGCAATCCGGACGGCGCGGGCTCGCTCACGCCCCCGCAGGCATCCAGCCGCTGGGCAGAAGGAATGATCTGCATGCCGCCGGTCGGGCCGTTGAGCCGCCCCGGACACCACGCCAAGTCGGCGATCGATGGGCACCCGCGGCTCTGCAGCGGGCGGCATGCCGCTGGAAGACGTTTGCGGCAGTACCTCCGAGCCCGTGAGCTACCGACTGTGGCTGGAGGACCGGGAATGTTTACGGCGTGTTAGCCCGCGCAGGGATGTCGGCGTCCACCATTATGAGGCTGGCCCTGGATCTATGCTGCGGGGCCAGGCGGGCTCGGTATGGCTGGCGACCGCGGATGCCGGCCGCATCTGCCAGTGCGACTCACCGCCCACCAGCTCGACATACTGCACCGTGCCGGGTTGGCCCGCGTCGGTGCCGAACCAAGACCGCAGCAGGTCTGCCAAGACATTGCCGGGCTGTCCTGCGCGGTGGGCGACGTTAAGAGCGATCTTGGCGAAGTTGCCTGTGTAAACCAGGGCCGCTAGCGCCTCCTGCTGTATGGGTCGCGGAGCGGGGGGCGTGGCCGGTGGTTCGGGCACCACCCCTGCTGTGTGCACGGCCGGTTGCCAGCGCCGACGGTAGTCCGCCAGCAGGCCGTGGATGAGCGGTTGGCTGCGCGGGTCGGACCAGAGCCGCTCGAAGGCGGTCAGTAGGGGCGCGGCACGGTCGGCGCCGATGGCCCATTCGATGCCGCCCGCGATACCCGCTGCGCTGAGGTTGTTGCTACCCACGAACGTCGCGGCGACCGTGCCGTCGGCGGAGGAGAAGAGATAGGCCTTGGGGTGGAAACTGGTCGCCGGATCGTGGAAGACGCGTGTGGCGACTGCGTTTGGCCGCACCTCAGCAAGGTCGAGCAATCGGGCCAGTGCGTCGGCGTCGGTGACGGTGAGGTAGTCCGTCGTAAGCACCCTAATCTTGGCTCCCCGGTCCAGGGCATCCACCAGGCCGCCGTGGATCTGCGCCAGCCCGGATTTCATGACGAAACTGACCAGCAGGTCAACGCGTTCGAACCGCGGATCACGAAGGCACCTCAGCAGATCGTCGCGCAGCAGCCGGTCCTGCCCGTCGACCAGTGCATATGGTTCCGTTGCGGGCTGCAGGTAGTTGCCCTTGCCCGGTATGGCATGCCGCACACCGCCGCGCGGATCCGGCACATCGCCGCGGTAGCGCGGGATGACGTGGACATGAAAGTGCCGGACGGTTTGCCCGGCGGCCGCGCCAGCGTTGAAGCCGACGTTATAGCCGTCGGGCCGCAGCTCGACGTCGAGCTGGCACTTGACCTCATCGATAAGGGCCAGGATGTCGGCCCGCTCATCGTCACTAGCTTCCGACTAGGTAGCGATCGCGCGTCGCGGCACGACGAGGGCATGTCCTGGGCTAACCGGGAAGCGATCGGCGATGACGAACGCATGATCGTTCGCCGCGAGCCACTCCGACGTTGGCACCGCCAGGAACGGTGAGTCATCGTCGTGCATCTCGGCTCCTCACCGGTCTAGGACGCCTCTGAACAACGCTCGTCGCGCGGCTCGGCCCGGCAGGGGTTCTGGCTTGTCATAGTGTGCTCTGGCTTACGCGGAAGGGCGGGTATCGCAGGCCAGCGCCTGATTCCGGGCATTCCCGGGCCGGCGGGGCTCCCGGCCCGGGCCGGGCAGGGATCGGGCTGTGGCCGCGGCTGTCAGGCCAGGACCCAGGCCCCGCCGTCGCGGGTCAGCCCGGCCTTCACCAGGGTCCGCAGGTTGATGGCGCCGCACCGGGCGTGCAGCCAGGCGTCGTTCTTCACGGTGCCGATGTAGCGGAGCCGGATGCGGCGGCCGTTCTGGGTGGCGGTCCAGGCGATGACCCGTTCGATCATCGACCGGGCCGGGTAGGCCTGCCTGAACTCCGGCGTGCGGGCCTGCGCGCGGGCGGCGCGCAGCAGCCCCTCCTGCGGGTGGATGGTCATAGACCGGCCGTCTTTGGCGGTGGTGCACCGCGCCCGCAGCGGGCAGCCGCCGCACAGCGCGCCGAAGGTGACAGTCCGCTTGCCGCTCATCGGCCGGGTATGCCCGGCCGGGCAGGTGATCGTGCCATCCTGCTCGCAGATGGTGAAGTCGTCCAGGGTGAACCCGCCGGGCACGGCCGGTGCACCGGCTTGGGCTTGATCACCGGGCCGGACCGGCTGCCGGTAGGCGGCGCGGGCCTCCCCGCTGCCGTAGGCCGAGTCGCCATACACCTCCAGGCTGTCCTCCCGCTCCTGGTCACCGGGCTGCTCCGGCTGCGGCGCGCCGGGCACGGTGCCCTCGCCAGCGCTGGCCGCGTCATCCCGCCCTCAGCACAGCCATGGAACCGGTCGCGGCAGGCCATCTTCACCCCGTTCTCCGCGTCACTGCCGCCAGGCCCGGCGGCCATCGTCATCTCGCAGTCGGTGATCAGCCCGGTCTGCGGCTCGGCCGCCAGGTGCCCGCGGAACCCGTCGCGCCGCTTCGACTTGCTCTTGCGGGTATGCCGTGCCTGGCGGTCCACGGTGCTGATCACCCGGTCCGGGGCGACCTTCCGGGCGATCCGCCACCGCCCATCGGTCCCATCGGAGTCCTCAGCGGGCTCCACGTCCTGCCCGGCCACCAGCGCCAGCAGGCCCAGCGCGTCCGCCGCCGCGGCGTCCCGGCCGGGGGAATCCGGGCCCGCCAGCTCCGCGAGTACCGCCAGCGCGTCATTGACCAGGGCACTGACCAGGGCAGCCTTGGCGTCAGGATCATCCCAGTCGATCGGCGGCTTGCCCGGCTTGGAGTAATCCAGCGGGCACACCGCCGTGATCACATCCGCCGCGCCAGGCACCACCCGTGCCACCTTGCGCATCGCGGCCACCAGCTGGGTGACGGTGTCCTGGGTCGCCACCGCGTCGTCGAAAACCGTCGAGTCCACGCACCGCTTCCGCCGGCCGCGCAAGATGCCAGTCTGGGCGATCACCTCCGCGACCGCATCAAAGACCCGGTCCGGGCGACCGGACTTCGCGATCCGTTTGCGCCAGTACACCAGCGTGGACGGTCGAAGCTCACCTGGGTCAGCGACGGCGCAGGCCACCTTCCACCGGATGTCATACTTCAGCGCGTCCGCCGTCGCGGATCCGACAGGTCATACAGCTCTTTCAGCACCAGCACGCTGCCCACCAGATCCGCCGGAACGACGGGCGCCCGGTCCGCGAAGGGAACAAGTCAGCGGTGAAGCTGTCCGGGAACAACTCGCTACGGTGCTCCGCCAGGAACGCGAACACGCTGCCCGGCGGGACCAGATGCCCGGCAATCATCCAGCGTCCAGCAGCTCCCGGTCCATCCGCGATTTCCCTGCATCAGAGATCATCCCAGATGATCGAACACACTGAGGGAAAGCCGAACCGGGCTCACGGGTTATTCACGAACCGGGCCACGGGTAAGGGCTAGGGGTAACCAGGTTAGCCGCTCCCTGGCGACTGCCAGCGACAACCATGGCTGGGCGTGGCCTGCTATCGACAGGTGCCCGGTGACGTTGGCTCCCAACTTGGCTCCCAACGGAGTCGCTTGCCGGGCTGACGTTCGAATGACTGCACGACATACTTTGCCTCGGATCATCTTAAGGTTGCCATCACGACACAGGACGGCCGCCGTGGCCGACGCCATGTCGATAAGCCGGGAAGCCTGCCAGGATGGGTAGCAGGTACTCGCCGATGACGACAGGGGGCAACGGGATGCCTGCCCAGCCCCAGATGCCCAGCCGGGATACCGGTTCGTATGAGGTGATCCACTTGGGCGGCCAGGCTGCGGTCGTCGTGCCGGTGACCGATTTCCTGCGCCTGCGGGATCTGGAGCAGGCCGCCGCCCCGCACGAGCTCGAGGACGCCGAGGACACCGCATCGATGCTGGAGTGGAAGGCCCGGGATGCCGCAGGCCAGACAACGCTCGTGTCCGCCGACGAGGCGAGGCGCCGGCTGGGCATGCCCCGGTGAGCCTGCGGATCGACTATGACGAACGGGCGATCAACGAGCCGCGTTCCTCGACGACCCGCAGGGCATGTGCACGCTCCTAGACACCATCGAGGGATACGGTCATGAGCATCGAGCGGGAGAAGCAGGTGGCCGCGGAAGCGGCCGCGGATCTGGTCGAGAACGGCATGACCGTCGGCCTTGGCACCGGCTCGACCGTGGCGTACCTGCTCCCGGCCTTGGCCAAGCGATCCCTCGACATCGTTTGCGCCGCGACGTCGCCGCGCACCGAGCACGCCGCGCGCGAACTGGGCCTGCGGATCGAGGACGTCACGAGCATCGACCGGTTCGACATCACCATCGACGGCGCGGACCAGATCGCTCCGGACGGCTGGCTGGTCAAGGGGGGCGGCGGCGCCCACACCCGGGAGAAGATCGTGGCCGGGGCCGCGGACCGGTTCGTTGTTATCGCTGACTCCTCCAAGCCGGTCCCGGCCCTGCACGCCCCTGTCCCCCTTGAGCTGCTGTCCTTCGGGCTGCGCGCCACCCGGCGCCGGGTCGGCCCAGCTTCGCTGCGTGACGTCCCGCTGAGCCCGGACGGTGGCGTGATCGCCGATTACCACGGACCGGTCGAGGACCCGGCGGCGCTCGCCGTCTGGTTGTCATCGACGCCCGGGGTCGTGGCTCACGGCCTGTTCCCGCCGCAGATGGTGGCCATGGTCCTGGTCGGCCGGGGCGAGTCGGCCGACCGGATCGACTTCACACGGGGTAATTGACCGGATGTGGCTGGCTAAGGGTCAGTGGCCGTTCAGGGTGAAGGCGTACAGGTTGTTGTTGTCGCCGTTGTAGCCGAGGCCGAAGTATTTCGTGTGGTAGCCGGAGCCCCAGTAGACGGTGCCGTCGACGATCGCCGCGCCGGACCATACGGCGCCGCCGCTGGCGTAACGCCACAGTATCTGGCCGGTGGTGCCGTTCAGGGCGTACATGTCCGGGCCGGTGGCCGCCGCCGAGCCGGTGTACATCACGCCGTTGGCGCTGGAGACGAACGATTCGTCCAGGTACTGGTCCTGGGGGTCGGCGACCTGCCAGTCGATCGCGCCGGTGGCCGCGTTCAGCGCCTCGAAGAAGCCGCCTTCGGTGGTCGTCTTCGCGCCGTCGTAGGCCGTGATGGTGGTCAGCACGTGCTTGCTGTTGCTCTGGTTGATGAAGACGTGCGTGCCATCGGTGGCGGTGCCCCACTCGATCCCGCCCAGGATGCCGCCGGGGCCGCCCTGGGTCTGCCAGACCAGCTTGCCAGTGGTCGGGTTCAGTGCCCAGTAGACGCCGCTCTTCTGGCCGATGCCCAGCAGTTGGACCGGATGGCCATTGATGGTGGTCGTGTAGAGCTGCGACCCGGCGCCGAAGTCGAAGTCCGGAGAGTCGTTCGGCATCGGGATGGTCCAGGTATCCGCGGATAGCGTGGCCGTGGACCACTTGACTTTGCCGGTCTGCAGGCTCATGCCCACGATGCTGTCCATGTGGTCCGCCGGGTCCCGCGGGGTGCAGTTCGGCTGGCCCGGGCTGACGCAGACTCCGGGCGGCGAGCTGTAGTTGTTCCCGGTGCCCACGTAGAGCAGGCCGGTCTGGTGGTCGACGACCGGCTGGCTGCCCCACACCGCGCCCCCTGTGTAACCGGCCGGAACGGTGTAGGTGCGCCACAGGACCTTGCCGGTCCGGGCATTGAGCGCCAGCACCGACCCGCGGAACGTCGGGGTGGTGGGCAGGGCCTCATCCACGGACGAGGTGCCCACGTAGACGACGCCGTCGTCGACCGTCGGGGAACCGGTCACGATCGTGGCCGGGTTGGCGTCCGCCTCGGTGCGCCACAGCATCGCGCCGGTCCGGGCGTCGATGCCGACGACGTAGGCACCCTGCGGGTTCCTGAAGAGGGTATTCACGCCCGTCCCGATCACCAGCTCACCGTCGTAGTAGGCCGGGCTCGTGCGCGAGACATCGCCCGGGATGCCGTCGTAGCTGGCGATGGTGCGTGACCAGAGGGCCCGGCCGGTCGCGGCGCTGACCGCCCACAGCTTGCCGTCCCAGTCCGGCACGTAGACCGTGCCGCCCGCCACCGTCGCCGTCGCGGAGACGTCGCCGGCCGTGGTGAACGTCCATTTCGGCGCGAGCCGGCCCACGTTGCCGGCGTTGAGGATGTGCTCGCCGGCCGCGTTGCGCGTGTCGTCGTTGTTCTGACCGGCGCTGGGCCACGCCTGCTGGGTGCTCGCCGCAGCCCGTGCCGCCTCGCCCCCCGCCGCGGCCCTCGCCCCGGCCCGCGCCACGGCCGTGAGCGTGGCGGCTCCGGTGGCTGTGGCGGACACCGAGGCCGACGCGGCGGACGCCCAGGCCGGCGGGGCGGACGCCCAGGCCGGCGGGGCGGACGCCCAGGCCGGCGGGGCTACCAGGGCCCCGGCCGCGAGGGCAGTCACCGGTCCCCACCGTCCGCACAGTCTCCGTTTGCGGCGATTCGGCCGATTAGCTGGGGTCACTGTCTTGTCCTGTCCGTGGCAGAAGGACAATGCGCACAGTCGCTTCGCCGGTCCTCTCAATCCGAGGATCAGGCCGTCCGGCACGGTCACGTTGCCTCCGTTGTGGACGTGTGCCTTTTGCCCGTTCACGGCTTGTTTCGGTTCACGGCTTATTTCGGCCCTCGGCTTACCGGCGACAGCCCCAGCCATATCCCTGGATGGCTGGTCCGGCCGACGCTCAGCTGATAGTAGCACCGGGTAATTGATTGATTACTATTAGTGATAAGTGGTCATCGCCGCTGATGAACGCTCAGCCGGTGCACAGCTCATCAGTTCATCAGTGGCCTCCCCGGGTAACCGGTGCCCAAGTACACGGGCATTAGCGCAGCCAGCGAGCCCCGCGGCGACCTTTGGGGTCGACGCGGACCGCGCCCGCGTCCTGGCCGTGAGCGATGCCGGCGCGACCACCATCAGGTCGGCCTCGGTGAGCCCGCGCAGCGGCGCAACCGCGGGGGTGCCGCTGCCCGCCCGCGACTGGGCGGTGGCCAGCGTCATGGCGGTCAGGCGAGCGGTACCGGGCTCGCCGGCCAGTGATCCCGCGCTGGGCCCGTTGCCCGGCCCGACAGCCGGAACGGTCAGGCCCACTGCCGCTCCGAGCAGTGCGGAAATGACCGCGACCGCGGGAGGTGCATGTGCCTTTCCGCGCAGCCACTGCCCCGATCCCGCGTCGAAATATCGCTTTCCCGGCGGCGTGTCTGCACCGGCTGCGCCGGGTCGCGCATTACCCTTTGAATGGTTCTGGCTGCCGGCCGGAACTGGCCGTTTATCAGCGCATATATGCCATTTGCAGCCCATGACGTCTGATTCCCCCGCTGCGTGACCTAACCTGGACGATTCGCCCAACCGGCCCAACCGCGACAAATCAGCCGATGCCGACATAACCCTTTCTCGCTTGGAGTGCGCGTCAACCAGGTGCCGCACGCAAACCTCTGCTGGCTGACGGAACGCGACGCACAGAATTCATTCTGTCACAATTCCGGGTAGCTGATTATGGCATAAATAGGCACTTTCAGGGTAAATACCGATAAAGCTATTAGGTGAGCTAGCGCACCGGGCAGCCGATACGATCGCAAATATCCATGCTCAACCGGGCCACGCTCAGTGAGGTTTTCTCAGCAACGACTCAGCGAGCATGAGCGGCCTGGACGCGGGTAGCACCCGCTGACTGGTCTGCGGGACCGTGATGGCCGCGGAACACGCCCCGTCGGTGCCGCGTTGGTATTGCCCGACCTTGTAGCCTGCAAACGAGTGGCGACGATCCGGCCGGAGGGAACCGAGTGCCCAGGTCACCTGGCGGTAAGGCGTTTGCCGGCAAAGCCGGCTACGTGGTGGCCTGCACGCTGTCCGCGGTGGTCCTGATGGTGAGCGGGTTCGCCTATTACGTGAAGGACCAGGTGGCCTTCATCGGCGGCTCGGATGTCCTCAGCGGGGGGCCGGAGACCGGTGCCATGAACATCCTGCTGATGGGCCTGGAAAGCCGCACCGACTATGACGGGAACATCCTGCCGGCCGATCTCCTCAAGGCCCTGCACGCGGGCAGCGTGCAGGGCGTCGAGAATGGCGTGGGCGGTCAGGACACGAATACCCTGATCCTCATCCACATCTTCGCAGGCGGGCAGAAGGCGGTCGGCTTCTCGATCCCGCGTGACGACTGGGTGACCTACCCCAAAGCCTACGATGGCCAGTCGCAGGGGAAGATCGACCAGGCCTACGGCCTGGCCTGGGCACAGAGCCTGAGCCAGACCGCCAACTCCGGCATGAGCCACAACCAGCGCTACCTGGTAGCCAACGAGGCGGGCCAGGCGGCCACGATCGCCACCGTCGAGCAGCTGACCGGGGCGCACATCGACCACTTCGGTGAGGTCAATCTGGCCGGGTTCTACCAGCTCGCGCAGACCTTCGGCGGCATCGAGGCGTGCCTGGTGCCGTGGAACGGGGGCCAGAACCTGCACGACGCCAACTCCGGCTTCAACCAGCCGCACGCGGGTTACGTGTACCTGTCCCCCGCGCAGGCACTGGCGTTCGTGCGGGAGCGGGACAACCTGCCCAACGGTGACATCGACCGCACCCACCGGCAGCAGGCCGTCATCGACTACGTGGTCTGGAAGCTCGAGCACGATGGGGTCTTCGGCGACCTCGGCCAGCTCACGGGCTTGCTCGACGTGGCGAAGAAATACGTGATCACCGACTCTGGCTGGCAGATCCTCACTTTCGCCAGCGAGATGAAGAGCCTGACCGGGAAGAACCTGACCTTCCGGACGGCTCCGGTCATCACCACCGCCGGTCACGAGAATGGCCAGACCGTCAACCTCATAGATCCGGCCGCGATCAAGAAGGACGTGCAGAGCACCTTTTACCCGCCGACGCCCGTGCCTCAGCCGACGGTGAGCAAATCAACGGCTACGTCGCTGCCGGCCAGCGCGACCACCGTGGACGTCTACAACGGCGGCGGCACGCCCGGGCTGGCCGGTCAGCTGTCCCAGGCGCTCACGTCGGCCGGTTTCAAGGCCGGCAAGGTCGGCAACATCGCCAGCCAGTCGGCCACCCAGGTGCTGTACGGGCCAGGAGCGGAGGCGAGCGGGGTGAAGATCGCCAGGTATTTCGGCGGCCTGACCGCTGCGGCGGGTAGTTCAGTGGCAGCCGGTCACGTGGAGGTCCTGCTGGGCACGACCGCCACCGCGGTGCCCGCCGGCATCGGCTCAGCCGCCTCGTCGGCTCCTCGGGCCAGTTCCCCGTCCGCCAGTCCCACGTCGGCGTCGAACAACGGCCAGGTGACGGTGGGCTCGAACGCGAAGTACGGCATTCCCTGCGTGTACTAACGCCAAGCCGGGCCGGGCGCTTGAGCGCCCGTTCCAGCAGGGCGGTGCCCTCGGTAATCTTGGCCGCGTTCCATCGGCCGCGGTCCTGGTCCCCGAGGACTCGGCCAGCCACGCGCCGCCGCGGCCTCCAGCGGCGCCCGCCGCGCTTCGCGGCGCAGCAGGTCGAGCGCCTTGTGCCGCGCCACGCCGACGAGCCAGCCGCGGGGGCTGGCCGGGACCCCCTCGGCCGGCCATTTCGTCAGGGCGAGCGCGCACGCGTCCTGCACCGCATCCTCGGCCGTCCCCAGGTCACCCGTGAGCCGGGTGAGGACGGCGACCGCCGGCCACCAGCAGTCGCGGAACAGCTCGCCGTACTGGTCGCTCAGCCCGGCACCTGAAAAAACGGCCGGACCTCGACCTTGCCGGCTGCTGCGGTCGGCAGCCGCGGGGCCCACTTCAGCGCCTCGTCGAGGCCGTCACACTCGATCAGCGTCAGCCCGCCGAACACCTCCTTGATTTCCGCCGCCGGGCCGTCGGTGAGCAGCGCCTCACCGCCCCGTACCCGGACGGTCGTGGTGCCGAGGCCGGGTGGCAGCGGAGAGCATTCAATCAGCACGCCTGCATCGGTCATCGCCTGCCTGGCCTCGGCCCAGTCGGCGAACAGCCTGCGTGCCTCGGGGGTGCCCGGCTCGGGCATCGGGCTGTCCGCGTAGAGCAGCATCAGGTACTTCATGGCACGTCATCTCTCCGTCTCGTGGCTGGTCTTTCCCTGTAGTCGAGTGGCGCTATCCCGGATCGACACTCGGGGAGAGATCCTGCCGGGCTGGCTGGTTATTCGAACCAGTAGTCCAGGTGCACTTGGGCGCTTTCGCCGAGGTTGGCGCGGAAGCCGCCTTCGCCACGCAGGCCAGCCAGCTGCCCGGTGCCCGACCCGGGGATCACAAACCAGTCCCCGCTGACGATGCTGTCCTGCACGGTGCCGGCGTCCTGGAGCAGGAATGTGCCGCGCCGCCCGCCGAGCTCGCTGGTGACCCGTTCGATGCCCACGAAGCTCGCCGATCCATCGGCGCGTGCCGCCTGCAAGAACTCGACGACGCCGTCACCAGTGATGTCACCGGAGAAGCTTTCCTCAACGTGAATCCTGGTCAGCACCGGGCCTTCGGCCGGCTCGTCATACGCCGACGGCTCGTACTTGTGCACGGTGATAACCGCAGCTGCGCGGGTTCGCCCTGCGCTTTCGCTCATGTCATGACCTCCGTTAAGTAGCTGCAAGGGTTGGCGTGATCTCGCCAAGCAGGTTATCCAGTGACCGCGCCGGGCGGCCGGTGAGCCGCCGGACGGTCCCGGTGACCTGGGCGGCGTAGCCACCGGTTCCCGAGCGGCGGTAGTCCTGATAAAGGCCGACGAGAGCGCTGGCGAACCACTTGGTCAGCCCGGCACCGAGAAGCGCTTGGCGGACCGCGTTGTCGGGTGCGCTGATGTAGCTGATGCGGCGGCCCATCGCGCTGGTCAGCTTGGCGGCGACATCTGTGTAGGACAGCGCCTCCGGTCCGGTGACGTCGTAATAGGCGCCGGACTGTCCGGGCTCGGTGAGGGCGACGGCGGCCACGGCGGCTACGTCGCGGGTATCGACCATGCTGATCCGTGCCTCGCCAGCGTCGGCGTAGAAGGTCCCCGACGCGTCGATGGAGGGGATCGTCGATTCGGGGATGTTCTGCAAGAACAGGTTGGGCCGCATGATCACGTAGGGGAGCCCGGATTCCTCGAGGTAGCGGTCGCAGGCGGTGTGAGCGCTGATGAATTCCGCCGGAGACTCCCGGTCAGCGCCAAGGATGGAGCTGCGCACCAGCAGTTGCACCTGTGTCCGGCGGGCGGCGTCGATGGCGTTGCGGTGCCAGCTGACCGCGTTGGGGTGCGGGCTGGAGAGCAAGAACACCTTCTCGATCCCCGCCATCGCCGTGACCAGCGAGCCCTCGTCGGCGAGGTCGCCGGTAACCGCTTCGGCCGTCGCAGGCAGGCTGTCGGCGGCCGCACCGGCACGGACCAGTACCCGGACTTGCTGGCCCCGGCCCAGCAACTCCCCGATCAGCGCGGCGCCGATCTTGCTGCGCCCCCCGATGACGAGAATCATTTTCCTTCTCCCCTCGCGGCTCGCGATTGTCTGCTCCCAGCCCATGCTGGCTGTCTATCCCAACCTGTCGCAGCGGGCGGGGGCCGATCAAGGGACAATTGTTGATCGGATTGATTAGGATCTTTGATCAATGTGGTGCGACGTGGAACTACGCGAGCTGCGGATCTTCCTCGTGCTTGCCGACGAGCTGCACTTCGGCCGGACGGCCGAGCGCCTGAACATCTCCCAGCCCGGAGTAAGCGAGGCAGTGCGGGTCCTCGAGTCCCGGCTCGGGGTCAAGGTCTTCGACCGGACCAGCCGTCGAGTCCGCCTCACGCCCGCGGGCGAGGCACTGAGGCGCAGCCTTGTGCCCGCGCTGGCTGCCGTGGACCGGGCCCTGGCCCAGACCAGCGAGCTGTCGGGTACCGTCCGCGGACTGCTGCGCGTCGGTTTCGTTCTCACCACCGAGGGTCCGGCGCTCAGCCGGCTCATCGCCGCGTTCCAGGCCCGTTACCCAGGCTGCGAGGTCCGGCTTCAGGAGGTCGAGACCTTCGACGCCTACCGGGCCCTACGGCGGGGAGATGTCGACGTTTTGTGCAACTGGCTTGCCGTCGACGAGCCAGATCTCACCGCCGGCACCGCGTTCGCCCACTACCCGCGAGCGCTCGCCGTTGCCGCTACGCACCGCCTCGCAGGGCAGCAGGCGGTTTCCATCGAGGACCTGGCCGACGAGCAGGTCGCCCTGCTTCCGCGGTCCATCCCGCCGGCGGTCTACGACCTGCTCGTTCCCCCGCGCACTCCATCAGGACGCCCGATCCGCCGCACCCAGCCAGTCCAGACGATCAACGAGATCCTCTCGCTGGTGGCCCGCGGCAGCATCGTCCACCCCACCAGTTCCACCGTCCCCATCTTCAACCGCGACGACGTCGTTCTCATCCCCATCGACGATCTGCCCCCGCTACCGCTGGGCCTGATCTGGTGTGTCAGCCGGGAGAACTCGCGCATCCGCGCCCTCAACGACGTCGCCAGCTCATTGATCGCGGCTACTTCCGGTGGTGCTGGCAGCAGCGCTATTCCGTGATCTTGGTGAGCAGCAGCCAGGCGCTGATGGCACCACCTTCTTTCTTCATCGGGAACTCCTGGGGAACGCATTAGGCGCTGCCACGTGCCACATCATGGGCTCACGGCCGTCACACGGAGGCTGAGCGCCTCGTGTGAGGGAACCTTCATCACGAAAACGACAATATCGTCGCTGAGGCGCCCGCCGGTGAACGCGAGGGCGGCGAGATGGATGGCCTCCGCCATGGCCACCGCGGGCAGGTCGCCTAGCCCAGCGACCAGGCGGCGGAGCCGCTCATCGCCGTACAGGCTGCGGTCGGCACCGTTGCGGGCCTCGGTCACACCGTCGGAGAACAAGATCAGACTGTCGCCGGCCCGCAGCATCCTCCGCGAGTCGTGCAGTTCTGGATCGGACAGCACCCCGAGCAGGGTTCCTGGCTTCCCGAACTCGTGCACGTAGCCGTTTGCGCTGCGTACCAGCGCCAGTGGGTGACCCGCCGAACTGATCCGGACCATGGCCCCGTCGGGGAAGGGTCGCACCGACATATAGATCGCGGTCAGAAAACGTGGGTCATCGGTCGGCCAGTCCAGCAGTACCTGGTTGAGGTCGGCCAGGATCAGGGCCGGCCGTGTCAGTCTCCGGGCCAAAGCCCGGAGGGTGTTGCGGGCTAGAGCGGTGTTTTTGGCGGCTATCGGGCCGTGGCCGCACACGTCGCCGACCACCATCCCCCATGTTCTCCCCACCGAGGGGAACACATCGCAGAAATCCCCGAGGGTCTCCGTTCCTTTTCCGCCAACCGCGTACCGCGCCGCCACCTCCAGGCCCGGGACATTGGCCAGCCGCGGCGGAAGCAGGCTCTCCTCTAAGGTCTGGGCTAGGGCGACTCGTCTCGCGCTATGGGCCAGTGCGGCCCGCAGCGCAACTTCGCCCGACACAATCTTGGCCAAGGTCTCCAGGAGCGTGACGTCGCTGGCGCTCCATTGGCGTGGCTCCGGGTCGGCTGCCCAGAGCACCCCCAGTACATGACCATCCTGGTCATGGACCGGGATTCCGGCCCATGCCATCGTGCTCGCTGGACCCGGCGGGTCACTGATACCCGCGCGCCCGTCCACCCGGGTGTTATCAAAGATCAGCTTATGCCCGGAGCCAGCGACATCCGCACACATTAGTTGCTCAAACATGCTCGGCTGGCCACCGAAACCTGAAGGGCAGCTCATTGTGGGAAGTGAGCGCTTACCGGCAACCATAACGGACGCGCGCGCCGCTCTCAGCGAAATAACCGCCAGAGTCGCCACCCGACCCAACGATTCTTTCAGGCCTGTGGCGAGCAGATCAGTTTGCCCACTCGCTACCAGCCCGGCTGGTCCGCTCGTGTCCGCCGGCCTGGAATCCGGCATGATATCGGCGTGATCAACAAGGCCTGATCTGGGATTGGTAATAGACATACCCCTGCTCCCGCCCTGAGCATAATGACATTTTCGAACTCATGCCTGGACAAGGCGGGGTCTGAACCTCGACGGCCAAGTATAACCACACGACGGCTGGGCGAGATGCCGAATTCGCCAGCATTCCGGTCGATCATAATTTTGAATCCGGAAACATCCCCAGAACGCCGGGATGGCATGCGTTGTCATTATATGCGTTATCCGGAGGAAATTAGCCCGATATGTGGCGTAGGAGGTACGGCCGGCTGTCAACGGTACCGCGGCCGCGTCAGCTCGGTAAGGCGCGGTCAGCGGTCAGCGGGCGCCGGGCCGCTGGACGGCCTCGGCAGCCGCGGCCAGGGCCTGCTGCAGCGCATCAGTGAGCGGGGTCCCCGGGCGGGCGAGCGCGGCGGCCAGGACACCGGCCAGGGTGTCTCCCGCGCCGGTGGTGTCCACGACCCGCTCCACATGCGGAGCGGGCAAGCGCTGGGTCCCGTGCTCGGCGGCGAGCACCGCGCCGTCCGGCCCGAGGGTGATGACCACGGACCGAGGGCCCCGCGCGAGCAAGCGCCCGGCTGCGTGCTCCGCATTGTCACGGTCAATGTCGCCGCTGCCGAGCAGCACGCCCGCCTCATGCTCGTTGACCAGCAGCGGGTCCAGGCCCGACAGCAGCTGGTCCGGTACCGGCTGGGCGGGGGCCAGGGTGACCACTGGCCGGGTGCCGGCTGCCATGGCCCGCTGAACGGCGCAGGCCACGGTGTCGACCGGTACTTCCAGCTGCGCGAGCAGCACAGCGGCGCGCGCCACGTCCGCGTCACGGACCTCGACGTCATGGGGCGTGAGCTGCATGTTGGCACCGGGGGCGAGCACGATGGAGTTCTCACCGTCCGGTGTCACCGTGATGTAGGCCATGCCAGTGGCCACACCGGGCACCGACATGATCAAGTTGGTGTCCACGTGCGACCGGCGAAGGTCGTCGGTCATGCGGGCGCCAGTGCGGTCATCGCCGACCTTGGCCAGCAGCCGGACGTCCGCACCGGCCCGGGCTGCCGCTACCGCCTGGTTGGCTCCCTTACCGCCCGGAACGCGCTGCCGGCCCGTCGCGATAATGGTTTCTCCCGGTCCCGGCCTGCGTGGCACCTGCAGCACGACGTCTTCGTTCACCGAACCGACCACCAGGACCAGGCCACGATCACCCGGCCGGGCAGGCTGAGCGGCGGCCGGATCGGTCTTACCGGCGGCCGGATCGCTGGTCACGTCTTCTCCGCGTGTCACCGGTGGCCATAAGCGCCTCCTATGACAGAAAGCAGTACCTGTCAAGTACCCACGAGGTGCAACGTAAACAGCCGTGACCGGATCCGTGAGGGGGCCAGGGCCGTGGGAGACGGAGGTCCGCGCAGCACCGGCGCTGATCGGCGCATGAGGCGCAGATGGCCGACTACCTCCTCGCAACGAAAGCCGCGCGGCTGTTCCCCGGGTAAGCAGGCGCCTGCTCGACTCGCGGCAGGATAATGTGACCGGTTAAGTAACGTTCAGCTCCCAGATTCGGAAATCCCGCGCGAACCCTGCCAGCTGATGATGAACTATTGATCATGACTTCTGAATGGCTCAGCGGTGCTTTCGCAGCTTTGGGCGCGGTGCTCGGTGCAGGCGCAACACTAACGGCTGGACTAATAGGTAACAGCACTCAACGAGGACTGGCGGAGGCCAGTCGCAAGGCGCAGATTGCTGAGACGCGACGCGAAGCCTACGCCGGATACCTGACCACAGTCTACAATTTTATGGACGGGGCACGTGAACTCATCGCTAAGCTAGCGGAAAACGCTGACACGAGTGAGTACGATGCCGCTCATCGTGCCTACCTCGAAGATTGGGGTCATCTGCAACCCACATACGCGCCAGTCCTCATTGCCGGACCAAGCCAAATTGAAAAGAGCGCTGAAAACTTGCGTTTCTGTCTTGGTAACCTAGCGGATAAATGCGACGCGTGGTATAAGGCCCGGAAAGACGATGATAAACTTTACGACGCGGATGAAGCTCTCAACGCACAGCTGGCAGCCAGAGACGCCCGGTCTAAATTCGCCTCAGCCGCCCGGGACCACGTATACGGTTGAGTTGGTTCGCGGGCCGCAGCTCACTCAAAACCCGACGTGTCGCCTGCCCCACGCCGTACGATCTCGGGTTCCTGCTGGGAGAAGTCGATCACCGTTGTCGGCCCGGTGCCGCAGTCGCCCGAATCGATCACCGCATCCACGGCGTGTTCGAGTTGCTCGGCAATCTCCCACCCTTGGGTCATGGGTTCGTCCTGGCCGGGCAGCAGCAGGGTGGTCGAGACGAGCGGCTCGCCGAGTTCGGCGAGCAGCGCCTGCGTCGCCACGTGGCGCGGGATCCGCACCCCGACGGTCTTCTTTCCCGGGTGCTGCAATCTGCGCGGCACCTCCTTGGTCGCGGGCAGAATGAAGGTATAACTGCCGGGGGTTGCCGCCTTGATAGCCCGGAATACCGGGTTAGCCACGTAGACGAACTGGCCGAGCTGGGCAAAGTCCTGGCACACCAGCGTGAGGTGGTGCCGGTCGTCGAGGTGGCGGATCGACCTGATCCTCGTGATGCCGTTCCTGTTGCCGAGCTGGCACCCGAGCGCGTAGCAGGAGTCCGTCGGGTAGGCGATCACGCCGCCTGAACGCACGATGTCAGCGATCTGGATGATCGCACGCCGCTGCGGGTTGGCCGGATGGATGTCGAAGTACCTGGCCATACGGCAAGCTTAGGGGCATGGACGGTCGATGGCGGGCGGCAGTACCGCCCACCGGGCAACCGGCCTCACGGCCGTGGCCGTTCTTTGACCCCCGCCGCGAGCAGGCCGACGACCTCAGCAATGCGGGCCGCGCGCAGATCCGGCCGGCGGGTTGTCGCATCAATCCAGCGCAGGTAAGCCTTGCGGTAAAACTGCGCCAGCGTATCGAAGAATGCGCCCGCCGCTGGGTTAGCCGCGAGCGCCGCAGCGATATCGTCGGCGAGATCGCCGCGCTGCGGGCCTTCCGGGGCCAGCTCGGCAGTCACCTCATCGCC
The DNA here is from genome assembly GCA_963775825.1 of uncultured Actinomycetes bacterium. Lineage (GTDB taxonomy): Bacteria > Actinomycetota > Actinomycetes > Streptosporangiales > Streptosporangiaceae > Bog-532. Next base: position 154,185 of record CAVZKY010000032.1, read on the forward strand.
GATCGCGATTCCCATGCTGATCAGGCGCTTCGGGGTCAGGAGCAGCACCCATCCGCGGTCGGCCGGCACGAGCCTGGTGCGGATCCGGCAGCCGCCGATCGTGCCGCTGACGGGATGATCGGCCTTCGCGCCCCACGCCTCATCTGGGTCGAACGGCACCATGATGACCGCGCTGTCCCGGGGCCCGGCGGCGATGACGGCGCGGAAACGCTGCGAACCCATGACCCCATCGTGGCATGGCAGCGGCGATCGCGAGAGGTCAGCCGCAGCGGCCAGATCTCGCCGCTGATCGACCATCATCGCGGCATGATCAACCGCCCGCGAGGCGCGTAGCTGCGTGTTGCCTTGTTCAGGCCGCGATGCCTGGATACGTTGGGCGGGCGAGCTAGTGGCACCAGGTTCCTCCGGCTGGGTGGCTGGTGCGCTTGCCGGGGGGAGGTTCATCGTGGACAGGGGACTGGCGGTTCAGGTGGCCGACATCGCTCTGCGCGTGGTTGCCAGCGGAGCGATCTCGGCGAATGGGCACGGCAACGTCAGCGTGCGGGTCCCAGGGGCGGAGGAGATGTACTTCACCGCCGGCCCGTCCCTGCGCGACCATCCGGCCTCCATGGTGGTGCGGGTAGGGCTGGACGGGACCCTGCTGGAGGGCGATCTGCCGCCCATCCAGGGCGCTGTGGTCGCCATGCATACGGCGATGTACGCCGACAATCCCGAGGTCAACTGTGTCCTGCATACCCATTCGCCCTACGCGACCGCTTACGCGGTCGCCCGCCGGCCTATCGGGTGCTGGGTAGAGGCATTGGCCATGTTCGGCCTTCCCAGTGGCGTCCCCGTGGCTGGGTATGGGCCGCGCGGGTCCGACGAAGCCGTCGCCAGCATCCGGGCCGCGGTGATTCCCGGGGTGCCGGCGGTGCTGCTGGCCAATCACGGGGTGCTGATCTTTCACCGCACGCCCGACCTTGCCATCCTGGTCGGCTCGGTAGTCGAGGAGGCAGCGCAGGCGGGCATTAACGCCGCCGGGCTGGGCGGCCCGGCCGAAATCCCCGAAAACCTCCGGGCCGCGGCCCTGCAACGTGCGATGACCTTCGACAGCCGCGGAACCATACACGCCTGACTGTCATGCCTGACTGACACTATGGCAGTGATCCGGCTGGTCACGACTACGGCGTATCCTCCACGGCATGACTGTCGAGGTGACCGTGAAAACCGTCGAGCCGACGCCGACGGCGGTGGTGGCGGCGGCCGCGACGTGGGCGGAGTTCCCGAAGATGTGGGGGCCGATGCTGGACAAGGTGTGGAGCTTTCTTCGGGGCGACGCCCCGGAAGGGCTCTACACGCAGGGGCACAACATCATGCTCTACAAGGACGAGGTCCCCAACGTCGAAGTCGGCGTTCAGGTGACCGGCTCATTCGATCCCGCCGGTCATGTTGTCGCGTCCACGCTTCCGGGCGGGCTCGTCGCCATCGCGACCCACACCGGCCCGATCGCCAAGATCGGCGATACTCATCAGGCAGTGCGCGAGTGGAGCAAGGCGAACGGGTCCCGGCTGGCCGGCCCTCGCTGGGAGATCTACGGCGATCCCGACCCGTCGACCGGCGACTTCGATGTGGACGTGTTCTGGTCGCTGGTGGCGCCGTAACCCGGACATTTCCGGGATGTGGGTGGCGCGATCTCCTCAGCAATCAGCGCCGGCAGGAGAGTACGCGTTCACGAGATGCGATCCGTCGTGCCGCGCATACTGTCGGCATGCCTGTCCGACTCCATCACATCGTCATCGACGCTCACGATCTGCCTGGCCTGGCCCGTTTCTGGACGCAAGCGCTTGACTGGGAGATTCTCTCCGAGCGCGAAACCGAGATCGTCATCGGGACCGGCGAGAACGCGCCTGTCGGCATGTGCTTCATGCCGGTTTCCGATCCCAAAACGGTCAAGAACCGGGTGCATCTTGACCTAACCAGCAGCGCCGTGGACCGCGATCAGGAAATTGACCGCCTTCTTGCGCTCGGGGCGCGCCGAGTCGACATCGGGCAGACCGGCGCTGAGTCCTGGACTGTCCTTGCCGATCCTGAGGGAAACGAGTTCTGCGTAGTGCGCCCGAAGGAAACTCTCATTGGTTAAGGCCGCGTGGCGGTCGAGGTGTATGCAGCGGGATTGCCTGTGATCTGGCTGAGGAGAGGCACCGTTACGGTGGCACAATGACCGGTATGCCGGCTTACCGTGGCGAGGACCCTGCCGAACCTGCAGCCGCGCCGGCTGGATCCGCCGCAAGCTCATCGGCGGATGGCTCGTCCGGACGGCAAAGCGTACCCGCCGCCACACGCTCGATCTGGGTCCTCGAACACGTGCAGGACTGGGTCACGGTCGCAGTCGGGGTCGTGCTGATTGCACTGGCCGTCGTTCTGCTGATCGCCGGGATCGTTGATTTCCTCGATGGGTCCTCTGGGCCGATCTCGGTCGGCGCCCCGATCCTGCTCGATCGCGTCCTGCTCGTCCTGATTCTGGTCGAGATCGTATACACGGTCGTGCTGTCCTTGCGCGCGCACCGTCTGGTGGCCCAGCCGTTCATTGTCGTTGGGCTGATCGCGGTCGTCCGCCGCATCCTGTTCGTGCTGACTCCCGGCAGCACCGCTATCAGCACGGCGGAACTAGCGTTGCTCATCGCGATGGTGGCCGTGTTTATCGCCGGGCTTGTTGTGGTCAGCCGCTTCGAGAAGGGCGATGACTGAGCGGAATACCCGGTCCCCCTGGCATACCCGGTCCCCACTGGCCACTCAGGCGGCACGGTATGATCGCGAGGCCCTCGATAGCGACCCGGGTGCCTTCCGGCCGGCCCGCGTCTCGTCGAACGCGTCCTGGCTGCCGTGCCGATGCTGCGTGAGCCCCAGGCGAGCTCGCAGGGGCGAGAGGATCGGAGCCGGCACGGCGCCGCTGTCGCGAGCCGTTTTCCGCTGGGCCCGGCGCCCCTGGCGCGCTACCTGCGGCATGAGTAAGTAGTCTGCGAGTGTGCCTGGCCGTTCCTGTCATCTCCCGGGTGATCGGATCGACCTTGGCGAGAAAACCTCAATGCGCCAGGCTCGTGCCCCGACTACCGCCCAGCCCGTTCCCGGCGCCTCTTCTTCCTCCCTGGAGCCTGACGTGGATATCACAGTTCCCAACATCGGCCACTTCGTCGACGTGCTGGTCATCGAGGTGCATGTGACCACCGGCGACGTCGTAGCCGCCGAGGATCCGCTCATCACGCTGGAGTCCGACAAGGCCACGCTGGACGTTCCCGCGCCGGTCGCGGGAACAGCCGACGAAGTTGCCGCCCGGGTCGGTGACCGGGTATCCGAAGGGGACCTCATCCTGCGGCTCAACGCCGCGCCGGGATCCGGCGGCCCGGCCACCGCGCCGATAAAGGAGCGCGTCACCGAGGACGCGGCCGCCGCGCCGGCCGAGCCACCGGGCGACGGCTCGCCCAGCGGGATTGACGAGGGCATCGAGGTCACAATCCCCGATATCGGCCATTTCATCGACGTGCCAGTGATCGAGGTACATGTGGCCGCCGGTGACGTGGTCAGCGGCAAGGATCCGCTGATCACCCTGGAGTCTGACAAGGCCACGTTGGACATCCCGGCGCCCGTGGCCGGAACCATCGCGGCCGTCCGGGTGGCCGTAGGCGACAACGTCTCCGCCGGCGACGTCATTGCCGACCTGCGCCCAGGCCAGCAGCCAGTGCCCGGGCAGCCGCAGCAGCAAGCACCATAGCCGCGCCCGGCCCGGCGGACACCTGAGAGCCCTGGCCGGAGCCCGCACGCAGGTCCGGTAGAACCCGGCCGTAACCGAGAAACGCCGGTACGCCTCGCTCGTGACGACGGCCAGCACGCTAGGGAAGCCGCAGGGCTGGACTCGCGGACTGCTGCGCTGCGGCCAGGCGGCCGGTCCTGTCTTCGTGGCGGTCTTCCTGGTCGAGGGCGCCGTCCGGGATGGCTACCGGCCGCTGCGCCACCCCGTCAGCTCTCTCGCGCTTGGACCACGCTGCTGGATCCAGGCCGGGAACTTCGCCGTGGCAGGGACATTGTTCCTGGTTGCTTAGGCAAATTGTTTTCGGTGCGTCACGTATCAAAGCAGCTAGCATCATCTTGCTCGCCTGTTACGCGCTGGCGTAAATGCCGATGGCGCCTGGGCCGCTATGCAGTGACGCAAACCCGGTATCGATGTCCCAGTAGGGAGCGGGCCACCAGGCACCGGTCTCATCCGCCCGGAAGCAGCCCGCCAGGGCCCATCAAATCTAATGGGCCGATGTAGTCGATAGTTACAGCGTCGTGATCGAGCGTCACCGATGTCATCATTTGCCCGCGGCGTGTGATATTCCAAGTGTCGCCGTTCACAGGATCATTTACCTCGCTGGCGCCGCAACATATCGCGGGAGTGAACTGCACGGGGGTGAATTTCGGCATGCATGAGGTCGGCTCGTCTCCGTCTGGCGCCTCCATGATCCATTCGGCGGATCTGCCACTGAACGAGGCACCCGGCGGCGGTTCCAGAGTGAGGGAAAAGTGCTGGCCTGTCGTGGCATTGACGAAGCGAAGTACACCCGTCCGGCCGGCGGATGCCGTCAGGGCATTTTCCTGCCTGCCGGTGCTGTAGGGGTAGTACAACTCACGGATGTGCCCGACGGCATCGAGGTCGTTGACGCGCTGCTGGTTGTTGAACGGGGTCTGGTACCCGCCCAGTGGGCTGCCCGGCGCAGTCGACGGCGGCATCGGGCCAGCGTAGTGGACTGAGCAGTAGACAGTATCTCCCGGGCTAACCGCGAAATTACTGATGTTTGTTTGGAAGATATAGCTGGGCGAGTTCGGGTGGTCGAGTGCGAACCACTCGCACCACGCTACGTACGAGGCGTTTCCGCTGGCATCCACCCGTTGTTCCATGCCGGCTCGGAGACTGTCGTCAGTACCGTAGGTACCGTTGATCCCCACCCAGGATGCTGAGTTCCAGCCGCCCTCTGAGCCCTGCGGCTCCCCTGACGGGGAAACTCTCGGGATCACCCAGTGACCGGTCACCGACGTCCAGCTTCCCCCTATGGATGCGCCCGCCCAGTTTTGGCTGGTGAAGCCGTTGGCCGAAACACGCCTGGCCCGCCTCAGATTATGCGTCCTGCCGATCTGCGGCTCAAGGTGGGGAATAGTAAGGTCCTCTGCGCACCAGACACGCGAGAAGGTTCTATCCCAGGCAGCGCGCAGAGCCGCGTCGTCTCCCGGTCCCGGCCGACGCCAGAGGAGCCCATGATCGATCAGGGCGGTCGTGCTGGCCATCCGCGGGTCAAAGTCCTCAACAGCCCCCACCGACGCCACTGCTCCGGGGATGTTAGTCGGGGTGACCGCGTAGGGAAGATCACGCTTTTGGCAGCGCTGCATGCTGTCTCTTTCTAATTTTCCTGCTCTAGCGAGTCGTGCCTGTTCAGAACTGGCCAGAAGCCTCTTGCCGCCGGCTAGTCCAACAGTGGCCAACGGCCCGCGTGATGACCACACATGTGCACCCACAGGAGGACCCACAGGATCGCGTCAATGACTTGGTGCGCACTCAGGCCGGTTACCGCGAAGCGGCTGACGATACTGGCCGGGCCGGATAATCTCGGCCCGTACCCTTCCCGCCGTGCTGGGATAGCGCGCATTGGGGCGAGGATTTGCGGAGTGGCCGACAGAATCATGGAACAGCAGCCTGCGCTGGAATTCGCCGGGTTGCTGCGGCGACTACGAGGCGAAGCCAAGCTGACACAGGAGGAATTGGCCCAGGCAGCGGGCATTAGTTCGCGGTCGGTCAGTGATCTGGAGCGGGGCATCAACCGTACCGCCCGCAAGGACACCGCGTTGTTGCTGGCCGACGCCTTGAACCTTGCCGAACCTGCGCGCGCCTTGTTCATCGCCGCGGCCCGCGGGCGTGCGCCAGCAGAGGAAGTGCTGGCGGTGATGCAAGCAGAAACGCAACGAGCGTCGCCCGCCACATCGAGGCTCGACCCTGGACCCGCACAACCGTGGCTGGTACCAGCGCAACTGCCCCTTGACGTGGCCGGATTTACCGGCCGCGAGCGCGAGCTTGAGCAACTCGAAAGCCTGGCCGTCGCGAGGGCTGACAACGCAATGGTGATCTGCGTGATCGACGGTACAGCTGGCATTGGAAAGACCGCGCTGGCTGTCCGCTTCGCCCATCGGGTCGCCAGGCAGTATGACGACGGCCAGCTATATGTGAACCTGCGGGGGTTCGACCCGCGCCACCGACCCCTGCCACCAGAAGAGGCACTTCGTGGGCTTCTTCACGGCCTTGGCGTGCACCCCGGACGGATCCCCGTCGATATTGCTGAGCTGGAATCGGCGTACCGAAGCCTGGTCGCTCGCCGACGCGTCATTGTCGTACTGGACAACGCGGCTTCTGTAGACCAGGTACGCCCGCTGCTTCCCGGCACCCCGTCATGCATGGTGCTGGTGACGAGTCGCAGCAGGCTGGGCGGGCTATCAGCACGCGATGGTGCCCGTCGCATCACACTAGACGTCCTCGCCCAAGATGAGGCGATGGCATTGCTGTCGTGGATCGTCGGCCGTGCGCGAGTATTCGCAGAGCGGGATGCCTCTAAGGCCGTGACCAGGTTGTGCGGCCGCCTGCCACTGGCATTGCGCGTTGCCGCCGAATGGGCGGCCGCCCACCCCAGCAGCCCACTGAGCGAGCTCGCCGTCCGGCTTAGCGATGAGCAGACCCGTCTCGGCGTGCTCGCCACTGATGATGACGAGACAGCTGCGGTGCGTCCGGTGCTCAGCTCGTCTTACCGCTCTCTCGCACCTGATACGGCACGGGCCTTCCGCCTGCTTGCCCTACATGCCGGGCTTGAGTTTAGCGTCCTGGCCGCTTCGGCCCTCCTTGCCGTGAGCCCGGCGGCTGCGGGATGGCTCCTGGAGGCACTGACCAGCCAGCACTTGCTGCAAGAAGGGCGGCCAGGACGCTACCGGTTTCATGACCTACTACGCCTTTACGCAGCCGAGCGGGCTGAAGACGATGAGGCTCCGGCTGATCGGGCCCACGCGGTGCGGCGGATGCTCGGCTGGTACCTGCAGACCGCGAATGCCACCGATACGGTACTGATCCCGGAGCGGCTGCGGCCACCGCGAGAGACGTCACCGGGCATTGCCCCAGAAATCGCCTTTTCCACCCGTGCTGAAGCGCTGGATTGGTGTGAGGTCGAATGTGCCAACATTATTGCCGCCGTGGGTCAGGCCGCTGACACCGGCCAGTACGATACTGCGTGGAAGCTATGTATGGCGCTTACCGGGTTCTTCTATTTGCGTAAGCATTGGGCTTACCAGATCTCCGCCTACGACATCGGTCTCAGGGCAGCGCGACATGCCGGTAACGAGTACGGAGAAACGTGGATCCTGATCAACCTTGGTGTCGCTTGCCGGGAGCTCGGCCGGTTCGATGAGTCGCTGCGGCACTTCCAGGCGGCACTCGCCATCGCGCGAAAGACCGGCGACGCCTGGGCGCAAGGCTACGCGCAGACAAACATAGGCGACACCCACCACGCAGCGCAGCGTTTCGAGAACGCAGCGGACCATTATCTGCGCGCTCTGGCTATCGCACAGGAAATCAAGCAGCGGACAGGCCAAGATCCCGGTCAGGACATCACTTTGACAAGTCTCGCCAACACGTACTGCAGGCTCTCCCGGTACGACGATGCACTCCGCTGTTCGCGCCGTGCGCTAAATATTGCGCGGGAGAACGGCGACCGGTGGGGCGAAGGCTTCGCGCACCACAGCCTCGGCGACACCTTCCGTGATCTCGGCCAGTTCAGTGAAGCTATCGATCACCTCCGGCAAGGAGTGGCCATCCGCGAGGAAATCGGCGACCAGCACGGCCTGGCCAGGATCTTGCGCAGCCTGGGCACCGCCCTGCGGGATACGGGCCAGATAGACGCGGCACACGCGGCGTGGTCCCAGGCAGTCGCCATCTTCCACGACCTTGGCGACTCACCGCAGGCGGAACTGCTCACTACTGATTTGAATACTCTCGGCGCTTAGAGATCCCGACCAACCTGCACGACGCCGCCAGAAGACGCCAACGGCTACTGAGTCGAAGATGCCCTTAGCCAGGGCTGGGTACCGAGAACATTAAGGGTTCGGCGAATTGTTAGCCCGCTTGCGCGGTGGCGTTGATTGATCATGAGTAAGAATGCCAGCCAGCGCATAAATATACGAATACGCAACGTCCTCATTTCGGCAGGACCGGTCGTCTCCGAGGCGTTTCGGTGGGCGATCGTGCCGCGCCAGATCGACCTGATTCGCGCGCCTCAGCCGATGAGGGCCGAAGGTCTGGCGAGGGCAACAGGTTAATCCACCATGGGCGTCGTACTAAGGATGGATAAGGGTCGCTCGAGTCAACCCGCCGATTGTATAGTGACTGGCATGTCGGCCGCCCTGCCTACCCCGGAAGTGCCGGTGACCTCGGTGGCCGGGGCGATCGACCGCATGCGGGCAATCGGGGCGGCGTTGCCCGGAGCCGATGGGTTCGCGTGCTTCAACCGCATGTACCTGGATGTGACCAGCCAGGTCTACAGCCAGCTCGGACAGGGCTTTTACGCCGATCCCGCGTTCATGACCCAGCTGGACGTGAACTTTGCCAACCTGTACTTCGCGGCGGCCGACGTGACGGGCAACCCGGCGGCCGTGCCGCTGGCCTGGCGGCCGCTGGCGGAGCGGCGCGCCGAGGCGGGGATCGAACCGATCCAGTTCGCGCTGGCGGGCATGAACGCCCATATCAACCATGACCTGCCGGTGGCCGTGGTCAGTACCTGCACAGCCCAGGCCACCTCACCTGAGGCCGGCCGGCATTACGCTGACTACCAGAAAGTGGACCAGTTGCTGGACGCCGCCGAGCAGTCCATCCGGCAGTCCTTCGAATCCGCCCCTGAGCTGGCCGTTGATCATCATCTGAGCGCGGTGGCCACCTTGACCTCCAACTGGACTATGAACAGCGCCAGGGACCTGGCGTGGAACAATTCCCTGCTGCTGTGGGCGCTCCGCAATGATCCGTTCGAGCGCGGGCTCTTCCTGGACAGCTTGGCTGCCACGACAGCAGCCGCCAGCCGGATGCTGCTGGTGGCGGTCTGAGACCGCGGCACGAGCACTCCTGATCAACTGCTGACTACTGGCGCCGCCCGTTCCGGAAACCATTGACCTTTCTCCAGTATCGGAAATTGCTGCAAGAATAGGCCGATGGCGCAGGTCTTGTGCCCGGTCGTGATCGGCAGGGACGCCGAACTGAAGGCGGTCGACGCGGCGCTGACGGCCGCCATGACGGGGCACGGCGGGTGTGTAGTGATCACCGGGGAGCCGGGGATCGGCAAGTCGCGGCTGGTGCTGGAGACGGCCGGCCGGGCGGCCAGCCGTGGCATCCGGGTCATTACTGGCCGGGCGGTACCGCAGTCAGCGACCGCTGCTTACCGCCCGCTCACGGATGCGCTCGTGCAGCTCCTCCGGGACCGGGCCGTTCCCGGTGACCCGACCATGGAGCCCTGGCTGCCAGCGCTGGGCGCGCTGCTGCCGGGGATGGCTGGCCTCGCCCCGGCCAGTGGATCGGCCAGTGCAGAAGTATCACCTGGACTCCGCGGTGAGGCGCTGATCCAGCTTCTCCGGCGCCTCGCGCCCCGCGGCCTGGTCATCGTGCTGGAGGACCTGCACTGGGCCGACCCGGACACCGTTGCCCTGATGGAGTACCTGGGCGAGCACCTTGATGGCGAATCGGTGCTGTGCGTACTTACCCTGCGCGCCAACTGGCCGTCGGCCGCACTGGAAGTCGCCCGCCGGCAGCGGGGCCGACCGGGCGTACTTCACCTCGAACTTGATCGGCTCAGCGATGAGGACATGGCGCGCATGGTCTATGCCTGCATCCCGGAAGCAGGGCCGGAACTCCTGCGCCGGGTGCAGGCCTCCGCCGAAGGAGTACCGCTGCTGGTGGAAGACCTGCTGGCGTCTCCCGGGCTGCCGGAGTCGTTCACCGAGACGGTCCGCGAGCGCCTGGCCGGGTTCAGCGAACCGCAGCGATCGGTGATCGAGGCCGCTGCCATCCTCGGCCGCCACTTCGATTGGGAACTGCTGCCGGCCGTGAGCGGCCAGACGGCGGACCTGGTGGCCGGGACGCTAGGGCTGGCGGTTGAGCAACTGCTGGTGAGCGCCGATGGCACGGCCTTCCGCTTTCGCCATGCGCTGACCCGCGAAGCGCTGCTCGATACCATGCTGCCACCCCGCCAGCGGGACCTGGCCGCGGCGGCGCTCGCCGCGCTCGATGCCGCACACCCGCGCCTGGAAGGCGGCCTGCGCGAGCTGGCCGTCGACCTGGCGAACCGGGCCGGGGACCGCCGCCGCGCCGGAATGCTGCTGAGCGAGTCCGGCGGCCAGGCGCTGGCCTGGGGGGCGCTGGCCACCGCGATCGGCACCCTGCGGCGTGCCGCTGACCTCCTCGAAGGCACTCCCGAGCGCGACCAGGCGGAACTTCTCCTGGTGGAATCCCTGGCCCTGGCCGGGCGGGTCGAAGAGGCCGCGGCGGCCGGCGGCCAGCTCATTACCCGGCTCGGGACCGAGGCGGCAGACCTCCGGACGGAGGTCCACCTTCGCCTCAGCCAGGCCGCGGTGGCCGCCTCCCGGTGGCAGATGGCACGTCACCATCTCGCCGCCGCCCGGCGCCTGGCCGGAACCAGCCCACCGGCTGGTGTGCGCGCCCGCCTGGGCGTCCTCGACGCCGAGGTTGCCTTCGCCGCCGATGACCTCGATGTGGCCCGGCTTCTCGCCGAGAAGGTCCTCGCCGCCGAAGACGGTGCTCCGGACGTCCGCTGTCACGCGCTGGAACTCATCGGCCGGAGCCACCGGCTGCGTGACCTGTCCGCCGCCCGCTCCGCGTTCGAGCGCGCGCTGGTCACCGCGGAGACCGCACACCTGCCGTTGTGGCGGCTGCGCGCCCTGCACGAGCTGGGCACCATCGACCTCTTTGATCACGCCGGAGTGGAGCGGCTGTCCGAGGCGCGGCACGCCGCCGAGCAGATGGGTGCGCTTAGTACGGTGGCCATCCTGGAGCTCCAGCTCGCCGCGGGCTACACCTGCCGCTGGGAACTGGACACCTGTGATGCGTACGGCCAGGCCGCCGTCGCCGGTGCCGAGCGGCTGGGCCTGAACCAGGTCCGGGCCAAGGCGCTGGCGGTACTGGCGGGCAGCGCCAGCATGCGCGCCGACGCGGAGCAGGCCGAGCGGTACGCCGCCCAGGCCATCGCGGCCGACCCGGACGACCGGATGCTCGACGGCTTCCGCTGGGCCAGCCGGGGGGCAGTGATTCTGCTCGGTGGCGATGCCGCGGCGGCCGCGGAACCCTACGCCCGGGGAATGGCGATCCTGGCCCAGCTCCCGCATGCCGAACCGGCCGGACTGCGGGCGCTATGGCCGCTGCTCCTGGCCTCACTTGGTGATCGCCGGGCGGAACGGGCGATCGAGGAGGCCCGCCGGCTGGGCGTCGGCGCCTTCCGGATGAACCGGAGCGTTATGGGCTACGCCCAGGCGGTTCTGGCCGGGCGAGCCGGGCAGCGGCAGCGGGCCAACGAACTGGCGGCAGCCTGCGACGCCGGCTTCACGAACTGCGAGGGCTGGGGGGATCTGGCGAGGTTCTGCGCCGCCCCCGCTGCGCTCGCCGACGGATGGGGCGACCCGCTTCGCTGGCTGACCGAGGCCGAGACCGGATTTGATCGCCGGGACCTGCCCCGCCTGGCCGAGCACTGCCGCGAGCTGCTCAAGGAGTCGCAGCCCAATCCCTGGGTGGCAGCGGGAATCACCGCCAGAGAAGCAGACGTGCTGCGCCTTGTCGCCGACGGTCTGGCCAACAAGCAGATCGCTGCACGGCTGGATCTGTCGCCACGCACGGTGGAAAAGCACGTCGAGAACCTGCTGCGCAAGACCGGCGCCCGCTCCCGGACCGGCCTGGTCGCGGCCGCCTCCCCTGCCGCCATCCGCGACTCCCAGCGGCCGTCTCCTCCCCCGGCAGCTACATAGCCCTGGTTTTACCCTCCCGGCCGCTGCACCGACCCGACCCTTCCCCACAGCCGCCACATAGTCCCGGCTCCTCCGCCCGGCCACTACGTAGTCCCGGCTGGCATCTACGTGTTGTTCCCGATGTGACGGCGGGCAGCCGGCTGGCACGCTGGCCTGGCCAGGCAGGCCGAGGGAAGGCGCCACCAGATGCTCGAAGCCGCGAGACCGACCGTGGCGGTCAAGAACATCGATGCGCCCGATGAGCGGCACGCGTTCGAACACGCCTCGCTCAACGTGGTCAACCTGCCCGGCGTCACGATCGCCCGCACTGTCTATCAGCCGGGCTGGAAGTGGTCAACCCACATGAAGCCGGTCGTCGGCACGGATGCCTGCCAGGCGGCGCACACCGGCTTCATTATCTCTGGCCGGTTCCACGCCCGCATGGACGACGGCCGCGAATACGACTTTGGCCCGGGTGACGCGCACGTGGTGTCGGCCGGTCACGACGCCTGGGTGGAAGGCGATGAGCCGTGCGTCGCGTTCGACGTCGCTTTCACCGGGCGTGCCGTGGCCGGGCATGTCGGCCGCTGCCCGTGCGGGGTTGAGTTCCGGGTCGCCAGCGACGACCAGTTCGGCCTCCTTGTCGCCGCCATCCGCGAGCACGCGCACGGCTCCCACGGGCACGAGCTCACCATCCAGCAGGTGCTCGCGGAGGTGACGGCATGATCAGCTCCGGCCTGGGCGGCTCCGGCCTGGGCGGCACCGGCCTGGGCGGCACCAGCCTGGGCGGCACCGGCCTGGGCGGCACGGCCTGCAGCCTGGGCGGCACACGCCTGGAGAGCCGGGTGGCGGACTGGGTTGCCGGCGCCACCCTCGACGATGCCGCAGCTGTGCGGGCGGTAATCGAGGCCTACGGCGATCGGCTGGCCGCGGCCGATGTAGCCGGCGTCGTCAGCCAGTTCACCGGCAACGCCGCCGCCATGCAGCCCGGGCTCGAAACCGTCGTAGGGAGTCAGCAGCTTACGGCCAGCTACGACACCGCTCTGGAGAATATGCGCCTGGACTTTACGTTCCGATCCGACGACATCACCGTCCAAGGCGACCTCGCGGCCGTCCGGGCCACCAGCCAGGGGACGATCACGATCCGCGCTACCGGCGAGACGCAACCAGCGCGCCTCCGGCAACTGTTCGTTCTGGAACGAACGGGGGCCGGCTGGAAGATCGCGCACTACATGTACCAGCTGATGCCGGAGCAGTCCGGAGGGGGCTGCTCCGGCATCTAGCGAATCCGCCACCCGGGACTCGGGCACTTTCCGTTGTCCGCCGGCCGTCGTCCAGCACGACGCAGCGCCGGCCGTCATGTTGGTCTACCTGCCGTACAGGGGCCGTGCAGGTAGACGAGCTACCGGCCGTAGCTGGAGGACCAGGCGCTGCGGCAGATGGAGGGGCTGCCCAGCCTGGTCAACGCCGCGACCGGTGGCACGCCCGCGGCCGGGCGTAGCACCGGCGCGGGGGTCGCGGTTAGGGTAACCGCTGTGGGACGGTCTGCGGTGGCCGACGTGGCGGGAAGCATGCACGGCTTTCCGGCTGCGCTGACCAGTTTCGTGGGCCGCGCCGCGGTGGTGGACGCGATCGCTGGTCAGCTGGGCCAGTACCGGCTGGTGACGCTGACCGGGCCTGGGGGTGCCGGCAAGACGCGGCTGGCGGCCGCGCTGTCGTGGTGGTGGCAGGTCCGGGGCCGACTGGCGGGTAAGGTGCCGCTGCTGCGCGAGGCCGTCGACCGCGCCGCCGCAGGCAGCCACGCGTGGTGCCTGGGGCACACCTGGCTCGGTCAGGCGTCGCTGGATTCGGCCGATCCGGCGGGGGCGCTGCGCCACTTCACCGCGGTCCGCGACGCCATTGGGGACCGGAGGCCGTTCCCGCTGCTGGCCCGGTGCCTGAGCGGCCGGGCGGCGACATTGCTGACCACGGGCCGGATCGCCGAGGCGGCCGGCGATGCCCGCGGTGCCCTGGCCGCGGCCCGAGAGAGTGATTCCCCGGTCGCCGAGGCGCTGGCCCTGGCGGTCCTTGGCCTGGTCGCCACTGTCGCGGAGGACCGCGTCGGCGCCGTGCAGCTGGCCCAGCTGGCGGAACAGATCACGGCAGCAGGCCCGGCCCGACGGCCCGGGCGTGCGGCCACATCCTGACGACCGTGCTGATCGCAGCCGACGACCCGGCCGCGGCCGAGCGGGTTTGCGCGGCCGCACTGACCGGAGCCCGGGACGCGGGTGACCTGTGGGGCCTGGGCAACCTGCTGGAGAAGATGGTCGTTCTCGACCTGAACGCGGGCCGTTACGCTGACGCCGCTTCGCACCTGCGGGAGGCACTCCAGACGGCCTTGCGGACCGGCGTGCGGGCCAGGCTGCTCGATGACCTGGACTGCTGCGGCTATCTGTGCTTCCTGACCGGGCGCCATGCTGAGGCCGTCACAGTATGGGCCGCGGTGGTCGTGCTCCAGGGGCACGAGGGGTTCTCCGTCCCGTCACACCCGGATATGCCCGAGGGCTGGTTCCAGCGGCAGGAGCCCCTGCGCGAGGCCCGGCGGGCGCTCGGACCGGCTCCGGCGAAGGCGGCCGAGGAACGTGGCCAGGCGATGAGCGTGGCCACCGCGGCCGAGTACGCCCTGATGCTCACCGCCGCGGGCCCACTGCGGCCCGGACCGGACGGCCGGGGGCCGGACGGCCGGGGGCCGGACGGCCGGGGGCGCGGACGGCCGAGGGGCGGACGGCCGAGGGGCGGACGGGCGGGCGGCGGACGGCCGGGGGGCGGACGGGCCGGCGGCGGACGGGCCGGCGGGCACGGTGCCGGGGGCGGACGGGCCGGCGGGGCACGGTGCCGGGGGCGGACGGGCCGGCGGGCACGGTGCCGGGGGCGGACGGACCGGCGGGCATGGTGCCGGGCCTGGACAGGCTCAGCCCCCGGGAACGGGAGCTGGTCACCCTGGTCGCCCGGGGGCACACCGATGCGCAGATCGCCGAGCAGCTGTTCATCAGCGTGCGCACGGTCAGCTCGCACCTGGACCGTATCCGCGACAAGACCGGATGCCGGCGCCGCGCCGACCTCACCCGCCTCGCCCTCAGCGCCGCCCTGGTCTGACGCAGCCCGGCCCAACACGGCCTGGCCCAACACGGCCCGGCCAACACGGCCCGGCCAACACGGCCCGGCCCAACGCAGCCCGGCCCAACACGGCCCGGCCCAACACAGTCTGAGCCGACCGCCGTGGCCGGGCACGGACGGCTCCGGGCAGCGTGGGGCCGGCTCCGGCTGACCGTTCAGGAGATTGAACTACGCCTCCCGGCCGGGTCGCCGAGCTGCACGCACCCTAGGGCGTTGACGGGCAGCGGCATCGCAGGTAAGGATCACGGCTGTGGACTCGTTCGCGGGCAAGCTCGCGGTGGTGACCGGCGGCGGCTCCGGTATGGGCCGCGAGCTTGCCCGCCAGCTGGCGGCGCAGGGATGCTCGGTCGCAGCGTGTGACCTGAACGCGGACACCGTCGCGGTGATCGCGGCTACGGCGTGGGCGGCCGCCCCGCCCGGCGTGAAGGTCACCGGGCATACCTGCGACGTCTCCGATGAGGCACAGGTCCTGAAATTCCGTGCCGAGCTGCTCGAGCAGCACGCCAGCGACCACGTCGATCTGGTCTTCAGCAACGCGGGCATCGGCGGCGGCGAAAGCTTCGCCGCCGGTCCGCGGGAGGTGTGGGAGCGCACGTTCGCCATTGACTGGTGGGGCGTGTATTACTGTGCCCGCGCGTTCCTGCCGCTGCTCATCGCGAGCGGCGAAGGCGTCCTGGTCAACACCAGCAGCGTGAACGGATTCTGGGCGTCGCTTGGCCCGGGCATGCCACAGACCGCCTACAGCGCGGCCAAGTTCGCCGTGCGGGGCTTCACCGAGGCCCTCATCGAGGACCTCCGCGTCAACGCACCGCACGTCCGGGTTGCCGTCGTGCTGCCGGGGCACGTGGGCACCGACATCATCGTGAACAGCATCCGCGCCCGTGGCCTGCCCGGGCCTGGGCAGATGAGCGACGCGCAGGTGGAGGAGCTGATCCCCCGCGACATGCAGGCCAAGCTGATCGGCGCTGGCCTGCTGGCCGCGGACGCGTCAGCCGATGACCTGCGCCAGATGCTCGTGCAGGCGAACGCTGACTTCCGGGACAAAGCACCAGTCAGCGCGGCCGAGGCGGCCGCCATCATCCTCGACGGGGTGCGATCCGGCGCCTGGCGGATCCTCATCGGCGAGGACGCCACAATGATCGACGCGGCGGTACGCGCCAAACCCGAGGCCTCCTACGACTACGCGGAGCTGTTCAGCGGGCTGGCCAAAAGCCGGCGGCAGGGACACCCCGAGGGGTAGCAGCCCGGGTGGCCTTCGTGAGCTCGGCGTTCGGCCTGGCGACCGGGTTCGCTGTACTCGCCCGACCGCTGGGAGTGGGTGATTGCCCACGAGCTAGCGGGGGATCCGGTATTCCTCCAGCAGCCGGCGCCCGATGATCATCTTCTGGATCTCGGCCGTCCCCTCGCCGATCAGCAGCATGGGCACCTCCCGGTAGAGGCGCTCGATCTCGTACTCCTTAGAGAAGCCATAGCCGCCGTGGATGCGGAAGGAGTCTTCCACGACCTCCTTGGCGTACTCGGAGGCCAGGTACTTGGCCATGCCGGCTTCGAGGTCGTTGCGCTCACCGGAGTCCTTCTTGCGGGCGGCCACCGCCATCATCTGATGGGCGGCCTCGACCTTGATGGCCATCTCGGCCAGCTTGAACTGGATGGCCTGGTGCTCGACGATCGGCTTGCCGAAGGAGTGCCGGATCTGCGCGTACGCGATGCCCAGCTCGAAGGCGCGGAGGGCGACTCCGCAGCCGCGGGCGGCGACGTTCACCCGGCCGACCTCAACCCCGTCCATCATCTGGTAGAAGCCCTGGCCGGGGGCCTCGCCGAGCACCCGGTTAGCGGGGACGCGGACGTCATGCAGGATCAGCTCGGTGGTGTCGACGCCCTTGTACCCCATCTTCTCGATCTTCCCCGGCACGGTCAGGCCCGGCACCGTGGGGTTGGCGCCGAAGCCCGGCTCCTTCTCGATCAGGAACGTGGTCATGTTCCGGTGCGGCGCGTCGTGGCCCTCGTCGGTCCGGCACAGCACCGCCACGAGGTTGGAGGTGCCGCCGTTGGTCAGCCACATCTTCTGGCCGTTGATCACATAGGCGTCCCCACCCGCCTCCGCTCCCCCCTTCACTAGCTCGGCCCGGGTGCGGAGCGCTGAAACGTCCGAGCCCATGCCCGGCTCGGACATGGAGAAGGCGCCGCGCACCTCGCCGGCCGCCATCCGGGGCAGGAAGTACTCCTTCTGCTCCTGCGTGCCGTGCTGGCCGATCATGTAGGCCACGATGAAGTGCGTGTTGACGATGCCCGACACCGACATCCAGCCGCGGGCGATCTGCTCCACCACCAGCGCGTAGGTGAGCAGCGACTCGCCCAGGCCGCCGTACTCCTCGGGAATGGTCAGCCCGAACAGGCCGAGCTCCTTCATCCCCTCGACGATCTGGGCCGGGTACTCGTCCTTGTGCTCAAGCTCGCTGGCGACCGGGATGATCTCCTTCTCGACGAACTCCCGCACCGTGCTGAGGATGTCCCGCTGAATATCAGTCAGGCCTTCGGTCTTCGCGAGGCGTTCCATGGTGCGGCTCCGTTCTGCTGGTCGTTAAGAGCTCAGGCGGTCGGCTCGGGCCGACCGGGCTGCTCGCCGCCCCGCTCCTTGATATAGGTCTCGGTTGGCACCATCACCTTGCGGCGGAACACGCACACCAGGGTGCCGTCCTGCTTGTAGCCTCGCGTCTCGACCTCGACGATGCCCCGGTCGCTCTTCGACGTGGACGGCTTCTTGCCCAGGACGGTGGTCTCGCCGTAGATGGTGTCGCCGTGGAAAGTCGGCGCCACGTGCTTCAGCGAGCTGATCTCCAGGTTCGCGATGGCCTTGCCCGAGACGTCGGGCACCGACATGCCGAGCAGCAGCGAGTAGATGTAGTTGCCCACCACCACGTTCCGGCCGAAGTCGGTGCTCTCCTCGGCGTAGTGGGCGTCCAGGTGAAGCGGATGGTGGTTCATGGTGAGGAGGCAGAACAGGTGGTCGTCGTACTCGGTGACCGTCTTCCCGGGCCAGTGCTTGTAGACCGCCCCGACCTCGAACTCCTCGTAGGTTCGCCCGAACTGCATGGTGGTGTCCTTCTTCTGTTGTGCGCGTGCGCCCCGCCGGGCGGCGCCGCGTCAGGCTTGCGGGGGCTCGAACTTGGAGGTGCGCTGCATGCCCCCGGCACGGCCCTTGCCCGCGATGACCAGCGCCATCTTGCGGGAGGCCTCGTCGATCATCTCGTCGCCGAGCATGGCCGATCCCTTGGCGCCGCCCGCCGCCGAGGTGCACCAGTCGTAGGCGTCCAGGATCAGCTCCGCGTGGTCGTAGTCCTCCTGTGAGGGCGAGAAGATCTCGTTGGCGGCCGCGATCTGGTCCGGGTGCAGGACCCACTTGCCGTCGAACCCCAGGGCCGCGGCCCGGCGGGCGACCTCGCGGTAGCCGTCGGAGTTCCGGATCTGCAGGTAGGGACCATCGATGGCCTGCAGGTCGTTGGCCCGGGCGGCCATCAGGATGCGCATCAGGATGTAGTGGTAGGCGTCCGCGGGATAGCCGGGCGGCTGCTCCCCCACCACCAGCGACTTCATGTTGATCGAGGCCATGAAGTCGGCCGGCCCGAAGATGATGGTCTCCAGCCGCGGCGAGGCCTCGGCGATCGCGTCGACGTTCACCAGCCCCCGGGCGTTCTCGATCTGGGCCTCGATACCGATCCGGCCCACCTCGAAGCCCATCGTCTTCTCGATCTGGGTGAGCAGCAGGTCCAGCGCCCTGATCTGCTCGGCGTCCTGCACCTTGGGCAGCATGATGCAGTCCAGGTTGGGGCCCGCACCCTCGACCACCGTGATCACGTCCCGGTAGGTCCAGTGCGTGGTCCAGTCGTTGACCCGGACGACGCGGGCCTTGCCGCTCCAGTCGCCGGTGTTGAGGGCGTCCACGATCGTCTGCCTGGCGCCCTCCTTGGCCAGTGGCGCGCACGCGTCCTCCAGGTCCAGGAACACCTGGTCGGCGGGCAGGCTCTGGGCCTTCTCCAGGAAACGCGGGCTGCTGCCGGGGACGGCCAGGCAGGACCGGCGCGGGCGCTGGCGGCTGGCCGCGGGGGCAGCGGGGGCGGCGGGTTCGGTCATCATGTCGCTCTTGTCATCCTTCACTCGTGGCCCCGGCTAGGGCCCCTGGCCGACCCGGCCATGGCTGGAGCTTATGGGCGCGGCGTATCTCATTGATGATTCCGCCGATGATGGCGGTAATTTCGAAATCCTTCGGGGTGAAGACGGCGGCGACGCCCTCGGCCCGGAGGGCCTCGGCGTCCTCCGGCGGGATGATCCCGCCCACGACCACCGGGATGTCCCCGGCACCGGACTTACGCAGCCAGGCGCAGCACGTCGGGCACCAGCTCGGCGTGCCCGCCGGAAAGGATCGAGAGCCCCACGCAGTGCACGTCCTCGGCGACCGCGGCCGCCGCGATCTGCTCTGGAGTGAGCCGGATACCTTGGTAGATCACCTCGAATCCGGCGTCACGGGCGCGCACGGCGATCTGCTCGGCGCCGTTGGAGTGGCCGTCCAGGCCGGGCTTGCCCAGCAGCAGGCGCAGTCTGCCCGCGCCGATCTGCTCGGCGGTGCCCGCCGCCGCGGCCCGGACCGCGGCCATGTCCGCGCGCATGTCCGGGTTCCCGGCCACTGTGACCGGGGCGCCGCTGATCCCGGTGGGGGCACGGTACTCGCCAAATATCTGCCGCAGGGCAAGTGACCATTCGCCGGTGGTCACGCCCGCCCGCGCACAGGCCAGTGTCGCATCCATCAGGTTGACGTCCTCGCGCTTCGCGTCGGCCGTGAGCTGGGCCAGGGCGGCGCGGACTGCTGTCTCGTCGCGCCGGGCGCGCCACGCCGCCAGGTCGGCCAGCACGGCCTGCTCGTAGGCGGGGTCCACCTGGTGCACTGAGCTGACCGTGTCTGAGGTGAGCGGGCTGGGCTCGGTGGCTTGGAAGCAGTTGACGCCGACCACCTTGTCATCGCCGGATTCCATCCGGGCCCGCCGGGCCGCGTGCGAAGCGACCAGCTGGCCCTTCAGGTACCCCGACTCCACCGCCGGGATCACCCCGCCCATCTCCAGCACCGTGGCGATCTCCGCCTCGGCGCCCGCCATCAGCTCGGCAGTCTTAGCCTCCACCACCGGGGCGCCGTTGAACAGGTCGCCGTACTCCAGCAGGTCGGACTCGAACGCGAGCACCTGCTGGATGCGCAGGCTCCACTGCTGGTCCCAGGGCCGGGGCAGGCCGAGCGCCTCGTTCCAGGCGGGCAGCTGCACGGCCCGGGCGCGGGCGTCCCGGGAGAGGGTGACGGCCAGCATCTCCAGCACGATGCGCTGGACGTTGTTCTCCGGCTGCGCCTCGGTCAGCCCCAGCGAGTTGACCTGCACGCCGTAGCGGAAGCGGCGGAGGGCGGGGTCGGTGATCCCGTACCGCTCACGGGTGATGGTGTCCCAGAGCCGTGAGAAGGCGCGCATCTTGCACATCTCCTCGACGAAGCGGACACCCGCGTTGACGAAGAAGGACATCCGCCCGACGACGTCGCCCATCTGCTCCGGCGCGATCTGCCCCGAGTCACGGACCGCATCCAGCACGGTCATCGCGGTACACAGCGCGTAGGCGATCTCCTGCACCGGGGTCGCCCCGGCCTCCTGGAGGTGGTAGCTGCAGACGTTGATCGGGTTCCACTTGGGCATCCGGGTCACCGTGTAGGCGATCAGGTCGGTGGTCAGGCGCACCGAGGGGCCCGGCGGGAAGACGTACGTGCCGCGCGCCAGGTACTCCTTGACGATGTCGTTCTGCGTGGTACCGGTCAACGCGGCGACGTCGGCGCCCTGCTCCTCGGCCACGACCTGGTACAGCGCCAGCAGCCACATGGCCGTGGCGTTGATCGTCATCGAGGTGTTGGTCCGCTCCAGCGGGATGTCCGCGAAGAGGGCCCGCATGTCGCCGAGATGCCCGACCGGGACGCCGACCCGCCCGACCTCGCCGCGGGCCAGGACATGGTTGGCGTCATAGCCGGTCTGGGTGGGCAGGTCGAACGCCACGGACAGGCCGGTCTGGCCCTTGGCCAGGTTGCGGCGGTAAAGAGCGTTGGACTCCCTGGCGGACGAGTGCCCCGCGTAGGTCCGCATCAGCCAGGGGCGCTCGCGGTCAGGGCGCTGGACCCGCTGGGATCCCAGCGGGTCGTACGGCTCGGTCATCCTTGCCTCATTCGCACACGTTCCGGGCTGGCTCACACATTGCGGAACCGGTTGATCTCCGTCAGGTGCTTGGCCCGCAGCTCGGGATCACGCACGCCCAGGCCCTCCTTCGGTGCGAGGCACAGCACGCCCACCTTCCCATGATGCAGGTTCCGGTGGACATCCAACGCCGCCTGGCCCGTCTGCTCCATCGGGTACACGATCGACATGGTCGGATGGATCATGCCCTTGGAGATCAGCCGGTTAGCCTGCCACGCCTCGCGGTAGTTCGCGAAGTGCGAGCCGATAATGCGCTTCAGGCTCATCCACAGGTAGCGGTTGTCGTATTCGTGCATGAACCCGGAGGTCGAGGCGCAGGTCACGATGGTGCCGCCGCGGCGCGCCACGTAGACCGAGGCACCGAACGTCTCCCGGCCGGGGTGCTCGAAGACGATGTCCACGTCTTCGCCGCCGGTCAGGTCGCGGATCCTGCCGCCCAACCGCTTCCACTCCTTGGGGTTCTGGGTGCTCTCGTCCTTCCAGAAGCGGTAATCCTCGGCGTTGCGGTCGATGATCAGCTCGGCCCCCATCGACCGGCAGAGGTCGGCCTTCCGCTCGCTCGAGACGACGCAGATCGGGATCGCCCCGCCGGCCAGGGCGTACTGGGTGGCGTAGGCGCCGAGGCCACCACTGGCCCCCCAGATGAGCACGTTGTCGCCCTGCTTCATGCCCGCGCCGTTGCGCGAGACCAGCTGCCGGAAGGCGGTCGAGTTCACCAGGCCCGGGGTAGCGGCTTCCTCCCAGGTCAGGTGCTTGGGCTTGGGCATCAGCTGATTGGTCTTGACGATGGCCAGCTCGGCCAGGCCGCCGAAGTTGGTCTCGAAACCCCAGATGCGCTGCTCCGGGTCCATCATGGTGTCGTTGTGCCCATCGGAGCTCTCCAGCTCGACGGACAGGCAGTGGGCGACGACTTCCTCGCCGGGCTTCCAGACGGTCACGCCGGGACCGGTGCGCAGCACCACACCCGCGAGGTCCGAGCCGACCACGTGGTAGGGCAGGTCGTGCCGCGCGGTGAGCTCGGAGAGCTTCCCGTAGCGGCGCAGGAAGGAGAAGGTGGAGACGGGCGAGAAGATGGAGCTCCATACGGTGTTGTAGTTGACCGCGCTCGCCATGACGGCCACGAGCGCCTCGCCGAGGCCGAGCTCGGGGACCGGCACGTCTTCTATGTGCAACGCCTTGCGGGGGTCACGGTCGCGCACGTCGAGACCGTCGAACATGTGCTCCTCGTCCCGGTGCAAGGTCACGGCCCGGTAGGCCTCGGGGAGCGGCAGCGCGGCGAGGTCTCCCGCCTGGCTGCTGGGATCAAGGATGGCGTCGAGAATTTCCTTCATGGCTGTCTCCTCCCAGGCGGTGCCTGCTCCGACAGCGCCGGGGGTCTCGGGTAATGCGGCACCTCGCGGGTGTTATTCAAGCCTCTGCCGCTGCGCGGGCGCGACTAGCGCCAAAAGGCATTGCGCCGCAGGGACCAACGCCCCTCTTTGGCCACAACTACCGGGCCGCGGTGGGGCCTTGTCCCGGCCGCTGCGCAGCGGCCTCTGCTCTCCAGTGTTCGTCGCTCTTGCCTGAATTGTCTATTAAGAATTAAGTTCAACACTTAAGCGAACGTTTGACGGTGGCCCGGGACCAGGGTGTATCCCCGCCAAGCGCACGGAAGGGTTAGCACCCCGCGCGGGAACCCGGCCGTGCCCTGGTGTACCGGACGCCGACCGGTGCCCCCGTGCGCCGACCCGTGCCCCGGACGCCGACCGGTGCCCCCGGACGCCGACCGGTGCCCCCCGTGCGCCGGCCCGTGCCCCGGACGCCGGCCCGTGCCCCGGACGCCGGCCCGTGCCCCGGACGCCGGCCCGTGCCCCGGACGCCGGCCCGTGCCCCGGACGCCGGCCCGTGCCCCATGCGCCCGCCGCCAGCCCTGGATCACCTGACCGATCTCGGCCAGCCCAAGGGGCGATTGTCCCGTTGCCCGTGAGCCGCCACGTTGCCGCGCGTTGACAGCTCGCTCATCTCCGGTGGCCTTCGGCGTGCCGATCAGCTCCCTGCCCAGGACCTGCGCGGGGCTGGCCAACGCCCGGAGCGTTACCTCATCCTGCCGGGCGGCGCTCACCGGGTTCCGCTCCTTCGTCACCTACCAGCCGACCAGCCGGTTCTGGGCGTTCCAGGGCATCGAGACCGGCGTCTTCGCCGTCCTCGCGGCCATCCTGCTGACCGTGACCGCCGTCGTGCTGATCCGCGGGGACGCCTGACCTCAGCTCGCCGCGCCGTCGGCGTACCAGCCGATGGCGCGGCGCAGCCGCTGGAGACCGACCCGGATACGGTCCGGCGGCTCGGCGCTGAAGCCAAGGCGGCGCGAGCTGGCGAGACGCCCATGGGGGCGCCAGCATGCGCCCGGCGGTCACTCGGCCGGGCCGATCTCGGCGCCGGCGAGCTCGGCGTAGATGAGGAACTTGAACGGGTCGAATTGCTGGTACTGCTCCATGAGGCGGTGCAGCGCGGTGCGGCGCAGCCCGGCCAGTGCGGTGCTGGCGGGGTGGCGCAGCAGGCCCGGCTCGATGATCTCCAGGGCGAGGGCGTGATCGCCTTGGCCGATGAGGGTGCCGGCGGCGGCGGCGAACTGCTCCGCCCTGCCGCCGGCCAGCAGGTCGAGTGCGGCGGCTTGCTCGGCCGCGGTCGACGGCTCCAGTCCCCGCCCGTCCAGCGGCCAGTAACCGGTGCGCTGGTGGTAGAGCCGTTCGGTGAAGTGGTCGCGGATCACCAGGTAGGGCACGACCGCCGTGGGGTGCTCGCGGAGCACGGCCGGGAGGCTGGCCTCCGCCAGGATGTCCGGCAGGGTGCGGCCGCCGCGGATGCCGTCGAGCACCTCGCCGTGCAGCTGGGTCAGTGCCGCTTCCAGGCCGGCGACCGCCCCGGCGGTGAAATTTTCGGTCAGCGTGGCGTGGCCGTGGATGAGCAGGCGGGGCCGCAGGCTGCCGATGAAGGCGAGGGTCTCCAGGAGCCCCTCCGGGGAGCCTTCGCCGGCGAACGGCGCGCCCAGGTAGGGCATCATCACGTCGCCTACGAACAGCGCGCCGCTCGCCGGAAGGTGGACCAGCAGCGCGTCGCTGGTTTCCCCGCCCGCCGTCGGATAGAGGACGAGCTCGGTGCCACCGATGATCAGTGGCGTCGGCTGGCTGATCAGCTGGTCGGGGACAACGGATGGCGGGACACCTCCGGCGGTGCCCGCGAAGTAGCGGAACCGTGGCCGCTCCCCCTGCGCACGGTCCAGTCCGGCGGGGAAACCGGCCTGAGCGATCACCTGGGTGCCGGGCCCGCGCAGCGCGCCCGTGCCGCCGATGTGGTCCCAGTGCGCGTGGGTGAGGATCAGCCGGCTGATCGCACCGTCAGCGGGCGGGTCAAGGGCACCGAGCGCGGCCTTGACCCGGTCCTCGCTGGTGCCTGCGTCGATCGCGACAACGCCGTCGCTGGTCGTGATGAACGCCAGATCGCTGAAGTCGTAGCCCTGCGCGACCTGGATACCGGGCGCCGGGCGGAAGATCCTGGGCGAGGTGAAGCGGAACCCGTCCTGGGCGGTGGCCGAGAAGCCGCCGAACATCAGCCGCGTGCCGGCCGGAGCCGGGCCGAGCCCCGACTTGCGTTCGGCCTCGGCGGCCTGGTCATCCTGGCCCAGCATGGCATGGGCGGCGGCGAGGCCGTGGTGCACCGAGCGCAGCAGCATGGGCGGGAACTGATCCCGGACGGCCAGGACGAACTCCAGGTCAGCGATGGCGCGAGCGGCCCGTTCCCGGTCCGGCGGCAGCCCGGCCAGGGCCAGCCCGCGGAAGTACTGCGGCGGCCCGAGATCGGTGGCCGCGGCCTGGTCCAGCTTGGCCAGCGCGGCGTCCACATCCTCGCCCAGCCGGGCCTGGAAGAACCCGGCGAGCGTGAGCGGCAGCGCCGCGCCTGGCTGGGCGTCGGCCAGCTCGGCGAAGTAACGGTATCCCTCGCCGTCCGCGCCGGCCAGCCGCGAGCCTGGTGGCGAGGGTGATCGTGGTGGCCCGGTCGGCGCCAGGCCAGCGGGCCGCTGTCTTGAGTGATTCGATGCCGCGGTCGAGGGTGATCGATCCGGTCATGCCAGTGCTCCCTCGGAGGTGAGTTGGGCTGTTTCGGCTTCATCGGACGCCGGGGCTGCTGGCTGGGCGGGCAGGAACAGGACGGCCAGGACGGCCCCCACGGCGGCCACACCCGCGGCGACGAGGCAGCTGATGGTCAGGCCGCGCAGGAACGCGCTGGCGGCGGTGTGCTGCAGTGCCTGCCCGAGGCCCGGGTGGCCGAGGGCCGCGATCTGGCCGGCGGCCACGTACGCGGCGCCGACGGACTGGTGCGCGATCGCCGCGACCGGGCCGGGCACACCCGCCGGCAGGGTGGCGGTCAGCCGCGATCCGTAAATGGATGCGTAGACACTGCCGATCACGGCCACGCCGAGCGTGCCGCCCACCAGCCTGGTGGAGTCGTTCACGGCCGAGCCGACGCCTGCCTTGCGCCGCGAGATGGCGCCCATGATGGATTCCGTGGCGGGCGCCGAGGTCAGGCCCATGCCGAGCCCGTACACCACCATCTGGACCGCGATGATGCGGTAACTGATCGTCGCGCTGGTGGTCGCCGCCACCCACCCGTAGAACGCGGCCATCGCGACGAGCCCGACGGTGACGATGAGCTTGGTCCCGGCCCTTACGGCGAGCTGAGTCCCCGCGACCGATCCGGCGCCAACCGACAGCGCCACCGGGAGCAGGTGAACACCGGCTGAGAGCGGGCCATAGCCCCTGACGACCTGGAAGTACTGCGTCATCAGGAAGATGAAGCCGAACAGGGTAAAGAACGACACCGTGACCGCGCCGCTGGCCGCGCTGAACCGAAGGTTGCGGAAGAGCCGCACATCGAGCATCGGGTGCGCGGCCCGCCGCTCCCGCACGATGAACGCGGCGAGCAGGACCGCCGAGGCGGCAAAGCCGGCCAGGCTGCGCCCGGCTGCCCATCCGTAGGCCGGCGCCTCGATGATGGTGAAGACTCCCAGGGCCATGGCTGCCGACGAAAGCACGAGGCCGGGGACGTCAGGAGCGGCCGCGTCCGGGGCCTTCGACGCGGGAACGGCGACCGCCACGAGGACAGCGGCGGCCGCCGCGACCGGCGCCATGGCGATGAAGATGCTGGCCCAGCTGAAGTGCTCGAGCAGCCAGCCGCCGACGATCGGCCCCATCGCGATGGCCACACCCGCGATCGCGCCCCACAAGCCGATCGCCCGAGCGCGTTCCTTTCGCTCAGTGAAGACGTTGGAGATCAGCGAGAGCGTCGCCGGGAATGTCATGGCGGCGCCCAGTCCCATCACGGACCTGGCCGCGATGAGCTGCGCCGGGTCGGTCGTGAAGCCGCCGGCCAGGCTGGCGGTCCCGAACACAGCCAGTCCAGCCAGCAGCATGCGCTTGCGGCCGAACCGGTCGGACAGGCTGCCGAAGGTGAGCAGCAGCGCGGCGAAGACGAGGTTGTAGGAATCGACGACCCACTGCAGCTGAGTGGTGGTGGCATGCAGTTCGCGCACCAGGGCGGGAAGCGCCACGTTGACCAGGGTCGTATCCAGGTTGATGAGGAACGCTGCGAGCAGCAGCGCGATGAGAATCATGGGCTTGGATCGCATAGTTTCGCCTTCACGATGGGTCGTTCTGGCCGCGGTAACCGGGTGGTGGCAGCGGAGGCCCGGCCGGGAGCCGATGGCGGGTAACCCGGCCCGGTGAGCCACGCTCGTTGAGGGAACGTTAAGAATTTCCGCCGCCATAAGGCGTCACCCAAAGGTGGATGGCGGGTGGAATATCGCTGCGCGGTAGGCCCGCACACGAAGGTGCTACGGACGGCCCCGGGCGCGGTGCTACGCGACGGCCCCGGGCGCGGTGCTACGGGCGGCCTGGGGTGGGGTTGCTACGGGACGGCCCCGGGCGCGGTGTCAGGGGATCAGGCCGAGCTGCCGGGCCCGTGCGACGGCCTCGGTGCGGTTGGCGGCCCCGAGCTTGCCGAGGATGTGCGTCACGTGCTTCTTGACCGTGTCGAGCGCTACCACCAGTTCGTGGGCGATGCGCTGATTGGACCTGCCCGCCGCGAGCAGCCGCAGCACCTCCGCTTCGCGGTCGGTCAGCGGCTCGGCCAGGCCCGGCAGTGCGGCGGTGGCCCGCCTCGATGACGGCGCGGCGGCTGCCTGACCGCAGGCGCGCAGGAGCCCAGCCAGGTAGTCCGGGTCGATGTCGCGGGCGGGGGCTCGCTGGTCCTTCCGGGCGGCGGAGAGCCGGTCCAGCAGCGCGCGCATCGGCGCGCCCTCGTCGGCAAAGACCCGGACGTAGCCCTGCGGGCAGCCGAGCCTGACCGCCTCGGCCAGGGCGCCGAGGGCGCCGCCATGATCGCCGCGGGCGGCCAGCGCCAGCGCCCGCAGCGCCTGAATCTCGATGACGCTGCCGATGCGGCCCTGGCCCGCCGCGGTGGCCAGCAGCGGCTGTAGCAGCGTGAGTGCCGCGCCGGGGCGGTCCTGGGCGATCAGCACCCGCGCCAGCACCAGATACGCCGGCTCCCGGGGATAATCCGGCTCGTCCTCTGGGCTGAGCCCAGCCGCCTTCGCCCACTGGCCGGCCGCGGTGACATCGCCCTGGGCCAGCAGCAGCCGGGCCCGCTGGGAGGGCACCGGGTTGAACAGGGCGACCACTTGCGGGCTCAGCTCGACCTGCCGGGCCTCCTCCATCGCCGCTGTGGCGGCGGCCGCATCACCGTGCGCCTGCCGGATCCGGGCCACAATGGCCAGGCCAGCGGCCAGCGGCGGGGTGAAGGCGAGCTGCCGGCATAGCGCGATCCCCCGGGTGGCGTGATCAAGGGCGGCGGCCAGCTCGTCCCGCTCGTACAGCACCTCGGCCAGGCCTACATGCGCCATGCCCAGATGGGGCGGTTGGCTGCTAGCCGCACCGGCGATCTCCAGCGCTTGCCGGTAGGTCGCGAGCGCCGCAGCCAAGTTGCCCTGGGCGCGCTGCACCTGGCCCAGGTCGTGGCAGACCCGGGTGGCGAGGTAGCCCTCGCCAGCCGCCCGCCGCTCGGCGAGGGCCTCGGCCAGGCTGCGTTCAGCCTGCACGGGCTGGCCGCGGAGCCAGTCCGCCACGGCCAGGTTGGCGCGGACGAGGGTGCGCAGGTAAAAGTCGCTTTCGCCTAGCTGGGCGCGGGCCCGCCGGTCCCAGTCGACCGCGCCCGCTGCGTCACCGCGAAGACGCGCGAGCTCGGCACGCAGGAATGCGATCCCCGCGGGAACGTTGGCCAGGACGCCCCCCGCCAGCCGCCGGCGGCTCATGGGGCTGGCCGCCGCTAGCGGCGAAGGCGCGCTCAGCGTCGTCCAGCAGGGGCTCGATCGCTTCCAGCTGGCCGCTGACGACGGCGCTGAAACCCCGGGCGAGGCACAGGCGCGGCCGGGCGCGCAGCAACTCCACGGGCAACATGGAAAGCCAGCGGCGCAGAGTCACGCCCTCGCTGCGGCGAAGCAGCGAATCGACGTACCGCTCGACCAGCTGGGCCGCCCAGGCCGCGTCCCTGGCCGCCAGCGCGTGCCGCACCGCATCATCGCCCAGATCATGCTCATCGAACCAGGCGGCTGCGGCCCGGTGCAGTTCTGGCACCCGGCCGGGCTGGTCCTGCTCCAGGCGGGCGCGGAGCAGATCGGCGAACAGATGGTGGTAGCGCCACCAGCCGCGCACCTCATCCAGCGGCACCAGGAACAGGCCCGCCTGCTCGATGTCGTGCAGCATCGCCTGGCTACCGGACCGGCCGGTGACCGCATCACACAGCTCCCCCGACAGCCGCTCCAGCACCGAGGTCTCCAGCAAGAACGCACGCACCTGCCCGGGCTGGCCGTCGAGGACCTCATCAGCCAGGTAGTCCAGCACGAAGCGATGGCTGCCGCTGAACGCCGCGACAAACCCGGCGGTATCCGTGCGCCCCCGCAACGACAGCGCGGCCAGCTGCAGCCCCGCCGCCCACCCCTCGGTGCGGGCCGTCAGCGCCACCACCGCAGCGTCCGGCAGGACCGGCCCAGCCGCACCCAGCAGCGCCGCCGCCTCCTCGGTGGTGAAGCGGAGCTCGGCGGCGCGCAGCTCAGCCAGCTGGCCGCGGGCCCGCAGCCGCGCCAGCGGCAGCGGCGGGTCAGCCCGGCCGGACACCGCCAATAGCAGGCCCGGTGGCAGGTTCTCCAGCAAAAACGCCACCGACTCGTGCACCGGCCCGGAGTCGACCAGGTGGTAATCGTCGAGGACCAGCAGCACCTCATCCCGGCCGGGCTGGGCGGCCAGCTCGTTGATCAAAGCCGTCACAAACCCGTCAAACGAACGCGGGGGCGGCGGCCCGAGCAGCGGGCCCAGGTGCCCGGCGATCCCGGGTTGGGCCCGGTCCAGCGCAGCGACCACGTAGCGCCAGAACCGGGCCGGGTCGTTGTCGCCGGCATCCAGGCCCAGCCACGCCACCGGCCGCCTGCCACTACGAGCCCAGTCGGCCAGCAGCGACGTTTTGCCGAATCCCGCCGGAGCGCACATCAGCACGCGCCCCCGCGCGAGCCCCTCGCTGAGCGCCTGCACCAGGCGCGGGCGCGGCACAAAGCCCGGCTGCGGCCGGGGCACGTGCAGTTTGGTTGCCAGCAGGGCATCCTGCCCGGAGACGGCGGCCCCGGCCGGGGCCGCCGCAGGCGCGTCAGCCATCGGGGGACCTACCGCTCAGCCGGCCAGCGAGCCTCGGTCCGGCTGCTGGACGCGGCCATTCTACGGCCTGGCTCTGCCCACGTGCTTGGCCTCGAAGTTGCTCAACAGAAACGCCTCAGCCGGTCGTCCAAGGCCGGAGCTTGCCGGGGTTGCGTACGGCCCAGATGCGGGTGATCCGGTCCGCTGGGATGTCGAACGCAAACACCGTCACGGTGACGCCGTCCTGCTGGGCCACCAGACCGGGCTGACCGTTGACCGTGCGCTCCAGGAACGTCAGGTTGCCGGATGCCCGGGCGGCCAGATCGACCAGGTAGCGCGCGATCTGCTCGGCGCCTTCGATGGGGCGCAGATGGGCGCTGACGAGGCCGCCACCGTCGGCGGTCACCGTGGCGCCGGGGTCGAGGAGGCCGATGAGGGCGTTGATGTCCTTGGCTTCCCAGGCCCGCTTAAAGTCCCTGACGAGGCGCCCCTGCCGGGGGGCCTGGGCCGGCGGAGCCTGGGAGGCGCGGACGCGGCGGCGGCCTGAGGAGGCGAGCTGGCGACATGCCGCCGGCGTGCGGCCGACGATCTGGCCCACTTCGGCGAAGGAGTAGCGGAAGACGTCGTGCAGGATGAACGCGACCCGCTCGGCCGGGGTCATCGATTCAAGCACGACGAGGAAGGCCATGCTGACCGACTCGTCGAGCGTCACCCGGTCGGCCGGGTCGGGGGTAGTGTCGCCCGGCTGCCCGCCGGGCCACTCCGCCGGTTCGGGCAGCGGCTCGGGGATCCATTCGCCCACGTAGCGCTCCCGCCGGGCGCGTGCCGAGCCAAGCAGGTCCAGGCAGATACGGCTGGCGACCGTCGTCAGCCAGGCGCCGGGGGATTCGATGGCCTCCTGCTGCTGCCCGGACAGGGCATACCAGCGGGCGTAGGTCTCCTGCACGACATCCTCGGCATCGGCCAGCGAGCCCAGCAGCCGGTAGGCGAGGTTGATCAGCTGACGCCGCTCGCCCACGACCGCGTTCAGGCCCGGGTCGGGCGCGCCGCCTCCTGGCTCAGATTGGTTCCTCATGGTGCCGTCGGCCTCCGTGGTTCGCAGCTGCCCTCACCAGGTCGACGAGACAGCGCACCGGAATGTGAGGCTGTCGCGTCGCCTGACATTCCGGACGACCCCATCGTCGTATTGCTGAGGACGACAACAACACCGTCCAGAGAGGAAACACCATGGAACCGCGTCTCGACCTGCCCGGCAGCACCGTCACGACCAAGTTCGTCAAGTACCTCCTCGCGGCGAGCAAGGTGGTGACCGACTCGCCCCTGCCGGCCGCCACACAGGAGCTGATGAAGCTCCGGGCCAGCCAGATCAACGGCTGCGCCTTCTGCACCGACATGCACACGAAGGACGCCGAGCACGCCGGGGAAACCCAGCTGCGGCTGAACCTGGTCGCGGTGTGGCGGGAGGCGACGGTCTTCACCGAGCCTGAGCGGGCCGCGCTCGAGCTCACCGAGCAGGGCACCCGCATCGCCGACGCTGCCACCGGCGTCACCGATGAGGCCTGGGCGAATGCGGCCAAGCACTACGACGACGAGCAGCTCGCCGCGCTGGTGTCGCTCATTGCCGAGATCAACGCCTGGAACCGGCTGAACGTCATCACCCGCCGGCCCGGCGGTGAGTACCAGCCCGGCCAGCGAGGATAGACAGCTGCCCCGGGTCAGGCCGTACGGTCAGCAGTCGCGGGTACCGGGCCGACGCAGGCCGGCCCGCGGCTGCGTGGCACGGCAGCGCTGCGCAGGACAATGGGCAAGTGATCGACGTCGATCCCGGCCGTTTCGAGGAAATGGTCGGCACCGCGCTGGACGGGCTGCCCGAGGAACTCGGCCAGCTCATGCGCAATGTCGCGGTGACCGTCGAGCACGGCGCAGGGCCGCCCGGCCTGCTCGGGCTGTACGAGGGCATCCCGCTCACCAGCCGCACGTCCCAGTACGCCGGCGTGCTGCCCGACCACATCACCATTTACCGCGAGGCGATCTGCGCGATCTGCCGCACCGAGCAGGAGGTCGCCGACCAGGTCCGCCGTACCGTCATCCACGAGATCGCCCACCACTTCGGCATCGACGACAAGCGGCTCGGCGAACTCGGCTGGTAAAGCACGACCACGAGCCGCAGCGTCCCTATTCGGCCCACGACGATAAGCACTAGCGGTCGAGCCACTGCCGGGCGATCTTCGCTGGCGGTGCAGCCCGTGCAGGAACTCATCCCGTTCGTCCCGCTCCACCGGGCGTTCCGCCGTGCCTGCCGGCCAGCGTAGGTTCAGGTTATGAAGAAGCTGTTTGAGATCCTGGTTTGTTTTCTGCATCCCTTGGCTGTCGTCCTCATGTGGATCGACCTGGCCACCGACCGGCCGGACTTGAGGGGGGGCGGAAAACTGGCGTGGGGGATCTTCGGTCTTATCCCGCTGGTGCCTTTCATCTACGTACTCACGGGGGGCGACCTGTGGTAATCCAGCTGCGGAGCGCTCCCGGGCCGCCCCGCCGGGCCCGCTTAACGAAGGGACGGCATCAGCGCGGTGCCAGCTGGAAGGCCCGGGCGCCTGCGGCCCAGGCCAGGTGAAGGTCGGCCGGGTCCGGGCTACCGTCCTGGTCCAGGCCGATCTTGTTGAACCTGGCGAAGCTTTGGTTATCGCGTGCCATGACGGCGTACCGCTCGGTGACGCCGGCCTCATCGGTGAAGGCCTGCACATCGGCCAGCCTCCGCCGGCCCTTGAGCCGGATTTCCACCGGCTCGCCCGTGCGCAGATTGCGGCCCCAGGCGAACGGCGTGCCGATGAGCAGGCCCCCGTCATGGCGGGTGTAGGCCACCGGAACGGTGTAGCGCCGCCCGGACTTGCGGCCCACAATGTACAACGTGACCAGGCGGCCGCCCATGATGCGGCTCAGCAACGGCGTCCGCAGCAGCCCGCGGACCAGCCGGTTCGCTAGCCCCTGCAGCGCCAGGGTTTGCGCCCGGGCAGGCGTAGCAGAGTGTCCGCCGGCCGATGGATCCGGAGACGCAGACGTCACGTTCCGCACGGTACGCCGCTGGCTGTTACCCGGCAACCGGCCGGTTTCTACGCTGCCTTCCTCGGCGAGCTACGGCGGCTCGGCGCCGATACCGTCGTACTCGACCCCTACCACGGCGATCCGGAGGAGACACGCCGACCCGACGTGGCCTGGCGGGCGCTTACCGCCGTGGCCACCCACTGGAGGACAGACTCGCGGTACCCAGGCAGCTGATCCGCACTGCCACCTGAGCACTGACAAAGGCGGCAGGACCCACCGTCAGTCGTCGAGCTGCGCTCAGGCAGGCACGCCAGCATGGCCCGCGGCTGCCTCCCGGTCAGCAAAGCCACGGATGTCGACGATCCGGCCGCCGCGCAGAGTCAGGACCTGCCAGCGCTCCGCCGTTCCGCCCGCCTCGCGAGCCGCCGGCGTGCCAGTGACCTCGAGCCCCACGAGAAGCGTCCCGGCGCCGGCGGTCACCTCCACGACCACCGCACGTGCACCGGCGGCTCGCGCGCTGGCCCACCACGCGACGACCTGGTCGCGGTTCTTGCAGTCGGCGGCATGGGGACCCTCCGGCGCGCCCCAGCGGGCGTCAGGATCGAGCAGATCCCTGATGGCGTCGAGATCGCCGGATTCCAGAGCGAGCCGCACCCGTTCGGTGAGCCTGGCCGGCTCACCCCTGGCGCTGGCATCGTTCGGCATGAGGACCTCCCGTGCGCTTGCGCGGCTGGGCAGTTCCAGAATATGCGCGGGACACCTTCCCCTGCTTGCCTGGGAACAATCGCTGACCGCAAACTGGGACCTCCACCTGTACGCCGGTCCGTCCTACCCAGAGCCGGGCCGACCACGCCGTCCGGGCGCGCCGTGCCAGCCATGCCACCCGGCTGACATGCGCGCTCCGACGGCCCGGCGGCCCCAGGCGGACCGGCGGACCGGCGGACCGGCAACGCAGCGGGAGACCTGGCGACCCAGAGGAGGGGCAATGACGAGGCCGAGCACAGACACTCCCCCGTGGGCGCTGGTGGACGAGGGCTGGGGCCGCAGGGCAGTGGATTTCGCGACCCTCAGCGAGCCGGGAAACTGCCGAGAGTACGTCGCTGTGCACCACCGGCTCGGCGTCGATGCCGGGGACCGGCTGCTCGACGTGGCTTGCGGGTCCGGGCTCGCCGTCGAACTGGCTCGCCTGCGCGGCGCTTCCTGCTCCGGTATCGACGCCTCGGCCAGGCTGGTGGCGGTGGCCCGGGACCGGAACCCTGACTGCGACATCAGGGTCGGCGATATGCACGCCCTGCCGTGGGACCCGGCGTCGTTCGATGTTGTCACCAGCTTCCGGGGGATCTGGGGCACCACACCCGGCGCGGTGGCCGAGATATACCGGGTCCTTCGCCCCGGCGGACGCGTCGGGATAACGGTGTGGGGTCACCTGAAGATGTCCCCTGGAGCCTGGGCGCTGGCGCCGTTCCGCCTTGCTGCGGCGGACAAGGTCGGCAACCAGGCTGCGATGGTGTCGCTCGGCCGGCCTGGTGCGGGCGAGCAACTCCTCGCGTCGCACGGATTCCTCGACGTAGAACGCCTGGAAGTTCCGTTCACCTGGGAGTTCGCGGACCCAGAACTGTACGCCCGTGCGCTGGCCGCTACCGGACCAGCCTATGAGGCCATCCAGAACGTCGGCGAGGCTGAGTTCCATCGCGCGGCCGTCGAGCAGGCTAAGGGGCAGCTACGGGACCGCTTGCCGCTACGGGCCGACATCCATGTCGTGGGCTACCTGGCCCGCAAACCCGAAGGGGCGCAGCGCGCATGACCGGAAGCTTTCTCGCGGAACCCCCGGTGTCCGCCCAGGTGCAGGCGCTTTACGACGAAGACCTCGCAGACGACGGCTACGTTTCGAACGTGTCCCGACTGTGGGCGCACCAGCCAGACACCCTTAAGCAGCTGTTCGGGTTGATGTCTGAGGCATTCACGCCGAGCGGCCTGAACTTCCGCCAGCGCGGCATCCTGGTGACCGCCGCCGCCTCGGCCCTCGGTGACTCTTACTGCTCGCTGGCGTGGGGCGGGAAGCTGGGCGCAGCGTCGGACGCCACTGTCGCGGCAGGGGTTCTGAATGGCAGCGACACCGGGCTGACGGACCAGGAGAAGGCCATGGCGGCGTGGGCCCGGAAGGTCGCCAGGGACCCGAACGCGACGACGCCGGCCGACCTCCAGGCGCTCCACGATGCCGGACTCGATGACGTGCAGATCTTCGCCATCACCGCTTTCGTGGCCCTTCGCCTGGCGTTTTCTACGATCAACGACTCGCTCGGCGCTCAGCCCGACGCGCAACTCGCTCGGTCGCTGCCCCGGGAGGTACGCGAAGCCGTCACCTACGGCCGACCTGTCGCTCAAGCGTCGGATGTCTAACCTGGTCTCCTGCCCCCCGGCTCGAAACCTCGGCACGGCTGGAATAGCGCTGGCCGGCCTCGCGTTCCACCTCCTGTCGGTGCGTTAGTGTCCCCCGGGCTCTAATTTCTGCCTTCATGGAATACCGTCCGGCTGGAGCCATGTTGCGCCTTTCGCCGTGAGGCGACCTGCGCACCGGTTACGGCACGCCCTCGTGAGCACACGCTCCCGGGGGCGCTGTCATGTCCGGCTCCGTCCCGCGCCAATCGGGCGGAAGTATGCGCGGACGTCGGGCGGCCGGCTTGACTGGCAAGTTCAGCGAGCATGCCGGCTCATCCACCGCCGTCATGCTGGCGGTGCTGCCCCGGGAACAGCGCGATCGACGCGGTGAAGGTGTGCAGGTAGTTCTGGCCGCCGACCGGGCCGAGTTCGCCCGCGCAGAAGAATCCCGCCACCGGGATGTCGCCGAGCACCTTCGCCAGCAGGCGGGCGTCGTGATCGGGCCCGGGGAACAGCCGTGATCCGCGGCCGTTGCAGGTGAACAGCAGCGCCCCAGCGGGACGGCGACCGCCCAGGGCGGCGGCTTCCTGTTCCAGGGTGCGCTGGAGGTCCCGGTCCGCCGATTCGGCGTCCCGGACGTGGAACTGCAGCGTCTGGCCCACCTGCACCTCGTCGCCCACGGCGATGGCGCCGGTTTCGGGACTGGCGCCGAGGATGCCGCGGATCAGGAAATCGCCCTGATGCCGCTCGCCCCCGTACTCGTTGATGACGATTCCCACCAGGACGCCGTCGGTGAGCAGTTCCAGGTCGCGGCCGCTCAGCGAGGCGGCCAGTTCCTGCAGCCGCGTCATGGCCGGGCGCCCGCCAAGCTCCACGACGTAATTGCCCTCGGCCGCGGTGACCGTGAACGGATCGCCGATCGGCCGGCACCCCTGGGACACCAGGGGGCGGATCTCCGCCTGCGGCAGGTACGCGCCGACGGCACCCTCGGACAGGACCCGGCCGTCCAGGAACAACCGGCTCTCCCGCCGCCCCATCCCGCCGCTGGCCATCCCGCCCATCACGAGCATCCCGGCGTCCCGGGAGTTCAGGTGGTCCAGCAGGTAGTCGGCCGGGAACGTGAAGGGGTCGCAGATCATCAGGCATACACCGGCCCGGCCCGGCCCGAACTGGTAGCCGCCGTAGGCGCCCCCACTAGCCGTCCGCACGAACCCCATCGCGAACGTCTCGACCGGGCCCACCCCGGCCGCCAGCCACAGCGAAACGGCAGGCTCGGACTCCACCTCACGGGACCCCCCAGCGACCGTCTCCGCCACGCAGCCGATGAGCGGGATCGGGCCGGTCTGCTCAGTGACCGCCGCCAGCAGGGCCGCCGCCGAGTCATGAAAATGGGCGGATGCGAACAGCACCCCGAACGCGGGCGGGCTGTCCCCCAGCGACGCACGGGCCATCCCTGCGGCCCGCCGTCCCGCCTCGGCGGGATCCGCGGTCAGTACCAGGGCTGCGCCAGCCTTCACGAGTCCAGGTTATGTGCCGATCCGCCGCCTCCGGGGCTCGCCGGCCGACTGGCGGCGAAAGCGTCGAGCACCCGGTTGACGAACACCTCGATCGCGGCCATCAGTTCGGTCGCATAGGCCAGCATGTTGCGGTCTTCGGTGAACTCGAATGCCACCCCAGCCAGCGCCGGATCGGCGAGCGGGTCAGCCAGCCGCACGAGGTTGCGCCCGTCGGGCAGGATCTCGGTCCTGGGCGCCCCACCGGCTGGGACCGCACCGGTATGGAAGGCGTAACTGGCGAGCGGCCGGGAATCGCGCAGTGCCGTCCTGAGATGCTGCAGCGCTGCCTCCACGCTGTCGTGGAGGTGACCCGGCGGGAGGGCAGGGAGCAGTCCGGTCCGCTGCGGCGAACCCGGTTTGTAGGGGCGGTCGGTGCGCTCCACCGTAGAT
This sequence comes from uncultured Actinomycetes bacterium, assembly GCA_963775825.1. Classification (GTDB taxonomy): domain Bacteria; phylum Actinomycetota; class Actinomycetes; order Streptosporangiales; family Streptosporangiaceae; genus Bog-532. Next base: position 191,733 of record CAVZKY010000032.1, read on the forward strand.
CGCGCCCAGCTGATCAGGTTGACGAAGCAGTACGACGCCTCCCGCACCGGCCGGGCAGCGACATAGGGGCGGGAAACCGGCCCGCCCTGCGCCGGCTGCGGATGCGGGGGCGCCGCCTCGTCGGCCAGCTGCTGGACATTGGCTAGCGCCTTGCGCAGCTGCAGGAGTTCCCGCTCGACAGCTCCAGCGGCATAGATGACCTCCGACAGGAGGCTGCGGGTCACGTAGTGCTGCACATCCTGGCCGGCGCCCCGCGCCTCGGCCAGCCGCCGCCAGCTTTCGTATTGCGGTGTACGGCTGAGTTCCGCCCAGTTGTCGTCCCGGGCGCCGAGTTTGTCTCGTTCGGCCCGCCCCATCCAGATTTCGTAGAGCGTCACGACGGCAACGTTGGCCGCCGGCGCACGCACCGCGGGTGCCGGGGCCTGCGCCCGGTCGTCGCCGCGCCCGACAGCGCGCACCCGCCGGGCCAGCCGCAGGGTGACGGCCAGCAGCACGACGACAGCGACCGCGAGTATCACCAGCAGGGCAAGCACGGATCAAAACTATGGCAACCCGCGCCGTCTCCCCCGGCCCGCACCGGGCGAGCTGGCGCTGACGGACTGGATGATGGCGCCCGGTACGCGGTTCCGGCAGCCCGGTCCGCAGGGCATCCTCCTCGTCCGTACGGGCAGCGGAACGCCGGGGAGAGGTGCGCTGCAACTTCCCCGGCGTTCCGCGTCCCGGCGTCAGGCCGGAATCAGGCCGTGCGGGTCGATCACGAACTTCTGGGCCACTCCGCTATCGAAGTCACGGTAGCCGTCTGGCGCCTTGTCCAGCGGGATGACGGTGGCGTTCACCGCGTCGGCGATGTGCGCCTTGTCGTGCAGGATCGCCATCATGAGCTGGCGGTTATAGCTCATCACCGGGCACTGGCCGGTCGTGAAGGAGTGCGACTTCGCCCAGCCCAGGCCGAGGCGGACCTTCAGCGACCCGACCCTGGCCTCCTCATCAATGCCGCCCGGGTCGCCGGTCACGTACAGGCCCGGGATGCCGAGTGTCGCGCCCGCCCTGGCCACCGTCATGATCGCGTTGAGCACGGTGGCCGGCGCCTCGACCGCACCCGCGCCGTGCCCCTTGGCCTCGAATCCGACACAGTCGACCGCGGCGTCGACCTCGGGCTCGCCGAGGATCTGCTCGATCTGATCCCCGAGCTCGGCGTCCTGGCTCACGTCCACGGTCTCGCAGCCGAAGCTGCGCGCCTGGGCAAGCCGCTCGGGATTCATATCGCCGACGATGACCACGGCGGCGCCGAGCAGCTGCGCGGCGTGGGCGCACGCCAGGCCCACCGGTCCGGCGCCGGCCACGTACACGGTCGACCCGGTGGTCACGCCGGCGGTGTAGGCGCCGTGGTAGCCGGTGGGGAAGATGTCCGACAGCATCGTGAGATCGCGGATCTTCGCCATGGCCTGGTCCTTGTCGGGGAACTTCAGCAGGTTGAAGTCCGCGTACGGGACCATGACGTATTCGGCCTGGCCGCCGACCCAGCCGCCCATGTCCACATATCCGTAGGCCGAGCCGGGACGGTCGGGATTGACGTTCAGGCAAATGCCGGTCTTGCGCTCCTTGCAGTTCCGGCACCGCCCGCAGGCGATGTTGAACGGGGTGCTGACCAGGTCGCCGACCTTGATGAACTCGACATCCGGCCCGGCCTCGATGACCTCGCCGGTGATCTCGTGGCCGAGCACCAGGCCCGGGGGGGCGGTCGTGCGGCCCCGGACCATGTGCTGGTCACTGCCGCAGATGTTGGTCGCGACGACCCTGAGGATCACTCCGTGCGGGACCTTCCGGCCGACGTTCGCCGGGTTGACGCCCGGCCCGTCCTGCAGCTCCAGCTTCGGGTAGTCGATCGTCTCGACTTCCACATGCCCTGGCTCGATATAGGCAACGGCTCTGTTTCCTGCCATGGCGTACCTCCGTCATTGTTGGCACCACGGTTCACGCTAGGTCTGCGCTGGTTCCAGGGCCCCTGCCCGTTCAAACGGCGGTTACACCAGGCCCTGGGCGCTGGCCCGGTAGACAAGCTCGGTGCGGTCCTTCGCGGTCGCTGAGCGCCACCGGCCCGGGCGAGGAGGACCCCGATGCGGAGGCCCCTGAGGTGTACATGGCCGAGGGCAGTGAGGTGGCGCCGGAGGTGATGTCGCCGTGCCAGGGGGCGGTCAGGCAGCCCCGTTCAGGTCAGTACCCTGGCGAGGTGCGCTCCACGGCGTCAGGGTGGTGCGCGTGGGCGGGATTACCGGCGGGATTGGAGTGGCCCGCGGCTCGTCGGCGAGCGAGGAGGATGCCGTGAGTGACCTGGACAAGCTCGAAGCGGCGGTGAGCGAGTGCCGCGAAATGATCCGCGAAGCCCACGCCGCGACGAAGGATCTTCGTGCCGCGGTGCGGGAGGCCAGGCAGGAGGTGCGTGCCCTGGCCAAGGACGAGGTGACCGCTCAGGTCCAGCTGGAGGTGACCCGGCAGCTGGAGGAACTGGCCGAACGGACCGGCGAGGCCGTCACCGCGGCGACGCAGAAGGTGATCGCCGAGTTCGACCGGTTCGGTGAGTCGTTGCTGGGCAAGGAGACGTACTGGCAAAAGGCGAGCGGCCGTCGTTCGGCCACCCGGCCGGACACCGATGTGGTCCCGCCCGACATCCTGCCCGGTGAAGACAAGGACTCCCAGTGAAGACAAGGACCGGTGCGCCGGCAACCGGGCCAAGATGGGGGCCATGGCCGAGACCTGCGCCGGCCAGGGGTGGTGGCGCGGATCCATAGCGGGCCCTCAGGTCTCGCGGATGACCTCGGCGGGATCCTTGTCGTCGCGCAGCCCCTGATAGGAGGCGGCGCGGAGCCTGCCCTCCGGTGTCCACACCGCGAAGGCCACGTCAATGACCAGGTCCGGCCGGACCCAGACCGCTCCCCGGGCGTGCTCACGCGGTACCTCGCCCGCGAACGGGCTCGCGGGCTGCTGCCGGGCGGCGAGCCGGTCGCCGAGCAGCTGGAGCGTCTGCCGGGTGAAGCCGGTGCCGACATGCCCGGCGTAGACCAGGCCGGCGGGGCCCTGCACGCCGACCAGCAGGGAGCCGATCTGGCCGGTCCTTTCCCCCTCGCCGCGTCTCCAGCCGCCGACCACGACCTCCTGGCGGAGGACGTTCTTGATCTTCCGCCACTCCCCTGACCGCCGCCCTGGCCGGTACGGGGAGTCCAGCCGTTTGGCCACGATGCCTTCCAGGCCCTGCTCGCGGGATACCGCCAGCACGTCTCCGGCCGCGTACCCGGTGAAGGAGGGCGGGATCTGCCAGCTGACGTCGGTCAGAGCCAGCGCCTCCAGGAGTTCCCGCCTGCGGGCATACGGCTGGTCCAGCAGCGGGTGCCCGTCGGCGTGCAGGACATCGAAGATCAGGTAGCACGCCGGGACCTGCCCGGACAGCCGCGCGGCCTGCACCGCCGACGTCACGTGCATGCGCTGCTGCAGCTGGGCGAAACTCGGCCGCCCGTCGTCGAACGCGACGACCTCCCCGTCCAGCAGCAGCTGCGTGCCAGCCGCCGGCCCGAGCGCGGTCAGCTCCGGATAGGCGACGGTGATGTCGCGGCCGGTCCGGGAGGCCAGCCGCAGCTGCCCGTCCTCGATGAAGGCCAGCGCGCGGACGCCATCCCACTTCATCTCATACGCCCAGCCGGCATCGCCGCGCGGCGGCGCACCAGGCGTGGCCAGCATCGGGGACAGCTTGCTCGGCAGCCGGGCCCCGCCCCCGGTGCCCGCGGGTCCCTGCGCATTAGGAAAATTCATGGAAATCGCAGCTCAGGATACCCGTCCGGGTCCACTGTCCACCCAGCCCTGGCACCGGCTGATCGCGATGCGGCAGGGTCAGGGCTGGCCTTGCAGGGCGATCTTGGCGACGCTGGCCTGGTAGGTGCCCGAGGTGTCCGGGGGCAGCCTGGTGAACCAGATGAGCACGTAGCGGGCGCGCACCGGGCGGGTAAGCGGCATGCGGACGCTGCCGCTCGCGCCTGCAGCGCTGGCCACCTCGCCCAGGTCCGCCAGCGCGGCGACGTTCCCCGCGCGCAGCTGCAGGCTCGCGCCCGGCAGGCCGCCGAGCGTGATCTGCGCCGCGGTGACCGTCACCCGCCGACCCATATCGACCAGCAGCCCGGTCCCGGACTGCAGGTTTCCGAACTCCGCCGTGGTGTACCAGTCGCTATGCCAGGCCGTTCGGCGGTTGCCGTCGATCGCGAGTCCCGCACGCTGCGGGTTGTCGCCCTGGCCCGGGCCGCCAGGCCCGAACGCCGCTGCGCTGACCGGGGCCAGGGCCCGCGCCGGGATCACCGTGGGCGGGGCGGCGGTGCGGTGCACAGGCGTCGGCGACGGGCGCGGCGGCGAAGGCGACGGGCGGGGTTTGCTGTGCCGGGCCTGATGGGAAGCCGGAAGGCGGTCGTCCGCGGCAACCGCCTTGCCCCCTGGTGAATGGCCTGCGGTTGAGGCCACGTGATAGGCGCCCCAGCCGAAGATAGCCAGGACAGCCGCGCACAGGGCGGCGATCCAGGCCACCCGGTTGGGCGGGCGCGGCCGGGACGGCGCAGCCGGGTGCAAGGCAACCAGCGCGGTGCTGTCTTCTTCCGCCGTCTGATGCGTCGCGTCGAACCCGTGGATCAGCGGAGCGGGATCGACCGCCACGGCGTCGGCGATGGCGCGGATATGGCCGCGGACGTAGAAGTCACCGCCGCAGGCGGAGTAGTCGTCCTGCTCGATGCCCCAGATGATGGTGGGCCGGATCCGGGTCCGGCGGCTGACCTCACTGACGCTGAGACCCAGCCGGCAACGCGCGTCAGCCAGCACCTCGCCGATGCTCACGCTCCACCTCCGCCGCCGCAGAGCCGTCCACGCCGTCTGGCATATGCGTGTACTTCGCCATATCGGTCATTGCCCGGATTGTGGCACGGTTACCCCCTGCCGCGGCACGAGACCACGCCGCCGTTGGCCGGGATTCCTTGTCGGCCACGGCTACCGGCCCCGATACTTCAGAGATGGGCGATCGCAACGTGCTCGGCGGCGAGCTGGAGCCATGCAGCAGCGACCCGGTGACCGGGTTCTACCGGGACGGCTGCTGCACCACCGGGCCGGAGGACCTCGGCAGCCACACGATCTGCGCGGTGGTCACCGCTGAGTTCCTGGAGCACCAGCGCCAGATCGGCAACGACCTGATCACCCCGATGCCCCAGTTCCACTTTCCCGGGCTCGTGCCCGGGGACCGCTGGTGCGTGACGGCCGCGAACTGGCTGCGCGCCCATAACGACGGGGCCGCCGCTCACGTGGTACTGGCCTCGACGCACGAGCGGGCCCTGCGGATCGTTCCCCTCGACGCGCTCAGGGAACACGCCGTCGATGTCCCCGACAGTCCCAGCGACCTCGAGCGCTGAGCCGCACCGCTTCAGGTGGCCAGGTAGTGCGTGAACCAGTGAACACCGCTGTGCGGTCAGGTGTCCCGGCCCGCCGGGGTGTCTGGTGGCAGGCGGGCAGCGGGGGCCCAGCGCCGGTCGAGGTTGCCGAGTTTCCAGAAGATGATGGCGGCCGCCCAGACGACGGCGAACAGCCCGGCGATGATGAACCCGGCACGGTTGATGTCGAAGTTGGCCATGAAGTCCCAGAAGCCGCCGTGAACATGCAGCTCGGCTGCCAGCAGGCCGGTGATCTCGATCGTGCCGATGAGGAACGCCACGGCGACGGACAGGCCGGTGATGACAAGGTTGTAGTAGACCTTGCGGACCGGACGGGCGAACGCCCACCCGTAGGCGACGTTCATGAAGCATCCATCGGCCGTGTCGAACAGGGTCATGCCGCCGGAGAAGAGCAGCGGCAGGGCGAGCACCGCGTACCAGGGCAGGCCCTGGCTGGCCGCGGCGGCGGTGGCGGCCAGCAGCAGCACCTCGGTCGCGGTATCGAACCCGATGCCGAAGATCAGCCCGACGAAGAACATGTGCCATGTCTTGGTGATCGAGCGCATGAACCGGCCGAAGAACCGCCACATCATGCCGCGGGCCTGCAGCTGGCGCTCCAGCTCGGCCTCGTCGAACAGGCCAGACCGCAGCCCCCGGAACACCTTCATGATCCCGGCCAGGACGACCAGGTTGAGCGCGGCGATGAGGTACAGGAAGCCGGCGGCCATCGAGGTGCCGACCACGCCGCCGATCGTCTCGTACCCGGAGCTGGGGTCCACGACCGCCCCGAACACGGCCTTGGCCGCGAAGCCCAGGCCAATGCCGACCACCACGATGATCATGGAGTGGCCCAGGGCGAAGAAGAAGCCGGTGCCCAGCGGCCGTTTCCCGTCGGTCATCAGCTTGCGGGTCGTATTGTCGATGGCCGAGATGTGGTCGGCGTCGAAGGCGTGCCGGGCCCCCAGGGTCCACGCGGTCAGGGCCACGCCCAGGCCGATCCCCAGGCCGGCGTAGCGGAAATGGTGCGGCTGGATCGCGACGGCGAAGATGCCCCACCCCAGCAGGTTCAGCGCCAGGATGACCAGGCTCATCCCGCCGAGCCTGGCCCATTCGGCGGGGCTCAGCGCGCCCCGCGCGGCTCGCAGCCGGCCGAGCATCTGCGGCATGCTCATCCTCCTGATGTCGGAGGACGAAGAGAGCCCCTGCGGGGAACGCCTCAGGTGAGCGGCCCGCACGAACCGCCCTTCCTCCGAGGACCGGTTTCGCGGGCAATGCGACCCAGGCGACCGGACTCGTCCCCGCGAGGGGGCTTTACCGTTGCGGGACAGTGCCGGGCTCGCACCGGACTTCGCTGAGCTGCCTGCCATCACAGCCGAGGGGGCCGCGACACACGGAACCTACAATCCCGGCCGCATGCCGTCAAGGCTGATCATGTGATCAGACATGTACTGTGCCAGACTGGTCGGCGTGCATCTCCTGCCTGCCGAACGTCGCGGCCAGCGTGTCATCGACGGCGAGCGCGTCTGCCAGGCCATCGAGGCCATCGGTGACGCCGCCGCGTTGCAGTCGCGCGCGGCGCAGTTCGCGCTGCTGTCCGATCCGACCAGGCTGACCGTGCTCACCTGCATTCGCGCCGCCGGACCGATCAGCGTCTCCGACCTCGCCGCTGCCACCGGGATCACCGATACCACCGTCTCCCAGACGCTTCGGCATCTGCGCGCCAGTGGCACCGTTGCCGCAGAGCGCGATGGCCGGGTCATCCGGTACCGCCTCGCCGACACCGCGATCGCGGCCCTGCTCGGCCCGCCAACCGGCCGGCCCGCCCACGACCAGCCCTCCCCCGCCCACCCCGGTTGACCGCCCGCACCACCTGGCATGCGGGCCGCGGAAGACCGGCAACCGGAACCTCAGCCGGATGGCGGGAGCTTCCCTGCCAGCAGGGAGCCCGCCAGCTCGTCCAGCGCCTGTCAGGCGCGTCCGGGTAGCGCAGGCTCAGGTTGGGCAGGTGCGGAGCCGTCGACAGTCATATCCAGATAACCGCCCAGGAATTGCAGCGGCACGGACACCAGGAACCACGCTGCGAAGCCATAGCATTTGCGCCGCTCTCGGTCGGTTCCCGCGCTGCGCCCGAGAGAGAGCAGAACGAGCCCGAGGCCGAGGCTAAAACCCCCGGCGGCAAAGCGCACGCCAGCGACGGCACGCCGGTGCCGGTACTCCCATGGCCTGATCAGACGCCTCTTGAGGGTGACAGATCGCGAGGGAATGGTGCTGTCATCTGGTGCGTGCATCGGGATGCCTCCTGCCGTTGGCTGGCCCGGTCACCTGTCTCAATGATATGGGTGGATCGTCAGGAGCGGCACTTGCCGTCAGGCTCGGCGCAGCGGGGATCGAGGCCCAGCGCCCATCCGTGAAACCGCGGAAATAACCAGGCGACGTTGCGGAAACGGGCCGGTACGCTGGGCCCGGCCGGGCGGGGCCGGGCTCCGCGCGAGATGATGCGGGCAGTGCGTGGGGAGGCGATCGTGGTGAGCGCCACCCTGGTGGCCAAGGGCCTGGAGGCCGCGCACGGTGACCGGCTGCTGTTCTCGGGTCTGGATCTGGTGACCGGCCCCGGTGATGTCGTCGGCCTGGTCGGCGCGAACGGCGCGGGCAAGTCCACCCTGCTGCGCCTGCTCGCGGGCGAAGCCAGCCCGAGCGCCGGCACGGTGACGATCAGCCCGCCGGAGGCGACGATCGGCTATCTGCCGCAGGAGCCGGATCGGCACCCGGGCGAGACCATCCGGCAGTTCCTGGCCCGGCGTACCGGCGTCGCCGCGGCGCACGACGCGATGCAGGCCGCCGCGGACGCGCTGGCCGCCGGGCGGCCCGGCGCGGATGACCGTTACTCGCGCGGGCTGGAGCGGTGGCTGGCGCTCGGCGGCGCGGACCTGGACGAGCGGGCCGATGCGGTCGTGGCCGGCCTGGGCCTGACCGTGCAGCTCGATCAGCTCATGACCGCCCTGTCCGGCGGCCAGGCGGCCCGGGCGTCGCTGGCCTCGCTGCTGCTCAGCCGCTACGACGTGTTCCTGCTGGACGAGCCGACCAACGACCTGGACCTCGACGGGCTCGCCCGGCTGGAGGCGTTCGTCCAGGGCCTGCGCGCCGGGGCCGTCCTGGTCAGCCACGACCGGGAGTTCCTCACCCGGACCGTGACCCGGGTCGTCGAACTCGACCTGGCCCAGCAGCAGGTCCGGTCCTACGGCGGAGGCTACTCGGCTTATCTGAACGAACGGGACGTGGCGCGACGGCACGCCCGCGCGGAGTACGAAGAGTACGCGGGCACGGTCGCGGCCCTCCAGGAACGGGCCCGTTCCCAGCGGGCCTGGATGGAGAAGGGCGTCAAGAACGCCCGGCGCAAGCAGCCCGACAACGACAAGATCGGGCGGAAGTTCCGCACCGAGGCGACCGAGAAGCAGGCGGCGAAGGCCCGGCAGACCGAGCGGCTCATCGAGCGCCTGGAGACCGTCGAGGAGCCGCGCAAGGAATGGGACCTGCGGATGGAGATCGCCGCGGCACCGCGGGCGGGAACGATCGTCGCCTCGATGCGCGGCGCCGTCGTCCGCCGCGGCGCCTTCACCCTGGGGCCGGTTGACCTGCAGATCGACTGGGCGGACCGGGTCGCGATCACCGGCGCGAACGGTTCCGGCAAGACGACCCTGCTGGCGGCGCTGCTCGGGCGGATACCGCTCGACGCGGGGCACGCGGCGCTGGGCGCCAGCGTGATCGTCGGCGAGGTGGACCAGGCACGCGGCCTGTTCCTGGGCCGCGAGCCACTGATGGACGCCTTCGCGACCGCCGCCCCTGGCATGGCGCCGGCTGACGTCCGGACGCTGCTGGCGAAGTTCGGCCTCCGGGCCGCGCACGTGCTGCGGCCGTCGGGCACCCTCTCCCCCGGTGAGCGCACCCGCGCCGCGCTGGCCCTGCTGCAGGCCCGCGGCGTCAACCTGCTGGTGCTCGACGAGCCGACCAATCACCTGGACCTGCCGGCCATCGAGCAGCTCGAGGCGGCGCTCGCGTCCTATCCGGGTACGCTGCTGCTCGTCACCCACGACCGCCGCATGCTGGAAGCGGTGACCGTCAACCGGCGACTGGAGGTAGCCTATGGCACCGTCACGAGCCGCTGACCATCCTGGCGATATGCGCCTCGGCACCGAGATCCGCGGGCGACCGCGGCCGGATAGGCTCAGCAATCTGCACTCGTTTGTTGACCTAGAGTGACCGGGTCCGGTTTAGTGAGGGTCAACTGCGGAAATACCCGCAGGTAAGCGAGTTGCTTTCCGGGGGGATGAAGCAGCTGAAAACACACCGGACGCGGCGCTGGGCGGGGGGCGGCGCCGGGCCGCCGCCGCCGGGCCACCTGCCGAGCGGGCCAATGCGTGAGCTCGAGCTCACCTGCATGCGCAACCTGCTGTCCTGTACCGAGGAGCGGGTCTACTTCAAGGACACGCTCAGCCGCTTCCTGCTGGTCAGCGCGGGCTGGATCGCCGCGTATGCCCCGGGCCGCACCGCGGCCGAGCTGATCGGGAGAACCGACTTCGACTTCTTCGGCGAGGAGCACGCCTCCGCGGCCTTCGCCGACGAGGAGCTGATCATCGGCACCGGCGAGCCGATCGTCGGGAAGCTGGAACGGGAGACCCAGGCTGGTCAGCCGGACGCCTGGGTGTCCAGCACCAAGATGCCGCTGCGCGACGAGACCGGCCGGATCATCGGCACCTTCGGCATCTCGCGCGATGTGACCGCGCAGGTCACGGCCGAGAAGGCGCTGGCTCACCAGGCCCTGCACGACCCGCTGACCGGGCTGCCGAACCGGCTCGCGCTGATGGACCGCCTCGCCCAGGCGCTGGTCGCGATGGAACGGCACCCGTCCTGCGTGGCGGTGCTGTGCATCGATGTGGACAACTTCAAAGGGATCAACGACTTCTACGGGCACGACGCCGGCGACCTGGTGCTCGCCGAGGCGGGCCGCCGGCTCTCGGCTCTCGCGCGGCGCGGCGACACGGTAGCCCGCCTCAGCGGCAACGAGTTCGTGATGCTGTGCCGGGATCTGGGCAGCCACGCCATCCCGCTGATCGGGGACCGGATCACCCGCTCGATCGCCGTGCCCTTCGCCGACCGCGGCCGGGACCTGTCCGTCACCTGCAGCATCGGCATCGCCGTGACCAGGGACGTCACCAGTGAGCCCGCCCGGCTGATCCACGACGCCCAGATGGCTACGCACGAGGCGAAGAAGGCGGGCCGCAACCGCTGCCAGCTCTACCACCCCGCGCACCACGCCCGGGCGGGGAACAACGTGCTGCCCAGCGACATGCGGCGCGCCATCGAGAACTCAGAGCTCTTCCTCGTCTACCAGCCGCTGTTCGCGCTCAAAGAGCTGGCGCCCACCGGTGCCGAGGCTCTCGTGCGCTGGCGTCATCCCAGCGGCACGGTCATGCCGCCCGACGATTTCATCCCGTTGGCCGAGGAAAACGGGCTGATCGGGAAGCTTGACTCGGTCGTGCTGGAGGAAGCCTGCCGCCAGTTCGCCGGCTGGGCGGCGCGAGACGGCTGGCCGGCCGCCTTCACCATGGCGGTCAACGTTTCCGGCCGCGAGCTTTACGATCCCGGGCTCCCCGGGCGCGTCGAGGAGATGATCCGCCGTTACCGGCTCAGTGCGCCGCAGCTGTGCCTGGAGATCACCGAGACCGCCTTCATCGCGGAGGTCGGCGACGTCCAGGAGACCCTGTCCGCGCTGTCGGCGATCGGCGTGCGCATCGCCCTCGATGACTTCGGGACCGGTTATTCTACGCTCGTTCATCTTCAGCGGCTGAACGCGGACATACTGAAGATCGACCGCAGCTTCGTGGAGCAGATCAGCCGCAGCGCCCGCGACCGTAAGATTGTCGCCGCTGTGACGGCGATGTCGCACGCCCTCGGCATGACCGTGATCGCCGAAGGCATCGAGACACACCATCAGCTCGCCATCCTGGCCGACCTGGGCTGCGACGAGGGCCAGGGGCTGCTCTTCGGGCAGCCGCTCTCCCCCGACGCGGTGGCCACCCTGATGGAGACCGGCAAAGTCGCTGAGCTGAGGTAGGAAGAACCGTCTCAAGCCCGGCACGATGGTGCGCGTGCCGTCACCAGCTGCCCCGGGCCGCCCGGAACTCGTGCGGGGCCTGCAGGAGAGAGCGGCCTAGTGCGGGGAGGCGGTGTCCGCCTCGCTGGGCAGGACCTGGTCGAGCTGGCCGCGGGAGGAGATGCCGAGCTTGGTGAAAACCTTGCCCAGGTGGTACTGGACGGTGCGGGTGCTGATGAAGAACCGGGCACCGATCTGCGGGTTGGACAGGCCATCGCGGGCCAGCCGCGCAACCTGCGCTTCCTGGGCGGTCAGTTCGACGGCGGCCTGGACGGCGCGCTTGCGGGCGGTCTCGCCGGTGGCCTGCAGCTCGCGGCGGGCCCGCTCGGCGAACGCCTCCATGCCCATCGCGTCGAGCATCTCGTGGGCGGTGCGCAGTTGCTCACGCGCCTCGCCGCGGCGGCGCTCGCGGCGCAGCCACTCCCCGTAGAGCAGATGGCCCCGGGCCAGTTGGGCACGGACCCGGGTGCGGCCCAGGCGCTGAATCGACTCCCGGTAGGCGCTCTCCGCGGCCTCGCCGTGGCCCAGCAACGCGCGCACCCTGGCCTCGATCCCCAGCACCCACTCGGTCGGGGTCACCCGGCTGCGTTCGGACAGCCACTCCAACGTGGCCCGGACGAGTTCGGTGTCACCGGTCCTGGCCGCCGCCTCGGCCGCTTCGGGCACGATATGAGACCCGTACCCCATCGGCTCGCGCTCGAAGGCCCGCCGCGCCGTACGTCGGAACTGCCCATGTCGCCGGCCCAGATGGCGGCCACGAGGGCGTCCAGGTGCGCGGTGCGGGCCAGGGCGACGTCGACCGCCTCCAGCCGCCGGGCGGCGCCGAGCAGCAACGGGGCCGCGTGGTCGCCGCGCCGCTGGTCAAGGGCGATCTGCCCGCGCAGCCGCTCTACCTCCGCGATCTGCAGCTGGTCCAGTGGGCAGGCCTCGACCGCGACCAGCAGCCCCAGGGCCGCATCCAGGCCGCCGGCATCACACTTGGCTCGCGCCGCGGCGAGCAGCCGCTGCGACCGGCGGCCGGGTGCGGGGGTGAGCAGCGCCGCTTCACCCGGGGTGGGCTGCCGGGCGGCGTCCGTGGTGAGCAGCACAACCGATCCGCCGTTCCGCGCAAGGCGGGCAGCGCGGCATGCACCGGGAAGATGCGGGGCAGCAGGCGAGTGCGGATCGTGCTCTCGATCTGCTCCGGGGTCATCTCGGCGAATAGCGCCGGCCCGTCCCCCTCCGCGCCGGCGCTGATCAGGATGTCGAGCCGCCCGGCCAGCGACCGGGCGGTATCGACGACGGCCGCCGCATCCGGATAGCAGGCGCAGTCGCTGGCGACGAACCGCACGTCGGGGCTGGCCTGGCGAAGCTCCGCGGCGGCCTGCTCGCCGCGCTCGGCGGAGCGGCCGTTGATGAAGACCACGGCACCGGCCTCCGCGAGCCGTTCGGCGATACGGAAGCCGACACCACGGGAGCTGCCGGTGACCAGGGCCACCTTGCCGTGGACTGCTGCCGGGCCGGTCATCAGGCATCTCCTCGCCAGCGCTGGGCGCTCCGCCCTCAGGGTAGCCCGATCACAGGTCCACGACCTGGGCGGCATCCCACGGCCGCTCCCACCCGCCGAATGCGAGCAGGCGGTCCAGGAGGGCGGCAGTGAACCCCCAGATCAGCATCCCCCGGACCCGGAACGCGGGCAAGATGAAGCCACCCGGCGCGCGCACCATCACCCGGACGGCCGGATCCGCGAGCTCGGTGACGCTCACCCGCTCGACCGCGGCTACCTCGCCCGGATCAACGGGCGCGACCGGGCCCGGCTGCCGCCACCACGCGAGCACCGGAATGACCCGGAACCCGGTCGGCGGGATGAACGCCTCGGGCAGGGTACCGATCACATCGACGCCGGCCGGGTCCACGCCCACTTCCTCGGCGGCCTCCCGCAGCGCCGCCGCGACCGGCCCGTCGTCCCCGGCGTCGATGGCCCCGCCGGGAAAGGCCGGCTGGCCCCCATGCAGGCGCAGCCCCCGGCTGCGCTGAATGAGCAGCAGGTCCGGGCCAGTGGGGCCGTCGCCGAACAACACGAGGACGGCCGATGGCCGGCCGCCCGCGGCGGGCGGCACAAGGAGCGGGGAGATCTGCATCGTCCGGGCGGCGGCCGCCAGCTGCCCCAGCCACGCTGGCGCGGGCCCGGCCGGTGCGGGCCCGGCCGACGCGGGCTCGTGACCTGGTGGCACTGCTCAAGCGTAGCCGCGCAAGCGGGCACAGGCAGTGCCGGCGACGGCGCCCGCGGCGGGCAGCCGGCGACGGGCCAGTCAGCACTGGCCAGTTTGGCTGTGCGCTGGCGGATCCGAGCGCGGCGATCCCGAGCTGACAATCGCAGGGACGGCATGGACACGCGCACCGACTCATGACGAAGGAGGCCCACACTGTGAACACGTGGCTCAACACATCCTTCGAGATGCAGTTCCGGGTCATCGACGGGCTGACGATCCGGTTCGCCCGGAGCGAGGACCGAAGCGACCAGGCTCTGCTGCTCAGCCCGTGGCCGGAGAGCCTGCTGGCTTTTGAGCCAACGTGGTCGCTGCTCGCCGAGCACACTCAGCTGGTGGCGATCGACCTGCCGGGATTTGGTCATTCCCAGCGCCGTAACGCGCTGATGTCGCCGCGGGCGATGGGCGAGTTCATCATCCGCGCGGCCGACGCGTTCGGGCTCGCGCAACCGCATGTCGTCGGTCCCGATATCGGCACCGCGGCCGCGCTGTGCGCCGCGGCCCGGCATCCGGGACGGCTGCGCAGCCTGGTCATCGGCAGCGGAGGCGCGGCTGTCCCGCTGCAGCTGGGCGGGGTGCTGAAGGCCTGGGTCGAAGCACCGGACCTGGACCAGTTCCGCAGCGGCGACCCGCGGGAGATCGTGGCCGGGACGCTGCTGGGCATTGAGCCCGAGACGGAGCTGCCGTTCGCCGGCCTGCATCAGCTGTGCGCGCCGTTCCTGGACCGGCTGGGTCGGCTGCCTGGCCCGCAGCGCGACGCGCTGGGCACGGCGTTCAGCCTGCGGGACGGGAATCCTCCGGGCCGCTTCGTGGCCGGCCTGGCCGTGCTGAGCCTGCTGTGCGAGGTGGCCGGGAACCGGCCGCTGGTGTGCGTGGTGGACGATGCGCAATGGCTGGACCGGCCCTCGACGCAGGCCCTGGGGCTCGCGGCGGACCACCTGGCGGCCGCGCCGGTCGCGATGGTCTTCGCGGTGCGCTCGCCCGTTGGCGGGCCGGACGTGACCGGCCACAGCGGCCTGACCGGCCACAGCGGCCTGACCGACCACAGCGGCCTGTCCGGGCTGGCGGAGCTGAGGGTGGGCGGGCTGGCCGACGGTGATGCGCGGACACTGCTGGAGGCCGCCGTCCCCGGCCTGCTGGGCCCGCAGATCCGGGACCGGATCGTGGCCGAGACCCGGGGCAATCCGGGGGCGCTGTTTCGCCGAACGCGCCCGGCGCGAGCTGATCGCCACCGGCCAGACCCTGCGCAAGCGCACAGTCGACACGGTTGATGAGCTCACCGCCCAGGAAGCGCAGATCGCCGGCCTCGCCCGCGAGGGGCATACCAACCCGGAGATCGGCGCCCTGTTGTTCATCAGCGCACGGACGGTGGAGTGGCACCTGCGCAAGGTATTCACCAAGCTCGGCATCAGTTCCCGGAGGGAGCTTCACGCAGCGCTACCCGACCTGGAACGGGCGAGTGTGCCGGCCTAGGCTGTGCCAGCCTGGACAGGGAGCGCTCTGCGCAGGCCGTCGCGGCCGGCGGTGGTTGTCCCGCTGAAGCCCTGCCCGGCGCGTTCCGCCCATTCCGCATCGCTGATCGCGTCCGGTTCAGCCGGGAGATAATGGCTGAGGATCAGCTCGCGGACCCGCGCGCGTTCGGCGACGCCCCCGACCTCGGTGACATCGGTGTGCAGCCCGGCCTGCCCTTGCAGGGCCGCACCGGTCGTGCCGTGCCGCTTGAGATAGTCAAGGTCGGCGACCTGGTGAACGAGGATGTCCGCCCCCTGCGCGAGGGCGATCAGGTCATCGTTGACGGTCGTGTCACCGGAGAACACGACGGAGCCGTCCGCGGTGTCGAAACGGTACGCCAGCGCCGGAACCGCGTGGCCGTGCGTCACGGCGACGGCGGTGGCCCGGACAGCTCCGTCGTCGACAACGGTCACCGGAACCTGGGGGACGCCTCCCCTGCTGGCCGGGACGCGGACGTCGGTAGCGCGGACGAGAGTGCCCGGGTCCGGCATGGGGGCGTCCAGCGGCATGACGTTCAGATGGTAGGCATACCCGGCCAGGATGCAGTCGACCAGGTCCGATGTCCCGGGGTACGGCCGTTCCGGGTGGATCGTCGTCCGGCGGTGGAAGGTGGCATCACCGGTGGGCGGCGCTTCGGGGGGCGACGGCCCGTACACGTGGATCGGCGGGAGCGGGCCGTTCTCGCCTGCGCGGACGCCCCAGGGGTAAAGGAGCATGCCGGGCAGGTCACCAATGTGGTCCGCATGAAGATGGGTCAGGAACACCGCCTCCAGCCGGGTGAAGTCGAGTCCCGCGGCGGCGAAAGCAGACGGCGACCCGCGGCCGCAGTCGATGACGAAGACGCGCTCGCCGACGATGAGCGCCGATGAGATCCCGCCGCGCCCCGCCACGGGATTGGGCGCACCGGCCGTGCCGAGCAGGACCAGCCCGGTGGCCATCAATGCGCCGCGAGCAGCCGGAAGACGGCTCCGGTGGTCGCTCCGTAGGCGAGGTGCGCGGTCAGATCGATGGCCAGGGTTTCCGCGTCGTACTTCCAGATCGGCTTGTAGAGTCCCCCCTCCGGGAGCACGATGTAGCCGGTAATCCAGACCACAGCGCCGAACGGCAGGCCATAGCTGGCCCGCGGCCGGTGCAGCGATCCGGCTAGGACGCCGTAGGCCGCTCCGTTCGCCGATCCGTAGCCCCAGTGCATGACCGTGCTGACGAGCCAGGCCCACCGGTCCGGCAGTTCACGCTGGGTGAAACCCTCGATCACGCGCTTGCCCACCTGTCCGGGGGCGGGGGCCTTCTCCCAGCTGCCGACCGGCGCGAACTCCCAGGCGAGCGGGCTGTCCTTGCCCCCGCCGCGGCGATACTTGACGTACTGCACCGTATCCAGGGCGACGGTCCCCACGGCCCCAGCCACGAAACCTCCCACGATGGCCGCGAGCGGGGTCATCGGCCGCCTTCCATTGCGCATTGCGGGTCCAATCTCTGTATGGCTGAGGTCCGTGGGCGGCTGCGAGGTCGCTGTCGCTCCGGTCGGTGGGTGGCTGAGGTCGCTGTGGCTGAGGTCGCTGTGGCTGAGGTCGCTGTGGCTGAGGTCGCTGTGGCTGAGGTTCGTGGGCGGCTAAGGCCTGGCGATTACGTTCCCTGTGCTGGCGCGAGCCACACCAGGGCGGCGGTGGTCAGGGCCTCGGTGCCGGTTCGCAAGGTGGGCTGCAGCGGGGGCAGGAATTTCGGTGAGTGGTTGCTGGGGAGGTCCTGCGCTCATTCCCTTTCCCCTCCGGAGAAGATCTGCACGAAGAACAGGAAGACGTTCAGGACGTCGAGGAAGATCGAGGCGGCCAGCAAAGGCGCGGAGCTGATGTCCGCCGACCTCCGCAGCCGCTGGAAGTCGTACATGGTGAAGCCGGCGAAGATCACCAGCCCCAGAACGGAGTAGATCAGCTCGCCGCCCGGGATATGAACGAAGATCAGCACGATGCCGACCGCGATCAGGGCCAGCAGGGCCCAGAAGCAGACCCGCGCGATTACGGACAGGTCGCGCCGGGTGGCGTATCCGGCAGCCCCGAACCCGGCGATGAACAGCGCGGTGGCGCCGCCTGCTTCCCACAGCGCACGCGGGTCGGCGCTGGCGTAGTACGCCAGCGTCATCGACAATGCCAGCCCGATCAGCAGGCCGAACGCGGCCAGCAGCCCGACCGTCAGCGATGCGGACCTGCGCGCCGCGAACCGCATGCCGATCAGGCAGGCAAAAGCGGCGATGAACGCGATGAAGCCCACGCCGCTGCTGAGGTTGCGGCCCAGGTAGGCGCCCAGCGCGAAGAGCCCGGCTGTGGCCGCGACGTATCCCATGGTCTGCGCGAACAGGGTACGAGTCTGGTCGCTGGGCACCACCCCGGTTCGCTGATGGGTAAGTGACGCATTCATGAGATTCCGCTCCTTGCGCCGTCCGGCGGTCGGGTGACGAGCCGGCGTCCGCCAG
Source organism: uncultured Actinomycetes bacterium (assembly GCA_963775825.1). Lineage (GTDB taxonomy): Bacteria > Actinomycetota > Actinomycetes > Streptosporangiales > Streptosporangiaceae > Bog-532. The sequence goes on from CAVZKY010000032.1 coordinate 209,562, forward strand.
CCGGCCCTGCCTCCACGGTGGCAGCCGGACGGCCCGCTCGCGCCCGGGCAATACCCTGGCCCGTGTTCCGGGACCCCCGTGTTCTCGGACCCCCGTGTTCTCGGACCCCCGTGTTCTCGGACCCCCGTGTTCTCGGACGCCCGTGTTCCGGGACGCCGTGTTCCGTGCTAAGCACGCCGGGGCTCGGGTACGCGGGTCCCTGGATATGACCTGCCGACGACGCGGTTCCGAAGCCGATGTCCTGACCCCGGGATCCGCAAGCTGACACTTGAGCAATCCACTCCCGTCCTGGCCAATCGTGCCCTTAGCGCTCGTGCCGGTCCCCCGAGTCGAGCAGTGCTGACAGGCGGGCCAAACTCGACTACGTAAGGAACCGTTTTCAGTTCCTCCGACGCGCTAATCGGGCTGCTGCGGCTGGATTTTGCTTATGTCCGCCTGTGCGTCCCCGATGTCGCGGGCGTGGTCGAGGTCACGCGCGGCGATGTGTGGAAGACTTTTCCGCATTGGCTGGAAAGTCATCTCGCCGAAAGCGGCCGGCTGTCGGCTAAGCAAATCATTCCCGACGTCGGCGGCGGTGCCGGTCAATTCCGTGGCGTCGTCATTCCCATTGGTGTCGGCGCCGAGGGCGGAATGGTGGCCGCGGCCTGTGATCGCGCCGATTTCCCCGCTGCGGCCGACCTGCTTTTGCTCACCCTGGCCGCAAACCATGCCGCGGCGGTCTTTCAGAGCGTGCGCCTCAACGAATACCACGCCCAGATGTGGTCCCTCGAAAGCCTCGACCGGATCGACCGCGCCATCCAGGGCACCAGCGACCTTGACCGCATGATGGGCGAGGTTCTGGACGTTGTGCAGACCACCTTCGGAAGTGACCGGGCGTTCCTGGTCTACCCCTGCGACCCGGAACCGTTCCAGCCAGGTGATCCGGAAATCCCGCACCGGGTACGCGTGGAGCGCACCCGGCCGGAATACGCCGGCGCCCGCGCCGACGGTGCGGGCATATCGGGCGATCCCGAGGTCGCCGACGTTTCCCGGATCGCGCTGGCGTCGGCTGGCCCGGTGCGATATGACCCCGAAGCGGATCATGCGGTTCCCGCGCAGCTTTTGGCGCGGTTCGGCGTTCAGGCCATGATGGTGATGGCTGTCTACCCCAACGTGGGCAAGCCCTACCTGTTTGGGCTGGACCAGTGCTCCTACCGGCGGGTCTGGACGCCGCACGAAGAACGGCTGTTCCACGAGATCGGACGGCGGCTGGCCGACGCGCTTGATACCCAGCTTATGCTCCGTGACCTGCGTGAAAGCGAGCGCAAGCTTGAACGGAGCAGGGCCGAGCTGGCCGCCTCGCGCGCGCGCATCGTCACGGCCGCCGACGAGACGCGGCGCCGGATCGAGCGTGACCTGCACGACGGAGTGCAGCAGCGGCTCGTGTCCCTGATGCTCGGACAGCGCACAATGGAGACAATGACCCCGCCCGGGCTGCCGGAGTTGCGCGCACAGATGGCCGACTTCGCGGACGGGCTAACGGGCGTGCTCACCGAGCTGCAGGAGATCGCACGCGGCATCCATCCGGCCATCCTCACCGACGGCGGGCTCGCCCGCGCCCTCAAGATCCTGGCCCAGCGGTCCGCCGTCCCCGTACAGCTCGACGTCCGGTTCACGGCGCGGCTGCCTGAGCCGGTCGAGGTGGCCGCCTACTATGTGGTCTCCGAAGCGCTTACGAACACCGCGAAGCACGCGCACGCCTCCGTCGTGCACGTCGTGCTCGATGTCGGGCACGGTCTCCTAGAGCTTTCAATCCGTGACGACGGCTCTGGCGGGGCCGACCCCACCCGTGGTTCGGGACTCATGGGCCTCACCAACCGCGTCGAAGCGCTCGGGGGGACGATCGACGTGACCAGTGCCGCCGGGCAGGGAACGACGCTTCACGTCACGCTTCCCGCCGAGGCGAGATTAGGGTCGCCTTCCGGCCGCGTTCGAGGCTGAGCTGGTTCTTCAGCGTCCAGATGATCGCCTCGACCCGCTGCCGCAACCCTGATCGCGAAGTCCAGCGGAGCAGCCAGCACGAACCGCGGCACATACCTGAACGCCGTCCGGCCGGCGGTGCCCTTCATCACGGTGATCAGGGCCGAGCCGAGCTTCCCGGCCTGCAGCTCACGCTCATACCGAGGGACCCAGGAAGCGTGCTGGACGCCGTTGAAGGACAGCGGGTGTGACGCTTGAACTGACCATGCATCCAGGATGGCAAAACTACCGATCAAGATCAGAAACGAGCTGTGGCGAGTGAATTCATGAGCATGATCGGCAGGGGCCGGAGAGGCCGCACCGATGGTCACTGTTATCCCCGTTCGTCACAGGCGTAACACTGATACCAGCGGTGCCACACTCTGAGATCCGTCGTGCCCGTGAAGCGCGAGCTGCCAGAGATGGGCTTGACTAGTCAAGGTTCCTACGACATCGCAGAGCGTGGCCTTGGCCTTGGCGGCGGTCACGATCTGGATCAAGATCGTCTCGACGGCCTTGCCGGCGATACCGCCGGCATATGAGGCAGCCGGCGGCGTTTCATCCCATCGGGATGTAGAGGTCGTCGTCGACGTGGCGCACAGTAATGCAAAGGGGTGGCGGACGCATGGCACCTGCACACCGCCGCGGTATGCGGGGTGCGCATTTGCTGAGGCAGGGCTCCGCAGACCCGTCAGCATGCCGGAACGCGCGGAGCGGAGCAGATGCACACAATGACGCCGCACGCAGCCGTGATCGGCGGAAAGGACGCCAAGAATGCGTCGCCTGGGCGCGCCGACCAAGGCCACGTCGTCACCAGCACCGGGACGCTTTCGGCCAGGACGAGGCGAGAGGAATGGCCATGGTACTCAACCTTGCTGCCGAGCACGGCGCCGTCCCTGGCAGGGCTGGCGGCGAAGGTCGCAATAGGCGTTGTCCTCGTCACCATCGCGATCCGGCACATCTGGGCGAGGGGACGGCCCAAGCCACCAAAGAAGCCGCCGAAGTGGCAGGAGCATGTGGACGGCATGTCGCCGTGGTTCGCTCTGGGGCCTACGGTCCGATCCTCACCTGAGGCACCACAGATCTCCATGGAACTAAGCCTAAGGAGGCGCGGTGAGCAAACGGGCCGACAGTGACGCCAGGAAGTTCCCGGGGTGGATCACGAACGCAAGGCAGCACCGAGAACGGTATCAGGACAAGCTCGAGCGGCGCCCGTGGATCGCGTTTCCGCTGGAATCCTTCCGGCGGTTCAACAAGATCGAGGGCAAGCACCTTGCCCTGGTGATCACCCTGAACCTGTTCGTCGCGGTGATCCCCCTGATGATCATCGGCTACGCGTTCATCGAGGCGTTCAACCCGCGGCGCGACATCGGTAACCTGCTCGTCGGGAACCTGCATCTGACCGGGAGCACCGCGCAGATCGTCAACGACACATTTAGCAACGCCAGCTCGGGCAAGAGCGTGGCGCTGAGCATCAGTCTGATCTCGCTGCTCATCACCGGCCTGGACGTGAGCGCCACCGCGCAGATCGCCTACGCCCGAGCCTTCACCATGACCCCGCTGCACGGCGTCCAGAAGTACCTGCGCGGCGCCGCCTGGCTGATCTTGCTGCTCGCGGACACCAGCGCCGCCCTGACGCTGCGGTCCCTGGCCACCCACCATCCGCTCGGGTTCGCCCTGGCGGCCGGCGCCGTGCTGCTCGTGCTCGAGTTCGGGTTTTTCCTGGTCACTCCCCGGTTGCTGCTTGATCTGCCGTTCAAGTGGCGTGATCTGGTCCCTGGCGCGGCCGCGTGCACGGCGGCGGCCACCGTCGTGCACACCGTAGCGGCGTTGTTCCTGCACAACTGGTTCGGCGAGTACGGCCATGCCTATGGCGGCTTCGGCGTCAGCTTGGCGCTGGCCGCGTTCGTCGGCATTATCGCCTCGTTCTGGGTCTGGATCGCCGCCGTGATGGGCGTCTACTGGGAACGCAGGGCAGGACCCGCCGCTGTCGCCGCGATGGAGGAACTGTCAGCCGACCTCAGCGCGTCATAAGCGCCCAGGCTGGCATGCAGGCCGCACCTCGCTTAGCAGGCTCTAGGCCGTTGGATCGTTCCGTTGGGATGACGCGGAAAACCGAACGACGATCGACAATGACGTAACCCAGTCGGTCGGCGCGTCTCGGACGGGAACCTCATCAAGACCGACCCGCCGGCCCAGCTCCCAGCCGGCGAGGTGGTCGTGCTCCAGCCGTACGGGACCTTGTTCTTCGCGGCCGCACCGGTGCTCGAATCACAGCTCCCGGCCCCTGCCGCCATCTCCCTCAATTCCGTGGTGATTCTCCGGCTGCGGGGACGCACCGGACGCGCGTTGCCGGTTGGGTGTCACCGGTTGCTGCTGTTACGGATCGTCTAGTTGCTCCAGTGCGGCTTCGATGTCATATCCGAGTGCGGTCGCTACGTCGGGAGCGGCGCTGACGACCCGGCCGAGCCCGGTCACCGGGGCGATCGCAAGCAGCACATCGGTGATCTCGTCCTGCGTCGCGCCTGCCGCGAGCGCCCGGGCGGTGCTCCATTCCAGGCAGACCGCTGGTGACCCGCTGGCCACCAATATCCCGAGTTGAAGCAACGCCGCGATTTTAGGTTCCAGGGCCGGTGCCCTGGCCAGGGCAAGCCCCAGCCCGGCCTCGTCCTCGACGAAGCCCTCGTCGATCATCGCCAGCCTGCGCAGTGTTTCCTGGTATCTCGCCGTGGGGCTCATAGGTCTCCCTCGCCATCGAGCGCCATTCCACCTCGGGCCCGGTGCGGGTTCCATCCCCCTGCCGGAGTAAGAAGACAGGCCGTCATCCCCTCGGGGCGCCCCAGCTGACGGGGACCGGGCGGCGCCCCGGCATGCCTGCCTGACCGGCCGCTCACGGCTGGAAGATGATGACCACCGGGCAGGGAGCGGCACAGGCCACCTGGCTGCTCACCGAGCCCACCCCCAGCTGGCCGAGGCCGCCGCTACCCCGCGAACCCACGACCAGCAGGTCGGCGTACTACCCGGCGCTGAGGAGTTCGGCGGCTGGTGAGCCGGGGATCACCTGGACGGCGACCGGCCCCGCCGGCCCGGACTGGCTGCTCACCGCCTGGTCCACCAGTTCCTGTACCTCCTCGGCCACTTAGTCCCGGGTCAGGTCTCCCGCCGTGCAGGTGACCGCCCTGTCGTGACGCGCGCTGAGGACGGCGAGCGGGGTGTGCCGCGCCGCGGCCTCGCTCAGGGCCCACTGCAGGGCCAGCCGTGAATGCGATGAGCCGTCTACCCCGACGATGATTCCAGGCATCTCGGCTCCAGTCCTCGTACTCACCTGGGTCATCACGATCTCACCGCGTCCGGCCCAGAGCTGGCATCACCCCAACGGGGTAAGAGTGAGGGGCGGCCGGCCCTGTAACTTATCCAGGAGCCCCAGCTCGCGGGCCCGGCCGACTGCCTGGTTTCGTGAGGAGACCCCCAGCTTCCGGTAGATCGACATCGCCTCGGCCTTGACGGTGTGCCGAGACAGGAACATCTCCTCGCCGATCTCCCGGAGCGACAAGTGGGTAGAGAGCATCGGCAGCGCAGCTCGGCACTGGTCAGAGCCGAGGCTCCCAGGGCTGACGAACCCCGGGCGCGGGAAAGCTCCGCCTGCAGGTCCGCGGTCTGCCGGACGAAAACACCGAGGCCGGGGCGCCGCATGAGGATCTCGCCGGCCTCCCGGAGCAAGGTCCGCGCCGCGCCGAAATCGAACAAGGCGAGGTAGCACCTGGCCAGCTCGATCCTCGCTTGAACGGCCATGTGCGGCACGGCGTAGGTCAGGCCGGGGCGAAAGCGCTGTGCCCGGGTCAGTTCCGCCTCGGCGCGCGGACGGTCGGCATTATGCAGCGCCAACCGCGCGGCCACCGCGTACAAGCCAGGTGAGCGACAGGTCACCCGGCCCGACCTCCAGGATCTGCCCTCGGCGCGCAGCCGCGCGATCGGCAGCGGCGGCTCGGCCCGGGCGGCAAGCACCAGCCGGGAACCGCCCGGCACATGATCGGCTAGCATGGACAGCGCGGCCTGGCATTGGGAGTTGTGCAGCGCGTGCACATCATCCAGGACAAGCGCCACGGGCGAGGCCATCGATGAGAAAGCTGAGCCGAGCCGCGGGATGACCGAGCCGGGCACTGAGCTGTCGGGGGAAGCGGGAGCATCGAATACCCGCTCGCCGACTGGCTCCACCGCATCGAGCGCCTTCGCGACATAGGTGAGCAGGACCTTCGGATCATTGTCCGCTTCGTCGACCGACACCCAGGCGAAGGCCTGACCGTCGCTGGCCAGCTGAGGAGACGGCATGCGGGGCAGGGGTACATGATCCTCGCGGCGGGTGCTGCCGGGACGTCGGCTGAGACGTTCACTGAGCTGATGAATCACGTTGCCCAGGGTTTCGAGGTGCTGGGAGCCGCGATCCTGGTCGTCGGCGTGATCTGGTCGTTCGTGCTCGCCGCGGTGGCCGTGCGGCGATCCGGCTGGTCGGCAAAGGCCTACCTGGTCCTGCGCCAGGCATTCGGCGGGACCCTGCTGCTCGGACTGGAAATACTCGTCGCCGCCGACCTGATTCGCACTATCGCGGTCGCGCCTACCCTCAACAATGTCCTCCAGCTCGGGCTGATCGTGGTGATCAGGACGTTCCTGAGTTTCTCGCTAGAAACCGAGATCGAGGGCGTTGCGCCGTGGCGGCGGGCCCTGATCGGCGGCGCGGGGACGATCCGCCGGGCGTCGGCCAGCGCGCTGGAGTCCGAGACGCCGCCTAGGCAGCCGTGACGGTGACGAGGCGTAGCAGCACTACCTCGGAGATCAGCACCAGCCGAGAATTGTCGGCGGACCTGTCGTGACCGCCTTCCTCTTCGGTCCGCAACGCAATGCCTCCCCATGTTCATGCAGTCTCCTTACCCGGGCTATCCCCGTCGGTGCCGGGCTTGGGCGCGTCGGCGTGGAACTCCAGGCGGACGGTGACCTCCCCGGTTGTTCTCCAGTCCCCGCTCTCGTCTCCCACGACCATGAACCGGGAGAAATGCACCGTACCGAGATCGTCCTGCGTTGTCGCGAGATCGGGCATCAACGGGGGCAGGTCCCCGGGTAGCGCCTTGGCGTTGGCCGGACCCCTGATCGGGGGAAGTCAATCATGAGATGACTCTGGCTCATAGCGTTCTCCTTAGCTGTCAGAATGGCCGGAGATGTCCTGCTCGACGCGGTGGCCGGCGAACTTGCCGATGACCCCGCCACCCTCAGTCGTGTGGTTGCCGTCGACGTCCGATGTCACGAAGCCATCATCGGAGCGCGCGCAGGATCTCCTCACCCGCCGCGGGTAAGGAGGCAACGAATCCCGTCAAACGCCGCCCGACGGGCGGAGGAGGGTTCACCGCGCCTGGCGCATCGGTTTCCAGCCTGGCCGCGGGACGCTGGCGCGCAGGCGCTGGGTGTAGGGGTGCTCGGGGTGGTCGAGTACCCGGGCGGTGGGACCGCGTTCGACCACGGTCCCGCGGTGCAGGACGAGCGTCTCGTCGGTGAGCTGGCGCACGACGGCCAGGTCGTGGCTGATCAGGAGGTAGGAGACGTGGGTCTCGTCGCGGATGTCGGCGAGCAGGTTCAGGACCTGGGCCTGGATCGACATGTCAAGCGCGGAGACCGATTCATCGAGGATCAGGACGGCGGGCTGTGCCGCCAGGGCGCGGGCGATCGCGACTCGCTGCCGCTGGCCGCCCGACAGCGACCGGGGCAGCGCCCTGGATTGCCGTTCGTCGAGGCCGACCAGGCCGGTGAGTTCGGTGATGCGGGCGCGCCGGCGCTCGGCGGGCCAGCCGTGGTGCAGCCGCAGCACCTCGTCGATGGCGGCCTCGGCGTCCTGGCGGGGGTCGAGGCTGGTGTAGGGGTCCTGGAAGACGATCTGCACCTCGCGGCCGCGCCGGCGCCGGTCGCGGGCGGATCGAAGCGGTCGGGACCGGTCGTGCCCGCAGGCGGTGATGGTTCCGCCGGTGGGCCGCTCGAGGCCGGTGATCATCCGTGCGATCGTGGTCTTGCCCGAACCTGACTCCCCGACGATGGCCAGCGACTGGCCGCGGCGGAGGTCGAAGGAGACGTCGTTGACGGCGACGAACGGGCCGAATTGCTTGCGCAGGCCGGCTATCTCGAGGACCGGCGCCCCGCCGTCCTCAGCCATCGGACGCCGCCTGGAGCTGGCCGCGAAGTTCGTGCGCACGGGCGCAGCGAGATACCCCGCCGTCCAGCTCGACGAGGCCGGGCCCGGCGGCCCGGCAGACGTCGCCCGCGTACGGGCAGCGGGGGGCGAAGGCGCACTCCCCCGGCGGCGCCTCGAACGGCGGTAGCGGGCGGCCGGGGATGGCGCGCAGCCGACGCGTGGTCTGGGTGATGTCCGGGCGGGCGGTGGCCAGCGCGGCGGTGTAGGGGTGCAGCGGGTCGCTGTGCAGCAGCGAGGAGGCGCGGACTTCGACGATCTGCCCGGCGTACATGACCGCCGTGCGGTCGCAGATGGCGGCGGCCAGCTCCAGGTCGTGGGTGATGAACAGCATCGCCAGCCCGGACCTGCGGCGCAGGCCGTCCAGTATCGCCATGACCTCGGCCTGGGTCGTGACGTCCAGCGCGGTGGTCGGTTCGTCGGCCAGGACCAGGCGGGGCCCGGTCAGCAGGGCCGCGGCGATCATGACCCGCTGCAGCATCCCGCCGGACATCTGATGCGGGTACTGCTGGAGCCGCCGGGTCCCGTCCTCGATGCCCACCAGGGCGAGCATGTCCGCCGCACGGCGGCGCGCCTGCGCCTTCGGTACCTCATGGTTGGCGCGCAGCGCCTCGGTCATGAAGTCTCCGATGCGCCGCACCGGGTTGATGTGGGCTCGCGGGTCCTGGAAGATCATCGCCATCTGGCTGCGGTACCGGCGAAGATCCGCACCGGCGAGCTGGCCGATTTCGGTACCGCCGAACCGGATCGACCCGTGCACCTCGGCGCCGGGCGGCAGCAGACGGCCGATGGCCCGGGCGGTCATGGACTTGCCCGATCCGGACTCGCCGACCAGGCCGACGGCCTCGCCCGGCCGCAGCGTGAGCGAGACATCCCGCAGCACGGCGCGTCTGGCGCCGTTCACCTCCAGCAGCACAGTCAGGCCGGCCACCTCAAGCAGCGGCAGGTCAGCTGCCGCCCCGGCGGACGCCAGCGTGTCGGACGCTATCGGGTCGCTCATCTGCGGGCTGCCTGGGCCTGCTCGAACAGCCGTTCGCCCAGCACGTTGACCCCGATCACCACGGTCACGATGCAGATGCCGGCGGCGACCGCGGGCAGCGGGTGGCCCAGCAGGAGACCGTCTTGGTTTTCTGAGACCATGACCCCCCAGTTGGCGGTGGGCGGCTGCACCCCGAGGCCAAGGTAGGAGATGGCGGCCAGGTCAACCATGGCGTAGCCGAACAGGATCGTGGCCTGAGCGACGATAAGCGGCCCGATATTCGGGACCACATGCCGCAGGCAGATCGCGGTGGCCGGCGCTCCCTGCACCTCCAGCGCCGCGATGTAGGGCTGGCCGCGTTCCTTCAGGGCCGCGCCGCGCAGTACCCGGGCGACGTAGGGCAGGTACGCGATGGACAGCGCGATCGCCGCCGCGGGCAGGCCCGCGCCGAATATCGCCGCTGCGAGCACGGCGAGCAGGATGCCGGGGAATGCGAACACGATGTTCAGGCCCGAGGAGATGGCGGTGTCACTCACGCCGCGCCGCCAGGCGGCGGTGACCGCGAGCAGCGTACCTGCCGTCACGCTGAGGATGACGACCACCAGCGGCCCGAGCATCGTTGATTGCGCGCCGGCCGCCAGCCGGGACAACACGTCGCGGCCCTCGAAGTCATATCCGAGCAGATGACCGCCGACCGGGCCGGCCCAGGACAGCGACAGGTTCGGTAGGTCGGGGTCGTACGGGGCGAGCAACGGGCCGAACAGAGCCGCGAACGTCGCGACCGCGATGACGGCCGCCGAGGCGATTCCGGCCGGGCCGGTGGAGCGCAGCCGGGCGAGGCCCCGCCGGGAGGCGGAGGACTCCGCGGCTGCCATGACCGTGCTCACCGAGGGCTGTCCCTCAGTGCCAGCCGCGGGTCGAGGGCGGCGCAGATCAGGTCGGTCAGCAGGTTGACCACGACGAACGCGGTGACCAGCAGCAGCGAGATTCCCTGCACGACCGCGATGTCCTTGGACTCCGCGGCCTGCACCAGGTAGGCGCCGAGCCCGTTCAGGCTGAACGCGACCTCGACGACCGCAGCGACCGCGATGAGCGAGGCGGTCGTGATCCCGGTGATGGTCGTGATCGGGATGGCGGCATTGCGCAGGATATGCCGCTGGATCACGTACCGGGCCGGGATGCCGCGGCTGACGGCGGTCTGCACGTGCTCGCGGTCGCCTTCTGCCCGGACGGCGGCCCGGGTGACCCGGGCGACGATGGCGAGCGATGCCGCGGCCAGGGCGATGGCCGGCAGGGTGAAATGCCTGACGTTGCTCAGGAAGCTGGTGCCGTTCCCGAGCGCCGGGAACCAGCCGAGCTTCACCGCGAACACCATGATCAACGCGATCGCGGCAACGAACGCCGGGATGGCCGCCGAGACCGCGGTCACAACCAGCACGCTGGTGTCGAGCGGCCCGGATCGGAGCCCGGACACGATGCCCAGGCCGATCCCGAGCACCACGATGATGAGGGTTGCGTACAGGACCAGCCCGGCGGTGGTCCAGATCCGGGACGCGATCAGCGTGGACACGTTCTCCCGGAGCATGATCGAGATCCCCAGGTTCCCGTGCAGCGCGTTGTCCAGCCAGTACCAGTACTGGGCGAGGAACGACTCGTTCAGGTGGTAGCGCTGCTCCAGGACCTGAACGCTGCCCGGCGGCAGGGGCTGCCCGCCCGACAGCGCGGCCAGCGGGGTCCCGGGCGCCAGGTACAGCGCCGCGAAGATCACGAAGCTCGCCACGAGCAGGCTGGCCAGCAGCGGGACCAGCCTGCGCGCGACGAAGCGCCGGCGCGTCACTCAGCCGGTCCCGCCCAGCTGGTTGGCCCAGGGGGAGAACAGGTGGACAGAGGAGGAGACCGCGCCGCTGAGGCTTTTGCCGAGCACCAGGACCGTGTCCGGCTGGACGTCGGGGATCCACGGCAGCTGCTGGATCGTCAGCTCCTCGGCCTTGACCACCAGCGCGGCCCGCTGGTCCGGGTTCGCCGCGGCCAGGCCCCGGCCCGGCGAGACATTGCCCGGCGACGAGCCCGACCGGCTCGACGATGGGCCGCACGCTGTGGCCATCATCTGCATGCCGCTATCACGGCAGCGGCCGTTGCCCGGCTGTATCTGTGATCCATCTGCACCCCGCGCCCATCATCTCAGCCTGTCCCGCTCGAGTCACCGGCGAGGCGCCGGAATTGCGCTTGACCTGTTACGAGGCTTCGACCTTCATGAAATGGCAGATTCTCGCAGCAACAGGGGCATGACTGATAGCGACGTGCGTCAGCGGGTGGACTGGCCTGGCTGCATGGGCGGGCGGCATACGCCGTTATCGCGGCGAAGCTCCTGCGTCCTTTGACGCGGCCGGCTGGTGCCAGCGCAACGACCCCACCGAGGATGCGCTGGAGTACTCCATCGCCGCTGGGGACGATCGAGGCGGCCGCCCGCCTGATCGACAGACTCTGTGTTCCGATCTACAACCAAGCCCGGATCACGGCACTTCGGCGGTGGTTGCGGTGGCTGGACGACTGGGGCGGGATGGAGGGACACCCGACAGCCGCCATATTCGCCTCGATCGTCGCCGCGGCGTCGGGGACGGCCGGCCGTCCCCGACCGCCCAGGGAATCGCGCGTCCTTGGCGCTGACCTCGACGCCGGCGACGCGTTCCTCGAGGATGCCGTCAGGATGTCGCCCGTTTGCACCCGCGCGGCCTGGATGCCGATACGGACTTTCCCGAGTCGCACACGCCTAAGCAGCCGAGAGTCCGGATCATGCCAATGGCCTTTTTAATGCCGATGGCATGATGTCTAGCCTGGCTGGCTGGCGTCTAGTGGTTGATGAGGGCGAGACATCCTGGAACGGCGGCCGGGCGTGGCGGTATCGCGACGTGTGGTCTCCCATGGCGAGCGGCCCGCGGGCCGCCGGCGGGGAAGGAGGGAGGTCCGATGGTGGCCGATGTTGTCAGGCAGGTGGCGGCTCCCGCCAGTGTTGTCAGGCAGGTGGCGGCTCCCGCCAGTGTTGTCAGGCAGGTGGCGGCTCCCGCCAGTGTTGTCAGGCAGGTGGCGGCTCCCGCCAGGCGGCCGGCAGTTTCCGCTGGCATCCCCGTCCTGACAGCCAGGATCACCGCGCCAGGTGTGCCGGACTGGGCGGTGAAGCGGCCGCGGATCACCAAGCTGATCGCGGAGGGCGCGCGGCGGTGCCCGCTGACCATCGTCACCGGCCCTCCCGGCGCGGGCAAGACGATGGCCCTGGCGCTGTGGGCAGCGGCCGAAGCCGGAACTGTTGCCTGGATCTCCTTGGACGACCTCGAAAACCAGCCAGGCGCCTTCTGGTCCTATGCCGTCGCAGCCCTGGGCCGGTCCGGAGTTGCCCTTCCCGAGGAGTTGTCGGCTGCTTCGCGCCGGCGGGCGGCGGGCCATATGTTCCTAGTGCAACTTACGTCGGCGCTGGCTGCCCAGAGCCCGCCGGTGACACTGGTCGTGGACGACCTCCATGTCCTGACCAAGCCGACGGTACTGACCGAGCTTGACTTCATTCTGCGGAACGCGCAGCCGGGCCTGCGCCTGGTGGTCTCCTCCCGGGTGGATCCGCTGCTGCCCCTGCACCGTTACCGGCTGGCTGGTGAGCTGACCGAGATCCGGGCCAGCGACCTGGCTTTCACTACCGCCGAGGCCAGGCTGTTGCTGGCCCAGCACGGCAGCTCGCTGTCGAGAGATTCGCTCGAGCGCCTCATGCGGCGGACCGAGGGCTGGGCGGCCGGCCTCCGCCTGGCCGCGATCTCCGTGGACGGTCATCCCGACCTGGACCAGTTCGTCAAGGAGCTGATCACCGAGGACAGCGCCCTGACTGGCTACCTCGTGGAAGAGGTCCTGAAGTGCGCTCCGCCTGAGGTCCGAGAAGTGCTGCTGACCACGTCCATCCTCGAGCATGTCAATGCCGAAGCAGCCAGCGAACTGACCGGCAATGAGCAAGCCGGTGCGATTTTGCCGGCGATGGCTCGCGCTAATGCGTTCGTGCAGCCGACCGGGCTCGGGTGGTACCGCTACCACACGTTGTTCGCAGAGGTGCTGCGGCTGAAGCTGAGGCGCGAGTGCCCGGACCGGATTGCTGCTGTGCACCGGCGGGCTGCCCGGTGGTATGAGCGGAACGGTAGGCTCACCGCTGCGGTGCGGCACGCCACGCAGGTCGGCGACTGGCAGCTTGCCGCAAGCATAGTCATCGATGCTCTGGCGATAAGCGAGATCATCGAGCCGCGGGGCAGCCCGTCCGCGGCCGACGAGTTCCGGCGCATGCCGCGCGGCGAAGCCTGGGCGGGGCCGCAGCCCTACCTCGTCGCCGCCGCGGTCGAATTGGCTGCTGGCCGGTATGACTCCTCTGCCGCAGCGCTGGATGCGGGCGAAGGCATGCTTGCGTCCCTTCCCGCCGATGAGGACCCTACGTGCCGACTTGCCGCCGCGGCAATCCGCGTCACTACGGCCCGCCGCACCGGGGACCTCGTGGCGGCGGCAGCAGCCGTTTCGGATGCCGAGGCGCTGGTCAGCCGGATGCCGGAGGACAAGCTCGCCCAGCACCCGGAAATCAGGGCGCGGGTGCTGGCCGACCGCGGGGCCGTCGAGCTATGGCCTGGCCATCTCGAAGAGGCGGCCCGCTTCCTCGATGTGGGCGTGGCCGCCGCGACTGGTCCGGGCGGTGAGCACGAACGAGCCGCCTGCCTCGGGCATCTCGCGCTGGTGGAGGCCTTGCGCGGCCGACTGAGCCATGCCGCGAAGCTGGCCGGCCAGGCCGGAGTGGCCTTGGCCGCCGACGAGCAGCGGCCTCCTCCTCAGCATCCGGGCCCCGCGGCGCTTGCCGCGCTCGCCTGGGTGCACCTGGAACGGGATGAGCTGCGGGAAGCCGGCAGGCTGCTCAAGCAGCTGGACGCCGCCCTTGGTGTCAGCCCGGACAAGCTGATTGGGGCGGTGGCCTGCCTGGCAGCGGCGTGTGGTGGGCTGGCTGAGGGGCACGGCGGAGCGGCCGCGCAGATGGTAGCCAGGGCACGGTCTGGGTGGTCTGTCCCGGCATGGCTCGACCAGCGGCTGAGCCTGGTCGAGTCGCGGGCATACGTGGCGGCCGGCGATACGTCGGCCGCGGCCACCGCGGCCGAGCGGGCCGGCGGCGATAGCTCGCCAGAGGCAGCGGCCACGCTCGCGCACGCATGGCTGGCCGCCGGAGACGGCAAGAACGCAAGGCTGGTACTGGCATCCGCGCGGCCGGCCTGGAGCGGGGAGCCCGAACGGGTGCGCGTGCAAGCGTGGCTGGCTGACGCCCGGCTTAGCTACTACAGCAGCGACCGCGCGCGAGGCCGCCGGTCGCTCGTGCACGCGTTGCGGCTGGCCGAACGTGAGCAGCTGAGGCTGCCGTTCGTGTTGGAGCAGGCGTGGATTTGGCCGGTACTGCGGCGTGATCCTGAACTGTCCGGCATCCACCGGCGTCTGTTCCCATCGGCCCCGCGCCACGATCAGCCCCAGGGCGGGCCATGCTTGTCCCCCGAAGCCACGGTTCTGGTGATCCAGCCGCTCACCGAACGCGAGCGCGAGGTGCTGCGGCACGTGGCAGACATGCTGAACACCGATGAGATCGCCAGCGAGATGTGCATCTCCATCAACACAGTCAAAGCACACCTCAAGAGCAGCTACCGCAAGCTGGCAGCCACTCACCGTGGCGAGGCGGTCCGCCGGGCCCGGCAGCTCGAGCTGATCTGAGCTCACCGCACCCCGCGGTAGCTGCGCGCCGTCCACACCCTTCCCTGTTTGTTGATAGACGTTGCAGTGTTCCGGTGTTTTATCTGCGGGCGGACCAGGTCAGCGATGAGGGTGGTGAACAGGAACTCGTTGTGGGCGATGAGCTGGCCACCGGCATACAACTGCGGCGCCCGGCCGCGAGACCCCTTGCCTTGGGTGAAACCGGCCGGCCGGCTGGCTCGAACTCGAACCGCAGCCGTGCCTGCCCTCAGGTAGTGCGTTCGCCGCGCGCACCTGTCAGCACGGGATATGCAAATCTGCTGTCCCAGGGCTGAGGAGGATCATGGTGTCCCCCTCTTCCAGGGGAGGGATGGACGCCCGGGTTACCGGCGCCAGGATGCCGTTGGCCCGGACCAGGAACAGCAGATCGCTGCCGGCGGGGATCCCGCTGTCCGCCGGACAGGTGAAGATTCGAGCTCCGGCGGCGTAGCGGTGGCCAATGTCATGCCGTGTCAGGCTGGTGCCGAACAGGATCTCACCGCCGGTATACGGTGCGACCACGCCGTGGCTGGGGAGGCGGGCGCCGAGCCGGTAGACCGGGCCGTCGACAGCGCCTGCCAATCCCACGGCGGCCAGAGCGTTGAAATCGTCCTCATCGGTGAGCAGGAGCACCGCGGTAATGCCCTCGAGCTCCGCGCCGCGGGCAGTCGCCGAGGCCAGCAACTCCCCCGGCGCCAGTTCCAGGCCAGCGCGCCTGATCGCCTCGCGCTGCTCGTCGAGCCCGGCCCACATCAGCACATCCAGACCCGCCGAGGCCAGGGCGCACGCCAGCTCGACGGCCCAGGCCTGTCCGCCGACCAGCAGTGGCCGGGTCCGGGACGGGCGGGTGACACCGACCCGCCGCGCTACCGGCACCGCCGTCAGGCCGTACACAGCGACCGTGACGACGATCACGAGGAACGTGACCGGCAGGATCTTCGAGGCGCCGCCGACCTGCTTGGCGGCTAGCTGCGCTGAGAACGTCGACGCGGTGGCCGCCGCGACGATGCCGCGCGGGGCCATCCAGCCGGTGAACTCACGTTCCCCCCTGGTCAGGTCGGTGCGGAGGGTGGCCAGGAATGCTACCAGCGGCCGTGTGATCAGCACCAGGACGGCCGCCAGCCCAAGCGTCGGCAGCACCAGATGGCTAAGCGACGCCGGGGTGACGGTAGCAGAGATGGACACGAACAGCACCCCGATAATCAGCTGCACCAGCGTCTCGAAGAACGGCCGCCGGGCGGGGACGTCGAAGCCATCGATGTTCGCCACCGCCAGCCCCATAACGATGGCCGCTAGCAGCCCAGCGTCCTCGCGCGCTATGTCGCACGCAGCGGCCACGCCGACTACGCAGGCGAGCTGCGCGGAAGTGCCCAGCACCTCGCCGAGCCGGAGCTTGCGCAGCAGGAACCACAGCAGCACGATGCCGATGACAGCCCCGGCTAGGCCGATCCCGACGGTGACCAGGAACTCTCCGAGCTGATAGGCCAGGCCCTTATGGACGCCTGCCGCCACGGCCGCGTAGACCACCGCCCCCAAGATGCCGCCAACCGGGTCGATCAGCGACCCTTCCCAGGCAAGCACCCGCCGCAGCCGCTCCGTCGGCCGGATGAAGCGCAACAGCGGCGCCACTACTGTCGGCCCGGACACCACCAGGATGGCGCCTGTCATCAGCGCCGCCCCGGTGGACATTCCCAGCAACAGCGCCGCGGACGCCGCCGCGAACGCCCAAGTGATTGCGACTCCCCAAGTGATCAGCCGGATTACCACACGGCGGGTGTGCCCGCGCAGCTTGGCAAGCTCCAGCCCCAGCCCGGCGTCGTAAAGGATGACGGCCACCGCCAGCGACACCAGCGGCTGGAATGCCGATCCGAGCAGCTGCTCTGGGTTAACATCGCTGGTAAGCGCGCCTGCAATGAAGCCGGCCGGCAGCAAGATGATCAGTGCCGGGATCCGCAGGCGGCTCGCCAGCACCTGAGAACCGACCGCGAGCACCAGGATCAGGCCGACCCCGGACAAGACCTGGTCTGTCGTCATCAGACTCACCGCTTCCCAGATCAGACTGACAGGGCTCTGGCTAGACCGGCGTCCGCCGACGCGGCTGAGAGATGCGGGACTCCCAAGCAGCCGCCGTCATGGGCAAGCGCCCCCTGGCCAGCGGTGCTGCGCTACCCGCGCACCGCGGTCGGCGCCCACGCTGGCACAGGTGCGCTAGCCGGGTCAGGCCGCCAGGACCTTGGCCTTCTGTTGCTCGAACTCCCCATCGGAGATAACTCCCCGGTCGCGGAGGTCGGGCCAGCTTGGCCAGCTTGGCCAGCTGGTCCGCCGGGTTGGCCGGCGCGTCCGTCGCGGCCTGCTGGACGTAGCTGCGGGTACTCGGCGTCCTGCTGTCGGGCCTGCTGCGCGGCCCTGTCGTGCATCGAGTCGCCGCAGGCGATCAGGTACACCAGCACGCCGATGGCTGGGATGAACAACACTAACAAAAACCACAGGGCCTTGGCCCAGCCGGACAGATCCTCGCTGCGGAAGATGTCGATAAAGACCCAGATCAAGACCCAGATCCAGATCACCCAGAGGAAGATCACGCAGATAGTCCAGAACGCGCCCAAGCAGCGGATAAGAATAGGAACTCGAGGCGAGCGGCATGGCGTCTCCTAATAAGCCAGTCAGGTCGCCGGCAGCGGCCGGCTAACGGATCGTGCGCCCAGCGCAGGCTCAGTATGCGCGCAGGGGCGAATCAGCCGCATCTCCCAGCACGGGTAAGTCAGATGACCTCCAGCTCCGCCAGCCAGCAAGCCCGCATAGGTTGCCGCGATGACAAAGGCGAGGCCGACGCAGATGACTATGTGGCTTGTAATCACCTCTCGTTCATAAGGCAGATCAGTTATAGGCGCAATCGGAGTTATTACCCCACGGGGATGATTACGTATTGCTTCCAGGCCCTTCACCTGGTGGATCAACCGGGAGGACGTCGAGGGCAACAACCTGTTCGAGGGTGGCTTCCTCGGCCTGGATAACATCGGCCCGATCGACCGCTCGCACCGGTCGGCATCCTGGAGCAGTCCGATGCCACCGGCTGGATGGGTGCTTATGCGCTCGCTATGGGAGGCATGGCCGTCGTCCTGAACCGGTCGGGGCAACGGCCCGGCGTGGATCTCGTCGTAAAGTTCCCAGAGCACTTCGCCGGCATCACCGAGGCGCTGGACGAACTCGGGTTGTGGGACGAGGCCGACGGGCTCTACTACGACCGGCTCAAGACGCCGAGCGGGGAGGCCGTGCCGGTGAGAGTCCGATCGATGGTGGGCATCATCCCCGCCCTGGCGGCCGTGGTGATCGGCGAGAATGATCTCCGGCAATCGCTCACGGTGGGCAAGCGATTGCGGAGTCCGCCCATCACCGGCGCCAGAGTCAAGGTCTCTGGCTGCGGTGATGATGCTCGGTTGGTTATGTCTGACCGTCGCCTGGGTTTGCTGTTGCGGTGCTGTGCGAGGCCGCAGCGGGTTGCGGGGCGGTGGCCAGCGGAGCGGGTGTGGCGGGTGTGGCGGCAGCGCGGGTCCTAGACACTGTCTTTATGGTGAGGTAGGCAACCACGACGGCGACGATGATCAGCGGCCCGGTGGCGATTCCGCCTTTGGAGGTCAGCAGCAGAGTGATGATGATTGCTGACAGCGGGAGTTCGAGGATGGACACGGCTGCGGCGGCCATCAGCACGGCCACGGCGGGGGTCTCGGAGAACCCCGGCAGGTGCGCGGCGAGCAGGCCCCCCGCTGCCCCAATGAAAAGGGCCGGGAATGTCGGGCCGCCTCGGAAGTTGCCCAGCGAGATGCTCCAGGCCAGGCCCTTGAACAGGAGCAGGAACGCCAGGGTGGAAAGGGACAAGGCGGAGCCCTCTTTGGTCAGGGAACTGAAGGCGTCCTGGCCGGAGAACAGCACGGTGTCCGCTGGCTGGTGGGTGATCTGGGCGAACCCGATAGCCAGACCGCCGACGGCCAGGGCGGCAGCCGGCAGCAGCAGCCACGGCCACCGGGCGACCACACCCGCCGACCAGCGGGCCAGATCAATGATCGCCAAGGTGGCAAGGGCGGCGGTGAACGCGAGCACGATGGCCCAGCCGAATTCGGCGGCGGTCAGCGTGGAGAACGCGGGCAGCGAGAGCGGACCCAGCGAGTAGGCGCTGGAGCTGAGCCCGGTCCAGTGGCCCATGCCGATGAATACGACCGAGCCGATCCCGGCGGACATCAGGCCCGGCAGCAAGATCAGCGGCAGCATCGGCCCGCCGAGGCCGGCGGCCTCGATCAGGATGATCGCGCCGATGACGGGCGAGCCGAAGATCGCGGCGATCGCGGCGAACGCCGCGCTCGCGGCGAGCACTGTCATGACCTGGTCGGGGGCGTCTTTTTTCATCAGCCGCACGGCCAGGATGGCCAGACCGCTGCCCAAGGCGATGAGCGGCGCTTCTGGTCCCAGCACCAGGCCGAGGCCGAGGGTGGCCAGCGCGGCCAGCAAGATGCCGGGCAGCTCGGCCGGCTTGGGGGCGCCGGCCTTGATCCCCTCGTAGGGGATGTGCCCGCCGCGGCCGGGCAGGCGGATGACCGCGACGGCCGTCAGCACCCCGGCCACCGCCAGCACCGGCAGCGGCCACCACCAGGGAACGGGATGCAGTCCTAGCCCGCTGGGCAGGCTTTTGTACACCTCGGTCTGGATCCAGTGGACCAGTTCCAGGAAGCACCAGGAGACGAACGAGACCAGCACGCCGATCAGCGCGGCCAGGACGAGCAGGACGCGGTAGCTCTTGGTCCGGATCAGCGCGCCCGGATCGGTCGGGGCAGCGGCCGCCTCACTCATCGGCGGTACCTACCTTTCATGCGCATCCGCCCAGCAGGCACGTGGGCGCTGCGGGGCCTGGCCGCTGGACTCGCCACCTCGGACACGACCGTTTCCCTGAGCCGGTGCGCAGAGCCGGGTGTCATCTTAGATCTCCGTCGTGGACTCAACGTTGCCGTCCTTCACGGCATCGCGGAGCGCGGCGTAGTCGCGTTCGTTCTGGTCGGCGTAGGTTTCGGCGAAGTCGGCGATGGCCTGGTCGAACTTGCCGGAGCCGCCGAGGTAGGCTGCTCCGGCAATGCGGTCACCGGAGCGGGCGTGCGCCCGGGCCAGGGTCCACCCGCACCGCCGGGCGTAGACGGTCATGCCGGCGGGGATCATCGCCTCGATCGGGAAGGAGAATTTCCAGTCCCGCAGCCGGCGGACGTAGAAGTCGCGGTCCA
The DNA here is from genome assembly GCA_963775825.1 of uncultured Actinomycetes bacterium. Taxonomy (GTDB): domain Bacteria; phylum Actinomycetota; class Actinomycetes; order Streptosporangiales; family Streptosporangiaceae; genus Bog-532. The sequence goes on from CAVZKY010000032.1 coordinate 229,813, forward strand.
CCCCATCGGGGCCGGGAACGCGGGTCCAGCCGAGGAAGCGGTAGCCTTCGGCCGTCGCCTGGACGATCTTGCGGCGAGCCTTAGCGGGGAACCCGTTATGCGTCACCGTCATGGCCACTCCCTTCGGGCGCCGCGGCGGCGTAAGGTCCGCGATACCACGGATCCTTATTGACCTGAGATACGCGGGAACGTATCGTCGCGATACCTTCCCTGCCGTGCGCGTGGTGTTCATCTCCACCGTCGGCTTGGGGCGGCGCCCAGGCATTACCCGGGCAGGGTAAACCTGGCGGCGCCGGGCTGGGTATGAGCGCCGCGACCCGGGTTGCCTGGCGAGGCGGTCCCATCGAGACCGGAAAGCATGTCCGGCCGGAGCCATCCGAGGCGACTTCCAGCGATTCCCCGTCCTGCCCGGCGGACACCATCAGCCCACGACTTGTCCGCTGGGGGTCGGCGCAGGGCCCGCTGTCCGGCCCCGCCCGGGCCGCCCGGAGACACTGCCGCCAGCAGCATGCCGCGTCGATCCAACCTCGAGCGTCATTTCGCCCCCTAGCTCAGGCACGGCGTGAAGTTAATTTAGCTTGCAAGCCCAAGCTGGTGCCTCATCCGCCTGGGGTAATGCCCGGCCGCCTCGGTCTGGGCCAGACTCGGCAAGGGAGGACTCGAGCCGAAGCATCCGGCCGTGAAGTTCGTGCTCGGTGACTGGAACGAAGGCGACTTCGGCGAGGCCCGCAAGCACATCGCGCAAGCACCGACAAGGTGAACAAGGCCCGCGCCGGGTCACTAGCGGAGTGAACCGCCGGGACGTCGGCGACGACGATGGCCATCGCCCCCGTGGCCTGCACGGCCATGAAGGCCGAGCTGGTGAACAACGAGCCGCCGATCGTGCCGAATAGGTACGCGTAGAGGCCCGCAAGAGGGCTGACCCCGGCGAGCAGACCAGCGGCCAGGCCGTCAGGAACGCTCTCCACGCCGAGCACCAGGCCAGCAACGGCGTCCTTGCCCAGCGTGTCCCGCCGCGCCGGGACGCGGCGTTTCATGTGCAAGCTTCGCCGTCTCCCAAGTTGGCGATAAATTTGATGGCCGTGATGCTCGGCAGGAACACGTACGCAGCGGCTTTGGTCGCAACGAAGCTCGCGAGATCCGTAACCTCGATCGGCGGCCCTCCATCTGCCTGCGGTATGACGAAAATGCTCTCTGCTGGCTTCTGGGTGCCGATCAGCGGGTCTTTCGACTTTGGGTGAAGCCTGACGGCCCCGGCGAATTCGCTGTCATTGGCCCACTGTCGCAGCACGAACTCGTATTGGTTTTCGATGTTCGAGTTGATGAAATGAAAGAGCATCCCGCGCTCGATGCCATCGTAGGGTTCCCTTCGATCATAGGCCGGCCCGTACGGCAGACCGCGACGAATCAGCCGGTGGGAATTGTTGCTGCCGCCGGGCAGCCCCTGGCCCTGGACTGGCTGGCCTCGTGGATTGACGCGGCGAATGTGTGCGCCGACGGGACAGCGGATCCCCCTCGGATCTCCCGTACCATCGGCATCTACATACTCGAAATTGTTCAGCTGTTCGGGCGATATCCCCCCCGCAGGGTTATCCGTGTCCGGTGACAAGGCGAGAGGAACGCCGTTACGCCATCGTCCCAGCATCTTCGCGGCCAGCAGTTCGGGATCGATCTTGTCCTTGTTCGACTGCAAGAAGTCCTCAAAGCCAACGACGTCAGTCTTGACCTTCTTGAAGACTGCAAAGCTGCCGTTCAGGCCGAGTTCTCGCGGCTCGGGTACGTCGTAGTTCCCCGCTTCCTCCCGCAAGACGAAGAGCCATGGCTCGCAGGGCCGCTGATGATCGGGGGGATATTGTTCCGGGCCGCCGCGAATGGCGGGCGTACTGATTCCGTCGGTATATCCGAAGTGAACCTTGGCAGTAGGCACAGGTTTGCCATCTTGCATCCCCATCAGCGCCATCCCGTCTTGGCGCCAGATTTCCCGGAAGGCATCTCCTTCGGCAGACCAGGCGCGCACCCTGTCGCTGTAGCCCTCCATTGCTTCCGGGCTGATGGCGTGCAGCGTCACCAGGACGTGATCGTGCCCCGTGCCAAAACCGGCAATCCAGTTCCCGGGCGAGCTTGGCCCGGTGTCTCCGACCGACTCCGCTCGTTGCGCGGCTCCTTCGATGAACGCGCCAAATGACTTGAACGACAGCGCCGGGACGCGTTCCTCCATCTCGAGCGCCACCAGTCCGGGCCACGTGACACCGATGTTGAGGCAGTAGTCTGGCTTGCGACGCGGGGCGGCCGCGGGATCGTCTCCCGGCCCGGGCGCGAGCCCCACGTGCCAGTCCCCGGCAGTGGTGATCTGCGGGACGTCGGATTCGTCGCCGCTCACAAGCCGTCCGAGTTGCCTGCGCGCTTGTGCCGGAGTACCCACTGTCAGCAAGAAATGCCGCACCATCGGCATTCTGTAACCGCGGAGAATGAACCCCTGAATGTCAGCGAGGTCGAGCGCCGGCTCTTCCGCGGCCGCCGGACCGCCATCGGTCCCCGAGGGTTCATGCCGCCGTCGGCCAAGCAGCCGACGAAGAACCCCCGGGCCCTTCACCGCCGGTGCTCCTTGTGAGGTGTACTCCCTGGCCAGCGCCCAACCCGGAGCTGACTACGGTTCGTAACCACGTGACGCCAAGTCCTAGCCAGCGGTAGCCGGCGGTGACTCGCGATCGGCCAGCAGGGCCCGGATGTCCTGAACCGAGAGACCTGGATAGGCGCTGTAAAACCCGATCGCCGGATAGTTGTTCTCCAGTCCCCACTCGTAGAACGCCTGGGCGTTCTTTTCCACCGGGGTTGGCGGCCCGCCAACGACACGCGGAAAGAGAGCATTGAAGACGAAGGCGGTCTTGTCCGCAAAGTCCTGGAAGTACTTCTCCATATCACCGTCGAAGACCGTGAAGAACCCTATGTGGTTGTGTTCAAAGGGCACCCAGTGGGCGACATGCAGCGTCCCGATGGAATCCGACGCTTTGTGTCCCTTGTCTCCTACCAGAGCCCCGGCGACCTGCTTCACGGCAAAGGCTTGCACACGTGACTTGAAGGACATGTATGTCAGCAAGGTGCCCTGCGTGGTATTGCCAGTAAAGCCCGCCGCGCGCGCGCATGCCTTGATGTCCTGAACCGACGCGTCCCCGTAAGCAAAGTACGTGTCTAGAGGCTCGCGGACATGCCGCTTCAGCCATTTGGCGACCCCCTCAGGGTTATCAGCCACAGGCATGGGCGGAGGGTTGTCCACGTGTGCGAAGATGGCGTCAAACACCGGCCCGGCACTGTCCACGAGCCGCTCAATGTGCTCGTCGGTCTCGCCGTCGATGTCCGAAAGGAAGAGAAGCTTCTCGTCTCCCACGACCATGAACCGGGAGAAATGCACCGTACCGAGATCGTCCTGCACTGTCGCGAGCTCGGGCATCAACGGGGGCAGGTCCCCGGGTAGCGCCTTGGCGTTGGCCGGACCCCTAACCGGGAAGTCAATCATGAGATGACTCTGGCTCATAGCGTTCTCCTTAGCTGTCAGAATGGCCGGAGATGTCCTGCTCGACGCGGTGGCCGGCGAACTTGCCGATGACCACGCCCGCGACCGCCCCGGCGGCGACCGACGCCAGCAGCGGCGGCGGAGTGTTCAGCCACAAGCTCAGCGTTACGGCATTGTGCATGGAACGCATCATCCGATTTGGATAATTACGCGCGGGTATCCGGCTTGGCGGGCGGTGTCGTCCTGCTGTCCGGTCACGGCCCCAGCCTTGACGGTCAGGTCGGCGACGGTGAACCCGGCCGAAGCCGCGGCCGGGGCTAGTGGCGGGCACCCGTGGTATGGGCCGCGTGAGAGGAGCCAGGCCAGCCGTCGCAGCCACGTCATAGGTGCTGCGTAGCCCCGCGATTCTTGAAGATCATGGCTGTCTAATTACTCTTGGCGGATGATGCCCTGATTCAGGCGGGTGTGGTCCGCTTTAAGCGGAGTCTGTGCCGCGGGCTCGCGCTGGTTGCTCAGGGAAAGGACATGGCCGTGGCGGATGCACCGATCGACCGGACCAGGCTGCCCATGGCGGGTCCGGCGTTTAACGGTACGGCGAACCGGACGCTGGCGGGCTCGGCCCCTGACTGGGGCCTTATCGGGCACGTCAGGCCGCCTGAGGGGGCGCCGAATGTGCTGCTGGTGCTGGTCGATGATGCGGGGTTCGGGCAGCCGAGCGCATTCGGCGGGCCGATCGCGTCACCAGCCATGACCCGCATCGCTGAGGAGGGTGTCCGGTATAACCGGTTCCACGTGACGGCGCTGTGCTCGCCGACCCGGGCGGCGCTGCTGACCGGCCGTAATCACCATGCGGTCGGTTTCGGGTCGATCGGCGAGTTGTCCTCCGGTTTCCCCGGCTATACGGCGTTTGTGCCGGAGGACAGCGCGCCGTTCCCGAAGGTGCTGCAGATGAACGGGTACAGCACGGCCGCGTTCGGTAAGTGGCACCTGACGCCGGATGGCCAGCAGGGCGCGGCGGGCCCGTTCGGCCGGTGGCCGAACGCCTGGGGCTTTGACTACTTCTGGGGGTTCCTGGGCGGTGAGTCTGGGCAGTGGGATCCGGTCATCACCGAGAACAACAAGACGATCGGGGTGCCGCAGGGTACCGACGGCAAGAAGTACTACTTCCCTGATGACATGGCCGACAAGACGATCGGGTGGCTGCACGATGTGCGCGCCCAGGATGCGGGCAAGCCGTGGTTCGCGTACTTCTCCACCGGCTGCGCGCACGCGCCGCACCATGTGCCGGAGGAGTGGGCGGCAAAGTACAAGGGGAAGTTCGACAGCGGCTGGGACGTGTACAGGGAACAGACGTTCGAGCGGCAGAAGAGGCTGGGTGTCATCCCGGCCGACGCGAAGCTGACCCCCCGTAGCGAGGCGTTCCCGGCCTGGGATTCCCTCGCCGATGACCAGAAGGCCCTGTACGCGCGGCAGATGGAGGTGTACGCGGGGTACTGCGAGAACGCCGACTGGAATGTCGGCCGGGTGATCGCCGCGGTCGAGGAGATGGGCGAGCTGGACAACACGCTGGTGATCTACATCTTCGGCGACAACGGCGCCAGCATGGAGGGCACGCTCACCGGCTCGTTCAACGAGCTCACAACGCAGAACGGCATCCCGCTGACGCCGGAGCAGCAGCTCGCGCTGATAAATATGTATGGCGGCCTCGATGTGTGGGGCAGCGAGCTGGTCGCCCCGCATTACGCGGCAGCGTGGGCTTGGGCCGGGAACTGCCCGTTCCAGTGGGGCAAGCAGGTCGCCTCCCACCTGGGCGGCACCCGGCAGGGCATGGTCATCCGCTACCCCCGGCTGATCACCGACGCCGGGGGGCTGCGCAGCCAGTTCACCCACTGCATCGACATCGGCCCGACCATCCTGGAACTGGCCGACCTGCCGCACCCGACGCACGTCGACGGGATCGCCCAGACGCCGATGCACGGCACCAGCTTCCTGCACACCTTCGCCGACCCCGGCGCCGAGGAGCGCCACACCCAGCAGTACTTCGAGATCTACGGCTACCGGGCCATGTACAAAGACGGCTGGTGGCTGGCCCAGGACGTCGAGCGGATCCCCTGGGACGTGACTCCGGACACGGTCCGGAAGTTCGCGCCCGGAGTGTGGCAGCCCGACAATGACCCGGTGGAGCTGTACTACCTGCCCGATGACTTCAGCCAGGCCGACAATATCGCGGCGCAGCACCCCGAGAAGGTCAGGGAACTGCGGGACCTGTTCTGGGCCGAAGCGGAGAAGTACAAGGTGCTTCCCCTGCTGTCCGGGCTGAGCTTCTACTTCGGGATGATCCCACCGCTCCCCGCCCAGACCACCCACACCTACTACGGGGACGTGCAGAACATCGCGTCCGGCATGATCCCCCGGATCTACAATCACTCCTACACGATCTCCGCCGACCTGGTAATACCTGAGGGCGGCGCCGAGGGCGTGATCGTGGCCGAGGCCGACCACCTGGGCGGCTTCTCGCTGTTCGTCGAAGGCGGCAGACTCAGGCACACCTACTCGATGATGGGCGTGCTGATGTACCGGCAAGAATCCGATACCCCCCTGCCCACCGGCGAGGTCACCGTCCGCCTGGAGTTCCACGCCGACGCGCCCAAGCCCGCTACCGGCGGGGATGTGCGGCTGTTCGCCAACGGACAGGAGATCGGCAAGGGCCGGATGGACCACACCGTGCCGATCCGGTTCTCCGCCTACGCGGGCATGGACATCGGCCGCGACAATGGCGGCGTCGTGGATCGCCACTACGCGGACCGGGCGCCGTTCTCGTTCACCGGAACCATACGAAAGGTCGTCTTCGACATCAAGCCGCACCTGACCTCAGAAGACGAGCAGGCACTGCACGAATCGGCACACCACGGGCACGTGGCCCACGGCATCAACGGATAGCTTGCCATTGACCCGGCGCCCGCGAGCCGGACAACCGGCGGCAGGCGGCCGAGCGCTGCGCCCGGGCAGCGAGCCACCCGAGCCACCTTCGTCGGCGTGCGGTGCGTTACGACCCGGCGTGCGCCCGGCGGCCCTCCCAAAGCTGAGCCTGGCGCTGACGCCAGGCCAGCGCCGCCGCAGGCACCGCTCTTGAGTACGCCCGGCATGGGCGATCGATTGGGGTGGATGTCCCCTGGAGGAAGAGGCGGTGCTAGCTCCGAGCCGGAGGCGACTGGTCTTCTGGGCGGTGCTGCGGGGCGTCCTGACCGCGGCCGCGCTGGTCGTCCTGTACTACGTGCTCCCGCTGGACCAGCCGTGGAACGGCGACACCGCGGTGCCGCCGTGGAACGGCGGCACCGCGGTGCGCATCCTGATCGGCCTGCTGGTCTTCGCGGGCATCGCGGTGTGGCAGGTCAGGTCCATCATCGGCTCGCGTTATCCGCGCATCAGAGCGTTCGAGGCGCTGGGCTTGATCCTTCCCTTCTACCTATTGGTGTTCGCCTCGACCTACTTCGTGTTGCAGCGAGCGTCTGCGGCGAGTTTCACCCAGCCGCTGACCCGCACCCGCGGGCCTTTGCGGGCGATGAGGCGTCAGTGTCAGCGCTCCTCGTGCGCCATCTGGTCTAGGACGGCCGTGACGGCCAGCATCAGCGCGGGGTCCTGCCCGGGGGCGACCTCGACCCCGTAGGTGTCAGCGACCCGGAACCACTTCTTCGAGACCTCGGCCGCCGTGGACCGGCCGTCCTCGACGGTGTACTCGTGATCGAGGATATTGCCCTTGACCTCAAGGTCCGGGCCGTCCGCCACCGTGACGGTCCACCGTTCGCGCACCGGGGTGATCAGCGCCTTCTTCACCGTCGCGACGGTGTGCCCGCCGGGGTCCTCGATCTCCATCGTGTCCCGCACCCGGGCCACTCGCTCCTGGATCTTCAGCAACTCCGTACCGTGGCTGTCTTCGAAGATCAGTGTCTCGCGGACCCGCAGGGCCTTGCCGTCGACCTTGAAGACCCGCTCGCCCTGGTCGTTCTCGATCCAGTAGTCGTCGCCGATCGACACCAGCTTCTGGCGCATGCGGTAATGCGTCGCGCCGGTACCGCCACGGCGCTCCTCACGACGGTCCTGCCGCCTGTGTCTGAACATATCTCCTCCTCAGGCAACTGCTTATGGCGAAGGCCCGCTCTGCACCCGCTGACCTGCTCCTGACCGGGTGCGATGCGGCAGGCCACCTCGCGGCGGGCCCAGGGCGGGCATTCACGAACATTGCCTTCCCGCCGTCCGCTCTCTCCCAGGAGAACGGGTTCACCGACGGTGCCGCATCATCCCCCGGGGGTAAACCCGCCACGGCCGGGACGTGAGCGGGGTACTACCCCGACCTGCTGGTCGTGGGTTCGCGGGGTAGCGGCGGCCTCGGCCAGCTGGGGGTGGGCTCGGTGAGCAGCCAGGTGGCCTGTGCCGCTCCCTGCCCGGTGGTCATCATCTTCCAGCCGTGAGCGGCCGGTCAGGCAGGCATGCCGGGGCGCCGCCCGGTCCCCGTCAGCTGGGGCGCCCCGAGGGGATGACGGCCTGTCTTCTTACTCCGGCAGGGGGATGGAACCCGCACCGGGCCCGAGGTGGAATGGCGCTCGATGGCGAGGGAGACCTATGAGCCCCACGGCGAGATACCAGGAAACACTGCGCAGGCTGGCGATGATCGACGAGGGCTTCGTCGAGGACGAGGCCGGGCTGGGGCTTGCCCTGGCCAGGGCACCGGCCCTGGAACCTAAAATCGCGGCGTTGCTTCAACTCGGGATATTGGTGGCCAGCGGGTCACCAGCGGTCTGCCTGGAATGGAGCACCGCCCGGGCGCTCGCGGCAGGCGCGACGCAGGACGAGATCACCGATGTGCTGCTTGCGATCGCCCCGGTGACCGGGCTCGGCCGGGTCGTCAGCGCCGCTCCCGACGTAGCGACCGCACTCGGATATGACATCGAAGCCGCACTGGAGCAACTAGACGATCCGTAACAGCAGCAACCGGTGACACCCAACCGGCAACGCCCTCAAGAGCAAGAAAATCCGCGAACGGAGGACAAATGTCAACGCAATTCGTCAGATACACGCCGGACATCGAAGCAACCGATCCGCATTTCGATGAGAACTCGCAGATCGTGATCGACAAGCTAGAGGAATACATTGCTGGATCCGTGACCACTGAAGGTACCGGCCGCGCCGTCCGTGACGCGCACGCCAAGGGATACGGGGTGGTTAAGGCAGAAGTCGAGATCCTGAGCCAGTTGCCCGCTGAGTACGCGCAGGGTATCTACGCGGTACCCGGAAAGCATGGCGCTCTCATCCGATTCTCCAACGGACAGCCGCACCCTGGACCCGACATGCTGCTCGGCCCGGTGACGGGAATGGCCCTGAAGATCTTCGACATCAACGGCCCGATCCTTCTGGAGGACGAGCCTGACACCGGCACCTTCGACTACGCCACCATCAACGCGCCCGTCTTTTTCTGCAACACCGTCGAGCACTACCTGTTCATCAAAGACCTGTTCATCGATGCAGGAAGGTACTTCTCTCAGGGTCGCCAAGGTCAGCATCGCTTCTTCCGTGACTGGGTAACGGGAAAGGGGACCCTAGATGAGGACCAGTGGGCCTGGGAGGAGCTTTTCGCGTTCGTCAGCCTGGCGCAGATCCGCCCCGTGAACCTGCTGCTATCGAACTACTGGACGATGGGCGCAGTCCGGCACGGTGACTACGTCGCCAAGATCCGTATCGCCCCGGTGCCGGAGTTCGCCAGCAGGGTGGCCCGGCGTACTCTGGATCTGGCGTCGGCACCGGAGGTATTCCGCCCGGCCCTGGCCGCCGAACTGCGGGAACGCCCCTTTGAATTCGACATTCAAGTCCAGCTGTGCGCTGATATTGACCGAATGCCGGTCGAGGACGTTACCGTCGAGTGGCCTGAGCAGTTGTCCCCGTTCGTCACGGTGGCCAAGGTCCGCATCCCGCAGCAGGACATTTCGGGCGACGACGACCTCGAGAAAATGGACGGGCTGTCATTCACGCCGTGGCGGGTAACGGCGGAACATTCCCCCCTCGGCAATATCATGCGGGTCAGGAAGGAGGTCTACCGCCACGCGTCCGTCCTCCGCCACACACTCAACCATCAGCAACGCAAAGAGCCCAGCAGCGTCGACGAGGTGCTGCTCTCGCCTCGATGATTCACGCCGGGTCGGACCTGGGTGGCGAGGTCTGGCAACCCGCTTATAGGTCTGTTTCCGGGTTGCGGGGATCCGGTCCGGGTGATGCCCCTAGCGGGTTTGGGGGCGATGCTCCTATTACCCGGAACTGCGTGTAGTTCGAGACTATGACGGGCCCAGCATCGGGACACCCTCGGTCGGGATGAGACGGGAGGAACGATCGTGCTGCATGCCGCTCGGTACCAGTGCACCCGGTGCCAGGGCTGGTTACATCCCTCCGATGGGGTAAACCCCAGATCCCAGATCCTAAGACCGGCAGTCAGCCTTCCAGGAGCCCTAGCTCACGGGCTCGCGTGATCGCCTGGTTGCGGGAGGAAACCCCGAGTTTGCGGTAGAGCGACATCGCCTGCGCCTTGATGGTGTGCTTCGAGAGGAACAGCTCCGCGGCCATCTCCGGGAACGACAGGTGCGTGGACATCAGCGGCAGCAGGCGGAGTTCGGCGGCGGTCAGGGCCGATGCTCCCGGGACGGCTGAACCGCGCACTCGGGCAAGCCGGGCCCGAAGCGCTTCGGCCTCCCCGACCAGGATCCCCAGCCCGGGCCGAAGCTTGAGCACATTATCGACTTCCCGCATGAGCGTCCTGGCCCCGCTGATGTCGGCGAGGGCGATGTGGGCGCGGATGAGCTCGATCCTGGTCTGGACGGCCAGGTGCGGCTGCGTGTACGTCAGCAAGGATCTCAGCCGCTGAGCGCTGACGAGTTCGCGCCGCGCCGCCGGGACATCGCCCCGGTGCAGGGCCACGCGGGCCTGCGCCGCGCAGAGGGTAGCGTCCTCCAGTCCGGCCTGATCCAGCAGCGAGCGCGCTTGGCCTGCGAGGGCCGCAGCCTGGTCCCATTGGTTGCGAGCCATCGCCACCAGCGACCGTTCGCACAGCATAGAAGCGATCGTATCGGGCGTGCCGATTTCCTGTCCGGCTCTGACGGCCTCGTCAAGGACGACATCCGCGCTGTCGAGATCGCCGGAGAGGATGTGCGCGATCCCCTGCAGGAACCCGGTCATCGGGCGTACGATGCCCGCCGCCGCGAATTGCCGTGCGGCCTCGTCGGCGTCCGCGTGCATCTCCTCGACACCATAGCGGCACAGCAAAGCGCGCAGCGCAGCGGCGAGGCCTTCGATGAGATGGTTGCCGGCCCGGGCCGCGTCCTGGGAGCGCCAGCGGTCGACGGCATAAGCCATTTGCTCGGCGTCGGTCGCCCGCCCGGTCGTCATGGCAAGAAGCGCGGCGTACGCGGCGGCCCGCGGATGGTCCTCGAACCCGTCCCGGTCATCGAGCCACCGGAACCACCGCTGCAGGGTGGTGATCCTGGCTCGCCGGTACGTCGGCAGCCAGAGTTCTTCCACCAGCCGGGCCACCGTGTGAACGTCCCCGGCAGCCATGGAGTACTCCAGCGCTTCCTCGGGCAGGTTGTTGCGCAGGCACCAGGCGGCGGCGCGGCGGCGCAGGACCGGGATCAGGCCGGACTCCAGGCGTTCGGCCTCCGCGAGCAGCATGTCGCGGAACAGGTGGTGATAACGGTACCAATGTCCGCGCCGGTCCAGCGGCACCAGCAGCAGGTTCGACCGGGCCAGATCCGCCAGCGCCGCGGCGGACCCGGGCAGGTCCAGTACCGCCTCGCACAACGGCCCGGACATCCGCTCCAGTACCGCAGTCCTGGTCAGGAACGCCCGCTGCGAGCTGGAGATCCGGGTCAGGAACTCCGACTCCACGTACTCGCTGACGAACTGGTCATCGCCGCCGAATGAGGCCGCCGTACCCGGCAGCGACCCATCTTCCCGCAGGGACAGCGCCGCGAGGTACAGCCCGGCCGGCCACCCTTCGGTCCGCCGGTGCAGCTCCGCAACATCTTCGTCGCCGACCTGCACCCCGGCGGCGCGCAGCAGCGATGCTGCTTCCTCCATCGTGAGCGACAGGTCACCGACGCCGATCTCCAGGAGCTTTCCCTCGGCGCGCAGCCGCGCGGTCCGCAGCGGCGGCTCGGCCCGCCCGGCCAGCACCAGCCGTGACCCGCTGGGCACGTGGTCGGCGAGCACTGATAGCGCGGCCCGGCATTCGGAGTTGTGCAGTAGGTGCACGTCATCCAGGACCAGCGTTACCGGCGAGGTCATCGACGCAAATGCCGACCCCAGCCGCGGGACGACCGAGCCAGGCACCGAACTCGCCGGGGACGCCAGTGCGTCGAACACCCGCTCACCGGTCGGCTCGATCGCATCGAGGGCTTCGGCGACGTAGGTGAGCAGGACCTTCGGGTCATTGTCTGCCTCGTCCACCGACACCCAGGCAAACGCCTGATCGTCGGCCTCGGCCCACTGCGACAACAGCGTCGTCTTCCCGTAACCCGCCGGCGCGACCACGGACACTATCGGATGGGAATTATCTTTCGCCAGTCGTTCGATCAGCGACGACCGGCGGATGGTCCCCGGCCGCGCCAAGGGCCGCATGAGCTTCGACGCGACAAGGTCGTACGCCACCCCGCCTACGCGGCCAGGCCGGTCAACCCGCTCACGCAGGTGGCTATAAGTCATGTCCCTCATGGTGAGAGAATCTGGCCCTCCCATGATTTCCCGAAGCCTCGTAACGGTCAAGCGCGCAATTGCGTCGGGGCGGGGGCTGGCTAAGACGACGGGGCGCCGGACTCGTATGGTGGGTCCGGGGAGGTGGCCTGCAGCGATACCAGCTCCCGGAAGCTCCGCGGTGGCCCTGGGGTACAGATGAATCGCAGACATAGCTGGGCGGCGGTCATGGCCGCCGTAGCGGCAGGCACGATGGTGGTCACGGCCTGCACCGGGTCCACCAGCGGGCCGACCTCCTCGCAGGGTCGTACCCCGTCGGGTAATGCCCCGCCGGGCGCGGGCCTGGTGGCGATCACCCCGACGGGCACCAAGCCAGTGTCCTCGGTGGTCTGGGCCATCAACCGGGACGTTATATCGCTGGACCCTATTTACGACGCTGCCTACCCGGAGTACACGGCCGACTCGCTGATGTGTGAGTCGCTGCTGCGCCAGGCACCCGATGGCTCGATTGAGCCCGGCCTGGCCACGGTTTCGAGCCCGTCGCCCACCACGATGGTGTTCACCCTGCGGCCGGGAGTGAAGTTCTGGGATGGCCATCCGGTCGCGCCGGCCGATGTGGTGTACAGCCTCGACCGCCAATTCAGCTCTAACCTCGGTGGGTACAACTCGGCGGACTTCAGCCGGGTGGCCTTGATCACCGCGACCGGCACATCCCAGGTGACGATCAAGCTGAAGCAGCCCGACTACTGGCTGGAAGGCGAGCTCGCCTCGATACCGGGCATCGTCATCGAGAAGACCTTCGCCGAGAAGGAAGCCAAGAACTACGGCACCCCGGCCGGATCGATCATGTGTACCGGTGCATACATGCTTAAGTCCTGGACTCCGGGCGTGGGCCTGGTCGCGGTCCGCAACCCGCACTACTGGAACCCTTCGGTCCACCCGCTGGCCGGCCAGATCACCCTCAAGGCTGTCCCGGACGCCGCGTCCGTGACCGCGGGCTTGCTGACCGGCGCGATCCAGGGGGACTACGCCGTCGGGCTCCCCACCCTGGACCAGCTGAAGGACAGCAGAAGCGTCAAGGTCTACCTTGGCCCTGGCTGGTCAAGCGACGTGTTCGCCGTTACCAGCCTCAAGGACGTGCTGGGCAACCTGAACGTGCGCCGGGCCCTGTCGCTGGCGCTCAACCGGCAAGCCATCATCAACTCCGTCTACCAGGGCGCCGCACAACTGCCACGGTGGCTGGCCAACCCGGGCACATTCGGCTACGGCAAGGCCGTGTTCGACGCCGGCTACGGCTCCTCTCCGGTGCTGACGCAGAACATCGCCAAGGCCAGAAAGCTGGTCATGCAGGCCGGGGATACCGGAAAGACGATCACTATCGGTACCAGCAGCCAGCTAGCGGTGATCGCGGAGGTAACCGCCGCCTACCAGGCCGCTGCCCAGGCGATCGGGCTCAAAGTGATACTCAAGTCGGTGTCGGCCCAGGACTATATCAACTTTTTTACCGACCCAAAGTTCCGGGCAGGCATCGACGGGCTCCCGGAGGTGGACTACGGCGATTACGCCGACCCCGCGGCACTGCTGGCTCACATTGTCCTGCCGGGCGGGATCGAGAACTTCGACCACTTCAACGATCCGACCATCACCGCCGAGGTGGAACGGGCGCGCACCACCGCCAGCCCCAGCAAGCGGGCAGCGTTGATAGCTGAGGCCGAGAAGCTGACCGCCGAGCAACTGCCCTTTATCCCCGACGTCCAGCCCGACACCGTGCTGGTGCTTGGAAAGAACCTCACCGGCGCGGTCTCTTCGTCCGCCTACCTATTCTCCCCGTGGGCTGACAGTCTGGACGGGACCGGCTGAGCCGATGCGCTGGCGGTTCTTCGCACGCAGGCTGATCCTGGATGCTGGCCAGCCTGCCGGTGCGAGCTTCGTGATCTTCGCGGCGCTGTACCTGGCCCAGGGGAGCCGATCGCCACGCAACCAGGCACAGCCACCCGCACCCGCATCAGGTGAAGATCTCCCAGTCCTACTCACCGACGGCCAGCGGATAGTACTAACGTCCTGCGTTGACGCTTGAGTGTCAGGCAGCGCGATGGTCAGGCCAGCGTTGCTTCCTGCCTGATCCTGCGCAGGCGGATCGCAACGCGATGTCTCGCCGGCCGGGCTCTCGCCGACTGGTCATGGGACGTAGTGACGTCTCGGCCCGGCGTAGCTCATCCGCCGGGGGTGATGTTCCCGGTAGGGAGCAGTGGTGGACTGCTCCTGTACCCAGCGGGACCAGCAGCCGCGTATTTCGCGCTAACCGGGAGGATCCATGCCGGACGACGACACACCTGTCCTCGATACACTCGCCGACATCACCGCCGCATCGGTCGAGCACAACTCTCTGCCACCGCGCGAGCTGATGATCGCGAGGCTGGCCGCCCTGATCGCGGTGGACGCACCGCCTGCGTCCTACCTCGCTAACGCTGGGGCCGCCGCGGACAGCGGGATCATCGCCGACGACATCCAAGCAGTCATGATCGCGGTTGCACCGATTGTGGGCACGGCGCGGGTCGTCTCGGCAGGCGGGAAGATCCTCAGGGCTTTGGGATTCGCGGTCGCCGTGGCCGCCGACGAGCTGGCCGACGACGACGAGCAGTAGCAGCAACCACGTCCGGCCAATGCCAGGTACTTGTCCATCCGCGCCACCAACAACGGCTGTCTGCATAAGATTGGTTTCCCGCCGTGACCTTGACCTTCTGCTTATCATCGAGAGGCATGTAGGTCACTGAAGGTCGTTGACGGAGGTCGGCAGTGGTTGTACACGTTGCATCCAGGCAGAAACATGCTGGTCAGCGGGGTGCGGGCGGTTCAGGTCGCTCCGGAGCAGCATGTCTGGCGCACTGTCACAACCAGACAGCCATCATCTGAGCTGCCTCGTCGCGAAGATGATCTTGATTAACCACAAATCTGACGCGCACCCGCCAGCGATTGCGTTGCCGTCAACTGTCGGTCCTAGCCGATATCTTGCCCGCCATATGTGCCGTGCGTGACGGCATCGGCAGCCGGACTGATCCATGTGCTCAGTGCTCGATCGGCGCGATGACTCCGATCAAGGCCAGGCCGTCAAGCACCAGCTGCACGGCGATCGCGGCGATCAGGAATCCGAAAACCTTCTCGGTGACCAGCATGCGGCCTTCGTCGAGCTTCTCACTCACCCGGTTCGCCCAGCGGAACACAACCACGTCGAGGAGGAGGACGAACACCAAGATGCCGAACTCCACTGCGAACACGCTGATGGACCTAGCTTCGGCGGAAATCGTCATCAGGCCGACGATGCCCACCGGGTTGAGCAGGTACGGTACGGCCAGCGGGAACTGCGCCAATTGCATCGGGTCTTTGCCCTCGGTGCGGTGGCTGCTGCTAGCGGTTGGCCCGAGCACCATCCACACCGCCACCACGAGCAAGATCAGGCCACCGGCGATCGACAGCGATCCGATCGTGAAGTGCAGCAGTATGCGCAGCAGCTCGCCCAGGACCATCAGTAGCACGGCCACTGTTGCCGCCGTGGTCAGCATCTTGCGCTGAACCCGCCGCTTGGTGGCCAGGTCAAGGGAAGCCGTCATTTCCAGGAACGGGACCAGCGCGATCTTCGGCCCGATACCGATCAGCAGTACCAGGAACGTGTCGATCGCACCGGCAGCGGTGATCGATGTCTGATCCATCCCCTCAGGATGGCGCAGATCGGTCTGCGGCATGCCGGTCTATGGGGGTCATTGATGCCCGGTCAGGGGCCTGTCATAGTCGGATCGTCGGTAGCGTGCGGCGCAGGTGGTGCGCTTGAGGTGGATTCACACTGGCCCTGCACGTCTACCCGGTCCCTGAGTTAGAACCGGCCGCTGAGCTGGGTGGGCGATACTGGGATCGAACCAGTGACCTCCTCGGTGTGAACGAGGCGCTCTCCCGCTGAGCCAATCGCCCTCCGCCGGATACCACGGGGACCGTGTCACGGTCGGCTGCTCGCGCAGCTCGCCTCCGGCGCCTCCACAGCCTAGCGCATCCGGGCCGCCGATGGCCCGCTGGCGAGGACCACGGATCTGCCTCTCATTCCGCCGGCCGTCACCCTCTGCTCGCGCTCCGGGTGGCTGGCAGCCAGGCGGCGAAGACGGCTCCGGCCACCGGATGAGACAGAGGTCACAGTTCGCAATGATCCGGACGAGGAAGACTACGAATAAATAAATGTTAACGCTCACAGTATGTTTCCGCACTTCAGGGGGTTAGGATCGTGTTGGCGGTGGATCGCTCAGTGCGGGATCGGGCCTTCTGTGTCGGAGAAAGACTTCGTCGCGTAATCGCGTCATAGTTCTGCGCCGGCCACGTCAAGGTCAGTGGAAGCCCGGACATCTGGGACCCGGCGAGGTAAGGGTTGGCTAGACGATGAATATCAGTGCAACGGTCTCAGCCGAACTCGGCCTCAGGCTTGTCGCCGCCGAGCAGGCGATTGTTCCCCTGGTCGCTAGCCTCTACTACCGGGGCAGTGACCCGTACGCGATCCGGATAGCGTTCCACGTGGGCGCCGACGAGCCGGTTGAGTGGATTTTCGCCCGTGAGCTGCTCGCAGACGGGATGACGACGCCTGTGGGCGACGGGGATGTGCAGATCTGGCCGTCCGCACCGGCGGCGGCCGGGCCCGACGGGGAGATCCGCGGGCCGCTCACCGTACTGAACGTCAAGCTGTCGTCGCCGTTCGGCGAGGCGCATTTTGAGGCGCCGGCCGAGGCGATCATCAAATTTCTCGACCGGACCTACAGCATCGTCCGGATGGGCCAGGAGAGCAGCGTCATCGACATCGACGCCGAGCTCAACGACCTCCTCTGGCAGGCCTGACCCGACTGCCTCACCCCGGGCTTCCGGATTCCTCCTCGCCGGAAACCACCGGCTGGCCCGCACCCCCACGGGACGCCCCGGCCTCCTGGCCAGGAGGCCGGGGCGGGCACCGTAACCGCCGCAGCGTCGCTGGGCCCAGCCGGCTCCGCAGGCCGGGCAGGCTCCCCTCTCGCCGCACCGTGGCTGGGCCCAGCCGGCCCCGCAGGCCGGGCAGGCTCCCCTCTCGCCGCACCGTGGCTGGGCCCAGTCGGCTCCGCAAGCCGACCAGGCTCCCGCGGCACCATCCGTGGCTCGCGCGGCGTGAGCAATCGCCGCGACCGGCGCCGAGCGGTGGGCTGACCCCCGCCGGGCCCGTTAAGAATGATCTGGATCTGACGGCTACCGCAGCCCGCGCGTCGCGGCCGCGCGTCGCGCACACCTTCGGCAGCAGGTCGTTGACCTCAGCGATCTGGATGGCAACCTCGCGGTCGACGTCCATCCGCGGTACCCGGCCACGAATGACGGTGTGCACCTCCCCCAGGGCCGCCGACGGCTCCGCGATGCTGGCGCGCAGATCGATGCCCTGCGCGGCGCACAGCATCTCCACCGCCAGGCAGGCCCGGACGTTCGCTACGACCTCCCGCAGCTTGCGAACCGATGTCCAGCCCATCGAGACGTGGTCCTCCTGCTTACCCGAGGTCGGGATG
Source organism: uncultured Actinomycetes bacterium (assembly GCA_963775825.1). Taxonomy (GTDB): domain Bacteria; phylum Actinomycetota; class Actinomycetes; order Streptosporangiales; family Streptosporangiaceae; genus Bog-532. Next base: position 247,609 of record CAVZKY010000032.1, read on the forward strand.
GTGTCCACGCTCGCGGGGTGGGCCAGCACTTTGTTCTCACTGACCAGCGAGGCGGCCGTGTACTGGGCCAGCATGAAGCCGGAGTTCGTGCCGGCCTCCGGGGCCAGGAACGGCGGCAGCCCGCGGGAGAACGCCGGGTCCAGCATCCGGTCCACCCGCCGCTCACTGATGCTGGCCAGCTCGGCGAGCGCCATGGCCAGCATGTCGGCGGCGAACGCCAGCGGCTCCCCGTGGAAGTTGCCCGTGGTCATCACCTCGCCGTCGTCGGTGATGATCGGGTTGTCCACCACCGAGCCCAGCTCGGTCTCCAGCACCCGCCGGGCGTGGGCCAGCACGTCGCGGACCGCCCCATGCACCTGGGGCGCGCAGCGCAGGCAGTAGGCGTCCTGCACGGCGTGCCGGCTGTGCCGGTGGCTGGCCAGCAGTGGCGAGCCCGCCAGCAGCGCGCGCAGGTTCGCCGCGCTGTCGAGCTGGCCTGGGTGCGGCCGCAGCGCCTGGACCCGCTCGTCGTAGGGCCGGTCGGTGCCGAGCAGCGCCTCGATGGACAGGGCACAGGCCACGTCGGCCGCCTGCACCAGCATCGCCGCGTCGTGTACCGAGAACGCGAGCACCGCCTGCATCGGCTCCGTACCGTTGACCAGGGACAGGCCCTCCTTCGGCGCAAGCTGCAGCGGCTCCAGGCCGTGCTCGGCCAACACGTCGGCCGCCGGGCGCCCCTCCGCCGGGCCGCCGGGCTCACGCAGCCGCCCCTCCCCGATCAGCGGCTGGGCCAGGTGCGCGAGCTGGGCCAGGTCGCCGGACGCCCCCACCGAGCCCTTGCCCGGGATGACCGGCAGCAGGCCTTCGGCCAGCAGATCCAGCAGGCGGCGCGGCAGGTCGGCCCGCACTCCCGAATACCCGGCCGTCAGCGTCCGGGCCCGCAGGAGCAGCAGGGCGCGCACCACGTCGTCGCCGAGCGGCTCCCCCACCCCCGCCGCGTGCGACCGGATGATCGCGGACTGCAGCGCGGTCAGGTCCGCCTCGCTGACCGGGGTGTCGGCCAGTGCGCCAAAGCCGGTGTTGACGCCGTAGACGGGCGCGCCGCCGCGGAGCGCCTCGGTCACGACCGAACGGCTGTGTTCCATCCGGGCGGGGGCGTCTGGGCTCAGCAGGGCGGTCGCCTGGCCGCGCGCGACCGCCACCACATCGTCAACGGTCAGGGCGCTGCCATCGATGATCACTTCTCGCATGGCAACAGCCTGCCACCCTGCCACCCGCCCGCCGTCACTTGGGCCCGCGCCGCACCTCCGGACCGGCTCGGGCGCGCACCGCCGGCCCACCCGGTAACCCGGATGACAGCCGAGCCCGGCGCCGCCCTCGTCGCCCCGGCTTACAGGGTGCGTAGTCAGGGATATTCGCTGAAGATGCTCCCCGTTAGCACCGGCGCCCCGTGTCCACCCGCAGGTCCTGCGGGCATCCGTGACCGGCGCAGAAGAATGTCAACGTCCCAAGCCATACATTTCCGGCCGAACAAGACACGATGCGTGGCTACGCAGAACGGCTTTGACGGAACCCGAGTTTGCTCGACGGCCAGGATCGGCTACAGTTCTGTTCGCACGCCGGGCACGTTCCCGGCGGCGGCCGGTCAGATGGCTGGCATGCGGACGTGGCTCAGTTGGTAGAGCATCACCTTGCCAAGGTGAGGGTCGCGGGTTCGAATCCCGTCGTCCGCTCGGAGACGCCGAACACCGTAGGGGCCAACCCGCGGTTCTCGGAATCCATGGCGAGCCTGCTGGCTGCGGCCTCATCGGACGCAGGCCGGGCAGCTTCCGTGGCGGAGTGGCCGAGTGGTTTAGGCAAGGGCCTGCAAAGCCCTGTACACGGGTTCGATTCCCGTCTCCGCCTCCGATGCCTGAACGGCATCTGACCGTCGTCAGTGTCGTCCCTGTTTTCCGCTCGTCTCGCCCGCCTGTCCAGCCGCTTCGCCAAGAGCTTTGCCTGGCTGGCTCGCCCGGCTCCACGACCTGCCCGTGCCTGTGTGCAACACCACGCTCGGCCTGATCGAGTGCAGGTACGAGCCGGCCCGTGCGTACGTGGACAGCCCCCGGGCCAGCTCGCCGTGATGGCCGCTGGGGTACCCCCGAGGTCTGGTAGGCTCTCGTCATCCTGGGCGGTTGGCGCAGCGGGAGCGCGTCTCCCTGACACGGAGAAGGTCACAGGTTCAAATCCTGTACCGCCCACCCATTTAGCAGTACCGGCCGAAGGCCACGGCCGCTCATCCAGAAAATCCAGGCCCGCAGCCGTGGCCGACCGGTGCTCTGGCGGATGTCGAGCCTACAAGGCCTATCCAGTCGCAGGGAGCCGACGTAGGCTCGCCGGTGGAGAACTAGCCATCAGATCCCTGCGCGGGGCCAGCGTGGTTGCGCGGGTTACCAGGCCCGCTCCGGACCAGGCGGCACAGCCAGTCACGGCCGGTTAGGACAAAGGTGTCTCAGAGATGCATTCCGTATCAAGCGGGCCCTGCGACGGGCTGATACCGGAACAGCCGATCGTACTGCCGACGCACGATCCCCTGCCGGGAAGGGCAGGAGATTCAGCGGAGGTGACCCTGCGCCTGGTGCGGGATCGCGACCGCTTCACCGAGGGCATCGACGGCATGAACGACGCCGTGGTGCACCGGTTGTTCTCCGCCGGGTTCTGTCTCCAGACGGCACTGGGGCTGATGGGAGACCATCCCGGGGCCGCGAAGGTTCAGGAAGCGGTCGGCGAGCTGGATCTGGCGATCCGGGACTTCAGGAACGTGCTGTTCGATCATTACCAGCCTGATCCGCCCCCGGCGGGCGGCCGGACTAGGGCATTTCTGGCGCTGCCCGGCCACCGCAGCCCAGATTAGCGAGCCAGGTCCTAGCGGCTGCCTAAATCTGGGAGCCACCGCGACGAACGATCTTCCGCTGCGTCGTACAGTTCTGGACGGCAGTCCAGCCGGGCACCGAACATGCGGATCACGCTGAACTCGGTACGGCATCTCGCGGCGGCAGAGAGGTTGTGGCAGATGGCCTGCACTGTGCATGTGGCCTGGGGTGAGCGGCTGACGGACTATCACTTCGGGCCGGGCCATCCGTTGGCACCGGTACGGGTGGAGCTGACGATGCGGCTCGCGCACGAGTTCGGACTGTGGGATCAGCCGGGGGTGACCGTGGCCGCCCCGGCCCCCGCAACTGACGCGGACCTGGAGCTTGTGCATGAAGCGCGGTACGTCACGGCTGTGGAGGCCGTCAGCCGCTGGGCCGACGACCTTGGTGCCCGCGGTCTGGAGCCGACCCAGTTCCGCTACGCGCGGACGTTCGGGCTGGGCACCGGGGACAACCCGGTCTTCCCCGGCATGCATGAGGCGTCGGCACTGGTGGCGGGGGCGACCCTGGCCGCGGCCCGCGCGGTCTGGTCGGGCGCGGCCGAGCACGGGGCCAGCATCGCGGGCGGCATGCATCACGCGATGGCCGCCCGCGCGAGCGGGTTCGGCGTCTACAACGACCCGGCGATCGCGATCGCCTGGCTGCTTCGGCAGGGCGCCGAGCGGATCGCCTACGTGGACATCGACGCGCACCACGGCGACGGGGTGCAGGCCGCGTTCTACGCCGATCCGCGGGTGCTGACGATCAGCCTGCACGGGCACCCGGCGGCGATGTTCCCGTTCACCGGCCTGCCCGCCGAAAGCGGCGGGCCCGGCGCGGAGGGGTCAGCGGTCAATGTGGCGCTGCCCGCCGGGACCGGCGATGCCAGCTGGCTGCGCGCCTTCCACGCGATCGTCCCGCCGCTGCTGCGGGAGTTCCGGCCGCAGCTGCTGGTCAGCCAGCACGGGGCCGACACGCACCGGCTCGATCCGCTGGCCAACCTGGAGCTCAGCATCGACGCGCAGCGCGCCGCCCACGCCGCGATCCACGCGCTCGCCCACGACCTGGCCGGCGGACGCTGGCTGGCTACCGGCGGCGGGGGGTATGAGCTGGTCCACGTCGTACCGCGGACCTGGACGCACCTGCTCGCCGAGGCTGCGGGCCAGCCGATCGATCCAGCGGCACAGACGCCCGCCCCGTGGCGGGACTACGTTGAGCGGCGAACCGGCCTGACCGCACCCGAGCGCATGACCGACGGGGCACCTGCGGTGTTCGAGCCGTTCGAGTCCGGCCAGGACCCAGACCAAGCGATCGACCGGGCCATCATGGCCACCCGCAACGCGGTCTTCCCCGCGTACGGGCTGACGCCGCTCTAACCAGCGATTTCCGGCAGCTCGACGGCCACCGGGAAGCAGAACAATCACTCGCGGATAGGGCGCACCGCAGGCCAGGTGCGCAACAAATCTGGACGGCTCAGAGTCCGAAACTGACAGTGCGGCAGGTTCATGCGCGTCCTCGACAATGCCGGCCACCTGGCACCGCACCGCGCGTCTGGTCTACGGTGTCTCACATGGTCTTATCCTTCCGGTTTGGCGGGGGGATGGATCTAGGCCCCGCCGGACGCACTCACGCCTCGGCGGGGCCGCTGCCGTAAACAGGCTCGTGTGAGGGCGGCCCGTCGAGCCGTCACTCCGTGCTGGCTTCGCCTGCCTAGACCCGCGTCCGCCCACCACAAAATTGCCGCCTGCGGCCAAGACGGGGGAAATCAGGCGCCGGAACTTGGCCGCGAGCATGACGTGGCGATCACATTAACGAGCATGAACAGAGGCCAACGAATGACACGGCTACCAGAATCTACTGCACGTCGTTACGGCAAGGTTTTTGATGAGATCGCGGCTGAGTACGACCGCCGCCGTCCGGCTTATCCTGACGAACTCGTCGACCAGGCTTGCCAGGTCGCGGGGATCGGGAGCGGTGATCATGTGCTTGAGGTCGGGTGTGGAAGCGGCCAGCTGACGCGCGACCTAGTCGCTCGGGGCCTGCACGTCACAGCGGTCGAACCCGGCAAGAACCTCATGGCACTGGCCAGGCAGAACCTGGAAGGTGCCGGGGAGGTGAAATTTGTGAACGCTCAATTTGAGGATGCATTGCTTCCCCGCGAGCAGTTTCCGGCCGTGTTCGCTGCGTCCGCGTTTCACTGGATTGACCCTGAGGTTAGCTGGCAGCAGACCGCTGACGTACTTATTCCAGGTGGAACGCTCGCCCTCGTGCAATACTTCGGGCTTGCGGAGCCGCGTAGCAAGCGAGATCAGGAAGCAGTACTCGCTGCCATAAGAAAGGTCGCGCCGGACATTGCCGCTCATTGGCCGACTTACCGGGATCTCGACGGCACGCTCGCTGGGCTGGAGCAACGCCGTGGCAACGTCTCGGAGGTATGGGCCTGGCTCGGCAGCTACGACCTGGGGCGAGATTACGCCGGCCGCTTGTTCGGTGATGTTCAGGTGGCAGTCATGCCGAAGCTCATCGAGCACACTGCCGACGAGCTCAATGCTCTCGTACGTACGATGTCGTTTTACGCTCGGCTTTCACCGGCCCAACGTCAAGCCCTTGAGCGTGAGCACGAAGCCATTTATGAACGACTCGGTCGCCCGATTCGCGCTAGCACGATCGCGGCTCTCGTCACGGCGCGGCGCAGCACGGAAGGGAGATGATCACCGCACATCGGCTCGGGGCGCGCCGCACTCGGCCACACCGTTACCCTCCAGCCGGCCGCCTGAACACAAACCCAGGAACCGGCTCCACTCATCTCGCTGATGTGCGGATTGGTAACTCCAGAGGCGTTATCCCGTCGGGTCCGCAGCCAGAAATGCCTGGACCACTGGGGCCAGCTCAGCTGCCTCGGCGACCAGGCCGAGATGGCCGCCCTGGAAGATGTGCAAGCGCGAACCGCGGATCAGCCGGTGCATCATCTTGGCGTTGGCCAGCGGGATTATCGGATCGTCGTCACCGGACATGATGAGGGTCGGCTGCCGCAGCCGCCGCAGGAACGGCACGCTTGACCAGGCAAACGAGGCCGCCAGCTGATACCTGTAGCCGCGTGAGGGCCCGATGTTGTTGTCGTCGCGCACAGCCTGGCTTATCCGCTCGGGCTCGGCTCGCGCTGATCCGCCGTACAGGTCGGGGGCGACGCTGGCCAGATGCCCGCTGTCCACGTACCGCTGCCGTCCGGCCAGCTGCCGCAGCACACTGAGCCTGGGCGGCACCATCGTGGCCCCGGTTGCCGTGCTGACCAGCACCAGACGGCGGCAGTGCGACCGCTGAGACACCGCGAACTGCTGCGCGACCCCGCCGCCCCAGGAGATGCCGAGCACGTCGACCTGACCGTACCCGAGCGCGGCCAGCATCTTGACGATCAGCCTGCACAGCCCGCTGAAGCGGTACGGGCGGCTGGGCAGCGGCGACCCGCCGACGCCGGGGACGTCGAACCTGACCACGTCTCCTGACTTTGCCGGGTCGAGCGCATCGACGAACGGCTGCAGCAGTTCCAGGCTGGCGCCGATTCCGTTGATGATCAGCAGCGGGGTTGCCCCGGCCTGGCCGTGGCGGACGGCCACGCGCAGGTCCTGGCCGTCAACATCGATGATCTGCTCCGTCGGCGCGATCATCGGACGCCCCTGGGCGACTGCACTTCACGGCGCAAAATCTTGCCGGTCGGGCCCTTGGGCAGGCCTGGCACCATCCAGATATACCGCGGGCACTTGTAGGGCGCTATCCGGTCCCTGGTGAAAGCGATCAGTTCCTCGGCGGTGACGGTCCCGTCCGCTGTGAGCGTGACGGCCGCGCCGATCTCCTCGCCGAGCTCGTCATGCGGGATCCCGATGACCGCGGCCTCCGCCACGGCCGGGTGCTCGTACAGGACCTCTTCCACTTCCCGCGGATAGACGTTGAAACCGCCGCGGATGATCAGGTCCTTCTTCCTGTCCACGATGTAGAAGTAGCCGTCCTCGTCGACCCTGGCCAGGTCACCAGTACGGAACCAGCCCCCACCCGCCTCCCCTTCCCCCTTCATCATCGCCTCGGCGGTGGCCTCCGGGTTGCGCCAGTACCCCTTCATGATGTTGTGACCGGCGATGACGATCTCGCCGACCTCGCCGACCGGCAGGTCAGTGCCGTCGGCATCGACCACGCGCATGCGCACGCCGACGATCGGCACGCCGATCGAGCCGGGCTTGCGTACCTTGTCCGGGTGGTTGAAGGACGCTACCGGCGATGTCTCCGACAGCCCGTAGCCCTCGAGGATTATGCAGTGGAACGCGTCTTGGAACCCGCGCAGTATCTCCACCGGCAGCGCCGCGCCGCCGGAGACGCAGACCCGCAGAGACGAGACGTCCGCCTGCGCGCTGCCCGGATGGTGCAGCATCGCCGCGTACATGGTCGGCACGCCCTCGAAGATCGTCACCTTATCCCGGCCGATGATCTGCAGGGCCTGGGCAGGGTCAAACCTGGGCAGCAGCGTCAGGCTCGAGCCGGCGAACATCGCCGCGTTCAGCCCGCAGGTCAGCCCGAAAACGTGGAAGAGCGGCAGGCAGCCCATCAGGACGTCATCGGGACCGTTCTGCAGCAGGGTGACCGCGGTCAGCTCGGCATTCCGGTGCATGTTCGCGTGGGTCAGCTCGGCGCCCTTGGGCTGGCCGGTGGTACCGGAGGTGTAAAGGATCACGGCGTCGTCCTCGGCCGCCGCCACGGCGATCTGCGCCGCCGGAACCTGGTCGGCCAGCAGCGTGCCAAGGTCCGGCTCGGGCACCTCGATGACCTGCACGCCGGTGTCCGCGGCTCCCTTCGCCGCCTCGCCGGCCGCGGCGTGCCAGACGAAGAGGACCTTAGCGCCCGAATCGCTGAGATAGTAGGCGATCTCGCGGCTCTTGAGCAGTGGGTTCATCGGCACCACGACCGCCCCCGCACCGAGAGCGCCGAAGAACACGATCGGGAAGGCCGGCACGTTGGGCAGCATCACAGCCACCCGGTCGCCCGCCGATACCCCAAGGGATTTCAGCACGGATGTCAGGCGGCCCGCCGCGTCGTGCAGCTGCGCGTAGGACAGCACGAGGCCGTCCAGGCGGATGGCCGGACGCTCGCCGTGATCGGCTACCGTTCGAGCAAGCATGGAGTTCAGATCGGCCATCATGCCCTCCAGGGTGAGCGCATAGATACCCCTATCCGCACTCGCAGCACTACCGATCCCGATAGGTCGAGAGCGCTGTACCGAATCCGGGCGTCGATGCGGGCCTGGTGACACGATCGGGCACCGATACGCCGTTGGTAACGGCAGAAGGCCCGCAATCGCCGTGACGAATGACCTGTGTTGGACGGCCCGGGCAGGGGTGGTTACGGCCGCTTGCGACGGTTGTGCAACGCTTGACCCTGAGCGTGCGTGTCTTCGCTGGGCCGGGCACGTTGCCATGTCAGTCGACGGGGACATTGATATGACGACGGTGCGGGCGTGCAGAGATGTGATCGCGGCGCCCCTGGCCGAAAGGAACAGATTTGACTTAAGGGATCAGCCATCAATGCGGCCTGCCGACATTGCCTGAGTAGCCTGGCGTATAGGCTTGACAATGGCGGCCTTGGCCCTAAAGTGCTCTCGTGGGTCGCCAATGGCGATAACCGATATGCCCAGTGTAACGCTCTTGCACGCCCCGGGTTAAGGTGTATATTGGACAGAGCTTACATAGCCGGGGAATGTGGATGTTGACTGAGTTGGCTCGGGGGAGAGATCAATGAAGCGTGTACTAGTCCTGATTCTCGGCCTGATGATCATGTTCGGCGGCGCTACGGCGTGCAGTTCGTCGGGCAAATCGACGAGCGCCGCGCCATCGGCCAGCCAGGCGGCAGCTGGCAACGCCAGCCAGAGCGCTTCCGCAAGCTTCGTGCGCGCAGGCAGGGACGCGGAAGATCCCCAAAACCCGGCTGCTTGCTGACCTGGGCCTGACCTATGGGGCGTTCCAGCGGTATCTGTACAAGCCCTACAGGGCCGGAGCGTTCCAGAAGGGCGCGAACGGGCGGACCAAGGCACTTATCAAGGCGGGGCTGGCGACTGCGGCGATCGTCAAGCTGCTCAGCAACGCCAGCAAGAACGCCGCCGCCGACCCGACGCTCTGCAAGTACGTGCCCAACATCAACAACATCAAGAGCAGCCTCAGCAACCTGGTCGGCAAGGTCAAGAATGGCTCCGCCAGCCCGAGCGAGATCGATAACACGAGCAATCTGTTCGGCCAGCTCCAGAACGCGACCGGGTTCACCTCGTCGGCCAGCGCATCGCTGCCGGGACTGAGTTGAGCAAAGCATCCGGGACGCAAGCAACGTGCGGGCCGCAAGCAAGGTGCGGGTGAGCAGCGTCTTCTCCCGGGTTTCACACAATAAAGGCTGTTCCTGCGGGACGGGCCGCGGCGCCCCCCAACGGCGGGGCTGGGTGTCATCTCGAGCCACCGTGGCCAGCGGCCCGCACTATGTTCTACTGGAAACGTGGATCAAGAGGTTACTGCGGCCGGTGAGGCGACTTCCGGCGCCCTGACTGCCCGGCAGACCGAGGAGGTACGAGTCAGGGTCCGGCTGATGATCGAGATCACGGCTCGCGCGGGCGCCTACCGCAAGGGGCTCATAGCCGCAGCGGAATTGCTCAGCCCGGAAGAAGCGGCCATCATCTCCGACCTGGAGGGTCACGGCTTGCAGGTGCCGCAATTGCGTGATCTGCTGCGCGGAGGCCATGTACTGATCGATGATCCGCAGCTATATGAGAACTGGCGCTTTACCGACGTCAGCCATCTGCGCATATCCAGCCACCACCGCGATATCGACAAAGCACGTTATCCCGACATCGGGATGCGGGGCCAGGTAGTCAGGGAAAAGCTGCACGGCCGGACCGCGCGAGGCACGTGGGTACAGCTGGAGAAAACCCCGGCGGCGTTCGGCAAGCGCAAACTGCCGAGTCCGACCGACATCCGGCACCTCGCCGACTACATCATCTACCGGATAACCCGCAGCAATGTCGGTCCATGGGGACTGTCCCGGCTGACCGAGCGGCGGCCGATGTACCTATCGCCGGATCTGGCCCTGCCCACCTCGCTGGCGCCCCCGGTCGCGGAGTCACTCAGCACGGCGCTACGCCGGATTGAGGAAGACGACGACACCACCGCGGTGTCCCAGGATCTGGCCGCCCGGTTTCCCCCACCGGCGCGGCCAGATCCGGCGGAGGAACTGGGTCTGGCCCTGCCCGGGCGGGCCGGCCGGGGGCTGTTCGGCAACTCCGAGGTCTGGGTGACCGAGACGCCCTCCCCGATCGCTTCGGCTATCTTGAGTCAGCGTGTTGAGCACCCGCGAGCGTGGTGGGCAGGGGAAACAAATCATGAGTGAAGCTGCCGCAGAAGGCCCGGCACCGAACGCCCCCAGTGTGGGCCAGGCATCCGTGCCGGCACAACTCGTCCCGGCTGTGGTGAATCTGGTCGAGACCGGGCCGGTCCTGCTCGGCGCCTATACGATCGCCGAACTCACCGCCGTCGACGCGATCGTGGATTTCCTGGAGGCCCGGCCATCGGACGAGGTGCTGGCCGAAGCCGTCCGGTCGCTAGCGGCCCGGCAACTGCTGGTGGCCGGCCCACCCGGGGCGCAGGTGCAAGTCCGGGGAGATCTGGGCATCGCGGTGGCGTTCCAGCAACGGGCCCGGACGGTTCTGGATGCCCGCGCGACCGGAACAGTTCCCGGTGAGCCGTGGCGAGTTCTGCTGCTCCCGCAGCCCGAACGGATCTGCCTGATGGTCCGGATCGACGCTCTCGGCATCCATGAGGTTGGCCTGTACAAGCTGGATGAAGCCGTCCGCTTTCTCACCACCTGGTTGCCCCGGGGAACGTTGGCCGACCCGGATCCGGCTATTGACGCGGACAGCCTGCTTCCTTCATCCGAACGTTCCGCGCTGGTTACGATCACCCACTACACGGCTGAGGGATCAGCCGAGGTCGCTGGCGCCAGTACCGATCTGATCCTCGTCCGCCACGACGGCCGCCTGCATATTCTCGCCAGAGACGCACACGACGGGGCGCGGCTGGTGCCTCACCCGCAAGCTGACCACGACGTAGGTCGTACGCTGCTCGAACTCGTGACGTAAGAGCCGTCCGCCGATAACCTCACCGGTCGACCGTTGCCTGCACCCGGCCGGTAGCGACGGCTTTGAGTAGCCGCTGAAAATCCTGCTCGTTCTGGTCCGCGTAGGCGACGGCGAAATCCGCGATGGCATGGTCGAAAGCCTCGCTGGTGCCCAGATAGCCACAAATGATCGCTGCCCGCCCGGTCCGCGCGTGCGCGCGTGCGAGTGCCCAGCCACAGAGCCTGCCGTAATAGTCGAGCTGGAGCGGATCCATCAAGGGGACGCTCATGCTGCCCTTCATATCGCGCAGCTGGCGTACGTAGTACTGCTTGATCGCCCCGCCGCTGGTGGCGATACCGCTCGTCCAGCCGAGGAACGGGTCGACGGCTGCCTGGGTCAGCCGCTGGCCCACGACCACCCGCTCGCCTTGGTGCGTGTATTCGCTTCGGCCGGCGAACGGAGCCAGCACCGACTCTTGCGCCTCCTTCAACTGCAGGAACAAGGGCTCGTCAGCGCGGTCGCCGAGGAGCAGCATGACGAACGCCTCAGTTCCGACCGATCCGACGCCGACTACCTTGCGCGCGAAGTCGCCGAAGTAGAAGCGCCGCAGCACTTCCCGCCGGTCCGCCTGCAGCGTGTCCTGGTACTGGGCGACGGCGCTGCGCAGCTCCGCCAGCATGCCCGGGTAGCGCTCAATGGGAAAGCGGACGATCACCGGATGGGCCGGCCGGATCACGTACTGCCCCTCGACCTGCTCGCACATCTTCAAGAATGCCCGCAGGCTCGTGCTGCGCTGCGCTTTTTTGATATCCCGGTGACGGCGGCGTACGGCCTCCTTGGTCTGCAGTGCGTCGAACAGCCTGCTGACCTCGTTGACATCGATCCTGGAGTACCAGACCTCGAGGAAACGCATCGCAGCGTAATTCGCCATCTCGGTGCGATAGCTGCGCACAGTCAAGCGTGCAGCGGCATGAGCGTCGCGGTCATCAAAACCATTGTCCCGCGCCGCGACGGCGAAGCTGGCCGCCAGCCGCTTGATGTCCCAGTCAAAAGGCGCCGGAAGTGTCTCATCAAAGTCGTTGACGTCGAAGACCAGCCGCCGGTCAGGTGCTGCGTACATGCCGAAATTCAGCAGGTGGGCGTCGCCGCATGCCTGCACCCGGATGCTGGTCGTGGGTGAATGCGCGAGATCCCAGGCCATCATCGCCGCCGCGCCCCGGAAGTAGGCGAACGGCGAGGCAGCCATGCGCCCATAGCGGATCGGCATCAGATCCGGCGCCCGGGTTTCCGCCTGCTCCTCCAGAATCGAAACCGGGTCCGGGCGGTCCGCCGGTGCCGCCCACTGTGCATGGCTTGACCGGGACACCAACCGGCGCTGCTCGCGGCCCTCGGCCCGCCACTCGTCCGGGCTGAGCACCTCGTGCGGCGGAGCAAGCACGCCCGGGGTCATCCTGCCCATGAGCCCCATCCCCCATCCATCACCGCTGACAGCGCCTCGCCGCCGCCGGCGAAACCGCCAGGACCGGCAATCCCCGGAAAGTCCCGGCACGCCCAATATACGGAAGCTGTCCCAGGCCAGCCGCTCACGCCCGGGCCCGTCAGCCGCCTAGCGCGGTGACCATGTTCATGATCGTGACCATCTGCGGGGCGGTCTTGACGGCGAAGTCCGGCCCGTCGTAACCCCACCAGTCCCAGCATCCCTCCGGGTTGCCCGGGATGACGCTGGCGATCGCCTGCGGGTACAGGACCACCAAATTGTTGGTAGCGGCATAGGTGTCCAGGTTGGCCAGCTCTGGGAACTCATCACCCAGCAGGTACTGCCCGCTCAGGCAGCCGTGCAGGGCCACGACGAGCTTGCAGGCGGCACCGGCCGCGCACGCCGGCGGTGTGTAGAGCAGGCCGCTGTGGTCCATGCTCAGCGCCGGAGCGCTGCCGCGGTCATCAAGAAGGGAAACCAGGAGGCGGCTGTCGAGGTGACCAAGGAGCACATCTCATTCGCGTACGAGCGGATCTTGCAGAGCTACCCGGACTCGGTGGCCGATTCGGCCGGCGCGGCCGTATCGCCCAGGTAGCCCACCTCCCCGCGATCGCCAAAGCAGAAACCGTATCCCTCGCCGCCGTTAGTGATCCCAGCCCAGGCCTGGTCAAGAGCATGGCTGCCCGCTACGGCGTTCCGGGCTTCACCGCGACCAGCGAACTGCTGGCCCAGGACCTCGACGCCGTGCTGATCGCCGTGCCAGACCGGCTGCACCTGCCGATCGGAGCGGAGGCGGTCGCGGCCGGTAAACATATCCTGGTCGAGAAGCCGGCCGTAGCTGCTGCCGGGGCTCAGCTGCCCGCGGGTGCCCGCCGGGCAGTTCGGTAAAGATCGACCAGCTCCTGGGTGCTGGTGGCGTCTTCGGGTGCCTTGTCGTCGCGCCACCGCCCGGTGAACCGGGGGAAGCGCATGGCCAGGCCGGCGTCGGGCTTGATCTGGCCCCAGGCGGCGGTGTAGTTCGGGGACAGGGTCAGCTCGGCGGACAGGATCTCCAGCACGAGCCCGGGCTCGAACCAGAGGTCGGGCTCCTGGCGGGCGTCGATCCGGGCGGGCCGGTGCGGGGCGGCCAGCGGCGCGAGCCGGGCGGGCAGCGCGGCAAGGTCGGCGTCGGAGAACCCGGTGCCGCACTTGGACACGGTGCGGAACAGGTCGGCGACCGGGTCGTAGGCGGCCAGCAGCAGCGCGCCGTAGACCCCGGCGCGCCGGCCCCGCCCGGCGAACGCGCCCACCGCAACCAGGTCGACGGTGTCGGACAGTTCAGTGCGGTAGTCCCGCTTGAGCTTGATCCACTGCCAGCCACGGGCACCGGCCTGGTAGACCGGCGTCCGGGCCGACCGACTTGCATACCAGCCCCTCGCAGCCGTCGGTCACCGCCTGCTCGAACGCCGCGTCCAGCACGGCCGGGTCGTCCACCTCGGCGGCGGTGGTGAGCCGCAGCCGGTCGGTGACGGTGATCGCCGCGGTCAGCGCGGCCCGCCGCTGCGGGTAGGGCAGCCGGGTCAGGTCCTGCCCGTCGGCGTACAGCAGCTCGAAACAGAACAGGCCCACCGGCACGTCGAGCACGGCCTGGTCGATGCCGTGCTTGCGCCGCCGGAACATGACCTCCTGGAACGGGTGCAGCTCCCCGGTGGCCGCGTCATAGGCGACGACCTCGCCCTCGAGGATCGCCTCGCGGGGGCCCAGCCCCGCAGCCAGGGTCCGGACCACGTCCGGGAACTGGGTGGATACGCGTTCCAGCCGCCGGGTGAACAGCTCAATCGCCCCGTCCGCGGTGCGGTGCGCCTGCACCCGCATGCCGTCGTACTTGTACTCCGCCGCGCAGCGCCCGCCCAGCTTGGCCAGGATCTCCGTCGCGTCGGACAGCCGCTGGGCCAGCATGGCCCGCACCGGGCTGCCCGGGCGCACCTGGATCTGCTCGACCGCGTTCAGGCCGCCGTCCGTCAGCGCGGCGGCGACCCGGCCCAGGTCGCAGCAGATGTTGTAGGCGCGTTCCAGCACCGGCCGGGCGGCCCGCCCGCCGGTATAGACCTGGGCCAGCGCGTCCAGGATGGTGGGCGTCCCGATGCCCAGCCGCAGCCCCTTGGTGACCAGGCGCAGCAGGTAGCGGGCCTCCAGCGGGGTCGCCCGGGCGAGCAGTCCGGCCAGCAGGTCCAGCTTGCGGCCCTGCGAGCCCGTCCCCTGCGCCGCGGCGATCTCGTGCAGCGTGTCCGACCACCGCCGGGACCGTCAGGCTGGCCGGCCGGTCAGCGGCAGTCGCGGCCAGCAACTGCTCGGCGGCCAGGCCCAGGTCGCCGGTCTGGCGGACCAGGGCGGTGACCTCCGCCGGGCTGGCGCCGGTGGCGGTGGCCACCGCGCGGACGGCGAGCTTCTCGGCCAGGCCGAGGTCGACCCCGGCGAACTCGGGCGCGATCAGGCCCTGGCACAGGTAGCAGACCACCGGCAGCAGGCCGTCCGGGGTCCCGGCCAGCAGCACCGCCAGCCGGTCCACCAGGGCCAGCCGGCCGCTGGCCTGCTCCAGGTCACGGTAGGCCGCCGCGACGGTCAGATACTCCACGGCTCCCTCCTCCAACCGATCATGACACGCCGCGTACCGGAGGCCGCCAACAGATCAGGGCCCTCGGCCCCGGTCAACTTTCGGGTGACGCGGGCCAGGCCGGGCCCCGCGAGCCGCAGCCCGGGCCGGATCGATGCATCAGGCCCGTTAACGGCACCTTGGTGCCCGGGACCGCCGCGGAAGATTCCACCCGGTGGGCACCTTCGGGTGACGCCATGCCCTGCCCCGTCTTCGTAGCGTGCAGAGCGTGCAGACGGTGCATGAGGAAGGTGCGGATGACCGTGGTCAAGCTCGAAGTTCGGCCGAGCGGCGTGGGCTGGACGAGCCAGCCCACACGGATCGTGCGGACGTGAGTGCCATGGCGGGTTCAGCGCGCTATGAGATCCGGGTCGATGGGGTCCTGGACCGGCGCTGGACGGCCTGGTTCGAGGGGCTCGAGGTCGACAGCGACGGCAGCCAGACGGTCCTCTCCGGCGAGGTAGCCGACCAGGCCGCCCTGCATGGGCTGCTGAACAAGGTCTGCGACCTCGGGCTGGTCCTGATCTCAGTGCACCGATCCGATCCCGATTGAGCTGCTCGTTCGGACGGGTTAGGGCTGCTCATAGCTACCGCATCAGCCGCGCCCTGGCCTGGGCTCTCTCTCACCGTGCCCAGACCAGGATTCCGGGAGTACGGTAAGGAAGGCGCCCCGACGTTGAGGCGTGCCAGGTTGGGGAGACGACGTGATGGACGACGGCGGACGCCGATCCCGCATTATGGCTGCGGTCACCAAGCATGACGCGGGAGCCGGTGCGGGCGCGGGTGAGCTCATAGAGCGGCTCTGCTGGTTCGCAGTGAATGAAATGGCCCTCTCCGGGTGTGCGCTCGTGCTGATGTCGGGGGCGGACTCGTCGAGCATGCTGGCCGGCGCCGGGCGGCACGCCCGGACCGTCACCGGGCTGCAGATGGAGCTAGGTGAGGGCCCGTGCCTACAGGCCTATAATTCCGGCGTTCCGGTGTTGCTGCCGGACCTGACGGCTGACAACGCGAACCGCTGGCCGACGTTCGCGGCAGCGGCCCTCGCGGTTGGCGTGCAGGCCGAGTTCTCCCTGCCGCTGAGCGTGCGGCCGGGCGGTATCGGCACGTTGGACCTGTGCCGGGATACGCCGGGGATGCTGAGCGGAGAACAGCTGGCGGATGCGATGGTTACGGCGGACATCGCCCGTGATGCTGTGCTGTACCAGCAGTATGCACCGGGCGGGGATCCGGATCTGGCGGGGCTGCTGGCGACGGTCGGCGCTGACCGGATCGTGGTTCACCAGGCAACCGGGATGATCGCCGCGCAGCTTGACCAAACCACGTCCAACGCGCTCGCCCGGTTGCGCGCCGCGGCGTTCGCGAGCGGGCGCTCGATGTACGACCTTGCGCAGGACGTCGTGGCACGGCGGATCCGGTTCGATGAGTGAGACCGGGGGGCCGTCGGCGCGGCCAGACGACTCCGGGCCGGACAGCCGGACGGACGACGTGGCCCGCGATACCGTGCTGGCCCGGGCCTTCGTACGCCTGGCGGACACGCTGGCCAGCGACTTTGACGTCGTCGACTTCCTGCAGAGCCTGTCCGCTGATTCGGTTGAGATCCTGGGAGCCGAGGCAGCCGGGGTCATGCTGGCCGACGCGCGCGGTGGACTGCGGCTGATCGCATCCTCCGACGAGCGGATGCGGCTGCTCGAACTCTTCGAGCTCCAGGGCGCACAGGGACCCTGCCTGGACGCGTTCTCCTCCGGGCAGGCCGTCCAGGCGAACGCGGCGGACAGCCGCAGCCGCTGGCCGGTTTTCGCACCCCATGCGTCCGATGCGGGCTTCCAGATGATGTGCGCCGTCCCACTGCGGATACGCACGGACGTTATCGGCGCCCTGAACCTGTTCCGCGGCACCGACACGCCATTCACCGGCGCCGAGATGGATCTTGCGCAAGCCATGGCGGAGGTGGCCGCGATCGGGCTGACCCAGGAACGGGCGCTCAGGGAGCGCAGCCTGCTGGCCGGGCAGCTCCAGGCGGCCCTGAACAGCCGGGTGGTCATCGAACAGGCCAAGGGGATGCTCGCCGAGTACCTGAACATGACGATGGACGAAGCGTTCACCCTGCTGCGGAACTACGCGCGTGACAACAACCGCAAGCTCTCCGAACTCGCCAGCGACGTCACCGGCCGGAAGATCTCCAGTGCGGCGATGGTCCACCGGCCCGGCCAGAAACCCTAGCGACCGGCTCAACGTCGGCCAGGTTGTCACGACTGCGCCGGCACCATGGCCGGTACAAACCTCATCACATCCATCGCTCGGGCGCTCACCCTGGATGGGTGATGCCGGGTGGTCCGGGCGGGGTTGAGACTCGCAGTTGGCAGGTCATCTCGCAGTTGGCAGGTCATCTCGCAGTTGGCAGGTCATCTCGCAGGCCAGAAGCAATTCACCCGATGAGGAGCTGACGAGGGGCTGACATGAAAACCCATGACAGGCCCAGACCGGACTGGACGGTGGTACTCAGGCGCCAGCCTGTCCGCATGGTGAACGGGCAGCCGGACGGCGGCTACACCAGCATGTTCGAGCTCGTCTGCTGCGACTGCGGTGACGATCCCGACCTCGCCTACGGCGAGGTCCGGCCCGAGATTCAGCGGATCCGCGGGCCATACCCGATCGCGCTGGGGGTGGAAGCATATGCGCAGCACGTCAAGCGCCACCCGAGCTGACAAGCCCCGGGAGCGCGCTGATCTGAGGGATTTTTTGGCGGCATCGTGCGGCACGCCTCTGGCATCATCGAAGGGTGACCAGCCCTGACCTCCAGCACCTCGCGCGAACCGCATACGAAGCCCACCGCGGCGCCACCTCCGGGTCCCTGCCGCCGTGGGAAGAGACCAGCGATCAGGAAAAGCAGGCCTGGCGGGCCGCCGCGGCGGTGCTCACCGGCACGGGCGACGCCACCCTCCACGAGGGGCCGCCCGCCCAGTCGCTGGTCCTTCAGGCCGGAGATCAGACCCGGATCTTCCAGAACGACTTCACCGTCGGCCGCCAGGGCTCACTGATCCTCAGCGACGAGCGGGCCTCAAGCCACCACGCTCTTTTCCAGTTCGCTCACGGCCTCTGGTACGTCCAGGACCTCGATTCGACCAACGGCACCTGGCTGAACGGACGCCGTATCTACCAGCCCCAGCGGGTCAAAAAAAGCGACAAGGTAAGGATCGGGCAAACCACCGTGATCGTGGTGGCGGCCTAAGCGGGAGTCCGTAGCTCAGACGCGGGCCGCTCGTTCCATTGCGTGCCCGCCGCTCCACCGGCTACCATCCATACAGATGGCCCTGAGATGGCGAGAAGATGGTGAGCGGATGGCTGCGGGTGAGAGCGAAAAGACCGAGAAGATCACCATCAACCTGGGCCTGGTGGACCTCGGGCAGATCGACCTCCTGGTCCAGGAGGGCTTCTACACCAACCGGACCGATTTCATCCGCACGGCTATCCGTACCCAGCTCGCCACCCGGGGTGAAGCGCTCGATCAGACCGTTTCCCGGCGCACTCTCACTTTGGGCAACTGCTACTACACTCGCCGCGATCTGGAGGAGATCCGCGAGACCGGGCAGATGATCCATATCCGGGTACTGGGGCTCGCGACGATCGCCGCTGATGTCTCCCCTCAGCTGGCCCTGGACACGATTGCCTCGGTGGAGGTACTCGGCGCCTTCCGGGCCCCCACCGCGGTGAAGGCCGTCCTGGCGGATCGCACCGCCTGAGCCGCCGCGATCACAACGGCTGGCAGCAACGCCGGCCCCGCCAGCACCCGGGCCGTCCGCCCGGAGGCCGGCGACGACACCCCACGAAGGGATACCGTCATGGACGCACGCCAGATGACGGCGATGGCTGAGGCCACCCGCCTGACGCGCCAGGGGCGCCTTGCCGAGGCAACCGCGCTGATCCAGCAGACCCTGAGCAGTCCCGCAACGACACGGCGTGCGCCGGATGCGCCACGCGATGAGGAAGAGACCGGCGGCGCGGGAGTCCGCTACCCGGATCCTCCGCCGCCACGGCCCCGCGAAAGGACTCAGCCGATGAGGATTCCCCGCGGCTGGACCCGCCGCCTCGGCGCGTTCCGTGGCCGGGGAACGTCGGATGCCGGCGTTGCCCCACCGCACACGGCGCCGCCTAGAGTGGCGGCCGGCCGGTTTGACGCCTACTCCTACACCAACGCCGCTGGCAGCCGCGGCTACCGGCTGTATGTCCCCGCGGGCTACACCGGTGACCCCGTGCCCCTGGTCGTCATGCTGCACGGCGGCACCCAGGACGCCGTCACCTTCGCCGCCGCCACCGGCATGAACGACCTGGCCGAGCGGGATACGTTCCTCGTCGCGTACCCCGAACAGCCCCGGTCAGCAAACCCGGGCCAGTACTGGAACTGGTTTAGCCCCCGCCATCAGCGCCGCGACGCTGGCGAGCCGTCGCTGATCGCCGGAATCACCGGCCAGGTCATGGGCGACTACGCGGTCGATGCCGGCCGGGTGTACGTGGCCGGGTTCTCCGCCGGGGGCGCGATGGCTGCGGTGATGGCCGCGGCCTACCCCCACCTCTACGCTGCCGCCGGCGTGCACTCCGGGCTGGCCTACGCCGCGGCCGACGACCTTGGGTCGGCGTACGCAGCGATGAAACGCGGCCCGAAGCCGCGCTCCAGGCCTCCAGCGCCAACGCTGCCGCTGATCGTCTTCCACGGTGACCGCGACGCGACCGTGGCACCCGACAACGCCGCAGAGCTCATCGACGACGCCCTGGCGGGCAGCACGGACCTCCAGCTGGCCAGCCCGCCCACCGGGGTGACCAGCCGCGGGCAGGTGCCCGGCGGCCATGCCTACACCCGCATCTGCTACGGCAGCCCCGGCGGAGGGATCCTGGCCGAACGCTGGACCATCCATCAGAGCGGGCATAGCTGGTCCGGTGGCGTCGCGCACGAGTCCTACACCGATCCCCGCGGGCCGGACGCCAGCGAGGAGTTCATCCGCTTCTTCAACGAGCACCCCGCCACCCGGCCGGCCCGCAGATCACCCATCAGCGCACCCAGGCACTCGGCGCAATAGGAGCTTGCCCGAAACCGGGCGGCGGGCGTAGCTGGTAACGTTTCGCGATCTTTGCCGTCGCCGGCTAGTCAGGCCTGGTGCGCGGGCCGGATCTGAGCTTGCATGGGAATCGCCGTAGGGGAAGTCGCACCGAAAGGGCCACCGATGAGCTCACCGAGCGAATCCGTTCTCCGTGCCGATCTGGATCTGGATCGCCTTGTCGCGGGCCAGCACCACGATCCGCACCACGTCCTGGGCGCGCATCGGGCGCGCGGCCCCGATGGCCGCGACCAGGTGGTGATCCGCAGCTGGCGTCCTGACGCGATCGGCATGGTCATCCTTACCGGCGGACAGCGGATCGAGATGCACCGCGTGCACCCCGCCGGGGTGTTTGCCGGGGCGCTCGACGGGGCGGATATCCCGGACTACCGGCTGGAGACGTACTACCCGGGCGAGGCCGGCGAGGTCGTGACGAAGTCCGACGATCCATACCGGTACTGGCCCACCCTGGGGGCGCTCGACCTTCATCTGCTGGCGGAGGGCCGGCACGAGGGGCTGTGGCGTCATCTCGGTGCCCAGGTTCGCGTCCACCAGGGAACGCCCGGCACGTCGTTCGCGGTGTGGGCACCGGGTGCCCAGTCCGTTCGCGTGGTGGGCGACTTCAACGGCTGGGATGGCCGCCAGAACCCGATGCGCGCGCTGGGCAGCTCGGGGGTCTGGGAGATCTTCCTGCCGGAGGTGGGCCCCGGCGCGCACTACAAGTTCGAGGTGGTCACCGCGCAGGGCCAGCTGAGCCTGCGGGCGGACCCTTTCGCGTTCGCCACCGAGGTACCGCCCGCCACGGCCAGCGTCGTCGCCCAGAGCCGGCACAAGTGGCAGGACGAGGCCTGGTTCGCCAAGCGGGCCGCCACTGACACGCTGCACTCGCCGGTGTCGGTCTATGAGTGCCATCTGGGCTCCTGGCGACTGATCCAGGACGGCGACCAGTGGCGGTCGCTGAGCTACCGTGAAATGGCCGACGTGCTGCCCGGGTACCTCACCGACCTCGGGTTCACGCACGTCGAGTTCCTGCCGGTCGCCGAGCACCCGTTCTCCGGCTCCTGGGGCTATCAGGTCACCGGCTACTACGCGCCGACGGCCCGCTTCGGGACGCCCGACGACTTCCGCCATCTGGTCGACCGGCTGCACGACGCCGGCATCGGCGTCCTCGTCGACTGGGTGGTCGGGCACTTCCCCAAGGACGACTGGGCGCTGGCCCGCTTCGACGGCACGGCGCTGTATGAGCACGCCGACCCCCGCCTGGGCGAGCACCAGGACTGGGGCACCCTGGTCTTCAACTACGGCCGCCACGAGGTGCGGAACTTCCTGCTGGCCAACGCGCTGTTCTGGATCGAGGAGTTCCACGTCGATGGGCTGCGCGTGGACGCGGTCGCCTCCATGCTCTACCTGGACTACTCGCGCCGGGAGGGTGAGTGGATCACCAACCGGTTTGGCGGCCGGGAAAACCTGGAAGCCATCGACTTCATCCGGGAATTCAACGAGGTGGTCTACCGCCACCACCCCTCCGTCATGCTGGTGGCCGAGGAGTCCACCTCCTGGCCCGCCGTCTCCCGGCCCACCTACCTGGGCGGCCTCGGCTTCGGCTTCAAATGGAACATGGGGTGGATGAACGACACCCTGGTGTACTTCGCCAAGAATCCGATCTACCGGCGCCATCACCACCACGAGCTGACCTTTGCGCTGCTGTACGCGTTCACCGAGAACTTCATCCTGCCGCTGAGCCATGACGAGGTGGTGCACGGGAAGGGGTCGCTGCTCAGCAAGATGCCCGGGGATCGCTGGCAGCAGTTCGCCAACTTGCGGGCGCTGCTGGCCTGGATGTGGGCGCACCCCGGCCGGCCCCTGCTGTTCATGGGTGGCGAGATCGGCCAGAACGATGAGTGGCGGCACGACGCCAGCGTCGACTGGCACCTGCTGGATTATCCCGAGCACGCGGGGGTGCAGGCGATGGTCCGGGCGCTCAACGACGTCTACCGCCGGGAGCCTGCGCTGTGGGAGCAGGACTTCGACTGGACCGGCTTCCGCTGGATCGACCCGAACGACGCCGACAACAGCGTTTTGTCGTTCCTCCGGTTCCCGGCGTCGTCGGGGCGCGTCATCGCCTGCGTGGCGAACCTCACCCCGGTGCCCCGGCAGGGCTACCGGGTCGGGCTCCCCCAGCCCGGGCGCTGGGTGGAGATCTTCAACTCCGACAGCGCGAAGTTCGGCGGCAGCAACGCGACGGTCGGGGAGGTCACGGCCGAGGCGATCGGCTGGAACGATCTCGACCATTCCGCCGAGCTGACGCTGCCGCCGCTGGGGGTGGTGTGGCTGGCGCACGAACCCGAGACCGGGCCGGCCCCCGGCGGCCCGCAGCAGGGACAGGACACCAGCGAGGGATCCGGCATTCCTCCAGCAGGCGGCGCGTCACCAGCGGTGTGAGCTAAAGGCCGGGCCGCCCCGCCGGGCGGCCCGGACCTTCGCGGCCGATTCACAGGCCACGTTCGATGGGCAGGATGCCCCGGTCAGCAGCCTGCACCAGAGACGCATGGTCCGCCTCGGTCTGGTCGGCGTACAGTCGCGCGAAGCGCGCCATCGCGATGTCAAGGTGCTCAGAGGAGCCCGCGTAACCGACGATCATGGATGCGCCGCTGGTGCGGGCGTGACCTTTGGCCAGAAGGTGGCCGATGATCCCGGCGTAGTCGGCCAGCGCCGCACCGTCGATCGAGTCCAGGGCTACGGTCCCCTTCATGTTCCTGAACTGGCGCACGTAGTACTGATGCTCGCCCACGGTGGCCCAGCCCAGCAGCGGATCGCTCACCGTCTGCAAGGCCTGCTGATACTCCACGACCCGCTGCCCCTGGTGGGCGTGCCAGGCCGACTCACCGTGCACGTAGCGGGCCAGGACTGACCGCCGCGCCTGCTTCAGCTGCAAGAACACCACGTCGTCAGGACTGCTGCCCTCGAGCAGCGCTACGTACGCGCGCAGTCCGACGCTGCCGACGCCAACCACCTTGTGGGCGACATCGATCAGGGTGTAGCCCCCCAGAGCCCTGCGCCAGTGCGGAGCAAGCGTGCCCAGATATTCATCCAGCCCCCGCGCGACCTCGTCCGCTTCGGCGTAGCTGACCCGGGTGATCAGCGGGGCGTCTTCCACGATGCGACGTTTCCCGTCCCTTTCACTGGTGAACTTGGGGAGCGCCCGGTCGCTGGTTCCCCGGCGCGCACGGCTCGCGGCCCGCTTGATCTCGGCCCGCAACGACTTGTCCTTCGTGCTCTGATGCAAATGATCGACGTCCAGGCGCTGGTAGGACCGGGCCAGCAGCGCGGTCGAGGCGAGGTCCCGCACCTCCTCGCGGTACCCCGCGACACAGCGCAAGACCGCCGATTCACACTCCTGTTCGCTGTCGCCGTTCTGGCGCCCCGCGACCCAGATGCTCGCCACCAGCCGGCGAAGGTCCCACTCCCATCCGCCCGGGTGCGCCTCATCAAAGTCGTTCAGGTCAATGACAAGATCTTGTTCCGGGGAGGCGTAGAAGCCGAAGTTGCCCATGTGCGAGTCTCCGCAGATCACCGGGGTGATGCCGGTGGACGGCAACCGGGCCACGTCGTCGGCCATAACGATCGCGGCACCGCGCATGAATCCGTACGGTGAGGCGGCCATCCGCCCCACCCGCACCGGGATCAGCCAGTCGAGCCGGCCGGCATGCGAGGCCATGATCAGCCGTACCGGGTCGGGCCGGTCGGCCGGTGCGGACCAATCACCCAGCGAGCTGCGCGGAACCTGCCGCCGGAGCTCTTTGCCCATCCGGTACCGGTCGCGCCGCAACGTTGATCGCCGCCGCAGTGACGTAAAGGCTTCGCTGTCGGCTGAGGCAAGGACGACATGATCGTGCGCAGCAACGCCTGGGCTGGTGGCCTGCGTCATCGCTTCTCCAACCGTCACGCGTAGCCGTCCGGGGATGGCAGTGGTGCCTCGGCACCGGAGCAGGCCAAGGCTCTTCTTTCCATCATCATCCGCCGCGACCGGCCATCTCTGCGACGTGCCCCGGGCGATGCTACTTTTCAGGCAGAAAAGGGGCAGTACAGCTGTGCAGCTGGGCTGTCGATCGTGAAAGGGGCCGGCGGATGACAACGAGCGGCGACCCGGCGACCAGCAGGCTGCGCATCGGCAATCACGAGCGCAGCTTCACGCTGCACAACCCGCGACGTCCCGGAGATGGCCAGCTCCCGCTGGTGATCGTGCTGCATGGCCACAGCCCTGACGCGTCCGGAGCGACGATGCGCGCCTGGACCAGCTTCGACGCAAACGCGGACGAGTGGGGCATCGCGGTCGCCTACCCGGACGGCTACCGCGGTGGCTGGGCCGACGGCCGCGGCGTCACCGCAGCCGAAGCCGAGGGCGTCGACGACATCGCCTTCCTGCGCGCACTGATCGACTGGTCGGCCGAACGCCACGGCACCCGAGCCGATCACACGATCATCGCCGGAGTCTCGAACGGCGCGATCATGGCACATCGGCTGGCCTTGCAGGCGAGCGAGCGGATCGCAGCGTTCGCTGCGGTGGCGGGTGCGCTGCCCGATGCGCTGCGCGAAGTGCAGCCCACCCACGCGGTATCCGCGCTCCTGATCAACGGCACCGCCGACCCCTTGGTGGCGCTCGGCGGCGGGTACTCACGCCACCGCGGGCCCAACGGCGAGCTCCGCGGGCGGATCCTCTCCCAGCACGAAACCACAGAGCATTGGCGCGCCCTGAACCGTTGCGGGAGCGGGCCGGATTTCGAGACCGTCGAGGAGACCCCGCCGTCGCCCGATCGACCCGGCTGGCTGGGCCTGACCCGGCACATCATCACCGGCGGCGTCGGCGGTACGAAGGTGGAGACTCTTACCGTGCACGGCGGTGGCCACACCTGGCCGGGATCCGTCGCCGTCTCCGACCCCCAGGGCGTCGCGGCGATCGGCCTCACCGCCCAGAACCTCGACGCCGCAGCGGAGATCGTCCGCTTCGCCAGCCCGCTGGCAGACGCGCCGGCCCGGCGCCGCTGTTGGTGATCCGGTATCTGCGCAGCTCCCGGAGCTGGTTCCGGATCAGCGGGGCGGCCAGCCGGCTGAGCAGGCCTGGAGAAAGACGATAGGCGCGCCAGAGCCAGCGGATCGATGCCGGAAAGACGATCACCGGCTGGTTCCTTGCCACGCCGTCCAGGATCACCTGGGCGGCTCGCGGCGGCGCCATCATCCTGACCGGGAGGGTGGCGCTCACCCGCTCCCACGGCATGTTCACCGTTACGGCGCTCTGGTAGATGCCGGTCCGCACGAAGCCGGGGCAGACGACGCTGACCTTCACGCCCAGATCGGCCCCCTCCATGCGCAGGGTCAGGGACAGCCCCACCACGGCATGCTTGCTGGTGTTGTAGGGAGCGTTCAGCGCCACGGGCAGCAGGCCGGCCGATGAGGATGTGTTGACGATGTGGCCGAATCCCTGCTGGGCCATGATCGGGTAGGCGGCGAGCGTGCCGTACAGCACGCCGAACAGATCGACGTCGAGGACCCGGCGCCAGTGCTCAGACGTCAGGTCGCGGCGTCAAGCTCGGCGGGGATCAACGGCGTCAACCTCGGCGGGATTGGATCCCGCTACGGGTGCGCTATCCCCAGTCGCCGCGGCCTGACCTCATCACCCGCGCCGTCCGGCAGCTCCCGGCCACGATCCATAGCCGTCCCTGAGCCCGGGCCGCCGGAACCGCGGCGCCCCGCCGGAACCGCGGCGTCCCGGCGGCGCCGGGGCGCCGCCACCGGGATGCCGCCGCGGGATAGGCTCGGCGCAGTCCCTGGCGAAACGGTGACGGGGTGCGCCGCGGCGCGTGCGGCGAGGAGGTAGACGGCCATGTCCGAACCACATGATCCAGGTCCCCTCCTGCGCACCTCCTGAAGGACGCCTCGATGGGCCCTCGAATCGCGCCCGCTGAGTGACCCTGCCTGAGCCGGCGGCCGCTCCCGCTGGGCATGCGCCGATGGCCCCGGTGCCTGACCGGGTGCGCGGGGAACCAGCCCCTGCCCGCTGCGTCGTTATGTGCGAGGTTGACCATGGTGTCATTCCCGTCCCCGTCCACGGCTTTGCGGCACCGGTTCGAGCGCCGCTCGCGCCGCCTGGAGCTCGCCCGGGAGATCCGTGACTCACTGGTCTCGCTCGCCGGGCTGCTGGGCCGGCCGGTGCGCAGCGGCAAAGGCGGGGTGATCGGAAAGGTCGCGGACGTCGTGGTCCGCTGGGACACCGACCAGCCGTATCCGCCGCTGACCGGTGTGGTCGTCAAGGTCGCCATGCACCGCGCGTTTGTCCCCGCCAGCGCGGTCGCCTCGGTTCGCCAGCGGGAGGTCATCCTGACCACCGCACGGCTGGACCTGCGCGACTTCGCGGCGCGCGAGGGGGAAACGGCGCTCGCCGGTGGGGTACTCGATCACCAGCTCGTGGACATCGACGGGGCCCGCGTGGTGCGGGCGTCGGATCTGTACCTGGCCACCGTGGGCGGGCCCGTGCGGCTGGTCGGAGTGGATGTCGGCTTCGGGTCGCTGCTGCGCCGGCTGGGGCCCACCCGCTGGCGCACCCGCCCGACCCCTGAGGTGGTGATCGACTGGGCCTCGGTGCAGTCGTTCGGGCCGGCCGCCGGCCAGGGCGGGGCCCGGCTGGCCCGGCACCGCGGGGAGCTGAACACGCTGCGTCCCGCGGAGCTGGCCGACCTTCTGGAGGATCTTGGCCGCCGGGAGCGCCAGGAGCTCCTGGACCTGGTCGAGCCGGAGACCGCCGCGGACGCGCTGGAGGAAATGGACCCGGACGAACTCCATCAGCTGCTGACCGAAACCGACACCAACCACGCGGCCGGGCTGCTCGCGCGGATGGAACCCGACGAGGCCGCCGATGCCCTGCGTGACCTGAGCCAGGAAGAGCGCTCGATCCTGCTGGCCGCCCTGCCGCAGGAGGTCGCCGCCCACCTCCGGCCGGTGCTGGAGTACTCGCCTGATTCGGCCGGCGGGGCGATGACCACGGTCCTGGTGCTGGCCCACCCCGACAACACCGTCGCCGAGGTGCGCCGCCGCCTGGCCGGGCAGGCCGAGCACGCCGTGGACCTGGACGCGATCATCGTGGTGGACGACGAGGGCCGCCTGGCCGACGACATCTCCGTAGGCGAGCTGCTGCTCGCCGAGCCCGGCACCGCCCTGTCGGAGCTGATGGGCCCGCCCTGGCCGGTCACCGTCAGCACCGACGCGGACGTGCGCGAAGTCGCCGACCGGCTGATCGACTCCCGGCGGCTGTCGGTCGTGGTGCTGGACGAAGACGACCGGCCCCTGGGCCGCATCCTCGCCGACGACGTGCTGGACGCGGTGATCAGAGGTCACCGCCGCTGGCAGTTCCCCCGCGCGGTGACGCGCTGATCCTGACGAGCACGAAGAGGGCCGCGCATGACACCACCGACCACCCCCGGGCAGGACACCGGCCGCGCGGAGACGGCACGGGCCGCACCGGTGCCGCCGCGCCGGCCCTGGCGGCGGCGGCGGTGGCGGCGGCTGCTGCTGGCGCTTGCTTTCGCCGGCCCCGGCCTGATCGCCGCGAATGCCGGCAACGACGCCGGCGGGATCGCCACCTACGCCTCCGCGGGGGCCCAGTTCGGCTACCAGACCTTGTTCCTGATGGTGCTGATCACGGTGGCGCTGGTCGTGGTGCAGGAGATGTGCGCCCGGCTGGGCGCTTACACCGGCGAAGGGCTTGGGGCACTGATCCGTGAGCAGTTCTCGCTGCGGGTCACCGCGTTCGCGCTGCTGGCCTTCCTGCTGGCCAACATCGGGCTGGTCGTGTCGGAGTTTGCCGGGATCGCCGCCGCGCTGGAGCTGGTCGGGGTCAGCAAGTACGTGTCCATTCCGGTCGCGGTGGCGGTGATCTGGGCGCTGGTGGTCTTCGGCTCTTACCGGTATGCCGAGCGGGTCTTCCTCATCCTGTCCCTGGCGTTCCTGGCCTACCCGGTCGCCGCCGTGCTGGCCCGCCCGGACCTGGCCCAGGCGGGCCGCCAGCTCAGCTGGCCGCACTTCACCGGCAGCAAGGCGTTTCTCCTGCTCGCGGTGGCCCTGATCGGCACGACCATCACCCCGTACATGCAGTTTTACATTGCTGCCGCGGTCGCCGATAAGGGCATCGGCCCGGCTGACTACGGCAAGGAACGGGTGGACGCGATCAGCGGCGCGATCTTCGCGGACCTGATCAGCATCTTCATCATCGTCGCGACCGCAGCGGCGATTAAGACCCGCGCGCCGCTGGCCTCCGCCCAGCAAGCCGCGCTGGCGCTGCGGCCAGTCGCGGGCCGGTTCGCCGCGCAGCTGTTCGCGCTGGGCCTGCTGGGCGCGTCCTCGCTGGCGGCAGCGGTCGTGCCGTTGTCGACCGCCTACGCGCTGAGCGAGGCCGTCGGCGCGGAACGTTCCGTGGGCAAAAGCTTCCGCGAAGCCAGGCTGTTCCTGGGCCTGTTCACCGGCCAGGTCCTGATCGGGGCCGCCGTCGCGCTGATTCCCGGCAACCTCATCCAGCTGCTCGTGCAGGCCCAGGTGGTCAACGGGGTGATCACGCCCGTGCTGCTCAGCTACGTACTGGTCCTGGCCAACCGCCGCAGCCTGCTCGGCGCCGCCGCGAACGGGCCGGTCTTCCGCGTCGTCGCCACCGTGTGCGTGGCCGTGACCGCGGTCATGGCGACCGCCGTCCTGGGCCTGACCGTGGCGGGCTGGTTCGGCATCGGCTGAGACGAGGCCGATCCGCCTCGGACGGCGGTGTCATTACGCGCATGGCCTGGTGGTATGTACCGTTGGCCTGTGCTCGCCTTGCTGCTCGTCGCAGTTTCGCTGGGCCTGTCGGACTTCGCGGGGGCGGTCGGCATCGGCGTCAGCGGGGTGGACACCCGGACCCGCCTTCGCGTCGGGGTGATCTTCGGGGTGTTCGAGACCGGCATGCCGATCCTGGGCCTGCTGCTCGGCCACCGCCTCGCGGGCCCGCTCGGCCACGCGGCGTATTGGATCGGCGCGGCTCTGCTGATCGCCGTGGGCGGCTACACCCTGATTCAGGCCGCCCGCGACCGCAGCGCGGACAACCGCGGGCAGGAGGCCGCCGGCACCGGGCAGGACACCCGGCGGCTGCTGGTCACCGGGCTGGCCCTCAGTGTGGACAACCTGGCGGTCGGCTTTGCCCTGGGTGCCTACCATGTGGGCGTGCTGCTGGCCGCGGTCATCATCGGCGCGGTCAGCGTGACCCTTTCGCTGATCGGCCTGGAACTGGGAAACCGGCTCGGGGCCAGGACCGGCGAGCGCAGCGAATTCATCGGCGGGCTCGTTCTGATCGCGGTCGGAGCCGCCATCGCGGCCGGGGTGCAGTAGGCGCCGCGTCCGCCTGGGCGGACGGATCGCACGTGGTCTTGGCGGCCAGCTGCACCGCCAGGCCGGACGCCCGCCACAGGGCGCCCGCCATACGGCGCCCGCCATACGGCGCCCGCCACAGGGCACCCGCCACAGGGCACCCGCCACAGGGCACCCGCCACAGGGCGCCCGCCGGTAGCATCGCAAGCATGCCCGACACGCCAGACACGAACGCCGCCATCTGGAAGTCCGATCAGGGCGTCTCCTACTGGAGATCGACGGCCGATGACCGCGAGCGGCGGCGGGCTGGCCAGCGCGAGCTGATGGCTGCGCTGCTGCCGTTCAGCGAGGACGAGCCGTTCACCTTCGTCGACCTGGGAGCCGGAACCGGCGCGGCGGCGCGTGCCGTCCTGGACCGTTATCCGGGGGCCCAGGCGATCCTGGCCGATTTCTCGCCGCAGATGATGGCCGAAGGGGAAAAAGAGCTCGCCCCCTACAGCGGCCGCTGCAGCTATGTCGAGTTCGATCTGACGGGCAGCGACTGGCCGGATGGAATTCCCGGCACGGTGGCCGCCGTGATCAGCTCGATGTGCGTGCATCATCTGCCTGACGAACGCAAACAGCGGCTCTTCCGCGAGATTCTCGCCCGCCTGGCACCGGGTGGCTGGTTCCTGAACTTCGACCCGGTGGCCCACGGCGACCCTGTCGTCGAGGGGACCTGGCTGCGGGCCGATGAGCGCCGCGACCCGGTCACGGCGGCCAAGCGGGCGCACCGCAGCGCCGAAGAGCAGCATCGCTACGCCAACCATGTGCGGCACATGAGCCCCCTGTCCCCGCAGCTCGACTGGCTCCAGGCCGCGGGCTTCGAGGGTGTGGACGTGTACTGGAAGGAACTGGACTACGTCATCTACGGCGGCCGGCGGCCCGTAACGGCCAGGTAGCACGCGTGCGTGGCGCTCGAAGGCGCGCCAGGCGAAGCCATAAGCCGGGCCAGCGGCGTCACCTGTGGACCTGATGCACCGCCTGAGTGAGGCGAGCTGAGAGCTCCCATAGCCGGCGTGCTGGTGCGGCCCTGCGGCGACGTGCATGACGCTCTGCGGGAACTGGAACGGGCAGCTGAGTCACCGGTGCTGACCGGCGCCGAGAGCGCCGCCGCCCTGGCGTGGGCGGGTTACGCCCGCCTGTGGCCAGGCCATGCTCCTCGCACCAGGCGGCAGCGTTGCGGTGCAGCTGTGGCACCAGGCCGCGCTGTTCCTCCTGCAGGCGTGCTCGCAGCAGGTCGGCGAACAGGTGGTGGTAGCGCCACCAGCCGCGCACCTCATCCAGTGGCACCAAGAACAGCCCCGCCCGTTCCACCTGCTCCAGCAGCGCCTGGCTGCCAGGCCGGCCGGTGACCGCATCGCACAGCTCCCCCGACAGCCGCTCCAGCACCGAGGTCTCCAGCAAGAAGGCACGTACCTGCTCGGACTGGTGCTCCAGCACCTCCTCGGCCAGGAAGTCCAGGACGTACCGGTTACTCCCGGTGAATGCCGCCACGAACCGGGTCACATCCTCCTGCCCGCGCAGTGACAGCGCGGCCAGCTGCAGTCCGGCCGCCCAGCCCTCGGTGCGCGTTGAGCTTGGTGGCCAGCAGGACATCGCGCTCCGACGTTGCGGCCCCGGCTGCGGCCGGCTCACCCATCGGTAACCTGCACGATCGGCGCCTCCAGCGATCTTACGTCGCTGCCCGAACCTCCCACCCTAGTCGTGAGCCGGCCGCCCTGGACATAGGCCCTGATCCGGGCGGCACCATCGTGCCGGCGCCGTCGCGGAAAGATTCCACCCGCATGGGCCACCTTCGGGTGACGCCGATCCCGTCCCGGGTTCGTAGCGTTTCGGAATCAGAAACAATGAGAATCAGAAACAATAAGGAGGGTCTGATGACGACCCGGGTCGATCCCGTCCGCCCGCCGTACCCGCCCGACGTCGCCGAGCGGCTCCACGCCATGATGCCGCCCGGCGTGCCGCCGATCCTGCTGTTCCGGACCTTCGTGCGGAACCTTCCGATGACCGCCGCCATGAGCGGCTGGGGCAGCTACGAGCTCAGCAAACGGCTCTCGCTGTCGATGCGTGACCGCGAGATCATCATCGACCGCACCTGCGCCCGCTGCCGGTGTGAGTACGAGTGGGGCGTGCACGTGGCGTTCTTCGCTGAGCGGGTGGGCCTGTCCAGCGCCCAGATCAGCTCCCTGACGCATGGCAGCGCGGGCGATCCGTGCTGGACCGAGGAGCGGGACCGGCTGCTCATCGAGGCGGCCGATGCGCTGCACGACTCCGCTGACATCGGCGAGGACCTGTGGCGCCGGCTCGCCCCGCTGTTCCGTGAGGAGCAACTGCTTGACGTGCTGATGCTCGCTGGCTGGTATCACGCCATCAGCTTCACCGCCAACGGCGCCCGGGTCGCGTGCGAAGACGGCGCGCCACACTTTGCCGACGTCCAGTGCTCGGCGAGCAGCCCAGGTAAAGGCGGCCTCACGGAGACCGGATCAGGCAGATGAGGTGATGCAGGAAGGATGGTTGACCTCGAGTACGAGATGACGCGGATCGAGTACGAGCTCTACCGGATCGTCTAGCAACTGCCCCGGGCTCAAGCATGCATGCCCCCGCGCCCGGACGCACCGGCCGAGACCTCTGTATCCGTGCTAGGCCGCGAGAGAACCGGGGGCGGGCAGTTGGAAGATGCGACGGCGCGCCGCGTCAAGGATGGGGGTGGGCAGCTTGCTGAGGATAGCCAGCCGCCGGGAATCCCTGCCCGTCAGGTACACATTACGGGGCCGGGTGGCAGTCAGCGCGCGAATGATGGTGGCCGCCGCCACGTCGGGCGGGCTGCCGTTCCGTTCACGGCGCTGCATGACGGCAAGCATCTTCGCGAACGTGTCCTCATACAGGACGCGGCCCTGCGGCGCCGCCGCGGCCATGGCCGCAGCGGCATCGCGGGATACCTTGTCCGCGGCGCCGCTGTTGATGCTGGCCGGCTCGACGAGCACGACCCGCACCCGCCATGGGGCCAGCTCCTGGCGCAATGCCTCGCCGAGCGCGGCGAGCGCAGCCTTGGTCGCATCCAGCGGGCCGGCGAACGGCGGGGTGAATCGGATCCCGATCGTGCTGACTATCACGATGCGGCCGCGTGCGCGCCGCAGCGATGGCAGCATGGCCTGGGTGACCGCAAGCTGGCCGGTCACGTTCACTTCCAGCTCCCGGCGGAACGCCTCCAGCTGCACCAGTTCCGTGGGGCAGGCCACCCCAAACCCGGCGTTATTCACCAGGCCGTCCAGCCCAGCGATGGCGGTATGCCCGGAGACGACGGCAGCCGCGGCGGCGATGTGGCCGGCGTCGGTGACATCGAGGATGAGCGGGGTGAGCTCACCGCCCGCGGCGGAGCGGGCCAGCCGCTCGCCGTCAGCCGGATTGCGGACGCCGGCGTAGACGTGCTGGCCGGCCGCGGTCAGGCCCAGCGCGGCAGCGCGGCCGATACCGGACGAGCAGCCGGTGACTAGCGTGTGCTTACGCGTGCAGTTCATGTTTCCTCCAGATCTCGCCGATCCTCTTCGACAATAACCGCTTTCATGCCTGTCTCTTTCTCTCCACGTAGTCCGCCCGGCCATCGTTTCCGCAATGTCCCGGCGGCAACATCGGCCAGCCTGCGAATGTCATCAACCTCAGTTACGGCCGCGCGCTGGGGGTGACGAGCGAAGCTAGGCCGAAGCGATAAGGAGAATGACCTGAAGACCCGCGGATAAAGCGAAAGTCGTGTCAGCCGGTAAAGAGGACCTGCTTGGCATAGGCGGTGTCGAGGTATTCGGTGACCGCTGCAAGCTGCCCATTGACGACCCGGAAGACACCGGCGTAGTCACTGTCGTAACAGCGGCCGTCGCGTGTGCGGGCGTGGGTGGTCCATTCAGCGACGGCATACTCACCGTCGGCAATGATCCGGTGAACATCTTGCACCACGGGCACCTCCGGGTCGAGGCGGCCGAATATCCGTGGGAAGAACCCGTCCATGATTCCGTCCGGACCGGTCCACGTCCCCGAGGCTGGAAGGCCGCCACGCAGGATCCAGCTTGCATCCGGCGCGAAGGCGGCCCGCAATGCGTCCTTGTCCCCAGCCCGGAGGGCGCGAAAAAAGTTTGCCACTACCGTGCGGCTGGTTTCGGTTGAGACTTGCTGCATGAGTTTCTCCTTCTGTGTGCTGCCTGTTTCGCGGATGAACGCAGTTGGCTTAGTCACGTGGCCAACAAATGAGACCATGCCGGGCTAATGGATCTCGGATGAGGCTGTCCTCGGCTGACATCCACAACGGCGTTGCCCGACAGCATTGCGTGCAGCCCTGGCGGCGTGACGGGTAATGCGGTGTCCGTGCCTGCACGCTATGAAGCAGCACGCGCCATGGCGTCACCCGAAGGTGCCGATCGGGTGGAATCTTCCGTGCCGCACCGGGCACCAAGGTGCCCCGGGCCCGGCGGTAGTTGTTTGCGGCCGAGGATCACGGGTCCGGTCGACGGGCCGCGCGCCGAGCCGCGGATCACGGCCGGCCGGGGCCAGCCCCGGGAGCCGGGGCCTGATGGTCGTCAAGGCTCCAGATCCAGTTGGCCATGTCGGTTTGTGCCTCGTAGGCGGCGGCGACGAGACCGGTCAGTAGCTGGCCGGGGCCGCCGGGCCTTGTCGGCCAGGGTCGGGGATCATGGCTAAAAATCCCGCTCGCGACCGCTGACGCGCCCAGGACGTACCCGTCTCGCGTGCCGTGCCTGTGGCGTGGCGGGCGCTGATGTGCCGAATTCGGCCCGGATCTTTTCCCGCACGGCCTCGGGTACCTGGCCGGCCAGTTCGGTGAGGGTGACGCCGCGCAGCGACTGGCGCCAGGCCCGGTGGGCTTGCGCCATCACCGCGGCGATGGCGCACGGCCGGGTGCACTGTTGTGGCGGCAACGCGGCGGTGCCCTGCTGGCGGATTTCCTGGCATACGAAAGGCGAGGCGGCGCCCTCGACGGCATCGAGCACGTCCAGAGCGGTGATCTGCGCTGCGGGCTTAGCCAGCCGATAGCCGCCCTTCGGGCCTGACGTGGAATGCAGGATCCCCACGGCAACCAGGCCGCGCAGGTGCTTGGCCAGATAGGCCTCCGGCAAACCGTAACGCTCGGCAAGCGCCCGGCGGGACAGCACCGTCCCCTCGGGGGCTTGCGCCAGCAGCACGGCGCAGTGCAGCCCCCATTCCACCCCTTCGGAGTACTTCACCGCCTCAGTCTATAGTGGGTATTAGCGACAATAGATATCCACGTTAGGAGGCCTGAATGAGCCGGAACCCTGACGCCGCAGCGGCCCGAGACGCGGGCCCAGCGCCGCACATGACGGGCAGGGCCCTGACGGTGCTGCTGACGGCGACGTTCATCGCGCAGTTCGACTTCTTCGTCGTCAATGTCGCCGCCCCGTCGCTTCGGCAGGACCTGCACGCGAGCGACGCGCTCCTCCAGCTGGTCGTCGGCGGCTACGCATTCGCCTACGCGGCGGGCCTGATTACCGGCGGCCGCCTCGGCGACCTGCTCGGCCA
Organism: uncultured Actinomycetes bacterium; assembly: GCA_963775825.1. Lineage (GTDB taxonomy): Bacteria > Actinomycetota > Actinomycetes > Streptosporangiales > Streptosporangiaceae > Bog-532. The sequence continues at coordinate 282,779 of CAVZKY010000032.1, forward strand.
CCGGCGCATGTATGTCGCCGGGATGGCCGCCTTCACCGTCAGCTCGCTCGCGTGCGGGCTCGCTCGCAGCCCGGCCGAGCTAGTGGCCGCCCGGCTGGCCGAGGGCCTGTCCGCGGCGGCCATGCTGCCACAGGTGCTCGCGCTGATCACCGCGACCATCCCGGCCCAGTCCCGCCCCCGAGCGCTGGCCTTCTATGGCCTGGCCTCGGGCACAGGATCCATCGCCGGCCAGGTACTCGGCGGCGCGATCGTCAGCGCCGACATCGCCGGGCTCGGCTGGCGCCTGATCTTCCTCATCAACCTGCCCATCGGGGCGGTGGCCGCCGTCCTGGCAGCCAGCTGGCTGCCCGAGCCCGCAACCCGGGGCGGCCGGGCGCACCTGGATCCGCTTGGCGCCCTTGCCACCGCAGCGGCCCTGGCCCTGGCCCTGGTGCCGCTCACAATAGGCGCGGACCAGGGATGGCCGCCGTGGACCTGGGCCGCGCTCGCAGCCGCGATCCCGGCCTGCGCCGCGACACTGTGGTGGCAGCGGGCGCTGCGCCGCCGGGGCGGCCAGCCCGTCATCGACCTATCGCTGTTCAGCTCCCCGACGTTCCGGGCCGGGCTAGCGGCCAACGCCCTTTTCCTGGCCTACTTCGCCAGCTTCATGTTCGCCCTGACCCTGTTCCTTCAGGACGGGCTCGGGCTCAACGCCCTGCAGGCCGGCCTGGCCTTCGCGCCCGCCGGGATAACCTTCTCAGCCGCCGCCCTAGCCGGCCCGCGCCTGCTGCGCCGGTACGGGACACTGGCCGTCGTCGCCGGCAGCATCACCACCGCGGCCGCTCTGGCCACACTGGGGATCCTGGTCTACAGCGGGCACGCGCGAGCTGCCCTGCCCTGGATCATTCTCGTCACCGCCATCGGCAGCCTCGGCAACGGCATGGTCCTGCCCGCCCTGACCGGGACCTCGCTCGTCGACGTCAAGCCCCGCCAGGCCGGCGCGGGCGCCGGGGTACTGACCACCGCGCAGCAGTTCGCCAGCTCGGCGGGCGTCGCGATCGTCGGGACGATCTTCTTCGCCGTCGCCGGCCGCTCCCACCCGGCTTCCGGCAGCTACGCCGACGGCATGACCGCAGCGGCCGGCGTCGACTTCGTCCTAGTCGCCGCCGTCGCTGCGCTGACCGCGCTCATCGCCAGGTCGGCCACGGCGCGCAAACCCCAGGCGCGCCCCGATGGACGACAAGGTGCTGGCTCACCACCATCACGGGCCGCCTCAGCATCAGGCGGGCCAGAACGGCCGACGCCCGCGGGACGGGTTCCCTAAGGGAACGTATCGTGCTAGCGTGAACTTGTCAGTTCCCTAAGGGAATCCATAAGGAAGGCCCCCCTCCCCGGAGAGCACCCCGCGATCACACGAAGGAGCGCCACAATGCGGAAGATCATCGCAGCCGAGTTCATGAGCCTGGACGCTGTGGTCCAGGCACCGAGCTACCCCGACGAGGACCCCGGCGGCGGCTTCGCCCACGGCGGCTGGCACGCACCTTACTTCGATGACCTGTCCATGAACTGGGTGACCGAGAACGTGCGCGGCGCAGGCGGCTACCTGCTGGGGCGCGGCACGTATGAGATCTTCGCCGCCCACTGGCCGAACGCGCCGGCCGAGCAGCAGGTGCTCGCCGAGCCCCTGAACACGTTGCCGAAGTATGTCGCCTCGACGACCCTCGGCGAGCCGCTCGGCTGGCAGAATGCCAGGCTACTGCGGGGCGACATCGGCGTGGCCGTGCGGGCACTGAAGGCGGAGGAGGGCAGGGACATCCACGTAATCGGCAGCCCCGGGCTCGTCCAGACCCTGATCGCCCACGATCTGATCGACGAGATGCGCCTCATGATCGACCCCATCGTGCTCGGCGGCGGCAAGCGCCTCTTCGCCGCGGACGGCTCGCCCAGGCGGCTACGCCTCGCCAGCAACCAGGTGACCACGACTGGCGCCCTCCTGCTTACTTACACCCGCGCGTAGCCCGCGCCCACTTCTCGGAGGCTCACATGATTCAGCGGATGGACAACGTTGCCATCGTCGTCGACGACCTGGACGCGGCTGTCGCGTTCTTCACCGAGCTCGGAATGGAATCGGACGGCCAGGGGCCGGTGGAAGGCCTTTTTGCGGACCGCACCGTCGGACTCGACGGCGTCCGGAGCGACATCGCGATGATGCGGACCCCGGACGGCCATAGCAAGCTGGAGCTGACGAAGTACCGCAATCCCCCGGCGGTTGGCGCCGAGCCGGAGAACCCGCCACCCAACACGCTGGGCCTGCATCGCGTCATGTTCGCCGTCGACGACATCGACGACACCGTCGCCCGCCTGCGCGCCCACGGCGCGGAACTCCTCGGCGAGGTGGCGCAGTACGAGAGCATCTTCCGGCTCTGCTACCTCCGCGGCCCCGCGGGCATCATCGTCGCCCTGGCGGAACAGATCAGCTGACGCGAGCCTGCGGGGGGCCAGCGGCTGCCGGGCGGGATTCACGTCAAACGTGATCCCACCTGGCTCAGGAAATGGGTGGCCCGGTCGAGGTCGTCGTAGCAGCGCTCCAGCCACGCTTCGCCCCAAAAGAAGTTGCAGCTGGTCTCGGCCCGGAGCACCCGCCAGTGGGCTTCCTCGAGCAGCCGGTACACGTCGGGGTCGCGGACTGAGATACCGGTGGCGTTGCGGCGGGCGGCGTAGATGGCCTGGCTTATCTCGTCGAGGCGGGTCAGCGCCGCCTGCTGGGCCGGCGAGCCGACCCACTGGACAAAGCCCGAGCCGTCGTGCCAGCCGGTGTTCCACGCGCCCGGGCGCACAGTAACCTCGCCGTAGCTACCGTGCCGGTCGAGGTAGTCGTCGATGAAGCAGGGACGAATGCCGTCGCTTCGGTTGTCCCGTGTCCGCCGCAGCAGGTCCTGGTAAAACACGGACCAGAAGTTGGCTTCTGGTGAGGGGTTGCGGAACCAGCCGCCGTTCTCTCCGTCGGTGCAGGTGGTCACAAGGGGCGGGAAGTTGCAGTGCCTGGTCCGTTGGGACACCTCGTGAATGAACCAGTCAGCCTCCATCCCCGCCTCCTGGGCGTTGGAGAGCTCACGGTCGCGTACCACGACGATGATTTCCTCACCCCCGAACCTGGCCATGTGCGGCCGGTAGCGGAGTTCGTCCCAGCCCATGGGGGTGACCGCTTCGACGTGCTCACTGTCGACCAGCACGTAGCGGTAGTCCTGGCGTCTGAGAGCGGGGATGAGCTCCATGCAAAAGCCCATCTCCGGGAGCCAGAACCCGGGGAAGCACGTTCGCGCAAATAGGTGCTGACCGATCCCCTGCCAGCGCGCGATCTGCTCGTCACAGTCAGCCCGGGGAATGAGCGGGAGGACGGGATGGTAGTAGCCGGTGCCCAGGATGCGGATGATCTTGGTGTTCTGCAGGTACCACAGCAGCGATCCGCAGTCCACGATCCCGTAGACGCGGCGCTGGAAGCCGGGACTGGCCAGGGTCTCCAGCAGGGTGCCGGAAAGCGACAGGTGCACCCGGCCGACATCCTCGTAGGCCCACAGCGACCGGGGTATCCGGTCCATGGCCCAGAGGATCTCCCGGGCCTCCCACTCCCGCCGCTCAAGGAGGTCCTCAAGGTTGTGAGCGGGCTGATGCAGGTTGAGCACCAGGGCAAAGGCTGCGTCGGCCATCGGGGTTCCTTGCCGGTTACAGGTCGTGGGTCACGATCTCGATGGTGCGCCGGGCCAGTTCGGCGCCGTAGTCGGTCCAGATGCCCTCGCCCCAGTAGCGGTAGCAGCTGGTCTCGGTCGTCAGCAGGTGGAACAGGGCGTTGCGGTAGCGGGGGTCGTCGGTCGGGACGCCTTTGGCCAGGACCCGATCGTGGAACAGCGAGCTCGCTTCGTCCATCGGGGCCAGGTCGTAGCCGCGCACCCAGGAGATGTCACTGGTCCAGCTGCCGCCTTCCATGCTGAAGCGCCCATCCTCGCCTTTCAGCTGCTCGATCACCTCGGCCAGCCGATCCGGGCCGTCGCCGGGGGCCATCCGGCCCCAGATCCTGGACTGGAACAGCGGCTGGACGATGGGCAGGTCGTCGGGCCCGATGCCGGCCGAGCGGAGCCGTTCCAGGTACTCGGTGACGTTCATGGCCGGGGTACGGGTGCCCGAGTACTCGCGGACCACGTCGAAGTACTTGGACGGGAACTCGTTCATCATCACCCCGCCATTTTCCCCGTCGGCGATCTGGGTGACCAGCGGCGGGACGCTGCGGCCGCCGAATTCCCACCGCGACAGGCCCTTGGCCTCGTAGTACGGCTGCATCTGGGCCACCAGCTTGGTGTCGCTGCCCTGGGTCTTGACCACCGCGGTGATGCTGGCGACATCGCCGCGGGAGTTGGCGCAGACCAGGCGGCGCGGCAGGTGCTGCCGCTGGATGCCGCGGCCCTCCTCGTCCTCGACCGTGTGCTCCTGGACCAGAACCCACTCGTAGCCGCAGTCGGTGAGGGTCTTGACGAACTCGTAGGCGACATCGGGGTGGTTGGGCAGGGCCATCTCGGAGGGAGAGAAACCGCGGACCCGGCCAAGAGCCTCCAGGCCGAAGAGGGCGGCGAAATAATGTTGCCAGGCCCGCACGTGCAGCCGGAAGTCCTGGACCGGGGTCGAGGGCGCCACGGCATGGCCCCACGGGCAGCCCAGCCACTCCGCCGCCTGCCGGTTGCGCGAGTCGGTCGTGATCCCGGCCAGGGTGTCGAGCACGTCGTGGCGGCCCATCTGGCTCAGCCCGTACAGCAGCGTGCCGGAGTATTCGAGCATGACCCGGGGCGCCAGCCCCTCGTCGAGCAGCCGGGGGACGAACTCGCCCATCCGCCGGTAGCAGTCGATGAACACCGGGGCATTGTGGTTGTCGCCGACGCCCGGATTGTTCAGCATCGCCTGCAGGTTGCCGATGATCGGCGCGGTGCGCAGATCAGGCCCGCCCGCCGGGATGAGCGGCTGGTGCATGTGCAGGGCGATGGCGAAGGAACTGTCCACGTCACCGAACCCGGTGGCCCCCGGCGGCAGGAAGACGGGATCGGTGCCCCTGGCCCGGATCGCCTCGTCGATGCGTGGCTCCGAGCCGCAGATGTTCGGCAGGCCGTCAATTTCCTCGGCAAGGTCGTCCATTGCTCCGGCTCCTTTATTGATTTGTGCGCGGGCTTATTTGTGGCGGATATGGTCATAAATATTCTCGTAGTGCTGACCGGGGCCGGCCCAGGAGTGGTCCTGCCACATTCCGTTCAGTAGAAGATGGCGGAATTCGCCAGGGTATGAGTACCAAAGCCCGATGGCCCGCAGCATCGCAGACTCCAGCGCCAGATTGTCGAGCTGGTGGAACACGTAGCCGTTCCGGTCGTGCGGGGGACGCCCGGAGTAGTCGCGATCGAAGACGGTGTCCACCAGGCCGCCGACGGCCCGCACGATGGGGACGGTGCCGTACTTGAGGGCCATCATCTGGGCCAGGCCGCAGGGCTCGAACTGGCTGGGCATCACCACCATGTCGGCGCCGGCGTAGATCAGGTGGGCCAGACCTTCGTTGAAGCCGATTTCCAGATGACAGTCGGGGTTGTCATTCAGGTAGTCCCGCAACTGCCAGAAGTGAGCGTTGATGGCCGGGTCGGGGCAAGACCCCAGCAGGACGAATTGCGCGCCCTGCATTAAGGCGTAGAAAAGGGCGTGCTCAATGAGGTGGACGCCCTTCTGACGGTCGACGCGACCGACGTAGGCGATGATCGGCTTGTACTCCTTGCGCAACAGCAACCGGTCACGCAGGGCATCCTTGTTCGAATATTTCCGCTCTACCGTGCCGGCCGTGTAGTTCGACGGGATCAGGATATCGATCTCCGGGTTCCAGACATTGTAGTCGATGCCGTTGAGGACACCGCCGAACTTCTCCCGGTGTATTTCGAGCGTGTGCCCCAGTCCCATCCCCTGATCGGCGTACGTTGCCTCCCAGGCATGCTGCGGTGACACCGTGGTGATGAAGTTCGAGTAAACGATGCCGCCTTTCATCAGGTTGATGGCAGTGGCGTTGAAATTATCGCGGAGCCGGCTGTAATCGAAGAAATGCGCCGGGCGGGTGAGGCCTGTCGCCCAGAGAATGTACTCACCGGAGATACCCTGGTGCGCGAAATTGTGGATGGTATAGCAAACACGCTGCTTGTCCATGCCGAGGTGCTGGTAGATCTCGTAGAGCAGCACCGGCACGAGCCCCGTCTGCCAGTCGTGACAGTGGATCACCTCGGGCCGTTTGTCGGTCTTCCACATGAACTCCAGCGCCGCCTTCGACAGGAAGGCGAACCGGGTCACGTCGTCAGGTGAACCGTACAAGTGACCCCGGCCGAAGAAGTTGTCCGGTGAGTGCGGTTCGATGAAGAAGCACCGTCGGCCGTGCACGAACCCGAACCACACCGTGCAGTGCACGAACCCGTCGTACCAGGGCACCAGCAGGTCGTGATAGGTGACCGAAAGCCCGTAGATCTGGTCGTAGCGCATGCAATCGTATTTCGGCATGATTATCTCGACGGCATGGCCCCGCTGTTCCAGCTCCCGGCTCAGCCCGAAGACGACCTCCCCCAGCCCGCCCGCCTGCGCCACCGGCGCACATTCCGTCGCAACCATCACCACGAACACGGCTGTCTCACCATCCCTGTCGTGCGTGTCGTGCTGCCGTCAGTAGCTAGGTACCGAGCCCGGGAGATCACGGCAAACCGGGCAACAGTATCAGCGAAGACTCCCCAGAGAGGAAGATGGCTTTGGTCCGCTTTCATCGCAGTTGACCTTAGTGCTGAGCCGCCAGAGGTCAACCGAGGGCTGTCCCTCGGTCCGCCGAGCGGGTAGTGGCCCATCCGGAGGACAGAGGCGGGACTGTCACCGTCGGGCGTTGTGGTCTAGATTCGGCACATGCCCGTCAGACACGGACCAGAAGACCGGTGGGCGGGGAACACGCCGGCCGATTTCGAGCGGGGCCTGGCTGACAACCTGTGTTACGAGCGGGGGACGACGGCGGAGTCGGCGAGCGCCCAGGACACCTACTGGACGCTGGCCGTCACCATCCGTGACCGGCTGGCTGACCGCCGGACCAGGACAGCCCAGGCGAACTACGAGGCCAACCCCAAGTTCGTCTACTACCTGTCGGCGGAGTACATGCTGGGACGCCAGCTCCCCCAGAACGCCGCCTATACCGGCACCGCCGGCCTCGCCCGCCAGGCTGTGGCCGGCTCCGGCGTCTCCGCCGGAGACATCGAGGCCCTCGACATTGAGCCCGGGCTGGGCAACGGCGGGCTCGGCCGGCTGGCGGCCTGCCTGCTGGACTCGCTGGCCACCCTCGACATCCCGGCTGTGGGCTACGGCATCCGCTACGAGTACGGGATCTTCAAGCAGGCCTTCGAGAATGGTTACCAGGTCGAGCATCCCGACGACTGGGCCTTCTACGGCAACCCGTGGGAATTCCCTGCCCCCGACGACCGCCAGGTCGTGGGGTTCTACGGCCATACCGAGGCGGTGGACGACGATCAGGGCGGGCTGCGGCGGCGCTGGGTGCCAGGCGAGACGGTGCTCGGCGAACCCAGCCACATGCTGGTCCCCGGCTACGGCACCGAGACCGTCAACATCATCCGGCTGTGGCAGGCCCGGGCCGACCGGGAGTCGCTCGACCTGACCCTGTTCAACGAGGGTCACTACGCGGAGGCCGTCGAGGCGCGGATGCGCTCGGAGAACCTCACCAAGGTGCTGTACCCGAGCGACAGCACGCCGGCCGGCCGGGAGCTGCGGCTCAAGCAGCAGTACTTCCTGGTCTCCTGCTCGCTGCGGGACATCATCCGCCGGTTCCGGTTCCGCAACCAGGACTGGGAGGCCTTCCCCGACCAGGTCGTCATCCAGCTCAACGACACCCACCCGGTGCTGGCCATACCCGAGCTCATGCACCTGCTGGTCGACGAGTACGGGGTCGGCTGGGAGCAGGCCTGGTCCATCACCCGCCGCACCTTCGCCTACACCTGCCACACGCTGCTGCCCGAGGCTCTGGAGACGTGGCCGGTCGAGATGTTCGAGCGGCTGCTGCCGCGCCACCTGGAGATCATCTACGCGCTCAATCAGTTCTTTCTCGAAGACGTGCGTGCCCGGTACCCGGGCGACGATGAGCGCGCCGGCCGGATGTCCCTGATCCAGGAGGAGCCGGAGCGCCGGGTACGGATGGCCAACCTGGCCGTCGTCGGCACCTTCGCGGTCAACGGCGTGGCCGGGCTGCAGTCGCGGCTGCTCGCCCAGACGACGCTGCGGGACTTCGCGGACCTGTGGCCGGAAAAGTTCCTTAATCAGACGAACGGCGTCAGTCCCCGCCGGTTCCTCCTGCTGGCCAACCCGCGCCTGTCCAGCCTGATTACAGCCCGGCTGGGCGACGAAGGCTGGCTGACCGACCTGGACCGGCTGTCCGGGCTGGAGGCCCTTGCCGAGGATGCGAAGTTCCGGGCGCAGTGGCGCGAGGTGAAGCGGCTGAACAAGCTCGACCTGGCCGCCCACGCGCTCGCCACGACCGGCGTTACCATCGACCCCGACTCGATCTTCGACGTGATGGTCAAGCGGCTGCACGAGTACAAGCGCCAGGTTCTCAAACTGCTGCACATCGTCACCCTGTACAACCGGATCAAGGCGGATCCGGCCGCCGTCCCGGTGCCTTACACGGTCATCTTCGGCGCGAAGGCGGCACCGAACTACCAAGAGGCCAAGCGCGTCATCAAGCTGATCAACTCGGTCGCTGCCGTGGTCAACGCCGACCCCGACGTCGCCGGCCGGATCAGGGTTGTCTTCCTCCCCAACTTCAACGTCACGATCAGCGAGCTCGTGGTGCCTGCCGGCGATATCTCGGAGCAGATCTCGCTGGCCGGCAAGGAGGCCTCCGGCACCGGCAACATGAAACTGGCCCTCAACGGGGCCGTCACCGTCGGCACCCTCGACGGTGCCAACATCGAGATCCGCGACCTGGTCGGAGCCGACAACTTCTTCCTCTTCGGCCTCACAGCCGACGAGGTCCCCGCCCTCCGGCAAGGCGGCTATGACCCCCGCGCCTATTACCGTGACGACGCCGAGCTTCGGGCAGCCGTCGACGCCCTCGCCTCAGGTGCCTTCACCGGCGGGGACCGCGACGCCGTGGGGCCGGTGATCACCTCGCTCCTGGAATGGGACGAATACATGGTCCTGGCCGACTACCGCCCCTACATCGACTGCCACGACCACGCCGTCGGGCCGGCCTGGGCCGATCAGGACCGGTGGACCCGGATGTCCATCCTGAACACCGCACGCTCAGGTTTCTTCTCTTCCGACCGCACCGTCCGCGGCTACTGCCGCGACATCTGGCACGCCGAGCCCGTGCCCGTCGCCCCGAATGTGCCGAGCGGCTCTCAAGATCCCCGCCCACGTTCCTGACTGAGGCCCGCCGCGGAGATCTCTGCCATGGTGACGGTGAGAGGCCGTCACCGTAGCTGACTTCCCCACCCGGCCAGCACAGACCGCGCTGCCAGCGGCGCTTCAGCGCGCCGCCACGAACGAATCACCAGGGCCAGGGCATGCTCACTTAAAGTAGTGATATAGTCGCTAATCGTGAAAGACCGGCAGGCGGCTCAAAGGACTTAACGTCATCGGCTGAGCAGGGGAGGTCCGTTCATGAGCGACGGGCAACGCGGCCGGGATCCGGGGGCTGCTGAGCCAGGCGCGGCCCCCCGCAGGTGGCAGGCGCGGGCCCTGCCGGACGAGGAGACAGGTGAGGGGACAGGTGCGGCCGGGCGGGGCGGGCTGCGCATCCTCATCCTGGAGGACGATCCTGCCGATGCTGAACTCGAGCAGCGCCGCCTGGCCGGCGCGGGCCTGGACTTCACTGCCGTCGTCGTCGACACGGCGGCCTCCTATGAGCAGCAGATCGACGCCTTCCGCCCGGACGTGATCCTGGCCGATTTCTCGCTGCCGGGCCTGCCCGGCGAGGGTGCCATTAAGATCGCGCAGGAGCGGTGCCCGGACACGCCCGTCATCGTCGTGTCCGGTACCATCGGCGACGAAGCGGCGGTCGAGCTCATCAGGCAAGGAGCCACCGACTACATCTTGAAGGACCGGCCCGCCCGGCTGGCGCCGGTCATCCGCCGCGCCGTCGCCGAAGCTGAGCAGCGCTCGCGGGTAGCACGCATGCAAGCTCATCTCCAGCGGACGCAGCGGCTGGAAAGCATCGGCCGGCTGGCCAACGGCGTCGGCCACGAACTGAACAGCCAGGTCGGCGCCATCCTGAGCTACGCAGCCTTCATCCGCGACCAGGCAACCGGGACGTTGCAGCGAGGCAGCCGCCTCGATCTGCCCGGTATCAGCCGGAATGCCGAGCATATCGAACAGGCCGGCCAGCGAGTGAACAAGCTCGTCAGTCACCTGCGCGAGGCGGGGAGCCGCGACGTGATCCGCGCCGAGCTCATCGACCTCAATAAGGTCATCGGCGGGATCGACGAGCTACTGCGGAGCACAGCCGGCGCGAGCACCGAGTACCGCGTGTGCCTGTCCCCGCGGCTCTGGCCCGTCACCGCCTACCCCGGCCAGGTCGAGGAGATCCTCCTGAACCTCACGACGAACGCCAGGGACGCCATGCCAGAAGGCGGCAGCTTCTCGATTCAGACACAGAACCTGACGCTCGGGCACGGCGAGGCAGCGGACCTGGGCCTGTCTTCGGGATGCTACGTGTGCCTGACCGCCCGCGACAGCGGCACGGGAATGGAACCGGAGGTCATCGAGCACGCATTCGAGCCGTTCTTGACGACCAAGCCCGTCACCGAGGGCGGCGGGCTCGGCCTGGCCAGTGTCTACGGCATGACCCGCCAGGCCGGCGGGACCGCCGCGATCTCCTCAGCGCCCGGCACGGGCACGACCGTCACCGTGTGGCTACCCGCCGCCATACCCGGTCAGCCAGCCCGGGTTCCCGGCCAACGTAGTCCTTGACCGACCTGCTCACCCAAACTGCGCCAAGTCCTCATCATCCCGGACTGACCGCACCCGCGGGAGCAGCCTGAACGTGCAACAACCAGCCGGGCCCAGGATCACGCAGGCCCGGCCGAGGGAGGAACGAAGGCTATCGATAGCCAGCCCCCCGGATGGCCTGGGTCCCCTAATGAACAGTTACGGTGTAGTTACTTAAAGTTAAGTCTATGTCGGCACCTGCCTCCAGGCCGGCCGTGGCGGCCGCGCCTCCGGCGGGACCGGCCGCGGCCAACGAATGTCGACGGGGGCGGATCAGCATGCAGGTCACTGATCACTTGTTCGTCGGCCTGCTCGATGGCGCCCCGGACGCATTGGTGTGCATCGCGGCGGACGGACAGATCGCGCTGGTTAACGCGCAGACGGAACGGCTGTTCGGCTACCGGCGTGAGGAACTGGTGGGCCAGCAGATGGAGATACTGGTTCCCGATGCGGTCCGGGCGGCACACGCGGCGTACTGTACCCGGCACATTGCCGATCCGGAGCCGCGCCCGGTGGATGCCCTGACGGAGCCATCTTGCCGCCGCCGCGATGGCAGCACGTTCCCCGGCGAGATCTCGTTGGCGGCCATCGACACCCCCGACGGCATCCTGGTCCTGGCGGCGATCCGTGACGTGACCGAGCGACTAGAGGTGCTGGCCGAACGCGAGCGGCTGCGCAGCCAGGCCGAGCGGCGCAAGATGGAACGCCAGCTGCAGCAGTCCCAGCGGCTGGAGAACCTCGGCGAGCTGGCAGGCGGGCTGGCCCACGATTTCAATAACCTGCTCGCCATCATCTCGAACTACGCCGCGTTCGTCAGCGCGGAGGTGGCCAAAGGTGGCTCGCAGGTGAGCTTGCCGTCGGTTCACGAGGACGTCCTGCAGATCCAGCGGGCGGCCGAACGCGCGACAGGTATGACCCACCAACTGCTGGCCTTCGCCTGCCGGGAGGGCGTCCAGCCCCGGCCGCTGAACCTCAACGAGGTCATCAAGGGCGTCGAGCAGTTGCTCGTCTGCACTTTGGGCGCGCACGTGGTCCTGACCACGAGCATGGACCCGGACCTGTGCGCGGTGCTGGCCGACCCCGGCCAGATCGAGCAGGTCCTGGTCACCCTGGCCGTCAACGCCGGCGACGCCATGCCGGCGGGCGGCACGCTGACGCTGACGACCGCCACCACCGACATCGACGCCACCGATCCGGCCAGCCGGACGGGCGTGGTGCCCGGCCGGTATGCCTGCATGAAGGTGAGCGACACCGGCACCGGGATGACCCGGGAGGTCATCGACCGCGCGTTCGAGCCGTTCTTCACCACCAAGTCCAAGGGCGAGGGCACCGGCCTGGGCCTGGCCAGCGTGTACGGGATCATCACCCAGGCCCGCGGTCACGTGCGGGTCTACTCAGAGCCCGGCATCGGCACCACATTCACCATCCTGCTCCCGGCCACCGGCCACGACGCGGTGCCGGCGCGGGCACCAGCCCCGGCCACGGCCTCGGGCAGCGGCACGGGCGAGACCATTCTCGTGGTCGAGGACGAGCCCGCGATGCGGGAGGTGGCCCGCAGGATCCTCTCCCGTAGCGGCTACCAGGTGATCACCGCCGCCAACGGCCGCGAGGCCATCCAGGTCGCCACGAACCATGACGGCGGCATCGACGCACTGGTCACCGACATCGTCATGCCGCAGATGCTCGGCCAAGAAGCCGCCGAGCGGATCCGGGCGCTGCACCCCGGCGTGAAGGTGCTGTTCATGTCGGGGTACACCCGGGGCATGCTGGACAGCAAGGGTATCTCGGCAGGGGATGTCAACATGATCGAGAAGCCCTTCACGGAAGAGTCCCTGCTCACCAGGCTCCGTCAGGTTCTAACGAGCGAAGATCCGCACTAGATGCGGCCGCAGACGCGGCAGATCGCTCTCTGTGGGGAGCATTCTCCGTGAATAGGGATACGGCGGAGAGCGCTCCCCGTAGCGCGCGGGCTCAGCGGGGAAGCGTGGTGGCGGGGTACGGGATCCCTTACGGCTGATTCCGGGCGCTGGCATCCATGGCGTCGGCGAGCAGCATCGTAGCCGCTGACAGCTCTGCCGCCGTGGGGAGCGCGTAGCCGAGCAGAAACGCAGGTGGTGACGGTGCCTGTACCGTGCAGTGGCGGTGCAGTTCGTGCACGCCGACGCCGGAGCGCCGGGCCCGCGCCGCCGTTTCTTGCTCGTCGATCCTGCCGGGAAGCCGCGCGAACAGATGCAGCCCTGCGGCGGTGCCACTCACGCGGACCTCCGGAAGGTGCCGGCCTAGTGCGTCGATGAAAACGTCCCGCTTGGCGCGGTAGCGCCGGCGCATCGAACGGAGATGACGCTCCAGTCCGGCGTCTTGGATGAACGAGGCCATCGCGACCTGATCGAGCGTCGGCGGTGCCGTCCCCGTGACGTCGAGCTCGTCCGCTATGTCGTCGATCAGGTGCGCGGGAGGAACCATCCACGCGAGGCGCAAGGCGGGGGCGAGTGTCTTGCTTGTTGTCCCGACGAACGTGACGAGATCGGGGGCGAGCCCTTGCAGGCTGGCAACCGGATCGCGGCCGAAGCGGTACTCAACGTCGTAGTCGTCCTCGACGATCAGTGCCCGTCGCTGGCGCGCCCACGCGATCAGGGCGCCGCGCCGCTCGGCCGTCATGACCACCCCGGTCGGGTAGTGGTGCGCGGGGGTGAGCACCACCGCATCCACGTCGGCGGCGGCGAGCTCTGAGATGACCAGGCCCTCGGTGTCCACCCGCACGGGGATCGCCGCGAGGCCGGCCTGCTCGACCGTGCGGCGCTGAGCGGTCCAGCCAGGGTCCTCGACCGCGACGCGGCGGGCACCCTGATGCCGGAGCGCACGCCAGAGCACGGTCAGCGCGTGTGATGCCGAGCAGCAGACGATGACGTGCTCGGGCTCTACGACGACCCCGCGCACGCGGGCCAGGTACTCGGCGACCGCATTCCTGAGCTCGGGGACGCCGCGGCTATCGGGGTAGGTCAGCCGGGTATCCGGTAGCTCGCGTAGCGCGCGGGCAAGTGCCGCCTTCCAGCGGTCCCGCGGGAAGGCATGGAAGTCGGCCTGCCCCGGTCTCAGGTCGTACCGGAACTGCGGGGGCGGACGCAGCTGCCGGCGGGCAGCCCGCCCGGCGGCTTCGGGCAGGAAGGCGACGCGGGTACCCGATCCGCGCCTGGCTGACAGGTAGCCTTCGGCGCCCAGCTGGGCGTAGCTGTCGACCACCACGCCGCGTGATACGCCCAGTTCCTCAGCCAGATCCCGGCTCGACGGCACTACCGATCCCGGGGCAAGCCGCCCAGACCGAATCGCCATCCGCAGGGCCTGCTCGAGCTGCCTGCGAAGCGGGACACCGACGGTGAACTTGATCCCCAGCTCCACGGGCAGCAGTCACCTCGGTCCGGGCCCGAAGCGAAGCAGGAGCGTTCGCTAACGGACGAGCCAATTGGTCTCACAATTTACCAAAAAATTGGTCCGCATTACCAGACCAGTTGCCGGTTAGGCTGACGGACGCCGGGCGTTCACAGCCATGCGGTAAGGCCGTGAGACCGGCCCGGCCACCGGAATATCGCTCGACGGGGGCATCCCGGTGGCCGCACTCTTGGAGGAGTAAGCGCCGTGCAAGGTTTCCGACATACGAGATATGTCTTGACTTTGCTTCCAGTACTGTCGGATAGTGCTGGCAGGAGGCAACCGGACCAGCGACTCAACGGGGGATCACCATGAGCCGAGGCCAAAGGATCTTGACCGTGGCCAGCGGACGCCGGGCCAAATGGGCCGTGCTGGTCTTCTGGCTGATCATCGTGGCCCTGGCCGGGCCGCTGTCCGGCAAGCTCACCGGGGCAGAAAAGAACGACTCATCGGCCTGGCTGCCGGCCAAGGCCGAGTCGACCAAGGTACTTAACCTGCAGTCACAGTTTCAGTCGCCGAATGTCTTTGCCGGGGTCGTCGTCTACGACCGTCCCTCTGGGCTGACCAGCGCGGACCGCGCGAAGGCGGTCGCCGACGCCAAGCGGTTCGCCGACGTGACCGGCGTCGTGCCCGGGCAGGTGCAGGGGCCGATCTTTGCCAGCGACGGCAAGGCGATCGAGACGATCGTGCCCGTCAACCTGGGCTCGAAAGGCTGGAACGGCGCCTCGGCTGCGGCGACCAGCCTGCACGACATCGCGCAGGCGAACGCCGACGGATTGGCCACACACATCGCCGGCCCGCTGGGCAGCGCCGCGGACTCGGCCAACTCGTTCAAGGGCATCGACAGCACCCTGCTGGCCGCCACCTTGGTCGTCGTGATCGTGCTGCTGCTGATCACCTATCGCAGCCCGACCCTGTGGCTACTGCCGGTGATCTCGGCGGGCATCGCGCTGGTCAGCGCCGAGGCGCTCATCTACCTGCTGGCGGCCCACGCCGGGCTGACCGTCAACGCACAGAGCGCCGGCATTCTCTACGTGCTGGTGTTCGGCGCGGGAACCGACTATGCGCTGCTGCTGACCGCGCGTTACCGGGAGGAACTGCGCCGGCACGAGGACCGGCACGAGGCGATGGCTCTCGCGCTGCGGCGGGCCGGCCCGGCCATCATCGCCAGCGCGGGCACCGTGATCCTCAGCCTGCTGACGCTGTCGGCCGCCGAGCTGAACTCCACCAAGAGCCTGGGACCGGTGCTGGCCATCGGCGTCGCGGTGGCGCTGGTATCCATGATGACGCTGCTGCCGGCCCTGCTGGTGATCTGCGGGCGCTGGGTATTCTGGCCGGTCAAGCCGACGTTCGGCTCGGCCGAGCCCACTACCCGCGGTATCTGGGCGAGGGTGGGCCGGCGCATCGCGGTCAGGCCGCGGGTGGTCTGGGTGACGACCGCCGTGGTGCTCGGCGTGATGGCGCTCGGCCTGCTTGGCCTGAGGGCCGGCGGCCTGACCGCCGCCGAGTCCTTCGTGGGCCACCACCCGGACTCGGTGGCCGGGCAGACGGTCATCGACCAGAACTTCCCGGCCGGCGCCGGGCAGCCGGTGATCGTGGTCGCCAACGAGCCGCAGGCGGCCCAGGTTGAGGCGGCCTTCAAGGCCACGCCGGGGATCACCGGCGTGACCCCTCCGGTGACCAGGGCCGGCCACGCCTGGCTGCAGGGCACGCTCACCGCGGCACCGGACAGCCAGGCAGCGTTCAGCACGATCGACCGGGTCCGGGCCGCCGTGCACGCGGTTCCGGGGGCCGACGCGATGGTGGGCGGCAATACCGCGGTCACGCTGGACATCGCGCGTGCCGCGGACCATGACCGGAAGGTGATCATCCCGATCATCCTGGTGCTGGTGTTCGTGATCCTGGGCCTGCTGCTGCGCGCCCTGGTCGCGCCGATCATGCTCATCGCCACCGTCGTGCTGTCGTTCGCCGCGTCGCTTGGCGTTAGCTCGCTGTTCTTCAATCACGTGTTCAACTACGGGAACGCGGACAACTCGTTCCCGCTGTTCGTGTTCGTCTTCCTGGTCGCCCTGGGCATCGACTACAACATCTTCCTGATGACCCGGGTGCGGGAGGAAGCAGGCAAACACGGACCGCGTCGCGGCGCGCTGACCGGGCTGTCGGCGACCGGCGGGGTCATCACCTCGGCGGGCTTCGTGCTGGCCGGCACCTTCGCCGCGCTCAGCACGCTGCCGGTCACCTTCCTGGCCGAACTCGGCTTCGCGGTCGCGTTCGGCGTGCTGCTGGACACCCTTGTCGTCAGGTCCGTGCTGGTCACCGCCATCAACCTGGACCTGGGCCGCTGGCTGTGGTGGCCGAGCCGGCTATACCGGCAGTCACTTCCGGAGCCCGAGCACCTGGAGGAACAGCCCTCGGCAGTATCGTAGGCCGGCGGCACGAGGCGTCAGGGTCCTCCGGGTTCGGGCGAGCCCGGCAGGCTGGCGCGACAGCGCCGTCTGGCGGATGGTGGTCAGGAAGACCTCACCGGTCGATGCTGTTGCTCCAGGCGGACGAGGGCGGGCTTGATGCGGCTAAGGGCAGGGATCGTCGCGCTGACCGTGGCTGCCGCCACGATCGGCGGCGCCGCGGCCTGGGCGGCCACGGTCGTGGCAGAGGGTCCACAGCCCGTGCGCAACCAGGTGGCGGCGGCTGGAGCCGAGTCACGCGCGCCCGCCAGGCTATCCCGTCCCGGTCCGAGCCCCCGGCCGAGCCCAAGTTCCCGTCCCCGTCCGCCGGCCGGTCCGGTGATCGGGGTGACCAGCGCGCCGAGCGGGGTGAAGGCCAAAGGCGCGGTGCTGGCCGACGCGGACACCGGCCAGATTCTGTGGGGCCGCGACGCGGACACCGAACGGCCGATGGCAAGCGTCACCAAGGTGATGACCGCCCTGCTGGTGCTGGAAAGCGGCAACCTCGGCCGGGAGATCGGGGTACCAGGGGCGGCGGTCAGCTACGCCTGGAAATACGGGGGCGAAACCGCGGCGCTGCACCGGGGCGACGTGCTCACGGCACAAGAACTGCTGGCGGCGCTGCTGCTGCCCTCGGGAGCGGATGCGGCGTACACCCTGGCGAACGCCTACGGTCCCGGCATGAATGCCTTCATCGCGCGGATGAACGCGACCGCGGCCCAGCTGGGCATGAAGGACACCCACTTCACCTCACCGGACGGCTTGCCCTATCCCACCGAGACCTCGACGTACTCGACGCCGTTCGACCTGCTCATCCTCGGCCTGGTGGCGATGCGCTACCCAGCCTTCCAGTCGATCGTGGACCTCCGGTTCTACCACCTGCCGAAGGGGCCCGGGCATCACGAGTACTGGTGGGACAACACCGATCATCTGATCGGCTCGTATCAGGGCGCACTCGGGGTCAAGGACGGGTACACCGACGACGCCGGGCACTGCCTGCTATTCGAGGCGATCAGGAACGGCCGGACGCTGATCGGGGTCGTGCTGGACAGCCCCGCCACCGGCCCGGCGGCCGGCGCGCAGGATGCCGAGCGGATGCTGAACTGGGGCTTCGGGCTCCGTCCGACCGGCTGAACGGTCAATTCGTCGCCCGCATGGGCGCCGGCTTAAAGTGCGTCGAAACCGCCGCGCGACGTCGGCATGTTCCATGCATCACATGGCAATAGGGTCTACCGTGAATCCTATGAAAAGTGATGACTTGGCCTGGATAGCTGGGCTCATTGAGGGCGAGGGTTACTTCGTCACGGAGACATCGGCTCGGGGATACATTCGCGTGCGTATCGGCGTGACCTCAACCGATCTGGATGTGCTAGAGCATCTGCAGACCTTGATTCCCCACAGTTGCATTCAAGGTCCCTACAGGCCCGCCAGGACGAGCTACGGCTCAAAGCCCCACTGGAAGTGGGTTCTCCATGCCCGCCAACTAGTAGTCGATCTGGCCACACAGTTGCGGCCCCTGATGGGAGAGAGACGCCAAGGGCAGATCGACATGCTCCTGCGGCACCACGAGGATCATCCGGTAGCGCGAAACCGCACCCCCTCACCAGCCGAACATGGCACGAGGACTCGCTATGCCCGTGGATGCCGCTGTGAGAGTTGCCGCGCCGCGGAGAATGCCTACCAGCGCGACCGGAGAGTTATACGCAAGGCCACCGCACAAGCCTCCAGTTGGTGATGTTCGCTCATACCCTCCGGCAGGATCGGCCCGAACATCTCCGCGAGGGGCCAGGCCGGGGCCCACGGCTGGGCCGTAGGAACGCGACGGCTACGAGGCCGTCGGCGCGTAGCAACTTCAGCAGTTGTAAGGCTCCGTTGAGCCCTTTGGTGCCGTGTTGAGCGCCTTCACTCCAGCGTCGGCCGGGTACTAGTTCGCGCAGGCGTAGTCCCGGTTGACGGTGCACTTCAGCGTCTTGACCCTGCCAGGTGGCGTGGGTGCGGTAATGGTCAGGCGGCGCTGGCAGTCGCGGCCATACCGACGCCGACGCCGAGACCGGCGAGGGCCAGCGCCGACACGGGGATGAACTTGCTGAACATGCGTCCTCCTAAATTTCGGTTCCGGTTTTCCTGTCACGCCATCGAGCATCCGGTTTTCCCGACCGCGCGCCACCTGGCGCAGATATGTATCACGGGCGAACGAAATGTCTCTATCTACGTAAAGGCGGGGTGAACGGCAGCTGACGGGGCGGCGCAGTCGCGAGACGATATGGCGCCCTATTTAATGCCGTCGCCCTGCCGCCCGATGCGAGGGAAGGCTCCGATGAACGGGAAATATGTCGGATACGTCGCGGGTGAGGACCCGCTGCACGGCTTCCTCAGCAGGATCATGCGTAATCGACTGGAGGTACGCGAACCGCAGCTAGCGTTCCGCGTATTTCGGCTGTGCGGGAGCAACGAAGTCTACGCATACGAGGAGAAATCCAGCGGCGTTAAGGTCATCTGCAAGTTCTACGGCACAAGGTTCCGGACGGATTTGGATAGGGCGGCCTGGATGGCCCGCCAGGAGTACGACTGCCTCAAGATGCTGCGCCAGTACAACCTGGTCGGATCGCCGCACCACGTGATCCGCCCGCTCGGACTCAGCCGCGACATTAACGGCGTGCTGGCCGTCGAATACTATTCCGGCGAGGAATTCAGTCAAGCGATTGCGCGCGCGTCGCAGCACCGGGACGATGCGCACCTCTACTGGCGGCTGACGGCGCTGGCCTACTTCCTCGCCACCCTGCACAACCGGACGGCCAACGGGGCAACGGTGAACTTCGATCCCGAGTGCCGGTACTTCGACACGATCCTCGGCAGGCTCAGGAAGGCCCGCCGTATCGGGCAGCGTGACATCGGCGAGCTCTCCAGGCTGCGCGACCGCTGGCGGGACTGCCCGCAGATGTGGGCGGACCGGCAGGTCTGGCTGCACGGCGATGCGACCCCGGCGAACTTCCTGTTCGGCCACAGCATGGATGTCGCGGCGATCGACCTGGAGCGCATGAAGCGCGGCGACCGGATGTTCGACGTCGGGCGGGTCGCCGGCGAAATCCAGCACGCATTTATGCGTGACTCCCGCGACCGGCATCGCGCCGAGCCGTTCATCGAGCACTTCGTGCGGGAGTACAGCTGTCATTTCCCCGACCGCGAGCAGACGTTCGAGTCGATCACCGCTCGTGCTCCGTTTTACATGGCGCTGAATCTGCTGCGGATCGCGCGCAACGATTACATCGGCCAGGACTACGGCAACAGGCTCGTGACGCAGGCGAAGAGGCTGCTGCAAGCCGCCTGAGCACCCAGATCCCGGCCGGACGGGGGATACTGTCGCAAGCATGGACGTCCGAGCGGTCGCCTTCGACGTGAACGGCACCCTGGTCAGGATCCTGGCCGATGACGACGAGGAGCGGATCTTCCGCGCCGCAGTGCACTTCCTCACCTACCAGGGCATCGACCTGCACCGGCACGAACTTCGTGACGTCTATTTCCAGCTCATGAAGGAACAGCTGCGGGCCAGCCCGGAGAAGTACCCCGAATTCGACGCGGCCGGTATCTGGCGCAGCATCATCGAGGGTCACGGGACGGATTTCACCCGCGCCCTGCCGGCGGGGAAGCTCCAGCAGATGCCGTTGCTCCTGGCCGAGATGGCCCGCGGCATCTCCCGTCGGAAGCTCGGCCTGTACCCGTACGTCCGTGAGGTGCTCGACGTCCTGCGCGAGCGCTATCCGCTCGCGATCGTCACCGACGCGCAGAGCAGCAATGCGCGCGGTGAGCTGCACAAGCTCGGCCTGCTCGGCTACTTCGATCCGATCATCGTTTCCGGCGACCACGGGTACCGCAAACCCGACGGGCGGCTCTTCCAGCACGCGCTCGACGGGATGGGAATAGCGGCCGGGAACGCGCTGTACGTCGGCAACGACATGTACCGCGACATCTACGGAGCGCGGGAGGCCGGCCTGATGACCGTGATGTTCAATTCGGATCAAGGAAAAAAGGCGTACCAGGATTGCGTGCCCGACTACACCATCACGGACTTCCGCGACCTGCTGCAGATCCTCGGCCTGCCCTGGCCCTGAACCGCTACCGCGGGCCAGCCACCGCATGCGGTTCATCGTCAGGGCGGTGACGGGGACCGCGTGTCGCGGCGGAGAGGATGATCGGCGGGAACCTCGATGAGGACGATGCGGATGCCGTCCGGGTCCTCGATCCACATTTCGGTCAGTCCCCAGGGTTCCGCTGTGGGCCGTCGGAGGATACGAGCCCCTGCCGCAGCCAGCCGGTCGTGCTCTGCGTAAACATCGCGTACCTGGAGCCAGATCATCATCGAGCGCCCGGGAGGGCCGGCCGCGTGGCCGGAGACCTCGAGCAATCCCGGGCCGAGGAAGAACACCAGCCCTGGATCTGCGGGCGGGCCGAACTCCCGGTAGACCGCCAGGCCCAGTACGTCGCGATAGAAACGATGGCTGCGGCCCACGTCGGCGGGGCGCAGCAGGATCCGGCTGCTCAAAACGTCCACGCCCCTATCCTGGCCGCCCCCATAGCGCGCCGACAGCTGCGTCGCCGCCCAAAGGCACGTGGGAACGCGGCGGCGGGCGGAGCCGGACATGACAGCGCCCCCGGGAGCATGTGCTCACGAGGCCGCCGAGCGGCGCGGCCACGAAACTGGAGACCTCTCCAGCACTTTCAGCCCGGCCAGCGGCGCGGTCTCGGTGGTCATGCGGCACCGTCGCAGATGATCATGTCGCCTTTCCGCTTGGACAGATAGAGCTGGCCGTCGTTGTCTCGCGGCGCAGCTCCGCGACCCGGGCGGCATCAGTTCCACCATCCTCGCATCGCACCGCGTCCGCCTGGAGGCGTGCTGAACCGTTAGGCCGCTCACGCTGGGCCGTGACCATGGGCTCCTCCATTGATCTCTGATTGATCGCCAGCCGGAGCCCGCTGGCCTGGTCCTCGCCGCGTGGCCCGGTCTTCACTTCGGCGCTACGCACTCGTGGTTGATGCCACTCTGGTGGGGCGCCCCCATCCGCCAGGCGCCCGCAGGTGAACGAGGAGAAACCCGATGACCACAACGCGATCCGACCCAGCGAGCGCCGATGGCGCGTCCAGTGGCGTGCTCGGTGGCAGGCCACTGATAGCCCAGACCTTCCACGGCAGTGATCCCGACACGGTGGCCGCCGCCGCCATCTGCTCCGTCACCCCCACCAAGTGCCAGGCACGCACGCGGCTGTACCGGGACGGAACGCTTGAGCGTGAGGGCTTCCCGGTCTCCGAGATCAGCGATTACCTGTCCGACGAGTCGGTCACCCTCTGGCTTGACCTGCGTGATCCCGACCGCGACGACCTGGCGGTACTGAGTGACGAATTCGGGCTGCATCCGCTGGCCGTGGAGGACGCCGTACACGAGCACCAGCGGCCCAAAGTGGACCGTTACCGGAGCCACCTATTCCTGACCGCCTATGGCGCGCAGCTGGATACCGATTCGGGTGAGCTGGTCACCAGCGAACTCGCCGCGTTCGTCACCCGGCGGGCGCTGATCACCGTCCGTAAGGACGATGGGCTGGACATCGGCGCCGTCGTGGATCACTGGGACGCCAACCCCGATCTCACCAAGTTCGGCGTCGGCTACCTGCTCTACGGACTGCTCGACTACATCGTGGACGGCCACTTCGACTCGGTGCAGAGTCTCGACGACGCCGTGGAAACGCTGGAGGACCAGGTGTTCGCCGACGTCCCGCAGGGCCTGGCCGTCCAGCGGCGCAGCTTCGAACTGCGCAAGAGCCTGGTCCTGCTCCGCCGGATCGTGATCCCGATGCGCGAGGTGGCGAACTCCCTGATGCGCCGCGACCTGCATGTCGTGAGCGACGATCTCATGCCCTACTACCAGGATGTCTACGATCACGTGCTCCGCGCCGCCGAATGGACGGACAGCTTGCGAGACCTGGTGACGAGCATCCTGGAGACCAACCTGACCATCCAGGGCAACCGGATGAACGTCATCACCAAGCAGGTCACGAGCTGGGCCGCGATCATCGCGGTTCCGACCTTCATCACCGGCTTCTACGGGATGAACGTGCCCTATCCCGGCTTCAGCCGGCAAGCGGGGTTCGCGGCCTCGGTCGCCATCATGGTCGTCGCCGGGATCGTGCTCTACATCATTTTCCGGCGCCGGGACTGGCTGTAGGATCGGCGGGCAGTCGCCGCGCGCTGGCGCAGGCTCCTCGTCCGGCCTCCACCGCCGCCGAGCACGACCGCCAGGCGGCGATGCCATCATCCGAGCCGGCCCGTCACCGTCCGCTCAAAGGTCGTCTTCAACGCTGCCCGGGCCGTCCTGCCTGAAGTATTTGCGATCCTCCTCCTCCATCTCGGCAACGTCCGCCGCTGCGGCCTGCTTGATTTGTTCAAGATCTTGATCACGGCGCCCGGTGGGGACTACCCAGCGACGCAGCCCGGTCGGCCTGTCACCGGACCCACCGGAACGGAACCGGGAAAAGAGACCCATAACCTAGCCCTCCCATCTCCGGTCTCGGATCCCGCACGCATCGAGGTCAACGTCATAGCCAGCGCTCCTTACGGTAAACCGGAGACGGCCTCCCGGATGAGCTCAGTCTGCGGCAGGAACCGGGACTCTGCGTCACCCCGGCCGGGTGACGGCTCACGCAGGAGGCACTCGCCGCGGGCAGCGCGAAAATCGACGCGGTCTCCGGCGCCAGCCATACCTCCCAGGGATACATCACCTCGCTGCAGAGCGCCCTGGACAAGGCGGGTATCTGACCGGCTGTCCCGGTCCCCGGAGACAGCCCAGGCGATCTTGGGCAGGCGGGCTGACTGGAGCTGACGCCCAGGCCGCCCACGTCTACGGCAGCGCGTCGTCGCCGTAATCGTGATCGGGGTGGTTGACTTCGCCGGCCCGCCAGTAGCCCCGGGTCAGGATGCGATCCGACGGCCAGCCCAGCGGGCCGAGCAGCTGGGAGCGGATGTCCCGCACCGCCACGGCCTCGCAGGCGGCCCAGACCTGTCCCGCGCCCGGCGGTGGCGTCCACGCGGCGACTGCCGACGTGAGCGTGGCACCGGGGCGGTCACCGGGCTGGCGCGGCAGCCAGCGCACGTCGGAGGCCGCGCGGGCCGGCAGCGCGACCTCGTGGCCGGAATCCTCCAGTTCGACGAGGACGTGCACGGGCACGTCCGGGTCGATCACCTCCAGCACGGTGGCTATGGCGGGCAGGGCGCTCTCGTCGCCGGCCAGGAACAGCCAGCGGCTGTCCGGGAGCAGCTCGTAGGTGCGGCGGGGCTGGCTCACCGCCACCTGGTCGCCAGGCTGGGCCTGGGTGGCCCACTGGGACGCCGGGCCGTGACCATGCAGCACAAATTCCAGGTCGAGGCGGCCGGTGGCCGGATCCCAGCTGCGGGGGGTGAACGTGCGGGTCGTCGGGCGGGGCCGCCCCGGCTCGATGACCATGAAGCCCTCAGCGTCGGCGGGCGGCAGCTCCGCGTTCCGCTGGCCCGGCTCGGGCAGGAACAGCTTCAGGTGACTGGCCGGTCCCGGCCAGCGGAAGCCGGCCAGGCCCGCGCCACCCGCCGAGATCCGCAGCAGGTAGGGGCCGAGGGGCTCGACGGTTTCGACAATGGCGGGATACGGGCGGGGACGACGGCGCTGAGTGGCCGTAGCTCCGCCACGGTTGTCCGTTTCAGGCATAGCAGAACGCTATCATGAGCCAGTCTTGATATATCGGAAACATGTCAGGAATATTCTTGCTGTGGCGGCAGGGTCCGCCCGCGGAGCAGGACCCGCCGGGACAGCGCCCCAGCATGGCTTGTCACTGAAAGTTAGTTGGTCAATACTTTCGGTGTCGGGTCTTTTGTGCAGGTCAGCGGAGTGCGCCGGGAGCGGCTGATCATAGCCCGGGGTTTCTGCTGGTGCAAAGTCCTGGCGGGGGACGGGGATCATGCACACGAAACTGGCGCTCGTGCTGGCCGTGCTGGCCATAGTGACCGGATCAGCGAGCGCGGCCCGGGCGGCGGCACCACCCGCTGCGGTGCCTGGTGTCGCGCGTGCGCCGAGGCCACCGGCCATGCTGGGAGACGGTGGGACCGGCGCCAGGCGCCCTGACGGGCCGGCCATCCCGGTTACCGCCTACGTCGCCAACGCGGGTTCGGGGACGGTGACCCCGATCGCGACGGCCACCAACACCGCCGGCCACCCGATCACGGTCGGCAGCTTTCCCGATGCCATCGCGATCGCGGCTACCCCTCCCGCCGCCGCCAGTCACGAGATCAAGGGTTATGGCGGTAAATGCGCCGACGACAACAGTTCCGCGGTCCACGCCCAGGTACAGATCTGGTCCTGCGTCAACGACGCTTCCCAGCAATGGTCATTCACCGGCGGTGAGCTGAAGCACGGCAGCCTTTGCATGAACGACCAGGGCAACGCGGGTAACGGCGGCCACGTCATCTTGTGGAGCTGCAACGGCGCGTCCAACGAGGTCTGGAAGCACACCAGCAGCGGCCAGTACGTGCTGAAGTCGAACGGCCTGTGCCTGGACGATCCGGCGTCCTCCACGCGCAACGGTACGCAGCTCGACGTCTACCGCTGCCATAACGGCTCCAATCAGCACTGGAGCCTGCCCTAGCACCAATCCTGCGGCGGGCGCCCCGGCCGCGGCACCTCCAGCGTCACAGCAGACCCAACGCGGCTGAGCCGCCCCCGGTCCACGTAGATGCTGCTGGTCAGGTGCTCCAGGTAGGTGAGGATACCGATGCTGTCAGACGGGGAGGCCTAGGAAACCGGCGGGAGCAGGAAGCTCGCGCGGGCTGAGCTGAGCCAGTCGTCGATTGGCTGCGGCTCCTGCCCGGTCACCTCGCGCACCGTCGGGGTCACCGTGTCGCCGCCGCGGTGCCGGAACCATTCGAACCACTCGACGTAGCCGTCTGCTTCCCATGGGTCCATTCCACCGGCCAGCATCATCTTCCGCACCTGCTCACCGGACTGCCCCTGCTGGCTCACCTGGCGCGCGAAGACGGCCGAGATCCGCTTGGCGACGTCCTTGTAACTCAGCGCCGCCGGCCCGGTCAGCACGTACGTATCGCCTTCGTATCCCTGGCCGGTCAGCACCCGGGCCGCGACCGCGGCGACGTCCCGGACGGCCACGAAGCCGATCCGGCCCTGGCCGGCGGGCGCGCGGATCACGCCCTCCTTGCGGATGGTCTCGGCGGCGGCCAGCAGGTTCTCCATATAGAAGGTGGGGGCGAGGTAGCTGATCGGGAGGCCGGTCGCGTCCAGGTGCATGGCCACCTGCCGGTGGCTGCGCATGAAACGCACGTCGCAGCCCGGCTCCTGGAATCCGTCCGCCGCCATCTTGACCACGTGCGGGCGGTGGCCCGCGGCCACCAGCGCATCGATGAACACCGTCTCGAGCTCGGCCTGCTCCTCAAGCGCCGGGCTCAGCAGGAAGACCCGGTTGAATTCGCGCAACGTCTGCGCCGGCGGCGGCTCGTCGAACGACCCCACCACATACCGCGGCGTGCCGGGCAGATCGTCTCCCCGGGCCTGCACCCGTACCATCGCCGTAGCGTCGGCGCCCGCGTCGGCCAGCGCCTCCATGAGCCGGTAGCCCACCCGCCCGGTGGCCCCGGTCACCAGAATCGCGCCGTCAGGAGTACTCATGGCTGCCATCACGCACCCTGCAGCCCTGCCGTGTCAATACCGGAGCTGTCCAGGCCGCGGTCCAGGCCACGAGATGCTCGTCGGAAATGCCCGTCGCCGCATGCGCCGCCGGACCAGGCCGTTAGGCCCTTCCCCGTGCGGATGTGCCCGGCGGAAGATGAGGGAGCGTCGGCATCGAGTCCATTCACACCTCGAGGGCACCGAACGATCCAGACTCTCGTCGCCGGCCGCGACATCGCGGCCGCCGACGTTAGCTCGGCCCCCCATCAACGGCGTTTCGCCCGGATTCGCTTCAGGAGGAGCACCATGCGCATCCCCGCGGAATCCTTGTCCGGCAGTTCGGTGCGGGACAAGATCGTCACCGCAGCCGAGGCGGTACGGCTCATCCATGACGGCAACTCGGTCGTGGTCGAAGGGTTCATGGGGCAGTGCTTCGCCGAGGAGCTGACGCTGGCGCTGGAGCAGCGGTTCCTGCTGACGGGTGCTCCTCGCGACCTCGGGCTGGTGTTCACCATGGCCGCGGGGAACCGGCTCGGCCGGGGGCTGGACCGGCTGGCCCATCAGGGCCTGGTGAAGCGGGCCGTGGGCGGTCATTGGGGCATGGCGCCCGAGCTGGGGAAGATGGCGGTGGGGAACGATATCGAGGCGCACAATCTGCCGCAGGGGGTGGTCTCGCAACTGTTCCGGGACACCGCCGCAGGCAAGCCCGGCCTGCTGACCCGGGTGGGGCTGGGCACGTTCGTCGACCCGCGGCAGGGTGGCGGGAAGATCAACGAGCGGACGACCGAGGACCGCGTGGAGCTCATCACCCTCGGTGGCGCGGAGTACCTGTTCTACAAGGCGCTGCCGCTCGATGTGGCGTTCCTGCGCGGTACTACCGCCGACCCCGGCGGGAACGTCACCATGGAGCGCGAGGCGCTGATCATGGAGGCGCTCGCCGTGGCTACCGCGGTGCACAATGCGGGCGGCCTGGTGATCGTGCAGGTGGAGCGGGTTGCCGAAAACGGCAGCTTGAGCCCGCGCGAGGTGATGATCCCGGGCATTCTGGTCAACTGCGTCGTCGTTTCGGAGCCCGAGCACCACTGGCAGACCTTCGGCACGCCATACTCCGCGGCGCTGAGCGGAGAGCTGCGGCGGGTCCGCAACCCGGTCCCGCCGCTGGAGCTGACCGAGCGGAAGGTCATCGCCCGCCGGGCGGCGATGGAGCTTCAGCCAGGCAGCGTGGTGAATCTCGGCATTGGCATACCGGAGGGCGTCGCCAATGTGGCGGCCGAAGAGCACATCCTGGACTACCTGACGCTGACCGCCGAACCCGGTGCGATGGGCGGCATGCCGACCGGCGGGCTGGATTTCGGCTCGGCGGTGAACGCGCAAGCCATCCTGGCTCAGCCGTCCCAGTTCGACTTCTATGACGGCGGCGGTCTCGACGCCGCGTTCCTGGGCATGGCCCAGGCGGACCGCCTGGGCAATGTCAACGTCAGCCGGTTCGGCGCGAAGCTGGCGGGCTCGGGGGGATTCATCAACATCAGCCAGAACGCCAAACGGCTGGTGTTCGTCGGGACCTTCGTCGTGCCGAGCCGCTGCCGGGTGCAGGATGGCCGGCTGGTCATCGCCGACGGCGCCGTGGCGCCCAAGTTTCTCGCCGACGTGGAGCAGCGGACATTCAGCGGCGAGTACGCGGCCGCCGCCGGCCAGCCGGTGCTGTATGTGACCGAGCGGTGCGTCTTCCAGCTCACCCCCGGCGGCCTGGAACTCGTCGAGATCGCCCCGGGGGTGGATCTCGAGAAGGACGTACTCGCCCACATCGGATTCGAGCCCATCATCCGCGGCGAGCCGAAGCTGATGGACGAGCGGATCTTCGGCGGCGGGCCGATGGGCCTGAAGGACGATCTTCTGGCCATGCCACTGGAGGCGCGGTTCGACTACGACGCCGAACGGAACATGTTCTTCCTGAACATGGAGGGCATGTCGCTGGTCAGCGCGGACGACGCCGAGGCAATCGGGACCGCGGTCAGCAATCGCCTGGCCGCCATCGGCAAGAAGGTGCAGATGGTCGTCAACTACGACAACTTCTACCTGGATCCGGCCCTGACGGACGCATACACCGCCGGGGTCCGCAGCCTGGCCGAGCGCTACTACGCCAGCGTGACCAGGTACACAACCAGCTCCTTCATGCGGCTCAAGCTCACCAGGCAGCTGCACCACCGGGACCTGGCCCCGCATATCTACGAAAGCCGTGAAGAAGCGATGAACTGGCTCGAGAACCACGTACCAAGATCGTCAGCCCGGAATTGACGAGAACCCGGAATTGACGAAAAGAAATTGAAGAGCAGAATCGGATGGAGCGAGCGGATAGGGTCGCGTCTCCGCCCAGGCGGCCTGGGCAGAGGGTGCAGCGGACGAGATCGGCGGAAAGCTCACGCCCCGGATGACGCGGCCGGGTTCTGGCGTCCAGAGGACAAACGTCCCGCTGGTGTTGGGCCCGTCGGCCCTGCGGGGATTGGCGCCGACGTGATCCGGTCTAAGGAGTAGTAATGGCTACTCCGGCGGCAGAGCAGTGAGCTGCTCCGGCGACGAGAAGGACGTGATGAAAGTGGCGGCGGAACCGTTTACTGACCAGGCCAAGAACAACGGGCAGACCAAGGACGCGTCCGCCGCACCGGACACCGACCGGGCGTCACCTACGCCGGACGCCGAACGGGCCGACTCAGCCGCCGGCTCGCTGGACTCTCTGCTGGCCGGCGGCACGGCCGGGGCGGTAAGCCGGTTCCAGCCGGACGCCAGCCTGGCGCGCTGGGCGCTGCGGCTGGCCAGTCAGCCGGGGACGGTGGCCCGCCAGGCCGTCAAACTGAGCGCGGACATGACCAGCATCGCCCTCGGCAGCTCGGAGATTGCCGCGCCGCGCCGGGATCGCCGGTTCGCCGACCCGGCGTGGACGGGAAATCCGCTGCTCAAGCGGACGCTTCAGATGTACCTGGCGCTTGGTGGAACCGCTCAGGATCTGCTCGCAGACGCCGACCTGGACTGGCGGGACAACACCCGCCTGCAGTTCCTGCTGACCAACTTCATCGCTGCGTCCGCGCCCAGCAACAACCCAGCGCTCAACCCGGGCGCCTGGAAGGCGTTCATCGACAGCGGCGGCCTGAGCCTGCTGCGCGGCCTGCGCGCCTTCACCTCGGACATGTCCTCAACTCCGCACATCCCGACCATGGTCAAGCCGGACGCGTTCACCATTGGCCAGGATCTGGCGGTGACACCGGGCTCGGTGGTGCTGCGCACGGACGTCTTCGAACTCATCCAGTACAAGCCGACCACGCCGACCGTGCACCAGTTCCCGCTGCTCATGGTCCCGCCGATGATCAACAAGTACTACATCACCGACCTCGCCCCCGGCCGCAGCATGCTCGAGTTCTTCATCTCGCAGGGACACCAGACGTTCGTGATCTCCTGGCGCAACCCGGACGGGCGCGCCCGGCACTGGGATAAGAACCGCTATGGCGAGGCCATCGTGGACGCGATGCGGGTCGCCCGGGAGATCACCAAAGCCCCCAAGCTCAACGTGATCGGGCTGTGCGCCGGCGGCATCATGACCTCGATGGTCAGCACGCACCTGAGCGCCACCGGCCAGCTGGATCAGCTGTCCAGCCTGGGGCTGGGCGTGACGCTGCTCGACATGACGGAGGCGGGCACGACCGTCTCGCTGATGGACAAGGGCACGGCCGCGGGGTCCATCCTCGCCTCCCGCGTCCGCGGCTACATGGACGGGCGAACGCTCGCCGAGGTATTCGCCTGGCTCCGGCCCGACGACCTGATCTGGACCTACTGGGTCAACAACTACCTGGAGGGGAAGAACCCGCCGCCGTTCGACATCCTGTACTGGAACGCCGACACCACCCGGATGCCCGCCGCGCTGCACCGTGATTTCATCGAGATCGCAATGGCCAACGCGCTGATCAAGCCGGGCGAGGTCACGCATGCTCGGCTCCCCCGTCGACCTGTCCAAGATCGACGTGGACACCTACGTGGTGGCCGGCATCGACGACCACATCTCGCCGTGGCCGTCGGCTTACCGCGCCACCCAGCTGCTGCGCGGCAACATCAAGTTCGTGCTCTCCAACAGCGGCCACATCGCCGCCATGGTCAACCCGCCGACGAACCCCAAGGCCACCTACCGGGTCGGCGACGGCCACCCGCCGGACCACCGCGACTGGCTGGCCAAGGCCGAGACGCGGCAGGGCAGCTGGTGGCCTGACTACACCGCCTGGCTGGAGAGCCGCAGCGGTGGGACGAAGCAAGCCCCGAAGACAGCTGGGCAGCGCGAAGTACCCGCCGCTGGACCCCGCGCCCGGGACGTACGTCATGGAGCGGTAGCGCGCGGCAGGAGATGCGGCCCGGCATCGGGGAGGCCCGGTGCCGGGCCGCCTCATGTGCCGGTCCCCGGGCTGGCGGCCGGACATCTGTTTACCGGCTGTGGGCCGGACATTGTGTTGGCCGAAGAAGCCCGGGCAAGCCTGACCGCCCGGAGCCCTGGTAAGCCCGACCGCTGAACAAGGTAAGCCCGACCGCTGAACAAGGTAAGCCCGACCGCTGAACAGGGTAAGCCCGACCGCTGAACAAGGATAAGCCCGACCGGGAGTAGTACTCCCGGTCGGGCTTGTTCAGCTGGAAAAGAACTAACCCTCGCGGAACTGGACGCCGAACCCGCCGCGCGGGTAGTGCCAGCGAAGCGAGCCAGGCGCGGCGATCGCCAGGCAGGTCCCGCATTCGAGGCAGGCCGCGTACTCCACGGAGATGGTCCCGTCGGGTTCCTCGGCGTAGACGTGGGCCGGGCAGCAGGCGACCAGGGCCTTGCCGGTTCCGGTGGCCTTGGCGATCTCCTGGTTGACCTCGATGTGGCTCTCCTCCTCATCGAGGTTGAACCGGTTCTTCGTCAGGCGCTCGGGGACGGACAGAGGTTTCATAGTGCACGCACTCCTGCGATGCCGTCGCTGATCAGTTGCCTCGTCTTCAGCGGTGACTGCGCCAGCGCCCGGCGTGCGACGCTCAGCAGATGCCGGCGGGGCCTGGTGTCGAGGCTGAAGGCGCCGTACAGGACGTTGGCCAGCAGCTCGCCGTACTCCTTATACATGCGCTCGTGTTCGAGGAAGGCGGGGGCCTTCGCGTAGGTCTTCATGTCCTGGCCCGCGTAAGACGCGAAGAACTTCTCCCGGTAACCGGCCAGGGCCGCCTTGGACGTGTCGTCCTTGTCCAGGGCGGCATCGATGCCGTCGGCGGCGGCCACGGCCGAGGCGACCGCGAGGTCCATGCCGCGCACGGTCAGGCCGGTGTTGAGGGTGAGCCCAGCCGCGTCGCCGACGACGACCATGCCGTCCATGATGATGTCGCCGATCATCTTCATGCCGCCCTCGGCGACCAGGTGGCAGCCGTACTCGGCCAGCTCGCCGCCCTCCAGGTACGGGGCGATGTAGCGGTGCTGCAGGAAGTGATCGAAGATGTCGGTGACGACCTTCCCCTTGGCGGTCAGGTCGTCCAGGCGCACGACGATGCCGACGGACAGGGAGTCGGTGTTCGTATAGAGGAAGCCGCCGCCGCCCACCCCCTCGGTGCAGTCGCCGACGACGGCGAGCGCAGCGCCTTCATCGCCGGTCAGGTTGAAGCGGGCCTCAATCGTCTCCCTGGGCAGCGACACCACTGATTTCACGCCGACCGCCAGGTGGTTCTGCGGGTCCTGGTGCCGGAGCCCGGCGTCCCTGGCGAGGAAGGAGTTCACGCCGTCCGCGGCGACGACCACCCGGGCCCGCAGCTCGTCGTCGCCGGCCTGCACGCCGACGACCCGCTTCCCCGTGGCGCCGTTGGCGGCCGGGGCCGCGGCTCCGGCGGGCGCGTCCTCGGTCAGCACCCGGTCCACGCGCACGCCGGGCATGACGATGACGCCCGCCTCCTCGCATTTGTCACCCAGCCAGGCGTCGAGCTTGGCCCGCAGCACGGTGACCGCGTTGACCGGATCGGCCAGCCGGGTGTCCTGGTAATCGATCCCGACGGAGCTCCCGGCGTTGAGGAAGGTGACGAGGTTGCGGGTGACCCGGCGCTCCACCGGGGCCTCGGCCAGGAAATCGGGAAAGACCTCCTGGATGCCCCGGGAGTACAGCACCCCACCGGACAGGTTCTTCGAGCCGGGGGCCTCGCCGCGCTCGATCAGCAGGACCGAACGGTCCTGCCGGGCGAGCTGGTAGGCGGTGACGCAGCCGGCGATACCCGCGCCGACCACGATGACGTCGAAGTCAGGTTCAGCCGTTTCTGGCATGCCGCACCGTCACTTCAGCGCGCTGGTGATCGCCGGCACCAGCTGGTAGAGATCGCCGACGAGGCCGTAGTCGGCCTGGGTGAACACGACGGCGTTCGGGTCCGAATTGATCGCCACGATCGTCTCCGCCCCCACGACGCCCACCATGTGCTGCAGCTGGCCGGAGATCCCGATGGCCAGGTAGAGCTGGGGGGTGATGTGCGCGCCGGAGCTCCCGATGTAGCGGTCCTTGCCCATCCAGTTGAGGCCTTCGGCCACCGGCCGCGAGCAGGCGATCTCGGCCTTGGCGGCCTCGGCGAGCGTCTCGATCAGGGCAAGGTCCTCCTTGGCCTTGAGGCCGCGCCCGATGCCGATCACGCGCGGCGCCGCACCGAGGTCCACCTCATCGAAGCCGAACATCCTGGTCTCGATCACCTTCATGCCCAACGGCGCGGCGGTGACCTCCTCGATGGGCACACTGCGGTCGGCGGCCGGCGGGATGGACCCGCCGTCCATCAGCAGGGCGACCGGGCCGGAAACCGCGACGGTCTCCTCGGAGATGTCACCGAACACGGCGTTGACCACGACGACGCCGTCGCCGTCGGCGGAAACCGAGAGGGCCCCGGTCAGCACCGCAGCCCGCAGCCGGGCGGCGGCGGCCCCGAGCAGCACCCGCTCGCCGGGGTTGCGGCCGCCTAGCACGACACGGGGCGGATCGGCCGCGACGACGTCGGCGACCGCCAGGGCGCCGGCTTCGGCGGGCGCGTCATCCGGGCCGCCGCACCAGACCACCCGGTCCACGCCGCTCGCCGCCACGGTCTCGGCCACCGGCCGGGGCCCGGCGACGACCGCCGCGACCTGCCCATCGGCGCCGTCCTGGCTGCCGAGGGCGCGCGCGACCGCGATCAGGTTGCCGATCGCCGGCTGATCACCGACGACGATCCAGACGTTCACGCTCACTGTCGAGTCCTTTCTTCTCTCGTGCCGCAAGCCATCACGGTGCTGGCCATCACGGTGCTGGCCATCACAGGGCCCCGGCGCCGTGCAGCGCCTTAACCAGCTCGGCGGCGGCCGCGGCGGGGTCGGTCGTGTCGATCATCTGGCCTCTGCGGGCCTTCCGCTCCGGCCGCGACGTGCTCGTAACCGTCAGCACCGCGTTTCTCGCGGGCACGTCGAGGCTGGCGAGATCGAGATGCTCGGCCGGTTTCTTGCCTGCCGCGAGGAGATCCTTCATGCCGGGTACGCGCGGCACCGCGGCATCCGCGGCCGCCGCCAGCACAGCCGGGCCGGAGACCTCCAGCACCTGGACGCCGCCCGGGATGGCGCGCTGCACCCGCAGCGCGCCCGCCTCGCCGGTGAGCTCGTTGACCTCCGCCACCGCAGGCCAGCCCAGTTCCCCGGCCAGCAGCGTCGGCACCATCTTGGCGGCCACATCGACCGACGAGTCACCGGTGACAACCAGGTCCACGTCACCGATGTGCCGTACCGCCCCGGCGAGCACCGCGGCGAGCTCGGCCCGGCCGGCCCCCTTGAGGGAGTCGTCCTCGACGATCACCGTGCGGTCCAGGCCGCGGGACAGAGCGGCCTTGGCGGCGATGGCCGCGCCGACGCCGGTGGCCCCCGCCGTCACGCCGACCAGCTCGGCGCCCGTCGCCTCGGCCAGACGGCGCGCCAGCTCGATGGCCACGGGATCGTACGAACTGAGGCCAGGCTTGGCCCGGGACCAGTCCACGGTGCCGTCCGCACCGACCGAGGCTTCCTCAGGGTCGCGGGTCCATTTGTAGGCGACCACAATCTTCATAGCGTTCCTCCCGGCCGCGGCGGCCGGGACCCGATGAGGGGCCCGGCCGCACCGCGCGCGCCGTCTAGTGGCCTACAGGCCGAGCTTCTTGACCACCGCACCGCCGTCGATGACGGTCTCGCCACGCTGATTCGTCACCCAGGTCCGCAGCTTGATGATCCTCTTGTCATCGCGTTTCTCCGTCACAGACGCGTGGGCCGTAACGGTGTCGCCGAATTTGACCGGCGCCGTGAACTTTAGCTCCTGCCCCAGGTAAATGGAATTGGGGCCGGGCAGCCGGGTGCCCAGCACGGCGGAGATCAGCCCGGCCACCAGCATGCCGTGCGAGATGCGCTCCTTGAACATCGACTGCGCCGCGTACTCGGCGTCGATGTGAACCGGATTGAAATCCCCGCTGAGGCCGGCATAGTTTACGACGTCCGCTTCGGTGATGGTCTTGGCGAACGACGCCTCATCGCCGACCTTGATGTCGGCATAGGCAAGCTCAGACACAATGCACGTCCTTCATTGATGGCCGCGCCGGGCGCTGCCGGCCGGCTGCCGTCACCGCAGGCTGGCTCGCGAGATGACCAGGCGCTGGACTTCGGAGGTTCCCTCGTAGATTTCAGTGATCTTGGCGTCACGCCAGTGGCGCTCGACCGGGTAGCTTTCCGTGTAGCCGTATCCGCCGTGGATCTGGATGGCCTTGCCCGCGACCCGGGTGGCCGTCTCCGAGGCGAACAGCTTGGCCATCGCCCCTTCGGTGGAGTAGGGAAGGCCTTTGTCGATGCAGGAGCCAGCCCGGTAGACCAGCAGCCGGGCCGCGTCGATCTCGGTGGCCATGTCGGCGATCATCCACTGGATGGCCTCCAGGCTGGCGATCGGCTTGCCGAACTGCACCCGCTCCTTCGCGTACGCGATGGCCGCGTCGAGTGCCGCCTGGGCGATACCCAGGGCCTGCGCGCCGATACCGATCCGGCCGCCGTCCAGGGTCTGCATGGCGACCTTGAAGCCGTTGCCTTCCCCGCCGAGCAGCGCGTCCCTGGGGATGTGGCAGTCGGCGAAGTAGAGCGGCGGCGTGCTGGAACCGCGGATGCCCAGTTTGTGCTCGGCCTCGCCGACGGTGAACCCGGGGGTGTCTCGTTCCACGATGAAGGCGCTCATCCCGCGGGTGCCCGGCGCGTCCGGGTCGGTCTTCGCGAAGACGATGTAGATCTCGGCGTAGGGGGCGTTGGAGATGAAGATCTTGGACCCGTTGAGTACGTAGGAGTCGCCCTTGAGGATAGCCGTGCAGGTGCCGGCCGCCGCGTCGGTCCCGGCGGCGGGCTCGGTCAGGGCAAAAGCGCCCAGGCGGCGCCCGGAAGCCATATCAAAGAGGTACTTGTCCTTCTGGGCCTCGGTCCCGAACTTGACGATCGGCGAGGTCGCCAGCGTGGTGTGCGCGGTCATGATGACGCTGGTGGTCGCGCACCCCCGGGCCACTTCCTCCAGCGCGATGAGGTAGCTCACGTAGTCGGCCCCGGCGCCGCCTACTTTCTCCGGCCAGGGCATTCCCATGAGCCCCAGTCCCGCCATTTTCGGGATGTTCTCCGCGGGAAAACGGTGGTTTTGGTCGACTTCACCGGCCACCGGCGCCAGCTCGGCTTCGGCGAACTCTCGCACCGTGTTACGGATCAGTTCCTGCTCGTCAGTTAGCTCGAAGTCCATGTATGGGCACCTCCCACGATTGCCGACCCGGCCGGCCAGGCTTTATGACTTTACATTCATTAGACACCCGCCGCCGGGAAATTAATCCGGTATTTGTATTGTTCACAAACATTGCCAAATTAATTTGGCGGGCACCATTCCGCGTAGGGGCAAAGGTCCCGACCCTACAGGGCTAACCGGCCGGAAGGCCTGGCGGGGTCGGACGATTGGCATCCCGGGACGTTGGTCCTCTTGCCAGGAGCGGCAACCCGGCACAGCATCGGGACTGAATCCACGTAGTGTGCGTGCTGGCTGCGGGCCAGCCTGCCCGCAGCCAGACAGGCCTGGGCAGTCAGCGGTGGCCTGGAAGAGTAAGGGGAACGACATGACCGAACTAAACGATGTTGTAGTGCTGTCCGGCACCCGGACGGCCATCGGCCGGTATGGCGGCAGCCTCAAGGACATCCCGCCGTGCGACCTGGCCGCGACGGTGGTCCGCGAGGCGGTAAAGCGGGCCGCGGTCGATCCCGAGGAAGTCGGTCACGCGGTGTTCGGCAACGTGATTCACACCGAGGTCAGGGACATGTACCTGAGCCGGGTCGCGGCCGTCAACGGCGGGCTGCCGGTGACCACGCCGGCCCTGACCGTCAACCGGCTCTGCGGCAGCGGGCTGCAGGCCATCGTCTCAGCCTCCCAGATCATCACGCTGGGTGACGCCGATGTCGCGGTAGCGGGCGGGGCCGAGTCGATGAGCCGTGGCCAGTACTGGCTGCCGGGCATGCGCTGGGGCCAGCGGATGGGCGACGGCAAGGTCATCGACGCGGTGGTCGGCGGGCTGTCCGACCCGTTCGCTGCCTGCCACATGGGCGTGACGGCGGAGAACGTGGCCGAGGACTTCGGCATCTCCCGCGAGGATCAGGACGCGCTGGCGGTCGAGAGCCACCGCCGGGCCGCGGCCGCGACGGCGGCGCACTACTTCGACGAGCAGATCACGCCAATCCCGGTCAAGGTCAAGAAGACGACTGTCGACTTCGCGACCGACGAGCACTTCCGGGAGGACGTCAGCCTGGAGTCCATGGCCCGGCTGCGCCCGGCGTTCGCCAAGGAGGGCACGGTGACCGCCGGGAACGCCTCGGGGATGAACGACGCGGCGGCCGCCGTCGTGCTGGCCAGCAGCGCGTACGCCAGCAGGCACGGCCTGCAGCCGCTGGGCCGCCTGGTCGGCTCCAGCGTCGCGGGCGTCGAGCCCAGGATCATGGGCATGGGCCCGGTGCCGGCCGTCAAGATGGTGCTGGAGAAGACCGGCCTGAAACTCGACGAGATCGACGTGTTCGAGGTGAACGAGGCCTTCGCGGCCCAGGCCCTTGCCGTCCTCCGCGAGCTCGGCCTGCCCGACCGGACCAACCCCAACGGCAGCGGCATCTCGCTGGGGCACCCGGTCGCGGCCACGGGCGCGATCCTGACCGTCAAGACACTGTACGAGCTGAAGCGCACCGGGGGCCGGTACGGCCTGGTGACGATGTGCATCGGCGGCGGGCAGGGCATCGCGGCGATCTTCGAGCGCCTGTAGCACAGGCGGCACACGGCAGCCGAGAGCGCCCCGGCGGGCAGCCCGCCAGGGCGCTCTCGGCTGGGCTGATCGGCTGGCGCTTGACCGGCATCGGCTGGCGCTTGACCGGCATCGGCTGGCGCTTGACCGGCATCGGCTGGCGTTTGACCGGCAGGGCCGCCGCTACGGCTCGGGCAGAAGTCCGTGCTCGGGGAAGACGGCCGACCGGGTGGCAAGGATAGCCCGGTCGACGGCATCACTTGGGTTGTAGCCCGATTCGAACCGGGCGAACGCCGGCTCGCTGCCGTCCGTCATGCTCTCCGGTGCTTCCTGCCCGGTGCGGTAGCGGGCGTAATCGCGCCAGCTCCCCGGGATGCGCGCGCCGGGTGCGATCGGGCACCCGGCCGCCTCGGCCAGCAGATGCGTCCAGGTCCGTGGCACAACCTGAAGCATTTCATAGCCGCCACCACCCATCAGCAGCCAGCGACCGCCGGCCACCTCGTGGGCCAGCCGGTGGATCGCGGCGTGGGCCAGGCGCTGCGCGTCGATGGTCAGCCGCAGGCCGGCCAGCGGGTCGAGCCAGTGCGTGTCACAGCCATGCTGGCTGACCAGGACCTCCGGCCGAAACGCGCGCAGCAGCGGGGGTACCACGGCGTCGAAGGCCCGCAGCCACGCCGCATCACCGGTCCCGCTGGGAAGCGCCACGTTCACCGCGAACCCCGGCGCCCCTGGGCCGCCGGTCTCGGACGGCCACCCGGTGCCGGGCCACAGCGTCGCCGGGTCCTCGTGCAGGCTGATCGTCAGCACCCGCGGATCATCGTAGAAAGCGGCCTGCACCCCGTCGCCGTGGTGCACGTCGATGTCGACGTAGGCGATCCGGCTGGCCCCCGCCTGGAGCAGCCAGTTGATGGCGATCGCGGGATCGTTGTACACGCAGAACCCGCTGGCGTTGGCGCGCATGGCATGGTGCAGGCCGCCGGCGATGCTCGCACCGTGCTGCGCCGAGCCAGTCCACACGGCCTGAGCCGCCGCCAGGGTGGCCCCGGCGACCAGCGCGGACGCCTCATGCATGCCCGTGAACAACGGATTGTCCGCGGTGCCCAGGCCGAACACGGCCGCGAGCTCGGCCGTCCCGGGGCTGGGCGAACCGGCGCGCTGCACCGCATCGATGTAGCGCTGCAGGTGCACTGTGGCCAGCTCCAGCATCGACGCGGGCGCCGGGCACACGACCGTCACCCCCGGCGCCGACAGCACGCCGAACGCGCGGGCCAGTTCCATGGTCAGCTCTACCCGGGCGGGCGCCATCGGATGACCGGCCCCGAAGTCGTAACCCGCGAGCCGGCCATCCCAGGCCACATGCAACGTACAGGTCATCGGGCCCTCGGCTCTAGCCCGGTCAGTTGAGCGGGCCGCCGGCCACGTAGATAACCTGGCCGGAGACGAAGCCCGCGTCCTCGCCGACAAGGAAGGAGACAGCGGCCGCCACGTCAGCCGGCTGGCCGACCCGTCCCACCGGTATCTGCTTCGAGTAGGTCGCCACCAGGTCCTCGAACGACATCTTCAGGCTGGTGGCCATGTTCGCGGTCATGTCGGTGGCGATGAAGTGCGGTCCGACCGCGTTCGCGGTGATCCCGAACTTGCCCAGTTCCTTGGCGAGCGTCTTGGTGAAGCCCTCCACGCCGGCCTTGGTGGCCGCGTAGTTGGCCTGGCCGCGGTTGCCGAGCGCCGACGACGACGAGATGTTGACGATCCGCCCCCACTTCTGCCCGCTCATGTACTTCTGCGCCGCCCTGGCCATCAGGAACGGGCCGCGCAGGTTGACGGCGACTACCGCGTCCCACTGCTCGTCGGTCATCTTGAAGAGCATGGCGTCTTTTGTGATCCCGGCATTGTTGACCAGCACGGTCGGCTCGCCGAGTTCGGCGGCGATCCGCTCGACCGCGGCGTTCGCCTGATCGGTCTTGCTAACGTCGGCGCCGACCGCCAGCGCCTTACCGCCGGCGTTCTCGATCTCCTTCACCGTTCCCGCGCAGTCAGCCTCGTTCAGGTCGAGGACCGCCACGGCCATTCCGTCCGCGGCCAGCCGGATGGCTATCCCGGCCCCGATCCCGCGTGCGGCTCCGGTTACGATGGCAACTCGCTGTGTCTCCTGTGACATATGTCTACATCTCCTTCGGCCGCGGACACCCACACTGGGCATACCTTTCGGCCAGTCGACTCGCCTGTATATTGCGCTCTGCATTAGCTGCCGCAAAGGGACCTTCTTCCCTGCCTGCCGGGAAACTGGCCTCCCGGGCCAGCGGGTCCCCCTGCCCGTTTGCCCTGGTTACCGGCGGGTACATGAGATTTCAATGAAAATCCAGCACATCAACGTCGACGGTCAGCAGGTTCGCGTCGCGGTCCGGGCCGGGGATGACTGCGGAGTTCCGCTGCTCCTGATCAACGGCGTCGGCGCCAGTCTGGAGGTGCTGCAGCCGTTCGTGGACGCGCTCGACCCCGCCCTGACCGTGATCCGCTTCGATGTCCCCGGGACCGGCGGGTCACCGCTGCCGAAGCGCCTCTACCGGTTCGGCGGGCTGTGCAGGCTCATCGCCGCCATGCTGTCCCAGCTCGGGTACGAAACGGCTGACGTGCTCGGCATCTCCTGGGGCGGCGCAGTGGCGCAGCACTTCGCGGCGTTCCAGCCCAGGCGCTGCCGCCGCCTGGTACTGGTCAGCACGGCCACCGGTTCGCTCATGGTGCCGGCCAGGCCCAGCGTTCTGCTGCGGATGGCCACGCCCCGCCGCCACACCGACCCCGTGTACCTGCAGCGTTTCGCCCCGCTGCTGTACGGGGGATCGGCGCGCACCGAGGCGCATGAGATCGGCGCCCACCTGCACCGGGGGCACCACGCCCCGTCGTTGTCCCGGGGCTATCTCTACCAGCTCACCGCCGCGGCCGGCTGGACCAGCGTGCCGTTCCTGCCGGCCCTGCGGCAGCCGGCGCTCATCATGTCGGGCGACGATGACCCGATCATCCCGCTGGCCAACGCCCATCTCATGCACCGGCTCATCCCCGACTCGCGCCTGCACGTGTTCAGCGGCGGCCATCTCGGGCTGGTCACCGAGGCTGAGCGGCTGGCGCCGGTGGTAGAGCGGTTCCTGCGCTCGGCCGGTGCCCGCGCCGGGCGGCCGCGCCGTTTCCGGTACTGGCCCGCCGCCTTAAACCTGCGTGCGCCCGGCGTGCTTTCGCGCGCTCGTCGACAGCCTCCGCAGGGCGGCCTGGGATACGGTGAGGCACTAAGTAAGCCCGGTAGAGGGCGCGCTCGTGGCGCGGCCCGTGTACCCGGCAGCTGCTCTGGACCCCGGTGCAATGTCCACCGTCACGCTGGGCCTCCAGGGAGTTCCTCCACCAGCCGCAGCAACTGCGACCAGCCGGCATCCTGCACCGACCGGGCCAGCCGGGTACGGGCCAGCCCAGACACGCACAAGTCCTCGGCATAGACCGCTTGATTGTCGCGGACCAGCCGAAGCGCGATCTTGTGCGCATGATCGAGCCGGGTCTCCCGCACCCTGCGGTGCAGGACCGCGACCCGGTGCCGGGCCCTGACCCGGTTTGCGGACCCTTTTTGCGTCCGGGACAGGCCCCGCTGCGCGCGGGCCAGCGCGCGTTCCTTCGCCCTAAGGAACCGGGGGTTGGCGATGACATCCCCGTCCGAGGTGACGGCCAGGCTGGCCAGCCCCAGGTCGATCCCCACCTCGCAGTCGCCCGCGGGCAGCGGTGTGGCCGCGCGTTCCACCACGAACGACGCGTAATAGCGGCCGTCCGCCTCCTTGATCACCGTGACCGACGACGGGACAGACGGCAGCGCACGGGACCACTGGACCCGGATGTCCCCGGCCTTGGCCACGTACAGCCGCTGCCCGTGCAGGGCGAACCCGTTGCGGGTCAGCCGGATGGACTGCCGCTGGTGCTTGCGCCGGAACACCGGATGCCCCACCCGGCGGCCCGTCCGCCGGCCGGACAGCGAATCGAACCAGTTCCGGTAGGCGCGGCGGGCATCGTTGCATGCCTGAATCAGCGCCACCGATGCGACCTCACCCAGCCAGGACCGTTCCGGGGTGAGCTTGGCTAGCGTGATGACCCGCCGCTGCACCTCGGTATCGGAGATCTTTTCCCCGGCCGCACGGCAGGCATCCCGCAGCCGCAGGCAGTCGTTGTACACCACCCGGGCGCAGCCGAACACCCGCGCCAGGGCCTGCTGCTGCCCCGGCGACGGGTAAAGACGGTACCGGTACCTGACCTGCATGACCACAGCATGCCACCGGCCCCTGACAATCACGGCGGACCACCGCCACGGCAGGCACCTGGTTTCTGCGCCCCACGTGCATGTGGTCTTCGTGACGAATTACCGGCGCGGCATGCCCGGCGCGGGCATGCCCCGCTGCTACCAGGACGCCATGCGGAAGGCCTTTACCGGCTTCGTCGCGGAACTGCAGGAGTTCAACGACCAAGACGATCACGTGCACCCACTGGTCGATTACCCGCCCAACGTGGCCATCTTCGCACTGGTGAACAGCCTCAAAGATGTGCCGGTCCGGCGGCTGCGATCGGAGCTCACCGGCCGAGTGAACCGGTACATCACGTACGGGCATTTCCGGTCCCCGTCCTACCTCGCCGCATCCTGCGGCGACGCCCCGCCGGGCATCATCCGGCAGCACATCGAACAGCGGCGCCCGGCCAACGCGACTTCCGGGCCTACCCGCCCCGAAGGACGGGGCCTGCGCCCGGCCATTACGGTCACCCGTGATAGCCACCGAATCGGGGAGCTGATTCCGCTGGCTGGCGCCGCCGGTTCGTCCCCCGGCAGGAGTTCATTTGCGATGTCGCGCAATGCGCCCGCTGTCGATCTGGAGGCGTTCAGGGCTGATCAGGACGCGGCGCTTGATCATGAGGGGCAGCCAACAGCGGGGCCCGGCGGTCGTCAGGTCCGCGCGCGCAGGTCGGCGGTGACCTGGCGCCAGCGCTGGCGCGCCTCGGCTGAGCGCAGGTCCATGCCGTAGGGCGCAACGCGGTCCACGAGGCCGCCGTACCGGGCCGCCAGCGCGCCGGCCAGGCCGTCCCAGGTGGCCGACACGCTGAAGGTGGCGAGTATCTCATCCGTGATCAGGGACGTCATCGCGTCGGTATCGCCGCGTTCCAGCAGTGCGTGCAGCCCGCCGGTGACCTCCCCCCAGCCGTGCGTCTCGAACACCGGCCGGTAGGTACGGGTCGACCCGTAGAAGGCGATCTGCCGGGCGATGTCCGCACGCTGCGCGTCGATCTCCTGCTGGGTATCGCCGACCGCCACGAACACCGGGCAGCACATGGTCACGTCCGCGCGGGACCGGTCAGCGGACCGCGCGCCCGCCTCGATCATCGGCAGCACGGTCGCGCGCAGGTATTCGGCGGAGTTGAGCGGATGCAGGAACACCCCGTCGCTGCATTCGCCCGCCAGCCGCAGCATCGCCGGGCCGACCGCGGCGATCCAGATCGGAATGTCCGCATACTCCGACGGCCCGGGGCTGAAGAAGTCGGTGAGCAGCGAGAACTGGTAGAAGTCGCCGGAAAACCGCAGCTTGTCCTGGCCCTGGAAGGCACGGAAGATGGCCCGCAGCGCGTGGATGTACTCCCGCAGCCGGGCGACCGGCTGGTCGAACGGCGCGGAGA
Organism: uncultured Actinomycetes bacterium; assembly: GCA_963775825.1. Taxonomy (GTDB): domain Bacteria; phylum Actinomycetota; class Actinomycetes; order Streptosporangiales; family Streptosporangiaceae; genus Bog-532. Next base: position 326,345 of record CAVZKY010000032.1, read on the forward strand.
AGCGGCGGACGACGTGCGCCTTGACCTGGGTACCGAGCCCCAGCACGAACCGGCCCCGGCCCAGCTCGGCCAGGTCCCACGCCGCCTGGGCCGTCACCATCGGGCTGCGGGGGAACGCCACGGCGATCCCGGTGCCGACCCGCAGGTGCTCCGTCGCCGCCAGGGCCGCGGCGCTGGACAGGAATGGGTTGTGCCGAGTCTCGGTCAGCCAGATGGCGTCGAACCCGGCGTCGGCCGCCTGCCGCGCCGCGTCCCCGGCCTGCGACAGCGGCACACCCGCCGGGAAGTAGCTGTCGACCTGCACGTTGGTCCCCTCCTGCCTGGTCCGCAGGTTATCTGCTCGACGGCGGAAGCTCTGGGCCGTCAGGCGGCGGAGTCAGGTGATGCTGATCAGCTCGGTGACGTCGTCGCCGGGCAGCGGCCCGTCGGTGACCGCCGTGACCTCGAGGCCGGCCAGCTCGGCCGAACCGCCGTAGGTGGACAGGAATGCGGTGTCGGCCGCGTCCCGGCCCGTCGCGATCCGCACCAGGCCGGCCCGTGGCGCGAGCAGGGTGGCGTCCACGACCCGCCACTGGCCGTCCACCAGCGTCTCGGCCACCGCGTGGAAGTCCATCGGCTCCAGCCCGGGCGCGTAGACGGCCGCCAGCCGGGCCGGGACGTCCAGGGCCCGCAGCAGCGCGATGACCAGATGGGCGTAGTCCCGGCATACGCCCTGCCGGCGCAGCAGTGTGTTCACCGCACCATCGGTCGGCCTGCTGCTGCCCGGCACATAGCTGAGCCGGGTGCCGACCCAGGACGACACCGCGGCCAGCAGGTCCGGGCCCGCGCTGATCCCGGCGAATTCCGCGCGCGCGACCGCCTCCAGCCGGTCCGACTCGGCGTACCGGCTGGGCCGCAGGTACCTCAGGTGGTCGGCCTGGGTCACCTCGGGCGCGGCCGCGCGGCCGCCGACCGACGCCTCGTATTCGACCGTCACCCGGCCCGGTGGCACCCGCAGCACGTGCGCGCGCCCCTCGCCGGGCACGTCGACTTCCCGCGGCTGGACCTGCTTCCCGACACAGGTGATCACCAGGCTTTCGCGCACTTCGGCCCCAGTCATCCCGGACACTGCGAGCTGCAGGATCATCTTCAGCGGCTGCTGCACCTGGATCTCGAGGCGGCTGCCGACCCGCCTGGTCCGCACGTCGTTCACGGCGAACAGTATGGTGGCCAGCCCGCGCCCAGGCCGAACGCGGGGCCGTTCATCCCGTCGCCGCCGGCCGCCGCTGCAATGGGGAGCGTTTTCTGCTGTATTAACTGAAGACGCTCCCCGTAGTCCGGGGCGCCGAGGCCAGGGCCGCGAGGGGCCGCTTGACTCTGACACGGTGTGAGGTTGTCGAGTTGGAGGCGTCATGTTCACCATCGGAGACTTCGCCAGGCACGGCCGGGTGTCAGTCCGCATGCTGCGCCACTACGACGCGATCGGGCTGCTCCGCCCGGCCAAGGTCGACCCGGCCAGCAGCTACCGGTTCTACGAGGCCAGTCAGCTCGCGCGGCTCAACCGCATCATCGCCCTGAAAGATCTCGGCTTCACCCTCGAGCAGGTGCGCGCGATTCTGGATGAGCAGGTCAGCGCCGGGGAGCTGCGCGGGATGCTGCGATTGCGCCAGGCCGAGCTGCAGTCGCAGATCGCCGCTGACGCAGCTCGGCTGGCGCAGGTCGAGGCGAGGCTCCAGATCATCGAGATGGAGGGCGCCATGCCAGCCGACGACATCAAGATCAAGCAGATCCCGGCCGTCCGGGTCGCGCAACTCACGGCGACCGCGGCCAGACTAGAGCCCGCATTCATAACGCCGGTCATCCGCCCGCTGTACGAGGATCTCGGCACCCGGCTCGGCCGGGCGGGGCTGACGCCGGCGGCCCGGCCATCGCGTATTACCGGGACGCGCCGGACGGGGAGGGCGTGGTTGTGCATGCCACCCTGCCGGTCAGCGCCGACCCCGGCAGCATCGACGGCCTGGAGTTCATCGACCTGCCCGAGGTCACCCAGGCGGCCACGATCGTGCACCGCGGCTCCATGGCCAACATCATGGCGACCATCCAGATCCTGGCCCGGCGGATAGACGAGCACGGGTACCGCTCCAGCGGCTATCCACGTGAGGTTTACTTCGAAACCTCCGACGACGAGGACAAGTGGGTCACCGAACTGCAGGAGCCCATCGCCGCCGCCTGAGACAGCACCCTGAACCGCTGCCGTTCGACGCTGAAGAGGCGCGCCGCGGGTACGCGGCGCGCCTCGTCGGGCCGCGACGCCCACGTCCGGCTCCGTGCCCGGCCGGCCCCAGGTGCGGGCCGGGTTCGGGATCCGGGTGCACTAATCTGGTCGGGCCAGATGATGCCCTGGTGTGGAGGCTGGGCCTCCCGAACCGTCGCGCCGCGGCTGATGGCTTCTATCCTCACCGAACTCGTGCGGATGGAGCCGTCTGGATGCCGCCCGACCCTTCCCCGGATGCTGCCGCGGCTGCCGTGGCCGGGATGGCGGCCGGTGGCGATGGCCCGGCCGGGCAGGCCCGCATCCGGCGTGCGTTCCCGCGGATCGACCGCCAGGAGATGGCCGCCGTGTTCGCGGGCGGCGCGCTGGGCACGCTGGCCCGCGCGGCGCTGGCCGAGGCGTTCCCGCGCCCGCCGACGGCGTGGCCGTGGCCGACGTTCACCGTTAACCTCGTGGCCTGCTTCCTGCTCGGCTACTTCGTGACCCGGCTGCTGGAACGGCTCCCGCTGTCGAGCTACCGAAGGCCGCTGCTGGGAACCGGGCTGTGCGGGGGGCTGTCCACGTTCTCCACCATGCAGGTGGAGATCCTCGGAATGATCGGGGCGCATGACTGGGGGCTGGCCGCCGGGTACGCCGCCGCCAGCATCGCCGCCGGGTACGCCGCGATCTACCTGGCCACCGCGATGGTCCGCCGGGTCCGGGTGCGGGCATGAACGTCCTGCTGTGGGCCGCCGTCGTGATCATCGGCGGGGCCGGATCGGTCATCCGCTTCCTGGTGGACGGCGCCGTGGCCGCCAGCACCGGGCGGGAATTCCCGTTCGGGACGCTGGCCATCAACGTGTCCGGCGCGCTGATCCTCGGCTTCGTCACCGGGCTGGCGCTGGGCCACGACCAGGCCCTGCTGGCCGGCACCGCGGCGGTGGGCTCGTACACGACGTTCTCGACCTGGATGTTCGAGAGCGAGCGGCTCGGCGAGGAACATCAGCTCGGCAAGGTAGCGGCGAACGTGCTCGTCAGCCTCGTGCTCGGGGTCGCCGCCGCCGCGCTCGGCAAGCTGATCGGAACGCACCTTTGACCAGCGACTGCCTCAAGCTGACCAGCTACTTCGGGGAACGGCACCGCGCCGGTGCCCAGGGCGGCGGCCGGTTCGCCGCGGACGCGCTGCTGGAGCTGTACGGCCGGCACGAGATCGCGGCCAGCATCCTGCTGCGCGGCACGGAAGGGTTCGGGCTCAAGCACCGGCTGCGCACCGACGTGTCGCTGACCCTGTCGGAGGACCTGCCGCTGATCGCGATCGCCGTCGACCGCCGCCCGCGTATCGAGGCCGTGCTCCCGGAAGTGCTGCAGCTCACCGACTCCGGGCTGATCACCCTGGAGCGCGCGCGGCTGATCAGCGGCGAGGCCGGCCCGGTGCCGCTGCCCGGAGACCTGGAGCCCGCCGACCTGCCCGAAGCGACCAAGCTGACCATCTACCTCGGCCGCCAGGAGCGTGTCTACCGGGTGCCCGCGTTCGTCGCGGTCTGCGACCTGCTGCACCGGCGCGGCGTGGACGGGGCCACCGCCCTGCTCGGCGTGGACGGGACGGCGCATGGCGAGCGGGAACGGGCCCGGTTCTTCAGCCGCAACGCCGACGTCCCGATGATGGTAACCGCAGTGGGTTCCGGGGCCCGTATCGGCGCCATCCTGCCCGAGCTGGGGGCGCTGCTGCAGCGCCCGCTGCTCACGTTCGAGCGGGTGCGGATCTGCAAGCGGGACGGGCAGCTGCTCGATCGCCCGGACGCCCTGCCCGGGGTGGACGAGCACGGCCTGGCGCTGTGGGGCAAGCTCATGGTTTACATCTCCGAGGCGGCCCGGCACGACGGCCAGCCTGTCCACCGCGCCATCGTCCGCCGCCTGCGCCGCGCCGGCCTGAGCGGCGCGACCACGCAACGCGGCATCTGGGGCTTCCACGGCGACCACGCGCCGCACGGTGATCGCCTGCTGCAGCTGGGCCGGCACGTACCCGCTGTCACGATCGTGATCGACTCCCCCGAACGCATCGCGGCCGCGTTCGACGTCATCGACGAGCTCACCCGCGAGCACGGGCTCGTCACCAGCGAGACCATTCCGGCGCTGCACGCGGCCAGCGGCGGCCGGCGGCGCGGCGGCCTCCGGCTGGCCAGCCACCACCTGCGAGGCTGAGGCGCCGGCGGCGGGATAAGGGCGCCGGCGGCGCGGCTTAGGGCACTGGGGCCAGAATGAGGGCACCGGCGGCGGGATGAGGACACCGGCGGCCACTCGCTAAGTTGGGGTCGTGACGATCGAGGCGCCGGTGCTGCGCAGCCGGGTGGATCCGGCCGGTGAGGTGTTCAAGCGCAACATGGAACAGCACACCGCGCTGGTGGCGGAGCTGCGGGAGAAGCTCGCGGCCGCAGGCCGGGGCGGCCCGGAGCGGAGCCGGGAACGGCATACCGCGCGCGGGAAGCTGCTGCCGCGGGACCGGGTCGACGGCCTGGTGGATGCGGGCTCGCCGTTCCTGGAGCTGTCCCCGCTGGCCGCGGACGGCATGTACGACGACGAGGCCCCGGCCGCGGGCATCATCACCGGGGTGGGCCGGGTGGCCGGCCGGGAATGCGTGGTTGTGGCCAACGACGCCACCGTCAAGGGCGGCACCTATTACCCGGTCACCGTCAAGAAGCACCTGCGGGCCCAGGAAGTCGCCCTGCACAACCGGCTCCCCTGCATCTACCTGGTCGATTCCGGTGGGGCGTTCCTGCCCCGCCAGGATGAGGTGTTCCCCGACCGGGAGCACTTCGGTCGGATCTTCTTCAACCAGGCCACCATGTCGGCCAGGAGGATCCCGCAGATCGCGGCCGTGCTCGGCTCCTGCACCGCGGGCGGGGCCTATGTCCCCGCGATGAGTGATGAGGCGGTGATCGTGCGCGACCAGGGCACGATCTTCCTGGGTGGCCCGCCGCTGGTGCAGGCGGCCACCGGGGAGGTGGTGACGGCTGAGGAGCTCGGCGGCGGTGACCTGCATTCCCGGGTGTCCGGGGTGACCGATCATCTGGCCGAGGACGACGCGGACGCGCTGAGGATGGTCCGCTCGATCGTGTCGACGCTGGGCCCGCGGCCGGCCCGTCCGTGGCAGATGCAGCCGGCGGCGGAGCCCGCCGTGGACCCGGCTGAGCTGTACGGGGTGGTGCCGGCGGACTGGCGGACCCCGTACGACGTGCACGAGGTCATCGCCCGGGTGGTGGACGGCAGCCGGTTCACCGAGTTCAAACCCGACTACGGGCAGACCCTGGTCACCGGCTTCGCGCACATCCACGGGCACCCGGTCGGGCATCATCGCCAACAACGGCATCCTGTTCAGCGAGTCCGCGCTGAAGGGCGCGCACTTCATCGAGCTGTGCGACCAGCGGTGCATCCCGCTGGTGTTCCTGCAGAACATCACCGGGTTCATGGTCGGCCGCAGCTACAAGGCCGGCGGGATCGCCAAGCACGGCGCCAAGATGGTCACCGCGGTAGCGTGCGCGCGGGTGCCGAAGTTCACCGTGATCATCGGCGGGTCGTTCGGGGCCGGGAACTACGCCATGTGCGGCCGGGCCTACTCTCCCCGGTTCTTGTGGATGTGGCCGAACGCGCGGATCTCGGTGATGGGCGGCGACCAGGCCGCCAGCGTGCTGGCCACCGTCCGCCGCGACCAGATCGAAGCCCGGGGCGAGCAGTGGCCGGCCGACGCTGAGGAGGAGTTCCGGCGGCCGGTCCGGGACCAGTACGAGCACCAGGGCAACCCGTACTACTCCACCGCCCGGATCTGGGACGACGGGGTCATCGACCCGGCCGACACCCGGCGGGTGCTGGGGCTGGCGCTGTCGGCCGCCGCCAACGCCCCGCTGGAGCCCATCTCCTACGGCGTCTTCCGGATGTGAGGCCATGTTCGGCACGGTCCTGGTGGCCAACCGGGGCGAGATCGCCGTCCGCGTCATCCGCACCCTGCGGGCCCTCGGCATCGCCAGCGTCGCGGTCTACAGCGACGCCGACGCCGGCGCCCGGCACGTCCGCGAGGCCGACGAGGCGATCCGGCTCGGCCCGGCCCCGGCCGCCGAAAGCTACCTGCACATCGGGCGCATCCTGGACGCTGCGCGCCGGGCCGGCGCCCAGGCCATCCACCCGGGTTACGGGTTCCTGGCCGAGAACGCCGCGTTCGCCCGGGCCTGCGCGGACGCGGGCCTGGTCTTCATCGGGCCCCCGCCCGCAGCCATCGAGGCGATGGGCGACAAGATCGCCGCCAAGGCCACCGTCGCCGCGGCCGGGGTGCCGGTCGTGCCCGGGGCCGGCGAGCGGGGAATGACGCGAGCAGGATTTGCTGGCCGCCGCCCCCGCCATCGGGTTCCCGCTGCTGATCAAGCCGTCGGCCGGGGGCGGCGGCAAGGGCATGCGGCTGGCCCGCTCGCCCGGCGAGCTGGCCGGGGCGATCGCCGGGGCCCGCCGCGAGGCCAAGGCCGCGTTCGGCGACGGCACGCTGCTGCTGGAGCGGTTCGTCGAGCGGCCCCGGCACATCGAGATCCAGGTCTTCGCCGACACCCACGGCCACACCATCCACCTCGGCGAACGCGAATGCAGCCTGCAGCGCCGGCACCAGAAGATCATCGAGGAAGCACCCTCCCCGCTGCTGGACGAAGCCCGCCGGGACGAGATGGGCCGCGCCGCCGCCGAGGCGGCCCGCAGCGTCGGGTACGTGGGCGCGGGCACCGTGGAGTTCATCGTGCCCGGCGACGAACCGGATGAGTTCTTCTTCATGGAGATGAACACCCGGCTGCAGGTCGAGCACCCCGTCACCGAACTGGTCACCGGCCTCGATCTGGTCGAGTGGCAGCTGCGCGTGGCCGCGGGCGAGCCCCTCCCGCTGCGCCAGGAGCAGATCCGGCTGACCGGCCACGCGGCCGAGGCCCGGATCTACGCCGAAGACCCGGCCCGCGGGTTCCTCCCCACCGGCGGCACCGTCCTCGCGCTGAGCGAACCGGCCGGCCCGCACGTGCGGACCGACTCCGGCCTGGCGGCCGGCATGACGGTGACCAGCGCCTACGACCCCATGCTGGCCAAGATCATCGCCTGGGCCCCGGACCGGGAGACGACGCTGCGCCGCCTGGATGGAGCGCTGGCCGGCGCGGCCGTGCTCGGGGTCACCACCAACACCGCATTCCTGCGCGCCCTGCTCAGCCACCCGGACGTGCTGGCGGGCCGCCTCGACACCGGGCTCGTGGAACGCCACCTCGGCGAGCTCACCGCGGCCGACGTGCCCGACGAGGTGCTGGCCGCCGCGGCCCTGGCCGAACTGCTGGCCAGCCAGCGGCCGGCCCGGTGACCGACCCATGGGACGTCCCGGACGGCTGGCGCCCCGGCGAGCACGCCTGGACCAGACTGCGGCTCGCGTGCGCGCCGCGCGAGACGGCGGAGGTCCGCGTCCGGGCGCAACCGGCCCGGACCGGGACGGCCGGGACGGGGGCGGCCGGACGGGGCAACGGGACGATCGGGACCGGGTGTCTGGGGCCGCGGGGACGTCCGTCGCGGCCGAGGTGTCCGTGGACGGGGCCGGGCCGGTCGCGGCCAGCGCCGCATCGGGCCGGGACGGGCTGCTGGTCACCTACGCCGGCCAGACCCGGCGCTACGCCTGCGCGCGGGACGACTCCGGGGCGGCCGGGAGCGGGGCCTTCCGGGGCGGGGTGATCTGGCTCGGCGCCGGCGGGCATACCTGGATGGTGCGCGAGGAGGAGGCGCTCGGCGTCCGCCGGGACCGGGCCGGAAGCGCCGACGGAACGGTACGCAGCCCGATGCCCGGAACCGTTCAGGCCGTGCCCGTCACCGAGGGCCAGCCGGTCACCGCCGGGCAGCCGCTCGTCATCGTGGAGGCGATGAAGATGGAGCACACGGTCACCGCCCCGCTGGACGGCACAGTCAGCGAGCTCCTGGTCAAGGGCGGCCAGCAGGTGGCCATGGACGAAACCCTCGCCGTCGTCCGCGCCGCCGGGCCTGCAGCACCGGACGGCGGGCCTGCGCCGGACGGGCCCGCTGATCCCGCTGCCCCTGATCCCCCTGCACCGAACGAGCCGAGCGCGCCATAGCCCCGCAGCAGGACATGATCACCGGCGTGGCGCTTACCGTTCAGCCCGGGCGGGTAGAGCCCGGCTTTGGGCGGAACAGACGGCAGAGCAGGGATGTTCTACCTAGGTTTAGTTAGGAGACTTAGGTGCGCCGCTGGCGCCCAGAAAGCTGGCTGTGAAGAACCGCCTGATTGTCCGCGGCGCCCGCGAGCACAACCTCAAGGACGTCCACGTCGACCTGCCCCGGGACGCGATGATCGTGTTCACCGGGCTGTCCGGGTCCGGGAAGTCGAGTCTTGCCTTCGACACCATCTTCGCCGAGGGCCAGCGCCGCTACGTCGAGTCGCTGTCAACCTACGCCCGGCAGTTCCTGGGACAGCTCGACAAGCCCGACGTCGACTCCATCGTGGGCCTGACGCCGGCCGTGGCGATCGACCAGAAGGCCACCTCGGCGAACCCGCGGTCCACGGTCGGCACGATCACCGAGATCTATGACTACCTGCGCCTGCTCTGGGCGCGGATCGGGCAGCCGCACTGCCTGATCTGCGGCCTGCCGATCACCAGGCAGACACCGCAGGAGATCGTCGACGACATCCTGGCCCAGCCCGAGGGCACCCGGTTCTACATCCTTGCGCCGGTCACCACCGAGAACCCGGACGACGCGGAGTCCGCCGGAGATTCCGGCGCAGGCGGACGGCTACGCCACGCTGTTCGGCGACCTGCAGGCCAAGGGCTTCGCCCGGGTCCGGGTCGACGGCATCGTGTACCCGCTGGGCGAAGCGCCGGAGCTGGACGGCCAGGACCCGCACACGATCGAGGTCGTCGTCGACCGGCTCACGGTCAAGGCGTCCAGCCGGCAGCGTCTCACCGATTCGGTGGAGACGGCGCTGCGGCTCGCAGGCGGCCGGATGATCGCCGAATTCATCGACCGGCCTGACGATGACCCGGGCCGCGAGCGCCGCTACTCCGAGCACCTGTCCTGCCCGAACGGCCACCCGCAGACGCTGGACGACATCGAGCCGCGCTCGTTCTCGTTCAACTCGCCGCTGGGCGCCTGCCCGGTCTGCTCCGGCCTGGGCACCCGCCGGGAGATCGACCCCGATCTGGTGGTCCCGGACGGGAAGCTGCCCCTGGCGAAGGGCGCGATCGCGCCCTGGGCCGGCTGGAAGGACCGCGAGTACTTCGGGCGGCTGCTGCGCGGCGCGGCGGCAGGCACGGGGCTTCAGCGTGGACACCCCGTGGGACGAACTGCCGGCCGCGGCACGGGACGCGGTACTGAACGGCACCGACGACCAGGTGCACGTCAGCTACCGGACCCGGGCCGGGCGCGACCGGTCGTACCACGTCCGGTTTGAAGGCGTGCTGCCGTGGCTCGAGCGGCGCTACGCCGAAGCCGAGTCCGACAGCGAGCGGGAGCGGTACGAGGGCTACATGCGGGCGGTGCCCTGCCCGGCCTGCGACGGTACCCGGCTGCGGCCGGAAATCCTGGCCGTGACGGTGCACGGCCGCTCGATCGCGGACCTGGCCGCGCGGCCGATCCGGGAGGCGTCGCGACTGGCTGCGGACCCTGCCGCTGACCCCGCGCGAGGAGCTGATCGCCGAGCGGCCGCTGGCCGAGATCCAGGCGCGGCTCGGGTTCCTGATGGATGTCGGGCTGCACTACCTGTCCCTCGACCGGGCGGCGGCGACGCTGGCCGGCGGTGAGGCACAGCGGATCCGGCTCGCCACCCAGATCGGGTCCGGGCTGAGCGGGGTGCTGTACGTGCTGGACGAGCCGTCGGCCGGCCTGCACCCGCGGGACAACCAGCGGCTGATCGAGACGCTGACGCGGCTGCGCGATCTGGCCAACACGCTGATCGTCGTCGAGCACGACCAGGACACCATCGAGGCCGCGGACTGGGTCGTCGACATCGGCCCGCAGGCCGGCGAGCACGGCGGCCAGATCGTGGTCAGCGGCAGCGTCGAGGATCTGAAGAACTCGGCGGAGTCGATCACCGGTGCCTACCTGTCGGGGCGCACCCGGATCGCCGTGCCGGCGGAACGCCGGCCGCGGCGGGCCGGCCGCGAACTGGTGGTCGAGGGTGCCCGCGAGCACAACCTGCGTGGCATCGACGTCGCGTTCCCGCTGGGCTGCTTCGTCGCGGTCACAGGTGTGTCCGGATCCGGAAAGTCATCGCTGGTCACCGACATCCTGTACCCGGTGCTGGCGGACCAGCTCAACGGCGCGAAGCTCGCGCCGGGCCGGCACACGCGGGTCAGGGGCATCGAGCAGCTGGACAAGGTGGTGGGCGTCGACCAGTCGCCGATCGGGCGGACCCCCCGGTCGAACCCGGCCACCTACACCGGGGTGTTCGACTACATCCGGGAGCTGTTCGCGGAGACCACCGCGGCGAAGGTCCGCGGCTACCAGCCGGGACGGTTCTCGTTCAACGTCAAGGGCGGCCGCTGCGAGCACTGCGCGGGCGAGGGCACGATCCGGATCGGGATGGACTTCCTGCCCGACGTCTACGTCCCGTGCGAGGTGTGCCACGGCGCGCGGTACAACCGCGAGACGCTGGAGGTGCGCTACAAGGGCAAGACGATCGCGGAGGTCCTCGACATGCCGGTCGAGGAGGCGGCGGAGTTCTTCGCCCCCATCGAGCGGATCGCCCGCCGGCTGCGCGCCCTGGCCGAGGTCGGCCTGGGCTACGTGCGGCTCGGCCAGCCGGCGACCACGCTGTCCGGCGGTGAGGCCCAGCGGGTGAAGCTGGCCGCGGAACTGCAGAAGCGCTCCACCGGGCGGACCATTTACGTGCTGGACGAGCCGACCACCGGCCTGCACCCCGAGGACGTGCGCAAGCTGCTCGCCGTGCTGCACTCACTGGTTGACCGGGGCAACACCGTGCTGGTCATCGAGCACAACCTCGACGTGATCAAGACGGCCGACTGGGTCATCGACCTGGGACCAGAAGGCGGTCCCGACGGCGGCATGATCGTCACCGAGGGCACGCCCGAGCAGGTCGCCGCGGTCCCGGGGTCGCTCACCGGGCAGTTCCTGCGCCGGGTACTGCCGACGCCCGCCCGCCGCGGCGGGAGCGGCCCGCGCAGCTGGACGCACGCCGCCTGAGCGGTGCCCGGGTCAGGCACGTCTTCCAGCCGGGACGAGCCGCTCGCCATGGTCAGCCGCCAGGCCTTCATAACTGTCCGCTCCTGCCGGGCCTGCCCCGGCCGGGATGGCTCCGTAGTCAGAGACCGAAGCCGGCGCGGTCCTCGGCCGGCACCAGGTCGGCGTAGCCGGGGTGAGCGGCCATCCAGTCCCGCACGTACGGGCAGAGCGGCAGCACATTCAGGCCCTGCCTCCGCACGTCGTCGAGGCAGGCCTGCACCAGGCGGCCAGCCAGGCCCGCACCCCTGAACCGGGGCTCCGTCTCGGTGTGGATCAGGATGATCATGTCCCCGGCGCGCTCGTACTGGACGAACCCGGCCAGCTCGCCGTCCTCGTGCACCTCGTAACGGGTTTTTCCCGGGTTGTCGGTCACGTTCTCGGCCATCGCTCCTCCATTCGGGCCATAAAAGCCAGGAGAGCCGCCGGGCGATCGGCCGGAGGCAGCGCAGACAGTCGGCTCCGGACCTCCCCGTAACCGGGGAGTTATCCTACCGTTATGCCCGTGAGCCCAGGACAGAACGGCGGAATCCTCCCGCTGGACAGCCTGACCGCGCGGGCGCGGTTTCGCACCCGAGATCCTTTGCTCACCCGCACTGCCGTCACGGAGATGACTGCTGGTCGAGCCACTCCTGGAACGTCGGACCGGCCAGCCGTGCCCCCGGGCCGGGCAGCAGGCCGCCCGTGGCCTGCATGTCGGCGTCGGGGTCCGCCGGGTTGCGTACGACCTGGACCTTGACCGGCGTCCCGCGGCGTGCGACCAGCATGGCGGCCAGCTGACCCAGGTCCTCCTCGCGTGGCCCGGCGATCTCGACGATCTGGGCCGGGTCGCCTTCCGAGGAGGTGGCGACATCGGCGACTGCTTCGGCCACCGTCCGGGCCGCGACGATCTGCGTCCGCATCTCCGGGATGTAGGCCACATCGCCCTGCGTGCCCCACTCGAGCAGCTGGGCCACGAACTCGTGGAACTGCGCGGCGCGGACGATGCGCACCCGGATCGGGCCTGACCGCCACGCGTCCTCTTGCGCGATCTTGGCCAGGCCGTAGCCGCCGCCGAACTTGCCGGTGTTGACGATCGAAACGACAACGGCGCGCCGCACCCCGGCGCGGACGCCTGCCTCCTGCAGGTTGTGCGCGGCGGTGACGAAGAACTCCGTGGCCGGCTGCTGGTCGGGCGACGGGCCCGTGGCCGCGTCGACGATGACGTCGACCCCGTTCAGGGCCGCACCGAGCCCCGCGCCAGTGATGATGTCCACGCCGGTCGCGCGCGATATCGCCACGACCTCGTGGCCGCGTTCGGCAAGGACCTCGCTGACGTGCCGCCCGAGTCGTCCGGTCGCCCCGGCAACTGCGATCTCCATGATGTGCTCCTCCATGATGGTGTGGTCACCGCTATGACGGAGCGCGGGCGGGTGAGGTAACAGCCGCTCAGTCCTCGAAGCGGAGGTTCAGCGCGGCGAGGCGCCCGGGGTCGGCGATGCTGTCGATCTCCACGATGCGGCCGGCTGCGACCGTGAACGCCATGACTGCCATCGGCGCGCCGTCCGCCGTCGCGGCGAGCACGCCCGGCATCCCGTTGACCAGGACGGGCCGGACGTGCGCGGCGAGTCGGGCGAACATCGAAGCGCGGCCGGCAACGTCGCGCGCGCCGCCGGCCAGCACGGGCCCGGCGGCGGTGTCCGCGCGCAGGACGACGTCCGGGTCCAGCACCGCCACCAGCGCCTCGAAGTCGCCGCCGCGGGCCGCGGCCAGGAAGGCGTCGACGACCGTCCGCTGCCGGGCCGGATCCGCATCCTGCGCCGGGACGGCGCCGCGCACGCGTCGCCGCGCGCGGCTGGCCATCATCTTCGCCGCGTCGGGCGACCGGCCGAGCATGCGCGCGATCTCGTCGAACGGCACTGCGAACATGTCGTGCAGCACGAACGCCAGGCGCTCGGCCGGCGGCAGCGTCTCCAGCACCACGAGCAGCGCGAGGCCGACCGAGTTGGCCAGCAGGGCCTCGGCCTCGGGGTCCGACTCGTCGCCGTACGTCACGACCGGGTTGGGCAGGCGGGCGTCGAGGGCGTCCTCCCGGCGGGCGGTGCGGGCACGCAGCATGTCCAGGCACACGCGGCCCACCACGGTGGTCAGCCAGCCGCTGAGGTTCTCGATGGCACTGTGGTCGCTGCGGGCCAGGCGTAGCCATGCCTCCTGCACCGCATCCTCGGCTTCGGTAAGCGAGCCGAGCATCCGGTAGGCGACGGCGCGCAGCCGTCCCCGCTCGGCGTCAAATCGCTCGGCCAGCATGTCGCGCTCGTCCATCAGCTCACCTCCGCGGCCGGGTCGTCTGTTCTGGCGATGACGAGTATTACTGCCGAAAGGTAACGCTCGCCGATGGCGGTCACCTGCGCTCCGGGCTAACGGCTGCCGAGGGCCTGCAGGGAATGGCACTGGCCTGGGGAGCTGGAGGCCGACGGCGCGGCTCTGTGCGACGACCCGGCCGACGCGGTGCGCGGGGCGGACATCATCGTCACCATGCTCTCCGACGGGCCGACCGTGTTCGACGTGATGACGGCGGCCGGTCCCGGGCTCACCCCCGGGCAGATCTGGGTGCAGACGGCCACCGTCGGCATCTCCTGGCTGGACGAGCTGGCCGAGCTCGCGCGGGACCGGGAGCTGGTGTTCGTCGACGCGCCGGTGCTGGGCACCCGCAAACCCGCCGAGGAAGGCAAGCTCACCGTGTTCGCCGGCGGCCCGGATGACGCCAGCGACAGCATCCGTGAACGCGTCCGGCCGGTGTTCGACGCGATCGGGACCAAGACGATCTGGCTGGACGAGGTGGGCGCGGCGACCCGGCTCAAGCTGGTCACCAACGGCTGGATCGCGGCGCTTACCGTCGCGGCCGGGCCACCAGGCGGCCGCAGCCCTAGGCCTGGATGAGTTCCACGCTGCTGCCGCCGCGTCCCTTCCGCACGTGGATCTGGGCCGGGATCCGCTGGCGCAGCTCGCTGACGTGGCTGACGATGCCGACCATCCGGCCCCCCTCGCGCAGCCCGTCGAGCACGTTCATCACCTCTTCCAGGGTGTCCTCGTCCAGGCTGCCGAACCCCTCGTCGACGAACAGCGCCTCGATCGTGACCCCCGCGGCTTCCGCGGTGACGACGTCGGCGAGGCCGAGCGCGAGCGCCAGGCTGGCCAGGAACGTCTCACCGCCGGACAGCGTGCTCGTGTCGCGTTCCAGGCCCGTCCAGCTGTCGCAGGCCAGCAGGCCGAGCCCGGAACGGCCGCCGCCCCCGCGCCGCGCGTCGGTGTGCGCCAGCGAATAGCGGCCCGCCGTCATCGTCAGCAGCCGCTGGCTGGCCGCTTCCGCGACCTCCTCCAGCCGGGCGGCGAGCACGAACGCCGACAGCGTCATCTTCAGCGTGTTCGCGCCCTGGCCGCCCGCCAGGTCAGCCAGCCGGCGGGCCTCCTCGGCCCGCTCGCGCAGCGGCTCCAGCGCGGCCCGTTCGACCGCGAACTGGGGCGCCAGCCCGGCCAGGGTGGCCGCCCGGTCCCGGGCCAGGCCCAGCGCGGCGACCGCCGCGTCGTGCCGCTCGGCGGCCCGCCTGACCGCCTCCTGCGCGCCCGCCAGGTCGGCGGCCGGGATCCAGCGGCACGTCCAGCTCCGGATCGGCGAGCTGCGCGGTGACGGATACGGTTTCTGCCTCGTGGGCCCGGATGGCCTGGTCCTGCTCGGCACGCCACTGCGGGGACCGCCGGGCCGCGCGCGCCGCCGGCATGTCCTCGAACCCCGCCCCGGCCGCCGCCCGGGCGGCTCCGGTTTCGGCCTGGGCCGCGGCCGCGGCCGCCGCCGCTGCCGCCTCGGTGGCGCTGGCGGCCGCGGCGAGGGCGTCGGCCAGCCCGGCCGCGGTGGCCAGGGCCGCCTCCAGGTCGGCAGCCCCGCCGAGCTGGCGCAGCAGCGACGCCCGGTGCCCGGCGGCGCGGTCCCGCGCGGCGGCGGCCTCGGCCAGCGCGGCCTGCTGCTGCTCGGCCAGCGCGCTGAGCCGTTTCTCGGTCTCTGCGACCGCCGTCCGCAGCTCGCCCAGGTCAGCGTCGTAGCAGCTGAGCTGCCCGGCTTCGGCGGCGAGCGCACCGGCCTCCGCTTCGAGCGCGTCCGCCCCGGCGGCGAGGCCGGCGGCCAGGTTGTGCAGCCGGGCGATCGTGGCCGCGCCCGGAGCCCAGCCACCGGGCGCGCTGGGCGCCTGGTGCGGGAGAACGTCGGCCGCGCCGAGCACCGGATCCGTGACCCCTGCTGCGGCGAGCCGGCCGGCGAAGTCGCCCGCCAGGGCCGCGAGACCCGCCAGCTCGCTGTTCAGCTTGGCCACGGTCTCCCGGGCGGTGTCCGCCTCGGCCACGGCCTGCTCTTCCTCCTCGTGCGTCACCCGGCGCGTCTGGATCTCGGGCTTGTCCGGGTGGTCCTGCGAGCCGCATACCGGGCAGGGCGTCCCGTCGACCAGGCTGGCGGCCAGCTCGGCGACCATGCCGTCGATCCGGTCCCGGCGGATGAGCAGCGCCCGTTCCGCGAGATCGTTGGCGATTTCGCGGGCGGTCTCGCGCTCGGAGTGCAGGTCGCACTGACCGGCGCAGGCCTCCGCCAGCTGGGCCGCGTCGCTGGCGGCGGCGCGCTGGCGTTCCGCGTCGGCCTGGACGGCCGGGAGCCGGGTGGCGGCCCGCTGGGCTGCGTCCCGCTGGCCGGTCAGGTCCTCGAGCCGCGCCTGCTGATCCGCGAGGGCCTGCCGGGCCGCGTCGATATCCCGGGCCCGCGCCGCCGCCCGGTGGGCGGCGGCGGCCGCGTTCGCGTCCTCCGCATTGGCCTGCCCGGCCACCTCGCGGAGCGCCATCAGCTGCCCAATGTGCTCGCGCCGCTGCTGCTCCGCCACCCGGAAGTCCGCGGCGCCGGCCGTGTCTCGCAGGCCGGCCGGCGCGGCGGCAGCCCGGGCACCGGCTTCGGCGTCTCGCGAGTTGGCCAGGTGCGCTTCGGTCTGTTCAGCATCGTCAAAGACCTTCGCGATCTCCGCGGCGCGCCGGGCCCCCTCGGTTTCCAGCCGCAGCGCATCCCGCTCCGGCGCACCGGCCTGCAGCTCATCACCGCGGGCCAGCAGCGCGGCGCGGCGGCCCTGCCGGCCGGCCAGGACCCGGGTGTCGGCCTCGGCGGCGCGGGCCGCGTCCAGTGCCTGCTGGGCGGCGGCGGCGGCCCGGGCGGCAGCGGCGCGGCCGGATTCCGCCTCGGTCACGAGGGCATCCGCCCAGCCGATGGGCGGTCCTGGGCCGTCGCCGGGCGCGGGCAGAGCTGCGCCGCAGAAGCCGGAGCTGGCCAGGGACACACCCGGGAGGGGAGCGCCGGCCACCTGCGCGATCCGCGCGGCGAGCGTGGCCAGTGCCTGATCCGCCTTCTCGAGCTGGTCCCGGGTCGTCTTACGCCGCTCGGCCAGCCAGGCCTCGACGGTGCGGAACCGGTCGGTGCGGAACAGCTTCTGCAGCAGCGCCCGGCGCTCATCGGCATCGGCGTGCAGGAACTTGGCGAACTCGCCCTGCGGCAGCAGGACAACCTGGAAGAACTGCTCGGCCGACATGCCCATGGCGTCGGCGATCTCGTCGTCCGCCTCCCGGGCCCGGGTAGAGACGGTGTGCCAGCGGCCGCCGCGCTCCTCCTCCAGCAGGATCCTTGCGGGCTCACTGGTCAGGCCGGTGCCATGCACCTTGGGCCGGTCCTGCTGCGGGCGTCGGGTGATGCGCAGATGCCGGTCGCCGATCGTGGTCTCGAACATCACCTCGGTGCGGACCGCGGCGCCCGCGTGGTCCGAGCGCAGCCGCTTGGTCTTGTTCCGCTCGCCGGGCACCCGGCCGTACAGCGCGAACCCGATCGCGTCGAGCAGGGTGGTCTTGCCCGCCCCGGTCTCCCCGTGCAGCAGGAAGAGCCCGGAGCCGGCGAGATCGTCGAAGGAGACTTCCGCGGTGCCGCCGAACGCACCGAACGCCGTGACCCGGAGCAGGTGCGGCCGCATCAGCCTTCCTCCCCCGGCTGCGCGCCCGCCGCCTGGGGCAGGGCCGTCCCGGGCAGGGCGCGGTCCGGGGGTGCCTCCGCACCGTCGGCCCGGCGGGCGTACTCGAACGCCCCGGCCAGCAGTTCGCGCTCGCCCGGCGTGACCGGACTGGCCCGCACGTGCTCGACAAACTCGGCCGCGACGGTGAGGTCGTCCCGGCCGGCGATCTTCGCGCGGTAGCCGCGGGAACCACCCGCGCCGCCCTCCGGCTCGAAGGCCAGCACCAGCACGTGCGGGAAGCGCTGCCGCAGCCGTTCCATGGCACCCTCGGGGCGGCTCGTGTCGGTCAGCACGACCGACAGGAAGTCCGCCTCGTGGCGCTCGTACGCGGCGGACGTGAGCAGGTCGGCGAGCTTGCCGCGCAGGACGTTCAGCGCGCGGAACGCCGGCGCGGGCACCCGCTCGACCCGGGCGCCGCCGTCCGCGTCCAGCTCGACCAGCCACGACCCCTTGGTGTGGCCGGCCTCGGAAAACGAGTAGGGCAGCGGCGAGCCGCTGTACCGCATCCGCTCGTCGAGGGTCTGCTGGCCGTGCAGGTGCCCGAGGGCCACGTAGCTGAACCCGTCGAAGACGGCGGCGGGCACGCGGCCGACCCCGCCCACCGAGATGTCCCGCTCCGAATCGCTGGCCTCTCCGCCGGCGACCCAGGCGTGCGCCATCGCCACCGAGCGGACGCCGCCGCGGGCGGCCACGTCGGCGCGGATGCACTCCGCCGCGCGGGTGAGCACGCCCGCGTGCCCACGCGGCGGAGCGTCCCCGGCGTCGTCGTGGCCCGGGCTGTGCCCGGGCGGATACGGCAGGTCGGCCCGGACCGCGTCCGGCTCCAGGTAGGGCACCCCGTAGATCGCGAGCGGCCCGTGCCGGTCCGCCAGCAGCACCGGCTGGGCCAGCGACCCGGCCCGGGTCCGCAGGTACACCCCGGCCGCGTCGACCAGCGAGCTGCCGAAGCCGAGCCGGGGCGCCGAGTCGTGGTTGCCACTGGTCACGATGACCCGCGCGCCCGCGTCGCGTAGCCGGACCAGCCCGTCCTCGCACAGCGCCACCGCGTCCAGGGGCGGGATCGCGCGATCGTAGACGTCACCGGCGACGAGCACGGCGTCGATTCTCTCGGACCGGACGACCTCCACGAGGTGATCGAGGTAGGCGGCCTGGGCCGGGCGGAGGTCGGCCCGGTGCAGCGAGCGGCCGAGGTGCCAATCGGACGTGTGCAGCATCCGCATGCTTGCGGACCCTAGCCAACCGGTGCGACATACGACGGGCAACGCGCGGGGCGGGACGGCGAAATAAACCGGGGGAATTTCGTGGGCCTGATGCTTATTGTTGCTAACGAAACCATGAGACTACGCAGACATCTTCCGCGCCCCAGCCGGGCGGGGCGAACGGGGAACTCACCAGGACCGGGGCTCGCACGGGGGCCCCGCACACGGGGACAGCAAGACCGGTGGCTGCGCCGCCTGACCGCCTACTGCTGGCGGTACCGGCGCAACTTCATCTTCGCGGTGGCCGGTGCGGTGCTCGCCACCGTCTTCACCGCCGCCATCCCGCTGATCCAGCGGGACATCATCGACAACGTGATCGTGACGGACAAGCAGTCGATCTGGCCGCTGGCGATCGCGCTGCTGGCGGTCGCGGTGGCAAACTTCGGCGCCACGTTCGTGCGCCGATACTCCGGCGGCCGGCTCTCCCTCGATGTGCAGCATGACCTGCGGACCGAGATGCTCGGGGCGCTGTCCCGGCTGGACGGCGAGCGGCAGGACGAGATCCACACCGGCCAGCTGGTCAGCCGGTCGATCTCCGACATCAACATGATCCAGTCGCTGTTGTCATTTTTGCCAATCAGCCTGGGCAGCGCGCTGCTGTTCGTCGTCTCGATCGTCATCATGTTCTTCCTGTCGCCGTTGCTGACCGTGGTGGCGCTCGCGGTCGCCCCGGCGCTGTGGTTCATCGCGCTGCGGTCCCGGCGCCGGCTGTTCCCGGCCAGCTGGTACGCCCAGCAGCAGTCCGGCGAGGTCGCCGCCATCGTCGACGAGAGCGTCGGCGGGGTCCGCGTGGTCAAGGGCTTCGGGCAGGAAGAGCAGGAACTGGAGCGGATGGAGGAGACCAGCACCGGCCTGTACTCCGCCCGGGTGCGGCTGGCCCGCATGATGGCCCGGTTCAACCCCGCGCTGGAGGCCGTCCCGGTCCTGGGCCAGGTCGGCGTGCTGGCGCTGGGCGGCTGGCTGGCGATCCAGGGGCACATCACCCTCGGCACGTTCCTGGCCTTCTCCAGCTACCTGGCGCAGATGTCCGGCCCGGTCCGGATGCTCACCGGCCTGATCACCATCGGCCAGGAGGCGCGGGCCAGCGTCATCCGGGTGCTGGAGGTCATCGACTCCCGCCCGGTCATCAGCGACAAGCCCGGCGCCGAGCCGCTTCCGGCCGACGCGGCCGGGGTCGAGTTCGACGACGTCCAGTTCGGTTACGTGCCGTCGCAGCCGGTGCTGCGCGGGCTGTCGCTGCGCGTCAACCCGGGCGAGACGGTCGCCGTGGTCGGCACTTCCGGCTCGGGCAAGTCAACCCTGTCGCTGCTGCTGCCGCGGTTCTACGACGTGAGCGGGGGCGCCGTCCGGGTGGGCGGCTACGACGTGCGGGACGTTACCCAGGACTCGCTGCGCGGCGCCATCGGGCTGGTCATGGAGGACAGCTTCCTATTCTCCGACACCGTGCGGTCCAACATCGCGTACGGGCGCCCGGACGCCAGCGACGAGCAGATCCTGGCCGCCGCACACGCCGCTGAGGCGGACGAGTTCATCACCGAGCTGCCCGACGGCTATGACACCGTGATCGGCGAGCAGGGCCTGACCCTGTCCGGCGGCCAGCGGCAGCGCGTGGCCCTGGCCCGGGCGCTGATCACGGACCCGCGGCTGCTGCTGCTCGACGACGCGACATCAGCGGTCGACCCCCGGCTGGAGGCGGAGATCCACGCCACCCTGCACCGGGTCATGCGGGGCCGGACCACGCTGCTCATCGCGCACCGCCGCTCCACGCTGAACCTGGCCGACCGGATCGCGGTGCTCGACAACGGCCAGGTGGCCGACATCGGCACCCACGAGGAGCTCACCGAGCGCTGCCCGCTCTACCGGCTGCTGCTGTCCGGGCCGGGCGACGACGTCGAAGGCATCGACGCGGGGGAACTGGCCTACTACGAGAACGAGGTGGCCGCCGCGCCCGCGGCGGCCGGCCAGGTCACCCCCGAGCTGTGGGACAAGGCCAGCGCACCGGCCGGCCGGGGCCGCACCCGGGACCGGGACATGGCCCGCGGCGGTCACGGGTTCGACGGCGTCATGGGCAGCCTGCCGCCCACCCCGGAACTGCTCGCCCAGGTCGACGCGCTGCCGCCGGCCCGCGATCTGCCGCACGTGGACCAGGCCCAGGCCCGGGCCGGGGACCGGCACTTCACGCTGCGCAGGCTGCTGCGGCCGCTCGCCATCGCCCTGCTGGTGGGCCTGATCCTGGACGGCCTGGACGCGCTGGCCAGCCTGGCGCTCCCGGCCCTGGTGCGGAACGGCATCGACAACGGCATCCAGACCAAGGCGTTCGGCGCCATCGTGGCCGTGTCCCTCATCGGCCTGGCTATCGTGTTCGCCGACTGGATCGTCAACATCGCCGAAACGCTGGTCGTGGGGCGCAACGGGGAGCGGCTGCTCTACACCCTGCGGGTGAAGATCTTCGCCCAGCTGCAGCGCCTTGGCCTGGACTTCTATGAGCGGGAGCTGGCCGGGCGGATCATGACCCGGATGACCACCGACGTCGACGCGCTGTCCTCGTTCTTCCAGACCGGCCTGATCACCATGGTCAGCTCGGTGATGACGTTCTTCGGCGTGCTGATCGCGCTGCTGGTGATCAACATCAAGCTCGGCCTGGTCGTGCTGGCCATCATGCCGGTGCTCGTCCTCGTGACCGTGGTGTTCCGCGCCCGGTCGGCGCGGGCGTACCAGGACGCACGGGAGAAGGTCAGCGCCGTCAACGCGGACTTCGCCGAGAACGTCGCCGGTCTGCGGGTCACCCAGGCGTACCGCCGGGAGGGCCAGAACCAGGCCCGGTTCGCGAGGCGCAGCGACTCCTACCGGGTGGCGCGGATGCGGGCCCAGCGCCTGATCGCGCTGTACTTCCCGTTCGTGCAGGCACTGTCCACGGTGGCCGGCGCGATCGTGCTGATCATCGCGACCGGGGAAGTTCGCAGCGGGGCACTGCAGGTGGGGGCGCTGATCGCCTACCTGCTCTACATCGACATGGTGTTCGCGCCGGTCCAGCAGCTGTCGCAGGTGTTCGATGGTTACCAGCAGGCGGTCGTGGGGCTGCGCCGGATCAAGGACCTGCTGCTGCTGCGCACATCGACGCCGGAGGCCGCGGACCCGATCCCGGTGACGAAGCTGAAGGGCCGGATCGAGCTGCGCGACGTGCGCTTCGGCTACGAGACCGCGAACCGGGACGCCATCGACGGGGTCAGCCTGACCATCACCCCGGGCGAGACGGTCGCGCTGGTCGGGCAGACCGGGGCGGGCAAGTCGACCCTGGTCAAGCTCATCGCCCGGTTCTACGACGTCACCGGGGGCGCGGTCCTCGTCGACGGGACCGACGTCCGCGCCTACGACCTGGCGCAGTACCGGCACCGGCTCGGCGTGGTCCCGCAGGAGGCGTACCTGTTCGCCGGAACGGTCCGGGATGCGATCGGCTACGGGCGGCCCGACGCCACCGACGCGGAGATAGAGGCGGCGGCCCGGTCCGTCGGCGCGCACGACATGATCGCACGGCTGCCCGGCGGGTACTACCACCCCATCGCCGAGCGTGGCCGGAACCTGTCGGCCGGGCAGCGCCAGCTGCTCGCGCTGGCCCGGGCGCAGCTCGTCGACCCGGACATCCTGCTGCTGGACGAGGCGACCGCCGCGCTGGACCTGGCGTCCGAGGCCGCGGTCAGCCGCGCCACCGAGCAACTCACCTCGCGGCGCACGACGATCGTGGTGGCCCACCGGCTGACCACGGCCGCCGCCGCGGACCGGATCGTGGTCATGGACGGCGGCCGGATCGCCGAGATCGGCTCGCACGACGAGCTGGTCGCCGCGGGCGGCACCTACGCCGAGCTGTGGTCCGCCTTCACCGGCGACAGCGAGCTGGTCGCCTGAGCCCCGCGTCCCGCGTGCGCCCCAGGGGCCGGTCGGCGCGCCGTCATTTACAACGCGTAATGAGTTCACTACTCTTAGCGATATTGCGTGGCCGGGACGGCCGGGAAATCTCCGCGGCTGACCCCCAGGACCACCGCACGAGACGCAGCCAAGGGGGCAGGTCATGCACGCATCGCCAGACAACCACGCCGGCACCGGCCAGCGCGGCAGGAACGCAGCCGGCTGGCGCGCCGCCGCCGCCATTACCGCCGTGGCCGCGGGGGCCGCGCTGTCACTGGCCGCCGGCACGCCGGTCTCCGGGCCGATCGTGTCGGGAATCCGCGGCGGCAAGTGCGTGGCGGACAGCGGCGATTCCGCCGCCAACAAAACCCCCATCACCATCGCCAGCTGCGACGGCAGCCCCGGCCAGGACTGGACCGTCACCGGCTCAGGCACCCTCCAGATCAACGGCAAGTGCCTGGACATCTACCGCGACAAGAAGACCAACAAGGCCCCCGTCGAACTCTACAGATGCACCGGCGGCGCCAACCAGCAATGGAACGCCATCGCCGGGACGCTGGTCAATCCGGTATCCCACAAGTGCCTCGACGATCCCAGGTTCCGCACCACGGCCGGCACCAAGCTGGAAATCTACACGTGCAGCGGCCGCGCCAACCAGCAATGGAAGCTCCCCTGACGGTGCCCGCCGCAGCGCCGCATACCCAGGCGCCACCGGCATGACCTGGAGGCCACCGGATGCCAGCACGAACAGCACTCCGCGCCGGGCAGAGCTGGGACGGGCTCATCGTGCTGTGTGCGGTAGCCGCCTATGACGGCATCCGGATGAGTGACTGGCACCTGGCCCAGCACCTGTCAAAGCTGGCCCCGGTGCTCTACGTGGACCCGCCCTCATTCCGGCACCCCGCCGCGCGGGGCCCGCGGCGGGCGGGCCTGCGGCTGCGGCAGGAGGGCCCGGGCCTGGCCCGGCTCATCCCCATGGCGCCGCCGTTCCCTACCCGCCCCGCCATGGCCGGGACGACGGCCGCCCTGATCCGCCGTGACCTGCGCTGGGCCACCGCCCGGCTAGGCGGGCAGGTCAGCGCGGTGCTCTCCGGCTGGCCGCAGTTCCCGGTGTTCGGCGCCTGCGGGGAACGGGTGCGCGGCTACTGGGCCAAGGACGACTTCGTCGCGGGCGCCGCCTTGTTCGGGCTGAACGCCGCCATGCTGCAGCAGCGCGAGCGCCAGGTCACCGCCGCCGCTGACCTGCTGATAGCCGCCAACCCCGTAGTAGCCGCCATGTGGCGCAGCCGCGGCCGCGACCCGCTGCTCATCCCCTTCGGCACCGACGCCGCCGCATACCTCGGCACCGACCACGCCCCGCTGCCCCCCGGCATCAGCCTGCCCCCTCCAGTGGCCGGCTTCGTCGGCCGGCTCAACGCCCGCACCGACCTGGCCCTGCTTGAGGCGATCGCTGCCCGTGGCCGCTCATTGCTCCTGGTCGGCCCCAAAGACCCCGGCTGCGACCAGCGGCGCTTCGCCGCCCTGCAGCACCAGCCCAACGTGCACTGGGCCGGCCAGCAGCCCGCCAGCGCGCTCCCGGGGTACCTGCGGCTGATGGACGTAGGCCTGATCCCCTACACCCCCAGCCGGTTCAACCGCGGCAGCTTCCCCCTCAAGGCCCTGGAATACCTGGCCGCCGGGCGGCCAGTGGCCGCCACCGACCTGCCCGCGCTCCGCGCACTGGGCACCAGCCTGATCCACATCACCACGCCAGCATCCTTCGCCGACCAGGTTGACCACCTGCTCACCCAGCCCAGAACCCCGCAACTAGCAGCCCTCTGCCAGGCCTTCGCCGCCCAGCACACCTGGGCCCACCGAGCCACCGACATCCACCACGCCCTCACCAGCTTCCGGCCGCAGCAACCGCGGGCCACTGTTCTGCCGTTCCGCCGCGCCGACGCCGGGACGGTGCAACTCTAGGAACGGCCGGCGATCTTGGCGGCGGCGACCGCCTCGGCGACGCCGCCGGTCCACGGGTCGCCGTGGCCGGGAAGCAGCACATCCGCCCGCATGCCGCCGAGCCGGTCCAGGGAGCAGAGGGCCTCCGGGGTGTCCTCGTTCAGCCCCGAGGGCATGATCTGCGGGCCTGGACGCCCGGTGAGCGGGTTCTTCGTCGCGATGACGTCGCCGGTGAACAGGACACCGCGCTGCTCCAGCAGCAGAACGGCGCTGCCCGGCGTGTGACCCGGCGCCAGGCCGGCCCGGGGATGGCCGGGCACATCGATGACCTCCCCGTCGGCGAAGGACGAGACCTCCTTGATGGGGATCATTTTGGTCGCGCCCCGGCGGGCCAGCGAGACCGTGGTCCGGTAGGTCTGGGCCTTGGCCAGATAGGGCAGGAGATGGCCGTCGTGCTTGCCCGCTTTGCCGGTCCGGGCCGCCTCGGCGTCCGCCTCGTGGATCCAGACCGTGGCGCCGGCGCCGGTCCTGGCCTGCTCGGCGAACCCGGTGTGATCGGGATGCGCGTGCGTGAGCAGCACGGCCGCCAGGTCCGGGAGCTGGCCCAGCGAAGCGAGGGACCGGCGGAAGAAGTCCCAGTCGCCGGGTGTCCCGGCGTCGACCAGGGTGAACTTGCCGGACTCCCCGATCAGATAGAAGTTCGTGACGCCCTGGGTCAGGCGGTAGATGTTCTCGGCCACTTCCACGTGATCATCTCCAGCGGATCGGTTTGCTCATCCTCGCGTGCTGCGCTTGCAGACCTTAGTTAATTATATTAACTTGTAGCTAGTCAAGCTAACTTCTCGGCAAGGAGCCCCGATGAACGAGATCATCACGCATTCCGCCCGCCCGGCCGACAGCACCGGCTCACCTTCCGCCGGGCCGACCGGGACCCGGCGGTCCCGGCTCAGCGGCCAGGCCGGGATGACGTCGGCCCGGCTCAGCGGGCGGCTGGGAGCAGCCGCGGCCGCGGCCGGGATCGCCTACATGCTGTCCTGGGTGGCCGGCCTCACGCTGCCGGTGCCCAACCTCGCCGTCACCGCGTCGGGGGCCGACGTCATCGCCGGGTACGGGGGCCACCTGGCCGCGGTCCAGGCCCAGTTCGCGCTGACCGAGGGACTGCCCGCGATCGGGCTGGCCGTCGTGGCGGCCCTGCTGGCCCTGACGGCGCGCCGGGCGGGCGCGCGCCGGCTCAGCGTGGCTGCCGCGGCATCCGGGGGCATCGCGGCGGTCATCTCGCTGACGCAGTACGGGCTGGGCCTGGCCCTGACCGGGTGGGCGCTGCCCGGCCGCGCGCCCGGCCCGGTGTCCGCGCTGTTCGAGGCGGTCAACCGGCTCGACGGAGTCAAGATGCTGGCGCTCGCCCTGCTCGGCATCACCGCCGCGGCGCTGGCCGGGCCCGGTGGCCCGCTGCCCCGGTGGCTGCGTTACGCGGGCCTCGCGCTGGCGGCGGCGATTACCGTATCCGGGATGGGTTATCTCCTGCTGTTCCAGGCCCTGGCACCGATGGCCTACCCGGCCGGCGTGCTGCTGCTGATCTTCGTGACCGGCACCGGCGTCGCCCTCGGCCGCCGCGCCCGGGCGTACGCCTGCCGCGCCGGGTCACACACCGGCCAGGCCCGAGAGGACGGCGGATGCCCCGGGCTGGCCTGACCCGGGAGCGCATCGCGCAGCAGGCGGCGGCAGCAGCGGACGAGACCGGTTTCGACCGGCTGACCCTGGCTGCCGTCGCCGCGCGCTGCGGGGTATCACTGCCCGGCCTGTACAAGCACGTGGACGGCCTGGACACGGTCCGGCGGGACGTCGCCGTGCTGGCCGTCCGCGAGCTCACCGCCGTCCTGGCCCAGGCGGCGGCGGGCCTGGCCGGGCGGGACGCGCTGGTTGCGTTTTCCCAGGCCTACCGCGGCTACGCCACCGCGCATCCGGGCCGTTACGCTGCGAGCGTGCGCGCCCCGGACGCCGGCGACGAGGAACACAACGCGGCCGGCGCGGCCGCGGTGGGCCTGATCGCCAACGTGCTGAAGGGGTATCGCATCGAGGGCGACGACATGATCGACGCCGTGCGGATGCTGCGTGCCGCGCTGCACGGCTTCGTGGCGCTGGAGGCGGCGGGCGGCTTCGGCCTGCCGCAATCGGTGGACGGCACGTTCACCCGGTTGGTCGACTCCCTGCATATCGCCTGGTCCACCTGGAGCACGGAAACGGGACGCGGCTAGCGCGGCCGGCGGTGCCGGATGCCACCATGGACTCCGTGTACGAGGTGGTGTACCGGGTGCTGCTGCGGCATCTTCCCGCGGAGGCCGCGCATCGGGCGGGGTTCTGGCTGATCCGCACGGCGGGGGCGCTGCCCGCCGTGAACTGGCTGCTGCGCGGCTGGCTGGCCCCGCGGGATCCCGTGCTCCGCGTCCAGGCGCTCGGGCTCGACCTGCCCGGGCCGCTGGGGCTGGCCGCCGGGTTCGACAAGGACGCCCGCGGCGTGGCCGCGCTCGCCGCGCTCGGGTTCGCGTTCATCGAGGTGGGCACGGTGACGGCGCAGGCGCAGCCGGGTAACCCGCGGCCCCGGATGTTCCGGCTGCCGGCCGATCGCGCGGTGGTGAACCGGATGGGCTTCAACAACGGGGGCGCCGCGGCCGCGGCCGAACGCCTGCGCACGCGGCAGCTACAGGCCGCTGCCCGGCCGGGGCGGAGGGGGCGGTGGGGCGGGGACGGCCGCCGTGGCGGCGCTCGCGGGAGCAGCCGGCGGGCCCGGGACCGGGTTGTCGTCGGGGTCAATATCGGCAAGACCAAGGTGGTGCCGGCGAATGAGGCCATCGCCGACTACGTGACCAGCGCCCGGCTGGTGGCCGGCGTAGCCGACTACGTGGTCGTCAACGTCAGCTCGCCGAATACGCCGGGGCTGCGCGACCTGCAGGCGGTGTCGTCGCTGCGCCCGCTGCTGATCGCGGTCCGGGCGGCGCTCGACGGCCGGGGGCGCCCGCTGCGGGGGCCCTGGGGCCCGGAGGCCGCGACCGGTGGCGAGACGGCGGCGGCCGGGCGGCGGGTGCCCCTCCTGGTCAAGATCGCGCCGGACCTGGCCGACGACGATGTCGACGCGATCGCAGACCTGGCGGTGGAACTGGGCCTGGACGGGATCATCGCGACCAACACCACGATCGCCCGGCCTGACCTGGTCAGCGACCCGGCGCTCGTCGCCGCCGCGGGCGCGGGCGGCCTGTCCGGCGTACCGCTGAGACCGCGGGCCCTGGAGGTGCTCAGGCGGCTGCACGCGCGGGCCGGTGGCCAGCTCGTCCTCGTCGCGGCCGGGGGGATCGAGACCGCCGACGACGCCTGGGAGCGCATCGCCGCAGGCGCCACCCTGGTCCAGGCCTATACCGGCTTCATCTACGGCGGGCCGTGCTGGCCGCGCCGGATCCAGGACGGCCTGGCCCGGCGGGCGCGGGCCGCCGGGCTGAAGTCGGTCAGTGCGGCCCGCGGGATCAGTTGGCGATCGCCATGACCTGTCCCGCCGTCTCCGGGCGGGCGGCCAGGGCAAGCATGTACCCGGCCACGTCGGCGCGGGAGATGAGCGCGCCGCCACGGACGTTCTGGCCGGCCGCGGTGCGGTAGCGGCCGGTGGCCGGCTTGTTGGTCAGCCGCGGCGGCCGCACCACGGTCCAGTCCAGGCCGCTATCGCGCAGCACGTCCTCCATCCGCGCGAGATCGGCGTAGTGCCCGCGCAGGACGGCCTTGATCACGGGGCCCAGCAGGTGGCGGATGAGGAAGCCGTCACCGGGGTCGCACTTCGGCGGGTGCGGGTGGCCGGGTGACGGAACGGTCCCGATGGGGGCCGCGCTGACCACGATGACCCGCCGCGCCCCGGCGGCCTTCATCGCGGTGACGATGGCCTGGGTGCCCCCGGCCGCCACGTCCTCGTCGGCCCGGGAATTCCCGCCCAGGCCGGACAGCACCGCGTCGGCCCCCTGCATCGCGGCGGCCAGCGGGACGGGATCCGGATCGGACAGGTCGGCCTGGACGACACGGACGTCAGCGGTGATCTTCGCCGGGTGCCGTACCACGGCGGTGACGTCGTGCCCGGCGGCGACGGCCTGTTGCAGGATCTGGCGGCCGATCCCCCCGGTGGCCGCGACGATGGTGAGCTTCATCGGTACTCCTCACTCTGTCCTCTCGCGGGCCCCTGCTCTCGCAGGCCCACGGCCGGTGCAGTCCTGGCGGGCTGCCGATACGCTTACTTCATACCCCATATATTACGAGGTTCAAAATATATGCCTGACGTATCATCTGGCCAGGCGGATTCGCCTGGCGCCGCCGCGGACCGCGGCCAGCGGCGCCTGAAGGCGGCCGTCAAGGAGTCGATGCGCGAGCTGAGTGTGCAGCTCTCCCTGCTCAACGCGCAGGTCAGCGCCCACCTGAAGCTCAAGGAAGCGGACATCGACTGCCTGGACGTGATCAGCCGGTACGAGCCGATCAGCCCGAGCGAACTGGCCCGGCGGACCGGCCTGCACCCGGCCACGCTGACCGGAATCCTTGACCGGCTGGAGCGCGGCAGCTTCATCGGCCGGGAACGCAACCCCGCCGATCGTCGTGCGGTGCTCATCCGGGCCCGCCGGGAGCGAGGCGCGGAGATCTACCGGCTGTACGGCGGAATGAACGGGGCCATGGACGGGATCCTGGGCCGCTACGCCGAGGCCGAACTGGAAGTGCTGGCCGACTTCCTCCGCCGCACGGTGCAGGCCGGGCACGTCGCCACCGTCACCCTGGCCACGGATTAGCCATGGCACCCGCCGACCGCGTGTACCGCACCTACTTCCTCAACAACCGCGGGGACGAGGCGCTGGGCAGCACCTGGAGCTACCTCGACCTGTCGCCGCTGGCGCGCCAGGAGGAATGGGAATGGGAGGACTCACCCGAGGGCTACCCGCAGAGCCCGCCGTACGCCTGGTGGAACTGGCACGACGCATACGGCAGCGCCACCTGAAGCCCACGCCGACGGTGTGCCAGTCGGCTCCTCCCCGGCTCAGACGGGCCAATCGAGCTGATGGTCGGGGACTCCCTGGGCGCGGCCGTGCGCCGCGGCGTCCGCCCGCCCCGCCGCGTCCCCGCGCGGGTAACGGAAGATCTTGCCCCGGTACACCACCATGGTCTCGGCGTCGGACCGCAAGTCCGCGTACCAGCCGCCGGCGTCGAGGACATCGGCGAGCTTGCGGGCCAGGTCTTCCGCGTCCTTCTCGGCGACCTCGAAGTAGATATCGGTCCAGCTGGGCGGCTGCTCGTCGGTCGTGCCGTCGGGCGCGTGCCGGGTGATCTGCCGGACGATGAGGTTCAGGTCGTCCAGGGACGTCCCGGGCCGGATGCTTTCGGCGATCAGTGTGCCCTGGAGCATCGCTGTCCTCCTCCGCCAGTGCCGCACCGGCTGATACGGCGTCTCCGGCCGGGGCGCCATCGCGCTACCGGGGTGATGGCACATCACCAGGGTAAGACCCGATCCGGGCCGACGTTCAGGCCGAGAGGGCAGTCCGGGCCGGGTCCCCGTCGCGCGTGGTCACACTGCCGAGAGCGGCGCAGAGCGAGCTCAGGTTCAGTCCCACGGCGTCGGCCAGGGCGACAACGGTGAAAAAGGCCGGCGTCGGGATCCGCCCCGTCTCGATCTTGCGGAGCGTCTCGACCGGGACGGCCGCCCGCGCGGCGACCTCGACCATGCTGCGGTCGCCGCGGGCCTGGCGCAGCATGGCACCCAGGCGCTGCCCGCGGGCGCGTTCTTCGGCGGTGAGCATCGGCCGGACCATGGCGTCATAATAATACCGGTATAGTTATACCGACAAGAGAAACGCGGCGAACAGGGCGAGAAGAGCGGGGATGGCCGTGATTGAAGTGAAGACGCCGGGCGAGATCGAGGCCATGCACGCCGCGGGGATCGTCGTGGCCGACACGCTGGCCGCGGTGAAGGCCGAGGCCAAGGTGGGCGTGTCGCTGCTCGCGCTGGACGAGGTGGCGCGGGAGGTGCTGGCCAAAGCCGGCGCGACCTCGCCCTTCCTGGGTTACCAGCCCGGGTTCGCCAAGCTGCGGCCGTTCCCGGCGGTGATCTGCACGTCGGTCAACGATGCCGTGCTGCACGGCATCCCGGATGGCTACCGGCTGCGGGATGGCGACCTGCTCAGCATCGACTTCGGCGCGGTGCTGGACGGCTGGGCCGGCGACGCGGCTACCTCGTTCTCCGTCGGCCAGCCGCGTCGCGCGGACCGGAAGCTGATCGGCACGGCCGAGGCCGCGCTGGCGGCGGGGATCGCCGCGGCCACCCCCGGAGCCCGGATCGGCGACATCTCGGCCGCCATCGGGCAGGTCGGGCGGGCTGGGGGCTACGGCATCAACACCGACTTCGGCGGGCATGGCGTCGGCCACGCCATGCACGAATCGCCGTCGGTGCCCAACGAGGGCCGGGCCGGCCGCGGCGTAAAGCTGCAGCCGGGCCTGGTGATCGCGATCGAGCCGTGGTTCCTGGCCGGCGGCCGGGACGAGTACCGCGTCGACCGCGATGGCTGGACGCTGCGCAGCGGCGACGGCTCGCGCGGCGCGCACGTCGAGCACACGATCGCGATCACCCCCGACGGGCCGCGCATCCTGACCACCCGGCTGGCCGGCTGACAGGCCAGGAATCCGCCGTGGCGGCCGCCTCGGCCAGCGCCCCGCTGGGCGGTTACGCGCCGCGGGTGCCAGTGGGGACACCGTGCGGTGCGGCGGCGGTCCGGGCGGGCAGCCGGGCGGCGCGGCCGACCAGTCCGAGGGTGCGGGTCAGCGTCATGGCCAGCGCCATGAGCAGCAGGGCATCGGTGAGGGCATCGACGGTGACGGCGTTGCTCGCCATCCAGTGAACGAGCTGCGGGCCGAACCAGTGCACGGAGCCGTAGGAGAACGCGGCGCGGGCGCCGATCACGACGATCCACAGGGCGGCGTAGGCGAAGCCGGCCCGGCTGACCGGCTTGCCGGTGCGGGGGCTGCGGTAGACGCGCATCAGCGCACCGACCGCCACGCCGAGGAGGAGCCCGGCCGCGGTGGCGGCGAGCTCGAGGACCAGGCCGGTCCCGTGCGTGCTGAAGCCTGCGAAATAGAGGGGCACGAGCACCGCGGCGGTGACCAGCGGGCGGGCGATACGGAACCAGCCGATCTTGCGGTGCGGCCCGAGATCGGCCTCCAGGACGACGGCGAGCACCGCCCCGTTGATGATCATGGCGTCGGTGAGACCGGACATGTGGATCACTCCCATCGGAGTCGGGAATCCTTGCTTCGGATCGACAGATCAAGCCTCGCCAGGACGGGCCATCCGCGCGTCGGAGTGCGGGCTGATCTGCGGTATGACCTCGCAGTTGGCCAGCTCGGCGGCTCGGCCCGGGCTGGTACCAGGCTGGTACTTGGCCGGTACCAGAGGCAGGCCGCACGCTGCACCCGGCGCTGGTACCGGAGGCTGACGCGCGGGCCCGGACCGCCGCCTAACGTCGGTTGTGGATTGCGGTCGGCAACGGGAGCCAGAATGAGATCATGTTGCGCACGGTGAGCTGGCTGGTGCGGCTGACCGCGCTGGCAGTGGTCGGCGTGACCACGTTCGTGCACTCGCCCGCTGGTGCGCCGGTG
Organism: uncultured Actinomycetes bacterium; assembly: GCA_963775825.1. Taxonomy (GTDB): domain Bacteria; phylum Actinomycetota; class Actinomycetes; order Streptosporangiales; family Streptosporangiaceae; genus Bog-532. Next base: position 358,648 of record CAVZKY010000032.1, read on the forward strand.
CTGGCCGCGCAGGCGGCCGCCTTCGTGCTCGGCACGGCCGGGCTGAGCGTCTACGCGATCATCGACTGCCGGTTCCCGCCTGCTGCCCGGCACGTGCGGCTGCTCCCGGCCGCGCTGGCTCTCACCGCCGCGGCCGGCGGGGTGTGCGCCTCGCCCCACGGGCCCGGCCTGATCGCGTTCGGCCTGATCGCAACGCTGGCGGCGGGCACTGAGACCGGCCTGGTCACCAGCTGGGTGATCACCGGCATCGGGGGCGTGGCCATCGAGATCGGTGTCCTGGTGTGGTCGGCGAGCATCGCGTTCGCGTTCGGCTACCCGCTGCTGCTCATCGTCGCGCTGCTGGGGGGCCTGACCCGGCGCTCCTACCGCGTGCAGGCCGAGCAGTCGGCCACCCTGCTCGCTCAGGTCGAGCAGTTGCGGGCCGGTCAGCGTGCGGTCGCGGTGCTGAACGAGCGGACCCGGATCGCCCGCGAGATTCACGACGTTCTGGCGCACTCGCTCGGGGCGCTCGGGATCCAGATCCAGACCGCCCGGGCGGTCCTGTCGGACCAGCGTGACATCGACCGGGCGCTGAGCATCCTCGATCAGGCTCAGCGCATCGCCAACGACGGCCTGGGCGAGACCCGGCGCGCGATCCACGCCCTGCGCTCCGATGCGCGGCCGCTCGCTGAGGAACTCACCCAGCTGGCGGAGACTCACCGCGCCCGGCACCAGCAAGCCGTCACGGTGAACGTCGACGGTGACGCGCGCGCCCTGCCGCCGGATGCGGCCCTCGCCCTGCTGCGCACCGCCCAGGAATCGCTGGTCAACGCGGCCAAGCACGCCGGCGGCGGGCAGGCGGGCATAAGCCTCAGGTTCGGCGCCGACCAGACGACCCTGACGGTCACGTCCCCGCTGCCGGGAGACCCGCCGCCGGAAGACAGGACGCCAGGAGACCTGCCGGCGGGAGAATGGCGGACGGCCGATCACGGCGCCCAGCTCACGGCGGGCCCGATGACAACGGAGGGCTTGATGAAAACGGCCGACAGTGGCTACGGCCTGGTGGGCATGCGGGAACGACTGCTGCTGCTGGGCGGCACGCTCACGGCTGGCCCCCGCGACGGCCAGTGGACCGTGACCGCGCAGGTGCCCCGGTGACCGGCGGCACCGGCCCGGGTTCGGGCGTCCTGAGAGTCATCGTGGCCGACGACCAGGCCAGCGTCCGTGAAGGACTCGTCGTCCTGCTCGACTTGCTGCCGGACATCGAGGTCATCGCGTCCGCCGCCAACGGCCAGCAGGCGCTCGATCTCGTCGCGGAGCATCACCCCGACGCCATCCTGCTCGACCTGCACATGCCCGGCATGGACGGCACCGAAGCCGCCCGGCTGCTCACCGCCCGCCACCCGGATGTCGCGATCGTCGTCCTCACCACATACGCGGACGACACCTCGATCATGGCGGCGCTCCGGGCCGGGGCCAGGAGCTACCTCACCAAGGACGCCGACCGCACCGTCATCGCCCAGGCCTTGCACGGCGCGGCCAGCGGGCTGTCCGTGCTCGCGCCGACCGCCCAGGCCACGCTGCTGAGCGCGGCCGACGCACCGCCGTCCGCCGGGGCCGTCCCGCCCATCCCGGCCGCGGAGCTGCCCGCCGGGCTGACGCCCCGGGAAGCAGAAATTCTCACCTTGATCGCCAGGGGCCTGACCAATCCGGAGATCACCGCGAGGCTGGTGCTCAGCAGCCACACGATCAAGACCCACATCGGCCGGATCTTCGCCAAGACCGGCTCGGCCAACCGGACCGAAGCCGTCCGGTTCGCCCGCGCGCACGGACTGGCCGGACCGCTGGGGCCGGCCAGGTGACTACTCCTCGCCCGGCTCCACCAGTGGCGGTGGCAACGGAGGGGGAGGCGGCGGATCTTCGGCCGGGCTCCAGGACTGGATGGGCTCGGTGATCGGCTCCCAGCTCGGCGCGGGCTCCGCCGCCGGGCGCCAGGCGAGCGGTAGCACCAGCCGGCGCACCACTCCGGAAAGCGTCCACATAGCCTGGGAGGACGATGCCGGACGATTTCGACGCGATCGTGGTGGGCAGCGGGCCGAACGGCCTGGCCGCAGCGGTCACGCTCACTGCTGCGGGCCTGCGGGTGCTGGTGATCGAGGGCGCGGCCACGGTGGGCGGCGGCTGCCGCACCGAGGAGCTGACGCTGCCCGGGTTCTGGCATGACGTGTGCTCGGCGGCGCACCCGCTGGCGATGGCCTCCCCGTTCTTCCGCCAGTTCGGCCTGGCCGCGCGGGGCGTCCGCCTGGTCAGCGCGCCGGTCGAGTTCGCGCAGCCGCTGGACGGCGGCCGGGCCGCGGTGGTCACCCGGTCGGTGACCGAAACCGCGGAGCGGCTGGGCGCCGACGGCCGGGCGTACCGGCGCCTGTTCGGGCCGCTCACCCACGATGCGGCGGCACTCACCGAGCTGCTGCTGTCCCCCATCCGGCGGCCACCCGCCCGGCTCACCCCCGGCCTGGTGCCGTTCAGTATGAACGGGCTGCGGTCGGCGGCCGGCATCGCGCGCCGCTTCCGCACCCCAGAGGCGCGGGCGCTGCTCTCCGGCGCGGCCGCGCACGGCATGCTTCCGCTCACCTCCGTGCCGACCGGGGCGGTCGGCCTGATGCTGACCACGCTGGCCCACGCGTTCGGGTGGCCGGTGGCCGAGGGCGGCAGCGCCCGGATCACCCAGGCCATGGCGGACGCGGTGACCGCCGCGGGCGGCCGGATCGAGACCGGCAAGTGGGTACGGTCGCTCGCCGAGCTGCCGCCGCCCGGGCCGTCCTGCTGGACGTGGCACCGCGGGCCCTGCTGGCGATGGCGGGGGACCAGCTGCCGGTCGGGTACCGGGATGCGCTGCGGCGGTTCCGTTACGGCGCGGGCGTCTGCAAGGTCGACTTCGCCCTCGCCGGGCCCGTTCCGTGGCTCAATGACTCTTGCCGCCAGGCCTGCACGCTGCACCTGGGCGGTACCTTCGAGGAGATCGCGGCGGCCGAGGCAGCCGTGGCCGCGGGACGGCACCCGGACGCGCCTTACGTGCTGATCACCCAGCCTGGGGTGGCCGATCCGTCCCGGGCGCCGGCGGGCCGCCAGACGCTATGGGCCTACTGCCACGTGCCGGCTGGATCGGAGGTGGACATGACCGCGCGGATCGAGGCGCAGATCGAGCGGTTCGCGCCCGGCTTCCGCGACCTGGTGCTGGCCCGGCACACGCTGACCGCAGCGCAAGAGGAAGCGCACAACCCGAACTACGTGGGCGGCGACATCGCAGCCGGGATGCAGACCGTCTGGCAGACCGTGGCCCGGCCCGCGCCGCGGTGGAACCCGTACCGGACCCCATTGCGTGGTGTGTACCTCTGCTCTTCCTCCACTCCCCCGCTGCCGGGCGTGCACGGGCGCTGCGGCGAGCTGGCCGCGCTCAGCGCGCTGCGTGCCGTGTTTGGCGTGCGGCAGCCGCCTGACCTTGGCCTCACGTCGCTGCCCGCGGCGGCCCCGGCTGACCGCTGACGGTTGAGCGGGGCGCGCCTACTCCGGTCTGCCCGGCTTCGAGCTCGGGCTGCCTGCGATCAGCTGCCTGCGGTCACGGCTTTGAGCTCGCCTAGGGACTCGCGGACGAAGTGCCCGAAGTCTTGCTGGCTCAGGTCGGTGATCCAGCGCTCGAACCCGACTTTGAAGACCGCGATGCCGGCCTCGGCGGCGAGACTCGCGGCTGGGTCTTTGACGCCGCGCTTGCGCAATGTGTCGGCGATCGCCGCGGAGAGTGCGGCCAGCTTGATCAGCTCGCGCTCCTGAAGTTCTGGGTTGGCAGCGATGACGGTCTGGCGCTGCCGCGCGAGCGCTCGTCGCTCGTCGAAGAGGCTGCCGGCGGCCTGGACGGCCGCGGCGACCGCGTCGATCGGTGGCACCGAACCAGGCGCATCCGCGACCGCGTTCACGAGGAGCTCCTGGAGTTGGCCCGCGCCGTCGAACAGGACCTCCCGCTTGTCGGCGAAGTGCCGGAAGAACGTTCGCTCCGTCAGGCCCGCCCGCCGGGCGATCTCCGCCACCGTGGTCTGGTCGAACCCGCGCTCGACGTAGAGCTCCAGGGCGGCCTGCTCAAGCCGGCCGCGCGCGTTCGGCTCCCAACGGACCATGCCTCTATCATAGTTGATGACAGTTGCTGACATCCACCTGAAGCCTGCCGACCTTGAAGCCGGTGCGATCCTTCTCTCCCACAGCCGATACCATGTCCCGCATCTGTTGTTCAAGTGGTATAGTCGAGGCATGGGTGGGACGTACAACGTGGTCATGGGCGACCGGGGGCGGCTGGTCATCCCGGCCGACCTGAGGGAGCGAGCGGGGCTTGCGGAGGGCACCGCGCTCGTCTTGCTCGAGACCCCCAGAGGACTTGTACTACTGAGCCGTCCGCAACTCCAGGAACTCGTGCGAGCAGATCTCGCTGGCCCGGACCTTGCAGGCGAACTTCTCGCGGACCGCCGCGCTGAAGCCGCCGCTGAAGACGCTGCGTGAACGTATTCGACGCCTCTGCCATGCTTACCTTCCTGCGGGGCGAGCGAGGTGCAACCGAAGTCGAAGAGGCGCTCAAGGACGGCGGCGCATGTGGCGCTGCCAACTGGTCAGAGGTCGCTCAGAAGATCCGCGCGCACGGCCGGAACTGGGACCTCGCCCGGTCATTGCTTCTCAGCTATGGGGTGCGGGTCGAGACAGTGACCGCCGACGACGCTGAATGGGCAGCCAGAAGATGGACGCCGGGTGAGGGACTATCCCTCGCCGACCGACTCTGCATGGCGCTCGGTGTCCGGCTGGACGCCGATATTTGGACCGCTGACCAGGCCTGGGGAACCGGCAGCCGAATACGCCAGATCCGCTGACCCAAAGACCGCTTGCTTGCTCGCCCGGATGGCGCCGGTTCAGGCGATGAACCAGGCGATCGCGATGTACTGGCAGACCGCGCCGGCGCACACGTAGACGTGGAAGACCTCGTGAAAGCCGAACACCGAGGGGAACGGGTCCCACCAGCGATGGTGGAAGGAAAGCGCGCCAACCGTGTACAGCAGGCCACCGGTGAGCATCAGTACCGCGGGGACGACGCCCGCGTGGATCCACACCCAGGGCAGGGCCAGCCCGGCGGCCCAGCCCAGCCCGACGAACGTCCCGCCGACCAGAAGCTCTGGCGCGTTCATCCACGTCAGATGGATCACGGCCGCGGCGATCGTCAGGGTCCACATCACGATCAGGCAGACCAGCCCGAAGGCGCCGCGTGCCGTGAGCACGAAGGCGGGAGTGGCCGTGCCGGCGATGAGGAAGAAGATCATCGCGTGGTCCAGCCGCTGCATGCGCTGCCGCCACGTCTCCGTCCAGGTGCCGCGGTGATACAGCGCGCTGACCCCGAACAGGGCAGTGACACTGGCTGAGTAGACCGCGGCCGCCGTAATCTGCGCGGCTCCGTGCGCGCGGGCAATCAGGACCGGGCCAAACAGCAGCGAAGCCGCGAACCAGAGCAGATGCATCCAGCCGCGAAGCACCGGCTTGACGTAGTAGACGTCGCGCCGGGCATCGTAAAGCCGCCCTGCCGCCGGGGAGCCCGTAGCCACTATCGGCCCTCCGTCTCCCGCCGGCTGTCCGGCGCAGCTGCTCCCGCCGGCTCTCTCCGGCGCAGCTGCAGAGTCCGGACAGCCACCTCGATAGTACCCGCGTCACGGCTGATGGCGCAGCTGCACGACAGGGACGCGGGCCCGGCTTGACCAGCACCGGCGACGGCTGCGGCGTCCGTGCGCCGGTCGCGCCGCAGATCCCGATTTTCCGGGTCCGCATGCGTGGTTGCCTGGCGTTAATCGTGCTGTCACACTGAAATAGTTGTGCTGCTCCAGACCCCGGTAGCGGAAGGCATGACGTGCTGGGGGACCTGATGAGCAACGATCGTAAAGGCCCGGCGTCCGGCAGCAGGCTGGATCAGTCCGTGCCCGTGTCGGCAGCTGAGGGCTGCCCGGCCTGGTGTGCCGGCCAGCACCAGGCCGACGACCGCGAGGCGGCGTTCCACGCCCGCATCGTCGCCGAACGCGATGGCGCATCCGTCGCACTATCCTGCATCGAACCCCACGACCCGGCCCAGACCGGCAGCACCGTGATCATCCTTAAGGTGGACGCAGAAGCAGAGCCGATCGAGCTAGCGGAGAACGACGCCATCCGGATGGTTGGCACGCTGCAGGCAGAAGCCGGCGGCACGTCCTGGCTGACCGTCGCGCTGCGCTCGGCCCTGGACATGCTGGACCCAGGCGTCGGCTGGGCCGTCCCGCTCTCCAGTACCGGGGCCGGGCCGGGAAGCTCCGGGGCATCAGCCAAACCACCTGATCCATAGCGCGCCACACGTGTCCGCAACCTGCCCGTGCGCCTATTGAGCTGCTGAAACGCAGCTCACGGACGCGCGGTAAGCCGGAACGTTTTGCCTGGTCTGATGGGCTGAACCGACCTATCGCTCGTCCGCGCAATGTTGATGATATATACTTGGTACATACATTGTCATTGGTACATACATTTTCAACGGCGCGAGGCGGGCTGATGGCGCTGACCCAGATTGACATTGACGAAGACGCCCTCGCCGAGGCTATGCGGCTGTCCGGGGCGAAGACGAAGAAAGAAACGGTAAACGTTGCGCTGCGGGAGTTCGCGGCCCGGCATCGCCGGATCGCGGCCCTAGAGCGCTACGCGACGCTAGCGGAAGGATGGGATTTCGAGGGGTGGGAGCACCGCCGGGCGGCTGAGAAAGACCCGGCGGCGTGATTCGCTACCTGCTCGACTCGTCTGCCCTGTGGCGGATCCTGCGGGACCCAGCGCTGCGGGCGGCCTGGGCAGAGGTCGTCTCCGCAGGCGCGATCGGTTCCTGTCATCCCCAGCGCGTCGAGTTCCGCCGCTCGGCCCGCACCATCGACGAGTACGAGCAGATGTCGGGGATGTTCGATGCGCTGTACCCGGACGCAGCGATCCCCAAGGGAGCGTGGCGGTGGATAGAGTCCGCGCAATACCGCCTGCTACGGCAGGGAGCCCACCGTGCGCTGTCGGCCGTGGATCTGTTGATCTGTGCCACAGCGGCACAGCACGACCTGGTTGTGCTCCACGATGACAAGGACTTCGCGACCGCCGCACGGTGCCTTCCCGACGTGCGCGAGCGCACCATCCACGACGTCCCGCAACCCGGCTGAGGCCTGAGCCCGAGCGAGGTCATGACGGCCTCGCCGGCCAGCGGGCTGGCACGTACTCGCCACCGCAGGCCAGCGCCAAGTTCGCCGCGACCCGCCCTCATGTGCGGCACACTGGTCGTTGGCTTGCGGGTGGAAGCAAACAGCAAACGAATTCCGATCGCGGCAATGCCGTTTACGAGTGGGACGCAAGCATCCTGCCTTATTCTCTCAGCCCGGAAGAGAAGCTATTGCCCCCGCTTTGCTACCCCAGAGTTTCGGCGATGTCAGGTGTTTGTAATATTCCTCCACCCCGGGGCTTAGGTGCGATCGAATCTCTTTCTGCCCGCCGGGATTCTGTATGCCGGGACATCAGCCGGGCACGGATTCTGTATAGCTGCTGCTATACACCGGGGCCAAGGGGGCCTAGACTCGACCCAGAGTGGGGCAAATCCCCCCCTGCTGCTCCGAGGAACTGATGAGCGATTCGCCGCACGGCATTCCGGCCATCATCCCCCGGTACCTCGACGGCATCTCCGAGATTCGCGGTTTCTTCCGCACGAACACCGCACCGGTCTACTTCGTTGGTCCGACTGCGTTCAATCTGCTCGGTATCGACCGCTGGGTCCGCAATTTCAGGTATGTCGCCTACTTGGACTCGTGGGATGGCGGCCACCCGCGAGTGTTCAGCCCAAAGCGCAAGCCGTACGTAAAGTTCGAGAGCAGCGAGGAGATCAACAACTACCTGCTCCGGGACCCGGAGGTGCAGGCCTTCATCGCCTCCCGCGGCGGCCGCCCCAAGGTGGCGATGCTGTTCTTCGACGAGGAAACAGAGCGGATTTGCGCAGAGCTCGGGTACGAGATCATCCTGCCGTCCGACGCTCTGCGCCGGCGGCTGGACTCCAAGATCGTGACGACGGTGCTCGGCAACGAAGCTGGCGCCCTGAGCGTGCCGAACGTGCTCGCGGAGGTCAGCTCGTGGGACACGCTGGTCCGTGTCGCAGCCGATGCGGGTCTCGGCACCGACCTCGTCGTGCAGACTCCTTACGGCGACTCCGGGAAGACCACCTTCTTTGTCGCCTCGGAACCGGACTGGGCCGCCCATGCCGACAGCATTGCCGGCCAGCAGGCGAAGGTGATGAAGCGGATCAACAACCAAGCCGTGGCGGTAGAAGCCGTGCTGACTCGGCATGGGACGGTCGTCGGGCCGTTCATGATCGACCTCACGGGCTACCCCGAGCTCACCCCGTACCGGGGCGGGTGGTGCGGCGACGACCTGTTCCCCGAGGCGCTGACGGACGAGCACCGCGCCAAGGCGATCGAACTCGTCCGGCGGCTGGGCGGCCGGCTCGGGCAGGAGGGTTACAAGGGGTTCTTCGAGGTCGACGTGCTCATCGACCTCGACACCGACGAGGTTTACCTCGGTGAGCTGAACCCCCGCATTTCCGGTGTGTCGTCGATGACCAACGTCACGGCCGGCGCGTACGCGGACGTCCCGCTCTTCCTCTTCCACCTGCTCGAGTACATGGACGTGGATTACGCCGTCGACGTCGAGGAGATCAACGAACGGTGGCGCGGCCTGGCCGCGGGTGACACCTGGGCGCAGCTGATCATAAAGGAGCCGAACGACATCGTCGAGCGTATCGTCGGCGCCCCGCGCACCGGCACCTACCAGCTCAGCGCGGATGGGGAGCTGACTTTTCTCCGGGCGTCGCACGACTGGCACCAATTGGCCAGTGAGGACGAGTGCTTCTTCCTGCGCGTGTACGGCCCGGGTGATTACCGCTTCAAGGGCGCAGACCTCGGCATCATTGTCACCACCGGCCGCATGCAGACTGCGTCCGGTCTCACCGAGCGGTGCCGGCGTTACATCGCAGGCATCAGTTCGCAGTACATAAGCGAGCCAATCGGGCAGCGTCCGGCCGTCGTCCCTGTCGCGCACGTGAAGTAGGGCCGGGACTTTAGCCGCCCCGGTCAGCGCTTCTGCACGCCAAGTATGCGCCGATACCAGGGCGGACCAGCACACTAGGATCGGCCTATGCTCATGCATGGATTCCCGCCGCCACCGGACGCCCGGGTCACGCTCGCGAACTGGCAGGATCCTCCCTTCAACCGGTGGTCGTTCTCGCATATGCGTGAGCTCGTACCCACCCAGCGCATATCCCGGGGTTCGGGTCCGGTAACGCCGCTGCCGGCCAGCCCGCTGCCGCTGGGCAAGATCGCACTGCACCGCCTCGACGGCACGAGGGCGAGCGTGGACGAGGTGCTCGAAGACACCTACACCGACGCCACCGTTGTCGTGCACGGCGGCCGGGTGGTGCACGAGCGTTATGCCGGGGAGACGGCCCCCGGCACCCCGCATCTGCTCATGTCAATCTCCAAGTCCGTTGTCGGCTGCGTCGTCGGCAACCTCGTCGAGCGCGGCCTCCTCGCCCCCGCCCATCTGGTCACAGACCACGTGCCGGAACTAGAGCAAAGCGGCTACCGGGGGGCCAGTCTGCGCGACATCTTGGACATGCGCTCCGGAGTCGAGTTCAGCGAGGACTACACCGATCTGGACGCTGAGGTACGCGTCATCGAGCAGGCCATAGGCTGGCGCCCGGCGTCGGATCGGCGGGTGCCCAGTTCGATGTACGCCTACCTCACGACCCTCGGCGGAACCGGCGAGCACGGCGGGGTCTTCGACTATCGTTCCTGCGAGACCGACGTCCTCGGCTGGGTCTGCGAGCGGGCGACGAACACCAGGATGGCCGACCTCATCAGCGGACTCGTATGGTCGCCGATAGGCGCGGAGCGTGACGCCGAGATCACCTGCGACGGCGCGGGCACCGCGATTCACGACGGAGGGATATGCGCTACCGCACGCGACCTCGCCCGTTTCGGTGTGATGCTGCTGGCGGGCGGTGAGATCGCGGGGCGCCGCGTAGTCCCCGCTACCTGGCTGCGCGAGTCGTGGACCGCCGATCCGGACATTCTCGAGGCCTTCGCCCAGTCCGTGTCCGGGCCCTACCTTCCCGGCGGCTGGTACCGCAACAAGTTCTGGTTCGTGCCGCGGGAGCACCACGTTGCCCTGCTCTGCCTGGGCATCTATGGGCAGATGCTCTACGTCAACCCCGGCACCGGCACGGTAGCCGCCAAGCTGTCCTCGTGGCCGGACGCGCAGTCACCGGCGATGCTGCACGACACGCTGCGCGCCTTCGACGCAATCGGCGCGGCCCTCGCCGGTGCTGCGGCCGGCCCGCGGACGGTTCCCGGCGCCATCAATTACTGACCAGGCGATTCTGGCCCTAAGGAAGGGATTCCACATGGCGCTCGGCAATGCGTGGCACTTTCCCGGCAACCCTGAGCCGTTTGGTAACGCCGGCATGCGCGATCCCGTCTTTCCCACGGATCCGGTGTCGGCGGTTACCGTCTTCAGCGGCAATCAGTACCAGGGTGGCGGGAACCCTGGCAACCAGCTGCAGGACGGCAGCGCGGTGCTGTTCAAGCGGACGACCGACGCGGCGTGGACGACGGTGCCCATGGTCTTCGCCACCACCATCGGCGACAACAAGTACTACTCGGCGGCGATCCCGGTCGGCGCGTTCGCGGCGGGCACCGTCGTCCAGTACTACCTGGTCATCGCGTACGACGATCACGACACCACGTTCCTGCAGGCCGACGCCACCGACCTGCTCTCGGTGACGACGGGGGACCAGGCCGCGGCGCAGGCCGCGCCGTTCACCTTCACCATCGAGACACCAGACAAGCGGGGCCAGTGGGGGGATCCCTTCACGTTGCTGAACGTCGGCATCCATGCTCACGTGCTGCCGACCGGCCTGGTGCTGATGTGGGGCAGGCGGGATAACCCCCAGCAATCCCTGGATACCGATCCCGCCAGCCCGCTCGCGCCTGGCCTGCCGCCCGCACCTCCGGCAACGTGCACTCCATTTGTCTGGAATCCCGCGAATGGAAACCTGACGCACACGCCGCAGCCGACATTGAACGACGGCAGGACGAACGCCAACCTGTTCTGTTCCAGCCATGCGTTCCTGCCGGACGGGCGACTGCTGGTGACCGGGGGCCACCTCGCCGATAGCCACGGCCTGAACCAGGCGACGATCTATGATCCAGCCGCCAGTACATGGACACCTACCGCCGTGATGAACGATGGCCGGTGGTACCCGACAGCCATCGCCCTGCCGCCCGGAAGCGTCCTGGTGCTGTCGGGCAGCTACTTCGACCCCACGCAGAACCAGGTCGTCAACAATCTGATCCCCCAGATCTGGAACGACGGGACCTTCACCAGCATCGCGTCGATGGGCGCGGCCTTTGACCTCTTCCCGCGCATGCACGTCGCTTCCACCGGCCTCGTCTACCTGACCTCGCTCGTCCAGACCTGGTCCCTGAACACCTCCGGCGGGGGCACGTGGACCCCGCTCCCTGGCGTCCAAAAGCCCAACGGGCTGCGCGACTATGCCCCGTCGGTTCTGTACGACGTCGACAAGGTACTTTTCGCCGGCGGCGGCAACCCGCCGACCGCGAACGCCGAGACCATCGATCTGAGCCAGGCGCACCTTGCCTGGGTCGCAACCAATCCCATGAACTTCCCCCGCCGGCAGCACAACGGCACCATCCTCCCGGACGGGACGGTGCTGGTAACCGGAGGTACACGCGGCGGCGGGGCACCCGGTACCGCGGAGGCGTTCAACGATCTCGACCCGGGCCAGCCGGTGCACATCGCGGAGCTGTGGGACCCGAAGACCGGGCAGTGGACGATGCTGGCGGCGGAAAACGCAGACCGCTGCTATCACTCCACCGCGGTGCTGCTTCCGGACGGGACGGTGCTCAGCGCGGGCGGCGGCGAGTTCATCCTGAACGAGGGGACGCCGCAGCAGGTGGCGAACAACCCGCAGGACACGCACGACGACGCCCAGGTGTTCTCTCCCCCCTACCTGTTCAAGGGACCGCGGCCGCAGATCACCTCGGCGCCGGATTCGGTGACCTACGGCGACACGTTCGGGATCGGTACCGCTCAGCCGGGGCAGATCGCGACCATCAGCTTGATCCGCCTGTCCTCCGTGACCCATTCGTTCAACGCCGGCCAGCGGATCAGCTTCCTCCCGGCTCAGATCGCCGGAGGAACCCTCACGGCGACCGCACCGCCCAACGCCAACGTGTGCCCGCCCGGGCACTACATGCTGTTCATCGTGAACCTGCAAGGCGTACCGTCGGTCGCCAAGATCATCCAGGTCTCGGCGCCCGTTGCCGCCGCGGCCCAGGTACGCGAGGCGGCACAACCCGGGGCTGCTGCCGCCGGCGCGCCGGCCCCCGCGCGACCGGCCGCCAAGGACGCCTTCGCCTTGCGGGCCACGGTACGCGCCGCGGCCAGCGGCACCCGCGCCGTGGCCGGGATCACGGGAATCTGCCCGTATGGCATCGCGGCCTGCTGGGGAGGCGCGAACGAGGCGCTGCGCAGCCTTGAGGGAGTGCAGTATGTTGACCCAATCCCCGATGGGGACAGCTCAACAGCGACTGTCTACCTGGAAGACGATGGGCTGCCTGCACTGGATCACTGGGATGATCAATTCCGGCGGATGGTCCACCAGACCTATGAGCTGCGCGGGGTCGAGGTGACCCTCACGGGCACCATCGAGGCACGGAACGATGTGTACGTGCTGGCCGGTGACGGCCGCAGGCCTCCCGTTGAGCTGGTTCCCCTTGACCCGGGAGGGAAGATCCAGTGGGATACGGCAGCGCACCGCCCGCAGGCGGCCGAACCGGCCGAGGCGGGCGCGTACGACACGCTCACTCGCTCGGCGGGAGCCGTCGGCGCCCGGCCGCTGACGGTTACCGGTCCGCTGCATCAGATGCAGGCCGGATACCGGCTTCAGGTGCGCCTAGTCGAGTTCTGATCAGGACAAACCCGGGCCGGGCCGCAGATCATCAGGCGGGTACACCAGGAACGTGACCAGGCCCCCTCCGTCCGGGCCGAAATGCAGTGAGCGCAGCGGCATTGAGACGTCATCACGCTCGTCGCGGCGGCGCTGGTACTGCACTGGATCCCACGATCACGACCGCGTCCATGAATGCCGCTAGGGATACTCGCGCGTCCGGAGGCAGGTCGGCAAACTCCTGTTGAGCCGGGGCCATCCAGCTCCCACCGGTACACGCGTCAGACGCCGAACTGGGCCCGGATCTGCTCCCGGCTCATCCGCTGTTCCGCAGGCGCGTCCGCCGACAGACAGCAGCCACATCGCGTTCCCGCGCGCGAGTCTGTGGGTAACGTCACGAGGAACTGCTTTTACCGAGGGCGTTAGCCCGATACAGCCGACCCTTGCCAGCCGGGACATTTCGAACGTTTACACAGTTTAACCCGGGTGGGGCGGCTGGGACTCGAACCCAGGACCGGCGGATTATGAGTCCGCTGCTCTAACCGGCTGAGCTACCGCCCCGCTCCGGGACGGCTGCGCGGCCCGGATCGGGTGCACATTACCAGTAAACGGGGCACGCCTCCTGCTGCGCGCTCCCTGGAACGCGAGGCCGATGTGCGTGAAGCGGCGCGTCGCGGTGATGCGGACGACAGCGGCCTGGAGGTCGTCGCCGGGCGGGATCATTTCAAGGTCAGTCGCTAGTCGAACATACTGTCGGTACCTTGCCGCATAGTGGATGGTAACAGCCACTGAGGCCAAGGAGGCAGCACATGTGCTGGGAATGTGATCACCCGGACCGTACGCCGCTCGACTATCTCGCCCACATGCGTGAGCTCATCGCCTGCCACGGGTGGGCCGTGCAAGAGGTCGAGCGTGACGGGATACATCCGGCCTGGGCGTACACGGTCGGACTGACTCCGGCCGGCAGGCCAGAGCTGGTGGTGACGGGCATGTCTTCGGGCCGTGCCACCCGGCTGCTGAACGACGTCGCCTCGCACGTACTGCACGCCGCCGCTCCCCGGCCTGGCGAGCAGATACCACTGATTGGTGGCCCGCTGATTGAGATCGTCGAGGTCCAAGAGCCGGCGGCGCACCTGGTGACCGCCGTCGAGATCTGCGGGCCCCGGATACGGGCGCTGCAACTGGTGCACGCCGACGACCTTCGCCGATGGCCGTGGGAGGCGCGATACCGCGGTGTGCGAGGCGGTCAGCCGGTCCTGGGCGTACGTGCTCCTCGCCCCGTCGAGGCGGCATAGCTCGCGGAGCGTGGCCGGGCCCGCTTGCCGAGGAGTATCAGCCCGTCGAGGAGTAAAGGTCGGTCGAGTAGGGCGGGGTGTCGTGGGCGGCGCTCCACGGCACGACGTGGTTGCGGAGCACGCCGATCCCCTCGACCTCCGCCTCGATGCGGTCACCGGGCTGCAGGTAGAAGTCGAATGGGTTGGGCTGGACCGCCGCCACACCTGAGATCGTCCCGGTGGTGAGGATGTCGCCGGCGGAGTAGCCCTGCGCCGAGTGGTGGGCGACGAGGTGCGGGATCGAGATGAGCATCTTGGCGGTGTTGCCGCGCTGGCGGACCTCGCCGTTGACCCGCAGCTCCATCGCCAGTGCCTGAGCGTCCGGCACGTCGTCCTTGGTCACGATCCAGGGGCCGATCGGGCAGAAGGTGTCGATCGCCTTGGAAAAGGAGAACACGCCGGACTGCATCTCCCGGCGCTGGATGTCGCGAGCCGTGATGTCGTTGAAGACCGTGTAGCCGGCGATGTAGTCCCCGGCTTCCTCGGGGCCGAAGAACTTGCCGCTGCGGCCGATGATGATGGCGAGCTCGAGCTCGTAGTCAAGCTCCTTGGTCAGCCCCTCGGGGTACACGATGGCGTCGTCCGGGCCGATGATCGCATCAACGTTCTGGAAGAAGACGATCCCCTTGTGCACCGGGTGCGACCAGTCGACCGCCTGCAGCTCCTCGTGGTGGTCGGAGAAGTTCCCCGCGGTGTGGAAGAACTTCTTCGGCACGATCGGCGCCCGCAGCCGGACATCGGCCAGCGGCAGGCGCTCCCCCGTCTCGCCGACGTGGCCGTCCCGCTCGAACCACTCGCGGGTCGAGGCGCAGTCCAGCTCGACGACGACCTCATCCTCCAGACGACCCACCCGGCCCGCGTCGAAGGTGACCAGCTTCATGGTGACCGACTCGCTCTCATTCTATGAAAGTTAATTTCACATATCATCGGGCGGGGGGCGGAGCGGTGTCAAGAGGGCAGCGCGGTGCCGTCCGGGTGCCGGGGACGCGGAACACGCGGAGCTGGAGCGCGAGCGCCGCGTAGTAGCCGACGAGGGTGAGCAGCTCGAACAGGCCCGCCGTGCCCATCTGGCCGACGGCCTCCCGGTACTCGGCGTCGTCGAGGTCGCCGCGCGCCACGAGAGCGGCGGCCGTGCGCGCGACCGTGGCCTCGCGTCCGGCCAGCTCGCCATGGCGGCCGTCGCGTACGGCGGCCAGCTCGGCGTCGCCCAGCCCGGCTGACCGGGCGACCGCCGCATGGGCGTACCACTCGAAATCGGATCGCCAGTGCGCGGCCACGACGAGGATGGCGATCTCGCGGCATCGGTCGTCGAGCCCGGTGTCGTAGCGCACCGCCGAGCCGAGCGCCTGCAGCGCCGACCCCAGCCGCGGCTGCAGGAGGAAGGCATTGAACGGGCCCTCGAGGCGCCCGTCGGCGTCGGCCAGCCGGAAGAGCTGCGGGCCCTGGGCCCGGCGCCCTCCGGCAATGGCGTCATAGAGCGAGCGCTGCTGGTCATCGAGCGATGCCGGGTCCAGCTTCGGGATGCGCGCACCGGACATCATGGCGTGCCGACGCTGCCGCCGGACAGGAGCGCGGAGATCTCCGCACCGGCCGCCAGCACGGCGGGCTTGAGCTCGCGGATGATCCGCTGCGTGGACCAGTCCCGGGCCTGGACGGCCAGGTTGACCCCGGCGACCACGCGGCCGTCCGGGCCCGTGATCGGGCCCGCGACAGACCGCAGTCCGTACGCCAGCTCCTCGTCCTGCATCGCCCAGCCCTGATCGCGTATCACGCGGAGCTCCTCGCGCAGCTCGGCGAGCGAAAGCTTCGCGTTAGGGCCGGAGCTGGCGGAGAACGAGGCGTCCGTGATGACCGCCGCCAGTTCGGCCTCGTCGAGATAGCCGAGCAGCAGCTTGCCGATCGAGGTGTGCACGGCGGGCAGCGTGGAGCCCACCTGGATGTTCGCGGTCACCAGGTCGGAGTTGCGCAGCCGGATCAGGTAAAGCACCCGGTCGCCGCTGAGCACGGCCAGATTCACCGTCTCTCCCATCCGCTGGCCGAGATCCTGAAGCTTCGGTGTCGCGATGCCGACCAGGTCGAGGCTGCGCAGCGCGGCCGTGCCGAGCGTCAGCGTGCGCACGCCCGGCCGGTATTCGCCGTTGGGCAGGTGGTCGAGATAGCCCTCAGACGTCAGCGTCATCACCACCCGGTAGGCGGTCGGCATCGGCAGGCCTGCGGCGACGGCGAGATCACTGACGCGCCAGGACGGGCGCTGCTCGTCGAACAACGACAGGATCCGCAGCCCCTTGGCCAGAGCCTCCACGCGGTAGCCCGGGCGGTCCGACGATTCGGGGCTGTCAAGGGATTCCGGCCCGCCAGCGGAATCCGCTTCAGCGGAGGGCCGGGCGGGCCGGAGCGCCGCGGATGAGGGACTCGCGGTGCGGCGGGGCATGGTTAGCCTTCCTCCTCGGTGACGGGAACACCGTCAGGCTGCGGTTCCGCCGGCGCACCCTGGACACCTGTGGAGCGGGTCCGCTACGGTATTTTAGAAAGCGACTTTCATAGTACGAGAATTCTGTCGCGAAGGGTAGCTCCCATGCAGGACTGGCTCACGCTCGGCCAACGGCCGAGCCTGGTCTTCGGCGCCGGCGGCCTCGGGGGAGGCAGCGCCCTCAGCCTCGCCGCCCAGGGTGCCCGGGTCGTGCTCGTCGACGTGAACCAGGAGAACCTCGACGCGGTGGTGCGACGCGCAAAGGACGCCGGCGGCGAGGTCAAGCCGCTGGTCGCCGACCTGCGCACGGCGGAGGCCTGCCGGGCGGCCGTCAGCGAGGCCGTCAAACTGGTCGGAGCGCCGCAGATCTTCCTGCACGCGATCGGCCGCAACGTGCGCAAGCCGGTCCTCGATCTGGCGGACGCCGACTGGCAGGAGACCCTGAGCCTGGACCTGTCGTCGGCGTACTGGCTCGGCCAGGCCGTCGGGCGGCTGATGGTCGGGGAACGTTACGGGCGCATGATCTTCGTGTCGTCGGTCTCCGGACTGCTCGCCCACCCGCACCACGCACCGTACGCGGCGGCCAAGGGCGGGATGAACCAGATGT
Source organism: uncultured Actinomycetes bacterium (assembly GCA_963775825.1). Classification (GTDB taxonomy): domain Bacteria; phylum Actinomycetota; class Actinomycetes; order Streptosporangiales; family Streptosporangiaceae; genus Bog-532. The sequence continues at coordinate 376,122 of CAVZKY010000032.1, forward strand.
TCCGGGTGATGGCGCGCGAGTGGGCCCGCTATGGTGTCACGGTCAACGCGGTCGCTCCGGGCTACATCGAGACCGACCTGACCAGGGGCTACCTCGATAAGGACAACAACAGGGAGAGCCTGGAATCCCTCGTCCCGGCGGAGCGGCTCGGCCGTCCCGAAGAGGTGGCCGACGCGGTCACGTTCCTCGCGTCGGACCGCGCCCGCTTCATCACCGGCCAGATCCTGTACGTCGACGGCGGCCGGGTCCTCGTCTGACGGCCATATCCTCCGCCCACGTCCCTACCCGCCTACGGAAGGACATCCCGTGCCCCTCGCATCCGTTCCCGTGCCCCGCCGCTTCGAGGGCCGGTCGGTGGTCGTTACTGGCGCCGGCACCGGCTTCGGCGCCGAGATCGCCGTACGCGCCGCCCAGGAAGGTGCCCGCGCGGTCGGCGTCCACTACCGCAGCTCGGCAGACGGAGCAAAACGGACCGCCGACCGGGTGGCGGCCGAGGGCAGCACCCCCGTCCTGCTGCAGGCCGACATCGTCGACTGGGCACAGATCAAGGCGATGGCCGACGCCGCCTTCGAACAGCTCGGCGGCGTCGACGTCCTGGTGAACAACGTCGGCGACGTCGCGCGCGAGCAGATGTCGTGGCGCGACATCACCGAAGAGTCGATCGACCACGTGCTGTCCGTCGACATCAAGGGCACGCTGCTGTGCGTGCATGAGTTCGGCTCACGGATGCTGGACCAGGGCCACGGGGCCATCGTGAACATTGGGTCGACCGTCATTGTCCGCGGCAGCGCCCGGGCACCGCAGTACGCGGCGGCGAAGTACGGGATCCTGGGCCTGACCAAGTCGTACGCGCACGCGTTCGCGCCGACCGTCCGGGTCAACGTTTTCGCCCCGGGATTCATCGAGACCGAGGCGACGCTGGGACGCAAGGACTGGAAGTCCGGCCGGGGCGACCAGCTGCGATCGCTCACCCCGATGGGGCGCATCCCGGGGCCCGCCGAGCTCGCCGGCCCGGCCCTGTTCCTCGCGACCGACGACGCCTCGCACATGACCGGCGGGTACATGGTCGCGGACGGTGGCTACAACATGGTCGGGGCTTGAGCATGGGCGTGCGGCATCCGCGTGACCTCGGCCTGGGCCGAGGCCCGGGCGCTGGTGCAGCGCGCTGTCGACAAGGCCGAGCAGCTTCACCAGCTAAGACGCCGGGAAGGTGGGCGGCGACCACGGCGGAACGGCCATCGTGCACGGCGGCCAGGGCGTCCTTCAGGGCCTGCGGAAGCTCCGCGGGATCGGAGACATTCACGCCGTACGCACCGCCGGCGGCCTGGGCGATGCCTGGCAGGTCGGCGGCAGGCTCGAAGCTGACGTTGAAGTCGTCGGCGGCGGCGGCCGCGCCGTCGGGGTGGACGGCGAGCGTCGAGTTCTTCGGGGCGCGCCAGCCGCGGTTGTTGTAGATCACGGTCAGCGCGGGGGTGCCGTAGCGCCGGGCCGCCCACTGCGCCACGCTGGGCACCCCGAAAAGGTAGCAGCCGTCGCCGACCAGGCAGACGACCGTCCGGTCCGGGGCGGCCAGCTTCGCGCCGATCGCCCCGCCGCCGGCCCAGCCCAGCGAGCTGGCGCCGCTGCCGATCATTGAGCCGGGGCGGGCCGCCCGCATGTGCTCGCTGACCGCCCGCTCGTTCGTGACCGTCTCGACCAGCAGCAGAGCGTCCTCGTCGGCCAGGGCGTACCGGACGCACGCGGTGAGGTACTCGGGGGTGATGACGCCGTCCCGCGGCTGCTCTTGCGCGGCCCACTCGGCCCGCTGGGCATCATGGATGGCCGTGTTCTCCGCTCGCCGGCCGGCCACCAGTTCCTCGGCGGCCAGGCCGTGCTCCCGGATGAAGGCGCTGATCTGAGCCAGCGCGACACGAGAATCAGCCGCCGCGAACCTGCGCGCAGGTACGTGCCACAACGGCAGCTGCTCCTTCACCGGATCTGAGTCGATGCAGTAGATCACCGCGTCATCGGCGGGGCGGTTCACCGCCGGAATCCATGGCACGTCGGAGTCGGCGACCAGGATGACGTCGGCCCCGGCGAGCAGCGGGTTCTGGGCCGCGGTATGCCAGTGGTAGCCGTGATGCATCGGATGGGTGTCGGGGAAGTTGACGTGGTTCGGGGACGCCTCAATGACCGGCACGGCGAGCGCGTCGGCCAGCTGGACCAGCTCGCCGACGGCCCCGGGGTTGCTGCCGAGGTAAGAGGTGATCACGAGGGGCCTGCGGGCCCGGGCCAGGGCGGTGGCAATCTCGGCGGTCACCTCGGGGGCGAGGGCCATGGGCGCGACCGGCGTATACCGACCGGGCTCAAGCGTGTACGGCTCGACCTGCTCCTCCATCACCTCACGCGGGCCGACCAGGTAGACGGGACCGGCGGGGGCGCTGCGCGCGATCTGCAGGGCGCGCAGCACCAGCTGCTTGACGTTACGGCCGGTGCGGATCTCGTTGTCGTACTTGGTGTAGTTGCGCAGGATGCCCCGCTGGTCGCGGACATCCTGGAGCCAGTGGATGAACTCGTTCCGGCTGCCCGGCAGCTCACCGTCCATGGTGTACGGGGCGGCGCCGGCGAATATCAGCACGGGGATGCGCCCGCGGGCGGCGTTGTGGACGGCGCCACCCAGGTTCTGCGTGCCCGCGTCCACGTGGACCAGCACGGCCTGGGGTTCCCCGGACACCGCGGCGTAGGCGTGCGCCGCGCTGAGGGCCACGGTCTCGTGCGGGCAGACGATCAGTTCCGGCAGGTCCGCGCGACGGCCTTCGGCCCGGGCCTGGGCGAGCGCCTCGATCAGGCCGGGATGGTCGCTGCCGAGGTTGGCGAACATGTAGCGAATCCCGGCTTCGGCCAGCGCTTCCAGGAACGCCCTGCTCGTGCTGTAGTAGCGGTCCCCCATGGGGGGCAGTCCCCGGGTCAGTAGCGGCCCGCGGCCTGCACGCTCATCGCGTGTTCGACCAGCGTGACCAGGGTCGCCTTGGTGGACTCACGGTTCCGCGCGTCGCACGGGATGACGGGCACGTCCGGGGAGATGGCCAGCGCTTCGCTCACGTCGTTGGAGCGGTGCGGGAACTGACCATGGAAACCGTTGATGCCGATCACGAACGGCAGGCCACTGGCCTCGAAGTAGTCCACGGCAGGGAACGAGTCGGCGAGCCGCCGGGTATCGACGAGGACCACCGCCCCGATGGCGCCCTGGATCAGGTCGTCCCACATGAACCAGAACCGGTGCTGGCCCGGGGTGCCGAACAGGTACAGGACCAGGTCCTTTTCGAGCGTGATCCGCCCGAAGTCCATCGCCACCGTGGTCGTGCTCTTGTCCGGCACGTGCGACAGGTCGTCCACGTCGGTGCTGGCCACCGTCATCTGGGCCTCGGTGGTGAGCGGCGTGATCTCCGACACCGAGCCAACGAACGTGGTCTTGCCCACACCGAATCCGCCCGCGACCACGATCTTGACGGAGGTCATCGCCGCCGGAGCGCCCTGCGGCTGGGCGACGCTAGATCTTACGGAGTCCACTAAGTACCCTTTCGAGCAGGTTGAGGTCCGGACGCCCTTCCGCATCCTCGCGCTGGTGAATGCGGACCAGCCCATCGGCGCCCATATCCGCGATGAGAATCCTCGCCACCCCGAGAGGCAGCCGCAGGACAGCGGATATCTCCGCCACCGACCTCCAGTCGCGGCAGAACTGCAGGATGGCCTGGCATTCGGGGGCCAGCACCGACAGGTCACGTGGTTCGTAGACCGTGGCCGTGACGAGCGCCTCAATCTGGAGCTGGTAACGCGGCTGGGTCCGGCCACCGGTTACGGTGTACGGCCGGACCAGCCGCCCGACGGCTTCGTCGTCACCGGGGCGCTGCGTCCCACGCCGGGACGCGGCACTGTCCCACGAGCCGGGGCGGCCATCCCACGACGAACCCGGCCCACGGTTCCACGACGCGCCCGACCGCTCTTCCCACTGCCCAGGCCGGTTCTCCCACGAACGCGACGCCGGGCCGGGAGGAAGCGGGCGGTCGTCACCGCGGCCCGGGCCCGCCACCGTATCCTCCGGTCACCGTCGTCCATCCCCAGGGATGGAGGCCTGCATGATTCCTCTGGTCGCCGGGGTCAGGACCCGGCCGGCCCGCTCTACCAGCAGCGTCATCTCATAGGCCACGAGCCCCAGATCACAGGTCGACGCCGCGAGAACGGCGAGGCTGGATCCGTTGCTGATCGCCATGATCACAAGGACACCGCGCTGCATTTCCACGACGGTCTGGACGACCGCCCCACCCTCGAAGACCCGGGACGCACCCTGGGTCAGGCTGGTCAGTCCGGAAGTGACGGCCGCGAGCTGGTCCGCGCGCTCCTGCGGGAATCCCGCCGAGAACGCGAGGGGCAGTCCGTCGGATGACACAACGACCGCGTGAGCGACATCGGGGACCCGCTCAACGAAGTTGGTGATCAGCCAGCCCAGGTCCTGCGTCGGACGACCCGGCGTGCTCACTCGTGTCCTCCTAGCCGCCCGGTTTCCCGGGCACTGCGTTGCCGTGGCTTGCTCACTAGCACGATATGCCGTTCATGCGGGGTTCTCATCCGTCCTGTGGCTCCTCGGTCTTAGGTGCGGAAGAACGCGCCTCGCGCACGCCCCGCTGGAAACTGGCCAGCCTGTTACGGACTTCCTCTGCCGAGCGAGAGGGCCCCCCGCTGCCGCTCGGGTCGGCCGCCGGTTCGCCGACCGATCCGGGGACGAGATTGGCCCGCGGCACCCGCCGCGGAAGCCCTGCGGATGTATTAGTCCCGGTAGACGGCGCGGCGACCGTCTCGGCCGCGCGCCAGCCCTCATCGGCGGGAGAGTGCCAGGCGGCCTGATCCGGCACGCTGGCCGTGCTGGCCGTGCTGGCCTCGCTGCCCGGCGCCGGGCTGGAAACGTGCGACGTCCCGCTGCGCCGGAACCAGTCGGACTCCAGCGTGTCGAAGATCGGCAGCCGCTGGTCGTGCCCGTTCTCCGGCGGGGCCGGCACGCGCACGCCGTTGTCGCCGTTGGGCGGGCCCAGCGTGCTGCCGTTCCCCGGCTGGGGCCCGGCTGGGCTCGCCGGTCCTGGGCTCGCCGGTCCTGGGCTCGCCGGTCCTGGGCTCGCCGGTCCTGGGCTCGCCGGTCCGCCGGGGGGCCGGCCAGGGGTATCCCGCCGGTCGTCGGCCGGAAGGGCATGCTGAAGCCGCTGCCTCCCGGCGCCGCCCCGGGGTCGGCCGTGCCCGGCCCCGGCGGGCTGGCCGCCGGGGCCTGGCCCGGAGGCGTGAACCCCTGGGTGGCACCGTTCCCCGGCCGGCCGACCAACGGCTCCGGGCCGGTGCCCACCCGCGGCTGCGCGGGGGTCTCGCTGGGCGGCGAGAAGCGTGGCATCCGGGCGGCCGCGGCGGCCTGCGCGGCCGCGTTGCCCGTCTGGCGGGTGGGGAGGGCCCCACCGGTGCTGCCGGCCGGCGGCGCGGACAGCGACGGGCTGGGCCCGTAGTCCTCCGCCTCGAAGCGGCGGAGCCTGCCGAGCGGCGCGCCCTCCTGGGCGGCCACCGTATCGGGCAGCCAGACCAGCGCGGTCAGGCCGCCGGCGGACGCATGCCGAAGCCGGACCCGGACCCCGTGCCGCGCCGCGAGGCGGCCGACCACGAACAGGCCCATCCGCCGGGATACACCGACGTCGACCACGGGCGGGTTGTCCAGCCGCCAGTTGGCGTGGCCCATCTCAGAATCGGAGACGCCGACCCCGCCGTCGGTGATGTCGAGGAGGATGCCGCCGCTGGTCAGCGGCTGGCCGGACACGTACACCTGGGTGTCTTCCGGAGAGAATGTGGTCGCGTTCTCGACCAGCTCCGCGACGAGGTGCACGACGTCGTTGACGGCCTGGCCGACAATCGTGATGCCTGGCTGGACGTTCAGCACGACCCGCTCGTACTGCTCGATCTCCGAGATGGCCGCCCGGAGCACGTCCACCAGCGGGACGGGCTGGCTCCACCGCCGGGAAGCCTCGTGACCCGCGAGAACCAGCAGGTTCTCCGAGTTGCGGCGCATCCGGGTGGCCAGGTGGTCCAGCCGGAACAGGCTGCTCAGCCGGCCAGAGTCCTGCTCGCCCTGCTCCAGGGAGTCGATCAGCGAGATCTGGCGCTCAATCAGGGACTGGCTGCGGCGGGACAAGTTGACGAACATCGCGTTCAGGTTGCCGCGGAGCATGGCCTCGTCGGCGGCCAGCCGGACGGCTTCGCGGTGAACCCGGTCGAAGGCCCGCGCCACTTCACCGATCTCGTCGGTGGAGGAGACGGCGATCGGCTCGATCTCGACGCTCTCGTCCGAGCCCTCGGTCTCGCTCAGCCTGCGCACCATGTCCGGCAGCCGCGTGCCGGCGATGTCGAGCGCGTCCTCACGCAGCCGGTGCAGCGGGCGGATCATCGACCGGGCGACCAAGGTCGTGATCAGCAGCACGATGATCAGCAGGACTAGCACGATGATGCTGATGATGACCGCGTCCCGGGTCGCGGCCGACTCGAGCGACTGGCTCCGGGCCAGGATGTTGCCGGTCAGCGTGCTTTCCACGCCGCGCATGTCCTGCACCGTGGTGGTCATGTTGCCGTACCAGATACCGGGGGCGCTCGCGGCCGGGCACGCCGATGCTCACGCTGCCGTTGTTACTGGTCGAGGTGGCCAGCTGCTCCTCGAACGCCGCCTGGTCGACCGCGGTGCCGCTGACCTTGTTCTGGACGAGCTGCTGATCGGCCAGCGAGGCCGAGCTCTGGAAGTCCGCCTCGGCGGCGGATTCCTGGGCCGACGCGCTCTCCAGGGAGGTCAGGCCCTGGGGCGGGAACTGGCGGGCGATCAGCGTCGAATACAAGATGCCGCGCTGCTCGGAGGCCTGGTTCTCGGCCCGGGCCAGCGCGGTCAGGGTGATGACGTCGTTGGACAGCTGGGTGTCGTTGGTCCCGGACCCGGACAAGCTGGTGAACGTCAGCAGCGTGTCGATGGAGTTGCTGTAGTCCTGGATGAGCGGCAGAACCGGGATGTTGCCGCCGGGCGGCGTCGTGGCGCTGCGCAGGTGATCGAGGTCGCTGATCCGAGCCTGGACGTCGCTGAGCGCCGACCGGATCGCCGTCGAGTACGTGGGGCCGATGTTGTTCGCGTCCCCGCTGATCTGCTGGACCGCCTCATCGGTGGTGTCGTGCTGGTGCAGCAGCGCCGTATAGAGAGCCGCGGTGCCGATCGGCCGCCCGTCCGCGATCCACCCAGCGGTCAGATCGCGCTCGTCCTCCATGCTCTGGGCGAGCCGGATGATGTCGCCGTTGAGCACGGCCAGCTGCGTGGTCCGCTTGAGGGCGACCGCACTGCTCGCGGCATCGGCGATCCGCAGGCCGCCGAGCACCACCGCGGCGATGGTGGGCACGACGATGAGGGCGAGCAGCCGCCAGCGCACCCGCCAGTTGCTGAGGGCCAGGCGCGAACTGCCCCGGCGGGCCGGGGCCCGGGGCACCTCGTCGGGCTCGCCGGGTCCGCCGCCGGTGCCAGGCGAACCGGGGGAACCGGGGGCCGCGGTCAACGTGGCCGTGCCTCCGTTACCGTCCGCCGCGGTGCCAGCGCCGTTGCTGGCGTGGGCTCCGGCGGCTGCGCCCGGTCCCTCGCCGCCATCGCGCTGGCCTGTCACCGGACGCCTACGCACTGCTTTCGCACCTCACACGAACAGGGGTTTCGAGGACAGCCTTCGGGCCTCTAGGACAGAAGCCGCACAACATCGCACCCCTCTTTTCCCACACGACTTTCACCACAGAGCTGGCGACTTCCGGACGACCGAGGCAACTCGAGCGTCGGGGTCGCAAAACGGGTAAGGACATATAATCATCTTCCCGCAGCCACTTATGGCCTCTTTGCCAGTTATTTTGTCCAGGGTTGCGGTAGATGGACCGCACCTCGCCGGCCTGCTCTGACCCCCTCTCCGGCGGTTCCCCGGGCAGCCCAGCCGACCTGGAGCGATGATCGCCCGAGCGGAGGGCGGCCCGCATCGGCACCGCTGGCGGCCGGCCTCTCCTGGCTGCGATGACGCACAGTCTGCGCTAAAGCCGGGCGGAATGGTCACGTTAGGTGATAATTACGCTGCGAATCGAGCTAGGGGCAGACAGCCACATCATGAGGCTGGATGCCGAAGAAGAGACCCTGACGAGACCGGTCATTATCGGCAAAGTGACGTTACGTACGGCCGCTGGCACCTGCCGTAAAAACGTTACCGAAAGCGGGCCGGTACTGGGTAAGGCACCTGCCAGGGCTAAAACTGGCACGGCCAGGGCCTCGCTCATTGGCCTGGGCGGGCCGGCGGCGCGGCACCGAAGGCTGCCGCCAAGCAGCATCCGCAAATGGCGCACCAGCGACCGTAATTCACGTCGGCAGCATGGGCCCAGGCGTAAATTTACGCACCACCGACGACCTTTCCGCTAGCCGTTACTCACCGCTTGCCGTAACTCACCGCGCCGGACGCCGACCACGCGGCCAGCCCAGCGCGTTCCGGCCACCGCGCCCCGCGCGCACCGTCCCGGCCGCTGCGCGGGACAGCGGCCGCGGCCGGACCGCCGCGGCCGCGGCCCGGGCCGCCGGACCGCCGCGGCCGCGGCGGGAAGCGCCCGTCAAGACCGGCCGGGACGCGCAGGATGCAACACCAGAGCCCGGCAGGACCGGCAAGCCCAGCCGGATGCGGTCAGGAGCCGGCCGATGACCCAAATCAGCCGGTCCGGCCGGGCGCCACGACCGGGGTAGCTGGCCGGGGAAGCCCATGCCCGGCGCTGACCTGCGCCGACGGCAAATGCTCCCTTACCCGGGAATCCCCCACCCGTCTCGCACCGCGCTGATACGGTAAGGACCTGTGCGCATAAAGATGTCCTGTTTACGCTCCAGCCTCCGGTTCGGCTTTCCCCTCACCTGTAGGAGCACCATGAGGTTCCCCCGCGCCGGGCGGGTATCCCTGGCCGCCGTCGGCAGCATCGCCGTGGCACTGGCCGCGGCGGCCTGCTCGTCCGGTGGCAGCACAACACCGGCCACCGCCGCCGCCCACCTGGAGACGACCAATATCGTCGTCGGCTCCCTGCCGGTGGTGGACACGGCCGGCCTGTACCTGGCCCAGCAGCAGGGGTACTTCAAGCAGGAGGGCCTGAACGTCACCATCTCCCCCATCGCGGCCAGCGCGGACGCGATCCCGGAAATGGTGCACGGCCAGGTGGACATCGTGGCCGGGGCGAACTACGTGTCGTTCTTCCAGGCTCAGGCGGCGGGCAAGGGCCCGTTCAAGGTGCTGGTGGACGGAACCTCCTGCAGCACCGACACCTTCGAGATCCTCGCCCTCCCGAGCTCGCAGATCACGAGCGCGGCCGGCCTGGCCGGCAAGACCATCGCGGTCAATACCAAGGACAGCATCCAGACCATCCTGGCCAACACGGCGCTGCAGACGGCTGGGGTCGACCCCAAGACCGTGACGTACGTACCGGTGCCGTTCCCCCAGATGGCCACGGCGCTGGCCGAGCACAAGGTGGACGCGATCAGCGCGGTCGAGCCGTTCATCACCTCGGCCGAGCTGTCCAAGGGCGCCCAGCCCGTCATGTCCACCTGCACCGGGCCGACCGCCAGCTTCCCGATCTCCGGGTACTTCGCCCTCCAGTCGTGGGCGCAGAAGCACCCCAACACGGCCCGCGCGTTCCAGGCCGCGATGGCGAAGGGACAGGCCCTGGCCGACGCCAGCCGGGCGGATGTGGAGCAGATCCTGCCCACCTACATCAAGAGCCTGGACCCGGATCAGTCCGCGGTCGTAAACCTCGGCCAGTTCCCGACGTCACTGAACGAGACGCACCTCAACCGGGTCGTGAGCCTGATGCAAGCCGAAGGCCTCGTCGGCCCCAATTTCTCCATCGCACCGCTGCTGTTCCGCTGAGGCCTGTGCTCCACTGAGGCCTGCGCGGGGTGCAGGCCATCCTGCCGACCTATACCAAGGTCACCGCCGCGGCGGCGAGCCACATCCCGGTGAACAACTACCCGAGCACGCTGGACCCGGCTCAGCTGCAGCAGGTCCTGACCCTGATGAAGAGCGGTGGGCTGCCGACCGCCACGCTCAGCCCCAGTACCCTGCTGTTCCACTGATCCGCCTATGTCGCACGCGAGCATTACCGCTGACGCACCGCCGTCCCCGGATCGGCCGCCGGCCGCGTCACCGGCCCGGAAGGCCCGCGCCGCCGTCTGGTGGCGCGGGCTGATCGGGATCGTGATCTTCCTGCTCCTGGTCGAGGTGCTGGGCCTGACCGGGGTCATCCCGCGGTCGGTGCTGCCACTGATGTCGACGGTGCTCGGCCACGCCGCGCAGCTCCTCGGCAACGGCCGCTTCCTCGCCGACCTCGGCGCGACCCTGGAGGCGTGGGCGGTCGGGCTGGCCCTGGCCGTCGTGATCGGGGTACCGCTCGGCGTGCTGCTGGGTAGCCTGCCCGGGGTCCGGGTCGCGACCCGGGCCGTGGTCGAGTTCCTCCGGCCGATCCCGTCGGTCGCGCTGATCCTGCTGGTCAGCCTGGTCATCGGGCCGGGGCTGCGGATGTCGGTCACGCTGATCGTCTACGGCGCGATCTGGCCCGTGCTGTACAACACGATCGCCGGGCTGGACGACGTCGACCCGGTGGCCAAGGAGACACACCGGGCCTTCGGCTTCTCCCGGCTCGACACCATCCGGATGGTGTCGCTGCCGAGCGCCGCCCCCTTCATCGCCACCGGCATCCGGCTCGCCTCGTCGGTGGCCATCATCCTGGACATCGGGGCCGGTTACATCACCGGCCGGATCAACGGCGCGGGGCTGGGCGCCTTCATCGCCGACTACAGCTCGGGCGCGGGCAACCTGCCGGTGATCCTGGCCGCGACCCTCTGGGCCGGCCTTCTCGGACTGGTGCTGGACCGGGCCATCGTGGGCACGGAGCACCGGCTGCTGCGCTGGAACCACACCCGGCTGGCGGAGATCTCGTGAGCGCGCCGACGGCCCGGCCGGCCCACCGGGCCCGGGGAGCGCGCACGGGTCACCGGCTCCAGCTGAGCTGGCTGTGGCGCTGGGTGGTGCTGGTCGTCGGGATCGCCGCCTGGCAGCTGTGGGCGTCCGGGCATCACAGCCCGTTCTTCCCGCCGCCGTCGGCGATCGTGGCCCGGATGTACCACCTGTGGTTCTCCGGTCCCGCGTCGCACCTCTTCCTGACCGCGAACGCGACCGGCAACGTGCTGCCCAGCATCTGGCGGACCCTGGCCGGGCTGGCCATCGCCACCATCATCGGGGTACCGCTCGGCGTGGCGATCGGCAGGTCCCGCGTGCTGGCGGGATACCTGGAGCCGCTGCTGCAGTTCGGCCGTGCGCTGCCGGTGGTCACGCTGGCTCCGGTGTTCCTCGCCCTGTTCAAGATCGGCACGCAGATGGAGGTGGCGACGATCGCGTTCGGCACCATCTGGCCCATCCTGCTCAACACGATCGACGGGGCGGCCTCGGTGGACCCGGTGCAGCTGGAGACGGCCAGCGCCTTCCGGCTGTCCCGCGGCCAGCGACTGACCCAGCTGATCATCCCGTCGGCGATGCCGAAGATCTTCACCGGCTTCCGGCTCTCCCTGTCACTGGCCCTGATCCTGATGGTCTTCTCCGAGCTGGTCGGCAGCAGCAACGGCATCGGCTACGAGATGCTGAACGCGCAGAACTCCTTCGACCTCACGGCGCTGTGGTGCACGATCGTGCTACTGGGCATCCTCGGCTACCTGCTCAACGCGATCCTGAACGGCGTGCAGCGGGTGGCGCTGTCCTGGCACCGCGGCGCACGCGAGGCCGGGTAGACGGCCCCGTGCACGCCATCGAGCCGACGGTGGGTCAGTCAGCGGGCCGGTCAGAGGCCGAGCAGCCGTTCGGCGTTACCGTGCGCGATCTTGGCCCGGTCCTCCTCGCTGAGCGGGGCCCCGTCCAGAAACGCGCGGCCGTCGGTGTTGCGGGAGAACGGGTAGTCCACCGAGAACATGATGCGGTCGGCGCCCACCACGGCCAGCGCGCAGAGCAGCGGCGGGTCGGTGAAGTAGCCGCTGGTGGTGATGTAGAAGTTGGCGTGGAAGTAGTCCGCCACCCGGTGCTTGAGGCTGGTCGCCACCGGGGTCAGCCGCTCGTCGGCGCGGGCCAGCGAGAACGGGAGGTTCTCGCCCATGTGCCCGATGATCACCTGCAGGTACGGGAACCGGTCGAACACGCCGCCCAGGATGAGCCGCAGCGCGTGCAGCCCGGTCTCCACGTGCCAGCCCCAGCCCGCCGTGGCCAGCGTGGCGCTGACGGGCGCCTCAAAGCCGGCGTAGTAAGCCTCCATGACCTGCGCCGTGGGGTACGTGGGGTGCAGGTAGACGGGCACGCCGAAGGCTTCGGCCCGTTCGAAGATCGGCCAGAATACCCGGTCGTCCAGGAACCGCCCGCCGGTGTGACCGTTGATCAGCGCGCCCTTGAAGCCCAGGTCGGTGACGGAGCGCTCCAGCTCGGCGGCTGCGGCGTCCGGGTCCGGGGTGGGCAGCGTGGCGAACCCGGCGAACCGGTCCGGATGGACGGCGACCGCCTCGGCCAGCCGGTCGTTGGCGTCCCGGGAAAGCGCGACCGACGTCTTCGGGTCCAGCTCCTGGGCCGCCGGGGCCAGCACCGACAGCACCTGGACGTCGATGCCGGCGGCGTCCATGTCGGCCAGGCGGCGCGGCCCAAGATCGCTGAGGTTGTCGGCCAGCTCTCCCCCTTCGCCGGCCAGTACCGTGCGGTTGGCGTCGCGGAGGGCACCGGTCCAGAAGTGCTCTTCCAGCGTGATGACACGCACGCTATGTCCCTCCCTCTGCTCCCGGCCAGCCTCCCCGGCACCACGGTGGCGCGCGGCAGCCGGCCTCGTTCGGATGTCTCCTGCTTTACCCCAGCGCGGCCGTTTCGTGCCGGAAAATCACCACGGTCGCTGCGGGTTTCTGTGAAGGTTGCGATCCTTTTGAATTAACCACGGCGGCATGGCACCGTGGTGGCCAAACCGACATGCGAACGAGACGGGATGGACGTGCTTGAGGTAACGGATCTGACGCGAACCTACGGACACGGTGCCGCGGCCCACGTGGCGATCGAGGGCGTCAGCCTCAGCGTCGCCGAAGGCGAGCTGGTCAGCATCGTGGGGCCGTCCGGATGCGGCAAGTCCACCCTGCTGCGCTGCGTGGCCGGGCTGCTCACGCCGACCGCAGGCCAAATCGAGCTGAACGGGTCGCTGGTGGAACGTGTGCCGGACCGGTTGTCGGTGGTGTTTCAGGACTACAGCCGTTCGCTGTACCCGTGGCTGACCGTGCAGGACAACGTGGCGTTGCCGCTGCGCCGGACCGAGCGGAGCCGCAAGGCGCGCCGGTCGGCCGCCGACGGGTCGCTCGCCGCGATCGGGCTGCCGGCCGTGGGCCAGAAGTATCCCTGGCAGCTGTCCGGCGGCATGCAGCAGCGGGTCGCGATCGCCCGGGCGCTGGTCGGCGACCCAATCCTGCTGCTGATGGACGAGCCGTTCGGTTCGGTCGACGCCCAGACGCGCGAGGATCTGGAGGACCTGACGCTGCGGGTGCGGGCCGAGAGCGGCATCACGATCCTGGTCGTCACGCACGACATCGACGAGAGCGTCTACGTCGGGGACCGGGTCATCGTGCTCACCCCCGGGCCGGGACGCATCCTGGCCGATCTGCCGGTGAACCTGCCGCAGCCACGGGACCAGACCGCGACCAGGGAAATGCCTGAGTTCGTGAAGCTGCGGGCCGAGGTCAGCCGGCTGGTGCGCAGCCACGCCACGTCCCCCGCGCTGCCGTCCGCCTCGTAGCGGCCGTTGCATCAAGGCCGCCCCGGCTCCCCCGACGGCTGCTGGGCGGCTGCTGGGCGGCCACCGGGCCGCTGCCGGGCCGCTGCCGGGCCGCTGCCGGGCGACTCAGCCCGGCAGGCCGAGCTCGCGGGCGATGACCATCCGCTGCACCTCCGAGGTGCCCTCGCCGATCTCCAGGATCTTCGCGTCCCGGTAGAACCGGCCGACCGGGAACTCGTTCATGAAGCCATAGCCGCCGAAGATCTGGGTGGCGTCGCGCGCATTGACCATGGCCGCATCCGAGGCGGTCAGCTTGGCGATCGCGGCCGCCTTCTTGACCGGTTCACCCGCCACCATCCGCGCCGCCGCGTCGTACCAGGCCAGCCGGGCCGTGTGGGCCCGCGCCTCCATGTCGGCGATGGTGAAGCGGATGGCCTGGTAACGGCCGATCTCCTGGCCGAACGCCTGCCGCTCGCCCGCGTACCGCAGGCACTCGTCGACACAGCCCTGAGCCAGCCCCGTGGCCAGCGCGGCGATTGCCACCCGGCCCTCGTCCAGGATCTGGAGGAATTGTGCATAGCCGCGGCCGCGGGCGCCGAGCAGATTGCTGAACGGGACCCGGCAGGAGTCAAACGAAAGCTCGCGGGTGTCCGAGGCACACCAGCCGACCTTGGAGTACCGCTGGCCCACGGTGAAACCGGGCGTGCCGGCCGGCACAATGATCGAGGACAGTTCCTTGTGCTGCCCCGCGCTTACCCCGGTGATGGCCAGCACGGTGACCAGCGAGGTGATGTCGGTCCCTGAGTTGGTGATGAACGCCTTGCTGCCGTCGATCACCCACTCCCCGGTCCCCTGCGCTGGATCGCCTTCTGGGCGGGCCCGGGTGCGCGTGCCGCCGGGGATGTCGGTGCCGCCGCCCGGCTCGGTCAGCCCGAACGCGGCCAGGCGGGCGCCAGAGCACAGGTCTGGCAGCCACCTCATCCGCTGTTCATCGGAGCCGTACAGGTACAGCGGCATGGCGCCCAGGCAGACGGCCGCCTCCAGCGTGATGGCCACCGAGGAGTCAACCCGGCCCAGCTCCTCCAGGGCCAGGCAGAGCGCGAAGGTGTCGCCGCCCATGCCGCCGTAAGACTCCGGGAACGGCAGGCCGAACAGGCCGAGCTCGCCCATGCCCGCGATCACCGGGTAGGGGAAGGCGTCCCGTTCGTAGAAGTCACCGATGACAGGCGCCACCACCTCGCGGGCAAAGGCCGCGACCGTCTTGCGCAGCTCCTCATGCTCCGGTTCGAGCTGGAAACCGACCATAAAGCGATGCTACTTCGCCCGCAGTCTGGCGCAGAGCCACGGCGGGCGCGACCGCTTTAGGTAAGGTAAGCAGGGTGCGTCCCCCTCGGTGCGCCGCCCGGCCTCGGACGGCTTGCCGGTTTCCGGGGTGCGCAGGTTCAGCAGACCGAGCCTGAGATCAGCGAGAGCAGCCGGTGAGCGGCGCTCCAGGGCCGTCGCGGAGGACGAAATGGCCATCCTGACCTGCCCCAACTGCGCCGTCCGGGTGCAGCCGGAGGACTTGATCTGCTTCCGGTGTGGCGCCAACCTGCCCCGCTCCGCGTCAGCGGAAGAGGACCTGCCCACGCCGACGGTCTCGCAGAAGTACCTGTCCGCCGACTACCAGCAGGCCTGCCCGCACTGCGGGGCGCGGGTCCCGGATCGATCCGACCTGTGGTGCCTGGAGTGCCGGGCCCCGCTGCCGGGGACCGGCCAGCGCCGTATCTCGCCGGTGGTCCTGCGGATCGCGTTCCCGACCGGCAACGTGGAGATCCCGGCCGGCACGTCGCTGCTGCTGGGCCGGGACCCGGCGCAGTCGCTGGTGGCTGCGGCCTTCGCCCACTTCGACAACGTTTCGCGGCGGCACGCCACGGTCACCGTCGACGACTCCGGCCGGGCGACGATCCGGGACGAGGGCTCCACCAACGGAACGTTCGTCAACGACGACCGCGCCATCCCCGGGACCGAGGTCCGGCTGGTGGACGGGGACCGGCTGCGGTTCGGCGCTGATGTCACCGGCGAGGTGTACCTGCCGCGGCAGGAGATGGACCCGGCCAATCTCAGCCGCAACAACGGCAACGTCTAAGCTCGTGTAGGTGCCACACCTCGAGCTGCAGATGGCAGCCAGCCGCGATCATCGCGGTCTGCCTGGCAGTAGTGGCCGTGGTGGGTATCCGGTCCCGGCGGCCGCGGCTGATGGCCGCGGGCCGATTCGGCACTGAGGCCGCGCTGCTGTTCGGGCTGTTCGCGCTCTGGCAGTACGCCGGGTCGTTCTCGGTTCTGCCGTCGGCCGGGGGCCTGCCCGGGCCCGCTGGCTCTGGCACGCCGAACGAGTACTGCACCTGCCGGACGAGGTCAGCGTGCAGCGGCTCTTCCGCCCGCATCCGCTGCTGATCGAGACGTTCAACTGGTACTACGCGGCGCTGCACTTCCCGGTGCTGATCGGCTGCCTGATCTGGCTGTTCGTCCGGCACCGCGCCGACTACGGCCACGTCCGGACCACGGTGGTGCTGTTCACCGGGGCGTCGCTGCTTATCCAGCTCATCCCGGTCGCGCCACCGCGCATGCTCAGCGACACGGGGCTGGTCGACACGGCGGCACGGTACGGGCAGTCGGTGTACGGATCGCTCGGGTTCGATGCGGATCAGTTCTCGGCCATGCCCTCGGTGCACGTCGGCTGGGCACTGATCGTCGCCATCGCGGTGATCACCGCGTCACGGAGCCGGTGGCGCTGGGCCGCGGCAGCCTACCCGGCGCTGACCCTGCTCGTGGTGGTGGTGACGGCCAACCACTTCTGGCTGGACGGAGTGGCGGCCGCGCTGCTGGTGCTGGGCGCGCTGGGCCTGCAGCGGGCGGGGCGGTCCGTGCGGATGCGGCTGATCACCCGGGGCGGCCGCTCTCCCGCCGCTACCCAGCCCGCCGCTACCCAGCCCGCCGCTACCCAGCCCGCCGCCACCCAGCCCACCGGAGCCACGGCCGCCGGACCCGGGCCTGGGGGCGCCGAGGATCACGCGGGGTCAACCGCTCGCTGACGGCCGGCTACCGGCCCCCCGGCCGGGGCCGATGCCTACGGGGAGCATTTTCAGCGAATAACGCTGAGCACGCACCCCGTAGGCCGGGGTGGCTCACGGATTGGGCCCGCTGGCGGGCTGGATGTTCTGGTTGACATGGAAGGTGTTGTCCGGGTCGTAGCGGTCCTTGACCTGGGCGAGCCGGTCGTAGTTGCCGCGGTAGGACGCTTTGACCCGGTCCTGGCCCTCGTTCATCAGGAAGTTGACGTAGGCGCCGCCGGCTGAGGTCGGGTGCAGTTCCTGCCAGTAGTCCCGGGCCCATTGCGAGATGAGGCCGGCGTTGGCGGGGTCGGGGTCGACGCCGACGATGACGCCTGCCCAGCCGCCGTCCCGGTAGGCGAAGGCCGTCGCGTCGGCGGGCACCCGGCTGGCGGCGCCGTCGATGGGGTACAGGTGCATGGTGGAATGGCCGGTCGGCAGCCGCTCACCGAACTTGACGTGCACGTCGATCGCGGCGTCGGAGATCTCGTTGAAGAAGTCCGCCCGCCAGTACCACTGCAGCCCGGCCGGGTAGAGGCCGTCGAACGCGCTCTGCAGCACGTTGAACGGCATCGGCTGCAGGCCGACCAGCAGCGGCGAGCCGAACGTCCTGACCGGCTCGAGCACCTCGTCGGCCCGGTCGTGCGATCCGGTGTAGCACCAGACGATGGCGCACGCCTTGCGGCCCCACAGCGCCTCGGGGAACGGCGGAGCCGGGGGGATGGTGATCAGCGCGATCCAGCCGCTCAGCTCCTCCGGCAGCGAGGGCAGCAGCTCCCGGTACCAGCGCATCACCTCGGCAGTGTCGGCGAAGTCGTACAGGACCGGGCCGCCGATGATCGTGCCGCCCTCGCCGATGTCGTGGCAGCGGAACGTGAACGACGTGACGACGCCGAAGTTCCCGCCGCCGCCGCGCAGCGCCCAGAACAGGTCGCTGTGCGAGCTCTCGCTGGCCGTCACGAAGGTGCCGTCGGCGAGCACCACATCGGCGGCGAGGAGGTTGTCGACGGTCAGGCCGAAGCGGCGGGTGAGGTAGCCGATGCCGCCGCCGAGGGTCAGGCCGGCCACACCGGTGGAGGCGAGGAAGCCGGACGGGGTGGCCATGCCGAACGCCACGGTGGCGTGGTCAACGTCTCCCCAGGTGCAGCCGGCGTCGGCGCGGACGGTGTGATTCTCGGGGCTGACCGTGGTGCTGCGCAGCAGCGACAGGTCGATGACCAGGGCGTCGTCCCATACGCCCAGGCCGGCCGCGTTGTGGCCGCCGCCCCGGACGGCGATCTCGACGCCGTGCTCGCGGCCGAAACGCACGCAGGCGATGACGTCGGCGACGTCGCGGCAGCGCGCGACGGCGGCCGGGTGCTTGTCGATCATGGCGTTGTAGACGGCGCGCGCTTCGTCGTACCCGGGATCGCCAGGCGTGATCAGGTCACCGCGCAGGGCGGCGGCCAGCTCTTCGTACGGCGTGGTGGCGGCTTCCGCTGATGTTGTGGTCATGTTGATCCCCTCCGGTGCGTCCCTCGATGATCTGGGCATACCGACGTTAGGACCCGCGGCGTTCGCACAGCGTTCGCGGGACGCGCGTTCGCGTCAGGCAGTCGGGAGAACGCCGGGAGCCGAGGGGCGAACGCCGCGCTCGGCGAGGTCACGCTCGCAGCGCCGGAGCAGCGCGACACTGCCGTGGGCCGCCGCCATCTGCGCGGCGGAGCACAGGCGCGAGCTAGCGGCCTCCCCGTCGTCGTGGGCGGCCCGCATCCGCATCACCTCGGGCAGCCACCACAGGTCGTCACGGGCCTGTCCGGCGGCCAGGGCGGCGTCGAGGGTTGCTCGTGCGGCCGCAGGCCGGTTGCTCCGTGCCAGCAAGTCCGCGAGCAGCGACAGCCAGTACGGCATCCGGGCGAACGAGCCCGCCGACCTCAGGTTGCTGATGCCTTGCCTGGCCAGGCCGATGCCCGGCTCATCCATGCGGGACCAGCCGTCGAGGACCAGCCCCCAGTCGCGGTAGTAGGCGAAGCCGTACCGGTCGCACAGCTCGCGCAGCTCGCTGACGGTGTCCTTCAGCTCGGAGCATGTCCTGGCGCACCTGGCGGGTGATGGCGCCGTAGGCCAGGGCCACGGCCAGGCTGTACGGGTGGTCGATCGTGCGGGCGAGCTTGATGGCGTCGTTGCAGCTGGACAGGGCGTCAGCGTCGTGACCCAGGAGCCAGTGGGCGTGAGCTGCCCAGGCCGTGCCGTGTACGTCGGGCCGGGTGCCGATGCTCAGCAAGAGCGCACCGCTCGCCAGATGGGTGGCGAGCTCGAGATGGCGCAGCCCCTCCGCGGGCATCCCCAGGCTGATAGCGGGCCCGCCGACCATGAAATGAGCCGGACCGCTCAGCTCAGATTCCGGGTCGACTAGCGTCAGTGCGCGGCTGGCCATCTGGTACCCGTCGGCAGTGCGGCCCTGGACGAACCGCGACGCAGACAGCGCGACCAGGCTGGTGAGCTTCGAGCCCAGGCGCCCAAGTGATTCCGCCAGGTCGACCGAGCGTTCGAGCGTCTGCTGGAGCTCCGGGGAGGAGTAGCCGAATCTGGCGGTGAGCGGCGCCGCCATGGCTTCCAGGACTGCGAGCTCTTGGCTGTCCCTGTCTTTCCCCTCGGGCAGGCTGCGGACGATCGACAGCGCCTCCTTGTGCAGCCGGATCGCCTCGGCATGGGCGAACATGCCTGCTGCGACATCGGCCGCGCGCCGGTAATAGGCGACCGCTCGCCCGGGCCGCCCGCCGCGGGCATACTGCTCCGCGAGCTGAGCCGAGACCATGTCCATATTGTCCGCGTGGAGCAGCTCGAGGCCCTGGGCGATGCGCCGGTGCAGCAGCCAGCGCTTCGGCGGGCTGACCTGCGCGTATGCAGTTTCGCGGAGTAGGTCGTGGGAGAAGTCGTAGCCGTCACGGAACTCGTGCACGATCCTGCGCCGCCACAGCTCATCGACTGCCCCTACCACGGTGTCGGCGTCGAGGTCGCTGGCCTCGGTGAGCAGATCGAGGGTGAAGTTCGTCCCCACCGCCGCCGCGAGGCCGGCCACCTCCCGGGCAGCCGCGGTCGCCTGCTCCAGACGGTCGCGCAGCACCGCGGTGAGATCACCGAGCGGCAGCGGGCGTGCTGCCGAGATCGACACTGCCGCGCACCGCCTCGATGACGTACAACGGGAAACCTCCCGTCGTCGCCTGGAGCAGGCTCGTATCGGCCGCACCGAGGGGCCGCCCGGAGATCGCCTCGGCCAGACGTGCTGTGTCGGCGACCTCCAGCGGGCTGAGGGAAAGCTCCGTGAGCAGTCCGGTCGCCCGCATCCTGACGGTCCAGTCCGCGAGTTCCGGGTTTTCGCCGAGGTTATCGTTGCGCAGTGTCCCCGCCACCAGGATCGGAGCGCGGGGCGACCAGTCCCAGGCAGAACGTGAGGAATGCCAGCGTCTCCTGGTCGCACCATTGCACATTGTCCAGGACCAGCAGCATCGGACGGCCGACGGCCAGCAGCGCCCGCGCGAGGCCCTCGAAGAAGCGATGGCGTTGCCAGGCATCCACCATTGCCCTGGACGCCGGCCCCGCGCTGTCCGCGGCTCGCCGGACGGCACCAGCCTGTCGACTTCGGCGCGCCACGCCGGGTCAAGCGTCGCCGTCGCTGACTGGACTGCCGGGTTTCGCACCCAGTCTGCGACCGGCGCCAGCGCCAGCCGGCCCGATGTTCCGAAGCACTGGGCACTGGCCACCACGGCGCCCTGCAGCCGCGCCAGGCCGGCTACCTCGGCCACCAGGCGGGTCTTCCCGACGCCCGCGCCGCCGCAGACCAGCGCAAGGCCGGGGCGGCCAGCGGCGGCGGTCCGCCACAGATCCTGGAGCAGACCCAGCTCGCCGAGACCGGCCGACGAGCGCTGCCGCGGCGAACCCCGAGCGACCGGCAGCAGGCTCGGTCGCCGGAGGCCCCGTGCCCTGCTGGATCTACCTGGGCCATCAGGCGCTGGAACGCCTGCCGCGTCGCCGGGCCCGGAACGACGGCGAGGTCACGCTCCAGGACCGAAGCGCAATGGTGATAGGTGCTCACCGCGCCGGCCCGGTCGCCCAGGTCGGCCTGCAGCAGCATCAGGGTGCGATAGCCGGTCTCCTCCAGCGGTTGCAGCTGGATCCGGCGGCGGGCGGCATCCACCGCTCCGGCCAGGTCACCCCGTCGCGCGCGCGTCGCACAGAGAAGATCGCACAAGTCCACGCACTGGCGCTCAAGCTCCGCCCTGGCGTCGAGCAGCCAGTCGTCGTACATGCCTGGCAGGAGCTCGCCGCCGTACTGCGCAATGGCACCGGCGGCGTGCGCGAGGATCCCCGCACCGTCACCGGCCGCCGCAGCCGCCAGGGCAGCCTTGCGCTCGATGTCGAAGATGCGTACGTCAACGCGACTCGTCTCGCTGTCGCGCCAGCACAGATCCCTGGACGTCACCACCAGAGAAGGCTCATCTCCCAGAACGTGACGCAGGTTATGCAGCTCCCGGCGCAAGTTGGTCAGCGCCTGTGCGTCCGTCGAATCCGGCCAGAACAATCCGGCGATCCGCTGCCGCGCCTGGGGCGCCCCGGCATGGACGGCCAGGAACGCGATCAGGGCAACCGTCCGCGACGAACGCATCCGGACGCTGCCCGTCCCGTTGTCGGTGATTGCCTGCTCCCCCAGCAGAGTCACGTGCAGCATTTCGACGCGGCCTCCCGAAACACAGGTTATGCCCAAACGAGCACGACGGGGCGGTGAGCGCGGCGCCCGCGGCAGCTTCCGGTGGCCCGGGGCGGCCGGGGGGCGGGGTGAGCGCCGGCCGGGGCGCGGCGGGACGTTCAGTCCCGATCAGCAGGCGCGGCCCTTCCAGGCGATGACCTTCTTCAGCGCGGGTGCGGGGACCGCAGGGTCAGCGCTCGCTGTCCAGAGCGGCCAGCTGGGGAGTGTCGTAGCGGTCGCCGGCGACACCCGCCGCCGGAACGGCCGCCTCGACCGCTGCCACCTCCTCCGGGGTCAGCGTGATGTCCAGCGCGCCGAGCGCCTCGCGCAGCCGGTCCCGGCGCTTGGTACCGATCAGCGGGATGATGTCCGGCCCTTTCGAGAGCACCCAGGCGAACGCGAGCTGGGCCGTCGTGACGCCCCGCTCGCGGGCGATCCGCTCCAGCGCATCCAGCAGCTCCATGTTGCGCTCGAGGTTGCCCTCGCGGAACCGGGGCATCCGCCCCCGGATGTCGCCCGGCCCGGACTGGCGGGCGGTGTCCCGGTTCAGCAGGCCACGGGACAGCACCCCGTAGGCGGTCACGCTGATGCCGAGCTCACGGACCGCCGGGCGGATCTCCCGCTCGATCCCCCGGCTCATCAGCGAATACTCAATCTGGAGCTCCTGGATCCGCGCCGTAGCGGCCGCGCGGCGGATCGTTTCCGTGCCCATCTCGGACAGCCCGATGTAACGCACGTAGCCGGCCTGGACCATCTCCGCGATGGCGCCGACGGTCTCCTCGATCGGGACCCGGGGGTCCAGGCGGGCCGGCTGGTACAGGTCGATGTAGTCGGTGCCGAGCCGCTGCAGCGAATAGGCCAGTGAGGTCTTGACCATCACCGGGCTCGCGTCATGCCCGATGAAGGCGCCCGATGGGTCGCGCTGGCCGCCGAACTTCACCTGGATGAAGACGCGATCGCGGGGAATCCCGCGCAGCGCCGCACGGAGCAGCAGCTCGTTGTGACCCATGCCGTAGAAGTCGCCGGTGTCCAGCAGGTTGATCCCTGCGTCGAGCGCGGCGCGGATCGTCTCGATGCTCTCCTTCTCGTCCGCAGGCCCGTAGCTGCCGGACATGCCCATCAGGCCGAGACCCAGCTGGGACACCTCGGGTCCGCCCCGGCCGAGCGTGGTGGTCCGCATGGCGCTCCTTCGTTTCGTGGCGGTCAACTAGCCAGCAGACTACGGCGACGCGCAGCTGGGTACTCGGCCGGCCGCCCGTCGGTGGCTGCCACCCAGCGGGCGTTAACTCACCGGGCGGGGGGCACTAAGCGGCCGGTGCGGGCGATCGATTCCGGCGAGCCGGGCTGGGCGGGCAGGGCGTCACGGGCCAGCGCGTGCAGCGTGGCGAGGCCGCCGCCCAGGCCATCGTCGGCGGCGCCACCCCGGCCGGGGCTGAGGACCTGCACCCGGTTCCGGCCGCCGCGCTTGGCCCGGTACATAGCGGCGTCGGCCGTGGCCAGCAGGTCATTGAGCTCGTAGCGGCCGCCTTCGGTCAGTGCGGCGACCCCGACGGACGCGGTGACCCGCACGCTGGTCCCGTCCGGGGCCCGCAGCGGCAGGCCGGCAATCCGGGACCGGACCCGCTCGGCGACCCGGTAGGCGTAGTCCGCGCGGGTGTAGGGCAGCAGCAGGACGAACTCCTCGCCGCCGAACCGGCCCGCCAGGTCGTAGTCGCGCAGGGCGGTCGGCAGGCACTGCCCGATCTGGTGCAGTACCTCGTCACCGAATAGGTGCCCGTAGGTGTCGTTGACCAGCTTGAACCAGTCCAGGTCGAGGACGGCGACAGCCACCGGCTGCCGCAGCCGCACGGCGCGGGCTACCGCGGCGGCCGCGTCCCGCTGCCAGGTCCCCGCATTCAGCAGCCCCGTCTTGGAGTCCGTGCGCGAGTCGTTCACCAGCTGGGCGTGCCGGACGGTGCGCAGTGGCAGCGACGCGAACGGGAACGCGAACAGCAGGGCGATGGGGCTGGTCGCGACACCGACGGAGACCAGCACCGCCAGGCACAGCTCGGCCATGTCGTTGTACAGGGGCTCACGCCCGAACTGCACGTCGCGCAGCCGGATCGCGCGGTCGGAACCCCTGACCGCGGTAAGGACCAGCACGGCGTTGACCAGCCGCTGGGCCAGGCCGGCCAGCGCCGCGCATAGCAACCAGGCCATCCCGGGCCGCAGCGGGCCAAGCGCCTCAGTCCCGCCCGCCGTCCCGGCCGCCATCCGGTGGAAGATCAGCGAGGCGGCCAGGTAGCTGAGCCCGAGAGCGGCCGCGCTGAACACTCGGCGGTGCGGTGAGCCGCGCCGGACCCGCCACTGGGTCAGGGCGATCCGGATGATCGGGCTGAGCGGAGCGTAGCCGACCGGCAGCAAGATGGCGATCGGCAGCTCCCAGACCCCATGCATGTCCCGGGACACGCCGATCTTCTCGCCGGCCCGGCGGGTCAGCTCCACCCCGCCCGCGTCACAGGCCACCAGCAGGCCGAACAGCCCCAGGTCGGCCAGCCCGCCAAAGGAGCGGGACCCGCCGAAGGGACCGGCCGCGGCCAGCGCGATACCCGCGGCGTCGGCGGCCACGACAACGGCGACGAACCCGATCAGCCACCGGGGCAGCTTCCAGACCGGCCACGCCCGCACGCCCGCACGCCCCGCGGTGATGCGCCCGGGCGCACCGGGCGGCCCGTGGCGGGCAGGGGTCATGCGCTCTCCTCAGCGGGATCCGAATGCATTGGAGGGGCGGCAACGGAACGCACATTTGGTGTCCCGCATTGTCACGAAGGGCGGCGCGCAATGTCAAGTTATAGTTACTCAGAGGTATATCCACCGATTGGGTCAGCGCTAAGTGATCATTCGGTGACCTGCGGAGATCAGGGACAGATTACGCATAACGGACGGCGGAAAAAATACCGCCGGGCGCTGCCGGCCGCGACGATCAGCGCGGCGACGGTGCCGACCGCCCCGCACGCCACCACCACGGTCTCGGGGGCGAAATGGCCGGCGGCGGCGCCCGCCAGCACCATGACCACCCCCTGCCCCAGGCTCATGCCGCCCTGGGCCAGGCCGAACGCCTGGCTGCGGTGGTCCGGCGGCGCCGCCGTGACGAAGGCCGCGTTCGCCGCGAGCTGGAAGCAGGCGAGTACACCCGACAGGGCCAGAATGGCCAGCGCAGCGGGCAGCCAGGGGCGCAGCGCGAACAGCATCAGCACGCCGCAGGACGCTATCGCCAGCGGCGCGGTCCAGCGCAGCCGCCGCTCGGGGCTGACCAGGCGGCTGAACGCGATCGAGCCGGCCATGGCCCCGAACGCCCCGGCCGCGAGGACGAGGCCGAGCGCGACCGACCCGCCGCCCAGCGAACGGGCCAGCGGCGCCGCGATCCCCTCCGGCGCGTTGTAGAACGCGGCCAGCCAGCCGAACAGCATGGGGATGCGGAGGGCCGGCGTGGCGAAGACCAGCCGCGCTCCGGCCAGCAGGCCGGCGACCGGCCGGTCCCGTTCTGGGCGGTACCCGCGCGCCGCGGGCCGCCAGCGTGTCCACAGCCGGACGATCAGGGCGGACAGTGCGAAGGTGCCCGCGTCGATGACGAGTGAGGTCCGGACGCCCAAGAAGCCGACCAGCGTGCCGCCGACCACGAAGCCGAGGACCTGGGCCAGCTCGTTCGTGGTCAGCGTCACCGCGGTGCCGAGCACGTACCGGTCCCCCGCCAGGACGTCCGGGTAGACCGCGGCCCGGGCGGAGGTGAACGGCGCGCCCACCAGGCTCACGGCGAACAGCAGCGCGATCAGCGGGGCGATCGGCAGGCCGGGCAGCACCATGATGAGGACCAGCGCGCAGCGGATCAGGTCGCAGGCGATCATGACCTGGCGGCGGGGCAGCCGGTCCGCCAGGCCGCCCATGACCACGCCGCCGACGAAGGTGGGCACGATGCTGGCCGCGAACGTAATCGCCGCGAGCAGCGCCGAGCCGGTCCGCTCGTAGACCAGGAAGGTCAGCGCGACCCGGGCCAGCTGGTCGCCGCCCACCGACAGGATCTGGGCCAGCCACAGGGCGCGGAACTCGGCCACAGCGAACACGTCACGGAACGCAGCCCGGGGCAACGAGCCGTCGCCCGCGAATCCGGCCTTGGCATTTCCCGCGATTGCTTCCTCCGCGTCAGCCCTGTTTGCGTTAAGGAGTCATCAAATCATGACGGACAGTTGCCTTGAAGGGTAACAAAGCCCACCAGCCTGGATTCCCCGCCGCCTGATCCGCTGAACACCCGGGAGCCGGAAGCTCCGGATACCGGGTTATGTGCGCCGGGATGGCGCCCGCAGCCTCGCCGGCCCCGTACTGTTTGACTCTGAGTCTGCTCCATTCGACTCTGAGCCTGATCCATCCGACACCACCGGACGGCCGCATGGAACCCGACCCCACCGTGCTCGCCAGTCTGCGCAAGGCCGTGGCGGCCATGCCGGACGATGTGCCCCTTCGCGTGCACCTTGCGACCCTGTTGCTGCGGGCTGGCCAGCGGGATGAGGCCATCCGGCAGGTCGGCGCGGTGCTGCAGCGGGACCCGGGCAACGCCGAGGCGCTCGCCCTGCTGCAGGAACCCCCTGGCCCGGCCGCGGCGGCCACCGAGCCGGGCGGCACCGGCCCGCCGGGCAGCCGGGAGACGGGCAGCCAGGAGGCGAGCGGCCCACCCGCCGCGGCGGGTGGGCCGCCGGCCACGCCGGGAAGGCCGCCGGCCGCCCCGCCGGGAAACCCGGAGGCCGGCTCGCCGGGCCGGGAAGAGCCGACCGCCCCGGAGTATGACTGGTCCCAGGCCGAATCGGAGCTGCGCGACGTCCTGCCCCCCATGTTCGTGGGCAGTGAGGGCACCAACTCGGAAGCGGCCGCCGACGCGGTCGATTCCTACGACGCCGAGCGCTCCACCCTCAAGCTCGCCGACGTAGCCGGGATGGCGCAGGTCAAGGACCGGCTGGAGGCCGCGTTCCTGGCTCCCATGCGCAACCCGGAGCTGCGCAAGCTGTACGGCAAGAACCTGCGCGGCGGGCTGCTGCTGTACGGGCCGCCCGGCTGCGGCAAGACGTTCATCGCCCGCGCCGTGGCCGGGGAGCTGGGCGCGCGGTTCATGACGGTGTCGTTCGCCGACATCATCGACATGTTCGTCGGGCAGAGCGAGCGCAACATCCACGAGCTGTTCGAGATCGCCCGGCGCAACGCCCCGTGCGTGCTGTTCCTGGACGAAGTGGACGCGATCGGCCAGAAGCGCAGTCAGCTCCGCAACACCCCGATGCGCAGCGCGGTGAACCAGCTGCTGCTGGAGCTGGACGACGTGGACGGTGGCAACGAGGGGGTGTTCCTGCTCGCCGCGACCAACCACCCGTGGGACGTGGACAGCGCCCTGCGCCTGCCCGGCCGCTTCGACCGCACCCTGCTGGTGCTGCCGCCGGACAACGCCGCCCGGGAGGGCGTGTTCCGTTACCACCTACGGGAACGGCCGGTGGCCGGGGTCAACCTGGGCCGGCTGGCCAAGCTGACCGACGGGTACTCGGGGGCCGACATCGCGCACATCTGCGAGACGGCCTCCGAGCGGGCGCTGATGGACTCCATCCACCGCGGCGAGGCGCGCATGATCGGCCAGCAGGACCTCGAAGCGGCGATCTCCGAGGTCAAGCCGTCGCTCGGGGCCTGGTTCGACACCGCCAGGAACGTCGCGCTGTTCGCCAACGAGGGCGGTGCCTACGACGACCTCGCCGCCTATCTGAAGAAGCGCCGCCTGATATGAGGGCGGTCCGGTCCTGCCGCGCACTCCCGTCATGATCGAGGCTCCGTCATGATCGAATTGGGGCCGGAGCTGGCGCGGGCGGACGCGATGCTGGACATGAAGCGCTATGACCAGGCGTGCGGTCTGCTGTCCCGGCTGGTGGCGGCGCAGCCGGACAGCGCGCGGGCGTGGTGCCTGCTGGCCCGGGCGCACCTGGGCGGCGGGCGGCACCAGCAGGCCGTCGACGCCGCCAACCGGGCGGTGACCCTGGACCCGTCGGACGAGTGGCCGCACCGGCTGGCCAGTAACGCGCTGCTGCACACCGAAAACTACCCGGAGGCGCTGCGCGCCGGGATGGAGGCGCGCCGGCTCGCCCCCGGGCACTGGCAGGCGCACATCTGCGTGGCGCAGGCGGCGCTCGGCGCGCGGCGGCTGGACATCGCGACGTCGGCCGCCGCCCAGGCGCGCAGCCTCGCCCCGAACGAGCCGGACGTGCACTTCCTGTCCGGCAAGGTCAGCCTGGCCGCTGGTGACCTCGACGCGGCCCGGGCACACCAGGAACGGGCCCTGGCCCTGGATCCGGCGCACAGCGGGGCCATGAACGAGCTGGGCCGCATCCGGCTGCGGCGGCACGACACCCGCGGCGCGGTCCGGCACTTCATTCGCGCGGCCCGCGTCTCCCCTGCTGAGAGCGTCTACAGCCGCAACATCGACGTGGTGATCCTGCGCACCGTGTCACGGACGATTTACATCTTCACGCTGGCCGCGCTGCTGCTCATCTGGATCCCCGTGGTCACGCATCTGGGCCGGTTCCCGTTCGCGATCGGCTTCACGGTGCTCGGCATCATTGCGGTCGGCGCCTTCGCCTGGATGGTGCTGCGGCTGCCGCCCGAGGCGCGCCTGCTGGTGCGGCGGACCCTGCGCGGCCGCCGGGCCGCCGCCGCGCTCGCGGTTGCGGTAGGCGGGGTCGCGGTCGCGTTCATCGCAGTGGCCCTGGTCCCCGCCCCCGAACTGCCGCAGATCCTCCCGATCGCCGTGATCGCCACCATCGGGGCGCGGATCGGCGCCTTCGCGATCCTGCGCGGTGCCGCCCGGCGCTGACTGGCGCCCGGCCCAGGCGCCCCGGCCGGCCTCAGCCGCCCTGACCCGGCCCGGGGCCGGTATAGCCTCAGCTGCCCTGACCCGACCCGGGGCCGGTATAGCCTCAGCTGCCCTGACCCGACCCGGGGCCGGTATAGCCTCAGCTGCCCTGACCCGACCCGGGGCCGGTATAGACAGCGCGCGGCCGCAGCGGCGTGGCCCGGGCGTACTCCTCGA
This sequence comes from uncultured Actinomycetes bacterium, assembly GCA_963775825.1. GTDB lineage: Bacteria > Actinomycetota > Actinomycetes > Streptosporangiales > Streptosporangiaceae > Bog-532. The sequence continues at coordinate 404,899 of CAVZKY010000032.1, forward strand.
TCGCGTGCGCGATCCAGCCCGCCGTGCGGCCCACCGCGAAGATCGCCTCCCCGGCACCGTCGGGCATGCCCGCGACCCGGGTGAGCACGGCGAGCGCGAAGTCGATGTTCGGCCCGGGCAGGCCCCGGGCGGCGACTTCGGCGCGTACGGCCTCGGCCACGGCCAGCCGCCCGTCCCGGGGCGCGGCCGCCCGCACCAGGTCGAGCAGCAGCGCGGCCCGCGGGTCGCCCGCCCGGTAGACGAAGTGGCCGAACCCCGGTACCCGTTCGCCGCGGCGTAGCAGGTCGCGGATGACCGGCGGCACGTCAGCGGGGACGCCCGCAGCGGACAGCAGGGTCTCGACGCCGAGGGATGCCCCGCCGTGCAGCGCTCCGGAGACGGCGCCGAGACCCGTGGCCACGACCGCGTAAGGGTCCGCACGGACGGACGCTGCCACCCGCGCGGCCAGTGTCGAGGCCGCGAGCTCGTGGTCGGCCACCAGGACCAGCGCCGCGCTGAGCGCCCGGAGCAGGGCGGGGGTGGCCCGGCGGCCGGCCAGGTGGCTCCACAGCCGCCCGGCGATCGCGCCGCCGTGGGCCGGCCCGGCACCCGTTCCGGCGGCCACTTCACCCGGCCTCCGCGCCGGGCCCGGCAGGCACTCGGCCATGCCCGTGATCATGTTCTGCCCCGCCGCCCTCACGGCGGGCGGGTCGAGCTGGAGCCGGAGCGGGTCGGTGGCGGCCATCGCCGGGACGATCACCTGCAGCCGTTCCAGCGGCAGCGCGCCCGGCGGCAGCGCGGCCTGCGCGGCCCGCCCAGCCGCGACCGCCTCCGCCCGGGCCCGCCACGGCTGCGGTGACCCGGCCGGGAACCGGCCGGCCCACAGCCACCCGGCGACGTCCTCGAAGCCGCGCCGGACGGCCAGATCCGTGACGTCAGCCCCGCGGTACCGGAACTGGCTCCCGGCGATCTCGGTGATCGCCGACTCGATCACGATGTCGGCGCTGCCTGCCTGCCGCCGGGGCCGCCCGCGCCGGGCGAGCTGCTCGACCTCCCCCGCGTCGAACAGGCTGCCGCGGCCGTCGGCGGCCTTCCGGCGGAACAGCACGCCGCGGCTCACATAGGCGTACAGCGTCGTCTGCTTGACGCCGAGCCGCTGCGCGGCCTCGGCCGCCGTCATCAGGTCCGCCACCGTGGCCTCCCGCCGGGTCCTCCCACCGGCCTGGACGGTGCGCGGTCCGCGTGACCCGGGGCTGGTTCCGTTAAGAATGTTGATTTAAATCAATGTTGACCAAGATACACGCGGGCGTCAATGGTGGAGGCCGGAGCTCAGGTCAGGGTCAGCTCGGCGAGGAGGGCTCGATGCCATCGGTTCATTTCCTGGATGTGACCAACCGCGACGGCGTGCAGACCGCGCGCACCGGCCTGTCGAAGTTCGGCAAGACCATGGTCAACTTCTATCTGGGGCAGCTCGGTGTCGCTCAGTCGGAGATCGGGTTCCCGTTCCTGTTCCACGAGGTTCCCTACATCCGGGCCAACGTGGCGCTGGCCGAGGCGGGAGCGTTCGGGGGGCTGCGGCTCTCCGGCTGGTGCCGGGCCGTGACGGCGGACGTGGACGCCGCGCTCTCCGTGGTGCCGGCGGCTGGCCCGGACCGCACGGGGCTGCGGCACTACAACCTGTCGATCTCCACGTCGGACCAGATGATCGCGCACAAGTTCCGGGGCCGGCTCGACCATGCGGCCATCATCGCGGAGATGACCGCCGCCGTCGCGGCCGCGCGGGCCGGCGGCGCGGAGACCATCGGGGTCAACGCCGAGGACGGATCCCGCACCGACGACGGGTTCCTGCTGGAGTTCGCGCTCGCCGCGCGGGACGCGGGCGCCAGCCGGGTCCGGTACTGCGACACGATCGGCGGCGACAGCCCGGAGCGGATCCGGGAGCGCTTCGCCAAGCTGGCCGCCGCCACCGGCCTGCCGATCGAGACGCACTGCCACAACGACCTGGGAATGGCCGTGGCCAACTCCCTGTCAGGTGCGCTCGGGGACCTGGACGCGGGCCAGGACGCGTGGGTCAACACCTGCATCAACGGCATCGGGGAGCGGGCCGGCAACGCGGACCTGCTGAGCTGCCTGCTGGCGTTCCGGCACGGTTTCGGCGTGGCCGCCCACGCCGCCATCGGCGATCCGGTGGACCTGTCCTGGGCGCGGCGGTTCGCCCTGTGGGCCAGCTACGCATTCGGCCAGCCGCTCCCCCAGGGCCAGCCGGGCACCGGCCGCAACGCGTTCGCGCACGAGTCCGGGATCCACGCCGACGGGGCGCTGAAGGACCGGCAGAACTACGAGCTGTACGACGACGAGACGCTGGGGCCGTTCCCGCACGACTGGTTCACCCGCGCCGGCCGGGTCGTGCTGACCGGTGAGTACGGCGGCCTGGCCGGGTTCCGGCACGTCCTGGACGGCCTCGGCATCATCGTGGCCGACGGGGCGGAAGACCTGACGTTCCGGCTGGTTCAGCTCTGCGCGTCGGCGACGGGGAAGCCGCTGACCGACGACGAGCTGCGGCTCATCGCGGGCTATCCGCACCAGCTCGCGCTGCTGTATCCGGGCCTGCTTGGCTAAGAGGCCGGGGCGGGGCCAGGGCCTGGGCCTGGGGCTCGGGCGCCCAGGGCCAGACGGGCTCAGGTGGCGGAGCCGGCCGCGGCGCCAGTGATGCGGTCACCCCAGCGGGCCACCGCCTCGTCCAGGTCGAGCGGGGCGATCATGCTGCCCTTGCGCAGCTCCTCATCCCAGTCCTCGGCGGGGACGCGCCACATGACCTCGAACTCGATGCCGTTCGGGTCCTTGGCGTACAGCGACTTCGAGACGCGGTGGTCGCTCTCGCCGACGAGGGCGCCGGCGGCGGAGAGCTTCTCGCGCGCCTCGATCAGGTCGGGCAGGGAGCCCACTTCCCAGGCCAGGTGATACAGGCCGACATGGGGCCCCGGCGCCGGGGGACCCGCGCCGTCGATCTGGAACAGGCCGAGGTCATGATCGTTGGCGGACCCGGGCGCCCCCAGAAAGGCGGCGCGGCCGGGGACCTCGGTGCGGACCCTGAATCCGAGCGTGTCGCGATAGAAGCTGACCGTGCGGGCCAGGTCGCGGACGTAGAGCACAGCGTGGTTCAGGCGGCGGACAGCCATGACGTGTTCCTCCAACAGTTTCCTGCGGTGGCTGCGGCAGCTTAGGGCGGTCTAGCGGATAGCGGCCCAGGCTCGGCAGGCCGAGCCTGGGCGCGCCGGTATCTAGCGGGTAGCTAGGCGTCAGGCAGGGTTAGTTGCCGAGCTGCCTGCGCCGCCTGTTCTCGCGCAGCCGCCGCCGCTGGGACTCGTCCAGCATCAGATAGGCGGCGGTCGGAATCGCGATCGCCGCGACGATGAGCGCCAGAGCGAGCCAGGGGCTGACCACCAGCAAGATCAGGCCGACGATAACTCCGCCGATTGCCCACTTCATGTGGGGCGTCATTGATGACTCCATCCATCCGGGCTGGGACGTTGCGCCCCGGCTTCTTCCTGGCAAGCCGGCCGACGCACACGCTGCCCGTCATTGAAAGAACGACCAGCCGGCCTGCCAGATTCCACGATGGCACCTCCGGCGCTGCCGAGCCAGGAGGCTGACGCCACCATAACGCGGGAGTTTTCCCCCGCATGGGACGCGGGTGACGCCGGTCACGCCGATACGCAATGATGGTGCGCGCGACAGGAGGGACGTTGTGACAATCTCGATGCCGGTCGAACCGGACGCCAATGACCTGCTCAGCCGGGACCCGCTGGCCCTGCTGATCGGCATGCTGCTCGACCAGCAGGTGCCGCTGGAGCGGGCATTCAGCGCTCCCTACGACCTGGCCCGGCGGCTGGGTCACGAACCGACCGCCGCCGAGCTGGCCGAGTACGATCCGGAAGCGCTCGCCGCCGTGTTCGCCGAGCGGCCGGCGCTGCACCGGTATCCCAAGTCGATGGCGGCCCGGGTCCAGGCCCTGAGCCAGCTGATCGTGGCCCGGTACGGCGGTGACGCCGGCCGGGTGTGGCGCGATGCCGCGAGCGGCGCGGAGCTGCGCCAGCGGGTCGCGGAGCTACCGGGGTTCGGGGCCCAGAAGGCACAGATATTCGTGGCCCTGCTCGGCAAGCAGCTGGGCGTGCAGCCGCCGGGCTGGCGGGAGGCGGCGGGGACGTTCGGCGAGCCTGGAACGTTTTGCTCGGTGGCGGACATCTCCGATGAGGACTCCCTGGGCCGCGTGCGCGCCTACAAGCAGCAGCTCAAGGCGGCCGCGAAGGGGGCGCCCGCCAAGACGCCCGGGGGCCGGCCCAAGCGGCCGGGGGGCCCCAGCGGCCGGAGGCCGGCCCAAGCGGCCGGGGGCGGGACCAAAGCCAAGGCGAAGTCCCGGTAAAACGCCGGGACGGCAGCCGGATAACAATTGCCACAGACCGAGGAGAAGTAATGCCCCTGTTCGGGAAGAACCCAGGTGACACAGGCGCCACGTGGGAGCCCCAGGCGGCCGATACCCGGCTGGCACAGACCGCCGGCGCGGAACCAAACGGCGTGTTCACGTCCGACCTGTCGGTCTCCGAATACGTGCTGCTCGGCGAGGCAGGCTTCGAGCCGCTCGGCTTCGTGGTCGGCTCGTCGATCTACCATGTCGGGCTGCAGATGGGACGCTGGTCGCAGAACCAGGAACTGCAGGTCCTCACCCAGGCCATGTACAACGCACGCGAGCTGGCCATGTCCCGGATGCGGGCCGAGTCCGACCATCTCGGCGCGGACGGCATCGTCGGCGTGGAACTGCGGATGCAGATGTACGCCTGGGGCCAGGACGTGCTGGAGTTCGTGGCGACCGGGACGGCGGTGAAGGCGACCGGCGGGACCGGAGCGCACCGGGCTCCCGACGGCCGGGCTTTCACCTCCGACCTGTCCGCTCAGGACTTCTTCCGGCTGCTCGCCGCGGGCGCGGTGCCGGTCGCCTTCGTGCTCGGGACCTGCGTCTACCACATCGCCCACCAGTCCGCGATGCAGGCGCTGCGGCAGGCCGGCCAGAACCAGGAAATGCTGCAGTTCACCCAGGGCGTCTACGACGCGCGGGAACTGGCCCTCTCGCGGATGCAGGCCGAGGCGACCGACGCCAAGGCGTCCGGGATCGTCGGGGTCAACGTGGCCGTCTCGAACCACGTCTGGGGTGAGCACGCCACCGAATTCCTGGCCACGGGCACCTCCATCCGCCGGCTGGCCGATGAGCACCGGCTGCCCGAGACCACCCCCAAGCCCACCTTCACGCTGGGCCTGGACATCTAGCGTCCAGCGGTTCGGGCCTTTTCGGGTCCTGGCCGGAAGGGAGGGCACGGAGATGACCGTCGCGACGCCGTTGTCCACCGACGGCCGCTTCATCGTCGACGCGAACGGGCGGCGGGTCCGGCTCGCGGGCGTGAACTGGATCGGCGCCCACATGGACGATGGCGTCGTGGCAGGGCTGGATCGCGTGCACCGCGGCGCCCTGGCAGAGACCATCGCCAGCCTGGGCTTCAACTGCGTCCGTTTCCCGTTCAGCGTCTGGATGACGCAGCAGACGTCCCCCGTTCCCGACCGCTTTCTCACCGCCAACCCTGACCTTTCGGGGTCTACACCGCTGCAGGTCTACGACGCGTGCGTGGCCGCGCTGACCGGGGCGGGCCTCATCGTCATCCCCAACTGCCACATGCTCTGCGCAGGCTGGTGCTGCTCCGGCGACGACCAGAACGGCCTCTGGTACAACGACCGCTGGCCGGCTGCCGCATTCGTGGCCGCCTGGCAGGACATCGCGACCCGGTACGTGTCCAATTCGCTGGTCGCCGCGATGGACATAAAGAACGAGCCACGGCAGGCCCGGGTGGGCTGGCGCACCCTCACCCCGACGTGGGGCCGGGGAAGCGGACCGATTTCGCCGCGATGTACACGACCACCGGGAACCTCATCCATCAGATCAATCCCGATCTGCTCATCATGTGTGACGGCCTCGGCTACGCCGCCGATCTCACCGGCGTCACCGCGCATCCGGTCCGGCTGGAGCAGGCAGGCAAGGTCGTGTACGGGCGCCATGACTATCCGTGGTTCCACCCTGACCATCAGCCCCGGGAGGCGTTCTTCGCGTCCCTGCACGACGCGGCCGGGTACATTCTGGCCGGCCAATTCGCCCCGCTGTGGGTGGGCGAGTTCAGCACCAACACCCGCTCCCTGGCCAATTTCGGCCTGGCGGCCGCGTCTGCGCCGGGTGAGGCCAGCAACGCCGCGTGGTGGCGCAACATGCAGGCGTGGCTGACCGCCAACGACGTCGACTGGTGCTGGTGGGGCCTTAATGCCACGCACGCCCAGGGCACGAACCCGGTAACCGGCAAGGTCGCCTTCAACTGGGGTAACCGGGCTACGGACGGGCTGCTGACCGACGACTGGAGGGGCGTGGCCAGCCCGGCGATCATGGAGATGCTGCAGAGCATGATGCGGCCCCGAACCGGCCCTGGGATTTCTACCGGCCCTGGCATTTCTCAGTGAGTACCGGGGAATCCCCATGCGGCTATCAGGGCGCGCCGGCGATCGTTCCGGCACGCAGCAGCACCTAGCCAACGATGTCGATGGGAGTTCCGGGCGGGACCTCACGCAGTCTCAGGAGAGCGGCCTCGTGCAGCCGGATGCAGCCGTGCGAGATGCGAGCCCCGGTGGTGCCGATCACCTGGCCGCTGCCCAGGGGCCCGTGGATACCGATAACGGCGTCGCCGGATTCCCTCCCAGTCGCTGATGGTGTCGGAGTGAGCCGAGGTGACCATGATGAAGGCCCCGTAGCCCGGAGCGGACGTGGGCGGCTCCTCCAGGAACGCCACGAAGTACTGGCCCGTCGGCGTGGGATTCCGACTTCGCGCCCACGCCGGCGGCGGTGACGAAGACCTTCCGGCCCGCCCGGTACAAGGCGAGCCGGGTCGTGGCCAGGTTGACGACGATGCGGTACGGCGTGCTGCTCAGCTTGACGTCGCGGGCGGGCAGCCACGCCGTAGAGCCGTTGGGCCGCTGCGCGAGCCGAACCCGGACCCAACCGGGCCTGGTCGCCACGACTGGCAGGACCGAGCGGGCGCCGTACCAGCTACCGGGCACCCACCCGGCCGCGATCCGGCCCGGGCTGGCGAATCGGGGCACGGCGCCGCTTAGCGTGGCCAGCAGCGTGCTGGTGGCCGGCTGCCGGGCCGGGTCGGCAGTGGGTGGCCGGGCGGCCGGCGATCGGGCGCAGCCACCGGCCAGCAGGGCGCTCGCGACGGTCAGGGCCGCGGCCGCCGTCATCCTGGTCCGTGCCGGGCGATCGGGAAGTCGCATGGCCGGTCAATCCTGCCTGCTAAGAGCGGACCAGGGCCTGACGAAGTCAACGACGATGGAGTAGCCGCGTCCGCTGAGCTTGTGCATCTCGTCCCTCCGTGTCTGGTGGGCTGTCTGGCCGGGGTGCTCGTGTGCACCGCTGGGTGGGGAAATGGCGGCTGTAAGCGCCGTGCTCAGGGGGCTGCGGGAGTCCTAGCCGGTGACGGGCACTTGCGGCGGCAGGATGAGCGTGATGGTGGCCTTGGACGGTGCGGAGACGACCGGCGGGCCCGATGGCGGGTCACCGTGCGCGGTGGCGCGGTTGCTGACCGACCCGGCGTCCACGTCCGCCGCGGTGGTGACGTAGCTGGCGGTGCAGGTCTGCGACGCCCCGGGCGGCAGCGTGTGGTCCGGGCAGCTGATGGCCGACAGGCCCGGCAGGCCAGTGTCGTGGACCTTGACCGAGGTCAGCGTCACGTTGCCCGAGTTGGTCACGTCGAAGCGGTAACGGATGGTCTGCCCGGCGGCGGAGAAGGAGGGCGGGGACGCCGACTTGACCACGGTGATGGCCGGGGACTGGATGGCCGTGATGGTGGCCTTGGACGGGGCGGAAACGACCGGCGGGCCCGATGGCGGGTCACCGTGCGCGGTGGCGCGGTTGCTGACCGACCCGGCGTCCACGTCCGCCGCGGTAGTGACGTAGCTGGCGGTGCAGGTCTGCGACGCCCCGGGCGGCAGCGTGTGGTCCGGGCAGCTGATGGACGACAGGCCCGGCAGGCCAGTGTCGCGGACCCGGATATTCCTCAGGGTGACGTTGCCGGAGTTGGTCACGTCGAAGCTGTAGTCGATCGTCTCACCCGCCACCGAGAACGTGCTGGGAGAGGCGGACTTCACCACGGTGATGGCCGGGGACTGGATGGCCGTGATGGTGGCCTTGGACGGGGCGGAAACGACCGGCGGGCCCGATGGCGGGTCACCGTGCGCGGTGGCGCGGTTGGTGACCGACCCGGCGTCCACGTCCGCCGCGGTAGTGAGGTAGCTGGCGGTGCAGGTCTGCGACGCCCCGGCCGCCAGGGTGTGGTCCGGGCAGCTGATGGACGACAGGCCCGGCAGGCCAGTGTCGCGGACCCGGATATTCCTCAGGGTGACGTTGCCGGAGTTGGTCACGTCGAAGCTGTAGTCGATCGTCTCACCCGCCACCGAGAACGTGCTGGGAGAGGCGGACTTCACCACGGTGATGGCCGGGGACTGGATGGCCGTGATGGTGGCCTCGGACGGGGCGGAAACGACCGGCGGGCCCGATGGCGGGTCACCGTGCGCGGTGGCGCGGTTGGTGACCGACCCGGCGTCCACGTCCGCCGCGGTAGTGAGGTAGCTGGCGGTGCAGGTCTGCGACGCCCCGGCCGCCAGGGTGTGGTCCGGGCAGCTGATGGACGACAGGCCCGGCAGGCCAGTGTCGCGGACCCGGACATTCCTCAGCGTGACGTTGCCGGAGTTGGTCACGTCGAAGCTGTAGTCGATCGTCTCACCCGCCACCGAGAACGTGCTGGGAGAGGCGGACTTCACCACCGTGATCGCCGGGGACCGGACCCCGTGGACCGTCGCCGAGGACGGGGCGGAGGTGATCGCCTGGCTGGCTGGGGTCTTGCCCGACGCGGTGGCCGTGTTCCTGACAGATCCGGCGTCCACGTCGGCCTGGGTGACGGTGTACGTCGCCGTGCAGGTGACCGAGGCGGCGGGCGCCAGTGCGGTCGCCCCGGCCGGGCAGATCACGACCGGCCGGGTGCCGTGCCCGGTGAACTCGGTGTCGTTGATGGTCACCGGGGCAAGCGTTACGTTGCCCGTGTTGGTGACCAGGAAGCTGTAATGCAGCGTCTCGCCGACGGTCAGCGTCTTCTCGGCGACCGACTTCTGGAGCGTGATCCCCGGCTTGAGCGGCGCGTTGGTGAACGTGCAGACAACATTCGGCGAGACCGCAGTCGGGGCGCGGAAGGGCAGGGTGGTCGACGAGACCACAGTCGTGCCGGGGAAGGGCAGGGTGATCGACTCGCCGGCACCGGAGGCCACCGGGGCATTACCGTTCGCGGTGTCGACGCAGGAGTAGGTCGTGGCGTAGTTCAGCAAGCTGCCGCTGGCCGCGGTCTCGTGCAGCGTGTAGGTCGCGCCAGAGCGGGCGATGATCGGCCCGGCGACCTCCCGCTGGACGCCCGTCATGTCGCCTGTCGTCGTCGCGGTGTTGCCTTCACGGCTCCCGCCGCCGGTGATGCTCAGGGTGAACTGGTCGCCCGGTGCGTAGCGGGCGACGATGTCTTTGCGCAGCGACAGCGTCGGGTTCAGCGAGCACGCCCCGAGGTCGACGTTCGCGAAAGCCTGGGCGTTGGAACTGAGCGGGGTGGGGCCGGCGATGACCGCGCCGGTGTTCGGGTTGAGCTTGGTCAGGACGCTGCTCCGCGGAATGCCGCTGACGTACAGGTTGCCGGAGTTGTCGAAGGCAATTCCGTTGTAGGAGTTTTTGTCGGCGAACCTGTTCAGCTGGGTATCGGTCAGCGGGGCCCCGGAAGCTGATCCAGTCGTCGGGATCGGGCCCTTCACGACACCGATGCCGACCTCGCTCCCGTTCGAGGCGAGAACGTACATGTTGCCCGCCGAGTCGAACGCGATGTCGCCGTTGTTGCCGGCGGCGCCATTTCCGGTCGGCAGGCTGAAGGTGGCGATCACGCCGGTGATACGGGTGTTGGCGTTGGTGTTGAAGCCGTAGACGGTGCCGGTTCCCGGCCTGCCTGAGGAGCCGGTCCCATAGGTGACGTAATAGTAGATGCCGGTAGCCGGGTTAACGGCGCCGGCGACGAAGCTGTCCTTTGCGCCCGAACTGTTGCCGGTATAGGTGGTCCACGTCTGCGAACTGGTGCTGTAGCCGTGAATGACCGCGGAGTTGGCTTTGGAGGTCGTCTGGTTGACCGCATACATCGCGGTCCCGCCCTTGGTGATGCCCAGAGCGTTGGCATTGCCGCCGGAGGGCACCTTCGTGACCAGGGCCGCGGCCACGGTGGACCCGCCGACGGTGCTGGTATTCAGGGCGTAGACGCTGCCGGTCGCAGCGGGGTCGGAGCCGCGCTGGTAGGAGTAGATGGTGCCGCCGTCGCAGGACAGGGGTGCGCCCGCCGCGCTGTGCCGGAATCCGCCCGCCGCACCGTGTCGGGGCGCGTCCGCCGCGCTGTGCCGGGACGCGCCCGCCGCGCCATGCCGGGGCGCGCCCGCCGCGTTGTGCCGGGACGCGCCCGCCGCGTTGTGCCGGGACGCGCCCGCCGCGTTGTGCCGGGATCCGCCCGCCGCGCCGTGAAGGGGCGCGTTCGCCGCGCTGTGCCGGGATCCGCGGGGCGCGCTGTGAAGGGGCGCGTTCGCCGCGCCATGCCGGGATCCGCGGCGCCGTGCGCCGCCGCGCCATGCCGGGATCCGGCCGCCGCGCCATGCCGGGATCGCGTCGGCCGCCGCGCCATGCCGGGACGCGTTCGCCGCGCTGGCCAGGCTCGTTGCACCGAGGGCGGTAACCGAGAAGGAGGCCGTGGCCAAGACGAGACTTGTCGCTATCCGCGCGAGCGCAGTGCGAGGCCCCCGTGACGGGCCTGAAATCCGCCACTGACCACCAGTGGTGCTTTTCATGACGCCCCCGAAATCTGACTCGCGTCCCGACCAGGTGGGTGATCAGTTACGAGCTGTAACCGACCATTACAGAAAGTAACTTAGTGAAGTGGAAGGCCAGGTCAAGCAGCCTTGCGGAAAGGTCTGAAGTCTTTCTGCGCGATGCGGTATGGCGCGTCAGAGCTTGCGCGCCTGGATCAGCACCCTCGGCGACCGGATGACCCGTCCGACCTGGTCAAGTGGGCCAGCGCGCTGGACCAGGGCCGCCGACACCGCTGGACCGGTGGTGCTCGTGGGCGCAGCGCTGCCGATCGCGCCTTTCGCCGGACCCGGCCGCACTATCAGGCGCCACCGCCAGGCCATCAACGCCGCCCTCGAGCACGGCTGTCCAACGCCCTCATCGAGTCCGCCAATACCAAATCCGGCTCGTCACCCGCATCGCCTTCGGATTCGGCGACCCGCCGCCCGCATCGCCTTGGCCATGCTCTCCCTCGGCGGCTACCGGCCACCCCTGTCTAGAAGATGATCATGAATAACCCACGGGCACGGCAGGAGAACCGTTTTGTCGGACCCTACCGCTAGGGTCGAACTAGTGATCGAATCGTAGGCCCGGGTGTCCGGGCCGACCCGCCCGCTGGCCCGTCCCGCGAGGGAGGTGATCCCGTCCGTGTGCACCCAGACCGAGCCCGCCGCGCCGTCGAACCTGGCGCAGGCGCTGGCCATGCTGCGGGCCTCGCTGGGGTACCTCACCTCCTGTGACGCGGCTGAGCTGGGGACGGCCGCTCAGGCGGAGGCGCTGATCGGGCTGGAGCAGGCGGAGGCGCAGCACACGGTGGCCCGGGCCAGGATGCTGGCCGTGTTCAGCGCCCAGCAGGGGCATCAGGCCGATGGGCAGTACGGGCCCGCCGCCTGGCTGCGGGCCTTCACCAAGATCACCAATGGTGCCGCCGGCGGGGCGGTGCGGTGGGCCCGGCGGCTGGCCGCCCATCCGCTGATCGCTGAGGCGCTGGCGGCTGGGCAGCTGAGCAGCTCGTGGGCGAAGGCCCTGTGCGGGTGGACCGATCAGCTGCCGCAGGACCGCCGGGCGGACGCGGACCGGATTCTGCTGGCCGCCGCCCAGGGCGGCGCGGAGCTGGCGGATCTGGCCGCGTTGGCCGTGGAGATGATCGAGCGGTCCCGCACCGCCCCCGACCGTGACAAGGACACCTTTGATGAGCGGGCGGTGTGGCTGGCGACCACGATCGGGGGGGCCGGGCGGCTGACCGGGGACCTGACCGGCCCCGCCGCCGCGGCCGTCACCGTGGTGCTGGACGCGCTGGGGGCCAGGGGCGGCCCGGAAGATACCCGCACCCTGCCGCAGCGCCAGCACGACGCGCTGGCCGAAGCCTGCCAGCGGCTCATACGGTCGAAGCGTTGCTGTGTCTTCACGGGGGTAATGCCGCTTGGCTTTATGCCGACGTCTGAGCGGCGGATCAGACGATGTCCAGGCGCTCAACATCCTGGCTAAAGCGCACCGACCCGCCCTAACTGGACGGGCCAGCCGATCCTCGCGCTCATCAGCTGAGGCGCGCAGATCAGGTCCAACTGACAGGCCCAGGCCCCCTCGCCACGCTCGTTGGACGTCCGGATCTGCATGAACCGATTTCTGGCCGGTACCCGGGCGCGGTGCACCGGACAGGTGCGCCTGACAGTCTTGCTCGTCCCGGCGGGCTCGCCCTCGCTCGCCGGTGAGATATTGGGTGCCATGACGGCGTGGAGGGACGTCGAGCGCGCGGAACCTGAGTTCGCACGACGCGTGCGGGAGCTCTTCGACGGGCACAGGCACAAGACGATCGCCACCTTGCGAGCCGACGGGTCGCCGCGGATCTCCGGGATCGAGGTGGCCTTCGAGGACGGCGAGCTTGCCTTTGGCTCGATGCCGAACGCGCGCAAGGGCGCGGATCTGGGCCGGGATCCGCGGTTCGCACTGCACAGCGCCACGATCGACCCGGTCGAGGGCGCGGAAGCGCGGTGGCCGGGTGAGGCGAAGATCTCCGGGCGGGCCATCTATGCCAGGCCGCTCACCGAAGGATCCGGCGGCGACCACTTCTCTGCCGACATCGCCGAGGTCGTGCACACGCACCTCAACGAGAAGGCCACGATGCTGGTCGTTGAGTGGTGGACCCCTGCCCACGGGCTGCGCAGGATCGAGCGTGAGTAATCTCCGGCCGGGGGCAGCCCGCAGCCGACTTCGCCAGACGACGGAAATCCTCTTCCGCTGTGATGAGGCACATGGATGACCGACACGCCGATTACAGAGCGTTATGACAAACTGCTGACAGCTGCAAGGCCCCGGTTCGAGCCGGCGATCCCGGATCCGGCTGCATGCCGCTCGGTGAGCCAGCGGACCCTGCCGCAGTTCAGGGCGGACGACCTGGCCAGGTCATCATCCGGCATGCTGCTGATCAGTACCTCCGCAGACCGCGTGCCGGGCGCTGTTCCTTCGAAACGTCGTCGAAACCAGTGCCCGATAGAGTGCCACCTATGCCGTTGTTCCACATCACGTTAAGAGAGCACACGTACACCGGGCGGTTCTATAACGACGTCGTGGAGGCCGCGTCCTTCGAAGAGGCGCTGCAACGGGCCGCCGGGCAGGCCACCGCATCCCGACCGCCGCCTGGTTCCAGGCAGCGATCGTTTCACGTCACGTTGAGAGAGCACAGCTCCGCAGGGCGGTCCTATACCGACGTCGTGGAGGCCGCGTCCTTCGAAGAGGCGCTGCAACTGGCCGCCGGGCAGGCCACGGGGCCCGAGCCGCCGCCTGGTTTCAGGCCGCAGCCAGACGGCGCGAATCGCCGGCGGTGTGCCGATGTCTGGATCTACTCCCTGTTGCACTGCGAGCTGGCAGAGGGGCACGATCCGCCGCACGTGGCCGTCGCACGTGGGTACTGGCGTCCGGTGAGATGGGTGAGGGATGATCGCGGCCTCGCATGCGATACCGGAGCCGCCAGGCTTGCATGATTTCCCCGGTCGTTCACCCGCGGGGGCCACCAGGTCGCGAAGATCACCATCCCCATCCCGGCCTGGCGGCAAGCGTTCACCCTCCTCGGCGCTTGTCCCGGTCGCCCCCCGGGGCAGACACCAGCAGCGCCCGGGCATCGTGAACCCCGGACAACAACGGGTTCACGCGCCTCGGCAGACATGGCTTCGGGCCAGGCCTGCGCGAGGCGGGCGGCTATGTGATGGTCTTCGCGCCGTCGGCGGACGCCCGGAACTATGTCGGCGGGGTTAAGGCGCCGCCAGGACGTGCAGGATAGGGTGTGATGGCCGGACTGGGATCGAGGGCTCGGGCTCCCGGTCCCAGCGCCCCTTCCCGGCCCGTGCCTGGCAGGCCAGCACAGCGGAGGCGAAGTGATCAAGTCCAGGGGAGCCAAGGGCAAGGCCCACGTCACGTTCACCGTTGATCCCCGGGCGGGCGCCCAGACGGCGGCACTGTGCGGGGAGTGGAACGACTGGTCGGCCGACGCTGGCGTGATGCAGCGCGACGCCGAGGGAGGGTTCAGCCTGACCGTTGACCTGGCCCCGGGGCGTGCCTACCGGTTCCGGTACCTCCTGGATGGCGATCGATGGGACAACGACTGGACCGCCGACGCCTACGTCCGCAACGACTTCGCCGGGGATGACTCGGTCGTGGACCTGACCGCGCTGGCCGCGGCGGTCCCGTCTGCCGGGAGGAAAGCGAAGGCGCCAGCAGTAAAGGACGCGGTGAAGAAGCCGGCGCCAGCGCAGGCTGCCAAGAAGGCCGCAGCGTCTGCGGCGAAGCCGGCCGGGACGACGAAGAAATAGCGCGGGCGAGGGCGGGACGGTGCTGGAGACAATGCGGCGGCCCGGGACTGATCCCCCAGCGGGCGGCTGGTCCCTCCGGCTTCGGGCATCCAGCTCGTGCGGCACGTAGGACTGCCGCGTCATGCGCCGGGAGGACGGCCCGTGCGGCTGATGGATCCCCGCCGCGCTTTGCTGACCGCAGGCCGGGTCCTGCGCGGCGGGCCGGCGCAGAGGCCAGGTGTGCTAGGAGCCTGCTGAAAAGACCGCAGGTCCTGGTTGTTTGTCGGCGTCGCGTTCGATGACCTGGGACAGCTTTTCTCATGCAGGGTTTCGGGTGGGCCGGCCGTGAGCTTCTGGATGCCGCGGCGCTGGCCGGGCACCTGACCCCGGCGGGCAACATGTTCGCGTTCCTGGCCGCGCACCGGGGCGGGGTGTTCCCGACGCCGATTATGCGGGCCTGTTCGCCCGCCGGGGGTGGGCCGGCCGTCGCTGCCGACCACGCGGATGGCGGCGGTCCTGACGCTGCAGGCGCTACACGATTACGCCGGCCGGGAGACCGCCGAGGCGGTCCGCTTCGCCGTGCGGTGGAAGGCGGCGATCGGGTCCTCGCTGGAGGATGCGGGTCCGGCCCGTCGTCGCTGGTGTACTGGCGGAGCCGGATCGCCAGGTCGGGCCGGCCGCACCGGGTCAGCGACCCGGTCAAGAAGGTGATCGAGGCGACCGGTGCGCTGAAGGGCCGGCGCCGCCGAGCGGTGGGCTCCACGATCCTGGCCGGCCGGGTGGCCACCCAGGACACAGTTACCCAGCTGGTGGCGGCGATCCGCCCGGGCCGGCCCGCCGCCACTGGGCTGCGCGAGGATTACATGAAACACCGGCCCAACGTGGAACGCGCTGTTGCCCAGGTCGCCACCTGGCCGGGACGTCGGCTCAGGCTCCGCGACCGCGGGGTGACCAACAACCACGCCTGGCTCAAGCGCCGCACCGCCGTGCTGAACATGCGTAACCTGACCGGCCGGGGCCTGGCCCGCCAGGGTGGCGCATGGACGCTGGTCACCTGACCAGGCAGCAGGGACCAGCCCCGGCCGCAGGCCAGTCCGGCAGGGCAGGCCAGTCCGGCAGGGCAGGCCAGTCCGGCAGGGCAGGCCAGTCCGGCAGGGCAGGCCCGCCGCCGGGCCGGCGGGCTGGCGGGCCACGACAGCCAGATCCCGCAAGGCCACCGGCGCAGCCAGCGGGCCCGGCACGGCCAGAAAGCACGCCGAGGCGCGCTATGGACGGTCACCGGAACCGGCCCATTTAGGGGGGTGCGGCCACAGGTGAGGCGATATGGTGTGCTCGGGGTGCCGCGGGTGGCTGGAGGCCGGGCCGCGGCCGGTGTTTCCGGGTTCTGACGCCGTAGGTGGGATGTGTACATCGTTATGGTCGCGCCTGAGTGCGCTCCGGCGGCAAAGGCGGGCGGGCTCGGGGACGTGGTGTTCGGCTTAAGCCGTGAGCTGGAGATCCGCGGTAACACGGTCGAGATCGTGCTGCCGAAGTACGCGGGCATGCGCTACGGCGACATCTGGGGCCTGCAGCCCAGCCACCACGACTTGTGGGTGCCGTGGTACGGCGGGGCGGTGCACTGCACCGTCTGGTTCGGCTTCGTGCACGGTCGCAAGTGCTTCTTCATCGAGCCGCACTCGGCGGATAACTTCTTCGGCCGGGACCTGCTGTACGGCTATGGCGATGACGTGGCGCGGTTTGCCTTCTTCTCCAAGGCGGCGGTGGAGTTCCTGCTGCAGTCCGGCAAGCGTCCTGAGGTTATCCACTGTCATGACTGGCAGGCCGGACTGGTCCCGGTGCTGTTGTATGAGCATTACCGGCAGGTGATGCCGGACCAGCGGGTCTGCTACACCATCCACAACTTCCGCCACCAGGGCGTGACCGGTGCTGAGGTCCTGTGGGCCACCGGGCTGGGCCGGCCGGAGTTCTTCCTGGACGCCGCCAGGCTGGGCGACGACACCCACCACCGGGCGGTGAACCTGATGAAGGGCGGCGTGGTGTACTCCAACTTCGTGACCACGGTGTCACCCAGTCACCTCGGCGAGGCCCGGTTCGGCGACGGCGGCTTCGGCCTCGACCGCGCCCTGCATGTGCATCAGGTCAAGTTCGGCGGCGTCCTTAACGGCGTGGACTACGACGTGTGGAACCCGGAGACCGACCCGTTCCTCCCGGCCCGCTACACGGTGTGGGACATCGACCGCAAGTACCGTAACAAGGAGGCGCTGCGGGACCGGTTCTGGCTGCGCAAGACCTGGAGCCCGGTCGTGGCGTACGTGGGGCGGCTGGATGAGCAGAAGGGCATGCACCTAGTTCACCACGCCCTGTTTTTCACGCTGGCCCGCGGCGGGCAGTTCGTACTGCTCGGCGATGCGAACCACCACGACGGGATCAACGGCCATTTCCGGCATCTCAAGCGTTACCTCAACAACAACCCGGACTGCCATCTGGAGATCGGATACCGGGAGGAACTCGCTCACCTGGTCTATGCCGGCGCGGACCTGCTGGTGGTACCCAGCCTGTTCGAGCCGTGCGGGCTGGCCCCGATGACCGCGATGCGGTACGGCACGGTGCCGGTGGTGCGCGCGGCCGGCGGCATGATCGATACCGTGTTCGACCGGGACTTCTCGGCGCGTCCGCCCACCGAGCGCAACGGGTACGTCTTCCACCAGGCCGACAACCAGGCCATCGAGTCCGCGCTGCGCCGCGCGCTCGGGCTGTGGTTCGGCTATCCAGCCGAGTTCCGCCAGCTCATGGGCACCTCGATGCGGTCGGACTATTCGTGGGCCCGGCCCGGCCAGGACTACCTGAACATCTACGACTACATCCGCCACAAGTAAGCCCGCCCAGGCAGACGAGCCAACGGAGCCCCCGGCTGCGCACGCCGACGGCAGGCTCGGCCTGTGCGGGCAGGAACTGCTGACCTGCTAGGAGGCGCACGCAGATAGCGCTAGAACCGGGTGTTCCGTGCCGCTCGGTTGCTGCGAACCCACTGTCGACAAGTGACGCATAGTCGGCAGGGAGCCGAGCGCAAACTGTTACCTGAAATCCTGATCGTCAGCCAGCGCCGCCTTGAATTCATGTTTTCGAATAACCCTCAGGGTTTGTCCTGCTGGCCGCGCCAGGCGACGCTGTGCCTGGCTGCCGGTGCGGCAAGCCGACGTGACCCAGATCACGATGCAATTGGGCTACCAGCGCTGCCAGCGGCTGATCGAATCGGGGATGCTGCCCGGCCGGACAGCCAGCCGCCGCAGCTCAATGTCGCCAGCCCCCCTCGATCTGCCAGATCCACCATCTGATCCCCTGGGCCAAAGGCGGCGCCACCGCGCTGGGGAACCTCGCACTTTTCTGCAGGTATCACCACGTGATCGTCATTCACCGCTGGGGCTGGGCCATCACCTGCCACCCCGACGGCACCACCACCGCCACCAGCCCCGACGGACGCATACTCCACTCCCACGGACCACCCACCGCCGCCGCGTAAGCGCGCGCCTTAGGCGGCCGGTCAGGGAAGTCGAGGTTGAACACAACCATGGCCCCGGGGTTGTATCGGCCCAGGGCTGTGGCCCGGGCATGCACGGCCGGGAAACGGGCAGGCGCAGCCATGGACGGGGACACACAGCTGCCCGGTCACCCAGTCTCACTTTGGGCAGAGCCGTGAACATCGGACGTATGGCTCTCATAAAACCGGCCCGGTCAAGTGATTTGACGCAGAGCCGCGACAGAACAGAGGCGACCATGAACGACCCGTACGATCTGCGGCGTTTCGTTGCGGCCCAGGACGCGGGCGGCACCTACGACCGGGCCATCGCCGAGCTCCGGCGCGGCCGGAAGCAGAGCCACTGGATGTGGTTCATCTTCCCGCAGGTCGCAGGCCTCGGGCAGAGCGCTACGTCGAAGCGGTTCTCGATCTCTTCGCTGGACGAGGCCCGGGCGTACCTGGAGCATCCGGTCCTCGGCCCGCGGCTGGCCGAGTCCGCGCACGTTCTCCTGGAGGGCCAGAGCACGGACGCGGACGACATCTTCGGCGGGCTCGACGCGCAGAAACTGAGGTCCTCGATGACGCTGTTCCTGCGGGCCGCCCCGGACGACACCGTGTTCGGGCAGGTGCTCGGTCAATTTTTCGGCGCCAAGGCTGATCCAGTCACCGACCGGATCCTCGGCACCCTGGCGTAAGCGCGGCGGCCGCCGGGCAAAGGGCGGCCGCTGGGCAAAGGGCGGCCGCCGCCGGGCAAAGGGCGGCCGCCGCCGGGCAAAGGGCGGCCGCCGGCCAGGCAGGCGTCAGGCCAGCGGGCGGAACGAGCCGCGCGGCGGCGGGACCGGCTTCGGTGGGGCCGGGCGAGGATGCGGGCGGGACAGGCGGTCCTGGCGCTGGGAGTGCATCGGTTCGCCCAGTCTCATCAGCGTGAAGCCGAGAGGCCAGTCGTCCGGACGGTACCCAGTGCCGAGATCGCAGTGGTGCAGTTCGACCTCGACCAGCCGCCGGATCAGCAGCTGGGACGCCGGAAAGGGCTCCGAGCCCAGGATGCGGACCGGGAACGCCCAGGCCTCCTCGGTGAGCTGCCGGGCGATCGTCCGGAAGGCCATCGCGGAGTCGGCCAGGCCAGTTACGAGATCCTTGGCCGGGGCCCGCGCGCCCTGCTCGATATCGGCCTCCCGGGCCTCCGCGCTGGGATAGGCCGGCCGGTCCTCGCCAGAACGCGCCCCGACCAGGAGGTTGCGCATGGCGTCGGCGCTGCGGGCGACGTGGGCCAGGACGTGCCCCCGGGTCCAGCCCGGCAGCAGCGACGGCTGGCGCAGGTCGGAGTCTGTGATCAGCCGGGCCGTGCTCAGCAGGTGCTGGGTCGCGTCGTCGATCTGGTCGTTCAGGCGGCTCTGCGCGTCGTCCATCCGCCTACTGTATGGCCCGCAATGTCAGCGGCCCTTGTTCCCGGCCGACGTCGAACGACGTCGACCGTGATCGGATCGGACAGCGAAACCGGCGCCCAGTACGTCGCACGCTGGCCGGACAGCCAGGAGTACCTGCGCCCGGCGGCCACGACGACCAGCCTCGGGCCGCCGGAACCGGTGCGCCGCTGGCTCAGCGTCCGCTACGGCCGGCAGCGCAGCGGCCAGCCAGCCGGGTCAGCTACGCCAGCGCGCGGCGCAGCAGCGGGACGGCCGTCTCGGCCCAGCGCGCCACCGGGACCTGCAGGTCAGCAAACTCCGGCTCGGTGACATACAGGCCGCGGGACGGCACGGCCGCGCCCAGCTCCACCAGCAGCGGGCGCAGATGGACCTCGACCCGCGAGGGCATGGATGGGCGCGCCGCCGGTCATCAGCGGTACCGCGACCGACCCGGCCAGCCCGTTCGACCCGTACCGGTCGAAGAACGCCTTCAGCATGCCGGTGTAGGTGGCCTTATAGGTCGGCGACGCGGCGACGACCAGCCTCGCGGCGGCCACCTCCGCGGTGAGCTGCGACAGCCGCGGCGCACCCCAGTCGAACAGGTCAGTGGCGTGCTCGGCCAGGTCCACGATCAGGTGGCTTCCGGCCACGCCGAGCTCGGCCGCCAGCGTATCGGCCACGCCGGTGGCGACCCCGAGCGTCCGGGAGCCCGGCTTGGGATTCCCGACAACAACCGCGATATGCACGCTGCTCCCTTCTGGCCGGTCCAGTATGCCGGAGGTCACGACGCGGCGGACGCTCCGGAGGTCACGACGCGGCGGACGCTCCGGAGGTCGGGGCGAACGGCGTGACGTTCGGGCTGCCATCGACGTGATCACCGTCCGGGTACTGCCACACGCCGCGCGCGGCCAGGATGGGCAGCACACCCTCCCCGAACCAGTACGCCTCCTCCAGATGCGGGTACCCGGACAGGATGAACTCGGAGATACCCAGCCCGGCGTACTCCTCGATCCGGTCGGCGACCTCGGTATGGCTGCCGACCAGCGCGGTCCCGGCCCCGCCCCGGACCAGCCCGACCCCGGCCCACAGGTTCGGGGAAACCTCCAGCCCGTCCCGGGACCCGCCATGCAGTTCCCGCATCCGGCGCAGCCCCTCCGACTCGCTGGTGGCCAGGCCGGCCTGGACCTGGTGGATCATCGCCTCGTCGACGTCCTCGATCAGCCGGTCCGCCTGCCGCCAGGCCTCCGCGGCGGTGTCCCGGCTGATCACATGCAGCCGGATGCCGAACCGCATCGGCCGCGGCGCGGCCAGGTCCGTGATCCAGCGCAGCTTCGCCGCCACCGCGTCGGGGGGCTCGCCCCAGGTCAGGTAGACGTCGCTGTAGCGGGCCGCCACCGGTCCCGCCGCCGCCGACGAGCCGCCAAAGTACAGGTCGGGTACCGGGTCGGGCAGCCGGGACAGCCGCGCGCCCTCCACCTGTAGGTGCTTGCCGTCGAAGTCCACCGTCTCGCCGGCCCACAGCCGGGTCACGATGCCGAGGAACTCGGCGCACCGTTCGTACCGCTGCTCCTTGCTGGCGAAGTCGCCGTAAGCCCGCTGCTCGGCGGACTCACCGCCGGTGACCACGTTCAGTAGCAGGCGGCCGCGGGAGTAACGCTGAAACGTCGCGGCCATCTGCGCGGAAAGGGTCGGCGAGATCAGCCCGGGCCGGAAGGCCACGAGGAACTTGAGCCGCTCGGTCACCTCGGTGAGCATGGCCGTGGCCAGCCAGGCATCCTCGCACCAGGCCCCCGTCGGGGTGAGGGCGGCTTCGAACCCGAGCTGCTCGGCGCTGCGGGCGATCTGGCCGAGGTAGCCGAGCGACGCCGGCCGGATCGTGCCGGCCGTGCCGGTGGCGACGCCGTGGCCGCCGCCGACGATGTCCCGCCCGTCACCGTTGGTCGGCAGGAACCAGTGGAACCGCAGCGACATCTGCTTTCCTCCTATGGCCCATATTTCCGACTATTTTAGTAGCTCAAACCCGCCTGGTTTGGCTGGCCGGGCACGGACGGTACCTTCCAGGACATGAACATCCGGGAGATCCGCGAGCTCATCCGGATGAAGCCGGTGGAGCCGGATATCATCAAGCGACGGCTCGCACGCTGCCATGATGTCGGCGACCTGCGGCGGAGCGCGAAGCTGCTGATCCCGCGACCGGTGTTCGACTACGTGGACGGGGCCGCAGACGAAGAGCTGAGCATGGCCGGCAACGCTCGCGCGTTCCGGCGCTGGCGGTTCCGGCCCAACGAGCTCGTCGACGTGGCCGGGGTCGACACCGCTACCCGGCTCTTCGGCCGGGAGCTGTCCATGCCGCTCGCGATGGCCCCGACCGGGTATGGCCGGATGATGCACCCGGACGGGGAGATCGCCGTCGCGCGGGCCGCCGGCCGCCGGAAACTCCCGTACACGCTGTCGACCATGGGCACCACCTCGATCGAGGACCTGGCCGCGGGGGCGCGGGCGGCTGGCCAGGACGACATCTGGTTCCAGCTGTACATGCTGAAGGACCACGGGCTCACCCTGGAGCTGGTGCGGCGGGCGGCGGACAGCGGGTACCGCGCGCTCGTGGTGACAGTTGACACGACGGTCACCGGCTTCCGCGTCCGCGACGAGCACAACGGGCTGGTCATACCGCCCGAGCTGACCGTCTCCACCATCGCCAGCATCGGCTCGCGGCCCGCCTACTGGATGCGTATGCTCCGCAACCCGGCCATCAAGTTCGCGAACCTGCCCCCTGACTTCCAGTCGGGCACGGTCGCGAGCGGCATCGCCAGGTTCAGCGCCAGCATCACCTGGGCCAACATCGCCGAGTTGCGCGAGCACTTCCCGGGCACGCTGATCGTCAAGGGCCCGCTCGGCGCGTCCGACGCCCGCCGCGCCATCGAGGCCGGGGCGGACGGCATTCAGCTGTCCAACCATGGCGGACGGCAGCTGGACCGGGCGATAGCACCCATCAACCTGGTCGCGGAGGTCCGGGATGCGCTCGGCGACGGCCCCGGCGTGCTGGTGGACTCCGGGATCCGGCACGGCGCTGACCTCGTGGTCGCGCTGGCCTTGGGCGCCGACGCGGGCCTGATCGGCCGCGCCTACCTGTATGGGCTGATGGCCGCGGGCGAAGCCGGCGTAGACCGGGTGCTGGAGCTGCTGGCCGACCAGTTCACCCGGACGATGCAGCTGCTCGGCGTCACATCCGTCGCCGAGCTGCGCAAGCACGGCCGCGAGCTGCTCACCGAGGCCTGACCGAACGGGGCGGCTAGGCCGAACGGGGCGGCTAGGCCGAACGGGGCGGCTAGGCCGAACGGGGCGGCTAGGCCGAACGGGGCGGCTAGGCCGAACGGGGCGGCAGCGGGGGCCGGGCCCGGCTGGGGCAGGTCGAGCGGTCCGGGGGCGTGACGGCGGGCCGTGCGGCCAGCGCCTCGAGCGCGATGCGGATCGCGGTTTCCAGCTGCGGGTCCTGGCCCGCGGCCCAGTCGCCGGGGGAGATGAACACCTCGATGTCGGGGTCGACGCCGTAGTTCTCGACCCCCCAGCCGTACTGGCTGAACCAGAACGAGTAGCGGGGAACGGTCATGTGCGTACCGTCGACCAGCAGGTGGCCAGGCATCCCGTCGATGCCGATCACCCCGCCCCAGGTGCGGGTGCCGACCACCGGGCCGAGCCCGAGGGTGCGGATGGCCCCGGTGACGATGTCTCCGTCCGACCCGGCGAACTCGTCGGCCAGCGCGACCAGCGGCCCGCGCGGCGCGTCGGACGGGTAGGTCTCCGGCCGCAGGGACCGCGGCAATTCCCAGCCGATGACCCGCCGGGCCAGCTTCTCCACGATCAGCTGGGAGACGTGCCCGCCGCGGTTGCCCCGCGCGTCGATGATCAGGCCGTCCTGGCGCATCTCCGTGCGCAGGTCACGGTGGAAGTGGGCCCAGCCCTCCCCCATCATGTCCGGGATGTGCAGGTAGCCCAGCCGGCCCCGGCCCTGCTCGCGGACCAGCGCCCGGCGGCCGTTGACCCAGTCCTGGTAGCGCAGCCGCCGGTCGTCGCGCAGCGGGGTGACGACGACCCGGCGGGGGCGCCCGGCGGCACGGCGGACCGTCAGCTCGACCGGCTTGCCCGCCGCCCCGACCAGCCGTGGGCCCGGCCCGGCCACGGGATCGAGGGACTGGCCGTCCACGGCGAGCAGCTCGTCGCCCGGCTGGACGGCGACGCCCGGCGCGGCCAGCGGGGACAGCGCCTTCGGATCCGACGACTCGCCGGGCAGCACGCGGCTCACCCGCCACCGCCCGGCCTCGTCTGGGGCGAGGTCGGCGCCGAGCAGCCCGACCAGCGCCGCGTGGCCGCCGCGCCGCTGAGCGTCGTCGGCCGGCAGCACGTACGCGTGCGACGTGCCCAGCTCCCCGAATACCTCCCACAGCAGGTCCGCGAAGTCGCTGGCCCCGCTGATCCGGTCCAGCAGCGGGCGGTACTGATCCAGCACGGCGTCCCAGTCGACGCCGCCCATGTCGGGCACCCAGAAGTCGCGCCGCATCAGCCGGCCCGCCTCGTCGTAGGCGTGCCGCCACAGCGCGGCCGGGTCGGCCAGGAACCGGGCCCGGGACAGGTCGACGGTGACCACGTCGCTGGTGTCGTCGTCTCCGTCCTGCTTGCGTTCGGACGGCAGGACGCATACCTCGTCGCCGTCCCCAAGCACGAGCCGGGTGCCGTCGCCGCTGACCGTGAACCAGTCCAGCTCGTCGACCAGCTCGGTGCACTTGCGGCGCACCAGGTCGAAGCGCTCCAGCACGGTGCGGGGACCGTCGTCGTCCAGGTCGGCGGCGTTCTCCCCGAGTACTCCGGACACGGGCTCGCGCAGCCAGGCCAGGCCGCCCTTGACCGCCCGCAGCGAGGAGTACCTCGCTTCGGTAACCGGAACGCGCACCACGCGGTCCGCCAGCCCGGCGGTATCCAGGTGCACCGGGGCTTGTTCAGCATCTTCCTGATCTTTGTCGTCGGCACCGGGGTCCACCGGGCGGCCGTACGGAAGCGGCGCGAACGGCGACGGCGTGGTCGCGGCGAGTGGCACCAGATACGGGCGGCTGCCAAACGGGAACGACAGGTCGAAGAAGTGCGCGTCGTACACCGGATCGAAGCTGCGCAGCGACAGGAAGGCCAGGTAGCGGCCGTCCAGCGTAAACACGGGGTCAGAGTCGGTGAACCGGCCGTCGGTCACGTCCCATGCGTCCGGAGCATCGCCGGAGCGGCCGCGGCGGGCGACGCGGATCCGGCGCAGCGGCTGCGGGCCGGGCTGCGACCAGGCCAGCCAGGCGGAATCGGGCGACCAGGACAGGCCGCCCGACGGCCCGTCATCGGAGGCGGCCAGCTCCGTCGCCTGGCCGGAGGCGATCTCCACCAGGAACACCCGGCCATCGCTGGCGGCCGCCGCGACCGCTGTCCCGTCCGGGGCCGCGGCCAGCTCGACCACGCTGCCGAGCTGCCCGTCGGCCAGCGTGACGACGTCCGGGGCGGCCCCGTCGACAGAAGCGGCCTCCCCGGGGCCATCGGTTTCGTCGTCCGGGCCGGGCGGGACGGCCACGACCAGGCTGTCCTGCCCGGTGGCGTCGCTGATCCAGGCGGCCCCGCCGGACGGGCCGAGGACGACCGGCAGCCGGGCCCGCGCGTCCGGGTCCACCGCCAGCGCCCGCGCCGGGCCGTCCCGGTGGGTCAGCCAGTGCACGGTGCCGCGTACCTCGACCACGGACGCCTGCCCGGTCTGGTCGCAGCTCAGCGCGCCCAGGTGGTCGGCGGCCGAGATCAGCCGCGGGACGCGGGCCGCCGACGGGGACCCGGACGTCACCTCGATCCGCCTGGGCTCCGCGGTCAGGTCAGCCAGGACCCAGGCTTCGCCGGCCACGTGATAGACGATGCGGGTGCCGTCCGTGCTGGGGTTGCGGACGTAGAAGCCGTCGTGGTCGGTGTGCCGGCGCAGGCCGGAACCGTCCAGGTCGCAGGAGTACAGGTTGCCAGTGCCCTCGTGGTCGGACAGGAACACGACCCGGCCGCCGGCCAGCATGGGGCTCGTGACCTGGCCGGGCAGGCCGGCCAGGATGCGGGTGAATTCCCCGGCCTCGCCGTCCCTGACCCAGAGCCGTCCCGAGGTGCCGCCCCGGTAGCGCTTCCAGTGCGCCGGCTCGTGCTGCGTGCTGGTCAGCAGCACTGTGACCGGACCGTGAGCCGTGATGTCCCCCGCCGGGCCGAACTCCAGCCGCCGTGGCGTCCCGCCCGTGACGGGGACGGCGTGCGCCCAGGTCAGGAACCTGGCGGGCTGACCGGTCGCGCTGATCGCTAGGATCTCCCCGTCATCGCTCCAGCCGGCGACCCTGGTCCGGCTATCGCCCCAGTAGGTGAGCCGCCGGTAGCCGCTGCCGTCGACCCCGGCCACGTAGATCTCGCTGGCGTCGTCACGGGTCGTGGTCCAGGCCACCGTGCGCGCGTCCGGGGACAACCGCGGGTAGCTGACCGAGGCGCCTTCCGCGGACAGGCGCCACGCGCGGCCGCCGTCGGCCGGCGCGAGCCATACGTCGTCATCGGCGACGAACGTCAGCAGATCACCCTGGATGTGTGGATAGCGCAGATAACCGGCAGCAGTCACCGGCTTATCGTAAGACCCTGCGGCTCCCGGCCCGCTCCCCTGCCTCGCCGGCCTCCTGGCTCCCAGCTCGCTCCCTTGGCTCCCGGCTCGCTCCCTTGGCTCCAGGCCTGCCTGGCCTGCTGGCCGCCGGGCAGTTCAGAGCCAGCCGCGTTCCTCGGCGATCCGGAGGGCCTCGGTGCGGTTACGGGCGCCGGTCTTCTGGATGCAAGCGGACAGGTAATTCCGGACGGTGCCGTCGGACAGGTAGAGCTGGCGGGCGATCTCGGTGATGACCGAGCCGTCGGCGGAAGCCGCGAGCACGTCCCGCTCCCGCGGCGTCAGCGGGTTGATGCCCTCGGCCAGCGCGGCAGCGGCCAGGTCAGGGTCGATGACCCGCTCCCCCGCCAGCGCCTTGCGTACCGCGGTGGCCAGCCGGTCCGGGGGCGAGTCCTTGACGATGAACGCGGACACGCCCGACTCCATCGCCCGGCGCAGGAAACCCGGCCGGCCGAACGTCGTCAGGATGACGATCTTCACACCGGGCTGGGCCCGGTGCAGCTGGGCCGCTGCCGCGAGGCCGTCCATCCCCGGCATCTCGATGTCCAGCAGGGCCACGTCGATATCGTGCTCGATGGCCGCCGTGACCACCTCGTCACCCCGGCCGACCTGGGCGACGACCTCCATGTCGGGTTCGAAGGACAGCAGCGCCGCGAGCGCCTCGCGGATCAGGGTCTGGTCGTCGGCAAGCAGCAGCCGGATGACGCGGGTGCTGCCGGCCGCCTGGTCGCTGGCGGTCACGAGGGCACGTTGGCGTCCACCGGGCCGGACCGGGGCCGCTGGACCGGAGCAGGTTCCCGGGCCGGGGCCGGTTCCTGGGCGGGGGCGGGGGACGGGGCGGGAACTGCGGGCACGGTTGCGGTCAGCCGGAACCCGCGGCCGTCACGGCCGGCCGGGCTCACCGAGAACCGGCCGCCGACCGCGGACAGCCGCTCGGACATGCCGTGCAGGCCGGTGCCGCCCGCGGTCGTGTCCGGGGCGGCACCGGCGTCCGGGGCGCCGAAGCCGCCGCCGTCGTCGCTGACCTCGAGCGAGATCTCGTCGGCATGTTCGGTGAGGCGGATACGGCAGTTGCGGGCCCCGGAGTGGCGGATCACGTTGGTGGCCGCCTCCCGCAGGCACCAGGCCAGCGCCGCCTCCGCGTCGGGATTGAACGTGCCCGACCGGACCATGAGCGCCGGGTCGTCCTCCAGGTGGATGCCTGCCGCTTCCAGCGACGTGCGGGCGGTGATGATCTCGACCGCGAGGGTCGGCCGCCGGTAACCGCTGACGGCTTCGCGGATGTCCTGCAGCGTCTGCCGGCTGACCCGGCCGATGTCGCTGATCTCGCTCAGCACCGCATCCAGCTCGGCCGACTCCGGCAGCCGGGACAGCCGCTTGGCGGCCAGCTCGGCTTTCAGCGTGATCAGGGACAGCGACTGACCGGTGAGATCATGCATGTCCCGGGCCAGCCGGAGCCGCTCCTCGTTGGCGGCCAGCTTGGCCACTGTCTCCCGCGCCTGGCGCAGCTCGAACATGAGCACCAGCTGCAGCCGGAAGCCGACCATGGCCCAGCCGATCAGCACCACCGGCAGCAGCTCCACCACGAGCTGGGTCGCGGATACGTGGTCGATCCAGCACAGCAGCGCGTAGCAGGCCCCGACCACCGCCACCGCGATCAGCGCGCGGCGCCGTCCGGGGAACACGAAACCGGTGGCCGCGGACACGTAGATCCACATCGACGTCCAGTCGCCGCCGTACACCAGGCAGGCGATCACGGCCAGGGCGACGATGACAGCCAGGCCGATGTGCGCCCGCTGCGGATACGACTCCCAGGTGGCGAGGACGGTAATGTAGACGGTGCAGAAGACGATGGCCAGCGTCACACCGCCCGCGATCCACAGCGGGCCATGGCCCTTGCCGAACAGGTCGGCGACCGGCGCGATCAGGTAGACGAGCCAGATCCCGGAGAAGAACCAGCGGATCCAGCCGCCGTGGCGCTTGAACATCGTGCCGCTGCCGCTCCCAGCCCGGTTGACGGCGGGCCCGCCCGGGGCACAGCCGGCCCCCGTGTCCCTGGTGGGCTCCAGCCCGCGGAACGCGGTGATCAGGAGGTTGAGACGCCGCCGCTCACCGGCCGCCCGAGTCGTCGACTCGTTGTCCGCGGCCATCGCGTCCCACCTCCTCGCCAATTTTTCCCTCATGCTGTCATGCCCGCCCGGCTGGGACATATCCGCTGGAACTATTCCGTATGTACGCGGCCTCGCGGGCCCGGAGCCGGGGCGGGACGGTGGGGCCCCTGTGCCCGCCGTCCCGCCACCGGCCGTCCGTGGACACGGCCGGCTCAGACCGTCTCGGCGGTCCGGCGCACGGCCAGCACCGCGAGCACAACGAAGGCCGCGAACCAGGCCAGGACCGTGATGAACGCGGTGGCGGGCACCGGACGGCTGCTGATCAGGTCCGTGCCGATCCGGGTGATCTGGTAGGTCGGCAGCACCGAGCCGATCTTCCCCAGGACACCGCTCAGGGCGAACCAGAGGCCGCCAAGGATGGACATCACGAAGTACGCGAACATCGCGATCGGCTGCACGCTGTCCGGCATGAACCGGTAGCCGATGGCCACCGCGAGCGCCGTGAACGTGAGCGAGCCGATCCAGATGGTGCCGCCGATGGCGAACCACTTCCACAGCTCCATGTGCACGCCGCCGTAGAAGCGCCCCAGCAGCAGGACGATGGCGATCGACGGCACCGTGATCGCCATCGACGCGATGATCTTGGCGACGACGTAGGCGTTGGCCGGCAGCGCCGTGAGCCGCAACTGGCGCACCCAGCCGTCCTTGCGCTCCTGCGAGATGCGCTGCGCGTTCCCGGTCAGCGCGCCGCTGAACGCGCCGATCGACGCCATCGCGATCATGTAGTAGGCGGCGTAGGCCACGCCGTACACGTCGTAGTGCTTGACCGACGGCGCGATGACCAGGTAGAGCACGACCGGGAGCCCGACCGAGAAGATGCTGTACCGCTTGTTCCGGCCGAGCCGGCGAATCTCGGCGCGGGCCAGCGCGAGGGTGCTGTTCATGTCCGTTGTCTCCTTAGTTCCGTGCGTAGCTGAGGTGCCCGCTTCCGGTCGTCAGCGGCTGTTCGGCGCGTAGCCGCCAGCCGGTTGCAGCGTGCGGCCGCTGGTGTCCCGGCTGCTGCTGCGGTCGTCTTCGGTGGTAATGGCGATGAACGCCTGCTCCAGGCCGAGGCTGGACACCTCGACCTCCCGCGGCCGGTAGCCCGCGTCCAGCAGCGCGTACAGCGTCCGGTCGGAGTCAGAGCTCTGGATCTGCACGAGGTCGTGCCGGATCTCCACGTTGACCAGGGCGGGCAGGCCGAGCAGGAACGGCTCGTCGATCTGGTCCAGGCGGAACGAGATCCGCTTGGCGCCCGCCCGGGCCTTGATCTGGCTCGGGGTCCCGTCGGCGAGCAGCCGCCCCCTGTTGATGACGATGATCCGGTCCGCGGCCTGGTCGGCCTCTTCCAGGTAGTGCGTGGCGAACAGCAGCGTCCTGCCCTCGGCAACCTCGGCCTTCATGTTGGCCCAGAACGACTGACGGGTCTCGACGTCCATCGCCGCGGTCGGCTCGTCCAGCACGATCAGGTCGCAGTCGCCCACAATGGCCAGCGCGAACCGGACCCGCTGGGTCTGGCCGCCGGACAGCTTGTCCACCCGCTGGCCGGCGAACTCCGCGATGCCAGCCCGCTTCAGCGTCTGCTCGACCGGCAGCGGCCGGGGGTGGAAACTCGTCACCAGCGTCACGAGCTCGCGGACCGTCACCTCGGGCATCAGCCCGCCGGACTGCAGCATCGCGCCCACGCGGCCGTTCTTTATCGCGTGGTACGGGTCGGAGCCGAACATCCGGATCCGGCCGCCGGTCGGCTTGCGCAGGTTGAGCAGCATGTCGAGGGAGGTGGACTTGCCCGCCCCGTTCGGGCCCAGGAAGGCGACGGTCTCGCCGGGCCGCAGCTCCATGGTCAGGCCGTCGACCGCCTTGACCGGCCCGTAGTGCTTCCGGACATTCTCGAAGGAGACCACCGGCCCGCCCGATGCCGCCCCCGTTTCCCCTGTCAGTGCCTGGGTCATGGTGTTTCCTCCCGTGTGTTACCGCTCGGCCCGTGCTTGTCCGAGCGGGTGACTCCAATGACACCAGCGGGGGGCGCTGGGCGGCAGTGCCGTGCATCCTGAGCCCGTCATGACACATGTCATGGCAGAGTGATGACACGACCCTTTCGGTTGAGATGGCCTCAGCGGCCGGCGGCGTAGCCCTGCATGCCGCGGGGATTGGCGGCCCCGTACAGCAGGCCGCCGCGGCGGGCCACGGCGCTGACCCGGCCCAGGGACCACGGCGGGTACACCACCACCTCGTGGCCACGCCGGCGCAGTTCGGCGAGCACGCTGCCGGCCACCCGCTCCTCGACGTCGAGGGTGCGCGGCGCCGACTCGCGCGGATAGAACGAGGACGGGAAATGCCGGGTGTGGAACTCGGCCGCGTCGATGGCCTGCTGCAGGTTCATGCCGAAGTGCACGTGGTTGAGGAAGAACGCCAGCGTCCACTGGTCCTGCTGGTCCCCGCCCGGTGTGCCGAACGCCAGGTAGGGCTCGCCGTCCCGCAGCGCCAGGCTCGGTGACAGCGTGGTCCGGGGCCGCTTGCCCGGGGCCAGGGTGGCCGGCAGCCCGGGCTCCAGCGTGAACATCTGCGCTCGCGTCCCCAGGCAGAAACCGAGCGCGGGCACGACCGGCGAGGACTGCAGCCAGCCCCCGCTCGGCGTGGCCGCGACCATGTTGCCGAACCGGTCGGCGGCATCGACGTGGCAGGTGTCGCCGCGCCGCGCGGCGGCCGAATCCGGAGGTCCGGCGCCGGTCCGCACCGTCGGCTCGCCGGTACCAGAATCCAGCCGGGGCGCCAGGGCCGGATCCAGGCCTGGGTCACCGGACCAGCGATGCCGCTCGGGTGGGCCGCCACCCTGGCTGAACGGGACCGTAGCGAACGCCGGCAGCCGGGGCGGGGTCCCCCCGGGCGCCCCGGGAATCAGCTCCGCCGAAGCGGTCTCCCCCACCAGGCGGCGCCGCTCGTCGGCGTAGCCGGGCGACAGCAGCGCGGCGAGCGGGACATCGGTGAAGGCCGGGTCGCCGTACCAGGCCTCCCGGTCGGCGAACGCCAGCTTGGCGCACTCGACCACGGTGTGGATGTACTCTGCGGGCTTCATCGCCGCCAGCTCGAAGCCCGCCAGCAAAGCGAGCTGCTGGAGGAAGACCGGGCCCTGGCCCCAGGGCTGCGTCTTGCAGACGGTGAGGCCCGCGTACTCCAGGGTAAGCGGCGCCTCGATCCCCGGCTGCCAGGCGGCGAGGTCGTCGTAGCCGAGCAGGCCGCGGCCCCGCCGCCCGGTCACGTCCATCACCTCGGTGACGTCGAGGTAGCCGGCCAGCGCCTCGGCGACGAACCCCTCGTAGAACACCCGCCGGGCGGCCTCGATCTGCTCGTCCCGGTCAGCCGAGGCGGCTTCGGCCTCGTCGAGGATGCGCTGGTAGGTGGCGGCCAGCTGCGGGTTGCTGAACCGGGTCCCCGGCGCGGGCACCTTCCCGCCCGGCAGGTACACCGCTGCGGAGCTGGGCCAGTGGTCGCGGAACATCTGCGCCACCCCGGCGATGGCACCGCTGATCGCCGGAACGAGGGGATAGCCGCCCCCGGCGTACTCGATCGCGTAGCTCAGCACGTCCCGCAGGCGGGTGACGCCGTGGTCGCGGAGCAGGAGCATCCAGGCGCCGAACGCCCCGGGCACGCAGGCCGCGAGCAGGCCGTTACCCGGGATCAGGTCGATGCCGAGCGCGGCGAACGCGCCGGGCGCCGCCGCCCTCGGGGCCGGGCCCTGCCCGCTGATCACGAACGTCCCACCGCGCCGGGTGTCGAAGCCGATGATCGGGACCTCACCGCCCGGGCCGGACAGGTGCGGCTCGACGACCTGCAGGACCAGCCCGGAAGCGACCGCCGCGTCGAAGGCGTTGCCGCCCTTCTCCAGCACAGCCATCCCGGCCGCCGAGGCGAGCCAGTGAGTCGAGGCGACCATGCCGAACGAACCAGCCAGCTCAGGCCGGGTGGTGAACTCACTGGCGGCCGGCATGCATACCCTCCGCGTCCGCTGGCGTTACTTCCTTTTTCCATCATCGGGTGAGAATCCGGCACGTGCCGCAAATCTGCCCGAAGGACATGCCGTAACGCTTGGTAAGCAACTGGGGGGCCGCGGCGATACATTGAGCAGCGGACTCGCCGCGGCGGTCGGACAGCACCAGGGCTCGCGTAGGCGTGTTCACGCAGAGCCTGCCCAGCCAAAGACGAAAGGTATGGGGATGATCACACTTTCTGTCCGCGCTCGGCGCGGCCTGACCGCCGGCTGGCTGGTCGCCGCGGTGGGCACCGCCGCCGGCTGCGCGTCCTCGGGCAACGCGACCGCGCCGCACTCGGCCGCCACCACAGCGAGCAGTTCGGCCTCGGCCACGATGAGCGCGGCACCGGCCACGAGCTCACCGGCGGTCACTCCCACGGCCCGGTCCACCGCCGCGTCCGGCCTGGCCGCCTGCGCCACCGCGAACCTCTCGGTGGGCCTGCAGACCAACGTGGGCGGCGGCGCGGCCGGCAGCCAGTACGTACCGATCAGCTTCACCAACACGTCCGGTACGGCCTGCGTCATGTACGGGTTCCCGGGCGTCTCGTTCGTCACCGGGCCGAGCGGCAGCCAGATCGGCGCGCCCGCTTCCCGGCAGACCAGTTTCCCCTTGGTCACGGTCACGGTCGCGGCGCACGCCACCGCGCACGCCTGGCTGCAGGTGGCGGAGGCCGGCAACTACCCCGCCTCGACCTGCCATCCGGTCACGGCGCACTGGCTGAAGGTGTACCCGCCCGCCAACACGGCCGCCTCCTACATCGGCCATACATTCACGGCGTGCTCGTCGGCCAAGGTCACGGTCATGATGATCAACCCGGTCCGGGCTGGCTCAGCGGTGGACGGGCAGGTTCCCTGACCTCCCTGATCCGGGGCCGGCCGGACCGGTAACGTCTGGGACATGGATGGCACCGAGCTGAGCCCGCGGGTGCGCGCCCTCTGCGACCTCAATGTCGCGGAGGCGCGCGAGGCGGGCGGGCGGCACGAGTACGACGGCAAGGTTCAGGACCTGTCCCCGCAGGGCGTCCGGCACGGGCTGGCCGCGCTGGCCCTGGCCCGCGAGGCCAGCGGCCCCGGCACGGATCCGCACGACGAGACGCATCTGACCGCGTTCGAGGCGAACGCCCAGGTCGTCTACGCCGAGCTGGAGCTGCACCGCAGCAATCCGCTCTCGCATCTCAGCGAGATGGATCTTTCCTGCTACGACCGGGACTACGCGCCGGAGATCGAACGGGACGTGGCCCGCAGGGAGCATCTGCTGGCGTGGCCGGCCGCGGCGGAGCATGCCATCGAGGCCCTAGACCAGCTGAGCAGGCCCGTGGCCAACTCACTGGTCAGCGCGGTCCGGGGGCTGTCGGCGGGAATCCCGCTGGACACGCCGCCCGCCATCAGGGACGCCGCCCTCGCCGCGCACGCCCGGCTCACCGGCCACGTGGAGCATGCCGCCGCCATCGGCCCGCCGGACGTCGCCCTGGGCAGTGCCGGGCTGACCGCCCTGCTCAGCAGCGCGGAGGCGATGCCGGTTGAGCTGGGCCGGCTCGCGGAACAGGCTGACGCCGAACGCGACCGGCTGCTGGGCCGCCTCGCCGAGGACTGTGCCCGGATCGACGCCGGGCCCCCGGCCCTGCAGGTCGCGCGGGAACTGGTCCGTGAACACCCCGACAGCGCGGGCGTGATCGAGGCGGCGCGAATCTCGACCCGCCGGGCCATCGAATTCACCCGCGAGAAGAACCTGGTGCCCTACAGCGACGGCGAGTGCCTCGTCGGCCCGGCACCGGAATCCCGGCGCTGGGGCGTGGCCATGATGTCGTGGAACGCCCCGGGTGAGCCCGAGGGGCCGTCGTGGTACTACATCACTCCCCCGGACGAGTCGTGGGCCGAGCGGGAGACCGAGGAGTGGCTGGAGATGTTCAGCGACACCACGCTGCCCGGCATCACCGTGCACGAGGTCGCGCCGGGGCATTTCTCGCACGGCCGCGCGCTGCGGCACGCTGCCGGAGACGTACGGCGCACGCTCCAGTCGTCAGCGTTCATCGAGGGCTGGGCGCATTACGCGGAAGAACTGTGCGTTGAGGAGGGGTTCGGCGGCGACGACCCGCGGTTCGCGATCGGCGTCTGGCTGGAGGCCCTGGTCCGGGTCACCCGGCTGGCCTGCGCGATCGGGGTGCACACGGCCGGGATGACGGTCGAGGAGGCGGCGCGCCGGTTCGAGGCCGACACCCACCTGGCCGGCCCGGCGGCGCTGTCCGAGGCCAGCCGCGCCACGTTCGACCCCACCTACGGCCGCTACACGTGGGGCAAGCTGGAGATCCTCCGGCTCCGTGAGCGGGCCCGCAAGGGGTGGGGCGCCGGGTTCACCCTGCACCGGTTCCACAGCGCGATGATGAGCCTGGGCGCGCCGCCGCTCGGCCTGCTCGGCACCGCCGTCGAGCGGGGCTGACGCCCAGGGCTGGCTGGCCCGGACGGCTGGCCCGGGGCTGGCCCGGACGGCTGGCCCGGGGCTGGCCCGGACGGCTGGCCCGGGGCTGGCCCGGACGGCTGGCCCCGGGGCTGGCACAGCGCGGCCGGACGGAGGCGCTAACGTGGGGACGTCGGAACGAAAATGACGGCAGGGTAAGGGCAACGACGATGCTGGTTTCAGGCCGGGCCCGCTCATGGGCCTGGCGCGCGGCGGCCGCGCTCGTGTGCGCGCTGGCCGTGGCGCTGTCCGGGTGCGCCGGTGTGTCGAGTATGAGGATCGCGGTCGCCAGCGCTTACATCCCCCAGCCGACCTCGCCCGGGACGACCGTCGCCTATCTTGACATCCGCAACAACGCCACCCAGCCTGACCAGCTCGTGTCGGTCAGCACGAGCGTGGGCGGGACGGTCGGCTTCCTCGCCCCGGACGGCATGAGCAGCAGCGGCACCATGATCATGAAGCTGGTGCAGGACATCTCCGTCGCCCCCAACAGCCTGCTGCGGATGAACCCGAACAGCTACCGGCTGCGCATCACCGGGGCGGGCCCGATGCAGGGCGGCAAGGACGTCATCCTGACGCTGAAGTTCGCCCACGCTGGCATGGTGAACGTGGTCGCCCTCGTCACCAACCCCGCATCCGGCGGCGGCAGCTACTTCCTCAACTAGGGCCCATGGGCACCCGGCGCCCAGGTTTACCGGGGCATCTCAGCGACACCTTGGGCCACTGCGCACGGCGCGCACAGCGCTACCTCCACGTCACCGCGGGAGCCAGTAGTGAGCCGGCGCGTGATCACCGCGTCTTTATCGCATATCTCCACATCGTCCGGGTGTGACCGGGCGCAGAAGCATTCACAGGCCCGTCTGGAGCCGACGAGGGTGGTGCGCCAGCTTTCCAGGACCGCGCGAATGGCCGGGTCGCCGGAGAGCTTGTGCAACGCTTCGCTGGTCACGGCCGCTGTCTGCTCGGCCCACTCGGCCGCGACGGCGACGGTAGCCTCCCAGGCCGCCGCGAGCCGTTGCAGTGGGTTGCTTTCGTTGCTGCTGCTCATCGCCACATCTTCTCACCGTGGGCCGATGGTGACCAGCGGGCCGGCTAGCTGCGGTGCAGGGGGTGCGGGAGGGACCAGGCGCGCTCGCCGAGGAGGGCCAGAGCGACCGAGACCAGGACGCCGCGCACCACGGTGGCGTCGATCAGCACGGCCGCCGCCGTGCCCACCCCGGCCCTCACGGGCGGGGCATGGTCGGTCAAGGGGCGCGGTGCTGGCCCCGGTCGTGCTGGGCCCGTTCGTATTGGGCCCGGTCGTATTGGGCACTGTGGAATGGCGCACGGGCCGGAGCAGAGCCCTGGCCCGGAGCGGAGTGGGCCATCAGCACCAGCGAGACGACCAGGATGACGACGCCGGCCGCGGCCAGCGCCCAGGTGGAGCTGAAGTACGACGCGACCTGGGCGAGGGCGCCGAGCGGGCCGGCCGGGCGGCGGGCACAGGCCTGGCCGGGCGCGGGAGTTGGGCGATGGCGCTCATGGCGGAATCCCTCGTAACGGACGGCCGGGTGGCCGTGTGCTCTTCACAGTAGGAAG
Organism: uncultured Actinomycetes bacterium; assembly: GCA_963775825.1. Classification (GTDB taxonomy): domain Bacteria; phylum Actinomycetota; class Actinomycetes; order Streptosporangiales; family Streptosporangiaceae; genus Bog-532. Next base: position 441,492 of record CAVZKY010000032.1, read on the forward strand.
GGGGGCCCGCGAGTTCGATGGGGCTAACCCCCGGTTGCGGCGCGAGGAGTGAACGGCACATCGTGGCCTCCCGGGGTCTTGGCGGCTGGCGGGCCTGGGGCCTGGTTGAAGGACCTGCTAAGCGGAGCGGACTCATCGCTTTTTCGTGCACCGAAACCGGGACGCAATCCGGTGGCCTGGACGTTTCGCACCGCCCGGCGTCACAGGATTTTGGTGACAAACGTCAGGTTGCTGACGCCCTACTCAAGACATATCGTGGCTGTTACCCGGTCGGCTCAACGGAGGCATCATGACTACGGGATCTGACATTCGCGTGGGTGACGCCGACCGCGACGCCACTGCCACGCAGCTGCGTGAGCACTACGCCGCGGGCAGGCTGACGCTGGATGAACTGAACGAACGGCTGGAGCAGACCTTCGCGGCCCGCACGGGCGCGGACCTGAACGCGGTCATCCGGGATCTGCCGCCTCTCGGCGGTGCCTGGCCCCGCGCAGGGGAGCCGGCGGCGGACAGCTCGCTGAGCGCCCCGCTCCTGCGCAGTGACCAGGGGCAGTGGGACCAGGGGCAGGGGGACCAGGACCAGGGACAGTGGGGGCTGGGCGGCCGCCGGCACGGGTACTCCGTGCTGGGCATGCTGGTCCCGGTGATGCTCGCGATCTGGGCGCTGTTGCTGCTCGGCGGCGCCTTCGGATTCGGGTTCGGGGGCGGCCGCCCGCTGGCGGTCGTGCTGCTGCTCGCCGTGGTGGGCATGATCCGCCGGATGTTCGGCGGGCGCAGGGGCTACGGGCGCCCGTACGGCCGCCGCTGCGGCCGACGCTGGTAGCGGCGCAGGACAGGCGGGCTCGCCGCGCGGGGCGGGCTCGCCCGTCCGCCGGCCTCGGCTTCCCCAAGCCGGACGTTACAGACTCAGCCGGCGGACTTATCGTAGAAGGGAACAACCCGGTCCTGGCGAGCATGGGAAACCTGTGGCGATTCGAAATGAAGTCCGCGCCTCCGACGCGGAGCGCGACTCGGCAGCGGATGCGCTGCGCGAACACTTCGTCCAGGGTCGGCTGACGCTGGAGGAGCTACTGGGGCGGCTGGACACCGCCCTGAACGCACGAATGCGGAGCCAGCTCGACGGCGTGCTGTCCGACCTGCCGTCGCGCCGGGACCGGCCCAGGCCGCCGCGCCCGGCGGTACCGGAGTCGGCGGACGTCTTCCCGGCCCGGTTCGCCGCGGTCGCGATCCTCATCATCGTGATGGCCGTCTGGCTCGTGCTCGCCGCCTGGTTCTCCCAGCGCGGTTACGGATACGGATACGGCTACCCGCCGCGCTAGGCGCTACTGGCGGCCGGCGGCCCGCAGCGGGACCACCAGGTAGCGGAAGTCCGAGGTCTCTTCGGGCGCCGTCCCGGCCGTTTCCTCCTCGATCTGGCGAGCCCGAACGCCGGTGATGACGGCGGGCCGGGTGGCCGTGCTGAACCCGATGCGGATGCGCGCCCCCGCCAGGTCAGCCGCGCTCAGGTCCGGCCCCAGCGCGCCGATTGCGCCAGCTCTGGAGGGATCGTCCGGCGCGGGGCGGGCCGCCGTCGTGTCCGGGCGCGCGGCCCGGGCCGGCCCGTCGCTGCCCGCCGTGCGCGGCGCGGCCGCAGCGAGGCCGGCCGCCGCGATCCCGTCGAGCAGGAAGTGCGGGCTGAACGCGATCACGGGCTCGGTCCCGGCAAACTCCGCCCGGACGATCTCACGAGCGCGCGCCCGGCCCTGCGTCTCGGCCTCGATGGTGACCTGGCTGGCCCCGAAGGACAGCCGGACCGCGCTGCCCCGCTCGGCGACCAGTGACACCCGGCGGACCGCCTCGGTGAACGGGCCCGGCCGGCATGTCCGCCCGGCACGGCAGGTCAGCGGGGAACCGTGAGCGGTACTTGATGTACTCACCGGCGATGAGCCGCGTGGTCAGCCGCCGGCCGCCAGCCTCAAAGCCGATCATCGCGTCGCCGCCCCGGGGCGCGGGCGGGCCGCCGGCAGCAGGGCGGACTCCTGCACCGGCATCGTTCGGCGCCGTCGTGACCGGGCCGGAACTGCCGTCCGACCTTAGCCGGATCGTCACCTGCTCACCAGGCGCCATGGTCCGTGCGGCGTCGGCCAGCGTCCGCGCCGGGACGAGGAACTCCCCGCTGCGGCCGGGCGGTACCGGGCTCCACGGCAGGTCGCGTACGGCCAGCCGGTATCGGTCGGTGGCGACGAGCGTCATGGTTTCGCCGTCGACCTCGATGCTGACGCCTGTGAGCATGGGCAGCGTGTCGTCACGGCTGGCCGCGGGTGCCACCTGGCCGATGGCCGCCGCCAGCATGCCGCCGTCGACGGTCCCCGCGACCTGCGGTAGCTCCGGCAGGTCGGGGTACTCCTCCAGCGGCAGGGTGACCAGCGTGAACGATGCGCTGCCGCAGGTCAGGCCGACCCCCTCCGGGTCGTCGGCGAACTCGACCGGGAGGCTCGGCAGGCTGCGGGTGATCTCCGCCAGCAGCCGGCCCGGCACGAGCACCGTGCCCGGCTCGGCGACCTCGGCGGCGACCTCGACCCGCGCGGAAACTTCGTAGTCAAAGCAGGACAGCGTGAGGCCATCCGCGGCGGCCTCCAGCAGCAGCCCGGACAGGACCGGGATGACCGGGCGGGACGGCAGGGCCCGGGAGGCCCAGCCGACCGCCTCAGCCAGCACGTCTCGTTCCACCTGGAACTTCATCGCCGGTCCCCGGCGCGCGCCGCGGCTCGTTGCTCGTGACGGCAGCGCCCGTTACCGGAGCGTCGCCGTTGGTTCTTCCTTTCCATGCCCGCATCCTGACACGTGGCCACGACACTCTGGCCGTCTCCCGGCCCGGAAAAACCGGAGATGCGGGGATAAAAGTTTCACTCTCCGCGAAACCGGTCAAAACGCCTGATCGAAGCCCGGCAGGCAGCAGGCGAGGGTCACAGCAGGTCGGCCGGGGCCGAGGCCAGGGTGGCCTCGATGGCCTTGGCCAGCGCCCGCGCGGACTCCGCGGTGAGCTCCACCGCGACCCGGGCTGACGGGCCCTGGCCCGGGTTGAGGAAATCGATGTTCAGGCTGTGCTCCGCGGACGCGTGCACCGGGTGGTCGAAGTAGACGCTCGCGTCCGTGAGCCCGAACCAGCCGTCGGCGCCCTTCCCGCTCCCGGCCACCTTGATCCGCTCCGTCAGGTACGTGCACATGACAGGTCCCTCCCGATCCTCAGGCTGACAGGTAACGGCCGAAGAAGTCCCAGATGCGGTTCCAGCCGTCGTTGGCGGCCTCGGGCCGGTAGGCTCGGCCGGTTCACCGCGAAGAACGCGTGGCCCGCGCCCTCGTAGGTGTGGAACTCATACGTCTTGCCCTGGGCCTTGAGCTCCTGCTCCAGCTCCTGCACCTGCTCCGGCGACGGGTGGGAATCCTCCGCGCCGAACAGCCCCAGCAGCGGGCAGGACAGGTTCTTGGTCAGGTGTACGATCGGGCCGACCTTGAGCGGCATGCCTTCGGGCGGCGTGCCGACCACGAACGCGCCGTAGCAGTCCACGGCCGCGTCCAGCGGCAGGCTGACCGCGGCGAGGAACGACTGGCGGCCGCCCGAGCAGTAGCCGATCGTGCCCACCTTGCCGTTGGAGTTTTCCAGCGAGCGGAGGAACGTCGCCGCGCCGGCGACGTCGCCCACCAGCCGGTCGTCGGGCACGCCGCCGCGGGCGCGCGCGGCCGCCGCGGCGTCGTCCGGGCTCGCCCCGGGGGCCTCGCGGGTGTAGAGGTTCGGGCAGATCGCGTTGTAGCCGTTGACCGCGAACGTCCGCGCGATCTCCTTGGTCTGCGGGTCGTAGCCGGGCATGTGGTGGATCACCACCACGCCGCCGAACGGGCCGGGGCCGAGCGGCCGGGCGTAGTACGCCTCGATCTGCTCCCCGCCGTGCCCGGCGATGCTGATGGTCTCGGCCATCGTGGCGTCGTACATGCGCGATCCCTCCGCGAGATGAGCGGCCCGCCGTTATCGTGTGCCGCTGTATCGTGTGCCGCCCGGTACGTTACGCCCGGCCACGCCGTCGCGACGTGGCAGGGTCATCACCGCAGGGGATGCCGTCTGCCAGGGGGACCGGCAGGCCGGGGTGACAGACTCTTGGCCATTACCTACATCGCCACCGATGACAGGTACGAGGTAAGATGCCTTACCGCCGCCCGTCTTGGCAGATCGTTAACGCCGTTGTCCGCCGCTTTGCAGAATCGCCAACGTGGACCCGTATGTTGGTGAGACGGCCAGAAGTGCCAGGCGCTGTCAGGTGAGGGGCGTTAGCGGCACACTGGGTAGTGCCTCAATCCGCACGTCGTCGTCCGGCAGCAGCTCGTCCGGGCGCATGCCGCCAGCAGCAGGTCCGGCAACGGCGGCCAGCACGAACAGTTGCTCCGGGGTCCGGTCGGCACTGGCGTCCGGCAGCAGGCAGTCCCGCGCCGTGTCGCGGATGTCCGCGTGGCCCAGCGCCCGCGAGGTCAGCACCAGCGTGACGAACGCCTGCCCGATCTTCTCTGCCTCGTTCATAACATCCAGTATGTCCCTCACGGGAGACACCGAGGAGCTAGGATGCCCTCTCCCGAGAACCTGGTCCCAAGGAAACACCCGGGGCATGCTCGCGGGCCAGTAGCGGCCATCCTGGGGACGCGGGCATCACCCCGCACGGAAATACCTCGCGGCGAAGGACGTCAGGGTCGCAGCACGGGGGCGTTGCGGGAGGCGACGAGCAGCATCATTACCGCCGGTACAGATAGTGCGCGATAGTCGCGCCGAGGACGCACATGCATCACCCGGCGAAGACGAACCAGAAGGCCCGCTGCTGGGTCGCCGAGGTGGTGGACGTCTCCACGATGGCGAGGATCACGCCCCAGACGCCGAGGGCTGCCAGCGGCCAGATGAGAGGACCCATAGCCCCATCTGGAGGGCGACGCCACTGTTCGGGCCGCTCTCTGCGCGCCATCCTGCGCCGCGCGTTCGACCTCGACATGACCTACTTCAATCTGGCCAACAACTAAGAGGCCGCCTACCAACGTTGCTGGTTGAGGTACTGAAAGGCTCCCCCGGCGCGCCTCGGGGGACCGGCGAAGGCGGTACCGGGCGTTTCCAGCTCACTGGCTTGCGCGCTGCTGTGCGCCGCGCACCGGGAAGGCCTGGTCGCCCGGCAGAGGGATTACTTCCGCCCGGACCGGTGGGTGTATCGGCGCGATAGCCGAGGAAGCCGCCTCGCTGATGCAGGCCGCTTAGATCACAAGCTGCCTCGGTGAAAGGGCAGCCGGCTAGGGCGACTGGCAGTGGCAGACTCCTATCCATGACTTACGTTGCCGCTCTTGACCGGTATGAGCAGATGCCCTACCGCCGCTGCGGGCGCAGCGGCATCGACCTGCCCGCGGTCTCCCTCGGCCTGTGGCAGAACTTCGGTGACGATCGCCCCCTGACGACACAGCGGGCCATCCTGCGCCGTGCCTTCGACCTCGGCGTGACGCACTTCGATCTCGCGAACAACTACGGAGGAGTAGCGCCTGCCAAGGCTTTGCAGCAAGGAGACTACGGGTCTCCGTACGGCTCCGCGGAGATCAATTTCGGCCGGCTGATGAAGGAGGACTTCCGGCCGTACCGTGACGAGCTGATCATCTCCACCAAGGCTGGCTACGACATGTGGCCCGGCCCGTACGGCGACCACGGCTCCCGCAAGTACCTGCTGGCCAGCCTGGACCAGTCGCTGGCCCGGATGGGCCTGGACTACGTGGACATCTTCTACAGCCACCGCTTCGACCCGGATACGCCGCTGGAGGAGACCATGGGCGCCCTCCACACGGCGGTCCAGTCGGGCCGGGCCCTGTACGCCGGGATCTCCTCCTACTCGGCCGCACGGACCGCGGAAGCGGCCGCCATCATGCGCGGGCACGGCACGCCGCTGCTTATCCATCAGCCGTCCTACTCGATGCTCAACCGGTGGATCGAGCAGGGCCTGCTCGACGTGCTGGAGCGCGAGGGCATGGGCTGCATCGCGTTCTCACCGCTCGCGCAGGGCGTGCTCACCGGGAAGTACCTGACCGGCGTGCCGGAGGGCTCGCGGGCGGCCCAGCGCGGCTCGCTGACCTCCGACCAGCTCAGCGCGGAGACGCTCCGGCACGTCCAGGCGCTGGCCGAGGTGGCCCGCGGCCGCGGGCAGACCCTGGCCCAGATGGCGATCTCCTGGGTGCTGCGGGACAACCGGGTGACGTCGGCCCTGCTCGGCGCCAGCAGCGTGACCCAGCTGGAGGAGAACCTGGCCGCCACGGCGAAGACGGAGTTCAGCGCGGCGGAGATCGCGGAGATCGACCGGAACGCCGTGGACGCCGGCATCAACATCTGGGCCGCGTCCAGCGCCGGCTGAGTCCCGGCGGCTAGGTGACGCCCAGCGCGAAGCGGAACAGGTGCCCGGGGTCGCAGGCCCTGGTTGGGATGGGCGGAGATGGGCGGGCGCGGGCGATAAATAACTTGCGTTCCGGCGGCGAGCTTCATATGGTTGAGTCACTCAACGGTTGAGTTGCTCAATGATTTACCGGAAGGCCGCGGCGGAACGCGGGGCGGCGGAAATGTCACCCCCTCGTGCGATGCTTCGGCATAAGAGGAGGACGCGTGTCAGAGGGGCCGCGCGAGGACGAACTGAACCTCTGCATCATGGAGGCTCTGTCCGAAGTCGTGAAGCAGGCCGCCACCCTTGGCCAGGGGCTGGCCCAGCTTTTTGGCCTTTCCGTCAGCGACCTGGTGGGCCTGATCAAGCTGAAGGAGCCGATGAGCATGAAGGAAATGGGGCAGCGCATGCACTGTGACCCGTCCTTCGTGACCATGGTCACCAACGGCCTGGAGAAGCACGGGCTGGCCCGCAGGGAAACGAGCGAGCGCGACCGGCGGGTGAAGAACGTCACCCTCACCGCCGAGGGTGCGTCGATGCGGGAACGGCTGGAGAAGGAATTCGCGAGCAAGGTGCCGTGGGCCAACACCCTCAGCGTCTCGGAGCGCGAGTGCCTGCTGACGATGCTGCGCAAGATGGTCGCAGCGAGCGGCCCGGCCGGGCCCGGCCGGGAAGACGAATGGCGAGTCACCGCCGACGAGCTGGTCACGATGGGAGGCGACCTGCCACTGATCACTGACCGGGACGGAAATAACTCCGGCCAGCCGCTTCTTGAAGCTAAGCAGAGGCCCGACGGTTCCGGTCCCGCGTCGCGATAACCGTTCGCCGGTGGTGTCACATCTGGCGGCCGTAAAGCGTCAAGTATTCGTACAGCGTCAACTATTCGTACAGCGTTAACAAATCGGGGATTCCGCTTCGGATGCATCATCGTGCCGGGCACGGGCGTGCCACGGCCTTAGTGAAGTGCGCCCTGAGCACGACACGCATCTTCAGCCAAGGGAGAAAGACTTGTCCGCCACCTCACGCGACACCGGGCGAGAGGCGATCCGGACCGACCCGCCGCCCGGCGAGCCGGCCCCGAGCCTAGCCGTCGAGGCAGTCGAGGAAAACATCCAGGGCCGGGGCGTCCCGGCCGAAACCGCGGGCGCCCAGCGCCCGAAGCATCTGGGCCTGGCGCTGGCCGTCATCGCGACGGCCCAGCTCATGGTCGTGCTCGACGCGACCATCGTGAACGTGGCCCTCCCCCACATCCAGACCGCGCTCGGTTTTTCCGGTGACAACCTGGAGTGGGTCATCAACGCGTACGCGCTCGCCTTCGGCGGGCTGCTGCTGCTCGGCGGCCGGTCCGGGGACCTGCTGGGCCGCCGCCGCGTCTTCATCTTCGGCATCCTGCTGTTCTCGCTGGCGTCGCTGGCCGGCGGGTTCGCCACCGACCAGGCGTGGCTGCTCGGCGCGCGGGTGTTGCAGGGCATCGGCGCGGCGTTCGCCGCACCGACCGCCCTGTCGCTGGTCGCGGTCACGTTCCCGGAGGGCCGGGAGCGCAACCGGGCCATGGGCGTCTACGCGGCCATGAGCGTGGCCGGGGGCGCGGTCGGCCTGATCGCCGGCGGCCTGCTCACCAGCTATGCGTCCTGGCGCTGGGTGCTGTTCGTCAACGTGCCGATCGGCCTCGCGGTCGCCCTTGCGGCCCCGCGCGTCCTCGGCGAGTCGGCCCGCCGCCGCGGCCGGTTCGACCTGCCCGGCGCGATCACCGGCACGCTCGGGCTCACCGCGCTCGTCTACGGCCTGACCAGCGCGGCCACTACCCCGAATGGCGTGTCCCACTGGGGCGACACCAAGGTCGTCGTGTCTCTCGTCGCGGCCGTGGTCCTGCTCGCCGTCTTCGTGGTCATCGAGGGGCGGAGCAGGCACGCACTGGTCCCGTTCCGAGTGCTGCGGAACCGGAACCGTTCGGGTGCGTACGTGATCATGCTGTGCGTCGGCACCGCGATGTTCGGCATGTTCTTCTTCCTGACCCTGTTCATCCAGCAGGTGTGGGGCTACAGCCCGATCCGGTCCGGCGTTGCCTATCTGCCGTTCGTAGGGGCGATCCTGCTGGCGACCGGGCTGGCGTCCCAGCTGGTGCCGCGGATCGGCGCCCGGCCACTGATGCTGATCGGCGCGACCATGGGCACCGGCGGCCTGTTCTGGCTGTCGCGCGTGACCGCGCACAGCACGTACGTCAACGGCCTGCTGGGCGCGATGATCGTGACCGCGTTCGGCTTCGGCCTGATGTTCGTGCCGCTCTCGCTGATCGCGCTGAGCAAGGTCCGGGAGGAAGACACCGGCGTGGCCTCCAGCCTGCTGAACACCGGCCAGCAGGTCGGCGGCTCGATCGGGCTGGCCATCCTGGGCACGGTGGCGTGGAGCGCGGTGGCCAACAACGCGCGGTCCGCGTCCATCGCGGCGGGCAAGGCGGCGGCCGCGGCGGCCAAGGCCGGTCACCCGCTGACCCAGGCCCAGGCGGCCGCGGCGAAGACGCAGATCACCCACAATGCCATCGCCTACGGCTTCTCGCACGGGTACGTGGTCTCGGCGGGGATAGCGCTGCTGGCGCTGATCGTCACGATCGCCACGATCCGGGTCACGCGCCAGGACCTGGCCGGCGTCAACCCGATGGCGGCCCCGGCGTAAAGGCCTCGGGGACGGCGGCCAGGCTGACCGGAGGGGGGAGGTGCCCGCAGGCGAGTACCTCCCCCCGTACGCGTGCAGGCCCGTGGGCCCGTGCGGTGCGCCCGCACCTGGACTGCGCCTCCGCCTAGGTGCGCCCGCAGCTAGCGTGCGCCCCCGCCTAGACTTGGCCCGTGGCGTCCCTAACTGACCCAGAGGTCCACGCCTTCCTCACCGAAGGCACCCGTACCGCGAAGCTCGCCTACCTCAGCCCGGCTGGGCGGCCCCTGGTGGCCCCGGTCTGGTTCATCGTGGAAGATGACGAGCTGATCTTCAACACCGGCGCGGACACCGTCAAGGGCCGTTACCTGGCCCGGGACCGGGACGTGACGATCTGCGCCGACCTGGAGCGGGAGCCCTACGGGTTCGTCCAGGTCCAGGGCCGGGCCGAGCTGTCCGACGATCCCGGCGAGCTGCTCCGCACGGCTACGGCGATCGCGGCCCGGTATGTGGGACCCGACCGGGCGGAGGAACTCGGGCAGCGCAACGGGGTGCCGGGCGAGCTGGTGGTCCGGGTCCGCGCCACCAAGGTGCTGGCGTACTTCAACATGACGGGCTGAGCCGGTGACCGGCCCCGGCGTCGTCCCGCCTGGTGAAGGGCACCTGCTCACCGCGCGCGGCAGCGTGATGGCGTTCAAGGCGGTGGCGGCGCAGACCGGCGGGGACTTCTCGCTGATGGAACGGACGCTGCCGCCGGGCGGCCGGAGACCGCCCGCGCACCGGCATGTGAACTGCTCGGAGGCGTTCTTCGTGCTGGACGGGGCGATCGCCTTCACTCTGGATGGCCGCGACCTGACCGGCGGGCCGGGCGATTTCCTGCTGGTCCCGCGCGGCGCGGCGCACACCTTCGGCAACGCCGGGGCGGAGACGGCGCGGCTGCTCGTGCTGCACGCCCCGGCTATGGACGCCTACTTTGAGGAGCTGCACCGGCTCTGGGCGTCGGGCCAGCCTCCCGCGACCGGGCAGGAACGGACCCTGATGGCCCGCTTCGGCATGGAACCTGCCTGAAAGCCGGCGTCACGGCTCGATTAGCTCGGCGGGTGAGCGGCGGGGGGTGGGGCGGGTACTGTGCGCGAGGCCGAGCTGCATGATCATTTGCGGGGCCCCGGGCAGCGACAGCCGGTCCCGGATCAGGAAGCGGATCGAGGCCATCTCCAGCGGCTGGGTGTGCAGGCTCGCAAACACCCACCGCGTGGCAGCGTGGGTCAGCACCCGCTGCAGCGCCTGCCCGGCCCGCAGCCAGTCCGCCCGGTGATCAGCCGAGGTGAGCAGGATAGCGGTAACGGTAGGCGGCGGTCCCTCGGTGGGCAGTAGCCCGAGGCTGCGGCCCAGGTCGAAGTCACGCTGCACGAGGCGCCCGGGCTGGCGGCAGCCCCCGGCCGGGAACGCGGTGGCGGGGACGCCGTCGCGGCGCCGGTCGTCCGGGCCCCGGCTCCAGCGCCACATCTCCTTCTGAACGTCCGCCTCACGATGCTGCCTGCGGTCGGCGGCGCTCGTGATGTCGGCCAGGCGCTGATAGGCGAGAGACCGGTCGATCAGGGCGAGGGTAGCTCCTTCGGCCAGCGCGTCGTGCTGCAGCGCGGCCAGGAGACCGGCGGGCATCGGGCCAGGGGCGAACGGGCCGCGGTGGGTATGGCGGTGCGGCAGCGCTCCCAGCAGCTGGTCTTCCCCGGCCGTCAGCGGCGCGGGCTCCCCCAGGCTCACCCGGGCGAGCAGGCGCAGCCGGGGCGGGTCCGGGAACAGTTCGACAACCGGACGGTAGCCGAGCGACCGGACCGCGAGCCGCAGCCCGAACAGGGCGGCGCCGCAGCTGATGAGCATCTCCCGGCCGTCCTTGTCCACGCGCAGCCGGCGGCGTGGATCGGCGTACAGGTCGATGGTGCCGTCACCCGCCCGGAACCGCCACGGCTGAGTGTTGTGCACTGACGGCGCGCGGGCCGCCGTGGCGATCAGGTAGGTCACCTGGTCAGCGGAAATCGGCACCGTCGGCCGGCTGGTCTGCTCGGGCATCCTGCTCACCTGCCCCCTCTTGCCTAGCGAGCGTGACCCGGCGGCTAGCGGACAAAACAGGCCCAAAGCGCACCAGGGCAGGGACGAAGGTCCCGCGACGGCAACGCGTGAGAGCCCCGAGGCGGGAACGAGGGTCCTGGCGGCTAAGCCGGGAACGGGCTGCGGACCTGGACGCCGTCGTATGCCTGACCGGGGTTGAAATCCTCCGAGTGCAGGGTTCCGCAGCCAAGTTCCTTCGCGCTGCGGAGGATCATCGCGTCCCAGAAAGGCGCTCCGGTTCGCTGATGGATATCAATGGCCGCGAGGACGTCGCCGGCGGCGGGAGCGTGCACGTGCCAGTGCGCCAGATCATCGATGATCCGCGCGGCGGCCGGGGTATCGAGCGGCTTGGGAATCTTCCGCGTCGTGGTGACAAAGAACTCTTGCAGCACCTGAACGCTCAGGCAGCCCTCCCGGGTATCCCACAGCTCCTCGACCAGGGCGCGAGCGCGGCTATGTTTATCCCCCGCCGCCACGTCGTACGCGTAGACGAGAACGTTAGTGTCGACGAACTGGCGGTTACCGCTCATGCAGGTCATCCCGGGCCCAGCTAACGTCCCCACCCGTACCAAGATCCGCACCCCCGCGCAGCAGAGCGAGGCTGCGCTCCTTCGCGGCGTCATACCCGCTCTCCCGCTCCACGGTTTCCCGGAGCACGCGGGCGAGAAGCTGCGACACCGACGTGCCGCGCCGCGCGGCGAGCACCCGCGCCTCCCGCAGGTCCTCTTCAGGCAGAGACAGGGTGATGTTCTGATTCGCCACCGTAAGCACCTCACCTTTTAACGTGCTTCACCCAAAATAGTGTAACACGTAGTTACGTGAGAGGTGACCGGCTGCGGCCTCACCCGGACGGGTGACAGGCACGGCTCTTGCTCGGGCGGAAATGTGTGGGTGTCGTGGTCAGGCATGCGCGTTATACGCGGTATGGAGCTCGTGCCGCAGGAGGAACCCTCCGCTGATCTCGAAGAGGCCCATGATGATGAACCAGATACCCAGCAGCACGGCCAGGACATTCAGCGAGGAGGTGGGGGCCGACACGACCACGATCCCCGCGATCAGGCTCACCACCCCGTAGATGATCCACCAGGCCCTGCCCTCGCGGGCACCGCCGGAGATCCCTCCGATCAGCGCGGCCAGCCCCTGGACGATCCAGGTGATGCCGATCACCAGGCCAATCGCCGCCACGGTGAGATGCAGATGGCGGATCAGGACCACGCCGATCACGATGAACAGCAGGCCAGCGATGCCGAGCCAGACCCGGTGGCTTTCCTCCCGATCGAAAACCCGGACCAGATGGAAGATCCCGGAGAAAATCATGAGGACGCCGAGCAGGACCGCGAGCACGTTCAGCGACCCGCTTGGATGGAAGCTCACGATGATGCCAAAGACCAAGGTCAGGACCCCGAGGAACAACGTCGCCTGCCACGTTCTCGCTATTAACCCTGACGGTGCGGACAGCGGCGCACTGTACTCGTCGGAAACCGTTGAGGACTCGCCGGACACCATTTGACACTCCCTATATCGCTTTTCCGGGACGAGCGAGCCAGCCGGTATCTCACCTCGCGCCCGATCACTGCCTATGCCACGCAGGCTCGCACTCCGGCAGGCGACCCGTCATCCCCTACCGGACCAATTCACCTAGGTGGAACTGCCGCCAAAGACCGGGCCGCGAGCCCATCTGAGCGCTAGCAGCGAGGCACCTCGCTGAGCGCACAAGCACCCGTCCCTTCCTGATCTTGCCTGACTACTGACCCGCCGCGAACGACATGGCGCCGTCCAGGGTTAGCCGTGGGTTAGCCGGGCGCCCGGCAGAGCGCGGGCATGACGATCCCGGGGTTTACCCCCGCCGGGCCCTGACCGCTAGCATTTGCCCGCGCTTGATACGGCACTTTGCAGGCTGCTGGCCGCGGTCTTCACCTTGGTGACCGCTGGCACGACCGCCGAGGCTGCGGTTAGCGGTGGCTGGCCCTTGGCGGATTTGATCGTGGTGGCCAGGGCGGACAGCGAGTCTTGCAGCGCCGCGGTCTGTGACGGGAACGCGGACTTGGCGTCGGTGGCGAACTTTGATGCGTTGGTCTGGACGCTGGTCAGCGCCGTCTGCAGGGAACTGACGCCGTTCTTGGCGACGTCGACATTGCTGAGGTTGCTGACGGAGGTCTTGAGGTTGGTGGCGTCGGTGCAGTAGGCCGGTGTGCTGCTGCACCCGGCGGCCAGCCCGGATAGGGCCAGGGGCAGGACGGCGGCCGGAAGAAGCAGCCATCTGCGCGGGACTGACCGGTCTGCTGGTCTCACGTTTCCTCCAGGTGACGGCGTTTGGGCCTGCGGGCCGATCTAGCCCCTGCCCAGGCCGGGGATCGGCTGGTCAGCTGACTTCGGTGGCGGCTTCCCGCACGGCCTTGTCGATGTCCTTCGGCTCAGCATTGATTTCCTTGGCGACGTGCTTGCTGGCCATAGTCGGCTCGCGCCGCCGCCTCGTCCGGGTAGGTGCCGATGTAGATGAAAACTGCCTCCGGCTTCGCCATGTCCTGCCTTCTCCCCGGTCGCCGGCACACCGGGGGGCTAGCGCCTGCCGCTGTTCCATCACCTTTTATCGATCACTTCGCACGCTAGGAGCCAGGAAGGCGACCCGGCATCACCTGCCGTGGTTTCCACCTAGGTGAAAACGCTGGGCAGGGGATGGCAGGTCACCCCCGGCCGCGAAATCGTCAGGTTGGTGGCGAGCCCGCGAAGGGCTGCGCAGCCGGGCCCAAGGAGGCTGCGGCGGGCGCTGAGCGGGATCGGGTGGCTGGGAGTTCTGGAAGCCGAACTGACGGACCCATCCGGCCAATTACGGACCCACCCGGGCAGTTAAGGAGACGATGATGAGCGTTACGACGCGCAAGGCTCCCCCGCAGGACATGAAGCGGTATCAGCTGGAGTCGGGCCTGGAGCGGCTGACCCCGGCGGAGCGTACGGCGCGGGGTAAGGAAGCGCGGGCTGAGGTGCCGCGGGAAAGCCATGCGGTGTTCGACCCGCCGCCGGACCGGCCCGACCCAATCGGCCTGCTGGAAGAGCAGGCGAAGTCGCGGGTGCCGGAACTGGTGCCCATCCGGCGGGGCCGGATGATGGTGTCCCCGTTCACCTACTACCGTGGCGCGGCGCTGCCGATGGCCAGCGACCTTTCCCATACTCCGGTATCTGGGCTGGCCGTGCAGGCGTGCGGGGATGCGCACCTGTCGAACTTCGGCATCTTCGGTTCCGCGGAGCGGCTGCTGGTCTTCGACGTCAACGACTTCGATGAGACGACGCCCGGCCCGTGGGAATGGGACGTCAAGCGGCTGGCCGCCAGCATGGAGGTCGCGGCCCGCGGCAACGGGTTCGGCGGCAAGGACCGCCGGGAGATCGTCACCGCCACCGTGGCCAGCTACCGGCAGGCGATGCGCGGCTTCGCCAAGATGACCAACCTGGAGGTCTGGTACGCGCACGCGGACCTGGACCAGCTGCGGGCGGAGTTTAACTCCCAGCTGGAGAAGCGGCAGCGCAAGATGCTCGACAAGGGCATGGCCAAGGCGCGGACCAGGGACAGCATGCAGGAAGTGACCAAGCTGACCCACCTGGTCGATGGCCGGCCGCAGATCATCGCCGACCCGCCGCTGATCGTCCCGATCGCGGACCTGCTGCCCAAAGATACCGACCAGGCGGCCTTCGAAACCCAGATCAAGGACCTGCTCGCCGAGTACCGGCGCACGCTGGAAACCGACCGCCGGTACCTGCTCGAGCAGTACGAGTACGCCGACATGGCCCGCAAGGTCGTCGGCGTGGGCAGCGTCGGGACCCGCTGCTGGATCGTGCTGATGCTCGGCCGTGACGAGTCTGACCCGCTGTTCCTGCAGGTCAAGGAGGCCGAGACGTCGGTGCTCAGCCGGTTCGTGGGGGCCAGCAAGTACACCAACATGGGCCAGCGGGTGGTCGCCGGGCAGCGGCTGATGCAGGCATCCAGCGACATCTTCCTGGGCTGGCAGCGGGCCGAGGCCGGGCTGGACGGCCAGCAGCGCGACTTTTACGTCCGCCAGCTGCGGGACTGGAAATACTCCATCGCCATCGAGGCCCTGATACCCCGCGGCATGCGGATCTACGGGCAACTGTGCGGGTGGGCGCTGGCCCGCGCCCACGCCCGCTCCGGGGACCGGATCGCCATCGCCGCCTACCTTGGCGGCTCCGACGTCTTCGACAAGGCCATCACCCAGTTCGCCAGCGCGTACGCCGACCAGAACGAACGCGACCACAAAGAGCTCGTCGACGCCGTCGCCTCAGGACGGCTCACCGCCGAACCCGACCTATGAGGTAAGGCTGGCGCAGCGCAGGCATGCGGACGATGACGACTGAACCGGCTCAGAGCCTGGTCACCGGAGGTGTCCGAAGCCTGGAGGTGCGCTGGATCTTCCCCGGCCAGCTGGAGGCCGCGGTGGCCGAATGGTTCGGGCGCTTCCCGGCCGAGACGGAGTCACGCGAGGACACCTACCTGCTGGATCCGCAGTGGCGCGGGCTGTCGGTCAAGGTCCGCGGCGGCTCGGCGCTGGAGGTGAAGGTGTACCGCGGCAGCCCGGGAATCCTGAATCTGCCGGGACGCGCCCGCGGACGCATGCAGTCCTGGCAGAAGTGGTCCTTTCCCTTCAACCCGCTCCACCAGGACAGTGATGACCTGGCCCACTGGCGGCCGGTACGCAAGAGGCGGCGGATCAGCCGGTTCTCACGGACCAGCGGGCCGGCCGCGGCCCACGCCCCGAGGCTGGGCCAGGAGTCGCGATGTGAGGTCGAACTCACCGAGATCCGTACGAGCGGCCAGGACTGGTGGACCCTGGGCTTCGAGGCGACCGGCCCCGCCAGTCTGCTCCGCGGCGAACTCCAGGCCACTGCGGCGCTGGTGTTCGCCCAGGCCGCCCAAGCCCTGCCCGGCAGCGTGGAACCCGGCCTGAATGCATCCATGTCCTACGCGGAATGGCTGTGTCGGCGGCCGGGCGGCAAGAATGACGCGTTAAGGCTGCCCCTCTGACAGACCGGCTGGCCTGCCCTTCTGCCCGCCACGTCCGGCGCCGGCCCGGCGGGGAACGGGCACTGTCCTACGTGATCAGGCCGCATTACCTCCTTGACTCCCGGGCCTGGTCCCTGTTGCTGGGGCTACCAGACCGATCTCTCGTTCATCGTGCCGCCGCGGAAGATCAGGTAGGCCAGTACGCCGATCAGCGGAATGAACAGCACGAACAGGAACCACAGGGCTTTGGCCCCGCCGGAGAGGTCAGGACTCCGGAAGATGTCGATGAACACCGTGATCAGGATCCAGAACCAGATCACTATCAGGAAGACCTCGAGAATCGTCCAGAAAATGTCCAACACCGGATAAGAAGATGATGATGCGGCTGCCAGTTGCATTCGTGCTCCTTCAGCGGGAGTTGCGATATCTTCCTCTGCGAGTTCCGGCTCCGCTGTCAGCAGAGCCGGAACTTCATAGGTGTGGGCGGAAGTCAGGCAGCCTGGCGGCTACCGGTCAGGTCCGGCGGTGCTGCGGGCTTCCCGCAGGTCCAGCCGCTGGTCGAGGTTGGCAAAGCCCCGGACCTAGTAGGTCCCGTTGGCCACTTCCCACAACCCGTGCCTCGAGGTGAGCTGCGGCTGCCGCGGCACCGTCAGCTTTTGAGCGCTTCCTGCAGCTCGCTGGCGATTTCGTCGGTCGTGGCATCCACAGAGCGCTTCACGGTCTTGGCGGCACCTGTAAACGCCTTGTCGAGTCCCTTTTCGATGGTCGGCTCGCCAACCACGATGAGCCCGGCCTGATTAGCAGTCAGTGCCTCAGCCGCCTCATGGAGCTCCTTGCGAGGCAGCGTCCCGCCTCCGAACATCTCAGGGATGGCCCGCAGGCGCGAGCGATCCATCCGCTTGACAATGTGGGTCTTGCCGTCCTGCTGATCGATCACGGCAGCGTCGAACTTGCCGACCATCTTGTCCTTGTGCAGCTGCTCGACGGCATCCATATCCGCCAGTGCGGCGTCGACAGTCTCGTACGCTGCGGCGTAGAGAAGCATCTGGTTTGTGTCGGCCATGGCATCTCCCCGATCGGGTCGTCCGATGAACGAGCGTGTCCATCACCATGTAAGGCTCGCCCATAGCCAGGCGAGGCGGTATCACCTGCTGCGCCGTTTCACCTAGGTGGAAATCTGCAAGGCGATCCCTACCCCGTCCTAGGCCCCGGCAGGCGCATCATCCGCTGGCGTACGGCCGGTCCGCCCGGCCGCGATGACGGCATCGACCTCGCGGAGGAAGTTGATCAGCGCGCTGGCCAGGAACGCCGCACCGATAAGC
This sequence comes from uncultured Actinomycetes bacterium, assembly GCA_963775825.1. Classification (GTDB taxonomy): domain Bacteria; phylum Actinomycetota; class Actinomycetes; order Streptosporangiales; family Streptosporangiaceae; genus Bog-532. Next base: position 459,002 of record CAVZKY010000032.1, read on the forward strand.
GCCAGGATCTCCGCCTCCGGCCGTCCGGTCCTGCGCGCGACCGCACGGGCCACCGGCTGAGCGGCCGCCCTCGTCCAGCCGGTCAGGCCCACCTGACCCATCGCCACCAGGTTCCACTTCGGCATCCGAAGCACTCCTTACCGAAATCTCGTCGACTATGGACCCGCCGCGAACGGCATGCGGCGCCCGGGATCAGCTTGATGCCCAGCCGACCGCGGCCGCGGCCATGACCATCTCGGGGTTCAACCGCCGGGCACTAGGTGCCGATGCAGATGAAAACTGCCTCCGGCTTCGCCATATCCTCGTCCCTCTCCTTGCTCGTCCTTGCTCGCCAACCCGGTACAGCCGGGGCCTTGCGCCCTGCCGCTGTCCCATCACCCCTTAATGATCACCGCGCACGCTACGGCTCAGGCAGGCGACTCGTCATCACCTGCCGCCCGGATTCACCTAGGTGGAAAGCGGCCCCAGCCCGTGGACCGGGCGCGGTGCCTGGGTAGTTGGTCACCGTGCCCGGGGACTCAGCTGTCTGGCGCTGCCGCGTGCCACAACCGCTACAGGTCGGGCGATCTTGAGGTGTGCCGCGCGGCTGTCGGCCGGGGCGGCCTGGATCCACCGCCGGCCACTGCGAGGGAGGCAGTACCGTGCCCACTGACGCAGAGGCGCCACGTGGACGCCGATCGCTCGGCAAGGGCCGGATGGAAAGCCTCAGCGACGGCGCACGAGCACCTCTACTCACCCTGTCCGGGTGGGGCGGAGCCCCCTGTCGAGTTAGGCTTGTGAGGCGTACGGCCGCCCCGGACCCCGGCAGCATGAGCTTTTGGCCTGGGAGAGGGTATTGGGCGACGGGGTGGTGGACAGCTCGGAGCCGGTCCTGGTCGCGACGAAACTGCGCCCGCCCCCGGTACGCGATCAGATCGTTCCGCGCGAGCGCCTAATGGAGCGGCTTCGGACCGGGTTGGGTCGGAGACTCAGCCTGGTGGCGTGTCCGGCGGGTTTCGGGAAGACCACACTGCTCGCGGCGTGGCATGAGGCTGAGGCGGGGCGCAAGCCGATGGCGTGGCTGACGCTGGACGAGGGCGACGACGACCCAGTAACGCTGTGGTCTTATGCGGTCGAGGCGCTGCGCAGAGTCTGCCCGGCAATCGGGCAGTCAGCATCACCGCGGGCAGCTGGGTCAGCGCACATTGTCGACACCGTGCTGCCGCATCTGGTGAACGAGCTGAACGATCAGCATGGGGTCACGCTGATCCTGGATGACTTCCACCGGCTTTCGGCCGGGGCGGCCCGCGAGAGCATCGCCTGGCTCGTCGATCATGCACCGCGGACCCTCCAGCTCGTGCTCTCAACGAGGACCGAGCCGGGCCTTCCGCTGGCTGCGCTGCGCGCGCACGGTGAGCTGCTCGAACTGCGGGCCGACGATCTGCGGTTCACGGCGGGGGAGGCGGACGCGTTCCTGAACGGCCGCCTGACGCTCGGCCTCATCCCGGAGGAGGTGGATGCTCTCGTCGGGCGGATGGAGGGCTGGCCGACCGGGCTCTACCTTTCGGCGCTCTCGCTGAGGCGGACTGCCGACTCCCGCGCCTTCGTGCACGAATTGAGCATCTCGCCCCGCCATCTGATCGACTTCCTGGAGACAGAGGTGCTCCAGGCGCATGATCCGCCGATGCAGGCGCTGATGCTGCGCTCTTCCATCCTCGACCGGCTGTCCGGCCCCGTGTGTGATGCGCTACTGGAGCGGCAGCATTCGGCGCCGATGCTCGAGGCGCTGTCACGCAGCAACCTCTTCCTCATCCCCCTCGACGGCGAGGGCGGGTGGTACCGCTTCCATCCGCTGTTCGCGCAGCTGCTGCGGGTCGAGCTCGAGCGGCGTGAGCCGGGCACGGTCCCGGCCCTGCACCGCCGGGCGTACGCCTGGCATCGCGATCAGGGGATGACCGGTGCGGCCGTCTCGCATGCGATCGCAGGCAGAGCGCACGCCGAGGCCGCCGAGCTGATCGAAGCCTCGTGGGTTAGCTACGCCAACTCGTGCAGGTACGACACCGTGCTGGCCTGGGTCTGTCGCCTGCCGGAAGAGATGCTGACCGCCAACGCGGGGCTGCTCCTGGTCAAGGCGTGGATGCTCTCGCTGTCCGGGAAGCGGGTGGAGGCGGGTCAGGTCATCGCGGCGGTCGAACGGCTGGGCGAGCGTGGCGGGGGGGCTCGGCCTGGCCTTCAGCTCGGCCGGGGCAGGCCTGACCCTGCTGCGGGCCGTCTTCCCGTGGGGTGACGTGGGCGCCCAGCTCCAGAACGGCCACCGTGCGGCCGAGGTCGAAGGGCCGGAATCACCTTGGCGGCCGCTGGCCTGCTGGGCGGTCGGCATGGGCCTGTACTTCCGGGGCAAGCTCGGCGAGGCCGACCACTGGTTCGCGGAATCGGCGGCGCTGGCCCCAGCGAGCGCACGGTGGCTGGCTGGCGCGTCATCGCTGGCCTACCGTTCGCTCATCGCGGGCGAGCTGGGCCGTCTTCAAGAACAGCGGACGCTGGCCGAGCGTGCAGCGGCGCTTGTCCGCGAGCACGGCAACGAGAAGGCCGGCGGCGTGGTCCAGCTGGCGCTCGGGGTATCGCTCGCCGCGGGCGGCAGGCCGGAGAAGGCGGAGCCGCTGATCGAATGTGGCACCGCTTTCTTGTATTCCCGGGGCCAGGCGACCGAGGTGGCGATGGCGCTCCTGCACCAGGGATCGGTGCTGCGCGCCCTGGGCGAGCGGGAGCGCTCGCAAGCGGCGATAACTGAGGCACGAGCCGTCATCGGATCCCGTCCCGATCCGGGGATCCTGACCGGGTGGCTGCGTGCGTGCGGGCGGTCCCCGCGAGCGGACACCGGCTCCGGGGACGGGAAGCTGACAGAGCGGGAGCGCAGGGTGCTCCAGCTGCTGGCCAGCGAACTGTCCGAGCGCGACATCGGCCAGGAGCTGTACGTGTCGCATAACACGGTTCACAGCCACGTCCGGTCGATCTACCGCAAGCTCGGCGTCTCCTCGCGGGCCCACGCCCTGCAGCGGACCCGTGAGCTCAGACTCCTGTAGCCGCGGTTCCCGGCTAGGCGCGCGCTTCACCTAGGTGGAAACGGCCGGCAGGTGGTGACAGGTCACCTGCCCGGGTGTGAGCCTGACCTGTGATGGGCAGCGACCGGGCACGAGGCAGATGGTACCGGCTGGTTCTTCGGGGCGAGCTGGGTGGGCCGTTCGGCTTCCTGTTCGAAGGGATGCAGATGGACCGGGTGGCGGGCACCACGGTGCTGACCGGCCACGTGATCGACCAGGCTCACCTGCACGGGCTCATCCAGCGGACCCAGGAGCTGGGCCTGGAGCTCATCTCCATCGGGCCGGCGGACGAGGGGCCAGATGAGACCGGACGCCCGGCCGACTGACCGCGCCGGGAGCCGCGGCGCGGCGGTCAGGTAGCTACCCGGCGCTGAGGGACAGCCATCAGGCGTCCAGAACCATCCGGCCAGCGCGGTTTCCAGCTGGCCCGGGATAGCACAGGCGGCCGGAGGTTACATCTCGTTGACCGCGGACTGCAGAGCCTTGTCGATGTCCTTCGGATCCACGTCAAGGTCCTGGGCTGTTTCCTTCTCCGCCCTGGTCACCGCGTTCTTGATCGCGTCCTCGACCTTGCTCTCGCCGACCACCACCAGCCCGGCCTGGCCCGGTTCGATGAAGTCCCCCAGCTGCTTCGCCTGCGACCGCGACATTCCCTTGGACAAGTGCCCGGTGACCCCGCCGGCCACGCCGCCGACGGCGGCCGCGGCCAGCACCGCCGGCGGGAAGATGACCCCGACGGCCGCCCCGGCGGCCACGCCCCACCAGGCACCATGCCGAGTGGCGGTCTCGTCCTTGTTCTCATGGACATTGCCGCTGGCATCCTTGGTGACCACAGCCGCATCGTAGGAACCCACCAGGCCCGCCGCATGAGCGTCCTTGACGACCTGGTAGTCCTCCTGTGCTGCTGCCTCATCCGGATACGTTGCCACCAGAATGAACGTGCTACCGGGCCCGGACATGACGACCTCCTCAGTTCCGCCGGCATCCCTTGCCAGGCGGTTCAGCCAATCCGCCGCAGCCGTTACCCAGCCACGGCATCGCAGTCTCAGGCTCACCCCCGGGCAGGTGACCCCGCATCACCTGCCGGCCGAATTCCCCTAGGGGAAAAGCCACCGCCAGGGCGGCACAACCGCAGCGAACCCGCCCGCCAGACCGCGAGCCGCCCACTCACCGGACCGGGAGCCCGCCCCCACCGGGGCCGCCACCGCTTGACGGGGTGCGACCGCCGGTCCCGCGATCAGCCCTGCGTCGGGTCCGCCAGGTAGGCGGCGATCGCCGGCTGCCGGCGCCGGATCAGCCACATGTCGGCGCGGCGTCCGAGCACCCAGACCACGACCGCGACCCCGCAGGTCAGCGCGACGGCAGCGGCAAACATGCCGCCCGGCAGCGGGTGACCGGGGCCGGACAATGCCAGGCCGAACGGCTTGCCCTCGGCATCGACGAAGCTGATCACGTGCTTGTTCGCGCTATGGGTGAGCACGAGCAGGATGACGGCTGGGACGGTCATCAGCACGCACAGGGCGGGCACCAGGGCGTAGGGGACGACCGCGAGGATCAGCCAGCGGACGATCATCCGGCGCAGCGGGACGCGGTGGTTCCAGCGGTAACGCAGCTGCAGCGGGTGGTACGGCCAGCGGATGCCGACCAGCGCCGCGACGGGCAGGCACGCCACGGGGACGACGCAGATCGCGATGATCTCGGCGCCGATGAGCAGCGCGGCGTGGTGCTCCAGCCCGATAAGGAGGGCCAGCACCGTGCACAGCGGGGCCACGAAGACCCACAGCACCGCGGTCTTGGCCAGCAGCAGCCGGCTGATCATGGTGCTGTCGCCCAGGGCCGCCAGGACACGGATCCGGTCCGGGGCGAGCACGTTCGTCGCGGGGACGTCGGCGTACATCCAGCTGGCCAGGACGACGGGAAAGGCGAGCGCGCTCTGCAGCGTGAACAGCCAGCCGCGCGGCAGCAGGAACCATGCGGCGGCCATGAGCAGCCCGTTGACCGCGACCACGATGGGCACCTGGTACGGCGGGCTGAACGCCTGTCCCAGCTCGGCGGCGACTGCGGCCCGGAAGGTGGCGGGCAGGACCGCGCCGCGGTCCCGCTCGCGTTCCGTGAACCGGGCCAGCGATGTCCGCGCTCGCCCGCCACGCGCCGAAGTTCCGCGGACTGGCGTCTGCGCCATGGCCACCCCCCGAGTCTGCGGGCCGCTCAGGCCACGCCACTGCCCCACTGGCGGGGCCTTGCGGCGATTCATCCGGCTTGCGGCACGACACCCGCAGCATAACGGCGGGCCAGGACACACTGGTCTTGCCGGCCCGAGGGCGACCAGGATCAGGGGATCGGTGCGGTGACGTCGAATCCTCCGACCCGCGCCAGCCGTTTCATGGTGCTGCACGCGCCTGGCCTGCCAGATCGGCAGCAGTTCTGCCATGTGTCCGCGGCGGCAGGCAGGCCCCCGGACAGGCGTTCAGGCCCGGCCTGATCTGGCTGCGGTTTCCCCTAGGTGAATTCGGGCTGTGGGTGATGCAGGGTCACCTGCCTGGGGGTGAGCCTGGAATCGTGACGCAGCGGCCGGTAACGACTGAGGCGGATTCACTGAACCGGCTGGCAAAGAATGCCAGCAAAACTGCAGGAGGGGCCCCATGACCGCCGATACACCTGTCCTTGACACACTCGCCGACATTACCGTGGCGTCGGTCGCGCACAATTCCCTTGCCCCGCGCGAGGTCATGCTCGCGAGGATCGCCGCGCTGATCGCGGTGGACGCGCCGCCTGCCTCCTACCTCGCCAACGCCGGGGCCGCCGTGGACACCGGGGTCACCGCCGACGATCTCCAGGGAGTCATGATCGCGGTTGCCCCCGTGGTGGGCACGGCCCGGGTGGTCTCGGCAGGCGGGAAGATCCTCCGGGCGCTGGACATCGCGATCACCGTGGCCGAAGCCGAGATAGCCTACGACAGCGACGTCAGCCAGTAGCAGAACCAGGCCCACCCGTGGCCACGCCAGCGGGTCGGATCCCAGGCGCTGGACAACTGCGTGCCCGGTGACACCGGCTGAATGCGCTCGCCATTGCTCCGTCCCAGGTGGAGCCCGCAGGTCTCCCCGCCGCGGGTAGCCGAGCGGTTCCCGGTCCGTGCCGTCGTCCGGTGCCGCCGCGGGAAGCCTGCTTCGCCGGTCGCGGGCCAGGGTGCTGAGAGGTGAGTCGTGAATCAGGTGTCGAAGGTGTTCCAGCTCAACCGGCAGGGATTCAACCTGCGCAGAGGCGCAATCTTCGCGGTGGTAATGGGGCTGCTGATCATCGTGGGGGTGCTCCCGGCGGAGCGGAGGTACTTCCTCACGGCGATCTTCGGGGCGGTGATCGTGGCCGTGAGCGACCCCGGCGGGAAGTACGGCTACCGGGTGCCCCGGCTGGCCGTGGTCGCGGCGGCCGGTGCGCTGCTGACGGCCCTGGGATTCGGCATCGGCGGCGGGGCCTGGGGGTTCGTGGTGCTGGCCGCCTTCGTGGCCACGTTGCTGGCCGGGCTGGCGGTGACATACGGCCTGCACCGATTCGTCGCGGCCTATCTGCTCAACGTCTGGTTCATCGTCGCCCTCGGCCTGCCGACTCTCATCTCCTTCGAAGTGCCGGGTCTGTTCGGCTCCGGCCTGATCCACACCGAACCGTGGAAGCAGGCGCTGGCCTGGCTGGTCGGGTCGGCCCTGTGGATCGCTTATACCTTCATCATGTGGCTGGTACGGGGGGGGGTCAGCCGAGCCCCAGCCTGTCGCCGAGATCCCCGGCGATATCTCGCCGCGGCCGCTGACCCGGCCGCTGATCCTGTTCGCGGTGATCCGGGCCGCGGCCCTGGCGATCGCCGTCGCGATCTCCTTCGGGCTGAAGCTGCCCAACGCCTACTGGATGCCCATCGCCACCATCATTGCCATGAAGCCCGACCTGCAGCAATCCGCCCTCGTCGCCGAGCGTCGCATCGCCGGGACGGTCGTGGGCGCCGGGGTGGCCGCCCTGGTCCTGCTGGCGGTCGACAACCGGACCGCCCTCGAGGTCATCGTCGTCGTCCTGGTCGCGCTGGCCGCGTCGATCCACGGCGTGAACTACGCCTGGTACACCGCAGCCCTGGGCGGGGCCATCCTGATCGCCGCGGACGTGCCCCACCCGTCCGACCTTGCCGACGAGGGACGCAGGATCCTGTTCACGTTCGCCGGTGTGGGGATCGCCGTCATCGTCATGTTCCTGGCGGACCGGCTGCAAAAGCACGCCGCCAAAGCGGCACCACAGGCACCTGCTCACCCGGCCAGGGCGACGTGAGCGGCCAGGACATCAGGGCGAAGGCCAGGAACCAGCGGGAGTTTCCTCGCCGGGACATTCAGCCCTATCGATGGCTTGAGCATCCGGGAAAGTTGCGACAGCCACCAACGGTCACGATCGGACTACGCGGCATGGGCCCAGCCGGGCGCGGCGGCGTGAGAGAGGAGCCACGATGAGTGAAGTCACCGAGCAGCAGCTTGAGGACATGGAGGCATTGTTCGTCCAGACCGCGGCGAGCATGACCAGCGACCGGGGAACCATCACGTTGCATGGCGTGTCGCCGTCGACGCTGTACTTCGCCGACCGCCCCCAGCGCGAGGTCGGGCACATGTTGTCCAGTCTCTTCGTCGCCAACTGGGCAGCAGGGGACAACAGCTTCGCGGACAACCCCCCGAACGCCGTCCTGTCCTTCGCGGAGCCGGGCGAGAGGCCACCCGAGGATGCGGTCGTGGTCATCCAGGATCCGCACCTGGACGCAGACGCGCTCAGCTACAGCATCAAGCTCCTCGACGGCACCGTGCCGGCCGCCACCGGGCCATGTGCGCTGTTCATCGACCCGCTCGGGCGTCCTTTGTCGCCGGTCTCGGTAGCCGGGATGCACCGGCGTGCGCGTCGCCGGGGGCGCTGAGGATGAAGACGGTGATCGTGGGCGGAGTTGCGGGCGGCGCTTCGACGGGGGCGCGGCTGCGGCGGCTGGATGAGTCAGCGGAGATCGTCGTGTTCGAGCGGGACCACTACGTCTCGTTCGCGAACTGCGGCTTGCCGTATCACATCGGTGGGGTGATCCCGGACCGGGACAGCCTGCTGCTGCAGACCCCGGAAAGCCTGGCCAAGAGCCTGGCGCTGGATGTGCGGACCGGGCAGGACGTGATCCGCATCGACCGCGATGCCAGGGAAGTCGAGGTGCGCGACCTCGCGCAGGGGCGGACGTACCGGGAGTCCTACGACAAGCTGGTGCTGTGCCCGGGGGCCGAGCCGATCCGGCCGCCGATCCCCGGGGCGGATGACCCGCGGGTGGATGTGCTGCGCAACATCCCCGACATGGACCGGATCATTACCCAGCTGGACAAGGATGCCACCAGCGCGGTCATCGTCGGCGGCAGCTACATCGGGCTGGAGCTGGCCGAGGCGTTCCGGGACCGCGGGCTGGCCACCACCGTGGTCGAGCGGACCGAACGGCTGATGCCGTGGCTGGACCCGGAGATGACCCGGATCCTGGACTACCACGTCGTCACGCACGGGGTGGACCTGCGGCTGGGCACGTCGGCCACGGCAGTCCGCCAGGGGGCGGACGGCGGGCTGGTGGTCGATCTGTCCGACGGCACCTCCGTGGCGGCTGATGTTGTCGTGATGGCGGCCGGGGCGCGTCCCAATGTGGACCTGGCCCGGGACGCCGGCCTGGAGATCGGGCCGCGCGGCGGCATCGTGGTCGACGCGCAGATGCGCACCTCGGCACCGGACATCCTCGCGGCCGGGGACGCGGTGGAGACCGCGCACCTGCTGACCGGGGAGCCGGTGCTGTCGATGCTGGCCGGGCGGCGAACCGGGAAGGCCGGATCGCCGCCGACACGATCGCCGGCCGCGAGGATGTCGGGGGCTACCGGGGCACCCAGGGCACCGCCGTGGTCAAGGTGTTCGACATGACCGCCGGGGGCACCGGCCTGACCGAGACCGAGCTGGCCGCGGCTGGCCTGGACTACCGCAAGGTCTACACCCATCAGAACGGCCACGCCGCCTACTACCCGGGCACCGCGCCGCTGTTCCTGAAGGTGCTGTTCGACCCGGCCGGGGGCAAGCTGCTGGGCGCGCAGGTGCTTGGCTGGGACAGCGTGGACAAGCGCATCGATGTCCTGGCGGTCGCGCTGCGCGCCGGGATGACCGTGTTCGACCTGGAAAACCTGGAACTGGCCTACGCCCCCCCGTACGGGGCGGCGAAGACCCGGTCGACATCGCAGGCTTCCTTGGCTCGAACCTGCTTCGCGGCGACATCCATCTGTGGTACCCCGAGGACTACCCGGGCTGCTCGGGGCGGGTGACGATCCTGGATGTGCGCACCCCGGCCGAATACGAGGCCTGGCATATTCCG